>NZ_CAKZHV010000060.1 GCF_936927845.1 uncultured Sphingomonas sp.
CAATACCAGCATCCCGATCTCGCCGCCTGACACACCGCCAAGCGAACAGCCTAGACCAACGGGATGAGGGGTCCCTTTTCGACGCCGATCACTCCGCTACCGGGGTCCCTTTTCCACGCCGATCCACATTTCACCCTTTCAGCCACCACGACTTCCGACACCTTTTCGCAGTCGAGTATCTGCGCAATCGTCGCGGTTCGCTCTACGACCTTCAGCGCGAACTGGGACACAGCACAATCCTCGTCACCGAGCGGTATCTCGACTGCTTGCTGCCCGAGCAGGTGACGGCTGCGAAGACGGCGGTGGCACAAGAGCTGGCACACGGCCTGCGGTCAGGAACGCCGCAGGCATGAAAAATGCGCGGAAATCCGGGGCTGCTGGTAGCGTCACGACGCTCGCGTTCCGCGAATTCCTAAACCGCAGGCCGTGAGTTCGAATCTCGCCGGGGGCACCATCATCGCGGACTACCAAGCTCTTTTCACCGTGTCCGCCACGGTGGACCGGCTATCGTCGAACGATCCGAGACAGCACATCAGAGTTTGCAAACCTGATGTTCGCGGCAACGATCAATGGTACTCGGCGAACACTCGCCGGCTCAATCAAGGCTCCCGCTTCTCAAGTGTAAGAAAGACCTGATGCGGATGTGCCTGCAATGACTTAGGCGTTGCAGGGGAGCCCGGCATGACCTCAACTGCAACCACTGCCGTGCTCGTCCCGTGCCGCATCAATGTCGGCGCGACATGGAGCGACGCGTGCGTGCACGAAGTCGCGCCAAAGACCATCGTCATCTCCAGCAAGACTGCGATGAGTGTCGGCCGCTACGTCGACGTGCGTCGCGGGACGTTGATCATCATCGGTCGGGTGATCTGGGTGCGCGGTGATCGCATCGGCATCCGCACGCAGGATCCGGTCAGTGCCACGATGCTCGTCAACGAACCGCGGCTTGCGGAGCGGCCAACTGCCGCAGCGAGCGAGCGACGCGGGCCGACGCGTGACCGGGTGGCGCTGTCGCCCGCGATGAAGGCGGAGCGGAGCCGGCGCATGTCGTCAGCGCTGCAATTCGCCGCACTGACCGCCGCGACCGGCGGCGGTGCGTATCTGCTCGCGTCGCAGCTCTACGTGGCGCTAAGCGTGCCGTTCGCGCGCATCTCCGCCGCGCTGGGCGGCTGAATCCACTAGACACGTTTGACCCACCAGACAGGCACCGGCCTAGCCGCGTTTCTCCACGCGGTCGAACCACGCGCCGAGCTTCCCTTGTGACCAGGCGAGCGCCTGATAGAAGGTCAGCGCGGCCTTTGCGGGGCGCAGGTACACGCCATGCCAGCCGGTCCGCCGTCCAAGCCAGAACAGGCGATGGCTCCACCACGCGATCACGGCGCGGGTGCGATAGACCATTCGTCGCCGCGGCGTCAGCGTGGCCGCCCCCGGCGCGACGCGCTTGACCGGCGTGATCCCGCGCCGCCACCATGTCAGCCGGTACGCCAGCCCCTCTCGCCGGTGACGGAAGCCCGCCGCCTGGGTCGCGACGATGTAATCGGCGTCGACTTGTGTCAGTGCGAGCCGTCCGTCGGCCACCGCATCGGCCACCATGCGACCGAGGTCCGCCGAGCGTACCACCGCGACGTTGCTGCCGCGCCCGTCGGACGAGTACGGCTCAACCCAGGCATCGCCGAACGCGATGTCGGCGGTTTCCGCCACCACGTCGTCGCACATGTTGCAAGCCGAATTCTGGAAATAGCCCGCGCCCCAGTCACCATCGGCCAGATGCCACCAATCCTGCGCGCGTGCCTGGCCATCGGCGAGCGTCAGATGCGCGCGATACCAGTTCGCGGGCCTTCCTGCGTCCTTGATGCGGTAATCGACCGCGCGCACGTCCTCGATCGGGGTGTCCAGCTGCCAGGCGAAGCTCTCGACCAGCCGCGCGCTCTTCATGTGACCGCAGAACAATCCCAGCGTGTGCGTCACCCGCTCGGCGATGACGGGATCGGTGCGGCGAAGCAGTTGCACCGCCTTGATGAAGCACGGCACGCCGACGATCGCGTAGCGGCCGGGGGTCGCGCGGATCTCGGCGATGATCTCGGCCAGGTCGATCGGGTAATAACGCGACTTGGCCCCTTGCGCGATCTCGGCGCGGGTGCGCGACAGGCGATAGCGGAATAGCCGCCCCTCGCCCGAATCGGTCGCCACGACGTGCGCCACGGCATCGACGCGGCCGGTGCGCAGCAATTCGTTGGCGACCCAGCTGACCAATCCACCCGAGCTGCCGTCAGCGCGGAACGAGCCTTCCGCGACGTGCCCGACCCAGGCATGTTCGTAGCGCCCGATCCGCGCATCGGCGTGAGGCGCGCCGGGCAGCCGCTCGGCCGCGATCACGTCCTCGTTGGCGGCGTTCGGCGAGAACGGGCAGCGCGCGGCGAAGGTCGCGCTCGGCGCCGCGTACCAGTCGGCCGGCCCGTGCGGCTTCAACTGCCCGAACGCGTCCCACGCCATGCCTGCGCGCGGCTCGTCCGCCGCGCACCCGCCACACCCGATGCACAGACCGGAGCGGACGATGTCGCGCGGAGCGAGCGTGGGTGCGGCGGGCGCGGGTGCCTCAGCCAAGCGCGCGGTCCAGGAAGGCGTTCGACTGCGCGCGCCAGCCATCGATCGCGGCGGCAACCTGCGACGCGGGCGGCGTGCCGAGCAGGCGGTCGAACGCGGCCGCGTCGCTGTCGGCGGTGACCACGTGCGCGCGCGCGTCGAGCGCGTTGGTCAGGTCGCGAACCTTGTTGAAGCGATACTCGCTCGGCGAGGTGACGAACGGCTTGTTGTTGACGAGCGCGAAGACGCAGCCGTGGAAGAAATTGGTCACCACCGCGCTCGTCCCCGCCATCAGCTGCGCGAATTCGTGCGGCCCCACCTCGATCAGGTGGCGGTCGACCCAGTCGTTGCGGTAGCCGAGACTGACCAGCTCGACCCCGCTGCGCTTGCTCCACGCGGTCACCTGCTGCTGCAACCACGTCGGGAACACGTGACCGTAGACGAGCGCGTAGGGCCGGCCGGTCTCGGCGGGCGCAGCGCGCGCGACCTCGGAGAATTGCAGGCATGGGTCGAGCACCATCGCCGGCTCCTCGCCGAGCGCCTCGACCACCAGCCGGCGCGCATTCTCGTCGCGCACCGACACCGCGGTGAAACGCGCGAGCCGCGCCGCCCACTCAGGGCCGATCCCGTCGGCGGCGTCGTGGTTGCCGAAGCTCGCGGCGTAGGAAACAAGCCGCGGCGCACGCAGCCCCTCGCCGAAGAAGATCGATTTGCCGCCGTACCAGGGATGGCGGAAATTCCACACCTCGTCGCTGCCGACGACGATCGCGTCATAGCCCTCCAGCGTCTCGGGCCGGTCGAGCCGGAAACGCGCGCTCTGCGGCAGCGCGTCGAACGCGGCGAGGAATTTGCGCCCCTTCTCCTTATAGCGCGGCAGATCCTCGATCCGCGAGCGCTCGGGCAGGCTCGGCTGGAACGCGCAGCGCCACTCGGCGCGGGCAACCGCGTCATCGTGGTGGTCGAGCAGCACCGCATCGTGCCCGCGCGCGCGCAAGCCCTCCACCAGACAGCGCGCCTGCCAGTAGGACCCGTAGTTGATGCAGCGGTGGAAGGTGAGGACGCCGACGCGCAGATGGGAAGCCATTGCCGCCCTCATGGCAGCAACGGTGACGCGTTCCAACCGCGACCGACATTGATCTCGATCAATCGACCCGATCGAGGCTCACCCTTTGATTGTCAGCCACTCATCTTCCGGTGCGCGCGCCGATCGCGTCAGGTTGGCGGGATCATCGCTGTCCTCATACCCGATCGCGACGCCGCAGAAGAGCATCCGCTCCGCCGGCGTTTCCAGAAACGCCTCGATCGTCTGCGGGAACACCGCCCAGCATTCCTGCGGACAGGTCGCGAGCCCATGCTCGACCGCGAGCAGCATCAAGTTCTGCAGATACATGCCGAGATCAGCCCATTGCGGCGGCCCCATGCGGCGGTCGACCGTCACGAAATAGGCCGCGGGCGCGCCGAAGAACTGGAAGTTGCGCGCGAACCAGATCGCGCGCGCGCGCTTGTCCTCGCGCGGGATGCCGAGCCGGCCGTACATCTCCTCACCGATCGCGAAGGTGCGCTGGCGATAGCGATCGTCCATCTCCTTCGGGTAGATGTCATACCCCGGCGTTTCGGTTTCGCGGCGCGCGGTCTTGCCCGCCATGATCTCTTTGAGGCGCTGCATCGTCTCGCCGTAAACGATGTCGACGTGCCACGGCTGGATGTTGCCGCCGGTCGCCGCGCGCGCCGACTTGATCGCGATGTCCTTGAGCAGAGCCGGGTCGACGGCGCGGTCGAGGTAGCCGCGTACGGAACGCCTGGCCGCGATCGCGTGTGTCACATCCATTCGCACCGTCTCCGCTCTTGCCGTCCGCGTCAATTTGCGTAACTAGAACGCGGGATAACATCTGTTATGGAGAGGCGGAAGATGGCCGAGGCTTTTATCGTCGATGCGGTGCGCACCGCCGGGGGGCGGCGTGGCGGCAAGCTGGCGGGCGTCCACCCGGTCGATCTGGCGGCGCACGTGCTCGACGCGCTCGTCGAACGCAGCGGCATCCCGCCCGAGGCCGTGGACGACGTGGTGATGGGCTGCGTCAGCCAGGGCGGCGAGCAGGCGGGACAGGTCGGGCGCAACGCGGTGCTCGCCTCCAAGCGGCTGCCGCAATCGACCCCGGCGGTGACGATCGACCGGCAGTGCGGCTCGTCGCAGCAGGCGATCCAGTTCGCCGCGCAGGCGGTGATGTCGGGCACGCAGGACGTGGTGATCGCGGCGGGCGTGGAGAGCATGACGCGCGTGCCGATGGGGTCGACGTACAAATTGTTCTACGACGCCGGGCTCGGCAAGAACAAGTCGCCGGGGCTGGAGGAGAAATACCCCGGCATCCAGTTCAGCCAGTTCGCGGGCGCGGAGATGATCGCGCGCAAATACGGCTTCTCGCGCGAGGACACCGACGCTTACTCGCTCGGCTCGCACAAGAAAGCGATCGCCGCGACGCAGGCGAACCGCTTCGCCGACGAAATCGTGCCCATCGAGATCGAGACGCCGGAAGGGAACGCCCATCACGACAAGGACGAGGGCATCCGCTACGACGCGAGCGCGGAGAGCATGGCAGGCGTCAAGCTGCTGTCTGACAAGGGCGTGCTGACCGCGGCCTCCTCCAGCCAGATCTGCGACGGCGCGTCGGCGGTATTGATCGCGAGCGGCGAGGCGGTGGAGAAATACGGGCTCACCCCGCTCGCGCGCATCGTCAACCTGACCGTTACCGCGGGCGATCCGGTCGTCATGCTGGAGGAGCCGCTGTTCGCGACCGACAAGGCGCTATCGCGCGCCGGGCTCTCGATCGACGACATTGACCTGTACGAGGTCAACGAGGCGTTCGCGCCGGTGCCGATGGCGTGGTTGAAGCACACCGGTGCCGACCCGGAGAAATTGAACGTCAACGGCGGCGCGATCGCGCTCGGCCACCCGCTGGGCGCGAGCGGCACCAAGCTGATGGCGACGCTGGTGCACGAACTGAAACGCCGCGGCGGAAAATACGCGTTGCAGACGATGTGCGAGGGTGGCGGGGTCGCCAACGTGACGATCATTGAACGCGTCGACGCGGCCTGAAAACACGAGAAAGGGGATATCATGAAACTCGACAACACCATCTCCGCGGTCATCACCGGCGGCGCGTCGGGCCTGGGCGAGGCGACTGCGCGCGCACTGGCGGCAAAGGGCGTCAAGGTCGCGCTGTTCGACCTGAACGAGGCCAAGGGTGAAGCGGTCGCGGCCGAACTGGGCGGCGTGTTCTGCAAGGTGAACGTCACCGTCGAGGCATCGGTCGACGCCGGGTTTGAGAAGGCACGCGCCGCAATCGGTCAGGAGCGCATCCTGGTCAATTGCGCGGGCACGGGCAACGCGATCAAGACCGCGAGCCGGTCAAAGGAAGACGGCTCGATCAAGCACTTCCCGCTCGACGCGTTCAACATGATCATCCAGATCAACCTGGTCGGGACGTTCCGCTGCATCGCGAAGTCGGCGGCGGGGATGATGAGCCTCGACCCGCTGGACGACGGCGATCGCGGCGTCATCATCAACACCGCGAGCGTTGCGGCCGAGGACGGGCAGATCGGCCAGGCGGCCTATTCGGCGTCAAAGGGCGGGGTCGTCGGCATGACGCTGCCGATCGCGCGCGACCTGATGGGCGAGGCGATCCGCGTCAACACGATCCTGCCCGGCATCTTCAACACCCCGCTGCTCGCCGCCGCGCCGCAGAACGTGAAGGATGCTTTGGGCGCGCAGGTCCCCTTCCCCAAGCGGCTGGGCAACCCGCCCGAATATGCCAGCCTCGCGCTCACCATGATCGAGAACGGTTATTTCAACGGCGAGGACGTGCGGCTGGACGGCGCGATCCGCATGGCGCCGCGCTGAAGCGCGGGACCGGCGCATCCCGCGCCGCCCTCGCGCAAGGCCGGCCGGCGGGTCGGCCCTGCCGACCCCGTCCGACGGCGCGAGACTTGCTCCCGCGCCGGCTTGCCCGGAGCGATTTGGCTGAACCGGTCAAGTGGAGCGCTTTCCGACCAGCCGGTTCGCACCGCTCGTCACCCCGAACCTGATCCGGGGTCCCGCTTCTCGGACGGTCAGGAGAAGGCAGCGGGATCCCGGATCAAGTCCGGGATGACGGTGCGGTAAGCCGGTCAGGAATCGCCCTGGCGGCTCCAGACACTCTGCGCCCCCGCCAAAGCCGCGCGACCCCGGATCAAGGCCGGGGTGACTACCCTTCCCCAATCAGAAAGCCGCCATGCCCCGCCCCGCACCCTACCGTCTCGACCTCGCCAGCTATCCCGTTCGCGAGACGGTGCCGACGCGCTACCAGGACCTCGACGCGATGGGGCACATCAACAACGTCGCCTTCGCCGCGTTGTTCGAGACCGCGCGGGTGCGGTTCAACTGGGTGCTCGGCCGCTTCAACCGCGACGACGGCTTTCGCGCGGTGGTGGCGATGAATGCGGTCAATTACCTGGCGGAAGGCAGCTTCCCCGCCGACGTCGAGATCGCGACCGGCATCGGCCGGATCGGCACGCGGTCGTGGGAAATCCACGCGGTCATGCACCAGAACGGCCGCGCGATCGCGACGTGCGACACGGTGCTCGTCATGACCGACCCGAAAGAAGGCGCGATCCCCGACGACTTCCGCGCCGCGCTACAGAGCCAGTTGATGCTTGCCTCGCACGAGCCGGCAGGCTGATCTTCATCAATACTTCTGCCGACCGGCCGCCGGAACGCGCACCTAGACGCTTCGTTCGACTGGCAATTCCGTACGGGAGATACACCATGACGAGCGAGACGAACAGCACCGGCCGCACCATCGCGATCGGCGCGGCGGTGGGAGTGGTGGCCGGGCTGGCGGTCAATCTGGCGCGCAAGGCCGCGGTGCAGGCGCCGACCGTCATGGCGGGCAATTGGGACGAGGCGCTGGCGGCGGAGCACGCCGCGGCGCTCAAGCTGTTCGACCTGATCGAGGCGAGCGACGAGGCCGATCCCGGCCGGCGCGCGGTGCTGCTGATGCAATTGAAGCATGCAATCGGCAAGCACGCGTTCCAGGAAGAGAATGTCGTCTACGCGATGATGCGCGACCAGGGACTGACCGAGGCGGCGGACCACCTCAACCACGAGCACGGCTACGTGAAGCAGTATTTCTTCGACCTGACCGAGATGCCGAAGAGCGATCCCGCCTGGCTGCCCAAGGTCAGGGAATTCCGTGCCATGATCGAGCAGCACATGCGCGAGGAGGAGGACGACCTTTTCCCCAAGATGCGCGCGAAGCTGAGCGACAAGCAGAACAAGCACATCACGCGCGCGATGAACAAGGAAGGGCTGAAACTCGCCTGACGCGCGGGCGCGGCGGCGGCGCGCGTCAGTCGTCGAAGATGGGTGCGCGCTTTTCCATGTTGGCGCGCACGGCCTCGATCTGTTCGGGCTTTCGGATCAGCGCCATCTGTTCCTCGCTCTCCGCCAGCAGGATCGCGGCGGCGTCCATGTCTGGCACCGCGTTGAAGATGCGCTTGGACGCCTGCACTGCCTTCGGGCTGCGCGTGGCGATCTCGCGCGCGATGCTCATGGCGCGGGCGTGCGGATCGTCGTCGAGATGCGTGACCAGGCCCCAGCCTTGCGCCTCCGCGGCGGTGAACTCGCGGCTGGTATAGACGAACTCGCGCAGCACGTCCTCGCGCGCGGTGCCGCGCCACAGCACGAACCCGCCCATGTCGGGGACGAGCCCCCAATAGGTCTCGCGGATCGCCATGCGGGTGGCCGGGTGTGCGACGCGGATGTCGGCGCCCGACAGAAGCTGGAACCCGCCGCCCATCGCGACGCCGTGGACCGCGGCGATCACCGGCGCGCCCAGGTCGCGCCAGCCGGTGCAGACATATTGCGCGGTGTTGGCGATGCCGTGGGTCCGCTCGTCGAGCTTCAGCCCCGACCCGCCGCCTGTCATCGACGCCATGTCGAGTCCGGCGCAGAAGGCGCGGCCCTCTCCCGACAGAACCACGGCGCGCACCCCGCGCATCGTCTTCAACCGCTCGATCGCGTCGATCAGCGCGGCGAACATCGCGGGGTCGAGCGCGTTCATCTTGTCCGCGCGCGTCAGGCGGACGTCGGCGATGCCGTCTGCAAGCGTGATCGAGACGCGATCCGCGACTTCGCTTGGCTGAATATCGGTCATCGGCGTGGGTCCCCCGCTTAAGTCTGACGGCTTAACGGCTAGCGCGTGGGCGTGCGCGTCGCAACCGCGGCGGCGCGATGTTGCGCGGGCGCGGCAGCCGTGTAGGTGACGGCGCATGAAATGGGACCCGTTCTCGATGACGCTCGACCAGCTCGACCTTGCCAAGTTCGGCGGGCACGGCGGGCGGCTCGGCATCCGCTTTCACGCGCGCGGCGATGATTGGATCGAACTTGCGCTGCCCTACTCGCCGGAGTTGATCGGTGACGAGGAGAGCGGGGTGATCGCGTCGGGGCCGATCATCGCGATGATGGACATGGCGACGAGCTTCGCGATTTGGAACGAGATCAAAGTGTTCGTGCCGCAGGCGACGCTCGATCTCAGGATCGATTATCTGCGCCCTGCCCGCCCGGAGCGCACGGTGATCGGCCGCGCCGAATGCCTGCGCGTGGCGCGCTCGATCGCGTTCACGCGCGGCATCGCGCACGACGGCGACCTGGACGACCCGGTCGCGCACGTCGCCGCCACCTTCATGATCCCGAGCGGGCAATATCCGCGCCCGACGCGCGCCTCCGCGCCGGCGAAGGAGCAGCAGGCATGAAGCTGCCGCCCTATGCCGCGGTGCTCGGCGCCGAACTGGAACATGCCGAGGACGGCACGCCCGTCATGATGATGCCGTTCCACGACGGCGTGGTCGGTCGTCCCGGCTTTCTGCAAGGCGGCGCGATCTCCGGCCTGCTGGAAGTCGCGGCGATCGCGGCGCTCCACCACGCGCTCGCGGAGGAAGGAGGCGGACGGATCAAGCCGATCAACGTCACGATCGACTTCATGCGCGGTGGGCGCGACCGCGAGACGCGCGCGGCGGGGACGATCACCCGGCTGGGCAACCGCGTCGCCAACGTCGAGGCGTTCGCGTGGCAGGACGACCGCGCCAAACCGATCGCGGCGGCGCGGATGAACTATCTGATCGAGCGCGACTGACCCCGGCGGGCCGCGCGCGTCAGCGCTTCGGGGTCAGCCGCAGCAGCTTGCCGTTGTCCTGGATCACCCAGATCGCGCCGTCGGGCGCTTGCGCCACGTCGCGGATGCGCTCGCCCATGTTCCACTGCTCGGCGGCGCGGGCCTGTTCGCCGTTCACCGCGACGCGGACCAGCGACTTGCTCGACAGTCCCGCAATGAACAGCGAGCCGCGATAGGCCGGGAACATCGCGCCGGTGTAGGCGATCATCCCGCCCGGCGAGATCACCGGGTTCCACCACGCGACCGGCGCCTGGAATTCGGGGCGCGACGGGTGATCGGGTATCTCAACTCCCGAATAATTGTCGCCGTTCGATACCAGCGGCCAGCCGTAATTCTTGCCCGGCTGGATCAGGTTGAGCTCATCGCCGCCACGCGGTCCCATCTCCTCCTCCCACAACCGACCATCGGGCGTGAAGACGAGGCCGTAAGGGTTGCGATGTCCGCTCGACCAGGTCATCGCGCGCACGCCGCCCGCCTTGTACATCGGGTTGCCCGGCCATGCCGCGCCGTCGAGCGTCAGGCGCAATATCTTGCCGAGCGCCTGCTCCGGATCCTGCGCGGGGGTGAAGCGCTGGCGCTCGCCAGAGGTCAGGAACAGCGACTTGCCGTCGGGCGCGAAGGCGATGATCGCGCCGAACTGCCCGCCCGGGCCGTCCGAGCCCGCGCGCCAGATCACGCGCTGGTCGCGCAGGCTAGTGCCATCGAGGCGCGCACGCATCAGCGCGAGGCTCGACCCGCCGTTGGGGCGCGGCTCGGCATAACTCAGGTAGATCGTGCGGCTGGTCGTGAAATCGGGCGCGGGCGCGACGTCGAGCAACCCGCCCTGCCCGCCGCCCGCCACCGCGGGAACGCCCGCGATATCCGACACGCGCCCGTCGCCGCCGCGTAGCTTGAGCGCGCCCGCCTTCTCGGTCACCAGCAGGCTCGCGTCGGGCAGGAACGCGATCGAGAACGGGTCGCCGAACTGGCCCATCGCGGTGATCGTGACGGGCGGCTCGGTTGCGACGATGTTGGCGCGTCCGGTGGTCGCGGGCACGTTGCGCGCCGTCGGCGCCGACGCGTTCTTCGGCACGGGGGCATTGCTGCCGGTGACTTGCGGACCTTGCGGCTCCTGCGTCACGTCACCGGGCGCGGCGGCGGTGTTCGCGCCGGCCTGTGCCTGCGGCTCGGCGGAGCAGGCGGTCGAGGCGAGCAGCGCGGCGGTGAAGGCGATCAGGCGCACGGATTTGTTCCCCCGGATAGCAATGTTTCTTCCGCCACAAAGACGAAGGTCGCACACTTGTTCCGGCGCGGGCCTGTCACGAAGCCCCGTCACGAAGCGTTGCCGGGTTGCGAGGTAGCCGCGATCGGTCTATATCAACCGTGCTTTCTCTTACATCGCGAGGTGCAAGGGGCTGCGGGGCTCGCTCCGCGGCGGCAAGAAACGCATGTTCGGATGATCCGCTTGGACGATGTAAACGCCCTGTCTGTCATGATCGCGCCCGAGGCCGAGGCACTCGGTTTCGCGCTGGTGCGCGTGCGCCTGTTCGGCAAGGGCGACGAGCGCACGTTGCAGGTGATGGCCGAGCGTCCCGACACGCGTCAGTTGACGATTGACGATTGCGCCGATCTGTCGCGCCGCATCTCCGACCAGCTCGACGCGGCGGAAGCGGCCGGGCGTGATTACATCGACGGCGCGTACCGACTCGAGGTGTCGAGCCCCGGCATCGACCGCCCGCTGACGCGCCTGCAGGATTTCGAGGATTGGAAGGGGCACGAGGCCCGGATCCACCTGGCCGCCCCCGTCGACGGGCGCAAGCAGTTGACCGGCGACCTTGTCGGGATCGACGGCGACCGGATCACGATCGACGTGCGCAAGCACGAGCCGATGACGATCGGGTTCGACCAGGTCGCCGATGCGAAGCTCCTGCTCACCGACCGGCTGATCGCCGCCACCGTTCCGCTCTCGCAAGAAGGCGCGGAAGAAGAAGAATTCGAAGAAGAGGACAACGCTTAAGATGGCCACGGGCGTCACTGCGAACCGCGCGGAACTGATCGCGATCGCCAATTCGGTCGCGTCGGAAAAGATGATCGACAAGGGCATCGTCATCGAGGCGATGGAGGACGCGATCCAGCGCGCGGCGCGTACGCGCTACGGCCAGGAAATGGATATCCGCGCCAAGCTCGATCCTAACAATGGCGACCTGCGCTTGTGGCGCGTCGTCGAGGTGGTCGAGCAGGTCGACGACATCTACAAGCAGGTCGATCTGAAGGGCGCGCAGAAGCTGCAGAACGGCGCCGAGCTAGGCGACTTCCTGGTCGATCCGCTGCCGCCGATCGAGTTCGGCCGCATCCAGGCGCAGGCCGCCAAGCAGACCATCTTCCAGAAGGTCCGCGACGCCGAGCGCGAGCGCCAGTATGAGGAGTTCAAGGACCGCGCGGGTGAGATCATCACCGGCGTCGTCAAGCGGGTCGAGTTCGGCCATATCGTCGTCGACCTCGGCCGCGCCGAGGGCGTGATCCGCCGCGACGCGCAGATCCCGCGCGAGGTGGTGCGCGTCAACGACCGCATCCGCTCGCTGATCCTGAAGGTGGTGCGCGAGAACCGCGGGCCGCAGATCTTCCTGTCCCGCGCGCATCCCGACTTCATGAAGAAGCTGTTCGCGCAGGAAGTGCCCGAGATCTACGACGGCATCATCGAGATCAAGGCGGCGGCGCGCGACCCTGGCAGCCGCGCGAAGATCGGCGTCATCAGCCACGATTCCTCAATCGACCCCGTCGGCGCCTGCGTCGGCATGAAGGGCAGCCGCGTGCAGGCGGTGGTGCAGGAAATGCAGGGCGAGAAGATCGACATCATCCCCTGGTCGCCCGACACCGCGACCTTTGTCGTCAACGCGTTGCAGCCCGCTAACGTCGCGCGCGTGCTGATCGACGAGGAGGAGGATCGGATCGAGGTGGTGGTGCCCGACGATCAGCTCAGCCTCGCAATCGGTCGCCGCGGCCAGAACGTTCGCCTCGCCTCGCAGCTGACCGCCAAGGCGATCGACATCCTGACCGAGACCGACGCCAGCGAGAAGCGCCAGGCCGAGTTCGTCAAGAATTCGGATACGTTCCAGAACGAGCTCGACGTCGACGAGACGCTGGCGCAGTTGCTGGTCGCGGAAGGCTTCAGCGAGCTGGAAGAGGTCGCCTATGTCGAGCTCGACGAGCTCGCCGGGATCGAGGGCTTCGACGAGGATCTCGCGCAGGAGCTGCAGAGCCGCGCGCAGGAAGCGCTGGAGCGCCGCGAGACCGCGCAGCGCGAGGAGCGCCGTGCGCTGGGCGTCGAGGACGCGCTCGCCGAGCTGCCGTACATGACCGAGGCGATGCTGGTCACGCTCGGCAAGGCGGGGATCAAGACGCTCGACGACCTCGCCGATCTGGCAACGGACGAACTGATCGAGAAGAAGCGCCAGGAGCCGCGCCGCCGCAACGACGACGCGCCCAAGCGTCCCGAGCACAAGGGCGGCGTGCTCGGTGCCTATGGCCTGACCGAGGAGCAGGGCAACGAGATGATCATGGCCGCGCGCGCGCACTGGTTCGAGGACGAGCCGGCGGCGGATCGGGCCGACGAGGACGCCGAGCCGGCAGTTGAAGAGGCGGCGCGCGACTGATGCCGTTCGTGTCGATCCGACTCGCAGGCGCTGCAACCAAGGAGCAGAAGGCGGGGATCGTGGCCGATGTCACGACCTCGCTGGTCACGCGGCTGGGCAAGAACCCGGCCGCGGTGCAGATCGTGATCGAGGAAGTGAGCACCGAAAACTATGGCGCGGGCGGGCAGTTGATCGTTGATCGCGACTCGCCCGCGCCTGCCCCCTCTGGCAAGGGAGACGCACATGCGGAACCCCGACCATGAGGCAATAGACGGCCCCACCCGTTCCTGCATCCTGACCCGCGACCGTGCGCCGCAGCACGCGCTGGTGCGGCTGGTGCTCGGCCCCGATGGACAGGTCTACCCCGACGTGCGCGCCAAGGCGCCCGGTCGCGGCGCCTGGATCAGGGTGACCCGCGGCGAACTCGAAGCAGCCTATGCTAAGGGCCGCCTTCGTGGCGCATTGGCGCGCGCGTTCAAGTCTAACGACGTGCAGGTACCGGACACGCTGCCGCAGCAGATCGAAACCGCGCTGGAGAAAAACGCGCTCGACCGGCTCGGCCTGGAAGCGCGCGCCGGCCATCTGCTGACGGGCGCCGAGCGGATCGAGAATGCGGCGCGCGGCGGGCAGTTGCGCGCGCTCTATCATGCCGCCGATGCGGGCGCGGACGGTGCGCGCAAATTGGCGCAGGCGTGGCGCGTCGGCTCCGATCGCGAAGGAAGCGAGTTGAAGGGTCTGGTTCTTGCCCTTCCGCGCCCCATATTGTCGTTGGCGCTGGGCCGCGAAAATGTGGTACACATCGGCGTCACCGACCGCGCGGCGGCCGAACGACTGGGCGAGGCGCTCGGTCGCTGGCTGCACTTTATCGGCCCTGATCCTATCCCGGCACCTTGCGAAACGGCCTCGCAAGGCGCATCGGCGCCCGGTCCCGACCGGGCCCATACGGCCGTGACGATGAACGAGGAATTTGAGTGAGCGAGACCGACAACGACAAGCCGAAGCTCGGTATGCGCCAGCCGCTGGGGCTGAAGCGCACGGTCGAGACCGGCAAGGTGAAGCAGAGCTTCAGCCACGGCCGTAGCAATACGGTGGTGGTCGAGGTGAAGCGTCGCCGCGTGCTCGGTCCGCAAGGCGCGGCACCCGAGCAGGCGCCCGCGCCCGAGCCGACGCCTGCACCCACCCCGGCGGCACCGCCGGCGCCCGCGCCGCAGCGTCCCGCCGCGAGCAACGAGACCGCGCAGGAGCGCCAGGCTCGCCTGCTGCGCGAGGCCGAGGAACAGCGCATGCACGCGCTGGAGGAAACGCGCCGTCGCCAGGAGGTCGAGCGTCAGCAGGCCGCCGAGGCCGAGCGCGCGCGCGCCGAGGAAAAGCGTCGCGCCGAGGCAGAAGCGCAGGCGGCACCGCCTGCGGCTGCGACGCCCGAGCCGACGCCCGCGCCCGCGCCCACGCCTGCTCCCGAGGCTCCGCCGGCGCCGACCGTCGCGACGCCGATGGGCGCGCGCGGTTTCCGCCCGGTCGTGCGCGAGACGCCGCCGGCGCCCGAGCCGACGCCGGCGCCCGCTGCATCCCCTGCGCCCGCGCCGGTCGAGGCCGCGGCACCCGCGCCGACGCCTGCGCCCGCGCCGACGCCGGCACCTGCACCTGCGCCGACTCCCGCACCCGCACCGCGGCCGACGGTTGAGCTCGCCCGTGACCCCGCGATGCCGGCGCCGCGCCGCTTCTCGCCGGTGGCGCGTCCCGAAATCCCCAAGCCGCAGCCCAAGCCCGAGCCGAAGCCCGCGCCCGCCGCGGCTGCTCCGCAGACCGCCTCGGGCACGAGCGGCAACGCCGCGCGTCCGATGCCCGCGGGCACGATGGCGTCAC
The DNA here is from genome assembly GCF_936927845.1 of uncultured Sphingomonas sp. GTDB lineage: Bacteria > Pseudomonadota > Alphaproteobacteria > Sphingomonadales > Sphingomonadaceae > Sphingomonas. The sequence goes on from NZ_CAKZHV010000060.1 coordinate 15,260, forward strand.
GCACCGCGCCGCCCACGCGTCCGCAGCAGCGCGACCGCAAGTCGGACGAGCGCCGCGGCGGCAAGCTGACCGTCAACCGCGCGCTCAACGAGGACGGCGCCCGCGCGCGCAGCCTCGCCGCGCTGAAGCGCGCGCGCGAGAAGGAGAAGCGTGGCTTCGGCGGCCCGCGCGAGCCGCAGGCCAAGCAGGTCCGCGACGTGCAGGTGCCCGAGGCGATCACGGTGCAGGAACTCGCCAACCGCATGGCGGAGCGCGGTGCTGATCTCGTGAAGGCGCTGTTCAAGATGGGCTCGCCCGTCACCATGACGCAGACGATCGATCAGGACACCGCCGAGCTGCTGGTGACCGAGTTCGGCCACAACATCGTCCGCGTCTCCGATTCGGACATCGACCTGGCGCTCGACACCGCGCCCGACGCGGAGGCCGATCTGCAGCCGCGTCCGCCGGTGGTGACCATCATGGGCCACGTCGACCATGGCAAGACGAGCCTGCTCGACGCGCTGCGCGGCACCGATGTGGTGCGCGGCGAGGCCGGCGGCATCACGCAGCACATCGGCGCGTATCAGGTGACGCTCAAGGACAAGTCGAAGATCACCTTCCTCGACACGCCGGGCCACGAGGCGTTCACCGCCATGCGCGCGCGCGGTGCGGACGTGACCGACATCGTGGTGCTGGTGGTCGCCGCCGACGACGGGCTGATGCCGCAGACGATCGAGGCGATCAACCACACCAAGGCGGCGGGCAAGCCGATGATCGTCGCGATCAACAAGGTCGACAAGCACGACGCCAACCCGCAGCGCGTGCGCGAGCGTCTGCTCGAGCATGACGTGCAGGTCGAGGAAATGGGCGGCGAGACGCAGGACGTCGAGGTCTCCGCGCTCAAGAAGACCGGGCTCGACGAGCTGATCGAGAAGATCCAGCTCCAGGCCGAGCTGCTTGAACTGCGCGCCAATCCCGACCGTGACGCCGAAGGCAGCGTGGTGGAAGCCAAGCTCGACAAGGGCCGCGGCCCGGTCGCGACCGTGCTCGTCACCCGCGGCACGCTCAAGGTCGGCGACGTGTTCGTCGTCGGTGCGGAGAGCGGCAAGGTGCGTGCGATCGTCGACGACAAGGGCCGCCAGCTTAAAAAGGCGGAACCGTCGATGCCGGTCGAGGTACTGGGCATTACGGGCACGCCATCGGCAGGCGACCAGTTGCAGGTGGTCGAGAACGAGCAGCGCGCGCGCGAAGTGGCGGAATATCGCCAGGGCGTGTTGACGCAGAAGCGCACCACCTCGGCCCCGGCCAGCCTGGAGAGCATGTTCTCGGCGCTCGCCGCGAACAAGGCGATCGAATATCCGCTGGTCGTCAAGGCGGACACGCAGGGCACCGTCGAGGCGATCGTCGCGTCGATCAACAAGATCTCGACCGACCTGATCCGCGCGCGCGTGCTCCACTCGGGCGTCGGCGGCATCACTGAAAGCGACGTGACGCTGGCGGGCGCCTCGGGCGCGCCGATCATCGGCTTCAACGTCCGCGCGAACGCCAAGGCACGCGAGATCGCCGAGCGGCAGAAGGTGGCGTTGAAATATTACGACGTCATCTACGACCTGATCGACGAGATCCGCGCCGGCATGGCGGGCGAGCTCGGTCCCGAAGCGTTCGAAACCGTCGTTGGTCGCGCCGAAATCCGCGAGGTCTTCTCGGCCGGCAAGCACGGTCGCGCGGCGGGTCTGCTCGTTACCGACGGTGTCATCCGCAAGGCGCTCAAGGCACGTATCACGCGTCAGGACGTCATCATCTACCAGGGCGAGATCGCCAGCTTGCGTCGCTTCAAGGACGACGTGGCCGAGGTCCGCGCCGGGCTGGAATGCGGTGTGACGTTCACGCAGAACTTCACCGACATCAAGGCGGGCGATTACCTGGAAACCTACGAGGTCGAGCTGCGCGAGCGCACGCTCTAAGCAGCGATGCTCGGCCCCGTCACGCCCGTGCTGCGCAGCTTCGACGAAGCGCGTACGCGGGCGTTCTACCTCGACTTTCTCGGCTTCGAGCTGGTGTTCGAACACCGGTTCGAGCCGGGGATGCCGCTCTATCTGGGCGTGCGACGGCGTGAATGCGTGATCCACCTGTCCGAACATCACGGCGACGCGGCGCCCGGTGCCGCGGTGCGGATCGCGTGCGACGACGTGACGGCCTATGCCGCCACGCTTCGTGACAAGGGGTTCGGAAACGCACGACCGGGCGCGCCGCAGCCGACGCCATGGGGCACGCGCGAGTTCGCGGTGCACGATCCCTCGCACAACCGGCTAATCTTCTTTACCGACATGAATGGTGACGATCATGAATGACCAGCAGGGCGAACGCTCGGTCCGCACGCTTCGTGTCGGCGAGCAGGTGCGCCACGTCCTGTCCGAGATCCTCCAGCGCGGCGACGTGCATGACGAGACGCTCGCTCGCCACGTCGTCAGCGTCACCGAGGTACGCATGTCGCCCGACCTGCGCCACGCGACGGTGTTCGTGAAACCGCTGCTCGGCCGCGATGAGGAAGCGGTGCTGAAGGCGCTGCGCACCAACACCGCCTATCTCCAGCGCGAGGTCGCGCACCGCGTGCAGAACAAATATGCCGCGAAGCTGAAGTTCCTCGCCGACGAGAGCTTCGACGAGGGGAGCCATATCGACGCGCTGCTGCGTCGCCCGGAAGTCGCGCGCGACCTCGACGCCGAATAACGCGCCTCCGCCGTGGCCAAGCTGTATTTCTATTATGCCAGCATGAACGCGGGCAAGTCGACCAACCTACTCCAGGCCGACTTCAACTATCGCGAGCGCGGCATGGCGACGATGCTGTTCACCGCCGCGATCGATGATCGCTTCGCCGCGGGCACGATCACCTCGCGCATCGGCCTGTCCGCTCCGGCAACCCCGTTCGACACCGCGACCGACATCGCCGCGCAGGTCGCAGGCCAGCACGCGCAATCACCCATCGCGTGCGTGCTGGTCGACGAGGCACAGTTCCTCACTGACGCGCAGGTCGACCAGCTCGCCTGGCTCGCCGATACACTTGGCATACCCGTGCTCGCCTATGGCCTGCGCACCGACTTTCAGGGGCAGTTGTTCCCCGGTTCGGCGCGGCTGCTCGCGCTCGCCGACTCGCTCATCGAGATCAAGTCGGTCTGCGCGTGCGGGCGCAAGGCGACGATGAATTTGCGCGTCGACGACAGCGGTCGCCCGATCGCGCAAGGCGCGCAGACCGAGATCGGCGGCAACGACCGCTACGTCGCGTTGTGCCGCCGGCATTTCAGCGAGGCACTGGCGGGGTGACCCGCGGGCGTGCTCGCGTCGCCTGACCCGCATGTACCGCCGGACCCGCTCGGTTCCGCACCAATCACCTCCCCACCCACTCGTCATCCCGGACCTGATCCGGGGTCCCGCTTCTTGCAGCGGTGGAGTGCGCGAGAAGCGGGATCCCGGCTCAAGGCCGGGATGACGCAAGTGATTCGGATCAAGCAAAAGAAAACCCCGGCCGGTCGCCCGGCCGGGGTTCATCTCATTCACCACTCGGTGCGGCTCACGCCTTGACGGTTGCCGCCTTGCCGCCCTTCTTCTTGGGCTTGGGCGCCGCGGGCTCGATCGTGAAGGCGAGCGCGTTGTCCTTGAGCTTGACCGTCACCTCGCCGCCGTGGACGAGCTTGCCGAACAGCAACTCCTCGGCGAGCGGCTGCTTGATCTTCTCCTGGATCAACCGGCCCATCGGACGCGCGCCGTAGAGCTTGTCATAGCCCTTGGTTGTCAGCCACGTCTTTGCCTCGTCGTCCAGCTTGATGTGGACGTCGCGGTCGGCGAGCTGCAGTTCGAGCTGGAGGATGAACTTGTCCACCACACGCGCGACCACCTCTGGCGGCAGGTAACCGAACGGCACCACCGCATCGAGGCGGTTGCGGAATTCGGGCGTGAACATCCGCTGCACCGCCTGCTCGTCCTCACCCTCGCGTGTCAGATTGCCGAAGCCGACTGTCTCGCGCGCCATGTCGCTCGCCCCCGCGTTGGTCGTCATGATCAGGATGACGTTGCGGAAATCGACCGTCTTGCCGTGCTGGTCGGTCAGGCGACCGTTGTCCATCACCTGCAACAGGATATTGAACAGGTCGGGATGCGCCTTCTCGATCTCGTCGAGCAGCAGCACGCAGTGCGGGTTCTGGTCGACCGCGTCGGTCAAGAGACCACCCTGGTCGAACCCGACGTAGCCCGGAGGCGCACCGATCAGCCGGCTGACCGAATGGCGCTCCATGTACTCCGACATGTCGAAACGCTGGAGCGGGATGCCGAGGATGGTCGACAACTGCTTGGCGACCTCGGTCTTGCCGACGCCGGTCGGACCCGAGAACAGATAGTTGCCGATCGGCTTCTCCGGCTCGCGCAGCCCAGCGCGCGCCAGCTTGATCGCCGACGACAGTTTCTCGATCGCGGCATTCTGCCCGAACACGACGCGCTTCAGATCGGTCTCGAGATGCTCGAGCACCTTCTTGTCGTCGGTCGACACCGATTTCGGCGGGATGCGCGCCATCGTCGCGATCACCGCTTCGATCTCCTTGGCGGTGATCGTCTTCTTGCGCTTGTTCGGCGCCACCAGCATCTGCATCGCGCCGACCTCGTCGATCACGTCGATCGCCTTGTCGGGCAGCTTGCGGTCGTTGATGTAGCGCGCCGACAGTTCCACCGCCGACTTGATCGCCTCGGGCGTGTACTTGACCGAATGGTGCGACTCGAACGCGGAGCGCAAGCCCGCGAGGATCTTGATCGTGTCCTCGACCGACGGCTCGTTGACGTCGATCTTCTGGAACCGGCGCAGCAGCGCGCGATCCTTCTCGAAGTGGTTGCGGAACTCCTTGTAGGTAGTCGAGCCAATGCAGCGGATCGTGCCGCCCGACAAAGCAGGCTTGAGCAGGTTGGATGCATCCATCGCGCCGCCGCTCGTGGCGCCCGCACCGATTACCGTATGGATCTCGTCGATGAAGAGCACCGCGTCGGGCATCTTCTCCAGTTCGTTGACAACCGCCTTCAACCGCTCCTCAAAGTCGCCGCGGTAGCGCGTGCCCGCGAGCAGCGCGCCCATGTCGAGCGAGTAGATGACCGCGGGCAGCAGCACCTCGGGCACGTCGCCCTCGACGATCTTGCGCGCCAATCCTTCGGCAATCGCGGTCTTGCCGACACCGGGATCGCCGACATAGAGCGGGTTGTTCTTGGAACGACGGCACAGGATCTGCACCGTACGATCGACCTCGGCCGAGCGCCCGATCAAGGGATCGACCTTGCCGGTCTTTGCCTTCTCGTTCAAGTCGACGGTGAATTGCTTGAGCGCGCTCTCGCCCTTCTTCCCCTCGGCCTTTTCCTTTTTCTCTTCCTCCGCACCCTTCACGCTGGTCGCCTCCGGGGTGGCGTTGCCCTTGCCAACGCCGTGGCTGATGTAGCTGACTGCATCCAGCCGGCTCATGTCCTGCTGCTGGAGGAAATAGACCGCGTAGCTCTCGCGCTCGCTAAACAAAGCGACGAGGACGTTCGCGCCCGTCACCTCGTCGCGGCCCGAGGACTGGACGTGGAGGATCGCGCGCTGGACGACGCGCTGGAAGCCGCTGGTAGGCGACGGATCGGTGGCAGCGTCGACCTTGAGCGCCCCCAATTCGGTATCGAGATAATGCGCGACGGTGGTTTTCAGCTCACCCGTGTCGACCCCGCACGCGGCCATGACCTGGCTGGCGTGCTCGTCGTCGATCAGGGCGAGTAGAAGGTGCTCCAGCGTCGCATATTCGTGACGACGCGAGGACGCGGCCTCGAGCGCCTTGTGCAGCGTGGTCTCGAGAGCGCTGGCGAAAGAAGGCATTTGTTACTTACTCCTGTCGGGCGCCGCCCGGGAGGCGATGCCCTTTGCACCTATGTCGGTAGTGGTGCCCGCCGCATCAAGCCGCGCGCCCTCTGCGCCATTGCTGGAATAAACGTGCACGTTGATCGATTGGCTCCGACCCGAACACAAGCGTCGACCATCGGTCGAACGATCGCCCACCCACCTCGTCGCGGCCGTGATCGGCGCGTGCGGGCGGGCGAGGCCGATCATCGCGCGCGGCGCCTCACGATCGGAACCCCGACTTGAACAGCGCGTCCGCGCTGGCGCGGTGGCTGACCGCCCCGTCGATCTTGGCGCGGCAGCGCGCGATCTCGCCCTGCAACGCGGTGACGCGCGCCTCCAGTTCGGCGACCGAGAGACGATCGAGATCCTCGGCCAGCAAGGCCGTCAATGGATCGTCGCCGCGGCGACCGAGGATATCGTCCAGGTCCACGGCGATGAACGTTGACCCTGCCCGACGCGAAGTCAATAAGGCCGCCGCGAAATGGGGGAAATCGGTGATGGGTGACGTGCCCGAGACGATGCTGGCGATCGACCCGGATGCGCCGGGCGGACCCGAAGTGCTGGTGCCGGTCGAGCGCCCCGTGCCCGCCCCCGCGAGCGGCGAGGTGCTGATCCGTGTCGCCGCCGCCGGGGTCAACCGTCCCGACGTGCTGCAGCGCAAGGGCGGTTATCCGCCCCCGCCGGGCGCACCGCGCACGCTCGGGCTCGAACTCTCAGGCACGATCGTCGCGGTCGGCGACGACGTTGACGCGGCGATGATCGGCCAGCCGGTCTGCGCGCTTGTCGCAGGCGGCGCCTATGCCGAATATGCGGTCGCCCCGGCCGCGCAATGCCTGCCGGTCCCCGAGGCGCTGTCGATGGCCGAAGCCGCCGCGCTGCCCGAGACGCTGTTCACCGTGTGGACCAATCTGTTCGAGCGCGCCTTCGCGGTCGAGGGCGACACCGTCCTGGTCCACGGCGGCACGAGCGGCATCGGCACGATGGCGATCGCGCTCGCCAATCTGTTCGGGCTGACGATCATCGTCACCGCCGGCTCCGACGCCAAATGCGAGGCCGCGCGCAGCCTAGGCGCGCACCACGCGATCAACTACAAGACGCAGGATTTCGCCGCCGAGGTGAAGGCGATCACCGGCGGCAAGGGCTGCGCCGCGGTGCTCGACATGGTCGGCGGCGATTACGTGCCGCGCAACATGCAATGCCTGGCGGACGACGGCCGCCACGTCTCGATTGCGGTTCAGGGCGGCGCGACCGCGACCGTGCCGATCTTCGAGATCATGCGCCGTCGCCTGACGCTGACGGGCTCGACGCTGCGCGCGCGCGATGCGGCGTTCAAGGGGCTGGTCGCGGACGAATTGCACAAGACAGTGTGGCCGCACGTCGAGGCGGGTCGGTTGAAGCCCGTCATGGATCGTAGCTTTCCGCTCAGCGAAGCGGCCGAAGCGCACCGGCGGATGGAGGCCGGCGACCATGTCGGCAAGATCGTCCTGACGCTCGACTGAGCTTCAGCCCTTCACCCCAACGAGAAACGGCGCACCGGGCATCCCCGGCGCGCCGTTTTTGTTTCAACCCCGCCGCAGCGGAAGCGACTTAGTTGCTGTCGCTGTTATCGCCGCCATCGGTCGCGACCAGCACCACCGCGACAATCACCGCCAGGATGCCGATGTTGATCAGCGTCGTGCCGGGCACGGCAGCGCCGATCTGGCTCGACTTGGCCGCGGGCGCCGCGGCGCGGATCGACAGCGACTGCGCCGGATTGGCGCGCACCGGCGCGGGTGCGGCGATCGCGCCGGTCGAAACGGTCATCAGCGCGGCCGCAGCGGCGCCACCCAGCATGGACTTGAACGAAACCATGATAATTCCTCCTGTTGGCGCTCGCTTCCTTCGTGCCGGCGCGCAAGTCAACACGGCCGCACGCCCCCGAGACGCGTGGCGCGCGTATAAGCAGAAGCATGTTGCAACCGTGAGACAATCCTGCGTCGCGCCCGCGCTGACGCGGAACCGTCACGCCCTTGTCGTGACCGCGTCATGCGCCCGAGACGCGGACGTAACATGGCCGGTCTAAGACCTTTCTCGACCGGGAGAGCCTCGCCATGACCGCCAAGACGATCGCGCGCCTTGCTACGGCACCGACCAGCAGTGCCGACATCACCGACCTGTTCGACTTCGTCGCCGCGCGCCCGCCCAAATCCGAGTTCGACACCCCGGAACCCGAGGGTCATACGCGTCGCCGTTACCGCACCGTGTGGATCAGCGACGTGCATCTCGGCACGCGCGGGTGCAACGCAGACCTGCTGATCGACTTTCTGGATCATGTCGACAGCGACACGATGTACCTCGTCGGCGACATGATCGACGGCTGGCGGTTGAAGAAGCGCTTCTACTGGCCCGCCGCGCACAACGACGTGGTGTGGCGGCTGATGAAGCGCGCGCGCCGCGGCACGCGGATGATCTACATTCCGGGCAACCACGACGAGATGTTCCGCCAGTTCGCGGGTCTCGACTTCGGCGGCATCCAGATCCGGCGCCGTGCGATCCACGAAACCGCCGACGGCCGCCGCCTGCTGGTGCTGCACGGCGACGAGTTCGACGCGATCACGCTGGCGCACACCTGGCTCGCGCACGTGGGCGACGTCGCCTATCACGCGCTGATGGAGGTGAACCGCTGGGTCAACGCCTTCCGCCGCCGCGCCGGCATGCCCTATTGGTCGCTGTCGAAACACGCCAAGGCGAAGGTGAAGAACGCGGTCGCGTTCATCTCGCGCTTCGAAGAGGTCGTCGCGCAGGCGGCGGGGTCGCGCGGCGTCGACGGCGTCGTGTGTGGTCACATCCACACCGCCGAAATCCGCGACATCGCGGGGGTCGCTTATTACAACGACGGCGACTGGGTGGAGGGATGCACCGCGCTGGTCGAGCATCACGACGGACGGATGGAGCTGCTTCACTGGGCCGACGAGATCGCGCGTCGCACGCGCGAGAGCGCCGCGGTCGCGCCGCTGACGCTCGCGGCCTGAACCCTGTGCGGATCGCGATCGTCACCGATGCCTGGGCACCGCAGGTCAATGGCGTCGTCCGCACGCTGGAGGCAACGCGTGCGCACCTGCTCGCGGCGGGACACGAGGTGCTGGTGATCGCGCCCGACGCCTTTGCCAGCCTGCCGTGCCCGACCTATCCCGAGATCCGTCTCGCGCTCGCGGGGCGATCCGCGGTCGGCCGCCGCTTGGCCGCCTTCGCGCCGCACGCGATCCATGTCGCGACCGAGGGCCCGCTCGGGCTCGCGGCCCGGCGCTGGTGCGGCGTGCGCGCGCTGCCGTTCACCACCGCCTATCACACGCAATTCCCCGATTACGTATCTGCGCGCACCGGCGTCGATCCCGAATGGGTGTGGCGCTACGTTCGCTGGTTCCACGCCGCGGCCGAGGCCGTGCTCGTCTCCACCCCGACGATCGCCGACACGCTCCACCACCACGGTCTTGCGCACACACGACTGTGGGGGCGCGGCGTCGACCTCGACTGCTTCACGCCCACCGGTGCGACTGACCCGACGATCCGCGCGCTGCCCGGCCCCGTGCTGCTCTACGTCGGGCGTGTCGCGGTGGAGAAGAACCTCGACGCATTCCTCGCCGCACCCGTTGCGTGCAGCAAGGTGGTGATCGGCGACGGTCCCGCGCTTGCCACTCTGCAACAGCGTTTTCCCGCCGCCCACTTCCTCGGCCGCCGGTCGGGCGCCGCGCTCGCCGCCGCTTATCGCAGCGCCGACGCGTTCGTCTTTCCCAGCCGCACCGACACGTTCGGGCTCGTGATGATCGAGGCGATCGCCTGCGGCACGCCGGTCGCCGCCTTTCCGGTCGCCGGGCCGATCGACGTGCTGACCGGCGCGACCGGGGCGATGAACGACGATCTCGGCCGCGCGATCGACACCGCGCTGACGCTCGATCGTGCCGCCTGCGCCGCCGCCGGGCAGCGCTTCACCTGGGCTGCCAGCACCGAACAGTTCCTCGCCGCCCTCCAGCCGATCGGCGCGGCGCGCCTCGCCGCCTGAAGCGCGCGGACGCGCGGCGCCGCCGCGACCTGCACGCCCCGCTTGCCCTCGCCCGCCCCACGCACTAAGTCCAAAATGTTGCGGCCGCTCCGGTAAGGGGCGGCCCTTTGCATTTATGGAGTTCCCGCATGGCCCAGCCGCTCATGCCCCACGCCACCGCTTCCTGGCTGGTCGACAATACCGCGCTCTCGTTCGAGCAGATCGCCGACTTCTGCGGCCTCCACATTCTGGAGGTGCAGGCGATCGCGGACGACACCGCCGCGACCAAGCTCACGGGGCGCGATCCGATCCGCGCGCACGAGGTGACGCAGGAAGAGGTCGACCGCGCGCAGGCCGACCCCGACTATCGCATGCAGATGACCAAGGGGCCCGAGCAGGTCCGCCGCACCAAGGGGCCGCGCTATACCCCGGTGTCAAAGCGGCAGGACAAGCCCGACGGCATCGCCTGGATCATCCGCAACCACCCTGAGATTTCGGACGGGCAGATCTCGCAGCTGATCGGCACCACGCGCACGACGATCGCCGCGATCCGCGATCGCAGCCACTGGAACATCGCCAACATCACGCCGAAGGACCCGGTCACGCTCGGCCTCACCAGCCAGCGCGAGCTCGACGCTGCGGTCAACAAGGCGGCAAAGGCGGCAGGCATCGAGCAGCAGCAGACCGACACCCGTCTCGACGGCGACCGTCAGGCGCTGATCGCGTCGCTGCGTGCCGAGCGCGATCAGGCCGCGCGCGACGCCGAGAACATCGAGAACGGCTACGACGAGGGCGCCACCGCGCGCCCGGCGTTCGAGGACCCGTTCCGCCGCTGAGCCACGCGCCGGCTGTCTGACAGCCTGGCCGTGCGACGTACGAGAGCCGCGACCGGAACGCCGGTCGCGGTTCTTTGCATCATCGATCCAGGTCGACCGTCATCTCGGAACGCCACGAAGCGGATCGCCGGGGCTGCGATGTCAGACCCACACGCGACCACCACCGTCATCCCGGACTTTATCCGCGATCCCGCTGCCTTCTCCCGCCCCGTCCAGAAAGCGGGACCCCGGATCAGGTCCGGGGTGACGAATGGATGTGCGTCAGGGCCGCAGCGAAACGGTCCGAAGTGACCGTTCACTTATCCGACATCCTGCTTTCGCGTGACCTTCCGCGTCGCCCACCCGGCCGGCACGCCCGACCGCCGACGCCCGCATTAAGCCGCCCGCTTCATTATCTGCGTGACGCCGCCCACTCACGCCCGCTAGCGTCCGCGGCATGGCGATACACCACCAGCGCGGATTGATCGGCGACGAGGGACTGACCCCGACCAGCGCCGCCGGCCTCACCTATCCGTTCGGTGACCACGCGCCGCGTCCCGGCGAGCTGGTGACGATCGCGCCCGGCATCCGCTGGTGGCGCGTGCCGATGTCGGGGCCGCTCAAGCACGTCAACGGACTGGTCCTCGACGATCACGACGAGCACGGCCCCGCGCTGCTCGCCATCGACACCGGCACTGCCAGCCCGCGCACGACCGAGGCGTGGCGCGCGATCCTCGACGGTCCGCTCGCCGGAGAGCGGATCGGGCGCATCCTGTGCACCCACATGCACCCCGATCATCTCGGGCTCGCCGGCTGGCTGTCGCGGCGGTTCGACGATGCACCGATCCTGATGACGCGCACCGAATGGCTGACCGCGCGAATGCTATCGTCCGACGCGCGACCCGAGGTGCCAGACGAGCAGGTCGCCTTCTGGCGCGGCGCGGGCTGGAACGACGACCAGATCGCCGAGGCCAGCAAGGGCGGCTTCGCGCGCTTTGCCAAGATGATCTCAGCGCTGCCGCTCGGCTACACCCGCATCCGGGACGGCGAGGTGCTGCGCATCGGCGACGCCGACTGGCACGTGGTGGTGGGCAGCGGCCACTCGCCCGAGCACGCCTGCCTGGTCGACTACGAGCGCCGCATCCTGATCGCGGGCGATCAAGTGTTGCCGCGGATCAGCTCCAACATCTCGCTCCACGCCGGCGAGCCCGGCGCGGACCCGCTCGGCGACTGGCTGTCCTCGATCGCGCGGTTCCGGCGATTGCCCGACGACCTGCTCGTCCTGCCCGGCCACGGCGACCCGTTCCACGGCCTCCACGCGCGGCTCGACGCGCTGGAACAGGAGCATCGCGACCGGCTCGACGCGCTCGTCGCGCACATGACCGAGCCGCGCCGCGCGGTTGATTGCTTCGCGCAATTGTTCCGCCGTCCGATCGGCCCCGACGTGATCGGCATGGCGACCGGCGAAGCGCTCGCGCATCTGCGCCACCTGGAGGTCACCGCCCGCGCGGTCCGCACCACGCGGGACGGCGCGTGGTGGTATTCGCGCGCCTGACACACCATTTACGTTCCGTGTCGAGCTTCACCACCCGCCCCCGCCCATTGCCGCAGATCGTTCGCGTCATCGACCTGGAAACCACCGGCTCCGCCCCGCCCGCGCACGCCGTGTGCGAGGTCGGCTGGCAGGACGTGGCACTGGGCGAGGACGGTCGTTGGGAGCTTCACGGTGACGGCGGCAACATCCTGGTCAACCCAGGGCGCCCGATGCCGCCCGTCACGCAGGCGATCCACCACATCCGCGACGAGGACGTCGCCGACGCGCCTTACTGGCACGACGTCGCGCGCCAGGTGCTCGACCCCTACCCGCGCCGCATCGCGCTCGCCGCCCACCGCGCCGCATTCGAGGAGCAGTTCTGCACGCCCGCGTTCACGCGCAACGCCGACTGGATCTGCACGTGGAAATGCGCGCTGCGGCTTTGGCCCGACAGCCCGTCCTTCTCCAATCAGGTGCTGCGTTACTGGCGCAAGCCGCACGGGCTTGAGCACGAACGCGGCCTGCCGGCGCACCGCGCCTTCCCCGATGCCTATGTCACCGCGCATCACGTGCGTGATCAGTTGAACGAGGCGAGCGTCGCGCAGTTGGTCGAATGGTCGAACGAGCCAGGCCTGCTGCCGCGCGTCCGCTACGGCCCCGATCGTGGCAAGGAATGGCGCGAGATCGAGGAGGAGAGCCTGGTCAAGTTCATGACCGATCGCGATCCCGATATCCGCTTCACCGCCGAAACCGAGATGGCACGGCGGCGCGGTGGCGGTCATGTCGGCCGCGCGACCGCGCAGGAACTGCTGCTGTAAACACCGGAACCGGCGGCGATCATAACCTATCGCACTTGTGATAGGTCCGTTTAGCTGCTTATCGCGGGCGCGATGGCCCGTTCGTCCACCCTGTTCGTGTCCCCCGCCGAGAGCCCGATCGGGAAGCGGCTGACCGCGCTGATGTCGATCGGCTTTCTCGCGCTCGTCGCCGCCGGGATCGCGGCGGCGTGGATGACGCAGCGCAATCAGGTCCACGCACGCTGGGTCGAGCACACCTACCGTGTCGAGAACACCATCCTCGACCTGCGTCGCCTGATAGAGGAAGGCGAAACGACGCGGCGCGGATATCTGCTCGCACCCGACGTCCCGATCCTCAAGGATGCGTACCGAAAGGCGGCCCAGGCCCTGCCGCTGCGGCTCGCCGCGCTCAACGATCTGATCGCGGACAACGATTTGCAGCGCCGCAATCTGGTGACGCTCAACCGCCAACTCGTCCCGATCGTCGAAGCGCGCGCGCGCTCTATCGCGCTGATCGATGGGGGCGACGTGGCGGAAGCGCGCGACCTGTTCCGCGCCGAAACCGCCTCGCGTCGCATGATCGGCGTGCGCCGCACGATGGACCGCATGATCGGGATCGAGCGCGTCCTGCTCACGCAGCGTGATCGCGAATTGCAGAACGCGATCCGCACCTTCTACATCATGCTGGCGCTGACGGGCGTGCTGCTGGTTCTGGTTGCGGCGATCTCGCTCGCGGCCGTCCTGTCCTATACCCGCGACCTCGCCCGCTCGCGCGACACCTTGAACGAGTTGAACGCCAATCTCGAGACGATCGTGCAGGATCGCACCGCCGACCTGACGCGCGCGAACGAGGAGATCCAGCGGTTCGCCTATATCGTCAGCCACGACTTGCGCTCCCCGCTCGTCAACGTGATGGGCTTCACCGCCGAACTCGAAGCCTCGACCCAGTCGCTCTCCACGCTGATCGATCGTGCCGAGGCGGAGGCGCCGCAGCTCGTCAGCGAAGACGCGCGCCTGGCGGTGCGCGAGGATCTGCCCGAGGCGATCGGTTTCATCCGCACCTCGACGCAGAAGATGGACCGGCTGATCAACGCCATCCTGATGCTGTCGCGCCAGGGGCGTCGCGTGCTGTCGCCCGAGCCGATCGACATGGTCGCCTTGCTCGAGAACATTCGCGACGCGATGACGCACCGGCTGACCGAGGCCGACGCCGAGCTGGTGATCGAGCAGCCGATGCCCGACCTCGTCAGCGATCGGTTCTCGATCGACCAGATCCTCTCCAACCTCGTCGACAATGCGGTGAAATATCTGAAACCGGGCGTCCCCGGCCGAATCACCGTGCGCGGGCGTCGGCTGGGCGGCCGCGCGGTCATCGAAGTGTGCGACAACGGTCGCGGCATCGATCCGCGCGATCATGCGCGCGTCTTCGACCTGTTTCGCCGTTCGGGCACGCAGGATCGGCCCGGCGAGGGCATCGGGCTCGCCACCGTCCGCGCGCTCGTCTTCCGTCTCGGCGGACATATCGATGTTTCATCGACACTTGGCGAAGGGGCCACCTTCCGCCTAACGCTTCCGCTCTCGCTCGAACCGCAGGACCGAACCGAATGAACGCCCCCAATCCTCAATCCGTCAACATCGTGATGATCGAGGACGACGAGGGCCACGCGCGCCTGATCGAGAAGAACATCCGCCGCGCGGGCATCCTGAACGACATCCGCCATTTCACCGACGGCACCACCGCGCTCGATTACCTGTTCAACGCCGAAGACGGTCCGCAGCGCAACGGCCCCGCGCTCGTCCTGCTCGACCTGAACTTGCCCGACATGAGCGGCACCGACATTCTCGCGCGCATCAAGGGCAGCGACGGACCGGTGCGTCGCACTCCCGTCGTCGTGCTGACCACCACCGACGACAAGGTCGAGATCCAGCGCTGCTACGATCTGGGCGCCAACGTCTACATCACCAAGCCGGTCAATTACGAGAGCTTCGCGCAGGCGATCCGGCAGCTCGGCCTGTTCCTGTCGGTGATCCAGGTGCCCAACCTGGACGACGGGCGCTAAGCTGGCGTGAGCGTGCGCCGCGTCCTCTACATCGACGACGACGCCGGTATCCGCCGGTTGGTCTCGCGCGCGCTGCAGCGTCGCGGCTACGCGGTGACGACCGCGGACGGCGGTGAGGCGGGCGTCGCCGCGGCGGCGAGCGAGCGGTTCGATCTGGTTGCGGTCGACCATTACATGCCCGGGATCGACGGGCTGGAGACGCTCGCTCGGTTGCGCGCGCTGCCCGATGCACCCGCGATCGTCTACGTCACCGGATCGGAGGAAAGTCGCGTCGCGATTGCCGCACTGCGCGCCGGTGCCGCCGATTATGTCGTAAAGACGCCGGGCGAGGATTTCTTCGACCTACTGGACGCGAGCTTCGCGCAGGTGATCGAGCGCCGCGCGCTGGAGCAGCAGACGCTGCGCGCCGAGGAGGATCTGCGCGCCAGCAATGCGCGGCTGGAGGCATTGCTCGCCGAGGTCAATCACCGCGTCGCCAACTCGCTCCAGCTCGTCTCGGCGATGGTGCGGATGCAATCGAGCGCGCTCTCCGACCCTGCCGCGCGCGCCGCACTGGAGGACACGCAGCGCCGCATCACCGCGATCGCGCAGGTCCACCGTCGTCTCTACACCGGCGACGCGGTCGAGAGCGTCGACATGCACGAATATCTGACCGCGCTGATCGACGAACTGACCGCGACCTGGTCGACCCCCGCCACGCCGCGCGCGCTGAAGCTCGCGGCCGAGCCGGTGCGGCTGCCGACCGACCGCGCGGTGTCACTGGGCGTGATCGTCACCGAACTGGTCAGCAACGCGTGCAAATACGCCTATCCGCACGGGCCGGGCGAGGTGCGCGTCGCGCTGACGCGCGAGGGCGACGCACGCTTCCGCCTGTCGGTCGAGGATGACGGTGTCGGCATCGGCGACGCGGTGCCCAAGGGAACGGGGGTCGGCACCAAGCTGATCCGCGCGATGGCGCAGAGCCTCGACACGATCGTCGAATACGATTCGACCCACCGCGGCACCCGCGCGATCCTCGCCGGTACGCTCTGACGCCAAGACCGCGTCGCGGACGTCCCCGCCCGCCGGTCAGGCCGCGCGTGCCTGCCGCTCGGGCGTGAACTCAACCTCAAGCCGTCGCAACGCGTGAACGAAATTGTTCGGCGCGATGTCGATCCCGCCCGACCAGCGGATGTCGGGGAAGCGCTGAAAAATCTGCCGGTACGCTTCCTCCAGCTGCACCTGCGCGGTCATCCGCCCGATGCAGATGTGCGGGCCGTAACCGAAGGCGATGTTCTTTTCCGCGTTGGCGCGCGTGATGTCGAAGCGGTCGGGGTCGGGGAACATCGCGGGATCGCGGTTCGCCGCGCCGTAATACATGATCACCTTCTCGCCCTCGGCGATCATCTGTCCGTTCAGCTCGACGTCGCGGGTGGCGGTACGGCGCATGTAGATGACCGGCGAGACCATCCGCGTGATCTCGTGCACCGCGTTGGTCAGCAGGCCGTCGTCCGCCTGCAACCGTGCCTTCTGCTCGGGATGCTCGGTGAACAGCTTCATCGCGCCCGACAGCGAATTGCGCGTCGTGTCGTTGCCCGCGAACACGATCAACAGCCACGCACCGTCGAGATACTCGCCCGGCAGTCGCTCACCCTCGACCTCGGCGTTGGCGATCGCGCTCATCAGATCGTCGCGCGGATCGGCACGCCGTTTCGCCAGCATGTCGCGGCCGTATTCGAACATCTCACCGACGTTCTTGTTGAACAATTCGATGAAGGCCGCGATCTGCGGGCTCGGCTCGGACAGACCGGCTAGCTGCTCGATCTGCTCGGCCGCGACCTGCTGCGCGAGTTCGAGGAAGTGGATCCAGCCGATGAACCGCTCACGATCCTCCGCCGGCACGCCGAGCATCTCGCATAATGTAAAAATTGGCAGACGCTGCGCGAACTTCTCGACGAAATCACATTTGCCCAGCGGCGCCATCGCGTCGAGCAAGCGCGTCACCTCCCCACCGACCCGCGCGCGCAACGCCTTGACGTAGCTGGCGGTGAAATATGGCATGTGCTCGCGGCGAAGCTGCCGGTGCGGTCGCCCGTCGAGGTTGATCATCGAATTGGTCGAGGCGGAGAACAATGTCGGGTGGCGCGTCTCCTCCGGCCCGAGCCCCATCAGGATGCCGCCCGCTTCCGACGAAAAGGTATCGGGGTCGCCGTTGACGCGCTTCACGTCCTCATATCCGGTCACCGCCCAGAAACCGACGCCCGCGTCCGCGCCGCCGGTGCGCGGTCCTTCGTGCCACATCACCGGCGCCTGTTCGCGCATGGCAGCGTAATCGGCCCAGGGCTGACCGCCGGTAAAGGCGCGGATGTCGGTCAGCCGCACGTCCGGCAGCGTCGGATAGGTGCGCGGGAAGTTCGGGCCCGGACGCCCCTCGACGATATGGTCGCTGACCAGATGCATGCGGCTCTCCTCCTCGCCCGGCAGGCTGTTGCCCACCGTAACTTTTGTTCTGGCGAGACTAAGCGCGTTCGTCGCGCGCGCAAAGTGCTTTCTAGCGGCGGCGGAACGAGGCGCGCGCGATCAGCACGCCGATGCCCAGCAGCACGATCGGCGCGAGCCACAACGGCCAGGTCTTGCCCCCGACCGGTGGATCGAAGGTCACGTAATCGCCGTAGCGCGCGATCAGCCACTGGCGCACCTGATCGGGACGCTCGCCGCCCGCGATCCGCTGCCGCACCAGCGCGCGCATGTCGCCCGCCATATCGGCGTCCGAATCGGCGATCGACTGCCCCTGACAGACGAGGCAGCGCAGCGTTTCCATCAGCGCGCGCGCCTCAGCTTCCTGCGCCGGATCGCGAAGCTGCGTGTAGGCGAGCGCGGCGGGGGGCCGCTGCGCGCTCGCGGGCGCAGCGGCGAGCGCAAGCGCGAGCGCGACGAGGAAGCGCCGCTTCACTCCGCCCGCTCCGCCTCGGCCAACGCCCGTTGCAGCGTGGCGACGTCCTCGGGCCGGATATCGCCGACGTGCTGCATACGGATCACCCCGCGGCCGTCGATCACGAACGTCTCGGGCACCCCCGACGAGCCAAGCGCTAGCTGCAGCCGGCTGGTCGCGTCGTCGCCGATCCGCGCATAAGGATCACCGTTGCGACGCAGAAAGCCGGTGATCGCGGGCCCAGTATCGCGGATCGCCACCGCGTCGATCCCCACGCCCGCGGCCTTCAGCGTCATCAACTGCGGTGCTTCGGCGATGCAGGGAATGCACCAGCTCGCGAAGACGTTGAGCAGCCGCGGCTTCCCCTGCCGGAAGTCCTTGTCCGACAGCCCCGCCTTCCCCGCAACCGCGGGCGGCAGGCTGAACGCGGGCAGTGGTTTTCCCACCATCGCGGAATAGACCGTACGATCGGCGGGCAGATACAGCCCCCACATCACCACCGCGACGATGACTCCGAACGCGCATAACGGCAGCCACACAAGCCAGCGCTTGGACCTACCCTGGTTCACGCGAACCACGCCATCTCGGCGCGGCGCCGCCGCCGCTGCCACCCGCGCCGCTGATGCCCGACGATCGACAGCGCGCCGCCCGCGGCAATCATCGCGCCGCCGAGCCAGATCAGCGTCACAAATGGCTTCCACCACAATCGCAACTGCCAACGCCCATCGTCACCCAGCGCGCCGAGCACGGTGTAGAGCTGCCCACCGGCCAGCGTCGCGATCGCGCTCTCGTTGGTGGTCGTCACCGGCGTGGTGAAATACCGCACCTGCGGGGCAAGCACGAACGGTGCGTCGTCGCCCTCGCGCACCGACAGCCGCGCCTCAAGCGCGGTCCAATTATCGCCGATCACCGGGCGCACCCCGTCGAGCGTGACCGTGAACCCCGCGACGCGCACCGGATCGCCGACATAGACCGCCGCCAGCCGCTCGGTCGTGAACGCGCTCGACGCCGCCATGCCCGCCAGGCTCACCGCCACGCCCAGGTGCGCGATCACCATCCCCCACAAGGTCAGCGGGGCGCGGCGCAGGTTGCGTTTCGCGAGCGGCGCGACGCTCGCCACCGCCAGCCCGGCGGCGAGCCCTAGTCCGGCGGTCGGCAGCACGCCGATCCATCCGCCCAACACGAACACGCCCACGCCCGCGAACAAGGCGGCGGCGATCGGCCATTGCAGCCGCTCGATCACCGCCGCGGCCTCATCGCGCCGCCACCGCATCAAGGGCCCCGCCGCCATCACCGCGACCAGGATGAGCGCGAGCGGCCCGACCGTCTTGTCGAAGAACGGCGCCCCGACCGACAATTGCGTGCCCATTGCGCCAGCAACGATCGGGTAGAAGGTGCCGATCAGCACGACGCCCAGGATCACCGACAAGAGCAGGTTGTTGACCACCAGCGAACCCTCGCGGCTCAGCGGATCGAACACATTGCCCTGCCTGACCGTGCCGACGCGCGCGCCGAACAGCGCCAGCGCCCCGCCGATGTAGATCACCAGCAACGCTAGGATGAAGCTGCCGCGCGTCGGGTCGACCGCAAAGGCGTGGACGCTCGTCAGGATGCCCGACCGCACCAGGAACGTGCCGATCATGCTCATCGAGAAGGCGACCACCGCCAGCATGATCGTCCAGGCGCGCAGGCCATCGCGCGTCGCCAGCACGCTGACCGAGTGGAGCAGCGCGGTCGCCGCCAGCCACGGCATCAGGCTCGCATTCTCGGTCGGGTCCCAGAACCACCATCCGCCCCAGCCGAGCTCGTAATAGGCCCAGTACGACCCCGCAGTGATCCCCAGCGTCAGGAACACCCATGCGCCGAGCACCCACGGCCGCATCGCGCGCGCGAACACCGGCCCGACGTCGCGGGTGACGAGCGCACCGACCGCGAAGGAAAAGGCGACCGACAGCCCGACATAGCCGGCGTAGAGCGTCGGCGGGTGAAAGGCGAGCCCCGGATCCTGCAACAGCGGGTTCAACCCCGCGCCGTCGGCGGGCGGCGGATCGGCGCGCGCGAACGGATTGGAGGCGATCAGCAGGAAGGCGTAGAACCCCAGCGCGATCGCCGCCTGCGCACCCAGCGTGGCGATCAACGTACGCTCGGGCAGCCGCCGCTCGAACTGCGCGACCGCCGCGCCCGCCAGCCCCAGGATCGTCACCCACAGCAGCATCGAACCCTCGTGGTTCCCCCATGCGCCCGCGAACTTGTACAACCACGGTTTCGCCGAATGGCTGTTCGCCGCGACCAGCGCGACCGACATGTCGGAGCCGAGGAAACACGCGATCAACGCCGCCATCGCGACCGCGACCAGCGCGCCCTGCACGATCGCGACCGGCCGCATCGCCGCCGCGACATCGGCGCGCCCACGCCTGAGCGCGATCACCGACAAGGCGATCTGCAACACCGCCAGGGTCGCGGCGAACCACAAGGCGGCCAAGCCAAATTCAGCGGTCATGCGGAGAAAGGATCAAGCGTCACGTCACCCGCCGCCTTACCTGCCTGCGCCGCCGAGAGCCAGCGCGGAGCGGAGCATCATTCTTTCGCGAGCGCATGCTCTTGGCGACGGGATGCTCGGTGACGACCGTTGGTGTTGAATTGTCGACGGTGAGGTCGATGAGCCCTCTGCGCCAAGGGACGGATCGCTTTTTAGGAGCCGCGGCAGACGATCCCGACTGCCTGATGTGGTTCTTCTATGATCGGCGCGAACGTGGGCAGGCGCGAACCAACGACGCCAAGCTGCTGTCGATTGCTGACGACGCGCTGCACCGGGCGATTTGGATGAGATGCGAGAACGGTGCGGTGCTCGCGTTCCATGACGGCGGTTTCGACGTCGATGGATGCGGTAGATCAGGTGAACGCGTCATGGCGACTGGCTTCCCGATCATCCCGAGGGTTTGGCATGTTCGATCGAGGCATGCGACTTCAGGGATGAGATCGTTCGTTGAAGCTCTATTATCGCTTGGTCGGCTCGGCCGCTTTTCGGCGGCAGATGTGCCCCTTTTCCGGTATGAAGCACTTCAACCCTAGGCGACGTAGAACACGCTCACCGAGGTAAGCAGCAGACCTGCTGCCACGAGGGCGAGCACGACGAATCGACGGGCGCCAAGCCGCTTCGGGTTCGGAAGCGTGATCATTCCCGGCTCATGCTGCTCGATGGCGCGCAGCGCGGATGCGTAGCTCTCTTCTTGTGCATGCAGGCGGTGCGCCACGAGCGCCGTTCCGAACAGGATCGGCCCTGCCAGCAGACCCGCCGCAGCCAGCCAGAGCGGTCTGGTGGTGGCAATCGCCGTCAACACGCCTGTGACGAGAGCGAGGTTGAGGCCGATCACCTGAAAGTAGAGGCGTCCAAAGTGCAGTCGATGATCGGCCAACACCCGGTACTGCACAAAGGTCTTGTCGCTGATCTGCACGGATTTGCCTCGGCTTCTTCACGTTCCCTTGACCGCGCGATGGGATGACGGTCTGAAGGTGGCAACGGGGTAGTTGATGTGCGTATTCTTCTGGTGAACGTACCACATCCGGCGATCGGCAGTCGCATCCCGAAGGAGCAACTGCCTCCTTTCGGCCTGCTGTGTGTAGGCGGTCCGCTGATCGATGACGGCCATGACGTGACGCTCATCGATGGCGAGCTTGGCCCCATGCCGCTCGGGACCTTAGTAGCGGAAATCGTCCGTCAAGCACCGGATGCGGTGCTGTTCGGCCATTCGGGGTCGTCGTCAGGTCATCCCATCATCGCAGAGGTGTCCGCCGCCGTGGCGCACGCGCTGCCCATGGCTCGCATCGTATATGGCGGCGTCCACCCGACCTATTTCTGGCGTGAGATCCTGCGGGACGAACTCCATGTTCACGCGATCGTTCGCGGTGAGGGCGAGGAGACCGCGCGCACGTTGATGCGCGCGCTCGAGCAGGGCGGCCCGCTGCATGACGTACCCGGTATCGCGTTCCGCCGCGGCAACGAGCCGGTCGGAACAGCGCCTGCGCCCGTCATCACCGATCTCGACGCCTATCGGATCGGCTGGGAACTGATCGACCACCGCCGGTACAGCTATTGGGGCGGCAAGCGCGCGGTCGTCATCCAGTTCTCACGCGGCTGTCCGCACCTGTGCAATTATTGCGGGCAGCGCGGCTTCTGGACGCGCTGGCGTCACCGTGATCCGGTCAGGTTGGCTAGAGAGATCGCGCACCTGCACCGCGAACACGGCGTCGAGGTGTTCAACTTCGCCGACGAGAATCCGAGCGCCGGGCGCAAGCCTTGGCGTGCCTTTCTCGAGGCGCTTATCGCCGAGGACGTCTCGGTCACGCTGGTCGGCTCGACCCGGGCCGACGATATCGTGCGCGATGCCGACATCCTGCACCTGTACAAGCGCGCCGGCTTCGAGCGCTTCCTGATGGGGATGGAAAACACCGACGAGGCGACGCTCAAGCTGATCCGCAAGGGCGGTGCCGTCGCCAAGAATCGCGAGGCGATCCAGCTGCTTCGCCGGCACGGTATCCTGTCGATGGTGACCTGGGTGGCAGGGTTCGACGATCAGACCGATCGAGACCTGTTCCGCGGCTTGCGGCAGCTCATCTCCTATGACGCCGATCAGATTCAGGCGCTCTACGTGACGCCGCATCGCTGGACGCCCTTCTTCCGTCTGGCGGCCGACCGGCCCGTGGTGCAGGCGGACAAGACGAAGTGGGACTATAAGCATCAGGTGCTCGGGCTCAGCCGGATGCCGCCCTGGCGCTTGTTTCTCTGGGTCAAGCTGATCGAAGCGGTCGCGCAGCTGCGGCCACGCGCCCTGCTACGTTGGGCGTGGCATCCGGACCCCAAGATCCGGCACGCGATCAGGTGGTATTATCGGATGGGCCGGCGGGTGTGGTTGCACGAGATCGCAGGTTTCCTGTTCCGTGATCGACGGAGCAACGACGGCCGAACGGTCGCTGACCATCTGGGCGCCGCTCAGGATCACGAGGAAGAAGCATCACGCGTCGCGCCTCGGCGGAAGGTTAGGACTCCCGCTCCCGCTTCCGCGTCAGCCGCATAGAGGCGCATCTTGCTCTCCACCGGCAGCAACATGCGGAAGGGTGCTTAGGTCGCGCCAGGGCTTTAGGGTGTTGAAAAGGCGAGCAAGGTCGGACTCAACGAGCGGCCGCTACGAAAACATAGTCCGGATGCACTGCGGCATCTGTCATCAACCTCGTTCGTGGCTCGCTACGTCGAGGCGGCTTCTGGTAATCTTCGTGTGCCAGATAGCCTGTGACGCACCCGCGGCGACCAAGCGGTCTGAAACCACGCAGCTTGATGCCTATTCGGCCGTGGAAGCGGGAAACGGTGTCAGAATAAAGGATCGATCGATCCGCTGACGTCTCCCCGCACAATGTGAGCCGGTATCCAACAAACGCATTCAGATCACCCCGAAGATCCTCGATGGTGGGTTGATCGCCAGCCATGGATACTGCGAGAAAAAAGAGAGTAGCTGTGATCATCAGATCATCAACCTTGCATAATCGCTAACTCCGCATTGACGCCAACCTCTCGCAAGTTCACGCCATCGTCTACCGATATGCTTGGTGCCGCGAGTCTGATCTACGCGGGCTGAGCGCGCCGCCCCTCCCTCTCACGCAGGTTCCATCACGGCCAGGATGTCGTCGACCTCGCCGACCGCGATCGCGCTATATTCGTCGCCGATCGCGTAGGGCAGCAGCACGCGCCGCCCGTGCAGCAGCCCGCCGCAGCTGTAGGTGACGTTGGGCACATAGCCGCCGCGCTGCTCAGCGCTGGGGAACAGCAGCGGCGACGGGGTGCGCATCAGCACCTTGGACGGATCATCCTTGTCGAGCAGGCACGCGCCGACGCAGTAACCGCGCACCATGCCGACGCCGTGGGTGAACACCAGCCAGCCCTCGTCGATCTCGATCGGCGAGCCACAATTGCCGAGCTGGACGAATTCCCACGGGTATTTGGGCGCCATGATGATTTCGCCCTCCTCCCACACGTCCATGTCGTCGGAGCGGAGCAGCCAGATGTTCTCGCTGTCCTGCCGCCCCAGCATCACGAACTTGCCGTCGATCCGCCGCGGGAACAGCGCCATCCCCTTGTAGCCGGTCATCCGGCCCTTGAGCGCGCGCATCTCGACTGTACGCGCGTCGACGCCGCGCAGCATCTCCTGCCGCGCCTCCTTGCCGTCGAAGGCGGTATAGGTGCCAAGGATGCTGCGCGTACCGTCGTCGTCGGTGAAATTGACCAGTCGCACATCCTCGATTCCCTGCCGCTGGCTCGGCAGCACCGGGAAGATCACCGTTTCCGACACGTCCTGGCTGTCCTCGCAGATCAGCCGGACCCAGCCGTCGTCGTGCGGCTCGACCTGCGGGGGCACGCCGTTGCTGCTGGGCGGATCGAGCGTCACGCCGTCGCCGCCGTCCCATTCGCCGGTGCGGAACGTCACGGAGGAGATATGCCCCTCGCCGATCCCGCGCAGCGACATCAGGAACCGGACCGATCCGGGGGTCGACGGCGCCTGGTCGTGCAGCGCCACCACGCTGGGGTTGAACAGCGCGGCCGACTCGAACGCATATTCCTGACTGAAATAAGCCCCGACCAGCAGCCGGTCGGTCTCATCGGTGCACGGATCGCCGATCTCGCCGCGCATCGCATCGTAGCGGCGCAGGAACGTGTCCTGCACGTTTCGATGCCGCTCGCACATCGGCACCATCAGCAATTGCCGCATGCGCGCGCGCATGTCTGGCGACAGCGCGAGCAACCGCTCCACCGCCGCCTTGATGCGCGGGGTACGCCCGTCGGCGAACGCATCGGGGTAGCCGAACGAGAACGGGCGCACGACCGTGCGGGACGGATCGGGGTGGAGTTCAAGCTCCAGTTTGCGGAACACGTCCGCCGCCTTCATCGCCTTGGGGTGCAGCCCGGGCGCCTGGATCGGCTGTTGCTCGCGCAATTGCGCCTCGCTGTGGGGAGGCACCTGCGTGTTGGCAGCAGCTTGGGTGGCCGGTGGCTCGGCCTGGTCGGCCTGCTCGGTGGCTGCGTAGCGCTGTTCGAGGCTCTGCGACATGGAAAGCTACTCCGGCGCGCGGTGCCTGACGCATCGCACTCGCGCCCCCAACGGCGTTGGGTAGATTCCGCTCCCGCCGCGATGCAAAACGTCACGCGCGGGCATGCGATGATGCAGATCAGCAACCTGGCCGAATGACGCGAGCGTCACCCGGCCGGTTCGTCACTCCCTCAACGACGCTCGTACGCCTTGGGCAGCGCACCCTCGGTCGGCGTCAGATAGCGGTCGCGCAGCTCGGTCTGGCGCGATCGCATCGGCTGCGGCTTGCCGTCGATCCAGATCGCGACCGGCTTTGACGACAGCTCCAGCGGATCACCGTCCCACATCACCACGTCGCCGCGGCGGCCGGCGCGAAGCGACCCGATCTCGCCGTCCATTCCCAGCGCCGCCGCCGGCCCGCTGGTGATCGCGGCGAGCGCGTGCCCCCAGTCGAGCCCGGTCGCACCCGGCACGCGCGTGATCGCGACCAGATTGCCCGCGAACTGCTTCACGACATGCTCGCCCGGCGCGTCATTGTAGCCGAGGGTCGAGAGCGCCACCGTCACGCCCGCGGCCGACATGCGCCCGACGTTCGATTCGGTCGCGGCGACCTGCTCGAACGAGGCGGGCAGATCGGCGAGCGCCTGCGCGATCACGGGCACGCGCGCGGCGGCGATCTCGCGCGCGACCAGCCAGCCTTCGGCGACGCCCACCAACACCAGCTTCACCTGCGGATAATCACGCTTCAATGACAGCACCGCACGGATGTCGCTCGCGCGCTCGACATGGACGAGCAGCGGCACGCGCCCGTCGAGCACCTGCACCAGCGCCTGCGCGTCACCGCGCTTGATCAGCGCGTCGCGCCCGCGGCCGTCGAATGCGGCGGGGCTGCGGCGGTAATCCTGCGCCTGCGCGAAGGCGTCGCGAAGTGCGGCATAAGCGGCGGGGCGGCTACCCCCGGCCTGCTGCGCGCCCTCTTCGCCCAGTTCGACATATTGGAACGCGCGCGGGCGGATCACCGCGTCGGCGTCGCCGCCCAGCCCGATCACCGCGCCCTGCCCTGCGAAGATCGACCCCGCGGTGCGCGGCGAGACGATCGCGCGCGTCACCCCGCCCAGCCGCTCGTTCGCGATCAGCACGCTCGACGGATTGATCGCGGGTGCGATGTCGATCGCGGCGTTGAACGGCGATTGCCGCGCGGTCACGTCGTTGCTTTCCTCGACCCCGGCGGCATCCTCCAGCCCCAGGTTGGAGAAGCCCGCGACGAAGCCGGGCGCGACCCATTTGCCGGTGGCGTCGATCACCTGCGCACCCGCGGGCACCGCGACCCCGCGTCCGGCGGCGACGACCCGGCCGTCCTGCACCACGACAGTACCGCCCGGAATCGGCGCGGAGCCGTCACCGATCGCCACGGTACCGCCGGTGATCGCGACAGTCTGCGCGGTTGCGGGGGCCGAGATGAACGCAGCGGCAGCGAGAAGGAAAGCGCGCTTCACTTGACGTCTCCCGAACCCGGCTGGCCGAGCTCAAAGTCACTCACCGGCCGCAGTCGCGGATTGTCCGCATCGTACAGCATCGCGCCGTCGACCCACACCTTCTCGGGCCGGGTATAGACGCTGAACGGATTGCCGTTCCACAGCACCACGTCGGCCATCTTGCCCGCGACCAGGCTTCCGGTCTTGTCGGCGATGTGGAGCGATTTGGCGGGGTTGAGCGACAGCCACTTCCACGCCGCCGCGTCGCTGATCTCGATGCCAGCGTGCCGCGCGGAAGCGAGCACCTTGGCGACTTCCTGGTTCAATCGCTGAATACCGTTCTCGTCGTCGGAATGGATCATCCCGCACGCGCCCGATTTCTCCAGGATCGCCAGGTTCTCACCGATCCCGTCGTAACTTTCCATCTTGAACCCGTACCAGTCGGCCCAGACCGCGGCGCAGGTGTTGTTGGCGCGCAGCAGATCGGCGATCTTGTACGCCTCGACCGCGTGGTGGAACGCCTCGACGTGGTAGGCGAACTCCTTTGCCATATCGAGCACATTGGCCATCTCGTCAGCGCGGTAGCAGTGGTTCTGCACCAGGATTTCGCCCGACAGCACGCCACGCAGCGTGTCCATCGCGATGTCGCGGTCGGGCATGTCGCCGCCGTCGGCGTCATATTTGTCCCACTTGCGCTTGTACGCCGCCGCCTTCGCCCAGGTCGCGCGGTCGACCGCGATATTGCCCATCCGCGTCGACGGCTCGCGACCCTTGGAGCCGTAGACGCGCTTGGGGTTCTCGCCGCAGGCCATCTTGAGGCCGTAAGGCGCGCCGGGGAACTTCATCCCCTGCGTCGTGCGCGCGTAGACGTTTTTCAGCACCACGCTGCGCCCGCCGAACAGATTGGCGGAGCCGGGCAGGATCTGCAGCGTGGTGACGCCGCCGTTCGCCAGCGCGCGGCTGAACCCCGGATCCTGCGGCCAGACGCTGTGCTCGGCCCAGACATCGGCGGTGACGGGCGCGGTCGCCTCGTTTCCGTCGCTCAGCGCGCGGATCTGCGGGCTGGGGTAATCGCCCAAGTGGCTGTGGATATCGATGATGCCCGGCGTCACGAACTTGCCGGTGCCGTCGATCGTCGTGACGCCAGCGGGTGCCGACACGCTCTGCCCGACCGCGACGATCTTGCCGTCGGCGAACAGCACCTGCCCGCGCTCGATCCGGTTGCCCTCGCCGTCGAACACGGTGACGTTGGTGACGAGCGTCGGCACACCCGGATAAGCGTGATAGGTCGAGGGGAACGGATCGCGCGAGTAAGGCTTGGGCGGCGCCTTTCGGGCCGGTGCATCGTTCGACGCGCTCCTCGGCCGGGCGCTCCCCTGCGTGCACGCCGACAGCATCAATGCGACGCTCGCCAGCATCCCCAGCGCCCGTCCGGCGCGCCCCGTTCTCATTCCCTGCCCCCGTTCTCGTTGTGGCAGCGATCCTGACGCGGGCGCCGGGGCCGCGCAAGCGCTAAACGATCGAGCTCGCCAAAGCCGTGTTCGATGAACAATTTGAGACAGACGTTACATCATGCGCCGCTGATCGACGTAGAGGTTACCGAAGATTAATCGATTAACGCTGATCCACTTATGTTGATTTTTACAAACGACTATATTGACGCACTTCGATCCAACGTTATTTGTAGCGTCGACAACAAGGAGCCAGGCGAAGTGAACGACGACGTGACGACCAACAACACGGTTGAGCTTGCAACCGAACTGACCATCGCCTGGCTTTCCAATCCCAACACCCGCGCCGCCAGTGAAGACGTGCCCGCCTTCCTGCAGCAGATGCATCAGGCAGTAAGCAATCTAACCGGCACCGGCGCACCCGAAAGCACCGAAGAGCCGCAGACCGAGTACACGCCCGCGGTGTCGGTGCGTAAGTCCTTGGCGTCGAAGGATCACATCATCTCGCTGATCGACGGCAAGCCGTACAAGACCTTGCGTCGTCACCTCGCCGGCCAGGGCCTGACCCCGGACGAGTATCGCCAGCGCTACGGTCTGAAGCCCGACTATCCGATGGTCGCGGAAAACTATTCGGAAGCGCGCCGCGATATGGCGAAGAAGATCGGTCTCGGTCGCAAGGCGGGTCAGACCAAGAACAACGCGTCCGAGCAGGCGGACGAGGCCGAGGCAGCACCCGCGCCGCGCCGCGGCCGCAAGCCTGCCGCCACCGAGGCCTGATCCCTCGCCACCTTTCTCCTCGCCCTTGATCGACGTACGCGCCGCACTCGCCACCCGGGTGCGCGCGCTGGTCGGATCGGGCGAGGTCGATCTGACGCGCCCGCCCGGCGACGACGGATTGTTCGGCCCGGACTCGGCCGCGTGGCGCGTCCACGGCGATTTCTCCGCCATGATGATCGGCGGCATTTCGGCGCTGCTGTTGCAGATGCTGCACCCGCTCGCGCTCGCGGGCGTGTGGGATCATTCAGGCTTCCGCGACGATCGCCACGGCCGGTTGAAGCGCACCGCACGCTTCATCGCCGCCACGACCTTCGGCTCGACCGCGACCGCGGAGGCATCGATCGCGCAGGTTCGCCGCATCCACGATCGCGTCATGGGCACGCTGCCCGACGGCACACCTTATACCGCCAACGATCCGGCACTGCTCACCTGTGTCCATGTCGCCGAGGTCGACAGTTTCCTGCGCGCCTATCTGCGCTACCGTGATCCCCGCATGAGCGTGGCCGATCAGGAGCGCTACGTCGCCGAAACCGCGATGGTCGCCGAAGCACTCGGCGCGACGGACGTGCCGCGGTCGCGCGCCGAGATCGAAGCCTATTTCGCGCGCATCCGCCCCGAGCTGCGCGCCGACCACCGCACGCGCGAGGTCGCAGCGGCACTGCTCGCGCCCGGTGATGACAAGGCTACCACCTCGGCGATGAACCTCGCGGTCGCCGCCGCGATCGACCTGCTGCCACCCTGGGCGCAGGCGCTGCACGGCCGCAGCCTGCCCGCCTTCGCCCGCCCCGCCGTTCGCATGAGCGCGAACGGCATGGGTGGCGTGCTGCGCTGGGCGTTGAAGCGCTAAGCAGCCCCAAGCCCGCCGTCACTCCGGACCTGATCCGGGGTCCCGCTCCTCTCGGCGTCGGTCGAGGAAGAAGCGGGGTTCGGGCCAAGCCCGGGATGACGGCGGTGGGATCAGTTACTCAGTTCACCACCACGGTGACCGCGCGGCGGTTCTGCGCGTAGCTCGCCTCGTCCGAACCGAGCGCGACCGGGCGTTCCTTGCCGTAGCTGATCACGCTGATCCGCGACGGCGAGACGCCGCGCGCCGCGAGATAATTCTTCGCCGCATTGGCACGGCGATCACCCAGCGCCAGATTATACTCGCGTGTGCCGCGCTCGTCGGCGTGACCTTCGATCGTGACCCGCACATTGGGGTAGCGCGTCAGCCACTGCACCTGCGTGTCGAGAACCGCGCGCGCCTCGCTGTCGATGTCATATTGATCGAGCCCGAACAACACGGTGTCGCTGGTCACCGATCGTTTGAAGTCGGCCGACGATCCCGGCGTCACCGCGCCCGCACCACCGTTCAGCCCGCCATTTGGGTCCTGGTACGCCGGCGGCGGCGCCTCGCCGGCGGCGGGCGGCAGGACCGCGGGGCGCTTCTTGGAGCAGGCCGCGGTCGCCACCAGCGCAGTCGCCAGCAACATCGTCGTCGTCAATCGTGCCATCATGCTTCTCCCGTGATGATCCCCTGGATGCCCCCAAGGCGGCGCGTTTGCGCGAAGGTAACGCGCGCTGCTGGTTGAACCAAATGCTTACGGCTGAAGCGGTCCCCACGCCGGATCGGACCCGTCGAGCGGCGTCGGGATGCGCCGCGCATTGACCCCGGTCAGATCGACCGACCACAGATCGGCCTTGCCGCCGCTGCCACCCCCGGTGCGGAAAAAGGTGATGACGCGGCCGTTCGGCGACCAGCTCGGTCCCTCGTCCTGATACCCGTCGGTCAGCAGCTTCTCGCCCGAGCCGTTGGGGCTCATCACGCCGATGCGGAATGATCCCGACAGCTTGGTGAACGCGATCAGGTCACCGCGCGGGCTCCACACCGGCGTCGCGTAGCGCCCGCCGCCGAAGCTGATCCGCTGCTGGTTCGACCCGTCCGCGTTCATCACGTAAATCTGCTGCCCGCCCGACCGGTCGCTCTCGAACACAATTCTGGAGCCGTCGGGCGAGTAACTGCCGCCGGTGTCGATGCCGGGCGAGTTGGTCAGCTTCTGCGGGGTGCCGCCGCCCGCGCTCGACACGCGGTAGATGTCGGTGTTGCCGCCGTCCGCGCGCGAGAACAGGATCCAGCGGCCATCGGGCGAGAAGCGCGGCGCGAACGTCGTCGCCGCATTCTGCACGACCAGCCGCTGCTTGCCCGTCCCGATATCGTAGACGTAGATCGCCGGGTTCTTGCCGACATAGCTCATGTAAACGATCGACTGCTGGTTGGGCGCGAAACGCGGCGTCAGCACGATCGACGACCCCGCGGTCAGGAAGCGATGGTTGGCGCCGTCCTGATCCATGATCGCCAGCCGCTTGATGCGATTGCCCTTCGGTCCCGTCTCCGAGACATAGACGACGCGGCTGTCGAAATACGGCCCCTCGCCGGTCAGCCGCGCATAGATTGCGTCGGCGCATTTGTGCGCGGCACGACGCCACTGCGACGGCGGCACGACGAAGCCCTGTCGCACCAACTCGGCGCGCGCGGTCACGTCGTACAGGTAACAACCGACCGTCAGCGACCCGTCGCCGTTGGCACGAATATAGCCCTGCACCAGCGCCTGCGCGCCCGTCCCGCCCCAGTAATCATAGGCGGGCGCGGTCACCTCGGGGAACATCACCGTGCGCAATTGCGCGGGCGGGATCGGGGTGAACAGCCCCGATCCGCGCAGATCGTTGGCGATGATGTCGGAGAGCTGCCGCCCCAGCGCATCGGTCGATCCCGCCGCGGTGCTGGTGACCGCGGGCGTCGGCATCGCCGGGATTGCGATCGGCATCGGCGCGGAGATGCCGCCCGTCACATCCACCTCCAGCGGCGGCGGCGTCTGTCCCGGCGCGGCTTGCGCGGGTAACTGTGGCGGTTGGGCACCGGCAGGCGGGTTGAACGAAACGGGCGGCACGTCCTGCGCCAGCGCTGGCGCCGCGAGACAGGTCAGCCCGAGAAGAAGCGCGCGAATCCTCACCGCAATTTCCAATTATAGTTGATGTTGCTCCACCCCCCGTTGGCGGTGGCATAATATTCGGCCGGCAGTTTGAGCGGCGAACACCCCTTGAACGCTGCGATCCCCAGGTCGACGACGCGGCGCGCGTAACGCTGGTTGTCGTCATCGACGCCGCGCTGACGCACTACGGTCGGCGTTGCCGACAGCGTACCGTCGCGGTTGAGCCGCAGGCTCAGCGTGGTCACGATCTGGTTCGCGCCGGGACCGGGGTCGACCTGACGATCGGCGCAAGGCTGGATCTGCCGCGCGATCGCCTGCTGAATCGCAGCGAGCGCGGCACCGTCGACCCGCGCGGCCGACGGCGGTGCGTCGCTGCTCTTCGCCTTGCTCGGCTCGGCGGACAGACCTTTGAGGAAGTCGGAACCGAGCCGCCCGCCGCGCGGCCGCTCGGCCCTGGCGGTCTCGGTCGCGCCGCTGCCGCGGTTGGCGGCAGGCTTCGCCGCGGGCTTGCCCGACGATTTGGCATCGCTGGTCGCGTTGCTCGGCTTGGACGCGCTCGCCTTACCGCTGCCGGTCTGTGCCGCGGGCTTCTGCGCCGGTTTGGCAGCAGGTTTCGCCGGGGCCGGCTTGGCCGCGGGCTTCGCAGCGGATTTCGCCGGCGCTTTCTGCTCGGCCTCGCGCACCGCGGGCTTGGGTTTCGGCTGCGGCTTGGGCGCGGGGACCGGCTTGAGCTTGGGCTGCGGTTTCGGCGGCGCGGGCTTGGGCGCGGGCTTGGCGGGCGCAGGCTTCGGCTCCGGGCGCGGTTCGGGCTTGGGCTCTGGCTTAGGTGCCGGTTTGGGCGGCGGTGCCGGCGCAGGTGCAGGTGCAGGCGCTGGCGCCGGTTCGGGCGCGGGCTCCGGCTCGGCGGCGGGCGGCGCCGCGTCCTCGGGCTCGCCTTCTTCCGGCGACACGCGCTCGGACGGTGCCTCGCTGCTCGCCGGCGCGGCCGCCTCCAGCGCGACCTCGGGCACCAAGCTGACCTCGACCGGCGTCTGCTTCAGCTTGACCGGATTGGGCGTGTCGAGAAAGCCGAGCGACATCGCGCCGAACAGCAGGACGTGTCCTGCGACGGCAACGCCGAGACCGACCTTCTCGGTGCGGTCCATCAATCCTCCCCGACCGTCACCAGCGCGACACGGTTCAACCCGGCGCGGTTCAGCTCGCCCATCACGCGCATCACCTGCCCGTAATCGAGCTTGCGGTCAGCGCGCAGATACACCTGCGGCGGCTCGGACCCACGCGCCGCCGCCGCGATCGCATCAAGCCGCGCCGAAAGCGTGTCGAACGACATCTCTTCCTTTGCGATGAAGATGCGGCCCTGTTCGTCGAGCGAGATTTCGGTCGGCTGCTTTTCCTGGTCGAGCGGCTTGGCGCGGCTGTCGGGCAGGTTCACCGGCACGCCCGCGGTCAACAGCGGCGCGGTCACCATGAAGATGATCAGCAGCACCAGCATCACGTCGACCAGCGGGGTCACGTTGATGTCCGCCATCGGCGCGCGCCGCCCGCGGCTCCGCCCGGAAGGAAGATGCATCGCCATCGCGTCGGCCTCTCAGCGCTCGCGGTCGAGCTGGCGCGACAAGGTCGCGTGGAAGCCATCGGCGAAGCGGTTCAATCGCGCCTCGATCCGGTTGATGCCGTGGCTGAACCGATTGTACGCGATCACCGCCGGGATCGCCGCGAACAGCCCGATCGCGGTCGCGAACAGCGCCTCGGCGATGCCGGGTGCCACCACCGCCAGGCTGGTGTTCTGCTGGCTCGCGATCGAGGTAAAGCTGCGCATGATGCCCCAGACGGTGCCGAACAACCCCACGAATGGCGCGACCGAGCCGACGGTCGCCAGCACGTTCAGCCGGTCGGACAGTTCGTCGATCTCCTTCGCGACCGCCGCGCCCATCGTGGTGGCAAGCCGGTCGCGCGTGCCCTCGCGGTCGATCACCTGTCCCTGCGTCGAGCGCCGCCATTCCGCCACGCCCGCCGCCAGCACGCGGGCCGACGGCAGATCGGCATTGCCCTTCGCCTTGTAGAAGGCGTCGATATCCTCCGCCTTCCAGAAATCGCGCTCGAACGTCTCGGTCGCCTTGCGCGTGCGCCCGACCTTCAGCCAGAACATGACAATGATCGCCCAGGTCCAGATGCTGGCGAGCAGCAGCCCCAGCATCACGCCCTTCACCACCCAGTCGGCCTGAAGGAACAAGGCGATCGGCGACAGCGTCGCCGCGTCGGTGTTCACTATCGGGTTCAAGTGACAGGCTCCCCAGTATCAAGATCGTTGGTAGGCGTTAGCGTGCGGTACAGGTCGAGCCACGCCGCCGGTTGCCGCCGCGGTCGCCCGTCGGGTCCGACCAGCGCCGCGGTGACGACGCCGCGCGTCAACAAGAGCGCGTCGCGCCTGACTGTCTGATGAATGACGACGCGCGCGGGCGTCACGGCCTCCACAGTGGACTCCACCACCAATGCGTCGTCGAGCCGCGCCGGCGCGGCATAGCGGATCTGGAGGTCGTGGATCGCATAGGCGCCGCCTCCGCCCTCGAAATGCGCGCGCTGGTCGATGCCGGCAACGCGCAGCATGTCCGACCGCGCGCGCTCCATGTAACGCAGGTAATTGGCGTGGTAGACGACGCCCGACAGGTCGGTGTCCTCGAAATAGACGCGCAGCGGGAACAGGTGCACCCTGCCCTCGAAGCCTCCACTCGCGGGCATTGGTCCGCCATCCGACATTCGTCGCGCTTTAACCAAGACTTGGGCGCGACGGAAGACCGCTCGCGGCAGGCTCGACACGCCGGTCGAGCGCGACCTAGTTCAGCGCGGACGCGTCCACGCTGATCCGCGGCAGGTCCTTTGCGACCAGCGGCGTCGCGCTCGCGGCGGGAACGACCTGCGTCACCACTTGCGCGCGTGGCTCACCACCCGGCACCGGCTGTACCGTCGCGGCGGTTGCCACCACGGGTGCGGCGAGCGGGCGCGGGCCGACCGGCACCAGTGCCGCCTGCGTCCGCCACGCATCATAAGCGCGAAAGAAGTTGGTGAAGGGCTGGTCCAGCGCCGCGAGCTGCACGCTCGCGAACTGCGCGAACTCCGCCTCGGGCACGGTCGGTGCGGCCGACAGCGCCTGCTTCGCCGCGGCACAGAAGCCAGCGCGCGCGAAATCCTGCGACCAGTAATTGTAGAGCCGTGTCATCGCGTCGTCGTAACTGTCGCGCCAGTCGCCGCCACGCGCCTTGAACTCGGCCGACAGGCTGGCCTCCGCCTTCGCCAGTACCGCTTTGCGCGCGGTCAGCATCGTGTTGTACGCCGCCGTCGTCTGCGCCTCGTCGCCGTCACGGCACGCGAGCGCCGCGACGTTCAGCGCGGTACGCAAATGCCACATCGTCGCGGCCTCGGTCAGCGCGCGATTCGGCGTGGCATAGCTGCCGTCCGCCATTCGCACGGGGATGACCATGCCCGGCCGCCCGCCCTTGGGCATCGGCGCCACGGCCGGCGCGGGCGCTGGCAGCGTCGCGACGACCGGCGGCGGTGCGGCGACCTTCGCGCAGCCACCGAGCAGCGCGACGACACCGACGACGGCGAGTTGATGGAGCGGCAACCTACGCATCACAAATCCTTCCCGCCCCCCGGCAGGACTCGCTGACTACACGGCCAATGGTTAACGCACGGTAATCATGCGGCGAAGCGTTCCCGATGTTCGTCGGCATCGTCGTTCGCCGCGCGCTCGCCC
Source organism: uncultured Sphingomonas sp. (assembly GCF_936927845.1). Classification (GTDB taxonomy): domain Bacteria; phylum Pseudomonadota; class Alphaproteobacteria; order Sphingomonadales; family Sphingomonadaceae; genus Sphingomonas. The sequence continues at coordinate 50,778 of NZ_CAKZHV010000060.1, forward strand.
GCAGCTCTCCGCGATCGGCGCTGCCGACCGGCCCTGGCGATACGACGACCCACCAGGCGCGCCATCGTGCCCGAAACACCGCTGCATCGCGATGCCGTGATGGTCAGCACCGCGACGCCCGCCTCCACCAGCGTGCCGATCTCGAATGTCAGCGCCCATGAGACGAATTCCGGTGCGGCCAGCGACAGGAACCCGATCAGGTCACCCGCCTCGAACCACATCGCCGTGCCGACCACGACCGTGACCGCAACGGCCATCAGGATGTGCGACGGCGTGATCCGGTTGAGCGCAGCAGCGGGACGCTCGACCAACAGGTGGCGCAACCCCCGCACGTAACGGGCCTCGGGCGCGACCAGCATCAGCAACCATGCCCCGATCAACGCCGCACCGATCACCGCCATGCCGTCCTCCCGCGATAAGACCCAGCCTAGCGCATTCGGCGGGCGGCGCGACCGTCGCTCGCGGAGGCGCTTGGGCCCGAGTGCCGCGACCCCGCGGTTACGCCGCGCGGGCGCGCAGCGCGTCGGCGGCCTCGTTCATCAACTGCGCGATGATGTCGGCGATCGGTTCCTCGCGGGTCACCATGCCGACCGACTGGCCCGCCATCACGCTGCCGTGCTCGACGTCGCCGTCGATCACCGCGCGGCGCAGCGCACCCGCCCAGTAATGCTCGATCTCGAGCTGCGCCTCGGCCATCGCGACCGCACTCTCGTCCAGCCGCTGCGCGACCTCGCGCTGCTTGGCGGTGAACAGCTCACCGCCCGCATTCTTGAGCGCGCGCACCGGGATGACGGGCAGGCGCGGGTCGATCTGCACGCTCGCCACCGCGTCGCGCGCGCTCGCGCGGATGAACGCGCGCTTGAAGTTCGGATGCGCCACGCACTCGGTCGCGCACACGAAGCGCGTGCCGAGCTGCACGCCTGCGGCACCCATGTCGAGGTAACCCGCGATCGCCTCGCCGCGGCCGATCCCGCCGGCGACGAAGACGGGTACCTTGTCCGCGATCTCGGGCAGCATCTCCTGCGCGAGCACGCTGGTCGACACCGGGCCGATGTGCCCGCCCGCCTCCATCCCCTCGATCACCAGCGCGTCGACACCGCTGCGGATCAGCTTCTTCGCCAGCGCCAGCGTCGGCGCGAAGCAGATGACCTTGGCGCCCGATGCCTTGATCGCCTCCAGCGAACCCTTGGGCGGCAATCCGCCCGCGAGCACGACGTGACCGACGCCGTGGCTGGCGCAGACCGCAATCAGCTCGTCCAACTGCGGGTGCATCGTGATCAGATTGACCCCGAACGGCCGCTTGGTCAGCGCCTTGGTGCCTGCAATCTCCGCGTCGAGCAGCGCGGGCGTCATCGCGCCGCACGCGATCACCCCGAACCCGCCCGCGTTCGACATCGCGGCAACCAGGTTGCGCTCCGACACCCACGACATCGCGCCTGCCATGATCGCGACCTCGGACCCGAGAAAGGCGCAGCCGCGTTCCATGCGGCGGGACAGGCGATCGGCGCCGACGTTGTTCATCTCGTTCATGGACAAGCCCTAGCGCGGGCGGCGCAATGGAGAAAGCATGAAGCAGGCATCGGGCGAACTGGCGATCCAGACCCGCGGACAAGGGCTGGTCGAGATCACGGACGAGGTGACGCGCTGGCTGGACGGGCAGGCGATCGAGACCGGGCTGCTGACGGTGTTCTGCCGCCACACCTCGGCGTCGCTGCTCATCAACGAGAACGCCGCCCCCGCCGTCCGCCGCGACATACAGCGCTATTTCGCAAAGGTTGCGCCTGAATCACGCGACTACGAACACGACGACGAAGGCCCCGACGACATGCCCGCCCATCTGCGCACCGCATTGACGGACGTGTCGCTCTCAATCCCGATCGCACGCGGCGCGCCCGTGCTCGGCACGTGGCAGGGCATCTACCTGTTCGAACACCGCGCCGCACCGCACCGCAGGCGCGTCGCGCTCCACGTCATCGGCGAGTGACGCTCCCGTCATCCCGGGCTTGACCCGGGATCCCGCTTGTTCGCGCCCGACCGATTGAAGCGGGGCCCCGGATCAAGTCCGGGGTGACGATGGTGAAGCGCATTACTCAGGCGACATGCGCCAGCCTAATCTCCCCTCGCTTCCAGGGAGGAGAGCGCGTCAGCGCCCCACGAAGCGCCAGCGTTGAAAGCCCCTTACGCCGCCTCCGCGTCCAGCCCGTACGCCGTGTGCAGCACGCGCACCGCCAGTTCGGTCTCGTCCTCATGGATCAGCACGCTGACCTTGATCTCGCTGGTCGAGATGGCGAGGATGTTGATCCCGCGCGCGCCCAGTGTCTCGAACATCGTCGAGGCGACGCCCGCGTGGCTGCGCATGCCAACGCCGACGACGCTGATCTTCGCCACCCGCGTGTCGTGGATCAGCTCGCCGAAACCGATCTCGGCGCGCGCCTGATTGAGCGCCTCGATCGAGCGCGGCAGGTCGGCCGACGGCACGGTGAAGGTGACATCGGTCGCGCTGGTCGATCCGCTGCTCCTGTGCGCGATGTTCTGGATGATCATGTCGACGTTGATGTTCGCTGCCGACAGCGGCGCGAAGATCGCCGCGACCGAGCCGGGCTTGTCGGGCACGCCCGTCAGCGTGATCTTGGCCTCGTTCTTGTCGTGCGCGATGCCGGTGATGAGCTGGCGTTCCACGTCTTCGATCTCCTCTTCGCCCACGATCATCGTGCCGGGCAATGTATCCGCCGCGGGTGCATCCTCGCCGGTCAGCGAGGACAATACCTGCACGCGCACCTGTTCCTTCATCGCGAGCCCGACCGAACGCGTCTGCAACACCTTTGCGCCGACTGACGCCAGTTCGAGCATCTCCTCATACGTTACCTGACGCAGCTTGCGCGCGCGCGGCACGATGCGCGGGTCGGTGGTGTAGACGCCGTCGACGTCCGTGTAGATGTCGCAGCGGTCCGCCTTCATCGCCGCCGCGACCGCAACCGCCGAGGTGTCCGACCCGCCGCGGCCCAGCGTCGTGATCCGCCCGTCTTCGCTCACGCCCTGGAACCCCGGGATCACCGCCACCTCGCCCGCCGACAGGCTCGCGTTCAGCGCTTCGGTGTCGATCTCCCCGATCCGCGCCTTGGCGAACGCCTGGTCGGTGTGGATCGGCAATTGCCACCCCAGCCACGACCGCGCGCTGACCCCGATCGCCTGCAGCGCGATCGCGAGCAATCCGCTCGTCACCTGCTCGCCCGAGGCGACGACGACGTCATACTCGCGCGGATCGTACAAGGGCGACGCCTCGCGGCAGAAGCCGACCAGCCGATCGGTCTCGCCCGCCATGGCGGAGACGACCACCGCCACCTCGTTGCCCGCGTCGTGCTCGCGTTTGACGCGCGCGGCGACCGAACGGATGCGCTCGATGCCCGCCATCGAGGTGCCGCCGAACTTCATCACGATGCGCGCCATGCCGCTGGTCCAAACGCCTTGGGGTAAGAGGGCGGTCCTGATAGGATCGCGCCATGACGACCGCAACCGTAACAACCGCGACGACCTCCAGCCCGGTTCACGCATCGGTGATTGACCGCGAGGCGGCGCATTTCGGGCGCATGGCGGCGGAATGGTGGGATCCGAAGGGTTCGTCGGCGATGCTCCACCGCCTCAACCCGGTCCGGCTGCGCTACATCCGCCAACGCGTCGACAGCCACTGGGATCTGGACGATCAAAGCTTTCAGGCGCTGCGTGGGTGCCGCGTGCTCGACGTCGGCTGCGGCGCGGGGCTGCTCGCCGAACCGCTCGCAAGGCTGGGCGCCAGCGTCACCGCGATCGACGCGGCGGGCGAGAGCATCTCGGTTGCGCGCGACCATGCCTCACGCCGCGGGCTCGCGATCGACTACCGCGTCGGCGGCGTCGAGGCAGCGGCGGGCGAGCGTTTCGACCTCGTCACCTCGATGGAGGTGATCGAGCACGTTGCCGACCCCGTCGCCTTCGTGCGCGGGCTCGCCGACGCGGTCGCGCCTGGCGGCTTGCTCGTCATGTCGACGCCCAACCGCACCTGGCTGACCCGCCTGGCGTTGGTGGAGGGGGCGGAGCGCACCGGCGTCATCCCGCGCGGCACGCACGATTGGGACAAGTTCCTCACCCCCGAGGAACTCGCGGCGATGGTGCGCGACGCGGGGCTGGAGGTGATCGACACGACCGGGCTGATCCTGTCGGCGAGCGGGTTCGCGCTCGGTCAATCGACCACGCTCGATTACTTCCTGACTGCACGGCGCGCAGACGAAGGATCGTCGCATCAAGTCGCCACGGTCACGCTGCCCAACCCGGTGGTGACCTCACACACAACTGTATGAGCGCTGCCGCGCAATCCGGTGAAGCAGGCTAATGAGCGATCAACGATTGGTGCTGACACTAATGCGGCGCACCAGACCTGCGTTTGGTGGTGCCTGAACGAACGTCATGAGGCGGTCGTAACCCTCGCCACCGCAACACGACCATAAGCTAGCGACTGCAGCGATAGACGAGAAAAGTTGATTACCCGCGCGGCGACGCCTTCGCGGCCTTTGCCCATTGCGGCGCACTCGAACGGCAGGTCGCGCTGATCACCGGAAACGAAAGGTCGTTGTTGCGCGCGAGTGCCGCCGGCATCGCCGCCTGACACTGCGCCACGTTGCTGTAGCGCACCGTGTCGACTCGCGCCTCCGTGCACGCGGTGTTTGCATCACCGCAGCCCATGATCGCCATGACGAAGAACGCAGCTTCCATGATCCGCCCTTTCCTACGTCGTTCAAAACGCGGGATTAGTAGAGGGGTTCCATCTGCACTATTGACAAGCCTGGGGCTTTGCGCCGTTCCGGATCAACCCTGCGCGCATTGACGAAGCAGGTCGCGCACCCGACATCACGCGCAATGCCTCCCGATCCGACCGTCAAGACCGGCCCGGAGCGTCCGCTGCTGCCGACGATCCGCCGTTTCCTCCCCGATCTGTGGCCCAGCGACGCGCCCGGCATGAAGCTGCGCGTGGCAGGCGCCATGACGCTCGTCATCGCGTCGAAACTCGTCCAGGTCTATGGCGCGCCCTTCGCGCTCCAGGGCGCGATCGACGGGATGGGGGTCGCTACCACCCCCGTCTCGCTCGTGGTGCTGCTGATCCTCGGCTACGCCGCCGCGCGCTTCGGCTCGACACTGTTCGACAACCTTCGCAACACCGTGTTCGAGCGCGTCGGTCAGGAAGCGACCCGCCGCCTCGCCGCGCGCGTGTTCCGCCACCTTCACCAGCTATCGCTGCGCTTCCACCTCGAACGTCGTACGGGCGCGGTGACCAAGGTGGTCGAGCGCGGGACCAAGAGCATCGACACGATGCTCTACTTCCTCCTGTTCAACATCGCGCCGACGATCCTCGAACTCGCGCTGGTGCTCGGCATTTTCTGGGTGAAGTTCGGCTGGCCGCTCGTCGCCGCCACGCTGGTGATGGTCGCGGTCTACATCTGGTTCACGCGCATGGTGACCGACTGGCGCTCGAGCTTGCGCGAACGGATGAACGACCTCGACACCGGCGCGGTCGCGCACGCGGTCGACTCGCTGCTGAACTTCGAGACCGTCAAATATTTCGGCGCGGAGGAGCGCGAGGCGCGCCGCTACGACAATGCCATGCGCTCCTACGCCGATGCCGCGGTCAAGTCGGAGAACAGCCTCGCGTGGCTGAACGTCGGACAGGCGTTCATCACCAACCTGATGCTCGGCGCCGGCATGGCCTATGTCGCCTGGGGCTGGAGCCAGGGGCGCTTCACCGCGGGCAACGTCGTGCTCGTCTCGACGCTCCTGTCACAGCTGTTCCGCCCGCTCGACCTGCTCGGCATGGTCTATCGCACCATCCGTCAGGGGGTGATCGACATGGGCGCGATGTTCGACCTGATCGACACGCCGTCCGAGGTCACCGACGCCCCCTCCGCGCAGCCGCTGTCAGTGGCGCGCGGTCACGTCCGGTTCGAAAACGTACGCTTCGGCTACGACGCCGACATGCCGATCCTGAAAGGCATCGACCTCGACGTCGCGCCGGGCAGCACTGTCGCGGTGGTCGGCCCCTCGGGCGCGGGCAAGTCGACGCTCGCGCGGCTGATGTACCGTTTTTACGATCTGACCGGCGGGCGCATCACGATCGACGGACAGGACATCGCAGCAGTGACGCAGGCGAGCTTACGCGCCGCGATCGGCATCGTGCCGCAGGACACGGTGTTGTTCAACGACACGATCGGCTACAACATCGCCTACGGCCGCGCCGACGCGACCCAGTCCGAGATCGAGGGCGCAGCCAAGGGTGCGGCGATCGCCGGGTTCATCGAACGCCAGCCCGACGGTTATGCGACACGCGTCGGCGAGCGCGGGCTGAAACTGTCGGGCGGCGAGAAGCAGCGCGTCGCGATTGCGCGCACCCTGCTCAAGAACCCGCCGGTGCTGATCCTCGACGAGGCGACCAGCGCACTCGACAGCCGCACCGAGGCCGAGATCATGGACACGCTGGAGGCGATCGAGCGCGGGCGCACCACCATCGTCATCGCGCATCGCCTGTCGACCATCGTCCACGCCGACCAGATCGTTGTGCTCGAGGCTGGGCAGATCGTCGAGCGCGGCACCCACGCCGAGTTGCTCCGTCGCGGCGGGCTCTACGCCGAGATGTGGGAGCGCCAGGCCAACGAACGCGAAGAGGCGGAAGCAGAGGCGGCGTGACCCTTCCTCTCTCCTCCCTGACAAGGGAGGGGCCGGGGGTGGGTAGGTGCAACACGAAGCGCCGCCGCCCGCAAGGGAACGCTAGCCCTCTCTTCTTAGGCAGGAAAGCAGCTCCCCCTGCGCAGCCGATCGTTCACCACACCGTCAGCCACCCTGCCCTAATCGTTGCACAACATTGCGCTTACCCTTGAAGCGCACCGCGCCCGGGTGCATCACACGCACCATACACGCCCCAAGAGGAACAACGATGCGTCTGCTCGCTGCCACTGCCCTGATGACCCTGATGTCGACCACCGCGATCGCCCAGACGGCCGCGCCCAGCGCCGCAGCGAATACGGCGCTACCCGCCTCCAACCCGTTCGCGCAGCCCAGCACCCTGCCGCTTCAGGCGCCGCCGTTCGACCGTATCAAGAGCAGCGACTACGCCCCCGCGCTCCTCGCCGGGATGGCGCAGCAGCGCGCGGAGATCAACGCGATCACCCGCCACCGCTCGGCCCCGACGTTCGAGAACACGATCGCCGCAATGGAGCGTTCGGGCCGCCTGCTCGAGCGCGCCAGCATGGCGTTCTACGGCGTCGTCGGCGCCAACACCGACGACACGCTGCAGAAGACGCAGGCCGACCTCGCGCCGAAGTTCGCGGCGCATCAGGACGCGATCAACCTCGACCCGGCGCTCTTCGCGCGCGTGAAGACGCTCTACGACCAGCGCCAGTCGCTGCGCCTCGACCCCGAGCAATTGCAGGTCCTGACCCTCACTTACGAGGGGATGGTCCGCGCCGGCGCACAGCTCTCGGCGGCCGACAAGCAGACGCTCAGCCAGTACAACAGCCAGCTCTCGACGCTGGAGACCGCGTTCCAGCAGAAGCTGCTCGCCGCCGCCAAGGCCGGTGCGCTTGTCGTCGATGACCGTGCCAAGCTCGCCGGGCTGTCCGACGCGGAGATCGCCGCGGCCGCCGACGCCGCCAAGGCGCGCGGGCTGGACGGCAAGTACGTGCTGACGCTCCAGAACACGACGCAGCAGCCCGAACTCGCCACCATGAAGGACCGCGCGACGCGCGAGGCGTTGTTCAACGCCAGCTGGACCCGCGCGAGCAAGGGTGACGCGAACGACACCCGCCAGACGATTGCGCAGATCGCGCTGCTCCGCGCGCAAAAGGCCAAGCTGCTCGGCTTCCGAACCTGGGCCGATTACGTCCTTCAGGACCAGATGGCGAAGAACCCGAAGACCGCGCTCGGCTTCATGCAGCAGCTCGGAACCCCGGTGGCCGCCGAGCAGCGCCGCGAGGCCGCCGAGCTCCAGGCGCAGATCAAGGCAACCGGCGGCAACTTCCAGTTGAAGCCCTGGGACTGGGACTTCTACTCGGAGCAGGTCCGCAGGGCGAAGTACGACCTCAACCAGGACGAGCTGAAACCCTATTTTGAGATCAACAAGGTGCTGACCGACGGCGTGTTCTACGCCGCCAACCAGCTCTACGGCCTGAACTTCAAGCGTCGCACCGATATCCCCGTCTACCAGCCCGACGTGATGGTCTACGAAGTGACCGAGGAGAATGGCGCGGTCGTCGGCCTGATGTATTTCGACTATTGGAAGCGCGACAACAAGAACGGCGGCGCGTGGATGTCGAACTTCGTCAACCAGTCGCGGCTGAACGGCACCAAGCCCGTCATCTACAACGTCGCCAATTTCACCAAGCCGTCGGCGGGTCAGCCCGCGCTGATCAGCTTCGATGACGTGACGACGATGTTCCACGAATTCGGCCACGCCTTGCACGGCCTGTTCGCCAACCAGACCTATCCCAGCGTCTCGGGCACCAACACCGCGCGCGACTTCGTCGAGTTCCCGTCACAGTTCAACGAACACTGGGCGCTCGATCCCAAGGTGCTGCCGCACTACGCCGTCAACTACAAGACCGGCGCGGTGATCCCGCAAGCGCTTGTCGATAAGATCAAGCGCGCTGGCACGTTCAACTCGGGCTATTCGTTCGGCGAGGCGCTCGCCGCGGCCGAGATGGACATGAGCTGGCACTCGCTGACCGCGGCGCAAGGGCTGCAGAACGCCGATGCATTCGAGCAGAAGGCGCTCGCCGCCACCGGGCTCGACGTGGCGGACGTGCCGCCGCGCTACCGCTCGCCCTATTTCCTCCACATCTGGGGCAACGGCTATTCGGCCGGCTATTACGCCTATAGCTGGACCAAGATGCTGAGCGCGAACGCGTTCAACTGGTTCGAGCAGCACGGCGGCATGACGCGCGCGAACGGCCAGCGTTTCCGCGACATGATCCTGTCGAAGGGTCACACGATGGATTACGCGCCGATGTTCCGCGCCTTCAACGGTGCCGACCCGCAGGTCGCGCCGCTGCTGAAGGACCTGGGCCTGAACGCCGACGGCTCGCGCGTCGCGCCGAGCACCGGCGCCACGCCCAACAGCGACGGCCCGGTCCCGACCGCGCCCGCCCCGCGCCCCCCCGCACCGGGCAAGATCGGCAAGTAACGCCTAACCAGCCACCGTCACCCCGGGCTCGACGCCGGGGTGACGGGCGGCACCTCACCCCAGCATGTCGCGCGTCTCGGGGTGCTTCTCCATATACGCCCGCACGAAACGGCACTGCGGCACCACCTTCAACCCGCGATCGCGCGCGGAGTCGAGCGCCGCCTGGATCAGCTTGGATGCGACGCCGCGCCCCTCGATCTCGGGCGGCACCTCGGTATGCGTGAACACGATCGTGTCGCCCTCCAACTGATACGCCGCGACTGCCCGGTACCCGTCGACGGTCAGTTCGAACTCCTGCTCGGCCTTGTTGTCGATCACGCTCTTCATATCGCTTCCCTTCGTCGCGAGCCCCAACGCCTCGCCCCGCTCGCCTGTTGCGCGACACGCCCGCAATACCGATAGGGATGCGGTGAACGACCCCAGGCACGAATTACAACGCATCTTCGGCTTTCCCGACTTCCGCGGCGTCCAGCGGCAGGTGGTCGACCGCACGCTCGCCGGGCAGCGCACGCTCGCCGTCATGCCGACGGGTGCGGGCAAGTCGCTGACCTACCAGCTTCCCGCCGCGATGCTGCCGGGCACCTGCGTCGTCGTGTCGCCGCTGATCGCGCTGATGCACGACCAGTTGCGCGCTGCCGAAGCCGTTGGCCTCGCCGCCGCGACGCTCACCAGCGTCGACGAAAACCGCGCCGAGACGATGCAGCGTTTCCGCGACGGTCAGCTCGACCTGCTCTACGTCGCACCCGAACGCGCCTCGAACACGAGCTTTCGCGATCTGCTCTCCGCCGCCCCGCTCGCGCTGTTCGCGATCGACGAGGCGCACTGCGTCAGCGAATGGGGCCACGATTTCCGTCCCGACTACCGCCTACTGCGCCCGCTGCTCGACAGCTTCCCCGATGTGCCGCGTCTGGCACTCACCGCGACCGCCGACGCGCACACCCGCGCCGACATCCTGGAACAGCTCGGCATCCCGCCCGAGGGGATGATCGTCGCAGGGTTCGACCGCCCCAACATCCGCTACACGATCCAGCCGAAGGACAATCTCACCCGCCAGATCGCCGACGTGGTACGCGACACAGAGGGCCCCGGCATCGTCTACGTCCAGACGCGCGCCGCGACCGAGAAGATGGCCGCCGCGCTCGCCGTCACCGGCCGCCCGACCCGCGCCTATCACGCCGGGCTCGACCCCGCGATCCGCGCCAAGAACCAGCGCGATTTCGTCGCATCCGAGGACATGGTGATGTGCGCCACCGTCGCGTTCGGGATGGGGATCGACAAGCCCGACGTCCGCTTCGTCGCGCATGCCGGGCTGCCCAAGTCGATCGAGGCCTATTACCAGGAAACCGGCCGCGCCGGACGCGACGGCGACCCGTCGGTCGCGCATTTGTTCTGGGGCGCGGAGGACTTCGCCCGCGCGCGACAACGCATCGCCGAGATGGAGCCCGAGCGCCACGCCGGCGAGCGTCAGCGCCTCGCCAGCCTCGGTGCACTGGTCGAAACCGCGGGCTGCCGCCGCGCGATTCTCCTGCGCCACTTCGGCGAGAACCCGCCCGCCACGTGCGGCAATTGCGACAACTGCCTCTCCCCCCCGCGCTCGACCGACGCGACCGAAGTCGCGCGCAAATATCTCTCGGCGGTGTTCCGCACCGGTCAGATGTTCGGCATGGGCTATATCGAGAGCGTGCTGACCGCGAAGTCGAGCGAGCGCAGCCTGATGAACGGGCATGAGCAACTCTCGGTCTGGGGCATCGTCGAGGGCGACGACGCCGCGCTGCTGAAACCGGTCGGCCGCGCGCTCCTGCTGCGCGACGCGCTGCGCACCAACGAACACGGCGGATTAGAATTCGGCCCCGGCGCGCGCGCGATCCTCAAAGGAGAGGCCGACGTCGCCCTGCTCGAAGCGCCCGCGCGCACCAAACGCCGCCGCGGCTCGGGCTCGGGCACCGCCAACCCGACCGACGATCCGCTGTTCGAGGCGCTCCGCGCGCGTCGCCGCGATCTCGCCAAGGAACAGGGCGTGCCCCCCTACGTCATCTTCCACGACTCGGTCCTGCGCGAGATGGCCGAGGCCCGCCCGCGCGACGCCTGGGCATTGGGGCGGATCACCGGCGTCGGCCAGCGCAAGCTCGACGCCTATGGCGACGCCTTCCTCCAGGTCATCCGCGAACAGGGCTGAGCGCTTAGGCCCCCCCTGAAAGGGAGGGGCTGGGGGCGGGTCGGCTGCGGGGACGGTCCCACCCACCTCCGACCCCTCCCTTCCAGGGAGGGGAGAGGCGCGCGTATCTCGACGCCGCCGGGCAATTTGTCCCTCACACCCTCGTGACGCACGCCCCGCCATCGCCTATCGCCACGCCCATGGACATCCGCCGCATCGACGCGCGCATCGCCGTCTCGCCCCAGATCGACCCGGCCGACATCCCCGCGATCAAGGCGGCGGGCTACAGCGCAATCATCAACAATCGCCCCGATGGCGAGGAAGCCGGCCAGCCATCGGGTGACGCAGTCCGCGCCGCGGCGGAGGACGCCGGGCTCGCCTACACCTCAATCCCCGTCACCCACGCCGGCTTCTCACACCCGCAGGTCGCCGCGATGATCGACGCGATGGCGCAGGCGAATGGCCCCGTGCTCGCCTACTGCCGCTCGGGCACGCGCTCGTGCAACCTGTGGGCGCTCGCCGCCGCGGGGCTCGGCGAGGATCAGGACGCGCTCGTCGGCAAGGGCGCGGAGGCGGGCTACGACCTGAACGGCCTGCGCCCGCTGATGGACGCGGTCGCGCCCGATCGGGGTGACCAACACCAGTGACCACGCGTTCGGCAAGGGCCGCGTGATGCTGGGGTTCGGCCGCCCCAATCGCCTGCTGCGCTCGCCCGACGAGGTTATCGGCGCGATTACGGAGACGGGCACTGCCTTCGCCGCGATCGACGCGCTCGTCTCCCATGACGGGCGCTCGGGGCTGGCGATCGACGCGCGCGGCGGCGTGCTCGCGGTCCGCCTGCGCGGCGCACGCGCGATCGCGCAGGTCCTACCCTGGACCGCGCTGCGCCAGACGGTCGAGGGAATCGTGATCGAGGGCGACCGCCGCTTCGGCACCGTCACGCTGATCGGCATCACCGCACTCGACGTCCGCCGCCTCGGCCAGCCAGAACACAGCCCCGACGATCAAGGCGCGTAACCTTCCACGCTCTCCGCGCGTTCACGCTGCGCGAACAGGAGAGCAGACGATGGCGAGCACCCCCGATCCCCGTCCCGACCACGGCGAACACGATCCCGAACAGACCGGCGTCGAGCCGACCGAGGCCGACGGCATCGCCAACCCCGAACAGCCGCCGATGGATGACGACGCCTCCGGCCTCCCCGACAAGGAAGGCGACCAGTTAGGCGATTTCGCCTGACCACGCGCGCGGCGCTCATCCGACGAGGATCAGCGCCGCACCCATCAGGATCGCTGAGACCGCCGCGACGCGCTGCACGGTCAATTGCTCGCCCAGCGCGAACACCCCGATCAGCAGCGCGGTGACCATTCCCGTCTCGCGCAGCGCGGCGAGCGGCGCGGTCGGCCCCATCGACAAGGCGATCAGCGCCAGGCCATAGGTCACGATCGACAGCGCGCCCGCGGTCGCCCCGGCGCGCCACTGCCGCCGCACCGCGCGCAGCATCGCACCGCCGCCGATCGCGGTGAACATCACCACCGACAGCGCTCCGATCAGCACGAAGTCCCAGACGATATAGCTCGCGACGCTCGGCGCCGCGCGGACGCCGTGCGCGTCGGCAACCGTATAGGCGGCGGTCATCGAGCCCGTCAGCATCGCCCAGCCGAGTGCCGCGCGTGTCAGGTGTCGCGCCATCCCCAGCATCAGCATCGCCCCGCCGATCAGCACGATGCCGGCGACCTGGCTCATGCCGACACGCTCGCCCGCGACCCCGATCGCCACTGCCGCGGTGACCAGCGGCGCGGTGCCGCGCAGCACCGGATAGGCCGCGGAAAAGTCCGCCACCGTGTAGGTGCGGATCATCGCGTACAGATAGACGACGTGGACGACCGCGCTCACCGCCAGCCAGTTCCACGCCCCGCTCGGCCATGGCACCCATGCAATCGCGGGCAGCAGCAGCAGCGCGCTGACCCCATCGGTCGCCGCGCGCCCGGCCATGATGGCGTGACCGCCCGATCCGCCCGCCGCCGCACCGCCGCGGCCTTTCACGATCGCGTTGACGATCGCGTGGATCGACCCCGACGCCACCATCATCCCAGCGGCGATCAGATAGGCATCCATCGCCCGCCAGCCTGGCGCGCGGGCGCTGCCCGCGTCAACGCCTCAGCCTCGGCGCGCACCCGCGTCAGGTCACCAGCTTGCGCAGCCCTTTGATCGTGTCCGCCTCGTGCGCGGGCTTGTCGGTGCGGATGCGCGCGATGCGGGGGAAGCGCATCGCCAGCCCCGATTTGTGTCGTTTCGATTCGTGGATCGAATCGAACGCGATTTCCAGCACCAGCGACCGCTCGACCTCGCGCACCGGGCCGAAGCGGTTGGTGGTGTGGTGCCGCACGAAGCGGTCGAGCTGGCGCAGTTCCTCGTCGGTGATCCCCTGATACGCCTTGCCGACCGGCAACAGCTCACCCTCGCCCGCCGCCCCGCCGGTCCAACAGCCGAAGGTGTAGTCGCTGTAATAGGATGATCGCCGCCCGTTGCCGCGCTGCGCGTACATCATCACGCAATCGGCGGTCAGCGGATCGCGCTTCCACTTGTACCACAGCCCCGCGCGCCGCCCCGCGACATAGGGCGCATCGCGGCGCTTGAGCATCATGCCCTCGATCGCGGCGTCGCGCGCGCCCATGCGGATGGCCTCGAGCGCGGTGAAATCCTCTGCCTCGACCACCGCCGACAGGTCGAAACGATCGGGGTCGAGCCGCGGCATAAACGCCTCCAGCCGCGTCCGCCGCTCGGTCCAGCCCAGCGCGCGCAAATCCTCCGCGCCGTCGAACAATATGTCGTACAGCCGCACGAACGCCGGGCTTTCTTCCAGCATCTTCGCCGACACGACCTTCCGCCCGAGCCGCTGCTGCAGCGCGTTGAAGCTCGCCGCACCCCCGCCGTCCTCGAGCGTGCCGCCCTGCACGTCGCCCTTCACCATCAACTCGCCGTCGAGCACGCCGGGCGTCCGGAACGCCGCCGCCACGTCGGGAAAGGCGCGCGTCACGTCGTCGCCGGTGCGGCTGTAGAGCCGCGTCTCGCCGCGCCCGTCCGCACCCACGACATGAACGAGTTGGACGCGAATACCATCCCACTTCCACTCCGCGACATAGTCGGACAGGTCGACGCGCAGGTCCTCCAGCGGGTGCGCCAGCATGAACGGGCGAAACACCGGCACGTCGGCGGGCGTCGGCTGCTCGCCCTGCCCTTCGGCCCAGGCGAACAGCGTCGGGTACGGCGGCTCCAGCCCGTGCCACACCTCCTCCACCGCATCGACGTCGAGCCCGAACGCGTCCGCCAGCGCCTGCTTGGCCAGCCGCGACGACACGCCGACGCGCAAAGACCCCGTCGCCATCTTGAGCAGCGCGAACCGCTCCTCCGCGTCCAACCGGTCGAGCATTCCCGCCAGCACGCCGCCCGCATCCGATCGCGACAGGTGCATCAACCGGTCGATCACCGCGGACACGGTGAGCGGCTCGGCGTCCACCACGTCCGCAGGCTCGGGCCACAGCAGCGCGATCGTCTCCGCCGTGTCGCCGACATATTCCCGGCTCATCCGGAACAGCACCGGATCGAACCGTTCTTCGATCAGCGCGCGCAACAGCGCCGGCTTGACGCCCGGCAGGTCGAGGTCCCCCGTCAATGCCGCCATCGCCCAGCCGCGATCGGGATCGGGCGTCACACGCAGGTAATCGCCGATCAGTTTCAACTTGGCGTTGCGCGACCGGGTATAGATCAGCGAGTCGAGAAGCTGCGCGAAGGCGTGCATGGGGGCGTAACGATCGCACGAGCCGCGGGCTCCCGCGCTGACCTAGCATTAGGCTGCCCGCGTGAAGAGCCTGGGCGCGTCCGCAGCGTTGCGACGTGAACGCTAAGCTGATCGCCGCTCGACGACTAGCTGCGATCAGGATGCGCGCTTGGCGTCGATCACAGCATCGCGCAGGCGTACCATCTCGGAAAAGGCCCGATCGCCGCCCGCGAAGAACGCCTGCAACGATGCGGCGTGTTCCTGCTCGATCTGCGCGCGGGTTGGCGCCGGTGCACCGGGCAGCGGTGGCGGTCCCATGCACTCGAACACCGTGTTTCGGTCAGCCCTGGCGCGCTTCGCCACGGCCCGCTTGTAATCGGCGGCGAGCTTGGTGCGGCGCAGCGATTGGACAAAGACACGGTCGCGATCCGCCCTGGCACGCACATAAGCGTCGACGTCGGCGGGCGCGCAATGCGGAACGACGAACATCTGGTAATTTTTGACCGCTTCACGAAACTCTGCCCGCGTGGCCTCCGTCGAACCGACCCGCGCGGAGGCGTGTTCCGACACTAGCAACCCCACCGCAACGATCCACGCGTGCCGCATGATGCTATGATCCTTCACCGTTCCTCAGCCGGAACGATAACCTGGTGAGGCAGCAACGTAGCAACATCCTGCGCAACCACATAGCACCCCAGAGACGTGCATCCATCGGGTGAACGACACCCTTGCGCCCGCGCGCGCCGCCCGTACACCGCCGCGCCATGCGCCGCCGTCTGCTCCTCGTCCTCACCGCCCTGCCCGCGCTCATCGCGGCGGCATTCGCATTCGGCGTGTGGAACGCGCGCGCGGACCCGGTCATCCGTCGCGAGACGATCGAGCTCGGTGACTGGCCCGCGGGCGCCGCACCGGTCAGCGTCGCGGTGATGAGCGACATTCACATCGGCAGCATGGCAATGGACGAGGCGCGGCTGACGCGCATCGTTGCGCAGGTGAACGCGCTCCGCCCCGATCTCGTGCTGATCGCGGGCGATTTCATCAACGGCTACGGCGCTCAGGATGCGCTCGACGTGACGGACGCGCTCACCGCGGCGCTGTCGCACCTGCGCGCGCCACTGGGCGTCGTCGCGGTGCCGGGTAATCACGACCACGGCACCAGCATTGTTGCGGTGCGCGATGCACTCACCCGTGCCGGCGTCACCGTGCTCGCCAATCGCGCCTTGCGCCTGGGCCCGCTCGCGATCGGCGGCGTCGACGACGATTACAGCCGCGCCGATGACCTGCCCGCCACGATGGCGGCGCTGGGTCGTGCAGGCGGCGCGGCATTGCTGCTCACCCACTCGCCCGATCTAGCGACCAAATTGCCCGCGAATGCGCCGTTCATGATCGCCGGGCACACGCATTGCGGACAGGTCCGCCTGCCCGTGATCGGCCCGCCGATCCTGCCCGTACGCACGCACCACCGTTTCCTGTGCGGGCTGGTGCGCGACCACGGGCACCAAATACTCGTCACCGCCGGGCTCGGCACCAGCGACGTGCCCGTCCGCTGGCGCGCACCGCCGGACGTATGGCTGCTCACCCTCGGTCCGGTACGCGCGCGATAGGAGTGACGGCGCCGTCGATCAGCGCCGCCATGACCGTCCCTCAGCCCTTGCGGCTCGCCTCGAACAGGAACCAGGCGCGCTCCTCGGCCTGATCGATCCAGTCGTCGGCGAGGCTCGACGTCGCGGTGTCGTTGGCTTCCTCCGCCTTCTCTCGCGCGCGGCGCAGCGCCTCGACGAGCTTCAGATTGTCCTCACGCAGCTCGGCCAGCATGTCGTCGGGCGAGACGAACTCGCGGTCGTTGTCAGCCACCTGCTGGCGCCGGCTGATGTCGCCGATCGAACGCAGCGTGGTGTTGCCGGTCTTGCGCACCCGCTCGGCGATCGCGTCGGTCACGCCCAAGATCTGCGCCGCCTGATCGTCGAGCATCAGATGATAGTCGCGGAAATGCGGGCCAGACACGTGCCAGTGGAAGTTCTTGGTCTTGAGATAGATCGCGAAACAATCCGCCAGCGCGACGTTCAGCGCGTCGGCCGCGGTCATCGTGTCGTTGCGGGCAAGGTCGGTCGGGGTTGCAAGCTTGGGGTCGATGTCGGCCACGGCGCTGGGTCTCCGGTGATGCGTTGATTTCGCCTCCACAACGGTCGCGCGCTCAAAACGCTCCCGCTAGACCAACCTGAGCGCGTTGAGGCCGATCACCACCCCCGCAATCAGCAGGATCGCCGCCGCCGCGATCCGCAACGCCTTGAGCGGCAGCCGCAGCCATCCCGCCTCGCCCAGCGCGACGGCAACGACGTTGACCGCCGCGCCGCCGATCACCGCACCGACCATCGCCGCCCAGGGAAGCGTGCTGCGCCCGGCCAGCGCCGCGACGACGAACTGCATCCGATCGCCGAAGGCCATGATGACGAGCCCCGCGATGCTGGTGAAGGCGGGGCCGGTACGCCACCCGTCCAGAGCGTCGGGCCGCTTGAACCGAACCCCGGTTCCCGCACCCGCCAGCACGAGCGCGAGTGCCAGCAGCAGCAACCGCGCTTCCGGCGTCAGCAGCGCGGTTACCGCCAGTCCGGCCGCCACTCCGATCGCGTAATTGACGCTGAGCGCCACCACCGCCGCCGCGACCACCAGCGCCGGCGAGCGGAACCGGTCGGCGAAGATCGCCGCCAGCCACGGCGTCTTGTCGGATATCTGGCAGATCGCGCCCAGCACGATCGCCGCCATCAACGCGTCCACCGCGTCAGCCCGCGCGCCTCACGCCGCGAAACGCACCTGGCACGCCGCCGCGAACGTGTCGGAGGCGGCCGCATCCTGGCGCTCGCAGAGCACCGCCTCGCCCAGCATCGCCAGCCAGGCATGGACGATCGGCCCGTGATCGCCCCGCGCCAGCGCGCGCTCCAACTGCTGCGCGACCGCGAGCGCGGGCAGCATGCCGTGCGCGCGCGCCACGCGGCGGATCTGGTCGACCTCGCCCGCCAGCTTCGCCGGCCCGCTGCGCCACTCGATCGCCGCCACGCGCCGCGCCAGATCGGCCCTGATCGCCGCCGCTCCGTCCGTTTCCTGCCGCCCCGTCTGCATGCCCCACCCCGCTTGTTCTCGCCCGCTTCATGCGCCCGACAGGGTTAACGCGCCGCTAAATGCAGCGACCGATCGCTGGCGCGACGCACGCGCCTTGACTTGGGGTCACGAATCCGTCATTCGCCCTCACCAGACGCGGCAAGGCAGCCCAGCGGGCACGCCTCGCCGCTTTTTGTTTTCTATTCGTGCACAGGATACGGTCATGGCAAAGCCGACCACCGTCAAGATCAAGCTCGTCAGCTCGGCCGACACCGGGTTCTTCTACGTCACCAAGAAGAATCCGCGCACCCAGACCGAGAAGCTCTCCTTCCGCAAGTACGATCCTGTCGTGCGCAAGCACGTCGACTTCAAGGAAGCCAAGATCAAGTAATCCGCACCGGCGGCCCCTCGCCGCCCGCGCGATTACGTCAGGGTTCCGAAACCGCGGTGGAGCGATCCACCGCGGTTTTGTCGTATGCGCAGGTAACCCGCTCACCAGGAGGGAGAGGAGGTCACACTAGCGCGCCTACCGCCTGCATGAACCGCGCAAGGCTGATCGGTTTCGACACATACGCGTCCGCCCCCGCCGCGCGGATGCGCTCCTCGTCCTCGCGCCCCGAATAAGCGGTCACCGCCATGATCGGTATGTGGCGCAGCGCCTCGTCCGCCTTCAGCTCCAGGATCAGTTCGTATCCCGTGACGTGCGGCATCTGGATGTCCATGATAATCAGGTCGGGCATCACCTCGCGCGCGCGCGCCACCGCCTCGCGCCCGTCGCGCACCGCCTCGGCCGCGAAGTCGTGCGCGCGCAACAGGTCGCAGAACAGCTTCAGGTTCAGTTCGTTGTCCTCGACAACGAGCACCCTTTTTGCCACGCGATCATTCACCCCCATCGAACCTCGTGAGAGATAGGCAATGCGTGAGCCGCTGACAAATAGGAACGCGGCCGATCCCGACGTCGCCGCCGCGCTGGCGCTCTCCGCGCTCGCCTGGGTCCTGTCGGACGACGATCGCGCCGGGCGGCTGCTGACGCTGACGGGCCTCGCCCCCGGCGACCTGCGAGAGCGGCTGGGCGAACCCGCGGTGCTCGCCGCCGTGCTCACCTATCTTGAAAGCTACGAACCCGATCTGATCGCCTGCGCGCACGAATTGGATGTCCGCCCCGAAGCATTGGTCGCCGCGCGCGCGACGCTGGAGCATTCATGAACCGACCCCTGCTCATCACCGACTGCGACGAGGTCCTTGTCCACATGGTCCGCCACTTCGCCGACTGGCTTGGCGAGGCGCACGAGGTCGACTTCACCTTCGGCTCGTGGGAACTGGCGAAGAACATGCGCCGCCGCTCGGGCGAGGCACTCAGCCAGGAGGAAATGTACGGCTTCCTCCACGGCTTCTTCCCCGAACAGATGCACCGCCAGACGATTGTCCCGCACGCGCGTGAGGCGATCGCGGCGCTCGGGTGTCAGGCCGACGTCGTGATCCTCACCAACCTGCAACAGCAATGCCAGACGCACCGCGTCGAACAGCTCGCCGCCTTCGGGATCGAGCACCGCGTCGTCTGCAACCAGGGCGGCAAGGGCGGCCCCGTCGCCGCGCTCGTCGCCGAATATGGCCCTAGCGTCGCGGTGTTCGTCGACGACCTGCCCGTCCATCACCAATCCGTCGCCGATCACGCTCCCGAGGTCTGGCGGCTCCACATGGTGTCCGAACCGCAACTCGCCGCCGGTATCGCCCCCGCGCCCGCCGCGCACGCGCGCATCGACGACTGGCAGGAGGGTCAGTCGTGGATCGAGGCGCGCTTCGCTGCCGCCGAGCCCGCCCCGCCGGTCGAGGCGTTCGCCACCACTTGACCTCTCGGGTCACCGCGCCCAATCCGCAGCCCATGACCGATCAGATCGACCGCAAACTCGCCGACCTCGGGCTCGAACTGCCCCAGGCCGCCGCCCCCGTCGCTTCCTATACGCCCCTCGTGGAAGCGGGCGGGCTGCTCCACATCTCGGGCCAGTTGCCCTTCAAGGACGGGCAGATCATCACCGGGCGCCTGGGTGACGACGTCAGCCTAGAGGCGGGCCAGGAGGCGGCACGCGCCTGCGGCCTGATGCTCGTCGCGCAGATCCGCCAGCACCTCGGCAACCTCCAACACGTCAAGCGGATCGTGAAGCTCGGCGTGTTCGTCAACTCGACCCCCGACTTCACCGACCAGCCCAAGGTCGCGAACGGCGCATCCGACCTGATGACCGCCTTGTTCGGCGACGCGGGCAAGCACGCCCGCTCCGCGGTCGGCGTCGCGGTCCTGCCGCTCGGCGCCGCGGTCGAGGTCGACGCCATCGTCGAGATCGAACGCTCGCTGTAAGCCGCCTGCTCCCCTCCCCGACAAAGGAGGGGCCGTGGCTGGGTGGGTTGCGCACTCCCCGTTGAACCGGAGCACCGACCTTCTCCTCCCGTCATCCCGGGCTCGACCCGGGATCCCGCTTCTCTTCCTCACCTGTCAAAGAAAACGGGATCCCGGATCAAGTCTGGGGTGACGAAGGTGATCTAACAAGCCAGCCGCGCGCGAACGCTGCTCGCCACCACGAGCATACCCCTACCCCTCATCCCCACCCGCCCCTATCTTGGCGCGCAATGACCGCCATCACCGCACGGATCGCCGACGGCGTCGCCCAGATACCCGCCGCCGAATGGGATGCCTGCGCCGGCACCGCCAATCCGTTCACCACCCACGCCTTCCTGAAGGCACTGGAAGACTCAGGCAGCGTCGGCGGGCGCAGCGGCTGGCAGCCGATCCCGCTGATCGTCGACGGCGACGACAATGTGCCGATCGCCGTCGCGCCGGCCTATGCCAAGAGCCACAGCCAGGGCGAGTACGTCTTCGACCACGCCTGGGCCGATGCCTGGACGCGCGCCGGCGGCGATTATTACCCCAAGCTACAGGTCGCCGCCCCCTTCACGCCCGTCCCCGGCCCACGCCTGCTGCTGCGCGACCCCGCCGCCGCGCCGTCGCTGATCGCCGCGATCGAGGCGGTGACGCGCCAGCACGACCTTTCCTCCGCACACGCCACCTTCGTCGCGCCCGACCAATTACCGCTGTTCGAGGCCGCCGGCTGGCTGATCCGCGAGGGCACGCAATTCCACTGGCAGAATGAGGGCTACGCGACCTTCGACGACTTCCTCGCCGCGCTCGCCAGTCGCAAGCGCAAGGCGATCCGCAAGGAGCGTAGCCTCGCGGTCGAGGGCCTGACGATCCGCCACCTGACCGGTGCGGAGATCGGCGCGCGCGAATGGGACGCCTTCTGGACCTTCTATCAGGACACCGGCAGCCGGAAATGGGGGACGCCTTACCTGAAACGGGCCTTCTTCCCGCTGCTGGGCGAGGCGATGGGCGACCGCGTGCTGCTGATCCTGGCCGAGCGCGACAGCGTACCGATCGCGGGTGCACTCAACCTGATCGGCGCGGACGCGCTCTACGGCCGCTACTGGGGCTGCACCGAGGACGTGCCCTTCCTCCACTTCGAGCTCTGCTATTATCAGGCGATCGATGCCGCGATCGCGCGGGGATTGAAGACCGTCGAGGCGGGAGCGCAGGGCGAACACAAGCTCGCCCGCGGCTATTCCCCCGTCCCCACCTGGTCGGCGCATTTCATCCCCGACCCAGGCTTCCGCCACGCGGTCGCCGACTTCCTGATACGCGAACGCGCCGCGGTCGAGCGTGACCAGGAGTTCTTAGGCCAGATGACGCCGTTCAAGCGCGGCTAAATGAGACAAGCTCGCCTCTCTGGAAGAGAGGGGCCGGGGGTGGGTAGGCGCAGCTCGGACCGCCTCCCCAGCGAAACGCCGCCTATTTCCCGATCGCGCCGCTCGCGATCAATCGCTCGCGCCGCCGCCGCATGAACTCGACTATGTAGTGCGGGATACCCAGTTCCTCGTCGCTCGCCTCCGGCGCGGGCACCGCGTGATCGATGCGGAACAGCACCGACGCGCTCGTCGACGATCGCCACACTGGCACCAGCCCCGGGGCGAAGCGCGCGTCCCACTTGGGCGGGCGGATCAGCCAGACATAGTCGAACGCGTCGCGCGGCAGCCGCGCGATCGCGTAATTGACCGGCCGCCACCATTCGCCGCGGCAGCGGACCGGCGTCACGATCTGCGTCGGATCGTGCGCGTAACCGCCGGCGGCGTCGTAGCGCACGGTCAGCAACTGCCCACCCGCCATCGACCATTGATCGTCGGTGTACGCCAGCCGCCGCTCAAGTGCGAGCGCGGGCATGTGCTCCAGCCGGCTCATGCGCCAGTCGTTGTGGCAATTGTGCCCGACGAACGACAACAGCCGCGCGCCGACCGGCACGTGGTCGAGCGCGACCAGTTCCTGATCGTAATCGCGATCGAACTGCGCGAAGCTGATCGTGGTGCCCGCAATGCGCACCAGGAAAAAGGCGAAGCCCACCGCGGCCAGCACGTTCGCGTGGCGGAACGACTGGCCGGGCTTGGGCCGGATCGCGATCACCGCGATCGCCAGCATGAAGGGGGCAAGCCGCATGTCGGCATAGGCCGATCCGAACACGATCCGCGGCAGCAGGATGAACACCGCCAGCATGAACAGCGCCGACAGGCCCAGATGGCGCGAATAGGTGATCCGCGGATCGCGCAACGCTTTGAACAGCACCAGGTAGATCACCGCCACGCTCGCGACGTCGAACCACAGCCAGCGGTCGCGCAGCGCCATCAGCACCCACATGATCTTGGTGCGCCAGTAGAAGAAGTCGGCCGTCTGCCCGGTCACGTCCGCGCCCGATCGCCACGCAACCATCAACACCATCGGCAGCGCGAGCGGCACGCAGCCGAGGCCAGCACGGAACCAGCTCGCCACCCAATGCCCCGACTGGCGATCCTTGCGCAGGTCGTGCTGGCGGATCATCTCGGCCGAAAAGGCGAGCACGCCCAGCACGCCCCAGCCGAAGGTGTGACATACCCAGAGCAGGCACGACAGCGGCACGAACACGATCGCGCGCAGTCGCAACCGCCCCAGCCGCGCCATCCGCAGCCACAGCGCGAACAGGCACAGCGCCAGCCCCATCGACAGCGCGAAATTCACGAACCCGAACTGGAACGGATATCCATAGGCGAGCGGCAGCGCGAACAGCGCAGTCGCCGGGATACGTCCCTGCACCTCGCGCGCGATCCACAGGAACCCCGCGACAGTCAGCGCGGGGATCGCCATCACGATCAGCTTGACCGCCGGCTCCAGACCGATGATCGGCGCTAGCGGCTCGATCAGCAGGTCGACGCCTAGGTTACCGATCAGCGACCATTCGAAATTGTACCAGTCCGCCAGCCACGCGTGCGCGCCGCGGTCGAGCTGGACGCGGTAGCGCCCCATGTGCCCGGGCAGGTCGACGATCGGCGGAATGTCGGGCCAGATCAGCGGCACGCACGCGATCAGCGCCGCCAGCACGACGAACCACCTAGTCTGCCACCAGTGCCGCTCCCCCGCGTTCATCGGCAACGCCTTACGGGCGACAGGCCCCCGCCCGCAAGGCTGTCGTCACCCACATGGATCGGACAAGCCGCCGTGGATGGGAGGGGGGGCGGGCGATCAGCGCTGGTCCGACCGCCCCGCGTAGACGATCAACGATCGCGCCGTCCGAGCAAGCGCAGCCTGAGCGCGTTCAGCTTGATGAAGCCGGCCGCATCGCGCTGGTCGTACGCGCCCTGATCGTCCTCGAACGTCACGACCTTTTCCGAATACAGCGTATTGGGCGACTTGCGCCCCGTTACCGACGCCAGCCCCTTGTACAGCTTCAACCGCACGGTACCCGACACCTTCTCTTGGCTGAGGTCGATCGCCGCCTGCAACATCTCGCGCTCGGGCGAGAACCAGAAGCCATTGTAGATCAGCTCGGCATAGCGCGGCATCAACTCGTCTTTCAGATGCGCCGCCCCGCGGTCGAGCGTGATGGCCTCGATCCCGCGGTGCGCTTCGAGGTAGATCGTGCCCCCCGGTGTCTCGTACATGCCGCGCGACTTCATGCCGACGAAGCGGTTCTCGACCAGATCGAGCCGCCCGATGCCGTGCTTGCGTCCGAGCTCGTTCAGCGCCTCCAGCAGCGTCGCCGGGCTCATCCGCTCACCGTTCAGCGCTACGCCGTCGCCGCGCTCGAACTCGATCTCGATCGTCTCCGGCGTATCGGGTGCGTCCTCCGGGTTGACCGTGCGCGAATAAACGTAATCGGGCACCTCGTCCCACGGGTCTTCCAGCACCAGCCCCTCGCTCGAGGTGTGGAGCAGGTTGGCGTCGGTCGAGAACGGCGCTTCGCCGCGCTTGTTGTGCGGGATCGGCACCTGCCGCGCTTCGGCCCATTCGATCAGCTTGGTGCGGCTGTTCAGATCCCACTCGCGCCACGGCGCGATCACCTTGATGTCGGGGTCGAGCGCATAGGCCGACAGTTCGAACCGCACCTGGTCGTTGCCTTTGCCGGTCGCGCCGTGCGCCACCGCGTCCGCGCCGGTTTCCTTGGCAATCTCGATCAGCCGCTTGGAGATCAGCGGACGCGCGATCGAGGTGCCGAGCAGGTACAGCCCCTCGTACTGCGCGTTCGCCCGCATCATCGGGAACACGAAATCGCGCACGAATTCCTCGCGCAGGTCGTTGATGTAGATATGCTCGGGTTTGACCCCCATCAGTTCGGCCTTAGCGCGCGCGGGCTCCAGCTCCTCGCCCTGGCCGAGGTCGGCGGTGAAGGTCACCACCTCGCAGCCGTAGGTTTCCTGCAACCATTTCAGGATCACGCTGGTGTCCAACCCGCCGGAATAAGCGAGAACGACCTTCTTGATGGGCTCGGACATGCGTGGGGGTGCTCCTGGATACGGGCAATCAATCGCGCGCGCCCTATGCGCGCGTGCGCGGCCATGCAACCGTTGACGCGGCGTCGGGGTCCGCGCGGAGACTTTATAACATAGGCTTGCCCTGGTCTGCGAACCGGCGCAGAAACCATGCCGTAACAAATGCTACGAACAGGGGAAGCTCGCATGAGGAAGATCGCCGCGCTCGCCGCCACCGCCGGACTCGTCTTCACCGCCGCCACGGCACAGGCGGACGAGGGCATGTGGACCTTTGACGGCTTTCCGGCAGCGCGGATGAAGGCGACGTACGGCTGGGCACCGGATCAGGCGTGGCTCGACCGCGTGCAGGCCTCCGCCGTCCGCCTTACCGGCGGCTGCTCGGCGTCGTTCGTCTCGGCGGAGGGGCTGATCCTCACCAACCACCACTGCGTTGCGCAATGCGCGCAGGACCTGTCGTCGAACAGCAAGGATTATCTGAAAGCAGGCTTCATCGCGGGCGACCGCGCACGCGAGCAGAAATGCCCGGGCCAGCAGGCCGAGGTGGTGACCGAGATCACCGACGTGACCAAGCCCGTCACCGCCGCGATCGCCGCGCTGTCTGGCGAAGCACTGACCAAGGCACGTGACGCGCAGATCGCGCAGATCGAGGCGCAGAACTGCACGGACAAGGCGACCACCCGCTGCCAGGTCGTGACGCTCTACGGCGGTGGTCAGTACAAGCTCTACAAATATCGCAAATATTCGGACGTGCGCCTCGTCTGGGCGCCCGAGTTCGCCGCGGCGTTCTTCGGCGGCGACCCCGACAATTTCAACTTTCCGCGCTACGATCTCGATGCCTCGTTCCTGCGCGCGTACGAGAATGGTCGCCCGGTCAGCACCCCCGCGCACCTGCGCTGGAACCCGCGCGGGCCGATCGCGAACGAGGCGACCTTCGTGGTCGGCAACCCCGGCCGCACCCAGCGCCTGCTGACGCAGGACCAGCTCGCGTTCCAGCGCGAGGTCGCGATCCCGCTCACCACCACGTTGTTGTCCGAATGGCGTGGCCGTCTGATCGCCGCCGGCGCGCAGAGCGAGGAGCGCCGCCGCGAGGCGCAGGATTCGCTGTTCGGCACCGAGAACAGCTACAAGGTCTATTGGGGCCAGGCGCGCGCGCTCGACGACGACGCCTTTGCCGCCACCCTCGCCAGGAACGAGGCCGACCTGCAACGCCGCGCGGGCACACGCTACGGCACGCCCTGGGCCGATATTGCCGCCGCCGACCGCAGCCTGCGCAACATCTACCTCGATTATTATTTCCTGGAGAGCCGCGCCGGCTGGACCTCGGACCTCTACGCTTATGCCAAGGCGCTGGTCCGCGCCGCGGCCGAGCGGCAGAAGCCCAACGCCGATCGCCTGCCCGGCTACACCGACAGCGCGCTGCCGCTGGTTGAGAAGCAATTGACCGATGCCAAGCCGATCGAGCCCTGGCTGGAGGAAGCGAACCTCTCCTTCTGGCTCAGCAAGGCGCGCGAATATCTCACCGCCGACAATCCGCAGGTCAAGGCGCTGCTCGGCCGCGAGTCGCCCGAACTGCTCGCGCGTCGCCTCGTCTCGGGCACCAGGCTCGCCGATCCGGCGGTCCGCAAGCGGCTGTTCGACGGCGGCGCGGCGGCAATTCAGTCGTCGAACGATCCGCTGATCCGCTTCGTCCTCGCCAACGACGCTGCCGCGCGCAGCTTGCGCCAGCAATATGCCGCGCAGGTCGACGCGCCGGTCACGGCCGCGCAGGCCAAAATCGCGCAAGCCCGCTTCGCCGCCTATGGCGCGGGCAATTACCCCGACGCGACCTTCACGCTGCGCATCAGCTTCGGGCGCGTCCAAGGCTGGAACGAGCGCGGACGCGCGATCCCGTACCAGACCATTGTCGCCGGCCTCTACGACCGCGCGACCGGCGCCGACCCGTTCGAGCTCGCCCCCGCCTACGCGCGGGCGAAATCGTCGCTGAACCTCGACACGCCGTTCGATTTCGTCACCACCAACGACATCATCGGCGGCAATTCGGGCTCGCCCGTGATCGCGCGCGATGGCTCGGTGATCGGTGCCGCATTCGACGGCAACATCCACTCACTGGGCGGCAATTTCGGCTACGATCCGAAACTCAACCGCACCGTGGTCGTCTCGGCAGCGGCGGTGCAGCAGGCGCTGGAGAAGGTCTATCCCGCGCCCGCGCTGGTGCGCGAACTGGCGGCGCGCTGATCGCTCCTCTGGGGACGCGCGCGCCGGACCTCGTTCGGCGCGCCTGCGTTCATCTGCCGTACAAACGACGGGCGCCAACACGGCGCCCGTTTCCTTTGGAAAGAACCTCCACGATGACCCGCGCCCTGTTCCTCGCCGCCCTTGCCCTTCCCCCGCTCGCGCTGACGCAGGTCGCGCCCGCCACCGCGCAGGAAACGCGCAAGAGCGCCGAAACGAAACTCGACGGTGAATTCGCCGCGTCCGACACCAATCACGACGGCTTCCTCAGCCAGGCCGAGGTGCTCGCACGGATGAGCAACATGAAGGTGTCCGGCGGCAAGCGGCTCGACCCCGCGCAGGCCAAGAAGATCGCCACCCTGTTCATGGCGCGCGCCGACACCAACAAGGATGGCAAGGTCAGCGAAGCCGAATCGCAGGCGCTGATGGCGAACGTCTTCTCAAAATACGACCTCAACCACGACGGCCGCGTCGACGGCCAGGAAGCCGCCGCCGCCCGCGCCGCCGCCAAGGCTCAGGCGACCAGCGGCCCGCCCAAGGGACGGTGAGCGACGGATCGGCTACCCCAGCGGCTGCGGCTCAGGCCCGAGCGTCACGGTTCGAACCTCACACAGGCCCGATACGCGATCGTTGCATTGTGACTCAGAAGGCGTAGCCGCCCCGCACCTCGACGCTGCCGAACGTTCGTTGCGCATCATTCACCAGCGGCCCCTGACACGACGCCGTACTGTCGCTAACGACGACCTTGGCCCCATGCGCCCGCAACCGTCTCGCGACGACGCTCATGTCGGGCGCCTTGCCGCCACCTGCGCCCTCTTTCGCTCTGCTACACAAAAGGAAGGCTTCGTTCCCGTCCAACTGCCACCGCTCGACCGCGAGCCGCAGCACCTCTTCATACGCTGGCATCATCCCCGCATCGTCGAAGAACACCAGATAGGGCCCGGGAAGCGGATCGCGCTCGGGCAAGGCATTTGCCGGAACCGGCGGCGGCGGCGGCGTCTGCCGCGCGACCGCCGGACTGGCGACCGCGTATATCGCAACGAGCCACAGCATGTCGCGGACGGTCCCAATCACGCGCATTATCCCCTCACCCCCGCAGCCGCTGTTCCCCCTCAAGCATGTAATCGCGCGTCAGCGGCAGTGCATCGCGGTCGCGCGTGAACTGGATCTGGAAATTGACCAGCGGACCGTTGGTGAATGATACGATCGCGCCCGCCAGATAATAGGTCCACATCCGGAAGAACCGCTCATCGTACAGCGCGACGATCGCGTCGCGGTTCGCCACCGTCCGCGCGTACCATTCGCGCAACGTATAGGCGTAGTGCAGCCGCAGCACCTCCACGTCGCTGACGAACCAGCGAATGTAGTTGTTCGCCTCCAGCACCTCCGACAGCCCCGGAATATAGCCGCCGGGAAAGATATACTTGTCGGTGAACTGATCGGTGAAACCGGGACCGTCGGCGCGTCCGATCGTGTGGAGCAGCATCACGCCCGTAGGGGTCAGCAGGTCGCGGCATTTCTCCAGATAGGTGCGGAAATTGCGCACGCCCACATGCTCGAACATGCCGACCGACACGATGCGGTCGAACGTCTGGTCGAGCGCGCGATAGTCGATCAACTGGAACTTGACCTTGTCCGCGACCCCGGCCGCCGCGGCGCGCGCTTGCGCCACCTTCAACTGTTCCTCGGACAAGGTGATGCCCAGCACCTCGGCGCCCGTCTTGGCGTGAATGTACAGCGCCATCCCGCCCCAGCCGCAGCCGATGTCGAGCACGCGCATCCCCGGTTCGATCGCCAGCTTGGCGACGATGTGCGCCTTCTTGTCCGCCTGCGCCTGCTCCAACGTGTTGTCGGGGTCGGTGTAATAAGCGCAGCTGTACTGCTTGTCGGCGTCGAGGAAGAGGTCGTACAGCCGGTCGGACAGGTCGTAGTGATGCGCGACGTTCTTCTTTGATTCCAGCGCCTTGTTGAGCCTGAGGAACCGGTGGCGGAACACACCCTTGATCGTGCGCCAGCGATTGGCGCCCAAGTGGTTGGTGCCGTTCTCCCAGCGCGAATTGGCTGTGGCGAGCGTCAGCAGGTCGAGGATGTCGCCTTCCTGCAACGTTACGCGCCCGTCCATGAACGCTTCCGCCAGCCCTAGCGCGGGGTCGGCCACGATCGCGCGGTAGACGCTGCGCTCATGGATCGTGAAGGTGACGGGCTTCAACTCAGGGTCCGGCGCGCCGAAGCGGGTGCGCGAGCCGTCGGGTTTGATGAGGGTCAGGTCGCCGCGGCGGATCGCGCGGCGGAGGAAAACGTCGATCAATGCCATGCGTGCACCCGCTAACGGATCGCGCGCCAGGCTGTCACTAGCAACAGGGGGAAACGGTCAAATTCCCGCGTACCAATCGTAGTCGACGTTATCTTCCCAATAGCCGCCCTGCCCCTTGCCGATACCCGCCAGGCTGTCGACCGCGGTGATCTTCATCAGATATTTCGCGTGCTTGTAGCCTAAGTGCCGCTCGACGCGCAGCCGGCACGGCGCGCCGTGCCCGACATCGAGGAACCGGTCATTCAGCGCCCAGGCGAGGATCGTCTGCGGGTGGAATGCGTCGACCATGTCGACCGACTCGTAATAAGGCGCGCCGCCGTACAGATCGGCGCAGGTGAACACGACGTAGCGCGCCGCGTCGCGTACCCCCGCCTGTTTCAGCACGTCGCCAAGGCGCGGCCCCTGCCACTTGCCAATCGCGCTCCATCCCTCGACGCAGTCGTGCCGCGTGATCTGCGCGCGCTGCGGCATCTGTCCAAGATCGCTGAGCGACAGCGACAGTGGCCGCGCGACCAGCCCATCGACCTGCAACCGCCAATCGGCGAAGCGCCCGCTACGCAGCGCATTATACGCCGCCGTCCCCGGATCGCGCGTCCCGTTGGTGCGGAAATAGGGCGAGCGCTGGTCGGACGTAAATTCGGGCGCGAGCGCATCACGGTTCATCAGCGCGCGCTGGAGCGCGCGGTGCATGTCTTCGCCCTTGAAGATGATGTCGCGCACCTGCGGCTGCGCGATCACGCGGTCGCACCCCGACAGCAGCAACCCTGCGCCGCCACCGGCGATCAGTGTCCGACGCCGGATCATCGTACCGCCTCCGTACCCCGCGCGGGATGCGACAGGTCCTTCGCCGCCGCCTCGCCCGCTGGTGTCTCCGCGCGCGCGTCGCGCGCGCTGCCCGGCACGCGCCACTTGCCCGAAATCATCGACCACAATTCGCGCCGCCACCCTGCCAGGATGACGAGCACCAGATGCACCACCACGAACGCGGTGATTGCCGCCATGGTGATGAAATGGATCGAGCGCGCCGACTGCCGCCCGCCAAACAGCTCCAGCAGCCACGGCCAGCCTGCGTCCATCCCCGGCGACATCGCCAGCCCGGTCAGGATGACGAGCGGAAGTGCTACGAACACGACGCCAGCGTAGGACAGTTTCTGCAACGGATTGTACGCGCCTGGATGCGCCTCGTCGTGGAACTTGAATTGCAGATGCGCGCGCACGTCGGCGGCGAGATGCGCGGGGCTCAGGTCCTTCGCGCGCACCGCCAAATCGCGCTGAAAATGCCGGTTGATCAGGCTCGCGATCATGTAGCCGAGCAACCCGAACGCGAGCACCAGTGCGAAGAACAGGTGCCAACGCCTCGAAATCGCCAGATTGTAATTCTGCGGGATCGTGATCCACGCCGGAAACCGCGGCAGCGTCGCCCATGCAGGATCAAAATTCGCGCCGTACCGCCCCCAATAGAGCCGCGGGTGCGCGTTGCTGATCCCCAGCCCCGACCCGATCAGGACGAAGATCGCGACCGCGTTGATCCAGTGCCACACGCGGGTAGCGAGCGAGTGGCGCCGGATGGTGACGGGATCAGCGATCGGCGTTGCGTCCATTTCCAACCCATATCAGTTTACGCGCCATGACCGAATGGCATTTCTACGAACCCGCGAACGGCCACGGCCTCGCGCACGATCCCCTGAACGCGATCGTCGCCCCGCGCCCGATCGGCTGGATCGGCAGCGTTTCGGCCGCAGGCGTGCGCAACCTAGCACCCTACAGCTTCTTCAACCTGCTCAACTACAAGCCCCCGCTGCTCGCCTTCTCCTCCAACGGCTGGAACGATTCGGTCGCCAACATCGAGCAGACACGCGCCTTCACCTGGAACCTCGCCACCCGCGCGCTGGCCGAGCAAATGAATGCCAGCGCCGCCACCGTCCCGGGCGAGGTCGACGAGTTCACGCTCGCCGGCCTCGCGGTCGCCCCGTCCAACAAGATCGCCGCGCCGCGCGTCGCGCTCAGCCCCGCTTCGTTCGAATGCGTGCTGACGCAACTGATCCGGCTCGAGACAAGAGATGGCGCGGCCGTCGACACCTGGCTCGTCATCGGCGAGGTCGTCGGCATCCACATCGACCGCGCGATGCTGGAAGACGGCGTGTACCAGACCGCGCGCGCGCACCCGATCCTGCGCGGCGGCGGCCCGGCCGATTATTTCGAGATCACCGAAGCGGCCAAATTCGCGATGAAACGCCCGGGCTAGCGTCCCTCGCGCATCGGGGTGAAGCCGAGCAACCGCGAACAGAGCCGGTGGCCAGCCGGAGGAGAGCCGTCCCCTCCGCTACGACGACACCCGGCGCCAGTCACACGTCGCGCTCGACCGGTCCACCGCACACACCCGCGCGGCGCGCGACACGCCGCGCACCAGCACGACGTTTGTTGATCGAAGCGCCAGCACCTTGCGCCGCTCGCCGTCGACGATCGTCACCCGGCACGCCCCGTCGCTCGACACGCACCCGACCCGCAATGCGTTCGCCTGCGCGTCATAGTTCAGCGACGTGCTGAGCGCGTGCGACCGCGTCACCGTCGTCCGTCGCGCGCCCTCGCCGGCGGCCGCCGTGCCGCTCGCCATCAATGCCAACGCCGCTGCCGCCATCATCCGCATCGCTCGCTCCCCGCTCCCGTTGGCGCACAGGCTCTGCTCACCGACAGCCCACGTCAATCATCCATAGGCGCGCCAGAAGAACACCGCCGCCGTCACTCCGGTCACCGCCAGCGTCCACGCCCGCACCGCGCGCTCGGGTAGCCGCTTGCCCAGCACCGCCCCGCCCCAGCCGCCCGCCACCGCACCCACCAGCATCGGTAGGCAATATCGCCACTCGACCATGCCACTGGCGACGAACACCAACGCCGCCGCCGCATTGGCCACCGCCAGCATCAGCGTGCGCGGTGCGAACATCGCGCGCGGCGAGATGCTCGCGAGCAGCCCGTAGGTCGCGGTCGTCATCAACCCCACGCCGCCACCGAAATAGCCGCCGTAAACCCCCAACAGGGCTTGCGCGACCACCAGCGTCCGCGCGCCGATCGTCACGCGCTCGGCCAGCCACGACGATGCACGCCGCCCGAACGCCAGCACCACGAAGGCGTACAGCACCAGCCACGGCACGATCACGTCAAAGGTCGCACCCGGTGTCACCACCAGCAACCAGCTTCCCACCAGCCCGCCGGCAAAGGTGATCGCGGCGAGCAAGCGGTGATCGACCCCGCCGACCGGCCCCAGTTCGTCGCGAAACGTCCAGGCACTCGTCGCCGCACCCGGCAGCAGCGCGACGTTCGAGGTCGCATTGGCGACGTTCGCCGGCACCCCGGCCGCCAGCAGCGCGGGCAGCGTCGCGAACGTCCCGCCCCCGGCAAGCGCATTCATCGCGCCGCCTGCCACCCCCGCCATGGCGACCAGCGCCAGCGTCGTCACGTCCATCGCACCCGCACTCCGCCGCTGTCCGCCTCGTTGCTCTACTCTCGCGGAGCCAAACGGCAACGCCTCCTCTCACGCGGGATGCAGGTCTCGCGCTTGGTACGGCGGACCGGCCGCTCTGCCCGGACCTCACGAGGGCAGCAGCATCGGGCACGGCTCATGCTTTGCGATCCTCCCGCTACCCCGCGCCGCTTGGGTGGGAACGCGGACGCCTCTATAGCGTCAGCATCGGTTGTCCTGCTGGGTCGACGATCATGTGGAGTGTTCGGGCATATGGCTGATCTCGCAATCGCGACCCACGCCGATCAGCCCGGCTTGACCGCGGACGACGAACTTCTCGGTGAAGCGCTGACACGGCAAGGCGTGACATGGACAGCTGTGCCCTGGACGAGCGCGGAAGCGGACTGGTCACGCTATGGCGCCGTGCTGATCCGATCAACGTGGGACTATCACGAAAAGACCCGCGCGTTCCTGGCCTGGATCGCTTCGCTCGACGCGTGCGGCACCATCGTCTGGAACCCAGCCAACACGATACGCCGCAACATCAACAAGCGGTATCTGAAGGAGCTTGCGTCGGCCGGTGTCACCATCGTTCCGACGACGTGGCTCGCGCGCGGAACCGAGCACGTCGATGTGCGAAGCATCGCATCGGCGCGTGGCTGGGCCGAGATCATTGCCAAACCTGCTATCTCCGCGGGCGGGCGCGGCATCATACGATGGTCCGCCGCAGACGATCATGCACCCGACGAGGCACTGGCCGCCTTGGCCGCGGACAGTGACGTCCTCGTTCAGCCGTTCTTGCCCGAGGTGCTGGCGGGTGAGTTGTCGTTCATCTTCTTCGATGGCGTACTCAGCCACGTGGTGCAAAAGGTGCCGCGCACCGGCGATTTCCGCGTCCAGGCCAAGTTCGGCGGGCGCGTCGAACGCGTCGATCCGCCCTAGGCGCTGATCGACCAGGCACATCGGGCAGCCGAACTGGCCGGCGGTGACCTGTACGCTCGCGTTGATGGTATTCCCGTCGGTGATCGGCTCATCGTCATGGAAGTCGAACTGACCGAACCCGATCTCTTCTTCCTTGCGGCGCCGGACGCGGCGACGACCTTCGCGACCGCTATCCGCCGACGCCTGCCCGCCTCGACGTGAAACGCGCGGTCAGGCGACGTACGGCCATCCGGCGAAGGTCAGCGGCCGCTACGTCGATCGACCGTTGAACAGCCCCTACCCCGCCGCGACCAGCTCCCCCGCGCCTTCCGCCGCCGCCTCGCGGTCCAACTGCGCGCGGCTCTTCTTTTCCGCCGCGGTCTTCAACTGCCCGCACGCCGCGTCGATGTCGCGCCCGCGCGGGGTGCGCACCGGCGCGGAGATGCCGCCCGCGAACACGATGTCGCTGAACGCGCGTACGCGCTCGGGCGTCGAGCATTCGTATGCCGCACCCGGCCACGGGTTGAACGGGATCAGATTGACCTTGGCGGGCAGCTTGTAGCGCTTGAGCAGCCGGACCAGCTCGTGCGCGTGCGCGTCGCTGTCGTTCTTGTCCTTGAGCATCACATACTCGAACGTGATCCGCCGCGCGTTGTTGGCGCCGGGATAGTCCGCGCACGCCTGCAACAATTCCTCGATGCCGTATTTGCGGTTCAGCGGCACGATCTCGTCGCGGATTTCCTTGGTCACCGCATGGAGCGACACCGCCAGGTTGACGCCGATCTCCGCCCCTGCGCGCGCCATCATCGGCACCACGCCCGACGTGCTGAGCGTGATCCGCCGCTTGCTGAGCGCGAGGCCATCGCCGTCCATCACCACCGACAACGCGTCGCGCACGTTGTCGAAATTATACAGCGGCTCGCCCATCCCCATCATCACGATATTGGTCAGCATCCGACCCTCGGGCTGCGACGGCCACTCGCCCAGCGCGTCGCGCGCCAGCATCACCTGCCCGACGATCTCGCCCGCGGTGAGATTGCGCACCAGCCGCATCGTGCCGGTGTGACAAAAGGTGCAATTGAGCGTGCACCCGACCTGGCTCGACACGCACAAGGTGCCGCGATCGGCGTCGGGGATGAACACCGCCTCGTAATCCTGCCCGTCTGGCGAGCGCAGCAGCCACTTGCGCGTCCCGTCCGACGAAACCTGCGCCTCGACCACCTCCGGCCGCCCGACGACGAAACGCGCCTCCAGCCACGGGTGCTGCGCCTTGGCGATGTCGGTCATCTGCGCGAACTCCGTCGCGCCGCGATTGTAGATCCAGTGCCAGATCTGCTTCGACCGGAGCTTCGCCTGTCGCGGCTCCATGCCGGCGGCGAGCAGCGCTTCGCGCAGTTCCGCCTTGTTCAACCCGACGAGGTCGACGCGACCGTCGCCGCGCGGCGCAACCGCGCGCGGCACGGGCACAGGGTCGATGTGCCCGGCAATGGGCATGATGGCGGCGGCGATCTCAGGCATGCGCGCGTATATAGCCGATCCGGCGACGTTTTTCCACTCACGCCGCCGCAGCCGCGCGCCTGCCTAGCCGACCCGCACCGCGTGCCACTTACGCCATGCCTGCACCGCGCTCATCACCATCAGGCCGACCGCCGCGACCAGCCACAGCGCGGACCAGCCGTGCACGGCGGCGTCGTCGCGCCATGCTCGCAGGTGCAACAAGGTTAGCGACCGCGATACGGTTGCGCCGCCTTCCTGACGCGGCGCTCACCCGCGCTTGGCGCGTGGATCGTCCTGCCTGACCGATCGCTGCCGCCTCCGCTTGCGCCTCCCTGCCTCCTCAGCCACGATGCCGTTCGCAAAGTGCCGCACCGCTGGCACGCATCGGGGGGAAGATCATCATGCGACTGCCGGTCGCCGCCACATTGCTCGCCGTCATCGCGCCGGTCGCGCTCGCGAGCCCACCAGCCGCCGCGCAGGTGAAGAGCCCGATCGAACTGACCACCGATCCGGCCGACAAGGCGGTGATGGCCGAGGCCGCTGCCGCGGTCGCCGAGCGCCCGCCCAGCCTCGCCAAGCTCGACGCGGTGCTCGCCAAACTGCCCCGCCCCACGCCCTTGCGCGGCATGGTGCAGAGCGCGCGCGCCGCGATCCTCAACGCCGAACCCGATCACCGCCCCGCGGTTGCCGCCATCGACGAGGCGCTGCGTCTTTTGCCCGACCACCCGCTGCCCAAGATGATCGCGACCGAGGTGTTTACCTTTTCCGGTGCCCCGCAGCGCGCCGCCGACCTGTGGCTCGCGCTCAGCCAGCAGGCACCCGCCCTGGCGCGGGAAAGCCAGCGCTACACCATGATCGCGCTGGTCGGCCGCCTACGCGACAAGGGCGACAATGCGCGCGCCGACCGTGTGTCCGCGCGATTGGGCGAGATCGGTTTCGCCGCCGCGCTCGCGCCCGAACGATCGAGCTACGCCACCGCGCAGATCCACGACGCGATGCGCGCCGGCCGCACCGCCGACGCGGTCGCCGCCGTCCCCACGGTCGGCGACCCCGACGACCTCGTCGCGATGTTCATCGACAAACGCTACGCCGTGCTCTGGCCGCGGATCACCGAATGGTCGGGCGGCAGCTTCGATGCGCCGTCGCGCCGTTATCTCGAGGAACTCCGCGCCGACTGGAACGCCGCCGACGATTTCGAGACCGCGACGCCCTACGCGCGCGAACTGGCAAGCCGACGCGCCTATCCCGCCGTTGTTGCGCTGTTCCTGCCGATGTTCGACCGCGCGCCGAACGCCGAGCTGACCATGGGCGCGGAAACGCTCGCGCCAATCGTCGCGCGCGCGCTGACCGCAACGGGTCGCGCGGCGGAAGGGCAGGCGCTGCTCGCACGTGTCGCCGCCAAGCTCCCGCGCGAGGCTGCCGCCAACGCGCTCAACATCGACGCCGCCTATCTGACGCTCGCCGCGCTGAACGGTGACTGGGCGCAAGCGGTCACGCGCGCCGACGCGTTTCTCGCGCGTGCCAAGGGCTTCGGCACCAGCGTCAACGCCAGCGCGATCGTCGGCGTCCAGGCATATCGCGCCTGCGCCTTGTTCCGCCTCGGCCGCACCGCCGAAGCCGAGCGGGTCAAGGCGGAGGTGATGCTCGCCAGCGCCACCAACCCGTCGCGCGTCGCCGACATGCTCGCCTGCATGAACGACGCCGCCGCGATCCGTACCTTGGTTGTCGCGCAACTGGCGAACGAGGACACGCGCGGCTGGGCGCTTGGGTTCATGCAACCGCACACGCTCGATCCGCGCTTCGTGCTCGACCGGCTGACCTATCCGGTGCGCCAGCAGGTCCGCGCCGACCCCACGGTCATCGCCGCCGCCACCGCGGTCGGCCGTATCCTCCCCGCCCCAGTCGGCGAGCGATTGCCGACCGGGTTCGAGCCCTACCGCGCGCCACCCACCGCGCAGCCGATCGGCAAGGATGCGGTGTGACGCCTGTTGCCACCGCGTTCGACCCAGGCGGAAGCGGCGGCGATGCGGCATGGAGGAACGCCAGCCTCTTATGCTCTACCCCCATACCGCGCGGCGCGATCCTGTCCGTGCCGACGCTTACCCATTGTTCAACCAGCGATTGGGGGGTGAAGGGACAAACGCCACGATCCTGCAACATCTAGTCGCAGGCGATCACCTTGCGAGCGGTGCCGCGCGATCAGAACACATGCGAGCCGATCGCCACTGCCTCTTCTTGCGACCACAACCGTCGGGTAGAGGAATGGAAAGCGACCCAAGGTATCATGACCGAACATGATTGAACCCCGGGTCGCAGCCTCACGCGATCAACCTTGCTCGGGTCCTGGTGCGCCGCGCCACGCCGCCCCGCTCCTCATTGAAGGGGTGCGCACCGCCATGCCCGCGGCATCACCTCACCATTCGACGCCGATCTTCCCGAAATGGCTCGCTCCCGCCTCATACGCGAAGGCGTCGGCCAGTTCGGTCATCTTGAAGCGGCGGTCGATCACCGGCTTGATGCCGTTCGCCTCGATCGCGCGAACGAAGTCCCCCTGCTCGCGCCGGCTGCCGACGATCAGCCCCTGCAACCGCGCCTGCTTGCCCATTAAGGCCGCGGTCGGCACCTCGCCGCCCGTGCCCGTCAGCACGCCGATCAGCGAGATGTGCCCGCCGACGCGCACCGCCTCGATCGACTGCGCGAGCGTGCCGGGTCCGCCGACCTCGACCACGTGGTCGACCCCGCGCCCGTCCGCCCAGTCGCGCACCCGCGCGCCCCAATCGTCGTGCGTGCGATAGTTGAGCGTGAAATCAGCACCGAGCTCGCTCGCTCGCGCCAGCTTCTCGTCCGAGGACGAGGTGATCGCGACAACCGCTCCCATCGCCTTCGCGATCTGCAACGCCCAGATCGACACGCCGCCGGTACCGAGCAGCAGCACGCGGTCGCCCGCCTTCAACTTGCCATCGACCACCAGCGCGCGCCACGCGGTCAGCCCGGCGGTGGTGATCGCCGCCGCCTCGACAGCATCATAGCCGGCCGGCGCACGCGTGAAGGCAGTCGCGGGCAGCACGACATGCTCCTGCGCGAAACCGTCGATCCCGTCGCCCGGCGTGCGGCTGAAATCGCCGATCGTCGGCGCGCCGTCCTGCCAATCGGGGAAGAAGCACGACACCACCCGGTCGCCGATGGTGAATTCGGTCACGCCCTCGCCGACCGCCTCGACCATCCCTGCGCCATCCGACAAGGGCACGCGCCCCGACGCACTCGGCATCTTGCCCGTCGCCACACCCAGGTCGTGATAGTTGAGCGAGCTGCCCTCGATCCGCACCCGGATCATCCCCGCCCCCGGCTGCCCGGGATCGTCGCGCGCGACCTGCTTCAGTCCGTCGAGCCCCGGCGTGTCGCCCAGCACCATCACCTTCATCGCACGATCTCCTTCGCCGCGCCCAACGCGCGATGATCGCGTCGTCTCCGTCGGTTACGTGTCGGTGCCGATGTATCGATGCTCATCGATCGCCTGAGGCAGCATCCGTTACGTCGCCGGGGCAGGTCGGAACGGCAAAGGCAGATCCAGCTACAGGCCCGCTAACTCTAACCCCGCGATGCAAATCGTTCGGGCATGTAGCATCAGTCAGATCATTACGACGAGCGCCACGACCTTAGGGCCGCGGCGCCCCCGCTTCATCAGCTCGGATGCGCTTCGCTGTCCTCGGCGGGCTTGCCGCCCTCGGTCGGCACCATGGCATTGTCATAGGCCGCGCTCTCGTCGGCGATGCCGGCGTCCTGGCTGCGCTTTGCCGCGTCCTTGAACGTGTCGAGATCGGCGTTGTTCTGGTCTTGATCGGGCATGATATTCATCCTCTCCGTTTGATGGGCTCGACGCGCATGTTCACTCGAGATCGTTCTCGCTCACGATGATGATCGCCTGATCCGAGTTGCGCGACAGTGCGGACAATGCAGCGTCGGTGATCGGGTCGATGAAGCGCTGGAACATGTCGGCGGCGTCGCCGTCCGGGCGATCGCCGCTCAGCGCCTCGAGCACGTCATACTGCACCGCGAACTCATATTCCTCCGCGTCCACCTCGGCGGTGAACTCGACCTGCTCGCCCTCGATGTTGTCGAGGATGCTCGAATGATCGATCTCCAACTGGCTCGCTGCCATCACCAAACCTCTCTCTCTATTCAGCGAGATCTACAAGCCCCGGCGCGGGCGCGTGTTCCGCAGGATCGGGCGTGAACGGCTAGCGTGCCTCGCCGCCGTCGCGCGCGGGCAGCAGATCGACGAACTGTCCGATCGCTTCGCCGACGAAGCGGTCGAGCGGCATCGCGCCCGGCAGCGTCACCGGCCGCTCGGTGGTGAGTACCGCCGCCTCGCGCTGCTCGGCCTCGAGTTCGGTCCAGGCACGCACCGCCCGTTCCAGGCTGGTCACCTCGGGCACCTGCTCGCCGCTGCGGCTCACGTCTTCCAGCGACGCGCTCATCGTCCACGCGATCGCGGCCGTTCCCTCATCGCTCCAACTCGCCTCGGTCATCACGGCTCCCTTTAGAGATGCCGTCCAAGCGCGTGCGCGCCGCACGAGTTCCTGTCTTCTCCGGCGTCGGGCGAAACTCAATCGCGCGAACCGCTTAACCCAGGTCAAACCCGGAACGACGGCTAGCAACGGCGGTTTGTCACCGGCAGGTGGCGCAAGGGGGGCAAGAACGGCGTGGGGCAACAGGGCGAGCACACCGGAACGAACGCGCAGTCACCGTGGCAGATGCCGCTGTCGGCCTGGGTGCAGGTCGCGAAACGTACCTGGGCGGAGACGAGCAACGACAATGTCGGGCTGATCGCCGCTGGCGTCGCTTTCTACGGCTTCCTCGCGCTCGTCCCGCTGCTGGGCGCGATCGTCCTCAGCTACGGATTGTTCGCCGACGCGAACACCGTGACCAGCAACATGACGACGCTCACCTCGGTCCTGCCGCAACAGGCCGCGACGCTGATCGGCGAACAATTGCTCAACGTCGTGCGTACCTCTGATGGCAAGAAGGGGCTCGGCCTTCTGGTCGCGCTCGCGATCGCGCTGTTCGGTGCGCGCAACGCGGCGGGGGCGGTCGTCACGGCGCTCAACGTAGCCTATGAGGAGGAGGAAACGCGCGGGTTCGTGCGCGTCACCCTGCTCGCGCTCGCGATCACCGCCTGCGCCGTGCTGGTGGCGATCGTCGCGATGGTCGCGGTCACCGCCCTCGGCTTCCTCCAGACGCTGTTGCCGACGCTGCCCGCGCCGCTCGCTGTTCTCGGCAAGGTCGTCGCCTATCTGGTGCTCGCCGCTGCCGGCGCCGCGGGTGCGGCGACGCTTTATCGTTATGGGCCCGATCGCCGCCACGCGCGCTGGACCTGGCTGACGCCGGGATCGCTGCTCGCCGCGCTGCTGTGGCTGCTGCTGACGATCGGCTTCGGCATCTACGTCGCCAATTTCGGCAATTACGACGCGACCTATGGCTCGCTCGGCACGGTGATCGTGCTGCTGACGTGGATGTATTTGTCGAGCTACATCCTGCTGTTCGGCGCCGAGCTCAATTCCGAACTCGAGCATCAGACCGCGCGCGACACGACGCGCAGCCGCCGGCCGCTGGGTGAGCGCGGCGCGTGGGTCGCCGACCATGTCGCCGAGGGGGCGCCCGCCGAGGATTCCCGTGCTGGCATCGCCGATGCGCCTGCCCCGCAGCATAGCGGTGGTGGCCTGAGGGATCACGCCACCGCACGCGCCGCGACGCGGGTCGCGCGGTTCGCCGGGCTGGAGAAAGTCGGCGTGACCCAGACCGCGACCGCGACGCTCGGCCTCGCATTGCTGCGCCGCGAGGGACGCGCGCTACCCGGCGCCGCCCTGCTCGCCGGCGCGGGGCTGCTCGCCTGGCGGTCACGTCGCCGGTCCGACGATCACGCGGTCGAGGCAGTCATCTTCGACCTCGACGGCACGCTGGTCGACAGCAACAATTATCACGTCTGGGCCTGGCAGCACGCCTTTGGCGAACGCGGTTACGAGATCGCACCCGCGCGCATCCACGATCAGATCGGCAAGGGCGGCGACCTGCTCGTCCCCGCGCTCATCCCCGGCGCGACCGAGCAGGAGATCGAGGCGCTGTCCTCTCGTCACGGAGAGATCTTCAAGACGCGCTATCTCGCGCGCGTCCGCCCGTTTCCGCACGCCGCCGATCTGCTGCGCCATGTCGCGGCGCAGGGGCAGAAGGTCGCGCTCGCCTCGTCGGCGAGCAAGAACGAGCTCGACCATTACGTCGATCTGCTCGGCGTCGGCGATGTGCTGTCCGCTGCGACCAGCAAGGACGACGCCGACACCACCAAGCCCGCGCCCGATATCTTCGCCGCCGCGGTAAAGAAGCTCGGCGTTGCGCCTGCGGCCGCACGCGTCGTCGGCGACACCCCGTACGATGTC
This sequence comes from uncultured Sphingomonas sp., assembly GCF_936927845.1. Lineage (GTDB taxonomy): Bacteria > Pseudomonadota > Alphaproteobacteria > Sphingomonadales > Sphingomonadaceae > Sphingomonas. Next base: position 92,693 of record NZ_CAKZHV010000060.1, read on the forward strand.
ACCGCCGCGGCGAAATGTGGCATTGCCACGGTCGCGGTCCGGTCAGGCGGCTTCGCCGATCGCACGCTCGAACGCGCAGGCGCGCGCGCGCTCTACGACGATGCAGCGGCGATCCTCCACGATTACCGGCGCTCGCCGCTCGCACGATAAAGGGACGCGTCATGCAGGACATCGCCGGATGGATCGCGCTCGCCGCCACTTGTGTCGCGGCGCTGATGACTGCGTCGAACCTCGGCGCGCGCGTGACCGGCTGGGGGTTCGTCGTGTTCACGGTCGGCGCTGTCGCCTGGATCGTGGTCGGGCTGGAGACCGGGCAGACCCAGTTGCTGTGGTCGAACATCTTTCTTGGGATCGTCGACGTGTTCGGCGTGTGGCGCTGGCTGGCACGCCGCGCGAAGTTCAGCGACGCCGCTGATGCCGAGCAGGCGCGCAGCGAACACGGACCTGACCAGCCCCTGTTCTCGATCTCACGGATCGACGGCCTGCCCGTGAAAGGCGCGGATGGTCAGGTGATCGCGCACAGCGTCGACGCGCTCGCGACCTGCGCGGGCGGCACGATCGACTTCTTCATCGTGCGAGAAGGCGGTGTCGCGGGTGTGGGCGAAACGCTGCGACGGCTGCCACGTAAGATGGTCCGCGTACGCGATGCCGCGCTGGAGACCGACTTGGATGCAATGGCGCTGTCGCGGCTGACCCGCGCCGAGACGCAGTAGATTCACGCGAGCGTGAGCGCGCAGGTTCCGACCCGCGCGCCCTGCCCGATTACGCCGCCTTCTTGCCGCGCAGCGTGTTGATGAGCGCGAGGCCAACGACGCCGACGAGCGCGGCGGTCGCGAACGGGCGCTGCTTGGCGAACCCCTTCGCCTGCCCCGCCAGCGGCGCGACATTGTCGGTCACCGCTTCCTTGGCCGCACCGACGGTCTTCTGCACCGAACCCGTCACCTGGTCGGCGATCCCCGCCGCTTTGGTGTCATGGTCGCCGGTCGCGTTGCCGAGTGCTTCCTTGACCTGCCCCTTGACGTCGTTGCCGGTACCCTTGAGCTCGTCGATGTTCATCACAAACCTCCTTGTCGTTGAAGACGCGGGGCGCTCATGCGCCTCAGGATGCCGGTAACGACGAAGCGGCGGTTCGGTTCACTCCATGTCGGTGCGATTTGCCGCGCGGGTGATCAGCGCTCCCAACTCGCGGCAAAGGCCGGGGAGGCGATGAAGCTCGCGGGCATCGGGCTGGTCGGCGGCGGCGCGACCAGACCTTCCTCGATGTAGCGCAGCGCCGAGGTCAGACCCGCGCGTGAGAAGGGCTTGGGGATCATGCCGTGTGCGCCTGCAAAATCCTCGGGTATCTTCTTGGGATTGGCAGTGACGAAGATCACCGCGGCATCCGACCAGCGCTGATGGATCAGCTTCGCGGCATCGAGCCCGTTGCTGCCGAACGCCAGTTGCAGGTCGACGAAGGCGAGATCGGGCGCGGCCGATTGCGGCAGGTTCTCGACCTCGTCCACCGACGCGGCCTCACCGACGACGCGGTGCCCCGCATCCTCGACCAGCGCCTCAATGTCCATCGCGAGCAATGCCTCGTCCTCGACGATCAGGACGCGGAAAGGAGCCGTCAGACGAATCAAGCCGCTCGCTCCTGATCCGGCGCGCGGTCGCCCTGCTCGCCGTCGTTCCGGCCCGCCTCTGCTCGCGGGCTGCGGCCGGCCGCCGGGTCGGGCTCGATCGCGAAACTGATCGTCACCTGCGCGCCCGGCTCGGCCGAGGACCAGCCGACCTTCGCGCCGATTTGCCGCGACAACCGCCGGATCAGCACGCGGCCCAGTCCATCCTCCGATACGTTCGCGGGATCGAACCCGGGACCGTCGTCGGCGATCGTGATCGTCGCCGCGTCGCCGTCGCGTCGCGCGGTCACCGTCAGCGTTCCCGCGCGTCCGTCGGCAAAGCCGTGTTTGACCGCGTTCGTCACGATCTCGTTCAGCACCAATCCCAGCGCCGACGCGTTGGTCGACGGAATGTCGAGCATCTCTACGTCGGTGCGCACGTCGATCTCCGTACGCCCGCTCGACGCAACCACGTCGTTCGCGAGATTGACCGCGAACGCGCCGGCGTCGAACCGCGTCACGTCGTCGGACTGGTACAATCGGCGATGCACACTCGCCAACGCATCGACCCGCTCCAGCATCGAGTTCAGCCGCGCGAGAATATCCTGGTCTGAGATACCGCGCGCCTGCAGGCGCAGCAGCGAGCCGATCATCGTCAGGTTGTTCTTCACCCGGTGATCGACCTCGTGGAGCAGCAGCGTCTTGTCCTCCAGCGCGCTTTTCAGATCGGCGGTACGCGCCTCGACCTGGCGCTCGACTTCCGCCTTCTGCCGCGCGATCCGCTCCTGCGCTTCGATCCGGTCGCTCACGTCCATCTGGCTGGCGAAGAAGAACTCGATCTCACCATCCTTGTTACGCACCGGACTGACGTACAGCGCGTTCCAGAACGTAGAGCCGTCCTTGCGATAATTGAGCAGGTCGACCGCGATGTCGGTGCCCGCCTCGATCGCGGTGCGCACCTCGGCCACTTTCGAGCGATCGGTTTTCGGGCCCTGCAGGAAGCGGCAGTTGGTGCCGATGATCTCGTCGCGGTCATAGCCGCTCAGGTTCTGGAACGCTTCGTTGCAGAACACGATCGGATTGTCATCCTGTCTCGGATCGGTGATGATCATCGGCATGCGCGTCGCACGCACCGCGGCGGCGAACGGATCACCGCGTCCGCTTTCGTGCTCGACAAGATCGGTCAGATGCCAGTCGTCGCGTTGATCCATCTTTCCCCCGCTTCCTGCCGCGGATACACGCGTGCCGAACACAAACAACCAATCCACGTTAAGAATTTCTATGCGGCAGATGAGACCGCAAGCCAAGTTGTGGTGCCCAACGCGGGATGGTGCAGGAACGGTCCTGCGCACCCATACGAAATCGCGCGCGGCGGCGCGACTGGACGAGGCGCGCGCGAACGGGCAAGCGCGAGAGCAACACGCGTGTCTCACGCGACCATCGAAGCGCGCCGAGCCGCGCCGGGGAGATCCGAATGACGACGATGCAGGCCGCGGTGCTGACCGCGCCCGGAGAAATGACGATTACCGACGTGGATCGGCCCGTCCCCGCCGCGGGCGAGGTTCGCATCCGGCTTGAGGGCTGCGGCGTCTGCGCGTCCAACGTTGAGCCGTTCGAGGGTCAGCCTTGGTCGACCTTCCCCGGCGCGCCCGGCGGCATGGGGCACGAGGGCTGGGGCATTGTTGACGCGCTGGGAGACGGCGTAACCGAGCTCGCACCCGGCGACCGCGTCGCCTTTCTCGCCGGTCACAGCTTCGCGCACTACGACGTCGCGCCCGCCGACATGGTGGTGAAGCTGCCCGACGCGCTCGGCGATCAGCCCTTTCCCGGCGAGCCGCTCGGCTGCGCGATGAACATCTTCCGCCGCGCCGACATCCGCGCCGGACAGACGGTCGCGATCATCGGCATCGGCTTTCTGGGTGCGGTGCTGACCAAGCTCGCCACCGATGTCGGCGCCCGCGTGATCGCGATCTCGCGCCGTGATGAGTCGCTCGATCTCGCCCGCCGCTTCGGCGCGGCCGAGACGGTGCCGATGCACGATCATTGGGCGATCATCGACGAGGTCAAGCGCCTGACCGGTGAGGTGATGTGCGAGCGCGTGATCGAGGCGGTCGGCAAGCAATGGCCGCTCGACCTAGCCACCGCGCTGATCGGCTTCGGCGGCCGGCTCGTGATCGCGGGCTACCACCAGGACGGCCCGCGCCAGGTCAACATGCAGGACTGGAACTGGAAGGGGATCGACGTCGTCAACGCGCACGAGCGTGATCCCGCGGTCCAGCGTCGCGGCGTCGAGGAAGCGATCGACGCGGTCGCATCGGGCCGAATCGACCTCGCCGCCCTCCTCACCCACCGCTATCCCTTGTCGCAATTGTCAGACGCGATTCTCGCGACGCGCGACAAGCCGCACGGCTTCGTCAAGGCGCTGGTGATCTATGAGTAACGCCAGGCCTCGCAAACCGCGGCTCGGTTTCCTCGGCGTAGGCTGGATCGGTCGTCACCGCATGGAGGCGATGCTCGCGACCGGACTGGTCGAGGCCGCCGCGATCAGCGACCCCTCGCCCGACATGATGCGCGACGCCGCGCTGCTCGCACCGCACGCGCAGGTGGTCGATGACCTCGACGCGATGCTCGCGCTCGACCTTGATGGCGTGGTCATCGCCAGTCCCAGCGCGCTCCACGCCGCGCAGTCGATCCAGGCGCTTGAGGCCGGCAAGGCGGTGTTCTGCCAGAAACCGCTCGGCCGCGACGCCGCGGAAACGCAGGCCGTCGTTGCCGCCGCCCGCGCCGCCGACCGGCTGCTCGGCGTCGACCTGTCCTACCGCTTCATCGCGGGCATGGAGAAGATAGCCGAACTGGTACGCGCAGGAACGCTTGGCCGGCTGTTCGCGGTCGATCTCGTCTTCCACAACGCCTACGGTCCCGACAAGCCGTGGTTCTACGACCGCGCGCAATCGGGTGGCGGTTGCGTGATGGATCTCGGCATCCACTTGGTCGACCTCGCGATGTGGCTGACTGGCGAGGACGTCCAATCGGTGTCCTCGTCATTGTTTGCTGGCGGAGCGCCGCTGGCGGGTCGCGATACGGTGGAGGATTACGCCGTCGCCACGCTCACGCTCGACAATGACGTGACCGTCCGCCTCGCCTGTTCGTGGCGCCTCCACGCGGGCCAAGATGCGGTGATCGAGGCAAGCTTCTACGGCACGAACGGCGGCGCCACGATGCGCAACGTCGGTGGCTCGTTCTACGATTTCGAGACGCGGCACAATACCGGCACGCACGCGGCCGTCGTCGCCACTCCGCCCGAGGAATGGGGCGGTCGCGCCGCGGTCGATTGGGCACGCCGCCTTGCCGCCAATCCGCATTTCGACCCGCAGGCCGACGAGTTCGTCGCCACCGCGCGCGCGCTCGACCGCATCTACGCCGGGCAGTGAAGCTCACGCATCCGCCGCGCGCGATAGAACGCGCGGCGGATGCGCCATCAATACGTCAGATTGTACCGTTTCGCGCGCTCCTCGATCTTCTCGTCGAGCTTGAGCGCCGCGGCATGATCCTCGCTTCCACGCTTCGTGTCGCCGCCGCGGGTCAGCGCAACGCCGCGCGCGTAGCGTGACCAAGCGTTGTCGGGATCACCCTTCAGCGCGGCGTCGTAGTCCGCCACTGCCAGCTTCCACTCCCCGCGCCGCAGCCGCACCAGCGCGCGACTGTCGAGCGTGCTCACGTCGCCTTTGCGCAGCCGCAGCGCGGCGTCGCAATCGCTCAGCGCCTGATCGAGCCCGGTTCCGGCGAGCGCGCGCGCCCAGCACCGGCCGTTGAACGCCGACGCACGGCTGCTGTCCTCGGGATGCGCCTTGAACCACGAGTCATAATTGGCAACCGCGCGATCATAGTCGCCCAGTTCGGTCAACATGCCACCGACGCTCAACCGCCGGTCGGACTGCGGCGCGAGCGTCGCATCGACGGCGCGCAGATCGACGCGCGCGCCCATGCGATCCTCGTCGTGCAACCGCCGCCCCGCGCGCAGCATCCGTGCGTCGACGTCGCTCGGCGACAGGTCGATCGCACGGTCGAGATCGGCCGCCCCCGCCTTTTCGGCAACCGTCTCCGCCGACGTCGGCTCCTTGCCGCGCTTGTCATAGGCGATCGAGAAATGCGCCATCGCACGCTGGTACCGGTAATGTCCTTCGCCTGGCGCCATCACAATCGCCTTGTCGAAGTCGGCGATCGCCTCGGCATATCGCTTGTTTGATGCCGCGGCCGCACCGCGGCGGCTGTACCCGGCAGCATCGGTCGGCTGGGGCGTCTTGTCGTTGATCGCGATCACCGTGCCGTCAGCGGTCACCGCGCGTCGCGGATTGAGCCCGAACAACGGCCCGCCTTCGTAGGTGAAGAACATGACGCGCTGCGAATTCGAGACGAAGATGCGGTGCGTAAGAAAAAAGTCGATTCCGACCAGCATCTGCGTATCGCCCACGCCCATGTCGGCGAACTGGATCGTTGGCTTCCTCAACGCCTCGCCACCGACTTCGATCTGCTTGAACGTTGCCCGGTAGGTCTGGACATGCCGCATGCCCAGGCCACGGCTCAGTCCGTCCTCGCTGACCCCGGCCCCGCCCGGCACCACGCCGAGCCGCTTGGCCATTGCAGCCGACAACAATGACTCGTCAGCACCCGTATCGAACATCGCCTGCACCTTCTGGCCGTCGATCAGGATCTGCGCTTCGGTGTGAGGGTTGAACACGCTGCCGGGCTGACGGATCAGGTTCAACATGCTGACCGGCCGATCATCCGCCCAATAAGCGAGATTGCCTCCCTTACATCCGGTCACCTTCATCAAGCGCACGACACCGTGCGGCAGGTCGTACTCGACGTCCATCGCGCCGAGAATATTCTGCCCGATCAACCCGGCGGTGCCGGTGTCGCTGCCCGCGACGACGAAGTCGACCTTGGGGATCGGAATGCCTGCAAGGGCGAAGTTGCGCGCGTTGGCGACGCCCGCGGACGCGTCGCCGCCGATGCCAGACACGAAGAACCCGTCAATCTTGCGAATTTGCAGGCCGAATTCCTGCGCCGACGCGCGTGACAGCGTGCTGTAGAATGCGCCGCTATCGAGGATGAAGCGCGCGGTCTTGTCGCCGAATTTTGCCGAGATCATCGGCTGCCGCCCTGCCATCGTAACCGGCAGGGTTGCCGCGACACGCACCTCGCATTTGTCCGCCGCCCATGCACCTGTCGGAAACGATCCGCCCAACAGCGCCGCTAGAATGAAGCCCTTACGCATCCACACTCCCCCACGCCCGCGCTCCCCAGCACGGGTTTGGGAGAACCTAGCCCGGGCTGCGGCGCGCGCAAACGACCGGAATTTACAGTTGGTCGAAGTCGATCGCGGCGTGGCGGTCGAGCCAGTTGTGCGCTTCCGGCATCGGATATTTCAGCCCCGTCGCGCAGTTGAACAGCACGACTTCCTCGTCCTCATCGACCTCGCCGTCCTTAAGCGCCTGCTTGTACGCCGCCAGCGTCGCGCCGCCTTCGGGGCACAACAGCAAGCCGTCGCGTCGCGCGCAGTCATCAACCGCCCTGAGGATCGCCGGATCGCCGACGCCCAGCGCCTTGCCCCCGCTCTCGCGCACCGCGCGCAGGATCAGGAAGTCGCCGACTGCGCGCGGCACACGGATGCCCGCCGCCACGGTGTGTGCGTCCTCCCAGCGCTCGGCATGTTCCTCGCCCGCCTCGAACGCGCGAACGATCGGCGCGCAGCCCGACGCCTGCACCGCGTACATCCGCGGCCGCTCCGAGCCGATCCAGCCCAGCCGCTCGAGCTCGTCGAACGCCTTCCACATCCCGATCAGCCCGGTCCCGCCGCCGGTGGGATAGAAGATCGCGCGGGGCAGTCGCCAGCCGAGCTGCGCGGCGAGTTCCAGCCCCATCGTCTTCTTGCCCTCGATCCGGTACGGCTCCTTCAGCGTCGAGAAATCAAACCAGCGCCCTTCCGCCGCCCCCTTGCCGACGATCGCGCCGCAATCATCGATCAAGCCGTTGACGCGCCACACCCGCGCACCCTGCGCCTGGATTTCGCGCACGTTGATCTCGGGCGTATCCTCGGGACAGAACACGATCGTCTCGATGCCGCAGCGCGTCGCGTACGCCGCTAGCGCCGCGCCCGCATTGCCGTTGGTCGGCATCGCGATCCGCTTGACACCCAATTCCTTCGCCATCGCCACCGCCATGACGAGCCCGCGCGCCTTGAAGCTGCCCGTCGGCAACCGCCCCTCGTCCTTAACCAGCACGTTGGCGCCGCCGCTTTTGGGTACCGGGATCAGCGGCGTCTCGATCTCGCCCAGGCTGACGATATCGCGCGTGTGCCTGACCGGCAGCAGCTCGCGCCACCGCCACAGATCGGTCTCGCGCGTGGCAAGCTGGTCGCGCGACAGTGCCGTACCCACCGCGTCCAGATCGTAGCGCACCAGCAACGGTCGCCCGGCCCGTGAGAGATTATGCAGTTGGTCCGCCTCGTACCGCTCCCCCGTCATCGAACATTCGAGGTGCGTGACGAAGGTCGGGCGATCGGCGGAAAGATTCTCGTTCATGGACACGAGTTCTAGAGCTCCCGTGCGCCGACACAATGCCCGCCACCGAAACGAGAAGGGGCGAGGACACCGTCCCCGCCCCTCGCAATCCCGTCACCCGGACTTGATCCGGGCACCCGCTTTCTTCCACCCGCAGCAATAGAAGCGGGATCCCGGCTCAAGGCCGGGATGACGGGCAATGAGTTAACCTCCTCGCCGCTCAGTCCGGCTTCTTCGCCACCGCGACCAGCGCGGGGCGCAGCAGGCGATCCTTGATCATCCAGCCCGACTGCATCTCCTGCACGATCGTGCCGGGCTCGGCGTCGCTCGGCATCTCCATCATCGCCTGATGCTTGTTGGGGTCGAGCGGCTCGCCCATTGCGGCGATGCGCGTGATGCCGTTGCGCTCGAACACCTTTTCCAGCTCACGGCCCGTAGCTTCCAGGCCCGTCACCAGCCCCTTGAACTTGTCGTCGCCGCGCAGCTCGGCCGGGATCGCGGCGAGCCCGCGCTCCAGATTGTCGGCGACCGACAGCACGTCGCGCGCGAAATTGGTCGCGGCATAGGCGCGCGCGTCGGCGGCATCCTTTTCCGCCCGGCGGCGCACGTTCTGGATGTCGGCGCGCGCGTACAGCGTTTCCTGCTGCGCGGCGGCGAGCTGTTCCTCCAGCTCGGCGATCCGCGCGGCTTGGCCGTCATGCTCGGCCAGCTCGGGTGCTGCCTCGGCGGTCTGTTCGCGCAGGTCTTCGGTCGTCTCGTCGGCCATCATTGCCCCTGTGTTTGATACGAATCTGATTGCGATTGGCGCCGCTCAACCCATCAATCGGGCGAGCGTCGCCGCGGTGAAATCCACTATCGGCACGATCCGCGCGTAGTTCAACCGCGTAGGCCCGATCACGCCGACCACCCCGACGACGCGTCCGTCGAGCCCGCGGAACGGTTTCGCGATCACCGACGAGCCCGATAGCGCGAACAGCTTGTTCTCCGCACCGATGAAGATGCGCGTCGCATCGCCCGCACTCGCCGCACCCAGCAGCGCGGCAACCTCCTGCTTGCCCTCCAGATCGTCGAGCAATTCGCGCACCCGCTCCAGGTCCGCCGCTGCCGCATCGTCGAGCAAGCGCCCCTGCCCGCGCACGATCAGCACCGATCGCCGCGCCCCGTCCTCGCTCCACACCGCCAGCCCGCGCTCCACCAGCGTCCGCGCCGCCGCGTCCAGCGCACTCTGCCCCTCGCCCAGCTCGCGCTCGATCCGCGCGCGCGCTTCGGCGAGCGTCAATCCGCCGAGTGTTGCGGTCATGTAGTTGCCGGCCTCGACCAGCGCCGACGCGCCGATCCCCGACGGCAGGTCGACCACGCGGTTCTCGACCCCGCCGTCCTCCGCCACCAGCACCGCGAGTGCCTGTGCCTGCCCCAACGGCACGAACCCGATCGAGCGCAGCACCGCCTCGCGCTTGGGCACCATCACCAGCCCCGCGCACGCCGACAATCCCGACAGTGCCGCGGTGGTCGCCGCCAGCGCTTCCTCCACCGGCCCGCGATTGGCCGCGCGCGCCTCGATCTGCGCACGCTCCTCCGCGCTCGGCTCCAGCGCCTGCATCATGCCGTCGACGAACAGGCGAAGCCCGCGCTCGGTCGGCATCCGCCCCGCGCTGGTGTGCGGCGCCGCGAGCAGCCCCATCGCTTCCAGTTGCGCCAGCACGCCGCGGATCGAGGCGGGCGACAGGTTCAATCCCGCCTGCGCCAGCGTCTTCGATCCCACCGGCTGCCCGCTGGTCAGATAGCCGTCGACCACGCGGCGAAAGATGTCGCGCGCGCGGTCGGACAATTCGGCGATCGGCGGGGTCGCGCTCATGGAACGGAATGTATGCGCGCAGCGCGCGTCGCTCAACCGGGTGCGCTCTTGGATCAAGGCACCTGACCAACGCGACTGATCGCCGGCCACCTGCCAACCACCGCTGGCGTCGCCCACCGCTGCCCGCTAGGAACCACGTCACATTACCCAAGGAGTTCCCATGCGTCCCAGCGGCCGTGCGCCCGACCAGATGCGCGCCATCGCGATCGAGCCCCATTTCACCCGCCACGCGGAAGGGTCCGTCCTGATCGGCTTCGGCGACACGCGCGTGCTCGTCACCGCCAGCGTTGAGGAGCGCGTCCCGCCGTTCCTGCGCGGCAAGGGTCAGGGCTGGGTGACGGCCGAATACGGCATGCTGCCGCGCGCCACCCACACCCGCGGCAGCCGCGAGGCCGCAAAGGGCAAGCAGTCGGGCCGCACGCAGGAAATCCAGCGGCTGATCGGGCGCTCGTTACGCGCGGTCACCGACATGAAGCTGCTCGGTGAGCGGCAGATCACGCTCGACTGCGACGTGATCCAGGCCGACGGCGGCACGCGCACTGCGGCGATCTCGGGCGCGTGGGTCGCGCTCCGCCTCGCGGTCAACACGCTCATGGCGCAGGGGAAGCTCACCGCCGACCCGATCACGCAAAAAGTTGCCGCGGTGTCGTGCGGCATCTATCAGGGGCAGCCGGTGCTCGACCTCGATTACGTCGAGGACTCGAACGCCGACGCCGACGGCAATTTCGTCCTGCTCGGCAACGGCCACATCGCCGAAGCGCAGGCAACCGCCGAGCATGCCACCTACGACGAGGAAGCGCTGCTCCGCCTGCTCCGCCTCGCCCGCATCGGCTGCACCGAGATATTCGCCGCGCAGGACCGCGCGACGCAATGAGCGGCGAGGGCAACGAACCGCAGGCGATCCGCAAGCTCCAATCCGGCAAGCTCGTCATCGCCAGCCACAATGCGGGCAAGGTGCGCGAGATCGCCGCGCTGCTGGAAGGCCGCGGGCTCGAGGTGATCTCGGCGGGCGCGCTCGACCTGCCCGAGCCGGAGGAAACCGGCACCACCTTCGTCATGAACGCGGAGCTGAAGGCGCGCGCCGCCGCCGATCTATCGGGCCTCCCCGCGCTCGCCGACGACAGCGGGCTGTGCGTCGAAGCATTGGGCGGCGATCCCGGCATCTTCTCCGCGCGCTGGGGCGGCGAGAACAAGGATTTCGCCCACGCGATGCGGCTGGTCGAGGACAAGCTCGCGCAGCAGCCCCACGCGCCCCGAGACGCGCATTTCGTCTGCGCGCTCGCGCTCGCCTGGCCCGATGGCCACGTCGAATGGTTCGAGGGCCGCGTCGACGGCACGCTCGTCTGGCCACCCCGCGGCGACAAGGGCCACGGCTACGACCCCGTGTTCCGGCCCGCAGGCCACGACGTGACGTTCGGCGAGATGGACGAACCCGCAAAGAATGAGATCAGCCACCGCGGCGACGCCTTCCGCCAGATGGTCGCGGCGGTGTTCTGATCGGCGTGGTGGCGGTCGAGTTGGAAGTTTTGGGGCGTGTACCAACGGTTTCGCGCCAACGTCACCCCGGAGCTGATCCGGGGTCCCGCTGCCTTCTTCTATCACGTCCAAGAAGCGGGATCCCGGATCAAGTCCGGGACGACGGGAGTTGCTAAGTCGGAAAGCGCTAGGAGCAGAAGATGCACATGCCGGTTCTCGTCTACCTCGCCGTCGCCGCGCTGATCGCCCTCGTCGGCTTCATCATCGCGCAGGTCGTGCCCGGCGCGGGCGTGCCGTTCGTGATCTTCGCGTCGCTGATCTGGACCGGCTATTCCGCCCGCCGCGCGCAGGATCGCGCGCGCTAGTTCACTCCGCGGCCAGCGCCTGCGCGGGCTGATCCGCCACCACCCGCAGCGTCCGCTCGCTGGGATCGATCGGATCGAGGAAGAACGCGCCCGCGTCGCGATTGGCGGTCAGCGATTGGACATGCGCCGCGCTGATCCGCTGCCCCGGCACCAATCGCGGCACGCCCGGCGGCGCGGGCGCGATCATCTCCGCTGCGATCCGGCCCTCGGCCTGGGCCAGTGGCACCTGCTCGGCCGCGCCGAACAGCGCCTCGCCCGGGTCGATCGCCATGTCGACGCCCAGCGCGCTGATCGGCGGCGCATCGCCGGTCGGTGCGAGCGACAAGGTGCCCTTGCGCAGCCCCTTCGCGCACGCCGCCAGCCCGCGCGCCAGTGCGCGCACGTCGCTCGCCGTCGTGCCCGGCGCGACGATCGCCAGCAGGTGCCGCGCGTCGGACAACCCGACGCTGACGCGATATTCCTTGTTCAACCAATCGTCGATCGCATAGCCCGACACGCCCAGCCCGCTCACGTCGATCAGTACCTTGGTCTCGTCCAGGTCCGCGCCCGCGGGCAGATCGTCGCGACCGAAGACGCGCACGCCCTTGATCTTGCCGAGCTTGCGCCGGAGGTCGGCCGCGCGCGCCAGCGCTTCGCCCCACATTTCCTCGCCGTGCAGCACGTGCTCGCGCCGCGCCACGTCCAGGCTGGCGAGGATCGGCACCGAGGGGCTGGTCGTCTCGAACAGCTCGTACGCCATCCACAATCGCTGGCGATCGACCAGTTCGCCGCGCGCGAGCAGCGCGGACCCTTGCGTCAGCGCCCCCATCGTCTTGTGGACGCTGTAGACCGCGACATCGGCATCCTTGGTCAACGCGTCGTCGGGTAGCCCTTCGCAGAAGGCGAACGCCCCGCCCCACGCCGCGTCGCAGATCAGCGGCAGCCCACGCGCGTGACAGATGGCGGCGAGCGCGGCGATGTCGCTGGTCACGCCGAAATAGGTCGGCGACACGACCACGAACGCCTTGGCCTGCGGGTGCTGGTCGAGCGCTGCGGTCAGCGCCTCCGACGCGACGCCATGCTCGATGTCGAAGGTCGCGTCGATCATCACCGGGACGACCTGCGCCTTCAACCCCACCGCCAACGCGTGCGCGCGCTCGGCCTTATGGACGTTGGCGGCGAGCAGCACCGTGTCGCCTGGCCCCGCGACCGCGGCGAGCGCGGTGTGCAGGCTCTGCGTCGACCCACCGGTCACGAACCGGCAGAAGTCCGCCTGCCACGCCTCCGCCGCGATCTCGTGTGCGCGCTGGAGCACGTGCGCGCCCTCCGTGCGGTCGTCCAGGCCCTTGGGCGTGATCACGTCGGCCTCGAACACGCGCTTGCCAAGCGCCTTGGCAAGATCGCGCGGGACGGCGGCTCCCTGATGGTGGCCGGGCGCGCCGAAGCCGTGAACCTTGTTGCGCTCCATCTGCTGCAAGGCGTCGAGAATGGGGGCTTGGGTCTGATCCATGCGGCAGGAACGCTGCCCTGTCGTACGGTGTCCTACCGTTCCACCCATGTCATGAAAATAAATCAGTAAGCGCGCTCACCCACCACGTTTCCCGGCGGTGAATAGCGGCAGACGAGGAAATCGTCGCGCGCGTTGCTGGCGAGTGCGCAGCCGACCGCGCGCGTGCCGCGCCACACGATCTGCGTGTAGTGCGCCACGTCGCCCGCCCGCCCGGTACGGCTGAACCCCGGCGTCGCCGCGTTGACGAAATCGCGTCGCTCGGCGAGCCACAGGTCGATCATCTCGGCGTAGGAGTAGGCGTCGCGCGTACCCGTGAACAGATTTTCGCCCTCGCCGTGCTGATCGGCGTGCGCGAAGCGGCCGCTCGCCGCCATCGCCTCGGCATAGTTGCGCGCATCCGCCGACAGTCCCTTGTCCCAAACGAGCGGGGCCAGGCCGAGCGCCGCGCGCGCCGCATTGTGCCGCGACAGCATTATCCGCTCGAGCAGCGCCGGACCGCGCGGCGCGGGTGTCGTGCGCGTCAGCGGCTCGACAACCCGCTCCGGCGCGGGCGCACCACTGCCGGCGGAACACGCCGACAGCAGCAGGGCAAGCAGCGCGGCGTGGCGTTTCGGCGTCATCGCCGCCATATGGGCGCGGCATGACGCCCGACAATCCCGCCACGCGATCGCACTCCGAGGACGAGCCGCTCGCGCTCTACGTCCACTGGCCGTTCTGCGTCTCCAAATGCCCCTATTGCGATTTCAACAGCCATGTGCGCGAGCAGGTGGATCAGGCACGCTGGCGCGACGCACTGCTGCTCGATCTCGCGCACGAGGTCGCGGCGCTGCCCGGCCGGCGGCTCGGCTCGATCTTTTTCGGCGGCGGCACGCCCTCGCTGATGCCACCCGCGACCGTCGCCGCGATCATCCAGGCCGCCATCAGCGCCTGGTCGCCCGTGGCCGACCTCGAGATCACGCTGGAGGCCAATCCTTCGTCGGTCGAGGCCGCGCGCTTCGCCGACCTCGCCGCCGCCGGGGTCAACCGCGTCTCGCTCGGGCTGCAGGCACTCAACGACCGCGCGCTCCACTTCCTCGGCCGCGCACACGATGTTGCCGAGGGGCTGGGCGCGCTCGACACCGCGCAACGCAGCTTCGCGCGCGTCAGCTTCGACCTGATCTACGCCCGCCCCGGACAGCCGATCGACGATTGGGAGGCCGAGCTGCGCCGTGCCTTGTCGTTCGGGACCGAGCATCTGTCGCTCTACCAGCTCACGATCGAGCCAGGCACGCGCTTCGCGACCGAGGCCGCCGCCGGGCGCCTCGTCATTCCCGACGCCGACACCGCCGCCGACCTGTTCGAGCGCACCCGCGCGATCACCGCCATCGCGGGCATTCCGGCCTACGAGGTATCGAACCATGCGCGCGCCGGCGCGCAGAGCCGCCACAATCTCGCTTACTGGCGCTACCGCGACTATGCCGGCATCGGTCCCGGCGCGCACGGCCGCCGTCACGGACACGCGACGCAGCGCCGCCGCAAGCCCGAGAACTGGCTCGCCGCGGTCGATCGCAACCGCCACGGCATCGAGGTCGAGGAAGCGCTCGCGCCCGCGCTGCAGGCATCCGAAGCGCTGTTGATGGGCTTGCGGCTGGCGGAAGGGGTCGACCTTTCGCGCATCACCCGCCGTACGGGGCTCACCACCGACGAGTTGATCGACCGGCGCGCCGTCGCGCAGCTACCCGAGTTGATCCACCTCGACGGCGATCACCTGACCGTGACCGACGCCGGCATGCTGCTGCTCGACGCGATCCTGCCGCGCGTCGTTCGCGCCGACGAGCGCGCGGCGGCCTGATCCCGGTCGCCCCCGGCGACCATCCTTGTCGGGCCACCCGCCGCGCTAGCCCTCAATCGTCGAAGCGCGTCGGCGCGGGCGACACGGTGACCGTCGTTCCGCCGCGCACCTCCTGCACCTCCAGCGCGCGCTCCGCGACCCCGTCGCGTCCGAACCGGAACGCGCCGTCGATGCCCGCAAACCCGTCCGCGTCGCGCAGCCGGCTCTGCGGAAACGCGCTGCCGACGCGCCAGTCACGCGAGATGCGGACCACCAGCAGCACCGCGTCGTACCCCAGGCTCGACAGCCGGTACGGCGCCGCGTTGAAGCGCGCGCGGTAGTTCTGCGCGTACTGGCGGTAGAGATTGTCGGGCACGCTCGCGAACCACGCGCCATTCAGCGCCGCCTGGGTCGCTACCGTCCGGTCCGAATTCCACAATTCGGTGCCGAGCAACCGGGTCGACGGGCTCGCGCGGCGGAGCAGCGGCGCGGCGGCGGCTGCCGTGCTGCCGCCATCGGCGATCAGCACCGCGTCGAACGGCGCATCCCTGTTCATCCGCGTCACCGCCGATGCAACCGCCGCCGGCGCACGATCATAGGTCTGCAGCGACACCACGCGGCCGCCAGCCTGCTCGACTGCGCGCAGGAACACGCTCGACGCGCGCGATCCGTAGAGCGCGTTCGGCACCAGCCCGCCGAAGTTCGTCACCCCCTGGCTGCGTGCGAAACCGACCACGCGCTCGATCGACTGGCTCGGCGCATAGCCGAGCACATAGGTGCCGTTGCCACCCAGGCTGACGTCGTTGGAAAACGAGATCACGGGCACGCCCGCGCGCCGGGCGATCGGCGTCACCGCGCGCACGTCGTCGGCAAGCAGTGGCCCCAGGATCAACTGCGCCCCTTCCGCAATCGCCCGGTTCGCCGCTGCCGCCGCACCGGTCGCGGTATCGTAATTGGTGATCCGCACCTGCTGGCTGCGCGCGTCGAGCAGTGCGAGCTGCGTCGCATTGGCGATGCTGCGCCCGACCCCCGCGTTGCTGCCCGACAGCGGCACCAGCAGCGCGACGCGGTTGCGCTCGGCATCCTGCGGCACGCCCGCGATGACGCCGCCGGTGTCGCCGCGCGACGGACGCGGGCGTTCGGCCGCCGGACGGTCGGGCGCCGGTGCCGGTCCGCGCGGTACAACGGTCGCGCATGCGGACAGCAACACCGCGCCCGCGAGCGCCAATGCCTTCGACACCGCGCGTGCGAGTTGCGGCCCCTGCTTCGATTCTGCCATGACACCCCTCGTGGAACCCTTATCCCCCGGTCTGTACATCGTCGCGACGCCGATCGGCAATCTCGCTGACCTTTCGCCGCGCGCGGCCGACATCCTGACGCGCGCCGATGCGGTCGCGGTGGAGGACACGCGCGTCACCGCCGGGCTGCTGCGCCACGTCGGCGTCAAGCGTCCTATGCTGCCCTATCACGACCACAATGCCGAGGGCATGCGCCCGCAATTGATCGCGCGAATGGCGACGGAGGCGATCGCGCTCGTCTCCGACGCGGGCACACCGCTCATCTCCGATCCCGGCTACAAGCTCGTGCGCGACGCGCGTGCCGCCGGCCACAGCGTGGTGACGATCCCCGGTCCGTGCGCCGCGATCGCCGCGTTGACGCTCGCCGCGCTTCCGACCGACCGCTTCTTCTTTCTGGGCTTCCTGCCGTCGAAACAGCACGCCCGCGCCGAGGCGATCGCCGAGGTCGCCGGCGTCCGCGCGACCTTGGTGCTGTACGAGAGCGGCCCGCGCCTATCCGCCTGCCTCGCGGCGCTCGCGCAAGGATTGGGCGACCGCGAGGCAGCGGTCGCGCGCGAGATCACCAAGAAGTTCGAGGAAGCCGTGACCGGCCGGCTGTCCGTCCTCGCGGCGCGCTACGCCGATGCGCCACCCAAGGGCGAGATCGTGATCGTCGTCGGTCCGCCCGACGCCCCTGCCCCCGCGAGCGAGGCCGACGCCGACACGGCTCTTGCCGAAGCGCTTACCCGCCTTCCCGCCGCCAAGGCCGCCGGCGAGGTCGCCCGCGCGCTCGGCCTCGACCGCCGCATGCTTTATGCCCGTGCGATGGAGCTGAAGGGCGAGCGCTGATCGGTTGCATGCGACCCTGGCCCGTTAACGGCATTTAGACCGATACGGATCAATCTGGGCGCATGGAAGAAGCGTCCAAGACCGCCCAACCGTCGCGTGCGCAGCTCGGCGCGATCTGGCTGATCGCAGCATCGCTTTATTTCCTGCTCGCCGCATCGACCATCCACCTGACTAGCGACGGCAAGACCATCGCCGCGGTGTGGCCGGCGAACGCCGTCTTGGTCGCGCTGCTGCTGGTACAGCCGGCCCCGCGCTGGCTGACGGTGCTGAGCGCGGGGCTGGTCGGCAACATCGCCGCCAATCTTTTTACCCGCGGCACGGTAGCGGGTCCGTTGTTGTACAGTTTGGCCAACGCTGTCGAAGTCGTCGCCGCGACGCTCCTCATCAAGCGACGAACCGCCACGATCGACCTGTTGCGCTCGACGCATAGCCTGGTCCGCTTCGTGATCGTGGCCGGCATCGTCGCGCCGATGGCGAGCGCGCTACTAGGTGCTGCCACCGCTACGACCGTCTATGACCAAGCCTTCGCGCCCTCCTTCACTGCCTGGTTCCTCAGCGATGGCTTAGGCCTGCTCGTCTTTACGCCCGTGTTCACCGCGGTTCTCGACGGTCAGGTCAAAGCATGCTTCCTCAACAAGACAACAATGGAGCGTGCGGGCGCGATCGCGCTGATCGCAATGGTGGCGGGTACCGCATACGCCGTCTTCTTCGTCGCAACATCGCCGGCGTTGTTTCTGCTCTACGCGCCCGTCATGCTGGTGACCTTTCGCATCGGGCCGGTCGGCACCAAGATGGCGGTCGTGACGATCGCGGTGATGGGCTTCTGCGCGATGGCATCGGGACACGGCCCAGTTGTCATGGTGACGACCGATCCCACCGTGCAGGCGCATTTGTTTCAGTCTTTTCTGGCGATGCTGCTGCTCACCTGCCTGCCGGTCGCGGCCGAAATCTCCGAACGCAACCGGCTTGCCGAACAGTTGAAGGAGCGAGTGGCCACGGCGCATATCGAAGCAACCACCGACACGCTCACCGGATTGCTCAACCGCCGCGGGTTCGACCGCGCGGTCGCAGCGCTGCTGGCGGAACGGCCACCGTTGCTCTGCTGCGTCGCGATCGACGTTGATCGTTTCAAGTCGATCAACGGTCGCTGGGGGCATCATGTCGGCGACCGCGTGCTGCAGCATATCGCCGCAACGCTGCGGTCGAATACGAGGCCAGGAGACCTCATCGGCCGGCTGGGCGGGGACGAATTCATGATGATCCTGCGCGTCGGCGGCCGCGACGATGGCGAGACGATCTGCGCGCGCATACAGGCCGCGCTGCGACAACAGCCGATCCCGGCGGACGATAAGACGCAGATCATGGTGGCGATCAGTTGCGGCATCGCCGGACTTTCAAGCGGCGGCACGTTCGAGGACGCGGCCAGACGCGCGGACGAGGCATTGTACCAGGCGAAAGAGGGCGGGCGGAACGCAATCCGCGCCGCGGGATGAGCGTCGACGCCAGTACGCGCCGGGGACGCTTGATGGATCGATGAACCACCGTCCGCTCGGCTAGCATATCATCATGCACATGCCACGCCGTGCGTGCCGGTCGCTACGCCGCTGACAACGCCGGGCGAACACGCCGCTTGCTCCCGCAACCGCTTTCCCGCACCGTGCCGATGTGCCCCGCCCCGCCCCCACCCGCTCGCCCGAGCAGCGCCGCGCGGCGGAGACGAGCGGGCGGCGGGGTGAGCGGCTGGCGGCGTGGTGGCTGCGGCTGAAGGGCTGGCGCATCATCGATCGCCGCGTGCGCACGCCCGCGGGCGAGGTCGACCTCGTCGCGCGCCGCGGCGCTCTCGTCGCCTTCGTCGAGGTAAAGATGCGCCGCACCGCCGGCGAGCTCGACCACGCGATCGACCAGCACCGGCTCGCACGCGTCGCCGCCGCGGCCGAGGTGCTGATGCCGCGCTACGCGGGCCCCGGTGACGACATCCGCGTCGACGTGATCCTGCTCGCGCCCGGCACCCGCCCGCGCCATATCGAGAATGCGTGGATCGGCTGAGCGAGCCCGGCTGTCCTACGCGCCACTCACGCCGCTATCTCGGGTGCAGGCAGTGAAGGTCACGTGTCCTTCGCGCACACACATGCGCAGGGGTGTGACGTTAGTGACCTTCCGCGGGTGCCGCGCCACCCGCGGGTGACAAGCCCGCACCCTGCGCCTAGGTCGGCGCGACCACGCTGCCCGGAGGAACCATGTCGCTCACCGTCGCCGTCCAGATGGACCCGCTCGACCAGATCAACGTCGCGGGCGATTCGACCTTTGCGCTGATGCTCGCGGCCCAAGCGCGCGGGCACCGGCTGTTTCATTACCAGGCGGAAGACCTCAATTGGTCCGACGGGCGGCTGTGGACAAAAGCGCATCCGGTCACCGTTCAGCAGCCCTCGGCGCCGAACGCGGGCGACCATTTCCGCTTCGATGCGCCGATCAAGCTCGACCTCGGCGATGAGGCAGACGTGATACTGATGCGGCAGGACCCGCCGTTCGACCTCGGCTACATCACCGCGACGCACCTGCTCGAACGCATCGCGGACAAGACCTTGGTGGTCAACGACCCCGCGCAGGTGCGCAACGCGCCCGAAAAGGTGTTCGTGCTCGACTATGCGCGCTTCATGCCGCCAACGCTTGTCACCCGCAGCACCGACGAGGCGCGCGCGTTCCTCGCCGAACACGGCGCGATCGTCGTGAAACCGCTCCACGGCAATGGCGGCAAGGCGATCTTCAAGGTCGAGGAAGGCGGGCTCAACCTTTCCGCCTTGTTCGAGGTGTTCAATCAGACCTGGCGCGAGCCGCACATGGTTCAGGCTTTCCTCCCCGACGTGGCGAAGGGCGACAAGCGTATCGTGCTGGTCGATGGCGAGGTCGCGGGCGCGATCAACCGTCTGCCCGGCGAAGGCGAAATCCGCTCCAACCTCGCGGTCGGCGGGTCGGCAGAGAAGACCGGGCTGACGCCGCGCGAGCGCGAGATCTGCGACGCGCTCGGCCCCGAACTCAAGCGCCGCGGGCTGATCTTCGTCGGCATCGACGTGATCGGCGGCGAGTGGCTGACCGAGATCAACGTGACCTCGCCGACCGGCATCGTCGCGATCGAACGCTTCGACGGCACCGATGTCGGCGGGCTGATCTGGGACGCGATCGAGCGCAGCGTGGCGGAACGCTGAGCCTTCCGCGGCCGTTGCCCGCCCGTATGACCTGTCCTAAGCGCCCGTGACGACCCTCATCCTCGATTGGATCGCCTGGGGCGGTTACCTCGGCATCTTCCTGCTGATGGCGCTGGAGAACATCTTTCCGCCAATCCCGTCGGAGGTCATCATGGGACTGGGCGGCATCGCGGTCGCGCGCGGGCAGATGGCGATGGTGCCGCTGGTGCTATGGGGTACAGCCGGGACCACGATCGGCAATTTGTTCTGGTACGAGGTTGGTCGACGGCTCGGCTACGCGCGCTTCCGCCCCTTTGTCGAGCGTCACGGCCGCTGGCTGACGCTTGAATGGAATGACGTGGAGCGTATCCACACCTTCTTTCAGCGCCAGGGCGGCTGGGTCGTGTTCGTGTTCCGCTTCATGCCGACGTTCCGCACGCTCATCTCGCTGCCCGCCGGCATGACCGCGATGCCGCTGTGGCGCTTCATGCTGTGGACCTTCCTGGGCTCGGCGATCTGGAACGTGATCCTGGGCGGCGCGGGCTATTATCTCGGCACCCGCTACGCCGAGTTGGACAAATATGTCGGACCCGTGGGTCTCGTGCTGATGGCGCTCGCGGTCGTCGTCTACGTCTACCGCGTCATCACCTGGCACCCGCGCGGCAACTGACCGCCGCGTGACAGCGCCGCCCCGATCAGAGGTCGAGCGCCCAGCCGTCGCGGCCCTTGGGATCGATCGGCTTGTTCGGCACGTAGCGCGCCTCGCCGCCGCGCAGCCGCAGGATCGTCCAGTCGCCACGCCGGTCGACGGCCTCCAGCACGCAACCGCACGCCTCGAACGCCGCCACCACCTCGGCGCGCTGCGTCTCCAGCAACCCCGCCAGCACGATCGCGGCCGCTGGCGCCGCGATCGCCGCCACCTCCGGCGCCATCGAGATCAACGGCCCGGCGAGGATGTTGGCGATCACCAGATCGTACGGCGCCGCCGCCGCAATCTCGTCACTCAGCGCGCCGTCGGCGACGACCAGCCGCAGCCCCGACACGCCGTTCGCCGTTGCATTCTCCGCTGTCACGGTGATCGCGGCGGGGTCGATGTCGGTCGCGGTGATCGACGCGGCGGGCCAGAGATGCTGCGCGGCGAAGGCGAGCAGACCCGTCCCCGTCCCCAGATCGATGACGTTGCCGAACTGGGTCGCCGCCAGTCCATCGAGCATCGCCAGGCATCCCGCGGTCGTCGCATGGTGCCCGGTGCCGAATGCCTGCCCCGCGTCGATCAGAAAGGCGCGACCGCCCTCGGGCGCTTGGAGCGGGTGCGCGCTGGTATGTACCACGAACCGTCCTTCGCGGATCGGCTCCAGCCCGGCCTGGCTCATTGTGACCCAATCCTGCGCGGTCAGCGGCGTGATCGCCGCCTCGCTGCCCGCCGCGCTCGGCACCAGCGCGCGCAGCGCCGCGATCATCGCCTCGTCGGGCTCATGCTCGCAATAGGCGTCGAGCCGCCAGCGCTCGCGATCATCCTCGACTTCCTCCGTCGTCATCAACACCGCGTCGATCGTCAGATCGTCCGCCGCGTCGATCGCCTCTGCCTCGGCGCGGGTGCATGGCAGCGTCACGCGCCAGCTGTCGATCACGGCGTCGCTCGACACCTCGCCGTCAGCGGACATAGCTCGCCCCGTTCACGTCGATCACCGCGCCCGTCATCGACGCCGGCGCATCGAGCGCCAGCCAGCGCGCGGCCTCCGCCACTTCGTCGGGCGCCGCGACCCGGCCGAGCGGAATGTCGGCGAGCAGCTTGTCGCCGCCGCGGCTGGCGAGATAATCCTCGGCCATCCCGGTCATCGTGAACCCCGGGCAGATGGCGAACGCCAGGATGCCCTGCGCCGCATAACCGCGCGCGATCGTCTTGGTCATCGCGACCATGCCGGCCTTGGATGCGGCGTAATGCCAGTGCGACGGGCTGTCGCCGCGATAGGCCGCGCGGCTGGCGACGTTGACGATCCGCCCGCCGCAGCCGCGCTCGTGCCAGTGGCGCACCGCGCGGCGACACAGGATCGCCGAAGCGGTCAGATTGACCTGCATCGTGCGCTCCCAATTGGCGAGCCATGCGTCATCGGCATCGTCTAGCGGGGCGGCCTCGAACACACCGGCATTGTTGATCAGCACGTCGACCCGCCCATCTAGCTGCGCGAGCGCGGCATCCCACAAACGGTCTGGTGCGGCAGGATCGGCGAAATCGGCCGCGATGCCGCTGGCGGTGCCATGCCCAACGACGTGGTGGCCGCCATTGCGAAGCGTTTCGGCGATCGCGGCGCCGATGCCGCGGCTCGATCCGGTGAGAAGGATGTTGGTCATGGGGCGCCGCTGTAGGCCGCGCCCGCGCGCGCAGCAACGCCCCGGCGAGCGGCGCTTACGCGACGCTCTGCGCGAACTGCTCGGCCGATCCGCGCAATGCTTCCAGCCGTGCCTCGACGCTGACGAATTCACCTTTCAGCGCGTCGATCTCGGAGGCGACGCCTTCGGTATCGGCGCGGATCGCGGCAACCGTGTGCGACATCGAGTCGGCGGCGAGCGCGGTTTCGTCCACCGCGGCGGTGATCGCGGTCACCGTATGCGCCTGCGCTTCCATCGCGTGGCGGATGCGCGTGGCCGAATCCTGTACCTCCAGCACTGTGGTGCGGATCGAGGCCGAGGTGTCGACCGTCACGCGCGTCGCGGCCTGGATCGCGGCGATCTTGCCCGCAATGTCGTCGGTCGCGCGCGCGGTCTGGTTGGCGAGGCTCTTGACCTCTTGTGCCACCACCGCGAAGCCGCGCCCGGCGTCGCCCGCGCGCGCTGCCTCGATCGTCGCGTTGAGCGCCAGCAGGTTGGTCTGCCCGGCAATGTCGCGGATCAGCCCCAGGATCGACTCGATCGACTTGGCGTGCTCGCTCAGCGCTTCCGACACGCCAACGGCGTCGCCCGCCTGTCGCCCCGCCCTCGTCGCGATCTCGGCCGCGGCCTCCACCTCGACGCGCGCGTCCTCGATTGCGCGGATCAGCCCGGCCGCGGTCGATGCCGCGTCGCGCATCGCCACCGCCGATTGCTCCGCCGCCGCTGCCACCTCGCTCGTCTTGCCCAGCATCCCGCGCGCCGACGCCGATGCGCCCGCCGCCTGAACGCGCGCGCGCTGTCCCGATGTTGCTGCCTCGCCGATGCCGCCGAAGATACGGTCGCGGAACAGCACCCCCGCCGCGGTCCGCTCGGCCTGCGCGCGCGCCGCTTCGCTCTCGCCCAGGTGCGTCGCCATGACGTTCGCCTCGACCAGCGCGAGCCGCTGCACCACGTCGGCGATCCGTCCGAACGGCATCTGCGTGGCGCCCTCGATCAGTTGAAGCGCGCGCGCGTGCGCGAACGACAGGGCTGCCAGTAACGCCGGCAAGGGCACGCCGGTCGCGCGCGCCAATTCTACGTGTCCACGTGCCAACCGCTGCCATTCGCCGTCGAACGGCCGGGCGTAGCGCGTCCGCGTGTAGGCGGCACTGCGCCTGATCTGCTTGGCGAGGCCCGCTTCGCCGAGCGTCCCGCGGAACGCGGTCGCGACCGGCAGCGCCAGATAATGTTCCCAGAAAGCGGCGGACACCTGCTGCCAGGCGTCGCCGCTGTCGAGCACGCGGGTAATCTCCGCGCACACCGGCGCGATCGCACCGTCCCAGTCATAATCGCGGACCTCTTCGGCAAAGGTGCGCGCGCCCGCACTCCAGATCGCAGCGTTCATGAACGTGTCCTCAGGCCGCGACCTTGGTGACGAAATCGCTCGCGCTGCCCTCCAGCGAGCCGAGCCGCAGCGCCAGCGCATCGAACCCGTTGCCGAGTGCGTCGATCTCGGAGGCGACGCCTTCGGTATCGGCGCGGATCGCGGCAACCGTGTGCGACATCGAGTCGGCGGCGAGCGCGGTTTCGTCCACCGCGGCGGTGATCGCGGTCACCGTATGCGCCTGCGCTTCCATCGCGTGGCGGATGCGCGTGGCCGAATCCTGTACCTCCAGCACTGTGGTGCGGATCGAGGCCGAGGTGTCGACCGTCACGCGCGTCGCGGCCTGGATCGCGGCGATCTTGCCCGCAATTAGGAGGGTTAATGCCTCGTTGAACCCGTCGCGACCGTGGTGCTGTGCTTGCATCGCGCGGTATCACGGCTAAGGGCGTAGGCTGAAAGGAACCGCCGTTGGCCAGCCGACCCGCACCCCGCTCCCGTCCGAGAAGCCCGCACCTCTTCACGGGCCCGATGCAATTTCATTACCGCTTCAGCCCGGCGATGCTAACGTCGATCATCCACCGGGCCACCGGCGCGACGATGGCGACGGTCGGTGCGATGCTGCTGGTGTGGTTCCTCGCGGCGATCGCGTCGGGTGAGAGCGCCTATGCGACCTTCGTCGACGTGTTCACCACCGATCGCGGCAATTTGAACGTTCTCGGCTATGTCGTCGGCATCGGGCTGACCTGGACCGTGTTCCAGCACATGGCGAGCGGCATCCGCCACCTGATGATGGACACCGGCGCCGCGTTCGAGCTGAAGGTCAATCAACTCGCCGCGCGGCTGACCTTTGTCTTCTCGATCGCGATGACGATCCTGTTCTGGCTCTGGCTGGGGTTGAAGTAATGAGCACCGAACTCGGCCGCGTCCGCGGTTACGGCAGCGCACACGAGGGTGTGCACCATTGGTGGCACCAGAAACTCACTGCGGGCACCAACCTGCTGCTGATGGTGTGGCTGCTCACGTCGCTGGCGATGCTGCCCGCCTATGACTTCGCCACGATACGGCTGTGGCTCGGCTCGGCCTGGGCAGCGATCCCGATGCTGCTGCTGATCGTCTCGATCACCTATCACTTCCGTCTAGGCCTGCAGGTCGCGATCGAGGATTACGCGCGCATGCAGAGCCGCTTCGTCGCGATCGTCCTGCTCAACGTCTACGCTGCGGCGATCGCGGGCGTTGCCATCTTCTCCATCCTCAAGATCGCCTTCGGAGCCGCGCAGTAATGGCTGCCTATCAGATCATCGACCATACCTATGACGCGGTTGTCGTGGGCGCGGGCGGCTCGGGCCTGCGCGCGACGATGGGCATCGCGGAGAGCGGCCTGAAGACCGCCTGCATCACCAAGGTGTTCCCCACGCGCAGCCACACGGTCGCGGCGCAGGGCGGCATCGCCGCATCGCTCGGCAACAATTCGCCCGATCACTGGTCGTGGCACATGTTCGACACGGTCAAGGGTTCCGACTGGCTCGGCGACCAGGACGCGATCGAGTACATGGTGCGCGAGGCACCGCAGGCGGTGTACGAGCTCGAACACGCCGGCGTGCCGTTCAGCCGCAACGACAACGGCACGATCTACCAGCGTCCGTTCGGCGGCCACATGCAGAACATGGGCGAAGGCCCGCCGGTGCAGCGCACCTGCGCGGCTGCCGACCGTACCGGTCACGCGATGCTCCACGCGCTGTACCAGCAATCGCTCAAGTACGACGCCGACTTCTATGTCGAATATTTCGCGCTCGACCTGATCATGGAGAACGGCGTCTGCCGCGGCGTCATCGCGCTCTGCATGGAAGACGGCTCGATCCACCGTTTTCGCGCGCACAACGTCGTGCTGGCGACCGGCGGCTACGGCCGCTGCTATTTCTCCGCGACGTCGGCGCACACCTGCACCGGCGACGGCAACGCGATGGTGCTGCGCGCCGGGCTGCCCTTGCAGGACATGGAGTTCGTGCAGTTCCACCCGACCGGCATCTACGGCGCAGGCGTGCTCATCACCGAGGGCGCGCGCGGCGAAGGCGGCTACCTCACCAACTCCGAGGGTGAGCGCTTCATGGAGCGTTACGCACCCTCGGCGAAGGACCTCGCCAGCCGCGACGTCGTCGCGCGCTCGATGGCGGCGGAAATGCGCGAAGGCCGCGGTGTCGGGCCGGAGGGCGATCACATCTACCTCCACCTCGACCACATCGATCCCAAGGTGCTGCACGAGCGGCTGCCCGGCATCACCGAGACGGGCAAGATCTTCGCCGGCGTCGACCTGACGCGCCAGCCGCTGCCGGTCACGCCGACCGTCCACTATAACATGGGCGGCATCCCGACGAACTATCACGGCGAGGTCGTGACCTTGCGCGACGGCAACCCCGACGCGGTCGTGCCCGGCCTGTTCGCGGTCGGCGAGGCGGCGTGCGTGTCGGTTCACGGCGCGAACCGTCTGGGATCGAACAGCCTGATCGACCTGGTCGTGTTCGGCCGCGCAACCGGTCTGCGCGTCCGCGATATTCTGAAGCCCAACACGCCGCACAATCCGCTGCCCAAGGGATCGGAGGAGATGGCGCTGACCCGTCTCGACACGTTCCGCAACGCCGCTGGGTCCACGCCCACGGCGCTGATCCGCCGCGAGATGCAGCAGACGATGCAGAAGCATTGCGCGGTGTTCCGCGACACCGCGCTCCTCGCCGAGGGCGTGCAGAAGATCGATCAGGTTTACGCCTCGATCGGCGACGTGTCGGTCAAGGATCGCTCGCTGATCTGGAACACCGATCTGGTGGAAACGCTGGAGCTCGACAACCTGCTGTCGCAGGCGGTCGTCACGATGCGCTCGGCCGACAACCGCAAGGAGTCGCGCGGCGCGCACATGCACGAGGACTTCCCCGAGCGCGACGACGCGAACTGGATGAAGCACACCATCGCGACGTTCGATGGTTGGGGTGGCAAGGGCGGACAGGTCGCGATCGATTATCGCCCGGTGCACGATTACTCGCTGACCGACGATATCGAGTACATCAAGCCCAAGAAGCGCGTGTACTAAGCAACTTCACACGAACTTGCGTCGCCCCGGACATGATCCGGGGCCGCGCTCCTTCTCTACGGCGTAGAAAAGCGGGGTTCCGGATTAACTCCGGGATGACGACGGTGGCGTGCAGCCCGATCGGCTCGATCAACGCCGGTTCAGCCGATTATGGTCCCGCGGGGTCCCACTCCTAAGCAGCTCCCGCCCTTCCATATTCCCGCGGTGTCGCGGCCTCGCCATCTTTCCGACTCCACCAGATCCCCGCCCCGGCCAGCGCTGCGCCGAGCGCCAGTGTCGTCGCTGGATGCCGCATCGCGGCGGTGTAGAGGCTGAATCCTTTTCCGCTCTGGTCACGCGATCGCTCCACGCCGTCATGCGCGGGCGCGAACAGATTGTCCGGTCGGGGCTGATTCTTCGTTGGATCGACGAACAGCGCTGATCCGATCGCCGCCACACGGTCGAACAACGCGGGTGCGTGCTGCGCGAACAGCACCTGCGCCTTGCCCGCACCGCCCACCGTCACGCCGCGCATCGGCCGGGTCGCCGCGTCCAGGATCGCTTCTGCGACCAGGGTTGGATCGTAGACCAGCGGCGGGATGCGCGCCTTGCCGCCGACGTGGTTGCTGGCGTGTTCGGCAACCGGCGTGTCGATGCCTGACGGCTGGATCAGCGTAACCGAGATCGGCGCGCCCTCCTGCAGCAACTCGCCCCTGAGCGTGTCGATATAGCCCTTCACCGCGTGCTTGCTCGCGGCATAGGCACCCATCAACGGACTGGGCATCCCCGCCGCGATCGAGGCGACGGTGATCAGCGCGCCGCCCTGCTCGCGCAGGTGCGGCACTGCCGCCGCGCACCCGTTGACGACGCCGAAATAATTGGTGCGGAACAGCCGTTCGTGCTCGTCGAACGGCGTGTCGACCAACTTGGCATAGATCGCGACACCGGCATTGTTGACCCAGCTATCGATGCGCCCGAACCGAGCCACCGCGTGCCGGGCGACGCGCGCCACGGCTTCGGGATCACCGACATCGGCGGCGATCGCATAGGCTTCACCGCCTGCCGCCTCGATCTCACTCACCAATTCGGCGAGGGCGGCATCGTCGCGCGCGACCAGCACCAGTTTCGCGCCACGGGACGCCGCCATGCGCGCGGTCACCAGCCCGATCCCAGACGTGGCGCCCGTGATCGCGATCACCTGCTGGTCGATCGGCTTCAGCTTCAATGACATAGCAGAACTTCCCTCTCGTTGTCCGCTCAGCGAACAGGCCGCGTGCGCGTTCCCTCCGCCAATTATGCTTGACCTGCGCCGTGCTGCGCCCGCTAATCTGATGGTGGGGGGATTTGAGCATGCGCACGCTTCTGCCGCTCGTCATCGCATTGTTCGCAAGCGCCGCCGCGGCGCAGCGCTACCAACCCGTTCGCTACACCCTGCCCGCCCCCGTGTTCGCGGGTGACGACGGCGAGACGCAGGTGCAGGCCGACATGGGGATCGATGTCGAGCGCGACCGGCCCGCACGCTGGCGCCTCGCCGAGCATCGCCGGCTCGATCGCGCGCTCTCCGCGGTGCGGCCGCAGCGCGCCGGCAGCGTCGACGCCTTCGTGATCGTCGCCGCGCTCGACAGCGATCCCGTGTTCGGACGCGAGGCGCGCGAGGCGGCGCGGGTGCTCGCCCGGCGCTATCACGCCGATGGGCACGTCATCCTGCTCGCGGGCAGCGACGGCACGCGCGACAGCGATCTGCCGATGGGCAGCCCCGGCAACCTCGACCTCGCGCTGGCGCGCGTCGCCGAGGTGATGGACCCCGCAGAAGATGTGCTGATCCTCTACACCACCAGCCACGGCGCGCCGTTCGGGCTCTACTATAACGATGGCGACCAGGGATATGGCGCGGTGTCGCCCAGCAGGCTGTGGAGCCAGTTGTCGACGCTCGGCATCCGCAACCGGTTGATCCTGCTCAGCGCCTGTTACTCGGGCGTGTTCGTGCCGATGCTGTCGTCGGACACGACCGCGATCGTCACCGCCGCCGCGTCCGATCGCCCGTCCTTCGGGTGTCAGGCGGACAATGACTGGACCTTCTTCGGTGACGCGCTGATCAACACCGCACTCAGGAAGCCGCAACCGCTCGCCGCCGCGGTCGATCAGGCGCAGAGCCTGATCGCGGGATGGGAGAAAGCCGCCGCGCTCGATCCCTCTCGCCCGCAGGTCGCGATCGGCGCGGGCGCGGGCCGCTGGCTCGACGCGCTCGAGCGCGACCTGCCGCCCACCACCACGCCGGTCGGACGACCCGCGATCACGTTGCTCCAGGTTAAGTAACAGCGCGCCGCCGGAACATTGCACCGCGCCTGACGCTAAGCGCGCCATGAACCAGCCCAGCACCGCCGCCACCACGCCCAGCAACGCGAACAACTATCCCCTGCTCGCACGCCCGCACATCCAATTGTATGGCACCGTCGACGATCAGATGTACGCTAAATTCCTCGACGGGCTCGCCGCCGCGCCCGCCGACGGACCGCTGGTGGTGTCGATCACCACGCTCGGCGGCGATCCCGAGATGGCGCGTGCGATGGGCGATTCGATCCGTTTGCTGCGCGAATATACCGGGCGCGAGGCGCTGTTCCTCGGCAAGGTCGCAGTCTATTCCGCCGGCGCGACCTTCATGTCGGCCTTTCCCGCCGACAAGCGCTTCCTGACCAAGAATTCGCGCCTGATGATCCACGAGCGGCTGATGAACTCGACGATCGAGCTGTCGGGCCCGCTCAACGCGCTGTCGCCGGTGTTGAATGCCAAGCTCAACGAGATCGAGGATTCGATCCGCATCCAGGACGAGGGCTTCGCCGATCTCGTCCGCGGCACGCAGGTCACGCTGGAGGAACTGAAACAGCGGGCGCCGCACAATTGGTACATCGAGGCGAGCCAGGCGCGCGATCTGGGCTTGGTGCTCGACATCATTTGACCACTAGGCCATCTCGGGTGTTGGTGCCGGGGCCTGCGCACATTATATCTTGAGCGCAGGCGCCCGTGCGCTAGGAGCGACACGGGCCCGTTTGCGGCATATGCCGCGATGGAGTATCCGAGCCGACAGCGATCGTGACGTGTTGCGCGCCCGCGATCCTGCCCGAACACGAGAACGAGACGCATGGCCGAGTTCACCCTTCCCAAGAACAGCCGAATCAAGGGCGGCACCAAGCACCCCTCGCCGCAGCCCGGCGGCAAGATGCGCAGCTTCAAGATCTACCGCTATGACCCGGACTCGGGTGAGAACCCGCGCTTCGACACGTTCGAGGTCAACCTCGACGAATGCGGTCCAATGGTGCTCGACGCGCTGATCAAGATCAAAGGTGAGCAGGACTCCTCGCTCACCTTCCGCCGCTCGTGCCGCGAAGGCATCTGCGGGTCGTGCTCGATGAACATCGACGGGCGCAACGGCCTTGCCTGCACCACCGCGATCGAGGACGTGAAGGGCGAGGTGAAGATCACGCCGCTCCCCGCGATGGACGTGGTGAAGGACCTGGTCCCCGATTTCACGCGCTTCTACGCGCAATATGCCTCGATCACACCGTGGCTCCAGACGGTGACGCCGCCCCCCTCGGGCAAGGAACGGCTGCAGAGCCCGGAGGAGCGCGCGAAGCTCGACGGTCTGTACGAGTGCATCCTGTGCGCGTGCTGCTCGACCTCGTGCCCGAGCTATTGGTGGAATTCGGACAAGTTCCTGGGTCCGGCGATCCTGCTCCAGGCGTATCGCTGGCTCGCCGACAGCCGCGACGAGATGACGGGCGAGCGGCTCGACGCGCTGGAGGATCCGTTCCGGCTGTATCGCTGCCACACCATCATGAATTGCGCGAACGTCTGCCCCAAGGGTCTCTCGCCCGCCAAGGCGATCGCCGAGATCAAGAAGATGGAGGTCGAGCGGATCGTCTGATCCGCCGACACACCTCCCCCCTCGCCGTTCATGCCGGTCCTGCCGCGGCGCGTGCCTGAACACGTTTCCGCCGCAGCCCGCATGAATGGATCACCATGGATCGTAGCGACCACAGCGAGGCCGAGCCCTCGCGCGCCTTTCTCTTCGACGAGCATCCAGACCATCCCGGCTGGATGCACTGGCGCTTTCGCGATGAAACGCGGTTCAATTCGTTTCTGGGTGACGTGATCGTCCGGCAGGAGGACGCACTCGCCCGCGTCCGCATGAGGCCCGAGCACCGCCACTCGAACTTCGGCAACAACGTCCACGGCGGTGCGCTGCTCGGGTTCATCGACGTCGCGCTGTTCGCGGCGCTGCGCAGCTTCGGCGTGCTTTCGGCCGGACCGGCGGTGACGCTCGACCTCAACACGCATTTCATCGGCGCCGGCCGCGTCGGCGAGCCGCTGGAGGCGCAGGTCGAGATATTGCGCGAAACGCGTCGGCTGATCTTCGTGCGCGGCCTGCTGGTGCAGATGGAGATGACCGTCGCCGAATTCTCCGGCACGATCCGCAAACCGAGCGCCGGCTGATGGCACAAGTGCGTGCCGCCTATGACGCGCTGATCGCCGCGGGCGAGCTGCGTCCCGATGCCGAGCAGGCCGCCGCCGCCGACCGGCTCGACGCACTCGCCCGCGAGCTCGAACATCCGCGCACCACCGGCTTCTTCCGTAAACGTGCGGTGCCCGCACGCGGCGTCTATCTGTGGGGCGACGTCGGGCGCGGCAAGTCGATGCTGATGGACCTGTTCTACGATCACGTCGACGTCACCTCCAAACGCCGCATCCACTTCGCCGAATTCATGATCGAGGTGCACGGCCGCATCGCTGTCGAGCGGCGCAAGGAAGCGGGCGATCCGATCCTGCCCGTCGCACAAGCACTCGCCGACACCGCGCGCCTGCTCGCGTTCGACGAAATGATGGTCACCAACTCGCCCGATGCGATGATCCTGTCGCGGCTGTTCACCGCGATGATCGAGGCCGGCGTGACGATCGTCACCACCAGCAACCGCGCGCCGACCGACCTTTACCGCAACGGGCTCAACCGCGAGCATTTTCTCCCCTTCATCGCGCTGATCGGCGAGCGGCTCGACGTGCTCGCGCTCAACGGCCCGGTCGATTACCGTCGCGACCGCCTGGGGCAGCAGGACACCTGGCTCGTGCCCAACGGGGCCGAGGCCACCGCCGAGCTGTCCGCCGCCTTCTTCCGCCTGACCGATTACCCGCCCGAGGATCGCGAACACGTGCCGAGCGAGGAGCTGTCGGTGCAGGGCCGCACGCTCCACGTGCCCAAGGCGCTTAAAGGCGTCGCGGTGTTCAGCTTCAAGCGGCTGTGCGGTGAAGCACGCGGCCCTGCCGACTACCTTTGCATCGCGCGTCGCTACCACACCGTCATCGTCGTCGGCATCCCGCAGCTCGGGCCGGACATGCGCAACGAGGCGGCGCGGTTCGTCAGCCTGATCGACGCATTGTACGAGTATAAGGTCAAGCTGCTCGCCGCCGCCGACGCCGAACCGGACCAGCTCTACCCGACGGGTGACGGCCGCTTCGAGTTCGAGCGCACCGTCAGCCGGTTGGAGGAGATGCGATCCGAGGAGTATCTGACGCAGGGTCACGGCCAGGATTGAGCGTAATCGCTATTGCGAACCGTTATCTCTACTATATTGGTTCCTAGGCTTTTGCGGGTTGTCGCGGACGGCCAAAGGGCGTAGGCGACCTTCCCATCCACCGTAACGACGAGAGGGGATGGAATGGCCCGCAAGAAGATCGCGCTGATCGGCGCCGGCAACATCGGCGGCACGCTCGCGCACCTGGCTGCGCTCAAGAACCTGGGTGACATCGTCCTCTTCGACGTCGTCGAAGGCGTGCCGCAGGGCAAGGCGCTCGACCTGTCGCAGTGCGGTCCGGTCGAGGGCTTCGATGCCAAGATCACCGGCACCAACGATTACGCCGACATCGCGGGCGCGGACGTCATCATCGTCACCGCCGGTGTCGCGCGCAAGCCAGGCATGAGCCGCGACGACCTGCTCGGCATCAACCTCAAAGTGATGAAGGCCGTCGGCGAGGGCATCAAGAACAACGCCCCCGACGCCTTCGTCATCTGCATCACCAACCCGCTCGACGCGATGGTGTGGGCGCTGCGTGAATTCTCCGGCCTGCCGCACAACAAGGTCGTTGGCATGGCGGGCGTGCTCGACTCGGCGCGCTTCTCGCACTTCCTCGCGACCGAGTTCGGCGTGTCGGTGAAGGACGTGAACACCTTCGTGCTCGGCGGCCACGGCGACACGATGGTGCCGGTGCTCGAATATTCGACCGTGTCCGGCATCCCCGTCAGCGACCTGATCGAGATGGGTTTCTCCACCAAGGAGAAGGTCGACGAGATCGTGAAGCGCACGCGCGGCGGCGGCGGCGAGATCGTCGCCCTGCTGAAGACCGGTTCTGCCTATTACGCGCCCGCGACCAGCGGCATCGCGATGGCGGAAGCCTATCTGTACGATCAGAAGCGCATCCTGCCCGCCGCGGCGAACCTGTCGGGTGAGTATGGCATCGACAACCTCTACGTCGGCGTCCCCGTTGTGATCGGGGCCGGCGGCGTCGAGAAGATCGTCGAGG
The DNA here is from genome assembly GCF_936927845.1 of uncultured Sphingomonas sp. Taxonomy (GTDB): domain Bacteria; phylum Pseudomonadota; class Alphaproteobacteria; order Sphingomonadales; family Sphingomonadaceae; genus Sphingomonas. The sequence continues at coordinate 126,518 of NZ_CAKZHV010000060.1, forward strand.
TCAAGCTGTCCGACGAGGCGAAGCAGAACCTCCAGGTATCGGTCGACGCGGTCAAGGAACTGCTCACCGCGTGCCGCGGCATCGACAACACGCTCGCCTGAACGGCTGACGAAAAGGACCCCCGATGAGCATCCTCGTCGACAAGAACACCAAGGTCATCACGCAAGGGATGACCGGCAACACCGGCAGCTTCCACACCCAGGCGGCGCTCGATTACGGCACGCAGATGGTCGGCGGCGTCACGCCGGGCAAGGGCGGCAGCGAGCATCTCGGCCTGCCGATCTACAACACGGTGCACGAGGCCGTTGCCGCTACGGGTGCGACCGCGAGCGCGGTGTACGTGCCGCCGCCCTTCGCCGCGGACTCGATCCTGGAGGCGATCGACGCCGAGGTGCCGCTGATCGTCTGCATCACCGAGGGTATTCCGGTGCTCGACATGGTGCGCGTCAAGCGCGCGCTGTCGGGTTCGAAGTCGCGGCTGATCGGCCCGAACTGCCCGGGCGTGCTGACGCCGGGCGAGTGCAAGATCGGCATCATGCCGGGCAACATCTTCCGCAAGGGTTCGGTCGGCGTCGTCAGCCGCTCGGGCACGCTCACCTACGAAGCGGTGTTCCAGACCTCGAACGCAGGGCTCGGTCAGACGACCGCGGTCGGCATCGGCGGTGATCCGGTCAACGGCACCAACTTCATCGACGTGCTGGAACTGTTCCTCGCCGATGACGCGACCGAGTCGATCATCATGATCGGCGAGATCGGCGGCGACGCCGAGGAGCAGGCGGCGCAGTTCCTCAAGGATGAGGCGAAGCGCGGTCGCAAGAAGCCGATGGCCGGTTTCATCGCGGGCCGCACCGCGCCTCCGGGCCGTCGCATGGGTCACGCCGGCGCGATCGTGTCGGGCGGCAAGGGCGATGCCGAGAGCAAGATTGCGGCGATGGAAGCGGCCGGCATCAAGGTCGCAGCCTCGCCCAGCGAGCTCGGCTCGACGCTGCTGGAAGTTCTCAAGGGTTGAAGTACGCCGCCCTGCATGGGGCGGAGCGTTGAAAACGGACGGGCGCTTGTAACTGGGGCCACCCGCGCTCGTCCGCTCGCCGCCTTTGAGGTGGCTGGCCCCATCCTCGCTCTCGCGGGCGGGACATGAGGTGTGTGATGGGCTTCGAAGGTCAGGATTTCAGCGACATCGCCGGCGGCGTCAGCCCCGCGTTCATCGACACGCTCTACGCCCGCTACAAATCCGCGCCGGACAGCGTCGAGCCGGGCTGGCGTACCTTTTTCGAAGGGCTGGAGGGTGCGAGCAGCACCCCGTCGTGGACCAACCAGCGCTGGCCGCTCACCACCACCGACGATCTGACCGCCGCGCTCGACCCGACGCAGATGGAACCCGCGCCCAAGCCCGCCAAGGGTGGCGCGAAGCCTGCCGCCGCGGCTCCTGCCCCGTCGAAGGACGACATCATCCGCGCCGCGGGTGATGCGATCCGCGTGCAGATGCTGGTGCGCACCTATCGCGTGCGCGGGCATCTCGCCGCCAACCTCGATCCGCTCGGCCTGTCGGGCCTGCGTGAGCTGCCCGAGGATCTGAAGACCGAATATTACGGCTTCACCGACAACGACATCGATCGCCCCGTCTATCTCGGCGGCACGCTCGGCCTCGAATGGGCGACTGTGCGCGAGGTCGTTGACACGTTGCGCGCCAACTACTGCGGCAACGTCGGCCTCGAATACATGCACATCGCCGACGTCGAGGAGCGCCGGTTCCTGCAAGACCGCATGGAGGGCAAGGACAAGGCGATCGAGTTCACGCCCCAGGGCAAGAAGGCGATCCTCAACAAGGTGATCGAGGCCGAGCAGTGGGAGAAGTTCCTCGGCCGCAAGTATGTCGGCACCAAGCGTTTCGGGCTCGACGGCGGCGAGAGCATGATCCCCGCGCTCGAGAGTCTGATCAAATACGGCGGCGCGGCCGGCGTCAACGAGATCGTGTTCGGCATGGCCCACCGCGGGCGGCTGAACGTGCTCGCCAACGTCATGGGCAAGCCGCTGCGCGTGATCTTCCACGAATTCGCGGGCGGTAGCGCCAACCCCGACGACATCGGCGGCTCGGGTGACGTCAAATACCACCTCGGCACCTCGACCGACCGTGAGTTCGACGGTCACAAGGTGCACATGAGCCTCGTTGCCAACCCCTCGCATCTCGAGGCGGCCGACCCGGTCGTGCTCGGCAAGGTGCGCGCGATCCAGACGATCGCGGGCGACCTGACCGACCATTGCAAGTCGCTGCCCGTGCTGATCCACGGCGACGCCGCCTTTGCGGGCCAGGGCATCGTGTGGGAGTGTTTCGGCTTCTCGGGCATCCGCGGCTACAACACCGGCGGCTGCGTCCACTTCGTCATCAACAACCAGATCGGCTTCACGACCAGCCCGCAATTCGCGCGGTCGTCGCCCTATCCGTCGGACGTCGCCAAGGGCGTCCAGGCGCCGATCTTCCACGTCAACGGCGACGATCCCGAGGCGGTGACCTTCGCCACCAAGATGGCGATCGAATACCGGCAGAAGTTCCACCGCGACGTCGTGATCGACATGTGGTGCTATCGCCGCTTCGGCCACAACGAGGGCGATGAGCCCGGCTTCACCCAGCCGCTGATGTACAAGGCGATCCGCAGCCATCCGGGCGTCAGCGACATCTATGCCAAGCGGCTGGTGCAGGAAGGCGTGGTCGATCAGGCCTGGGTCGACGACAACGTCAAGCAGTTCACGACGCTGCTCGAAGGCGAGTTCGAGGCCGGCGCGAGCTACAAGCCCAACAAGGCGGACTGGTTCGCGGGTCGCTGGTCGGGGCTCCACGCCCCCGCCGACGCCGACAGCCAGCGCCGCAGCGTCGACACCGGGATCGAGCCCAAGCTGTTCGACGCGATCGGCCGGCTGCTGACGACGATCCCGGACACGATCGCAGTCCACAAGACGCTGTCGCGCGTGCTCGATGCCAAGCGCGAGATGTTCCGTTCGGGTGCGAACTTCGACTGGGCGACCGGCGAGGCGCTGGCGTTCGGCTCGCTCTTGTCCGAAGGCTACGGCGTCCGCCTGTCGGGACAGGATTCGGGCCGCGGCACCTTTTCGCAGCGCCACGCCGTCTGGGTCGACCAGAATGACGAGCACCGCCACGTGCCGCTGTGGAACGTCGAGCACGGCAGCTTCGAGGTGCTGGACAGCCCGCTGTCGGAGTATGGCGTGCTCGGGTTCGAATACGGCTACGCGCTCGCCGATCCGAAGACGCTGGTGCTGTGGGAGGCGCAGTTCGGCGACTTCGTCAACGGCGCGCAGATCATGATCGATCAGTTCATCACCTCGGGTGAGGCCAAGTGGCTACGCGCGAACGGTCTGGTGATGCTGCTGCCGCACGGGTACGAGGGCCAGGGTCCCGAGCATAGCTCGGCGCGCCCCGAACGGTTCCTGCAGGCGTGCGCCGGCGACAACATCCAGGTCGCGAACTGCACCACGCCGGCGAACTATTTCCACCTGCTGCGCCGTCAAATGCACCGCAATTTCCGCAAGCCCTTGGTCGTCTTCACACCCAAGTCGCTGCTGCGTCATAAGCTGGCGGTGTCGAGTGCGGCGGACTTCCAGCGCGACACGCATTTCCGCCGCGTGCTGTCCGACCCGTCGGCACCCGCGGATGCGGCGACCAAGCGGCTGGTGCTGTGCACCGGCAAGGTATCGTACGACCTGATGGAAGCGCGCGATGCGGCGGGTGACGAGCACACGCAGATCGTGCGGGTCGAGCAGCTCTACCCCTTCCCCACGCAGTCGCTGGTTGAGCGGATTGCGCGGATGCCGAACCTCGAAGAGGTGATCTGGGCGCAGGAAGAGCCGCGCAACAACGGCTACTGGTTCTTCGTCGAACCCTTCATCGAGGAAGTGCTGGGGCTCGCGAACTCACCGGTCAAGCGTCCGCGCTACGCCGGCCGCGCCGCCGCTGCCTCGCCCGCGACGGGTCTGATGAAGCGCCACCAGGCCGAGCAGGGTGCGCTGATCGCCGACGCGCTCGGCCACAACGTGCGCGAGGAAATCCGCCGGACCCGTGAGGCCGACACGACCAAGAAGGCCGGCACCGCCGGCGCCTGACCCTTCGCTCAAGACAGGAAAATAGAATGGCAACCGAAGTTCTGGTGCCCACGCTGGGCGAATCGATCACCGAAGCCACCGTCGGCGAGTGGCTGAAGCAGCCGGGCGACAAGGTCGCCGCCGACGAGCCGATCGCGAGCCTTGAGACCGACAAGGTCTCGGTCGAGGTTCCCTCGCCGGTCGCGGGCGTGATGGGCGAGCACGCGGTCAAGGTCGGCGACACGGTCGAGGTCGGCGCGTTGCTCGCGACCGTCGACGCGGGCGGCTCCGCGCCCGCGCAGTCGAGCGCGCCGCAGCCGGCCGTCACGCAGACGCCCGCCTCCTCCACCAACAACGATCAGGGCGCCGCTGCGCCGACCGCCGGCGGCTACGGCAACCACGGCGCGATCCCGGTCGCGGGCGAAGGCCCCGCCGCGCTGTCCCCCTCGGCACGCCGCGCGGTGCTGGAGCACGGCGTCGACCCCGCGACGATCAAGGGCACCGGCAAGGACGGCCGCCTGACCAAGGAAGACGTCGCCGCCGCGGCTTCGTCCAAGTCCCAGGCGACCGCCGCCCCCGCCGCCGCAGGCGCGTCGGCGGACGGTGGCGCCGCCACCGCCGGCCGTGCGTCTTCGCGTGGCGAAGAGCGCATCAAGATGACGCGCCTGCGCCAGACGATCGCCAAGCGGTTAAAGGAAGCGCAGAACACCGCCGCGATGCTGACGACGTTCAACGACGTCGACATGACCGCGGTGATCGAGGCGCGCGCCAAGTACAAGGACCTGTTCGAGAAGAAGCACGGCGTGCGCCTGGGCTTCATGGGCTTCTTCGTGAAGGCCGCGACGATGGCCTTGAAAGACATTCCATCCGTCAACGCCTCGATCGAGGGCGATGAGATCGTCTACCACGATTACGCCGACATCTCGGTCGCGGTATCTGCGCCGAACGGCCTGGTCGTTCCCGTCATTCGCGACGCGCAGGATCTGTCGGTTGCGGGCATCGAGAAAACGATCGGCGACTTCGGCCGCCGCGCCAAGGACGGCACGCTCAAGATGGACGAGATGCGTGGCGGCACGTTCACGATCTCGAACGGCGGCGTGTTCGGCTCGCTGATGTCGACCCCGATCATCAACCCGCCGCAGTCTGCGGTGCTGGGCCTCCACCGCATCGAGGATCGCCCGGTGGTGGTGAACGGCCAAGTCGTGGTGCGCCCGATGATGTATCTGGCACTCTCCTACGACCACCGCCTGATCGACGGACGCGAGGCGGTGACGTTCCTCGTCGCCTTGAAGAACGCGATCGAGGATCCGACTCGCATCCTGATCGACCTGTAATCATATCAAGCGTCACCCCGGTTGCGGCCGGGGTCTCGTGCCTGGGGAGCGCATCGCTCCTGCCGCGCGAGATGCCGGCCCGCGCGCTGGCCTGATGTCCGGGAGAAGTACGATGGCTGAATACGACTATGACGTGCTGGTGATCGGCGCCGGCCCCGGCGGCTACGTTGCCGCGATCCGCGCCGCGCAGCTCGGGCTCAAGACCGCGTGCGCGGAAAGCCGCGAGACGCTCGGCGGTACCTGCCTCAACGTCGGCTGCATCCCGTCGAAGGCGCTCCTTCACGCATCCGAATATTTCGACGCCGCGGCGAACGGCGCCATGGCGAAGATGGGCATCAAGGTGACGCCCGAACTCGACCTGGAAGCGATGCACGGGCAGCGCCGCGACGCGGTGAAGCAGTTGACCGGCGGCATCGAGTTCCTGTTCAAGAAGAACAAGGTGACGTGGCTGAAGGGCCGCGCCGCGTTCGAGGACGCGCACACCGTCACCGTCGCGGGCGAGCGCGTGACCGCGAAGAACATCGTCATCGCGACCGGTTCGACCGTTACGCCGCTGCCGGGTGTCGAGATCGACCAGAAGGTGATCGTCGATTCGACCGGCGCGCTCGAGTTGCCCAAGGTGCCCGAGCATATGGTGGTGATCGGCGGCGGGGTGATCGGCCTCGAGCTCGGCAGCGTGTGGCGGCGCCTGGGCGCCAAGGTCACCTGCGTCGAGTTCCTCGACCAGATCCTGCCCGGCTTCGACGGCGACATCCGCAAGGAATCGAACAAGATCTTCAAGAAGCAGGGGATCGAGTTCAAGCTCGGCACCAAGGTGACCGGCATCACCTCGGACGGCACCACCGCGACGCTGACGCTGGAGCCTGCCGCGGGCGGTGAGGCGACGACGCTGACCGCCGACTGCGTGCTCGTCTCGATCGGTCGCCGCGCGAACACCGACGGCCTCGCGCTCGACAAGATCGGGCTGTCGCCCAACAATCGCGGGCAGGTCGAAACCGACCATGATTTCCGCACGTCGGTCGACGGCGTATGGGCAATCGGCGACGTGATCCCGGGCCCGATGCTCGCGCACAAGGCCGAGGACGAGGGGATCGCGGTGGCGGAGAACATCGCGGGCCAGCACGGCATCGTGAACCACGCGATCATCCCCTCGGTCGTCTACACCTGGCCCGAGATCGCGGGCGTCGGGCTGACCGAGGAGCTGGCGCGCGAGCAGGGAGAGGTAAAGGTCGGCAAGTTCCCAATGATGGCGAACAGCCGCGCGAAGACCAACCACGAGCCCGACGGCTTCGTGAAGATCATCGCGGATGCGAAGACCGACCGCGTCGTCGGTGTCTGGGCGATCGCCTCGGTCGCAGGCACGATGATCGCGCAGGCCGCGCAGGCGATGGAGTTCGGCGCGACGAGCGAGGACATCGCCTACACCTGCCACGCGCACCCGACGCATTCGGAAGCGATCAAGGAAGCCGCGATGGCGGTGACGGGCAAGCCGATCCACATCTGATCGGCATCCGCGCGATCACACGGGCGGCGGTGGTGCAGCGATGCGCCGCCGCCGCTTTCCGTTCGGGGTGACCGAAGTTTAACGCCGCCGCCACCGCCGTGACGGCGCGGGAAGCGCAGATCGATCTCCTTCGATAAGGAGAGTAACCGTGAAGCACACAGCGATCATTCTGGCCCTCGCCACCTCCGCCACGCTCGCCACCGCGCCCGCCGAGGCGAAGGGGTGTCTGAAGGGCGCGGCGGTCGGCGGGGTCGGCGGGCATTTCGTCGGTAAGGGCCACGCGGTCGCGGGTGCCGCGATCGGCTGCGCGGTCGGCCATCACCGCGCCAAGGTCGCCGCGCGCAAGCAGGCGGCGCAGGCGCAACCGCATCGCGGCTGACGCGCGACGGGGCGGCTGCTCCCTTGCCTGCCCCTCGGGCGCGTAGCATGACGATCTCCGACGCGACCGCCCTAGCTCCGCGTCGGAGACATTCGAACATGAAGATCAGCGCGCGCAATCAATTCCCGGGCACGATCACCGCGATCAATCCGGGCGCGGTCAATGGCACGATCAAGGTCGACATCGGCGGCGGCAACATCGTCACCTCCTCGATCACCGAGGAAGCGATCGGCGAGCTCGGCCTTTTGGTCGGCGATCAGGTAACGGTGCTGGTGAAGGCGAGCGACGTCCTGATCGGCAAGTGACGCGCGATGCGCTGGAACGGCGCTGGCTGACGCTGACGCGCGAGACGATGCCCGCGCTCGCCGCCGCGCGCAGCTGGCCGGTGCGGAGCGATCACTGTTTCCAGCGCATCCTGCTCGACACCGCGGTCGGCGGCGTGTGGTACGACGCAATACCCAGGCGACCCGCCTATCGCCACGCCGATGCGGCGGTGCTCGCGCGCGCCATCGATCTGGGCGAGGCGGTGATCGCCGGCAGCGCCGATCTGGCGGCGCTCAATCGTCAGTCGCTGGCGTGGCGGGGCAAGGTCGCGCGCTGAGCGCTGATATCGATCAGACGCCGCGGTCCGGTCCGCCGCCACGCTTTCGGGTTTCCCTTCACGCCCGCGGTTCGGAACCCGTAAATGGAGCCTGCCCTCACCCTGTCGCGCGGGCGCGTGCGATGGCGGATTGCAATTGGTCGATCGGCAGCGCGCCGGTCAGCACCTGATCGCCGACCACCCAGCTCGGTGTCCCCGTGATGCCGAGCTTGGCCGCGGTTTCCAGATTGTCCCGGATCGTCGCGTCGGCATCATCCGGGATCGCGGCGACGTTCACGCCGGAGGCACGCCCCGCCGCGGCGATGGTGGCGTCGCTGACCGGCCCGGCGGCGTAGAGCGCGTCATGGAACGGCTTGAACCTGTTCTGCTTGGCCGCGGCAAGGGCCGCGCGCGCCGCGACGCGGCTTTCCGCCGACAGCACCGGCAGTTCCTTGAAGACGATGCGCAGGTTCCGGTCCTGATCGACCAGCTTCTGCAACACCGGCAACGTCGCGCGGCAGAAGCCGCAATTATAGTCGTAATATTCGACCAGCGTCACGTCGCCCTTGGGATTGCCGATCCACGCCCCCGCGTACGGCTCCTGGATCGCGCCGCGGCTCGCCGCCACGGCGCGCGCGGTGTCGCGTTCCTGCAGCTTCTGCATCGCCTGCGGGATAAGGTCAGGGTTGGCGAGCACGTAATCGCGCACGACGCGCTCGACCCGCGCCTTGTCCGCGCTTCCCAGATCGCCCGGCGCCAGGCGATCGGCGAGGAACATGCCGCCCGCGCCAAATGCCGCGCCGAGCGCCACCATGCCCAACAATGTCGCCCGGTTCATTTGCGCTTCTTGCCCTTGTCGATCACGTCCTGCGACGTCATCGAAATGTCCTGTGCCCTGATCCAGTCGGGCGTATTCTTCGGCAGTCCCGCCATCGCCATGCGCGCGCGCACTGCGGCGGTCCGCGTGTCACCGGTCAGGCTCGCCTGCTCCGCGCCGGCAAGGGCCGCACGCGCCTCGTCGCCGGTGCGCTCGTACACCGTGCCGAGCTGGAACCACGCGAAGGGGTTTTCATCGTCGCGCTGCACCGCGACGCGCAGCACGCGCTTCGCCTCGTCGTAATTGGCCGGGTTCTCCGTCGCGATCAGCGCGTGGCCGTAGGTGGTGCCGATCAACGGGTTGCTGCGCGTCCCCTCGAAGGCGGCGCGCAAGGGGACCAGTGCGTCCTTCGGCCGCCCCGCCTCCAGCATGATCTGCCCGACAATTTCCTGGAAATACGGATCGTCGGGCTTGGCCTTGATCAGCGCCGCGGCCTCGGCATCGGCCCGATCGGGGTAGCCCGCCTTGTGATAGGCGTAGGCGCGCGCGTAATGCGCGTAGATCGACTGATCGGTGTCGGGATATTCGTTGAGCGTCCGCTTGGGATCGGCGACGTAGCCGAGCAGCTTTGCCTTCACGCGGCGGAACCGCTCCTGCAACTGCGGGTCGATCGGCTTGTCGTAGAAGGGCGATTCCTTCACGTCGCCTTCCAGCGTCGCGATGCGCGTGCCGGACAGCGGGTGCGACTGCATGAACGGGTCGATGTTGCCGAGCCCGTAGCGATATTCCTGCTGCTGCAATGTCTTGAAGAAGGTGAGCATCCCCTTTGCCGAGATGCCCGCGGTCTTCAGATATTTGATCGCGCTCGCGTCCGCGGTTGCTTCCTGCGTCCGCGTGAAGGCAAGATAATGGCCCATCGCGGCCTGCTGCCCCGCCGCCATCACGCCCATCCCCGCGGCACCGCCGCCTGCCGCCGCCGTCGCGAGACCGAGCACCATCGACAGCAGGTACATCGCCATCGCTGGTTTCTGCCCCGCATCGGCGTTGGCGACATGGCCGTCGGCGATGTGCCCCAGTTCGTGCGCGATCACGCCCTGGACCTGGTTCACATTGTCGGCGGCCTCGATCAGCCCGGAATGGATGTAGACCGTCTGCCCTCCGACGACGAAGGCGTTGATCGATCCGTCGTTGACCAGCGCGAACTGCACGTCGCTTGGCCGCAGTCCGGCCGCGGTCACGATGGGCGCGGACATGTCGTGGAACAGCGCCTCGGTCTCGGCGTCGCGCAGCAGCGACTGCGCCTGAGCCGGAACGGCAGCGAGCATCGCGGCGCCCGCGACCAAGGCGATGATGCGGCGGATCACCGCGCAGCGCTCGCGCGGGTCGACACCGGGGACAGGGGCAGACGCATGAGCGTCACCGTAGCGCCGAACGGCGCGGGAGCATAGCAGCGCATCGCCCGGATGCTTGCCGCGGTGGCGCTGAACCACCGCTGAAGCGTCCGGGCGATGTCACCGCGGTCAGTTGCCGAACGTCCGCTGCCACCAACCGCGACGCGGCGTCGTTTCCGTGTCTGCCACAGCCTCGCCCTCGTCACTCGTCGGCGCGGCGTCCGCCGCCGGCTCAGCCGCGGCCGGTGTCTCGGCCGGTTCCGACGCGGCGGGCTCGGCCGCGACCGGCTCCGCGGGCGCAGCGTCGGCCTTCTTGCGGCGGGTACGCTTCGGCTTGGCGGGCGCCGGCTCAGGCTCCGCCTCGGCGCTGTCGGGCGCGGGCAGGCCGTCGGTCACGGGCGCGGCATCGCCGGCTTCAACCGTCGGCGCGTCCGCCTTCTTGCGCCGCGTGCGCTTCGGCTTGGCCGGAGCTTCGGCCTCTGCGGGCACTTCGGCGACCGGCTCCTCCTCGACGACGGCCGGCGTCTCCGGCGCAGCCTTGGCCGCACGCGCGCGCGGACGGCGACGCGTCTTGGGCTTGGGCGCGGGCTCAGACGCGGGCTCCTCCGCTACCGGCTGCTCGGCTGCCGCTTCGGCGACCGGCTCGGCGTCGATGTCGGCAGGTTGCGCCTCCTCGCTCGCCAACACGCTCGGCAGCTCTGCCTCGCCGGCGGCCTCCGTGCTCGCCTCCTCGCCTGCGACAGCGCCCTGCCCGTCGCGACGACGACCGCGGCGGTTGCGACGGCGGCGACGGCCGTTACCCGCGGGCGCCTCACCCGCCGCCTCATCGTTGTTCGCGCCCTCGTCGGACACGATCGCGTCACCCGCCTCATCGGCGTCAGCCTCGTTCGGCCCAGCCCGGTCCGACTCGATGTCGTCGGCCTCGACCTCGTCGACACCGGCCTCGTCGGCCTGCGCCTCGTCACCCTCACCGCGCGCGCGGTTGCGACGCCCGCGACGACGGCGACGGCGGCGACCACCCTCGCGGTCCCCGGCGTCACGGTCACGGTCACGCTCGCGCTCCTCGCGCTCGGCGGGCGCGTCTTCCTCGACCGCTTCCTCTTCCTCGACCTCGTACTCGTCCTCGACGTCTTCCTCGACCTCGATCATCGGGGCGTCGAACTTGGGCGCATAGGCAGGCGGCGGACCGGCGGCCTCGACCGACATGCGCGCGCCTTCCTCCTCACCGTCGGCGAGAATGTCGACCTGCACGCCGTAGCGATCCTCGATCTCGGCGATGTCGCCGCGCTTGCGGTTAAGCACGTAGAACGCCGCTTCCTGGCTGCACCGGAGCGTCAGGTGCGAGCCGCGCCCGCGCGCCGCTTCGTCCTCGATCAGGCGTAGTGCGGACAGGCCGGCCGACGAGGCGGTGCGCACCAGACCCGTGCCCTCGCAATGCGGGCACTGGCGCGTCGACGCCTCGAGCACGCCGGTGCGCAGCCGCTGCCGGCTCATCTCCATGAGGCCGAACGACGAGATGCGGCCGACCTGGATGCGCGCACGATCGTTCTTGAGCGCCTCCTTCATCGCCTTCTCGACCTTACGGACGTTCGATCCGTGATCCATGTCGATGAAGTCGATCACGACGAGGCCCGCCATGTCGCGCAGACGCAGCTGGCGCGCGATTTCCTGCGCGGCCTCCAGGTTGGTCGCGGTCGCGGTCTGCTCGATATTGTGCTCGCGCGTCGAGCGGCCCGAGTTGATGTCGATCGAGACGAGCGCTTCGGTCGGGTTGATGACGAGGTAGCCGCCCGACTTCAGCTGCACCACCGGATGGTACATCGCGGCGAGCTGATCCTCGACACCCGCGCGCTGGTAGAGCGGCACCGGGTCACTGTAATGCTTCACCTTCTTGGCATGCGTCGGCATCAGCAGGCGCATGAAGTCCTTGGCCTGACGATAACCCTCGTCGCCCTCGACGATCACCTCGTCGATGTCCTTGTTGTAGATGTCGCGGATCGCGCGCTTCATCAGGTCGCTGTCGCCGTACACGAGCGCGGGCGCCGATGACGATAGCGTCTTGTCGCGGATCTCGTCCCACAGGCGCGCGAGGTAATCGAAGTCGCGCTTGATCTCGGTCTTGGTGCGCTGCAGCCCGGCGGTGCGCACGATGCAGCCCATCGACGACGGCAGCTCCAGGTCCGCCATGATCGCCTTCAACCGCTTGCGATCGCCCGCGTTCGAAATCTTGCGGCTGATCCCGCCGCCGTGAGACGTGTTGGGCATCAGCACGCAGTAACGCCCGGCGAGGCTGAGATAGGTCGTCAACGCCGCGCCCTTGTTGCCGCGCTCCTCTTTCACGACCTGCACCAGCAGCACCTGGCGGCGGCGGATCACGTCCTGGATCTTGTAGCGGCGGCGCAGGTTCATGCGGCGCTGGCGCAGCGCCTCGACCTGGTCGTCGCCGTTCGAGCGCCGGCCCTTGCGGCGGCGGCCACCCGAGCCGTCGCCGTTCGCCTCGGCATCACCGTCGCCGCCCGCCTCGTCGACGTGATCGTCGTGCGCATCGTCATCGTCGGCGTGGTCGTCGTCCGCGTGGTCGTCGTCGTGATCATGCACGTCGTCGTCGTGATGCGCGTCGTCATCGTCGTCGAACGTCACGTCTTCGGCGTCGAGTTCGGCACGCAGCTTGGCTTCTTCCGCGGCGTGCTCCGCTTCCTCGCGCAGCAGCGCGTCGCGGTCCTCCTTGGGGATCTGATAATAGTCCGGGTGGATTTCCGAGAAGGCCAGGAAGCCGTGGCGGTTGCCGCCGTAATCGATGAACGCCGCCTGCAGCGACGGCTCGACGCGCGTCACCTTGGCAAGATAGATGTTCCCCTTGAGCTGCTTGCGCTCGGCGCTTTCGAAATCGAATTCCTCGATCCGGTTACCCTTGACGACGGCGACCCGGGTTTCCTCCCGGTGGCGTGCGTCGATCAGCATACGCGTGGTCATTGATTGTTCTCCGCGCGCTGGGCCGTCCGGCTAGCGGTGCGCCCGCGCGATAATGGGTTGCGCGCCGCGGGAGCGCGGGCGCGCACGATGTTGCAGAAATCGCCTTCGTCCGCGCTGCAGCCCCGGGCGCCTGATGGCCGGGAAACGCCGCGCCCGCTCCGCCGGCAGAGGCCGGGCGGAACAGCGAACGGGCGGGATGCAACATGCGGACGTCAACCTGATGGCCCGGCACCGGCAGAAGGCCGGGCGGACAGTGGCACCGGAGCTTGACGTGCGCGTGCACTACTCCGGTCGCACGACTGCTAGCATTGGTTAAGTCAGTCATCAACTGCCGGTTCTTGCAGCCGCGCGGCAGGATCTTGCCGGCAAATCGTGCCGAACGGCGCGTTAACCCCGCTGCGCAACGCAGACTTGAGACCCGCCGGCTACTCCGATGTTCCTGGTCAAAGGGTTGCGTAGCATGGCTTTTCGCTGGACGGGCAAACGACTTTCGCGGCATGGCGGCCGCGTGTCGATCGTGCTCGCGTTGTTGTTGGGCGTGTTTGCCGGGGCGCCCGGCTGGGCCGCCACCGTGGAGCGGATCGACGTGTCCGACGACAAGGTCGTCATCCGGTTCGACGACGCGGTCGCCGCTGCCTCCAGTTTCCTGCTCGCCGAGCCGCAGCGGATCGCGGTCGATATCGATGGCGCGCGTCCAGGGCCCGGCAACGGCGAGCGCGACGGTGCGATCACCGCCGTGCGCCAGGGCGTGCGCGGGGCGGACGGCGCGCGCGTCGTGCTCGACCTCTCCCAACCGATGATCGTGGAACACGGTGGGTTCGACGATGGCGGTCGCGAACTGACGCTGCGCCTGCGCCCGGTCGCGGCGCAGCAGTTCGCCGCCGCGAGCGCGCGCGCGCCACTCAACTGGACTGGGCGCGCGCTGCCCGCGGTGCGCCCCGCGGCATACACCGTGTCGCAAGCGGTGCCGCCGGCCCGGCAAGCGTTGCCGATGCCGCGCGTCCGCGGTGATGCCAGCCGGCCGCTCGTCGTGATCGACGCCGGCCACGGCGGACACGACCCGGGCTCGATCTCGCCCGATGGCGAATTGCGCGAAAAGGATCTGACGCTGAAGATGGCGCTCGCGGTCCGCGACGCCCTGCTCAAATCGGGCCGCGTGCGCGTCGCGCTGACCCGCGACGACGACCGCTTTCTGGTGCTGCGCGAACGCTACGGCGTCGCGCGCAAGTTGAAGGCCGACCTGTTCATCTCGATCCACTGCGACAGCGCGCTGTCGACTGAGGCATCCGGTGCAACCGCCTACACCTTGTCCGAGGTCGCCAGCGACAAGGAAGCTGCGCGACTGGCCGCGCGCGAGAACAAGGTCGACATCATCAACGGCGTCGACCTCGACCGCAATCCCGACGTGTCATCGATCCTGATCGACCTGACGCAGCGCGAGACGATGAACGCGTCGGCGGGGTTCGCACGCCTGCTCGGTCGTGAGGCGCAGCCGCTGATGGCGATCAAGCCCAACTTCCACCGCATGGCGTCGCTCATGGTGCTGAAGGCGCCCGACACGCCTTCGATCCTGCTGGAGGCGGGCTATATCTCCAACAGCAACGACTCGGCATTCCTCGCCAGCAGCGAAGGACGCGCCAACGTGGCGGAAAGCGTGCGGCGCGCGGTCGAGATCTACTTCGCGCGCCGCCTCGCGCTGCGCTGAAACGCGCTATGCCGAGCGGCCGGCGTGACCGGCGCACCGGGCCGCAGCGCTTTCGCGCGGCGCGGAACGTGCTAAACGCGCAGGCCATATGGCTTCTTCCCCACCGGAAAAGATGACGATCGGGCAGCGCATCGGGCGCGCCGGCGGCGCACTCGGCGGCTTGTGGCGCCGCCGGCTGGTGCGCTGGTTCGCGGCGCTGGTCGCACTGCTCTTGGTCGCGCTCGCCGCATTCTGGCTGATCTTCGCGCGCGACCTCCCCTCGGTCGAGAAGCTCAAGGCCTATGAGCCGCCGCTGCCGACCAACGTGCGCGGCATCGATGGTGCGCCGATCTATTCCTACGCGCGCGAGCGGCGCGTCCAGCTGTCGTTCGCCGAATATCCCCCGCTTCTCATCCGCGCGTTCCTGGCCGCGGAGGACAAGACCTTTTTCGAGCATCACGGCGTCGATTTTCCCGGCCTGGCCGGAGCAGTGGTCGATTACGCGAGCAAGTTCGGCACCGGGCAGCGCGCGCGCGGCGGCTCGACCATCACGCAGCAGGTCGCGAAGAACCTGCTGATCGGCAACGAATATTCGCCGACGCGCAAGGTGCGCGAGGCGATCCTCGCGTACCGCATCGAGCAGACGCTGACCAAGCAGCAGATCCTGGAGCTCTACCTCAATCAGATCTTCTTGGGTCGCAACGCGTACGGCGTCGAGGCCGCGAGCCACGCCTATTTCGACAAGGAATTGCCCGAACTCACGCTCGCGCAAATGGCTTATCTGGCAATCCTGCCCAAAGGCCCTGCCAATTACGACCCGTTCCGCAATACCGAGCGGGCGCTGGAGCGGCGCAACTACGTGCTGCGTGAAATGGCGCGCAACGGCTTCGTGACAGCCGCGCAGGCGAGTGCCGCGAATGCCGAGCCGATCGGTGCGATCCGACGCCGCGCGCCCAAGTTCGAGCGCGTGGGCGGCTATTTCGTCGAGGAAGTCCGCCGTCAACTGATCGACAGATTCGGTGAGAATGCGCAGTCGGGGCCCTACAGCGTCTACTCCGGCGGCCTGTGGGTGCGCACCTCGCTCGATCCGCAGGTGCAGCGCTATGCCGCGGAAGCGCTGCGCGACGGGCTGCTCCGCTACGAGAGCGGACGCGGCTGGTCCGGGCCATTGACCCACGTCGATCTCGACGACCCGGATCAGTGGCAGGGCGTACTGATCGGCACCAACATCATGCTCGACTACAAGGATTGGCACGCCGCGATCGTCACCGCGCGCGACAGCGGCGCCTTGTCGCTGGGGTTCGCCGATGGCCGCACCGGCACGCTGCCGCGTAGCGCCGCGCAGACGCCCGCGCGCGGAACGGGCACGCCGGCGTTCGGACGGATCAAGGTCGGCGACGTGATCGCGGTCGCTCCGTCGGGCAGCAGCTTCTCGCTGCGCAGCGTGCCGCGCATCTCCGGCGGGTTCGTGGTGCAGGAGCCCGCGACCGGCCGCATTCTGGCGATGCAGGGCGGGTTCGACGCGAGCGTGCAGGCCTTCAATCGCGCGACCCAGGCCTATCGCCAGCCGGGATCGACGATCAAGCCGATCGTCTATTCCGCCGCGCTGGAACACGGCATGACGCCCGCGTCAATCATCGTCGACGGCCCGTTCTGCGTCTACCAGGGCGCGCGGCTGGGGCAGAAATGTTTCCGCAACTTCGGCAACTCGCGCGGTGCCGGCCCGCACACGATGCGCTGGGGCATCGAGCAATCACGCAACCTGATGACGGTGCGCGCGGCGGCGCAGACCGGCATGAAGAACGTTGTCGGGTTGATGAAGCAGATGCAGATCGGCGACTATTCGCCCTATCTCAGCTACTCGCTCGGTGCGGGCGAGACGACGGTGGAGCGGATGGTCAATGCTTACGGCGTGCTCGCCAATCAGGGGCGCTGGCACGATCCATCGCTGATCGACTTCGTGCAGGACCGCCACGGGCAAGTCGTCTGGCCGGCCAATTGGCGCGCCTGCGACGGATGCAACATGGCGCGGTGGAACGGCCGCCCGATGCCTCGACCGGTGACGCGCGGCCGCCAGGTGCTCGACGCGATGAGCGCGTATCAGATGGTCCATATCACCGAAGGCGTGATCCAGCGCGGCACCGCGACCGCGCTGCGCGATCTCGGTCGCCCGATCTTCGGAAAGACCGGGACCAACACCGGTCCGACCGACGTGTGGTTCATCGGCGGGACGCCGCAGATGGTGGGTGGCTTGTACATCGGCTACGATACGCCCCGCGGCCTGGGCGGCTACGCGCAAGGCGGGACGCTGGCGGTGCCGATCTTCAAACAGTTCGCAACCAAGGCGTTCGAGAATCTGCCCGTGCTCGCCTTCCGCGCGCCGCCCGGCATCCGGCTGGTCCGCATCGATCGCGCGTCGGGTCGCCCGGTGTTCGGTCCCTGGCCGAGCGACGACGATCCCAAGGCCGGGGTGATCTGGGAAGCGTTCAAGCCGCAAAGCGAGGCGCGTCGCCCGCGCCGCTATGCCCCCGCCGCCGCGCCGACGGTCGCGACCCCGCGTGCTGCGCCCAGCGCGCAGCCAGCACCGCGCGACAGCGAGTTCCTGCAGCAGCAAGGCGGCATTTACTGACCGGCGGGCTGCGGGCTGCGCGCTGCCGACCCGCTGCCGCTGATCAGGGCTGCTTGTTGCCGGTCAGCCGCTCGAACAGGTCGATCTGCTCGATCAGCCGATCGCGCGCCAACGCATAGTGCGAGCTTTCGCCATTCGCGCCCGATCGCTGTCGCGCCTGCTCCAACGACGCCAGCTTCTGTTTCGCTTCTTCCAGGCCTGCACGATAGGGCATGGTGCCCGGTATCACGCGTGATCGGGCGTGGTATTGCAGAAGATTGCAACACTGCGCCGTTGGAAGGAAAAGCGGTTAACGCCGCCGGAACCGACGCCGCGCAATCGGTGGAACGCACAGCCTGACCCCGTTGCCGTTTGCCGGCGCGCGGCCTAGATCGCACGATGATTGTTGATCCGTCGTCCGGCGGGTCGCCGGAGCGGCTTCGACACGCGCAACGCCGGCACCGAAGCGTTTGGAGAACAGAATATGCGCGCCGAAGCGCAAGCCCATGCCGACACCATCAACGAGGCGCTGGCGCTGCTGCGTCGCTTCCTCGACTGGGATCGCGCGCTCCGTCGTCTCGACGAGCTCAACGCGCGCGTCGAGGACCCGACCTTGTGGGAAAATCCCAAGGCCGCGCAGGACGTAATGCGTGAGCGGCGCCGGCTCGACGAAGCGATCACCGCCACCCGCGATATCGAGCGCGAACTGTCCGACACCGCCGAACTGATCGAAATGGCGGAAGCCGAGGGCGACGCCGAGATGGCGGACGAGGGCACGCAGGCGCTAAAGACGCTCGCCCAGCGCGCGCAGGCGGACAAGATCAAGGCGCTGCTCGCCGGAGAGGCCGACGCCAATGACAGCTACGTCGAGATCAACGCGGGCGCCGGCGGCACGGAAAGCCAGGACTGGGCCGAGATGCTGCAACGCATGTACACGCGCTGGGCCGAGCGTCGTGGCATGAAGGTCGAGCTGATCGACTATCACGCCGGCGAACAGGCCGGGATCAAATCGGCGACGCTGCTGCTCAAGGGTGAGAACGCCTACGGTTATGCCAAGACCGAGAGCGGAGTGCACCGCCTCGTCCGCATCAGCCCGTACGACAGCTCCGCGCGCCGCCACACCAGCTTCTCCTCAGTGTGGGTGTACCCGGTGATCGACGATTCGATCGATATCGAGATCAACGACAGCGAGTTGCGGATCGACACCTATCGCGCGTCGGGTGCGGGTGGTCAGCACATCAACACGACCGACTCCGCGGTGCGCATCACGCACTTGCCGACCGGCATCGTCGTCGCGTGCCAGAACCAGCGCAGCCAGCACAAGAACAAGGCCGAGGCGTACAACCAGCTTCGCGCGCGCCTCTATGAGCACGAACTGCGCAAGCGCGAGGAAGAAGCGAATGCGGTCAACGCCACCAAGACCGACATCGGCTGGGGTCACCAGATCCGCTCCTACGTGCTGCAACCATATCAGCTGGTGAAGGACCTGCGCACCGGCGTGACTTCGACCTCGCCCGGTGACGTACTCGACGGTGCGCTCGACGATTTCATGGCCGCGGCCTTGTCGCAGCGCGTGACCGGCGAGAAGGTCGAGGTGGAGGATGTCGATTGACGCCTGAGCGCGCCTTCGTCGCAGCCGTGCTGCTGAGCGCCGCGGGCATGCTCGTCGCGTGCGACGGCTCGCAGCCGCTGATCAAGCATTCGACCAAACAGCCCGGCCCGTTCCCCGCCGCCGATCGCCCGGTCGCCAACATCGTCTCGGCGCGCTGGTCGAACGAGGAAGAGCGCGACCGGTTGAACGAGGCCGGCGCGGTGATGGACGGTGCACGGATCAAGCCGGGCATGACGGTCGCCGACATCGGCGCGGGCGAGGGATATTACACCATCCGCCTCGCCGCACGCGTCGGCGAGGACGGGCGCGTGCTGGCAGAGGATATCATGCCCGCGACGCGCGACGCGCTGGCCGAGCGTGTGGCGCGACAGCGACTGGAGAACGTCAGCGTACGCCTGGGCCGCCCGGCCGATCCGCGGCTGCCCGCCAACAGCTTCGACCGCGTGCTGATGGTCCACATGTATCACGAGATCGCGCAACCCTATGAATTCCTGTGGCGGATGCGTCCGTCACTGCGCAGCGACGGATTGGTTGTGGTGGTCGATGCCAATCGATCGACGCAGAACCACGGCACCCCCCCTGCGCTCCTGCGCTGCGAGTTCGAAGCCGTCGGCTACCAACAGGTCAGCTTCGACAACATGCCCTCCGCCGGCGGCTATCTCGCTACGTTCCAGCCGGTCGGCGCGCGGCCCGAGCCGGCCGCGATCAAGCCGTGCCGGATCGCGTCACAATAAACCGCGTTCGCGAAAGCTCGTCCAACCACCCGGCGCGACGATGTAATGGTCGATCAACCGCACACCGATCGTATCGAGTGTCGCGAACAGACGTCGGGTAAGGTTCAGATCCTCGCGACTGGGCATCGGATCGCCGCGCGGGTGATTGTGCGCGAGCAGCACGTGGCGCGCGTCGAGCGCGAGCACGTCCGACACGATCAGCCGCAGTGACACGTCGACGCTCTCGCGCCGGTCGGACATGAAATGGCGCGCGCCAAGCTGCGCGTGGCCCGCGCCGAGATACAGCGTGACCGCGACCTCGCGCGTCAATCGCCCGAGCGACTGAAACAGCGGCGGCAGGACATGGGCGTCGTCGCGAGGCCGATCGGACATGACGCGATGCTAGGATGAGACAGCATTATTGCCACAGCCAGTCGGCTCCGACATGAAGCGCGAACTACGTAATTTGCGTAGTGCGCTTCGCAGGGATAGCGCTCAAACGAGAAGGGCCGCGACGCTGCTGCATCGCGGCCCTTTTTGATGTCGTCGGACGATCGTTCAGTTGAAGCGGCCGACCCGCTGGATCGCGCTGTTGACGAGCGCGCGGTCCGCCTCGGCATTGTGCTGCTCAGCGATGACACGGCCGGCGGCAGCGGTCGCGGCAGCCACGACGGTGGCGCGAACCTCGTCCAGCGCGGCGCGCTCGGCGGCGGCGATCTTGTCCTCCGCCATGCGTGTGCGACGCTCCATCAGCGCCTCGGTATCGGCCTTGGCCTTGGCGACGATCTGCGCGGCTTCGTGATGCGCATTCTCACGCATCTGCGCGGCATCGGCCTCGGCCGAGCGCGCGCGCGCGGCATATTCGTCGCGCAGCGCCTCCGCCTCGCGGCGAAGCTGTGCTGCCTCGTCGAGCTGGCGACGGATCTCACCGATACGCTTGTCGAGCATCGCGCCGATCGTCGCCGGCACCTTCCAGATCACCGCCGCGATCAGCACGACCAATGCGGCGAGGCCGACCCAACCGGTGTCGTTGAAGCCGAGCGCGGTGGGCGCCGCGACATGCTCGGCCCCGCCGGGCTCGGACACGTTGCCGACGAGCCCGCTGCCGTTCTGCATGTCGGCGGTCTGCAACGATTGCTCGTGCGTCGCCTCCGAGAGATTGTCGACCGCGGGCGCTGCGGAAGCGTTAGACATTGTGCAGCTCCTGGCGAACCGCGGCGTGCGCGACGTCGGGCGAGACGGTCATGCCCGCCACCTTGGCGACGAGTTCCTGCACCGTCTCGGCAGCGATGTCCTGCACCTTGACCATGGCGGCGGCCTTGGCGTTGCCGATCGCGAGATCGTGGTGCGCGACCCGCTCGTTCAACTGTTCGTCGACCGCGTGCAGTTGCGCCTCGCTCGCCTGCGTCGCGCGCTGCTTTGCCGCAGCGACCTCGGCCTGCGCGGTGGCGCGCGCCGCCTCCATGTCCGACTGCCACGCGGCTTCCGTCGACGTCGCCTCGGCGCGGGTGCGCTCGGCGGCGGCGAGGTCGTCGGCGATCTGACGCTCGCGCAGATCCATCACGCCCGTGACCCTGGGCACCATCATCTTGCCGATCCCGAAATACAGGATGCCGAAGGTGATGAGCAGCCAGAAGATCTGGGACGCGTAGGTTGCGGCGATCTGACTGATTTGAGGCATGGCGGTCCGTTAATCATACCCGCCGCGAGCGTCCTGCGACCCACGCGGCGGATCGGGTAATCAGGCGACGAACACCAGGATGATCATCGTCACGAAGGCGAGCAGACCGAGAAGCTCGGCACCCGCGAAGCCGATGAACAGACGACCCTGCTGACCGTCGGCCGCACCCGGGTTGCGCAGCGCACCCTCGAGGAAGGCAGCGAACACGTTGCCCACGCCCAGGGCGGCGATGCCCATGCCGATTGCGGCGAGACCGGCACCGAGCAGCTTGGCGGCGTTTGCGTCCATTTTGATATACTCCCAGTTCAATTCGTGGTGGTGGATCGGAAAGTCACGAAGGTCACACCCCTACGCACGTGCGCGCGCGGGGACGTTTCAGAAAATCAGTGCAGGTTCACCGCGTCGTTCAGATAAACGCTGGTGAGCAGCGCGAACACGTAAGCCTGGATCGCGGCGACCAGCAGCTCGAGCAGCGTGATGCCGAGCATCAGCACGAAGCTGGGCAGCGACACGATCGCGACATAGCCCGGCCCGAGGTTGATGCCGTTGATCACGAAAGCGGCCAGCACCTTCAGCAGAATATGCCCCGCGGTCATCGCGACGAACAGTCGCAGACCAAGGCTGAACGGACGCACGAGGAAGCTCATCAGCTCGACCACGAAGATCAGCGGGATCATCACAACCGGCGTACCGTGCGGCACGAACAGGCTGAAGAAGTGGAACCCGTGGCGACCGAAGCCGACAATTAGGACGATGGAGAAGCTGATGATTGCGAGCACGCCGGTGACGGTCAGGTGGCTCGTCACGGTGAAGGGATGCCAGCCCGGCACGATGCCGACGGGCATCAGCCCCAGGATGTTCGCGAACAGGATGAACATGAACAACGAGAAGACATAGGGCACGAAGCGCTTGCCCTCGAGGCCGATGTTCGAGGTCAGCATGTTCTGCACGAACCCGGTGAAGCCCTCCACCGCCGCCTGCCAGCGACCGGGCACCAGTTCGCGCTTCATGCCACCGAGCATGAACAGCCACAACGTGACCAGCGTGATCACCATCCACAATGCGGAATTGGTGAAGGACAGATCATAGCCCGCCACGTTCCAGCGCAGACCGAGCACAGGCTCGATCAGGAACTGGTGCATCGGATCGATCTTGCCGCCTTCTGCCGCCACGTTAGCCCCTTGTGCTTCCCACATACGTCAAGCGCCCGGCTGGTCCGGGCGCTTGGTCGTTAACCGAATGATCTGCCTGAACGCCACCGCGATTCCGAGGAACAACGCGACGATCAGCGCCCAGGGCGTGGTGCCGAACCAGCGGTCGATGAGCCAGCCGATCAGCGCCGAGCCGACGAGACTTCCGATAAGGGCGGCCAGAACGCGGTTGCCGAGCTGATAGCCCGCCTCCCCCTCGTCACGCACCACCCCCGTGCGCTTCGCTTCGTCCCTGCGAGCCCGTTCCAGTCGCTGATCCAGCGAGGCGAGCCGCGGGTCCTCCGCGTCGTGGAAATCCTGTCCGGAACCGTTATCCGCCACGCGCCACCCTCTCCACATATCTTATGCCGGGGAAGTGAGCACACGGTGGGCAAGCGACCCCGCCAAGGCGCCGTCCGGTTAGCCGGGGGGTCGGGGGGTGTCAACCATTGTGACAATCGCGTGGTCGGCGGCGACGCACGGACACCGCCGCTCGAACACCTGGATCAAACGCCGACATGGTCCCGCGGTGTCAACCGATCTGGCGCGCGACGAACGGCCTTCCCGCCCAAGCTGTCGCCAGCGGTAACATCGGGATCAGACGCAGCGCGGGTCGCGCGTCGGCGCGTCGCTGCCGCGGGTTTCCCAATTGCCAGCCGGGGTGCGATATTTCTCGCCCGGCTGCGTCTGCGCGATCAGATTGCACCCGCTGGTGAAGGCTAGCTGCTCAACGGTCGCGCCCGACGCCTGCGCCTTCTGCGTATAGGCGGCCTTGCGCTGGATGTTGATGTTGCTGACCAGGGCGCGCAGCTGCGCGTTGCCCGCACCCACCACGCCCAGATAGCCGTCGGGCTGCTCGCCCACCTCGCCGGCCGACCGTGCGGCGGCGTAAGCGGGATCGCGCTGCGCGAAGGCAGCCCCGGACACGCCCGCCAGCGTCACCGCGGCGGCGAACATCGTCAGGGTCTTGGCGGTCTTGGGCGTCATGGCTCAGAAAATCCCCGGGTTCTGCTTGATCAGCGACTTGGCTTCATTGTCGAGGCGGTAGACCACCTCCTGCGTCACGTTGATGTTGAGGTTGATCTCGATCGGCTTGGTCGGGGCCGAGATGTTGACGCAGGCGGCGTTCATCAAGAGCGGCGCCAACAAGAGCACCTTTGCTCCCCATTGCACACCTCCGATTCGCTTCACCCTCGTTGCTCCTGTTACGCTCATGGCACGATCTCGCTTGCGGAAGGCTGAATGGGAGGAACCAGCGGCGCGTCGGTCGTCGCTCCGCTGCCCGGCCGTGCACTGGGCAGCGTGCTGGGCGCGGTGCGCCGGTTCTGCTCCTCGATCAATTGTTGCAGATTGCGCGCGACCAGCCGCTGCGGATCGTAGAAGCTGGCGGCCGAGTCGATCAGCCCGCGGAAAGGCGCGCGAATGCGGATGTTGAACAGGATCAGCAACCGCGTCAGCCGGCGAATGAGGAAATTCGACTTCGCCCCCACCCCCTGCCTGATCCCGGCGAAGCGCACATCGGTGATCATCTCCCCCGCGAGCGGCCCGTTCATGCCGATGTCGAGGTTGCGATAGGTCAGCGATTTGAGCATCTGGAACGCGTAATTGCCCCAGAAGCCGAGGTTCTTCTCGCTCAGCTCGCCGACATAGGCGAGGCTGCCGCCGGTCCGCGCGGTCAGCTGCCCGCCCTCGATCCGCCCGCCGGACGTGTCGAAGATCATCGGCAGCACGCCGTCGAACGTGCCGGTCGCGTTCAGATTCTTGAAATCGAACTGCTGCAGGAACGCACCTGCCTCCATGCCCGCGACGCGGAAGGTCAGCCGCCGCTCCTGCGCACTGGAGAAATCGAGCAGCGTCGGCTCCAGCGTCAGCGTGCCGCCCGCGAACGGCCATGTGCCGGAATCGACCTTGATGCGCGTGCCCGGCAACGTTTGATAGACGATGCGCCCGTCGGTCACGGGTACACCGGGATTGATCGAGCGCACGGTCGCGACCTGGGCGGGCGCGCTTTCCAGCGCCAGCAGGTCGGTGAAGCGGATCGTTCCCGACAAACCCTCGACGGGTCCAAACGCAGCGGCGAGCGCGGTGTCACTCGTCGAAAAGGTGCCCGTGCTGGTCACGCCCTTCGTGCCCCAGGCGATGTCGCCGCGCCCGCTGACGCTGCCGCGCACGTCGGCGACGACGCCAAAGGTCAGCGGCGTGATCAACTCGGGCTGGAACGTGTCGCCGAAGGTGATGCCGGGCACGCTCAGCACGGCGTGACCGGCACCGGTGCTCAGCCGGTGATCGATCGCGACCTCGGCGATTTGCACCCCGCGCGTCGGCTCGACGATCGTGCCCGTCGCCCAGATCGCGCCGCGTTCCAGCGACAATGCAACGTTACGCGCAACCATCGGGTTAAACCGCGCGCTCGCCGCGGCGTCGCGCACCTTGAGCGCGCCGGCGAGTGCGAGTGCGCCGTTCGCGAACCGCCACGTCCCCGTGCCGTCTCCGAGGAGCAGCGGCACGTTGGCGATCTGCCCCGCCAGCCCCGTGAAGTCCCCCGCCACGCCGCCTTGCCCAAGCGTCCCCGTCAGCCGCGTCGCGTCGATCCGCGTCTCGCGCGTGGCAGCCCCGATCCGCGCGAGCACGTCGTCGAGCTGGAACCCGCGCGCGCCGAGCGAAAGCCGCGCGCCTCCTGCGGCGACGCGCAGCGGGGTGCCCCCGATTGTGCCCGACAGCTGCGTCGCGGGCAGCCGCGCGGCGACGTTCACACCACCGCCCCGCCGCTCGACCAACGCGCCACCCGCGGGACAAACGATCAGCCGGGCGGGATCAAGCCGCAGCGACGAGACGCGCAATTGCGCGAACGCGACGGGCGTACACGCCGGATTGACGCGCAGGTTACTGCCGCTCCAGCGCAGGTCGAGCGGCAGCGTCAGCGCGTCGACGCGTCCGTCGGGCAGCGGCCCGGACAATGTCACGCGCGCGGTCGCATCACCTGCACGCGCACCGATACGGAACCGCACCTGGTCGAGCGCGATCGCGGCGTCACCCGCGGCGTAGCGCGCCACCTGCGCCTGCCCGGTCAGCGTGCCGCCGTCCCCGCCGCGCGCAACGCTGGCCACGAACTGCGGCAATCCGCCGCCGTCGACCCGGAGCGTCCCCGCCCCCGCCACCGCCGCATCGCTGCGCCAGCGAAACGGTTGTCGGGTGACGAGCACGGCGGTCGCACCGCTCGCCGAGGAAACGCGCGCGCGCTTGATCGCGATCTCGGTCACGCCGTCGGCGATCTTCGCAACCACGTCTGCGCTGGCTGAGAGGTCGCGTGCGGCGCGTGATGCGGCAACAGTCGCGCGCGCGAGCAGCGGGGTGACCGGCGTCGCGGCGCCAGTCGCGAGCGTGCGGGGCACCAGCACGGACACGTCCGCACGCTGCACTGCGACCTTGCCCGCGAAAGCGGTGCGCCCCGCTTCGATGCTGACGCTACCGTCGAGTGCTATGCGACGCGCCGATCCGTCGATCTCGCGGACCTGCTGCGCGGCGAGGACGAGCGGAACGACCGCGGCACCACCCTGCCCCACGCTGAGCGCAGCCTCGCCCGACACGCCCGCGGCGCGAATAGCGGCGTAGCGCGCCGCGCCGGTGGCGAACCGCGCCCGCAGTGTCGAGCGCAGGAAGTCGCCGACGACCACACGTCCGTGTAGCGCACTCGTGACCGCCGCGACCTGCGCGTCGCCGCACGCGACCGCGGCCGCGCGCAGCGGCCCGTCGAGCGTCACGCCGTAACCGCCGCTCGGTGTGCGTCCGGTCGATGTGACCCGTCCCGCCGCGCGCACGCCGCCGGCGCGGCAATCACCCTGCGCCAATCGTTCGGCCGCGAGCGCGTAGTGCCCCGTGAAGTCCCCATCGAGCCTGCCGCTGCCGCTCAGGCTGACCCCGGCGATCCCGTAAGGCGTCTCCAGCCGCATCCCGCCGTCGGCGAGCGAGAGGTCAATCGACGGCAGCGCCGGCGCGCCGCCGCTGCCCGTGGGGATCAACCGGTCGAGCGCGCCGAACGACACGCGCCCGTCGACGAGCCGCGCGCGCATTCGGACGCGGCCCGCGCGCACGCCGATCAGATGCGGACCGTCGAACCCGACATCGGTGCGCGTCTCGACCCAGTCGGCGACGAGATCGGGGCGTGCGGGATCGCCGATGACGACGTCGGTCAATCGCTGCCGCCCGAAGCCCAGATCGCTGATCCGGTAGCGCGCGGGCACGTGTTTCGTCGCGAGTTCGCGGTCGATCAGCCGCGTCGCGATCGGCACGCGGCTGAGCCAGACGCCGCCGATCGCGGCGAGCGACAGCGTGGAGACGGCCACCAGCACGCGCGCGCGCCGCCGGCTGGCGGGCGATCGCTTCGCCTGGTCGTCCGATCGCTCACCGCTCATTGCGGCGGCAGCATAAGGCGGCGGCGGTGGCGTGCAAATGGCGCAATTGCCCCCACACGCGCGGCAACCTAGCCTCGCGCGGCATGACAACCGCGCGCACGCTCTTCGACTCGCCGTCCGCGGCGCCCACGCCCGAGGACCAGCGCGCGCTCGATGCCAAAGGTCACCGCGAACGGTTGCGCACCCGGCTGCTCGACGATGCGGAAGGGCTGCAGGATTACGAGCTGATCGAATATCTGCTCACGCTCGCGATCCCGCGGGTCGATACTAAGCCGCTCGCAAAAGCACTGCTGCGCGAGTTCGGCGGCATCGGTGCCGCGCTTGCCGCCGATCCCGCCGAGCTCCGGCGGGTGAAGGGCATGGGCGACACCGGCATCGCCGCCTTGAAGATCGCGCACGCCGCCGCGATCCGACTGGTCCGCGCCCACACCCGCGACCTGCCGGTGCTCTCCAATTGGCAGGCGTTGGCAGACTATCTCCACGCCGACATGGCGCACGACGCGGTGGAGCGGTTCCGCGTGCTCCACCTCAACACCAAGAACGTGCTGGTGCGCGACGAGGTCATGTCGCGCGGAACGATCGACGAAGCGGCGGTGCACGTGCGCGAGGTGATCAAACGCGCGCTCGACATCGGCTCGGCCGCGCTGATTCTGGTGCACAATCACCCATCGGGCGACCCATCGCCGAGCCAGGCCGACATCCGCATCACCCGCGCGATCGTGGAGGCGGGCAAGCCGCTCAACATCGCGGTGCACGATCATATCATCGTCGGTCGCAACGGACAGACCAGCCTGCGCGCGAAGGGCGTGATCTAGCAGCCGTGAGCGCACCAAGCGTCACAGCGATAAGCAGGAAGCAGATCGAGCAATAAACGTGACCGCTACGCCTGCTCACCCGCTTGTTGCGCACACGAAAACGGCTGCCGGATCGCTCCGACAGCCGCCTCGTGTTCCGTCAGAAACGTTCAGCCGGCCTGCTTTGCACCGCTGCTGAGGAAGGTCGCGAGTTCGGCCTTGCTCACGCTGGCCGACTTGTCAGTATCGGCCTTCTTGAAGGCGGCAGCATTCCACGCCTTGTCGGGCTTGGCGCTCGGATCGGCCTTTGCCTTCAGCGTGTCCATCCACGTCGCGAACTCGGCCTTGTTGAGCGATCCTGACTTGTCCTTGTCATAGCTCGGAAATTCGCTGTCGAGGATAGAGGCGACCTGATCGGGCTCGTTCGTGCCCTGCGTCGCAGATTCGCTTGTCGGTGTTTGCGCGGTCTGCGCCGGGGGCGTCGTGGACGCGGCCGGATCGTTCGGCGTCGCAGCGGCAGCACCGGATTGTGTCGCATCGGCAGGTGTCGCGGCAGTTCCCGTTGCATCCGCTCCAGTTGTTGGCGCAGTCTGCGGTGCGGTTTGCGCCTGCTGCGCAATCGCCGGAGCAGCCATCGTCATTGCCGAGGCCAAAAGAACATACTTGAGCATCACCGTCTCCTTTTGGTTCTAACCGTGTGCTGCACGCGATGTAGGACGTTACTTAGGGAGGGACAATCTCCACTGTTAACGCAACAAAATTACTTATCCAAGCTGTGAACGGGTGATTTCTGGCGGATTTGCTAGGGTTTGCCGGCTTTGCTAATGCGCGCCGCGCCGTCGTTCAGGTGCGATGACCCGTTTTCCCGCTGCGGCGTGTGGTTCGGATTTCCTCCGCGCAGCACCCGCCTTCCCGCCCAAGGAGCCGCCAAGTGATCCCTCGTTACTCCCGCCCCGAGATGGCCGCACTGTGGACGCCCGAGGCGCGCGACCGCATCTGGTTCGAGATCGAGGCGCACGCAACCGACGCGCTGGCCGAACTTGGCGTGGTGCCGAAATCGGCCGCGGAGGCGCTGTGGCGCTGGTGGGCGACGAACCCCGCGATTGATGTGGCGGCAATCGATGCGATCGAGGCGGTGACCAAGCACGACGTGATCGCGTTCCTGACCTGGGTCGCCGAACAGGTGGGCGATGAAGCGCGCTTCATGCACCAGGGGATGACCTCGTCCGACGTGCTCGACACGACGCTGTCGGTGCAGCTCGCGCGCGCGTCCGACATCCTGATCGCCGATTTGGACGCGCTGCTCGTCGTGCTGGAGCGGCGCGCGCGCGAGCACAAGCTGACGCCGACGATCGGCCGCAGCCACGGCATCCACGCCGAGCCGGTGACGTTCGGGCTGAAGCTTGCTGAGGCTTATGCCGAGTTCCGCCGCAACCGCGAACGGCTGGTCGCCGCGCGCGCCGACATCGCGACCTGCGCCATCTCGGGCGCGGTCGGCACCTTCGCCAACATCGATCCGCGGGTCGAGGCGCATGTGGCCGAGAAGATGGGCCTCACCGTCGAACCCGTCTCGACGCAGGTGATCCCGCGCGACCGCCACGCAATGTTCTTCGCGACGCTGGGCGTGATCGCCGGCTCGATCGAGCGCGTTGCAGTCGAGGTGCGCCACCTGCAACGCACCGAAGTGCTGGAAGCGGAGGAATTTTTCTCGCCCGGGCAGAAGGGTTCATCGGCGATGCCGCACAAGCGCAATCCGGTGCTGACCGAGAACCTGACCGGGCTGGCGCGCATGGTGCGCGGCTATGTCACGCCTGCGCTGGAGAATGTTGCGCTGTGGCACGAGCGCGACATCTCGCACTCCTCGGTCGAGCGCTACATCGGACCGGACGCGACCATCACGCTCGACTTCGCACTCGCGCGGCTGACCGGGGTGGTCGACAAGCTGCTCGTCTATCCCGAGCGGATGGGGAAGAACCTCGACCGCATGGGTGGCCTCGTCCACTCGCAGCGCGTTTTGCTCGCGCTGACGCAGGCCGGGGTGAGCCGTGAGGATTCGTATCGGCTGGTGCAGCGCAACGCGATGAAGGTGTGGGAGTCGGATGGCGCGCTGTCGCTGCTCGATCTGCTCAAGGCGGACAACGAGGTGACTGCGGCGCTGTCGCCCGAAGAAGTTGAGGACAAGTTCGACCTTGGTTATCATTTCAAGCACGTCGACACGATCTTCGACCGCGTGTTCGGCTGACACGCACCTACGGCTGTGAGGCGGCAGGACGTGGGTTGACGATCACCACGCCGCTGCCGTTCGCGTTCTCAGTCACGATCAGGCTATAGATCTCCCCCGTGGCACGCGCCTCAGCGAAGGCAGCGGGGTCGGTCGGCGTCGAGCGCCATATCCCGTTTCCTCCTGCCCCGCCTGGCCGCCAGGCGCGGTAGGTTGACGAGCCTGCGTAGCGGAACAGCGGCGCAGTACCCAGCGCCCGCGCCACCTGCGCGTCGACGCCACCAACCGGCGTGTTGGTGAAGACGCTGCACGTCTCAAGCCGCTCTGCCGGTTGCACCGTCTCGCCGGCGGCGAGTTGCTCGTCGCGGTCGGGAGCGTTCGCCGCGACACTCAGCCCGGAAGGCGGACGCGTGGCCTTCCAGCCTGCTGCTGCGACGCGCCGCGCGACGATAGTCGGATCGGCACTGACGCAGAAGCGGAGCGCGTCGGTGACGATCCGGACGGCAGCGGGTGATGGCGCGAGAGGAGGATCGGCGAGCATGGTGATGGGTCCGTTTGCCCCGGCTTCCACCACCTAGCAGCCACACGCGATGCCGCCAAGCATGCGCTGATTGCATCAACTGCAAGCAAGATTGTTGCGCACGTTTGTTGCGTCGACGCGCAACGATCTACATATCCGAGCGGCCGGATGATCCGGTACTGGAGACCCCACATGCGCATCTTCGAGACCGCGGCCAGCACCGTGCTGGTGCTCGCGGCACAGGCGCTGGTGGTCGGCGCCATCATCACGACGCTCTGACCCATCGGCCCTCCGCCTTCGCTTCCGCGAGGGCGGGTTGGCCGGGGCGGCCTCCCCTTTTCTCCCCTTCATCACTAGACCCTGACCCATGACGATCCTGGGTGCAGTGCTGGCAGGCGGGCGCGCGACGCGGTTCGGGCGTGACAAGGCGCTGGCCACGCTCGGCGAGGCGACACTGCTGGAACACGCAATCGCCAGCCTCGCGCTGCACGTTGACGCGCTGGTGGTCGTCGGGCGTGACCACGCGCCCGTCGCGGTTACGCCCGACCTACCGCACGCTGATCTCGGTCCGCTCGGCGGTATCGCGGGGGCGCTCGCCTTTGCGCGGGCGCGCGGGCATTCATCGGTGCTGACCACCGCGTGCGACACGCCGAGCCTGCCGAACGCGCTCGTCGCGGCGCTACTGGCGAAGGAGGCGGCTTGCGCGGCGGAGGCGCCGACGGTGGGGCACTGGCCGGTGCGGTTGCTGGACCCGCTGCTCGCGCGGCTGGCGTCGGGCGAGAGCCGCTCGATTCGGCGCTGGGCCATGAGCGCGGACGTGGCGGCGGTGCTGCCCGGGGTGACGGTACCGAACGTCAATACGATGGACGATCTCACGAACTTGATCGACGCGAAGATAACGTGACCTGGGACCTGATCCGGGGTCACGCTTTCTACGCAATCAGCAAAAAAGGCAGCGTGATCCCGGATCAAGTCCGTGATGACGAGACTAGTCAGATGCCGCCGGCGGTAATTTCGTAGCCCGCATCCTCCAGCACGCGGGTCAGATCGGCGAGGCAGCGGTCGACCAGCGCCTCGTCGGGCGAGCGGACGACGAAGTTCGCGCCGACGCGGCCTTCGCGGAAGAAGGGGTAGCTGCCGATCGCGACGCCTTCGTGCGCCTTTTCCGCGGCGCGCAGTGTATCGGCGACCTCGCTTTCCGCCACCCAGCCGCCGATCGACTTGGACACGACCGGGCGACCGCCCTCCAGCGTGCCGGTCAGCGCGTCGAGCATGCCCGCGGTGATGTGCGGCACGCCCGCCATGATGAAGATGTTACCGATGCGGATGCCCGGCGCACCCGACACGCGGTTCTCGATCAGGTCCGCGCCGGCGGGGACGCGCGCCATGCGCAGCCGCGCCTCAGTGACGCCGCCGCGCGTCTCGTAATAGCGCTCCAGCGTCGCGACCGCCTCCGGGTGGTGCTCGACGCTTACGCCCAACGCAGCGGCGATCGCGTCAATCGTGATGTCGTCGTGCGTCGGGCCGATGCCGCCGGTGGTGAAGAGGTAGTCGTTGCGCGCACGCAGCGTGTTGACCGCCTCGACGATCGCCTCCTCGCGGTCGGCGACGACGCGCACCTCGGCCAGGCGAATGCCCTGAACGTTGAGCCATGCTGCGATCTGCGCGACATTCTTGTCCTGCGTGCGGCCCGACAGGATTTCGTCGCCGATCACCACCAGCGCGGCGGTCCAGATGCGTTCGCTCATACAGCAGGTCCTTATCGGCAAGCGGGCAGCCTCGCAAACGCAGCGCAATGGCGCTATATCCAAGCCCATGACCAACTACGTTACCGTCACCAGCGACGCGCCGCTCGGGCGCGACGGCGCGATCAAGCTGCACGGCCCCGACGCGTTCGCAGGCATGCACAAGGCGGGGCGGCTGGCTGCCGAGACGCTTGACATGATTGCGCCGCATATGGCGCCGGGCGTGACGACGGCCGAGATCGACCGGCTGATCTACGACTTCATTAACGAGCGCGGCGGGGTGCCCGCGACGCTCGGCTATCGCGGCTACACGCATTCGTCGTGTATCTCGATCAACCACGTCGTCTGCCACGGCATCCCGACGGAAAAGCCGCTGAAATCGGGTGACATCGTCAACGTCGACGTGACTCCGATCGTCGACGGCTGGCACGGCGACACGAGCCGCATGTACCTGATCGGCGACGTGCCGCTGAAGGCCCGCCGGCTGGTTGAGGTGACGTACGAATGCCTGATGCTCGGCCTCGAACAGGCGAAGCCTGGCAACCACATGGGCGACATCGCGCACGCGGTGCAGCGCCACGCCGAGGCGCACCGCTACGGCGTGGTGCGCGACTTCTGCGGTCACGGTGTCGGGCGATTGTTCCACGACGCGCCCGAGGTGGTGCACGTCGGGCGGCCGGGCACCGGGCCCGAGTTGCGCCCCGGCATGATCTTTACCGTCGAGCCAATGATCAACATCGGTCGTCCCGACGTGAAGCTGCTCGACGACGGCTGGACCGCAGTCACCCGCGACCGGTCGCTCTCGGCGCAGTTCGAGCATTCGATCGGCATCACCGAGACGGGATGCGAGATCTTCACCACCTCGCCTGCCGGGTTCGACAAGCCGCCTTATCTGTAGTGCTCCTGCGTGTGCCTGTTTATTGAGCAAGGCACATGCGCGTGCTCGTTTTGGCGGCACGAGAACGGCAGAAATCCGCGCTTTTCTGCCCTTGCCCTCAGGCCGGCTGGCTGGCACGTTCGCTGCAAGACGACGCGCCGGGGTGTCTGTCGGAGTTGGGACGTTCACGCGTGAAGAAGATCGAAGCGATCATCAAGCCGTTCAAGCTTGATGAGGTGAAGGAAGCGCTGCACGAGATCGGCGTGAGCGGCATCACCGTGACCGAGGCCAAGGGTTTCGGCCGTCAGAAGGGCCACACCGAATTGTACCGCGGCGCCGAGTACGTCGTCGATTTCCTGCCCAAGGTGAAGCTCGAGGTCGTGGTCGAGGACGGCCTGGCCGAGCGCGTGGTGGAGGCGGTCGCCGCCGCCGCGCAGACCGGGCGCATCGGCGACGGCAAGATCTTCGTCATTCCGGTAGAGACCGCGCTGCGCATCCGCACCGGCGAACGCGACAACGACGCGATCTGACGCATCGGTCATCCGCGGGTCACCGCCGCGGCGACCCACATCCCCTAGGTTTCATCCCTCCAGTTCCATCACGGCCGGCCCCCAAGGCGCGGCGCACGATCAAGGAAGAAGCGACATGGCAAACACGGCCGCAGACGTTCTGAGCAAGATCAAGGACGAGGAGATCGAGTGGATCGACCTGCGCTTCACCGATCCCAAGGGTAAGTGGCAGCACCTGACGATGGTCGCCAGCGTCATGGGCGAGGACGAGTGGACCGACGGGCTGATGTTCGACGGCTCTTCGATCGAGGGCTGGAAGGCGATCAACGAGTCGGACATGATTCTGAAGCCCGACCTGGACGCAGTCTATACCGACCCGTTCTCGGCCACGCCGATGCTGATCGTGTTCTGCGACATCGTCGAACCCTCGACCGGAGAAGGCTACGCGCGCGACCCGCGCACCACCGCCAAGCGCGCCGAAGCCTATGTCGCGCAGACCGGGATTGGCGACACCGTCTATGTCGGCCCGGAGGCCGAGTTCTTCATGTTCGACGACGTCCGCTTCGACACGTCGTACAACCAGTCGTATTTCAAGATCGACGATATCGAACTGCCGACCAACACGGGCCGCGAATATGAGGGCGGCAATTTGGCGCATCGTCCGCGCGCCAAGGGCGGCTATTTCCCCGTCGCGCCGGTCGACTCGGCAGTCGACATCCGCGGCGAGATGGTCTCGACCATGATCGAGATGGGCCTGCCGTGCGACAAGCACCACCACGAGGTGGCGGCGGCGCAGCACGAGCTAGGCCTCACCTTCGGCACGCTGACGCAGACCGCCGACCGGATGCAGATCTACAAGTACGTCGTGCACCAGGTCGCGCACGCGTACGGCAAGTCGGCGACGTTCATGCCGAAGCCGATCAAGGAGGACAACGGATCGGGAATGCACACGCACTTCTCGATCTGGCAGGGCAAGGAGCCGCTGTTCGCGGGTAACGGCTACGCGGGTCTGTCTGACACCTGCCTCTATTTCATCGGTGGCATCATCAAGCACGCGAAGGCGATCAACGCCTTCACCAACCCGACCACCAACAGCTACAAGCGGCTGGTGCCGGGTTACGAGGCGCCGGTGCTGCTCGCTTATTCGGCGCGCAACCGGTCGGCATCGTGCCGCATTCCCTACGGTACGGGGCCGAAGTCGAAGCGCGTCGAGGTGCGCTTCCCCGACGCGATGGCGAACCCGTATCTCGCCTATGCCGCGCTGCTAATGGCGGGTCTGGACGGGATTCAGAACAAGATCCATCCGGGCGAGGCGATGGACAAGAACCTGTACGACCTGCCGCCGGCCGAACTGGCGGAAGTGCCGACGGTGTGCGCGAGCCTGCGCGAGGCGCTCGAGTCGCTCCAGGCCGACCACGACTTCCTGCTGAAGGGCGACGTGTTCACCAAGGACCAGATCGAGGCGTACGTCGAGCTCAAGTGGTCGGAAGTCGCGCGCTGGGAAATGACGCCGAGCCCGGTCGAGTTCGATATGTATTACAGCGCGTAAGGCTGGCGTGCCGCCAGCCGGTGCGAGCGGGCAACCGTTCGCATACGCGGTGCCGGCCGGCTCGCATCGGCGAGGACCGACGACGCGGCTTTGCCGCGGCGATGCCACGACAAGGAAAAGGCGCTCGGAGCGATCCGAGCGCCTTTTCTCTTACGTAGGCTAAGAAAGCCGCCCCCCGGCTCGCCGCCGGGGTGACGGGAGTGGATCGACGGCGCCTAGAAACTGACCGCCGCGCGCGCCGCGATCCGGTCACCCGCGTTGTTCCGCGCGGCGAACGGCGACAGCGCGCGCGTGTTGTCGATGTCGGTGCCGGTATATTCCACCGTCAGCACCAGCGGCCCGGTCGCGTGCTGCACGCCGAACGACCAGTCATAATAGGTGTCGTCGGGCCGCAGTCGCGCCGCGCGGACGGGATCGTTGACGCGACCGCTCGATCGCCCGGCGCTCGCGGTGAAGCTGAACGGCGTCAGCGGCACCCCGACGCGCCCGCGTAGCCCCAAGTACAGATTGCTGCCGCCGATCGCATCCTGCGACGGCGCGTAGCGCGCCTCGATCCCCGCCTCTGCCGGGCCGAGCGTGTAGCTCGCCCCTGCCCCGCCTTCGTAATAATCGAGCGGACCGTTGCCGTTCGTGAAGACGTGCCCGGTCGCGAACGCATCGAGCCGGAAACCATTGACCGACTGGCTGTAGCCGAGCGTCGGCTCGAACACCGCGTCCGCGCCGCCGTGACGCGGATCACCGCGCGTAGTGAGCGCGCGGACGCCGACGTCGAACCCGCTCGACAGGTCGAGTCGCGCAGACGCGGCAAGCGCGCCCTCGCCATCGCTCCAGCTGATCCCGCGCCGCCGCTCGTCGGTGGTCGTCTCGACCCCGGCATGCGGGATGACCTGCGCCTGCGCGGGAACGACGGTTGCGGCGAGCAGCGCCCAGGCGGCGACGGCGGGTTTACGCATGGACTATCCTTGTATCCGTTCGAGATCGGCAATCAGGTCGCGGCGGTCGCGGGCGGCGACGTCGACCAGGTGCGCGCGCATCCGCTCGCCCGCGGCGGCGACCTCGGCGTGGATAGCCGCGCGCTGACCCGCGCACCAGCCCGGCCGCGTGCCGCTGAGCAGTGCGGGTGCCTCGATCCGTCGCGCCGCAATGTGCCCGGCGGCGTGGCGCGCGTAGCGGTCCACCGCGACACGCGCGTGCCAGCGGCAGCGCAGCGTTGCGGGGCGCCCCGGTGCAGAGACGGCGCCTACCTGTCGCATCTCGGTGTGCATCGTGCCCTGATAGGTCGCCTCAACCGCCGTACCGGCGTGCTCGAAGCGTTCGTGATGCAGGTGCGCGGCCGCCGGGGAGGCAGCGAGCAGCGCGGCGGCGATGATAGGTGACATGGTCCTCTCCGTGCTAGGGCGAGCCTCTCGGGCCCGCGATGCAACCGAGATGATCGTGGCCGCTAGGCACTTCAACGCGCCCGCGCGGCACGGACATCATTCGTAAGATGCTGGCCGCAATCGTTACGGGCACGACGCGCAAGGCATTGATCTACATCAACAACTCACTCGCATGAGGGAACGCTGCCGCGGCCCGCGCGCTTGTCGGGCGCGTTGATAACGGAGGCTGGTATGACCGATAGCCGCGACGACGGTCCGGTGGTGACCGCGAAGAAGAACCCTGATGAACTGACCGCCGCGACCATTCCACAGTCGCAGGGCAGCAGCGCGCTTGCGCGCGCGGTGACGATCAACAAGCCGGTGGCGGAGGTTTACGCCTACTTCCGCGACTTCTCCAACCTGCCCTCGTTCATGGAGAATGTGGTCAGCATCGACACGCCCGACGCGACGCGCTCGCATTGGGTCGTGAAGGCGCCGGGCGGCACCACGGTCGAGTGGGACGCGCGCGTGACCGAGGATCAGCCGAATGCGCTGATCGCCTGGACCAGCGAGGAAGGCGCTGACGTGCCCAACTCGGGCCGCGTCGAATTCCGCGACGCAGGGCAGCGCGGCACGGTGGTGACCGCGACGATCCTGTACGATCCACCCGCGGGCGTGGTCGGCAAGCTGATCGCCAAGATGTTCCAGCGCGAACCCGCGATCCAGGCGCGCCGCGATCTACGGCGGTTCAAGCAATTGATGGAAGCGGGCGAGATCGCGACCCCCGCGATGAACCAGAAGCAATTCGAGGAGATGGGGCTGTGAGAGCGCTGACCTGGCATGGCAAGCATGACGTGCGCGTCGACACGGTGGACGACCCCGGCATCGTCAACCCGCGCGACTGCATCATCAAGGTGACCTCGACCGCGATCTGCGGCTCGGACCTCCACCTCTACGACGGGTACATCCCGACGATGAAGGCGGGCGACATCCTGGGCCACGAGTTCATGGGTGAGGTGGTCGAGGTCGGCGCGAAGTCGACGTTGAAGAAGGGGCAGCGCGTCGTGGTGCCGTTCACCATCGCATGCGGCAGCTGTTACCATTGCGGCAAGCACCAATACTCGGCCTGCGACAACGGACTGCCGGCCGACAATCAGGACATCGCGCAGGAGCTGTACGGCCACCCGATGGCCGGGCTGTTCGGCTACAGCCACATGACCGGCGGTTATGCGGGCGGTCAGGCGGAATATGTCCGCGTGCCGTTCAGCGATGTCGGCCCGATCGTCATCCCCGATGGCATCGAGGACGACAAGGTGCTGTTCCTGTCGGACATCTTGCCGACCGGCTGGATGGCGGCGGAGAATGCCGACATCGAGCCTGGCGACACGGTGGCGGTATGGGGCTGCGGCCCGGTCGGGCTGTTCGCGGTGCAGTCGGCCTTCCTGATGGGAGCCGAACGCGTGATCGCGATCGACCACTTTCCGCGCCGGTTGGAGTTGGCCAAGAAGTTCGGCGCGGAAACGCTCAACTTCGAGCAGACCGACATCTACGACGCGCTCATGCTGATGACCGGCGGGATCGGGCCGGACGCGGTGATCGACTCGGTCGGCCTCGAATCACACGGGCTGTACGTCGACAACGTGGTGGATCAGGTGAAGGCATCGACCTTCCTCGGCACCGACCGCCCGCACGCCAATCGTCAGGCGATCATCGCGTGCCGCAAGGGCGGGCGCGTGTCGATGCCCGCGGTCTACGGCGGCTTCGTCGACAAATGGCCGCTGGGTGCGTTCATGGAGAAGGGGCTGACGCTCAAGACCGGGCAGACCCACGTCCAGCACTATCTGCCCGGGCTGCTCCAGGCGATCATCGACGGGAAGATCGACACCACCTTCCTGATCTCGCACCGGATGGACCTGGAGGACGCGCCGACCGGTTATCAGAAGTTCCACGACGAGCAGAACGACTACACCAAGATCGTGCTCAAGCCCGGCCTAAACGGCTAACAGGAGAGACGTAATGGCCGACAAATTCGCCATCATCACCGGTGCCTCGACCGGCATCGGGTTCGAGCTCGCGACGCTCGCTGCGCAGGACGGCTACGACATTCTCGTCGTCGCCGACGAAGCGCTGATCAACGACGCCGCGCGCGATTTTGAGCAGTTCGGCACGAGCGTGCAGGCGGTCGAGGCCGATCTGTCGACGATCGAGGGCGTCGATAAGCTGCTCGCCGCCGCGAACGGGCGCCGTATCGACGTGCTGTGCGCCAATGCCGGACGCGGGCTGGGCCACGGCTTCCTCGACCAGAAGGTCGAAGACTGGCGTCACGTGGTCGATACCAACATCACCGGCACCGCCTATCTGCTCCAGCGCGTGCTGCCCGACATGGTGGCGCGCAATGACGGCAAGGTGCTGGTGGTCGGATCGATCGCGGGTTACATTCCCGGCGCGTTCCAGGCGGTGTATAACGGGACCAAGGCGTTCATCGACAGCTTCACCGAGGCGCTGCGCAACGAGTTGAAGGACGCCGACGGTGTCACGATCAGCACGCTGATGCCCGGCCCGGTCGACACCGAGTTCTTCGCGCGCGGCGACCTACTCGACACGCAGGTCGGCAGCGATCCGAACAAGCGCTCGGCGGAGGATGTCGCCAAGGACGGCTGGAAGGCGCTGATGAGCGGCAAGCCGTCGGTCTTCTCTGGTTGGACGACGAAGATCCAGGGCGTGCTCGCCAATGTGGTGCCCGGATCGGTGCTTGCCGAACAACATCGCAAGATGGCGGAACCGGGATCGGCGAAGGACTGATTGAACGGCCTAGCACTATGACGAGCCCGTACCGCCGAGCGCGGTGCGGGCTTTTCGCATTGTTTGAGGTTGCGCGGGCTAAACTTTGCGATGCTGCCGCGATCTATCGATCAAGTGAAAGGCGACCGGCGCTGATCGCTGTTCAGATCGGTGCGGAACTGTTCTAGCTTGGCGAACATGATCGCCACCCTGCTCTCGCTCGCCGTTGCTGCCGCTGCCGCCACGCTTTCTCCCGTCGAGACGAAGATGCGCGACGTGGTCACCGCCGACGCGGGGCGGAGTGAGGCGCTGCTCGAACGATTGGTCGAGCAGAATTCGGGCTCGCTCAACCTCGATGGCGTGACGAAGGTGGGCGAGATAATGCGCCGTGAACTCGCGCCGCTCGGTTTCGACGTACGCTTCGTTGACATGCGCGCGACCGGGCGGGCGGGCCATATCGTCGCGACGCATAAGGGCAACGGCCGCGGAAAGCGCGTGCTGCTGATCGGTCACCTCGACACGGTGTTCGAGCCCGACAGCCCGTTCACCGGATTCCGGCGCGAAGGCACGCGCGCCTACGGCCCCGGCGTGGGGGACGACAAGGGCGGGCTGGTCGTGATCGTTGCCGCGTTGCACGCGATGCAGGCGGCGGGCACGCTCAAGAACGCCGACATACAGGTTGTGCTAACCGGCGACGAGGAGCGCGCCGGCGCACCGCTCGCCCTCGCGCGCGCCGACCTGATCGCGGCGGGCAAATGGGCCGACGTGGCGCTCGAATACGAGAATGTCGCCACCGAGGGCGGGCGCGATTGGGGCACCACCGCGCGGCGCAGCTCGATCAATTGGGCGATCACGGCGACCGGCATCACGGGCCATTCGAGCGCGGTGTTCGGGCCCGCGCTGGGCTACGGTGCGGCCTACGAACTCGCGCGCATCCTCGACGCGTTCCGGCGCGAGTTGCCCGAGCCAAACGTCACCTACAATGTCGGGGTCATGGCGGCGGGAACGCCAGCGGCGCTGGACGACAGCGGCGTGCGCGCGAGCGCGAGCGGCAAGACCAACATCGTGGCCGCGCAGGCGGTGGCGCGCGGCGACCTGCGCACGCTGTCACCCGAGCAGGACGCGCGCGTGCAGGCCCGGATGGCGGCGATCGTCGCGCAGCATCTGCCGCGCACCGATGCCACGATCACCTTCTCCGACGGTTATCCTCCGATGGCGCCGACCGCGGGCAACCGCGCGCTGCTGGCGCAACTGAACGCGGTCAATCGCGACCTGTCGCTGCCCGAGATGCCCGAATATGATCCGGCGAAGCGCGGCGCGGCGGACTCGAGCTTCGTCGCCGCCGATGCCGATACGCTGGGCGGGATGGGCGCGTCGGGCGGCGGCGCGCATGCCGAGGGCGAGTGGATCGATCTCGCCAGCCTGCCACGCCAGGCGACACGCAGCGCCATCCTGATCAGCCGGCTTGCCGCGCAGAAGCGTTAGTCGCGCCGCGCCCGCTCGGCCCTGACCGCGCCGAAATGCCCGGCGAGATACCAGCCGAGCAGCAGCCAGCCGATTGCGGCGCAGGCGAGCGCCGCCTGGGACGCGAGCATCGGCCAGCCGGTCCGCGCGAGCACGATGCCGACCACGAAATTACCGCTGCCCCACAGCATGTTGGTGCGCGGGCTCGACAATCCACGCGCCGGCGGCTTTGCAAACGGCGTCGGGAACGCCTCGCCGCGCAGGCCCGCGCTCAGGTGCGGCACGCAATTGACCAGAAACGCACCCGCCAGGATCATCAACAGATAGCCCATCCACCCACTCCTCGCTTCTTCGGCATCGAAGCGTTTCGGACCCGCGCCGCGTTCCTCGGCGCTTGCGGCTCCCCTCCGCTTCGTGGATGCTGATGCATGATGGACGCCACCCCCACGACCGCCGCCGCGCCGCCCGTCTCGCGCGGGAACACCACCCGCAACGAGCTAAAGCGCGCCGCCAGGCGGTTGTTCGCCGAGCGCGGGATCGCCGCGGTCGGGATGCGCGAAGTGGTGGAGGCGGCGGGACAGCGCAACGCTGCCGCGGTGCATTATTACTTCGGCAGCAAGGATGAGCTGCTGCGCGAATTGCTGATCGACGGCGCCGAGTTGATCGACGCCGGTCGCCGTGCACTGTTCGACCAACTGGAAATGCGCGGCACCCCGACCCTCGCCGAGGTAGTGCGCGCGATGGTGCTGCCCAACATCGAGCTGCGCGGGCCGACCGGTGAGCACGAGACGTACTTCCGCTTCATCGTCAACGTACAGAACGAGCGCCGCGCGCTGTTCCGTGACACGGTGCCCGAGCATTCGGAAGGGTTCCGCCGCTTCGTCGCGCACGTCCATCGCCTGCTCGCGCCGCTGTCGGCGGCGACGATCAACCAGCGCATCCTGTTCGCCAGCCTCGCGCTACAGACGCTGATCGCCGCGCGCGAAGCGTCGCTCGACCGGCTCGGCAGCGGCGACCATCATTTCTGGAGCCGCCCCGACGCGCTCGCCGGACTGCTCGACGCGGTCGAGGCGATCCTGGTCGGCGCGGGCGGACATCTGAGCAAGGCTGGCTGACGCGGTGCCGCTTTACGCCCCCACGGTTTCGACCATCGCCGAGACGATCCAGGTATCGCTCAGCCCCGTCTTCATGCTGGCGGGCATCGGCGCGCTGCTCAACGTGCTGGCGGGGCGACTGTCGCGCGTCGTCGACCGTGCCCGCGCGCTCGAGGTGCTCCACCCACGCTCAAGCGGCACCGAACACGATCGCCACGTCGCCGAGCTGCGGCTGCTCAACAAGCGGATCGGCATCATCAACGCCGCGCTGCTGATGGGGGTGTCGAGTGCGGTGATGACCTGCGTGGTGGTCGCGCTGCTGTTCATCGCCGCGCTGCTCAAATTTCACATCGGGCAATATGTCGCCGCCGGGTTCATCCTCGCCATGCTGCTGCTGATCGCCAGCCTCGTCGCGTTCATGATCGAAGTGCGCGTGTCGCTGCGCGCGATCCGCATCCGCGACGAATTGCTGCGCTGACGGGCCTGCGCGTCGATCCCGCGCGTTGATCCGGATCAATGGTCGAGGTGAAGCGCGTGGCAACATGGCTGAAGATCGTGGGCGGCACGCTGGTGCTGCTCGTCGTCGCCGCAGGCCTGGCGATCACAATCGTGCCGCGCTTCCTCGATCGCATCTACTACGAAGGGCCGGAGAGCGGCCATTTCGACGGCGCGCGCTTCTTCAACCCCGATGGTGAGGATACCGCACGCGCGCCGGGCGGCGGCAGTCGCGGCGGCTTCCTGTGGCGGCAACTGACCGGCAGCGACGACCGCCCCGCCTGGCCCGACCGCGTGCCCGTCTCCGCGACCAGACCCGCGTCGCGCGTCGATGGTGAGCGGATGGTCGCGACCTGGATCGGCCACGCCACCGTGCTGGTGCAGACGCACGGCCTAAATATCCTGACCGACCCCGTCTATACCGAGCATGCCGGCCCGTTCGGCTTCGGCCCCGGTCGCGTCGCCGCACCCGGCATCACGTTCGACGATCTGCCGCACATCGACCTCGTGCTGATCAGCCACAACCATTACGACCATCTCGACAACGCGACGCTCAAGCGACTGTGGCAGCGCGACAAACCCGCGATCGTCACCAGCCTGGGCAATGACAGCGTGATCGCGCAGACGGGTGCGAAGGCAACCGCGCTCGACTGGGGTGGGCGCGTGGCAGTGCGTCCGGGCGTTGAGGTCGCGGTGACGCGCAACCACCATTGGGGCAGCCGCTGGTTCACCGATCGCAATCGCGCACTCTGGTCCAGCTTCGTGGTGCGATTTCCTAGCGGTGGAAACCTGTTCTTCGCCGGCGACACAGGCTTCGGCGACGGGCGCTGGCCGGCAGAAGCTGCCGCGCTCGGTCCGATTCGGCTCGCACTGATCCCGATCGGCGCGTTCCGCTTCGCGCCCGGACAGATGTCGTCGGGAAGCCATATCGGACCGGCCGAGGCAGCGCTGGTGTATCAGCAGCTGGGCGCGGCGCGCGGGTTGCCGATCCACTGGGGCACGTTTCGGCTGTCATACGAAGGCTATGACACGCCGCCACGGATGCTCGCCGCAGCGATGCGTTGCAGTGGCGGCGGCAACTTCGCGGGCGTGGCGATCGGGCAAGCGCAGGAGATCGCCCCAGTCGGAGCGGCGACGCCGGGACGGCCGATGACCCGCGGCGCGATGCTACGCTGTCTCAACACGCCCGCGGTGCGTGCGCTGCGCTGACGGGAACGTTCGGCGGGCGCAGGCGCTGGTGACAACATGGACGACGACCGCAAGATCAGCACTGGCCCGAACGGCCGCCCGCTCGGCGACAGCATCTCGAGCCTTGGACCGGGCATTCCCGACGACGCGCTTGCGCCCGGTGAGGAACTACCCACCCCGCCGAGCGACGAGGAGGTCGAAGCCGGCAAGCGCGCGCTGGGCGCCGACGATTGATTTTCGCGTACTTATGTCACCCCGGATCAAGTCCGGGGCGACGAACTGGGCGAATTGCTCGCTTTACCGCGCCCCTCACCGAACAACGGGCGGTGGATGGTTGATTACCGGCTCGGATCGATCAGATATTTCTCACCCGTCGCCTTCCGGTCATAGGCACGGATGACCTCGGGATCGAGCGCCTCCGCCAGCCCGATCGTGCGGGTGTAGTTGCTGGCGAAGGTCGTAGTCAGCTCGTCGACGACGCGCTGGCGCATGCGGCCGACCACCTCGGCACCGGCGCGCTTCATGAATGGGGTGAGTAGCCATCCCGACACGCTCCACTGGAACCCGAAGGCGAGTCGGTTGAGCACCGTCGGCGACAGGTCGAGCGCGCCATAGATGTAGAGTTGCTTGAAGCTGTCCGAGCCGTAGCGGCTGAACTCCTTCATGTTGCGCGCCGCGGCCTGTTCCATCGCCTGCACGATGTCGCTGCCGAGCGAGCCGC
This sequence comes from uncultured Sphingomonas sp., assembly GCF_936927845.1. Lineage (GTDB taxonomy): Bacteria > Pseudomonadota > Alphaproteobacteria > Sphingomonadales > Sphingomonadaceae > Sphingomonas. Next base: position 170,804 of record NZ_CAKZHV010000060.1, read on the forward strand.
CGCCGATCGCGTCGAACGCGACCGTCGCCTGCGTCTCCGCAATCGCGTCGACCAGCTTGCGGCGGAAATCCTCGTCGCGACTGTTGAGCACGTGGGTCGCGCCGATGTCGCGCAGGATCGCGGCCTGCTCCTCCGAGCGGACGATGTTGACCAGTGGCACACCGTCGGCGAGGCAGATCTTCTGCAACATCTGCCCGAGGTTCGATGCGGCAGCGGTGTGGACGATCGCCTTGTGCCCCTCCATCCGCGCGGTCTCGACGAAGCCCAAGGCGGTCAGCGGGTTGACGAACATCGATGCGCCATCGGCCGCGCTCGCGCCCTCCGGCAACGGCACGACGTCGCGTGCCTTGAGCTTGCGGAACTGCGCGTACATCGCGCCGCCCATCATGCCAACGCGTTTGCCTTGCAATCCTTCCGCACCCGCACCGGCCGCAACAACGGTGCCCGCACCTTCGTTGCCGACGGGAAGCGACTGGCCGAGCCGCGCGCGCACTCCGCCCTGCCGCTCGCGCGGAACCTGAAAGGTGACGATGGGGCGGTCGGCGTCGCCCGAGGTTTCGAGCGTCGACACGTCGGCTGGGCCGAGCAGCAGGCCGAGATCGGACGGATTGATCGGCGCGGCCTCGACGCGAACGACGATCTCGCCCTCACCCGGCGCCGTCAGCGTCGTTTCCTCCAGGTTGAGCACCAAGGTGCCGTCTTCGCGCGCGGCGGAGCGCAGTTCGAGGCCCGTGAACGTGTCCGACATCCGTGTTCTCCTTGAAGGTTTATCGTTGAGCCTGGGTATGCAGCGTCACTTGCGCTCCCACGCCTTTTCGCCGCCGATCCAGGTTTCCAACACCTTGGTCTGGCGCAAGTCGGCGGGTGCGGCGGTCGCGGGATCGCGGTCGACGATCAGGAAGTCGGCCTTTTGTCCGGGTGCAAGATTGCCGAACTTGCTTTCCGCAAACCCGGCATAAGCCGCGCCGCCAGTGAAGGCCCACCATGCCTGCTCGCGCGTGACGGCCTCTTCGGGGCGCCAGCCACCGGTGGGTTCGCCGTTCGCGTCGGTGCGGGTGAAGGCGGCGGCCCAGCCCGCCCAGGGATCGGGCCGCTCGACCGGGAAGTCGGAGCCGAACGCGAGCCCTGCGCCATTCGCCAACATCGAGTGCCACGCATAGGCGCCCGCCAGCCGCGCCTCGCCCAACCGCGCCTGCGCCATCACGCGGTCGCCGGTCGCGTGGGTCGGCTGCATCGAGGCGATGATGCCGTTCTTGCCAAAGCGCGGCAGGTCGGCGGGATCGACCACCTGCGCGTGCTCGATCCGCCAGCGGCGATCACCCTTGTAGGTCTGCGACAGCTCGCCGATCGCGTCCAAAGCCTGCTGGTTGGCGCGGTCGCCGATCGCGTGGACCGCGACCTGGTAATTGTCCATCGCCGCGCGGCTCATCGTGTTCTGCAATTGATCGTCGGTCAGAAAGCCGAGCCCGCGGTTGCCGGGCGCATCGGAATAGGGCGCCTTCAGCCACGCGCCGCGCGAGCCGAGCGCGCCGTCGGCGTAGATCTTGACCCCGTTTAAGCGCAGCCGGTCGTCGTACAGCCACGGGGTCGGGCCGGTGCCGCCGATCATCACGGTGGTGTCGATGCCGTGACCGTAGGACATGATCCGCACGCGCAGCGCGCCGATGTCACCCATCCGGCGATAGGTCATCCAATCCTCGATCGTGCTCCCCATGTCGGCGACCGCGGTGACGCCGTAGCCGAGCAGGATCTGCTGCGCCTTGAGGAACGCGGCGGTGCGGTCCTTCGGCGTCACCGGTGGAACGGCGCGGTCGAAGAGCTGCGTCGCGGCATCGACGAACACGCCCGCGGGCGCACCGTTCGCGCCCTTCTCGATCCGCCCGCCCGTGGGCGACACGGTGGCGGCGGTGATCTTCGCCGCGCGAATGGCGGCGCTGTTCGCCCAGGCGGCGTGGCCGTCGGCGCGGCTGAGGTACACCGGGCGGTCGGCGACCACCGCGTCGAGGTCGGCCGCGGTCGGGAAGCGGCCGAGCCCCCATTTCTCCTGGTTCCAGCCGGTGCCGATGATCCAGGCGCGCTCGGGGTTGCCCTTTGCATAAGCGGCGATCTTCGCCTTTGCCATGTCAAGCGAGGTCGTGTCCGACAGGTCGAGCGTCAGCGCCTGCAACCCCAGTTCGATCACGTGGCCGTGCGCGTCGATCATGCCGGGAACCAGCACGCGCCCCTTCATGTCGGCGCGCCAGTCGTACACTGGGCCGGGGTTCTTCTTGGTCCGCTTGGGCGGTTGCTCGTCGGGGGCGATCAGGCGGACGACACGGCCCGCCTTGTCGACCACCATCGCCTTGAAGCGGACGACACGGCCGGACTTGTCGAGCGTCACGCCCGCGACATTGTCGATCAGCGCGTCGGCGAAAGCGGGCGTGGCGGCAACAAGCGCCGCGACGCAGGTGAGGAGCGAGAGACGGCGGGAACGACTGGTGGCGTACATGGATCACGCTCTATGATGGTCACGCAATTTTGGCGAGAGCGGGCGATGCGGGTTCTCTTTGCAGCGGTGATCATAGCGCTCGGAGCGGCGAGCGCAGCGGCGGAAACGATCGAGACTGCCGATTATAGCTTTACCTATGCCTACCCGACCGAGGTCGCCGCGATCCCCAGATTGCGCGCCATGCTGGATGCAGAAGCCAAGGCGCTGCACGCGCGGACGGCCCTCGGCGCCGCCGCCGCGCGGCGCGATTCGGTGGGCGCGGCTTACCCCTTCCACCGTAATGATTAGGATAAGACGTGGAAGGTCGTGACCAGCACCCCGCGCTTTCTGAGCCTGTCATATAAAGCCTACAGCTTCACCGGCGGCTTGCACGGTAATCTCTCAACCGGCGCGCTGTTGTGGGACAAGGCGCACGGGGCAAGGCTCGATCCGGCCGCGGTCTTCACCTCACCGGCCGCACTCGAGCACGCCATCGCGCCCATTTACTGCGCGCGGTTGAAGGCCGAGCGTGCGCGCCGCCTCGCACCGTACAAGGACACGGGCGACCTGTTCAGCCAATGCCCGCCGCTCAGCGACCTGACCCTGCTGCTCGGCTCCAGCGACCGACGTCACATAAACCGCATCGGCCTGATCGCCGATCCTTACGTCGCCGGGTCCTACGCCGAGGGACAATATGAGGTGACACTGCCGGTTACGCCGGCGATCCTGGCGATGGTGAAGCCGGCTTACCAGGCAGCGTTCGCGGCGCGGTAAGTTTCGCGCGCCTGTCCTCGCTCACCGCGTGCGGGCGCAATCATCGCGGGTGACGGTATAGGCGAGCTGACGCCCCGGTTGCACATCGCCGCGCGCGACACGCACGCCGCTGCGGCAGGTGATGCGGATCACCCCGTCGAGCGTCGGGCGCGTCGCCCAATAACCGTTCGAGAACAAGCGTAGCGGGCGCCGCGCGGTACCATCCTCGATAGCGGCGGCAACGACGAGGCCGTTCGGATCGTGAACCACGACGAAGCCGTGCCACCACAGGTCAAACGCGGCGTAAGCGAGACCAGCGACGATCACCAGCAAAGCGATGCGGGGCGAGAAGAAGTAACGCTGCACGCCCGATCAATGCCGGTGGGGTGTCGCGCGTTCCTCCACGGCTTGGCGCCCGCCTATTGCCATGTTTCACCGGATATCGCGGGTGTTCCTCTTGCCCGCGCATTCCGCTACGGCGCTGCGATGGCCACCCAGCTCGCATCCTCCACCCAGTCTTCGGGCACCCCGCTTCCCGTCACCTGCGCCGACGTCGCGGCGGCGCACCGGCGGATCGAGGATCAGGTGGTGCGCACGCCGACGCTGATCAGCCGCACCTTGAGCCAATTGACCGGCGCGACCGTGTACCTGAAGTTCGAGAACCTCCAGTTCACCGCCGCCTACAAGGAACGGGGCGCGCTCAACACGCTGCTGCAACTCTCCGACGAGGCGCGCGCCAAGGGCGTGATCGCGGCGTCGGCGGGCAATCACGCGCAGGGGCTTGCCTATCACGCCAACCGGCTGGGCGTGCCCGCGACGATCGTGATGCCGCGCAACACGCCGATCGTAAAGGTGACGCAGACCAAGGGCCACGGCGCGACCGTGATCCTGGAGGGCGAGACGTTCGATGCCGCCTACGCCCACGCGCGCGTGCTGGAGGCGGAACACGGCTATACCTTCGTTCACCCGTTCGACGATCCGCGGATCATCGCGGGCACCGGCACGGTCGCGGTCGAGATGCTGGCCGACGTGCCCGAGATCGACACGTTGGTGGTGCCGATCGGCGGGGGCGGGCTGATCTCGGGCATGGCGACGGTCGCGCGCGGCGCGGATCGCGCGATCGAGGTCGTGGGGGTCGAGGCGGAACTCTACCCCTCGATGTACAACCGCGTGAACGGCACGCAGATGCCGTGCGCGGGCGACACGCTGGCGGAAGGAATCGCGGTCAAGGAGCCCGGTGGCATCACCTCGATGATGGTGCGCGAGCTGGTCGACGACATCGTGCTCGTGTCCGAACGCAGCCTTGAGGAAGCGGTCAGCCTGCTGCTCCAGATCGAGAAAACCGTGGTCGAGGGCGCGGGCGCGGCGGGGCTCGCGGCGCTGCTCCAGCATCCCGATCGCTTCAAGGACCGTATTGTTGGGGTCGTGCTGTGCGGCGGCAACATCGACACGCGACTGCTCGCCAACGTGCTGCTGCGCGACCTTGCGCGCTCGGGCCGGCTCGCGCGGCTGCGCATCCGCTTGCAGGATCAGCCGGGCGCGCTCTTCAACGTCGCGCGCATCTTCGACCAGGAACGCATCAACATCATCGAGGTCTATCACCAGCGCGTATTCACGACGCTACCGGCGAAGGGGCTGATCACCGACATCGAGTGCGAGGCACGCGACCGTGCGCATCTCGACAGCCTGGTGGCGGCGCTGCGCGCGGCGGGATATGAGGTGAGCGCAGTCGAGCTCGCCTGACGCGCGCGTTAACCCACAATCATGGTAAAGCGTCTTTTCACCGTGGCGTGCGCGATTCATATGCGTGACACGGGCGTTCCGTATCTCGCCCATCTGGAGAATCGTCGGCGGTGACCGCGCCTTTTCGTTTCCCGCGTTTCTTCGTGACCAGCCCGCAGCCATGCCCGTATTTGCCGGGCCGGCAGGAGCGGAAGGTGTTCACCGAGCTGTCCGGCCCGCACGCGGCCGAGTTGAACGACGCGCTCGGCCGGATCGGTTTCCGCCGCAGCCAGTCGGTTGCCTATCGCCCGTCGTGCGCGGGGTGTGCGGCCTGCGTGTCGGTGCGCGTGCTGGCGGGCGAGTTCCGCGCCAATGCGACACAGCGCAAGCTGATGCGCCGCCACGCCGACGTCGAAATCAGCGCCTGCCGCCCATGGGCGACCGACGAGCAGTACCAGTTGCTGCGCCGCTATCTCGCCGCGCGGCACCCGACCGGCGGCATGGTCGGCATGGACGAGATGGACTATGCCGACATGGTCGAGCAATCGCCCGTCAATTCCGTTATCGTCGAATATCGTGCCCCGGCCGAAAACGGCGTGCCCGGCCAGTTGATCGGCGCGTGTTTGACCGATCGGCAGGCGGACGGTTTGTCGATGATCTACAGCTTCTTCGACCCCGACGACGCGGCGTGGCCGGGTCTGGGCAATCTCATCATCCTCGACCACATCCACCGTGCGCGCGATGCCGGGCTCGATTACGTCTATCTCGGCTATTGGGTGAAGGGATCGGCGCGCATGGCGTACAAGACCCGCTATCGCCCGATCGAGATACTCGGCCCGCGCGGCTGGTCGCTGCTGGAGGACGAGGCGGCCGAGACACAGCCGCGCAAGGTCAGCCAGCCGGCCTGAACGCTCCTACCCTTCCGCACTGACCGACACCGCCACATCGAGCCGCTCGTCACCCTCGCCCATCCGCGTACCCGCGACCGGCGAGGCGCCGACCGCGTCGAAACCGACCGCGACGCGGACGTGATGCTCCTCGGGCGACAGTCGCAACGTCGGATCGAACCCGACCCAGCCGAGCCCCTCGATCCACGCGTCGGCCCAGCCGTGCGGCGCGGGCCGGTTGCCCTCGTGCAGCTCGCAGTAACCCGACACGTATCGCGCCGGTACGCCGCCTGCGCGCGCCGCGGCGATGAAGACGTGCGCCAGATCGCGCGGCGTCGCGGTCTCGCGCGCGAACGCGTCCGCGACCGCCAGCCCCGGCTCGGGCCGCCCGCGCGCCAGCGTGAAGCGCTCGCCGACCGCATGGTTGAGACGGTGGAGCGCCGCGACGCTACCCGGCTCCTCACCCAGCACCTCGCGCGCGAATTCCGTGATCGCCGCATCGGCGCGGGTCAGCGGCGTGTCGCGCACGAACAATCGCGCGGGCAGCGGCTCCAGCGTGCCGTGCAGGACACCGTCCGAGTGGCTGGTGACCACCTCGCCCGTCACCGACAGGTCGATGCGATCGACCGGTCCGTCGATGTAGAGCATCGTGGTCGCATTGCCGAAGCCGTCCTGCCCCTCCGTGATGCGCGCGTCGCAGTCGAGCGCGATGTGCCAGTCGGCGACGATCTGGTCGTGCGTGTTGCGCGGCGTCATGCGCAGCAATTGCACCACGCGCGCCTGCGGCTCGGTGAAGCGATAGGTGGTGCGATGGTCGATCGACAGCCGCATCTCAGTTGAACTTGAACTGGCGACCGATCGCCGCGTGCAATTGGTCGTTCTCGACGATCAACGCTTCCAGATGCTGGTGCAGCCCCGAGGCGATGACGTCGCCAGTACGGGTGTGCAGCGTTCGCTGGTGGCGTCCACGCGCCATGCGATCGGCCTCGCCCTGCCCGCCGAGCGACTTGGCAAGCGCGTTCAGGATCGACACCGTTTCGTCGATCGATCCCGCGACGCTGCGCGGTAATTCGGCGCGGCTGAGCAGCAGGTCGATGACGTTGGCGGGCTGCAATCCGTCGTTGTAGAGCCAGCGATAGGCGGTGACCGCCGACACCGTTTGCAGGATCGTGGTCCATTGGTCGCGGTCGACGGTGCCGCCGACCGGCTCGCCGGCGGGCAGCAGCAGGTGGTATTTGACGTCGAGTAGCCGCGCGGTGTTGTCGGCGCGCTCGATCACCTGACCCAGGCGGATGAACAAGGTCGTCTGATTGCGCAGCATGCGGTGCACCGCGCCTTCGAACCCGCGCGTCTCCGCCTTGACCTTGTCGACCAGCCCCAGTGTCGCGGTCGAGTCGAGCGGGGTCACGCGGCGATCGAAGATCAGCCATGCGCCGTTGATCGCGCTCCACGCCTCGCGACTGAGCGCGGTGCGCACCGCCCGCGCATTGTCACGCGCGGCGTGGAGGCAGCGGACGATCGATCCCGGGTGCGAGGTATCGGTGCTGAGAAAGGCGACCACCGCCTCGCGCGTGAGCGGCGCGCCGCTCGCCTCGAACGCCGTCTCGCTGTCGGTCACCGCGAGCGCGGAGCGCCACGCCGCCTCGCCCGCGGGACGCGACGAGAGCACGTCGAGGCGCACGGTCGCCTCGACCAGCCGAGCGACGAAGTCGGCGCGCTCGAGATAGCGCCCCAGCCAGTAGAGCGAGGCGGCGGTCCGGCTGAGCATCAGCGCACCTCCCGCGTCAGGTCGGCGCCGCCCAGCGACTGCACCATCCCGTCCGCGCCGATCGACTGGGTCATTCCGCCCATCGTCTGCGTCATGCTGTTCGCGTCGTCCATCAGCACGAACGAGTCCTTCGTGCCGCCGCCCTGGCTCGAGTTGACGACCAGCGATCCTTCCTTGAGCGCGACTCGGGTCAGCCCGCCGGGGACGACCTTCACGCCCTTCGATCCCGTCAGCACGAACGGGCGGAAATCGACGTGGCGCGGCGAGAGACCGGAGTCGGCGAGCGTCGGCACGGTCGACAATGCCAGCGTCGGCTGCGCGATGTAGCGGTGCGGCTCGGCGATCAGCGCGGCACGGAACGTCTCGATCTCCTGCCTGCTCGCAGTCGGCCCGACGAGCATGCCGTAACCGCCAGAGCCATCGACCAGCTTCACCACCAATTCGTCCAGATGATCGAGCACGTATTTGAGCGCCTGCGGCTCGCGGCAGCGCCAGGTCTCGACGTTGGGCAGCTTTGCTTCGCCGCCCGAATAGAAGCGCACGATCTCAGGCATGTAGCTGTAGATCGCCTTGTCGTCGGCGATGCCGTTCCCCGGCGCGTTGATGATCGCGACGTTGCCAGCGGCATAGGCGGCGATCAGCCCCGGCACGCCGAGCATCGAATCCGGGCGGAAGACGAGCGGGTCGAGGAAATCGTCGTTGACGCGGCGATAGATCACGTCGACCTTCACCCGCCCGGCGATTGTCCGCATGTAAACCACGTCGTCGTCGACGACGAGGTCGGCCGCCTCGACCAGCTCTACACCCATCGAATCGGCGAGGAAGCTGTGCTCGTAATAGGCCGAATTATAGTGACCGGGCGTCAGCACGACGCAGGTCGGGTTCTGCCCGCATCCGCGCGGGGAGACCGAGCGCATCGTCTCGAGCAGCATGTCGGGATAGCTGTCGACCGCGGCGACACGGAATTGCGAGAACAATTCGGGGCACAACCGCACCATCGCCTCGCGGTTTTCCAGCATGTAACTGACCCCCGAGGGCGTGCGCGCATTGTCTTCGAGCACGAAGAAGTCGTCAGGTCCGGTGCGCACCAGATCGATGCCGCAAATGTGCGCCCAGACGTCGTGCGGCGGGCGGATGCCGGCGATCTCGGGCCGGAACTGCGCGTTGCCGAGGATCAGATCCTCGGGCAGCACGCCCTCCTTCAAGATGCGGCGCTCGCCGTAGATGTCGTGGAGGAACGCGTTGATCGCCTCGACGCGCTGGATCAGCCCTTCGGACAGCCGCGCCCATTCGCGTGCCAGAAAAATGCGCGGCACGATGTCGAACGGAATAATTCGCTCCGACGCATCACTGTCACCGTAAACGGCGAAGGTGATGCCAAGCTGCCGAAAGGTCGTCTCGGCTGCTTCCTGTCGCCGGCGCAGTTCGTCGGCTGGGGTGGCTTGGAGCCAATGGCACAGGTCGACCAGTTCGCTTCGGGCCCCTTCGCGCTCGGGTGGTCCCATGATCTCGTCGAATGCCTGTGTCCCCATGAGGCTCGTAACGCTCCCGCAGCGATTTGGCCGCATGCTGGGGAACAAAGCTGCAGTGCACAAGAGCCGGGCTAGGACGAAAGCCCGGTCAGCGTGGATTTGGTGAGGATCTGGGGCAGGACGCGCGGGCTCTGCGCGCCCTTGGCGTACCACAGGTACAAGGGCACACCGGCGCGATTGTGGCGCTCGATGAAGCGGCCGAGCGTCGCGTCGCCATCGGTCCAGTCGCCGACCAGCACCGCCACCTTGTGCTTCGCGAACGCGTCGGCGACCGCCTGCGTCTCGATCGCGGCTTTCTCGTTCACCTTGCACGTCAGGCACCAGTCGGCGGTGAAATAGGCGAACACCGGCCGCCCTTCCGCCTGCAAGGCGGCGAGCCGCGCCTCGCTGAACGGCTCCGCGCCCGGCAGCGCCGCGACGCTCGACGCAGTGGTGGGTGCCGCGCGGACGAGCAGCACGCCCGCTAGGGCAAGTGCGAGCGCGACGCTCGCGGGCCAGCCGGCGCGCTCGCGCCTGGCGTGCTGCCGCCGGCCGGTCCACCATAGCCCGAGGCTCGCGAGCAGCACCGCCGCCAGCCCCAGCGTCATGCCGTCGACCCCGGCCTGCCGCCCCAGCACCCAGGCGAGCGCGAGCGCGGTCAGGAACATCGGCACTGACAGGATGTGGCGCAGCCGCTGCATCCACGCGCCCGGCCGCGGCAATCGCTGCCTTAACGCCGGCACGAACCCGAGCAGCAGGAACGGCAGCGCGATGCCGATCCCCAATCCGGCGAACACCGCCATCGCCGCCACCGCGGGCAGTACCAGCGCTGCGCCGAGTGCCGCGCCCATGAAGGGCCCGGTACACGGCGTCGCGACGAAGGCGGCGAGCGCCCCGGTCATGAACGCGCCGCCGACCCCGCTCGTGCTAGCGAAGCGCGGCGTCGGCAGCTCGAACAGCCCCGCCAGATTGAGCGCGATCGCGGCGACCAGGATCAGCAGCACGCCGACGACGCGCGGGTCCTGCAACTGGAACGCCCAGCCGGCACTCGCGCCGCCTGCACGAAGCGCCAGCAACACGCCGCCGAGCGCCAGACAGACGAGCACCACGCCCGCGGTATAGGCCAGCGCCTCGGCGCGCGCGTGCGCCTCGCTTTCGCCCGACTTGGCGAGACTGAGCGCCTTCAGGCTCAGGATCGGGAAGACGCACGGCATGACGTTGAGCAGCAACCCGCCGAGCAGTGCGCCGCCGAACGCGATCAGCGCCGCCGCCCAAACCCTGCCCTGCGCCTCTGCCGCTGCGACGGTGCCGGGCATCGCGGACAGGACGAAGCCCTGCCCGTCGGCGGTTCCCAGCACACCCTCGATGCGACCAGTCGGGGGTGTCGCGGTGGGCTTGGTCTCGATCACCACGCGGTCGCCGTCGCGCGTCACCTGCTGTGGCGCGGCCATGTCGATCACGCCGGGCGCTGCGGGATAGAACCACGCCTGCCCCAGCGCCGCGTCGGCGGGATAAGGGATCGACAACCGCAAGCGGCCCTGCTCGACCTGATAGGTGGCAGGAGAGCCGAGCGGACGCGGGATCGCGCGTGCGTGCGCGTCGAACGCCGCGCGCCGCTCGGGCGCGATCGCGCCGTCGCCGATCGTCACGCTGGTCGCGACCTCCTGCTGCTCGGGTACGCAGATCTGCTCGGTGCAGACGAGGTAGGTGAGTTTCGCCGCGATCGGCACGCGCGTGCCCACGGCGAGCCCGGCAGGCAGCGTCACGTCGGCGAGCAGCGCGAACGGCCGCTCGTAGACGTAGTTCATCAGCCCCGCGATCAGCAGCCGTCCGGGCACCGGATAGCGCAGTGCGCCGGCGCTTGCCCCCGCGGGCAGCGTCCACGCGACCTGCGTCTCGACGCCCGCGTTGCCCGGGTTCTTCCAGTAACCGTGCCAGCCGGCTTCCGGCACCGCCTCGAACGCGACGCGCATCGTGCTGCCGCTGCGCGGACGGTCGCTCTCGGCCACCAGAGTCAGGCGGATGTGCTTGGCACCCGGCACTTGGGTCTGGGCTTGGGCTTGGGCCTGGGTCTGGGTCTGGGCCTGGGTCTGGGTCTGGGTCTGGGCCCACGCCATCGGCGACCCGAGCGCCGCCACCGTCATCAGAATGAAAAGCGCCGCGCGCACAGCTTGCCTGACCATCAACCCCGGCTCATAGCCGGGCAGACCTAGCTTTGCACCAAGGTACCCTCATGAAAGCCCTCGCCGCCGCGCTGCTCCTTTCCTCCGCGCTCGCGCTGCCCGCGAGCGCGCAGAACTCGCGCGAGGCGCGCGAGCGAGCGCCCGCCGCACCGCCCGTCGCGCCAAGGAGCGAGGCTGCCGCGCCCGCCGCGCCGCGCACGCCGCCCAAGCTGATCGTCGCGATCTCGGTGGACCAATTCTCTGCCGACCTGTTCGCGCAGTACCGCAACCATTTCACCGACGGCTTCGCGCGGCTGCTGACCGGCGCGGTGTTCCCCTCGGGCTATCAGAGCCATGCCGCGACCGAGACATGCCCCGGCCATTCGACGATCCTGACCGGCATGCGCCCCGCGCATACCGGGATCGTCGCCAACACCTGGATCAACCAGCGCGCCGGGCGCGAGGACAAGCAGGTCTATTGCGCCGAGGACGAGGCGGCGGCGGGCAGCGATCACGAGAAATACGTGCCCAGCGACGTGCACCTGAAAGTGCCGACGCTGGGCGAGATGATGAAGGCGCGCGACCCGCGCACGCGCGTCGTCTCGGTCGCGGGCAAGGACCGCGCCGCGATCATGATGGGCGGGCACAAGGTCGACGAATTGTGGTTCTGGGGCGGCAAGGATTTCATTTCCTACGCCGCGCGCAAGACGCCACCCGCGGTTGCGCGGACCAACGCCGCGGTGACGGCGCTGCTCGCCAAACCGCAGGCGGGGCTCGAGCTGCCGGGCTTCTGCCGCTCGATCGCCGTGCCCGTGCAGGTCGGTGATCAGGTTCTCGGCACCGGCCGGTTCGAGCGGCAGGCGGGCGATGCCAAGGCGTTCCGCGCCTCGCCCGCGAGCGACGGCGCGGTGTTCGCGCTCGCCGCCGCGCTGATCGGCGACATGAGGCTCGGCCGCGGCCCGCAGACCGACATCATCGCAGTCGGCGCGTCGGCGACCGATTACATCGGTCACACCTTCGGCACGCAAGGGTCGGAGATGTGCATCCAGATGAACGAGCTCGACCATTCGATCGGTGGCTTCCTCGCGCAACTCGACCAATGGGGGCTCGACTACGAGGTCGTGCTGACCGCCGACCACGGCGCGCACGACATGACCGAGCGGCAGCAGCAGCGCGCGATGCCGATGGAAGCGCGCGTCAACGCCGACGTGACTGCCAAAACGATCGGTGCTGCGATCGGACGCGACATGGGGATTGCAGGCCCGGTGCTGCTCGCGAGCGAGGGCGACGTCTACGTCGCCGACGACGTGCCGCCGGCCCGCCGTGCCGCGGTGATCGCCGAAGCGGTCAAGCGCTTCTCCGCGCAGCCGCAGGTCGCCGCCGCGCTGACCCGCCAGCAGATCGCTGCCACGCCGATGCCGACCACGCCGCCCGAGACGTGGACGCTGCTCGAGCGCGCGCGCGCGTCGTTCGATCCCGACCGCTCGGGCGACTTCCTCGTTCTGCTGCGCCCGCGCGTGACGACGATCGCCAAGCCCGGTCCGGGCTATGTCGAGACGCACGGATCGCCGTGGGATTACGACCGCCGCGTTCCGATCCTGTTCTGGCGCAAGGGTATAGCGGGGTTCGAGCAGCCGCTGTCGGTCGAAACGGTCGACATCGTCCCCACGCTCGCCGCGACGATCAACCTGCCCGTATCCGGGCTCGACGGTCGTTGCCTCGATCTCGATTCGAGCGCGGCGAGCAGCTGCGTGCGCTGAGCGACCCGTCGCCGGTTGCGCCGTGCGTCCCGATCGGGGAAGCACGGCGCGTGGCTACACCTGACACCAACCGAAGCGCGACCGACCGCGTGCTGCTCGCTATTGCGCTGCGGCTGCTGTCGGTGGTGCTGTTCGCGTTCATGAATGTCGGGATCAAGCTCGCGGAGGCACGCGGCGCTTCGCTGCCCGAGATCATGTTCTGGCGTCAGTTCGGCGCGACGCTGCTGGTCGGCGGCATCGTCGCGAGCGGCCCCGGCGTCGCTAGCCTCAAGACGCGGCGGTTCGGCGCGCACGTGCTGCGTACCGTGCTGGGGCTCGCCGCGATGGCGCTGACCTTTGCCACGCTGACGATGTTGCCGCTCGCAGAGGCGACGACGATCGGCTTCTCGATGCCGATCTTCGCCACCGTGCTCGGTGCGCTGGTGCTTCACGAACCCACCGGCTGGCGGCGCTGGGCAGCGGTGTTCGCAGGGTTCGTCGGCGTGCTGATCGTCGCGCAGCCGGGCGGGGAAGCGTTCCCGCTCGCTGGCGCGCTGACCGGACTCGCCGCGGCGGCGGGTACCGCGACCGTCTCGATCCTGCTGCGCACGATCGGGCGGACCGAGGCGCCGCTCACCACCGTGTTCTGGTTCTCGTGCCTGTCGCTCGTGCCGCTCGGGGTCGCCTACCCGTTCGCAGCGCAGACGCACGCGCCGATGGTGTGGGCGATCCTGCTTGGCATCGGGGTGATCGGCGGCGCGGCGCAGATCGCGATGACGCGCTCGCTGACGCTCGGCCCGGTCTCCACGGTCGTGCCGATGGATTATACCGCGCTATTGTGGGCGACGTTGCTCGGCTGGCTGGTGTTCAACCGCCTGCCCGCGCCCGCGACCTGGGTCGGCGCGCCGGTGATCGTTGCCTCGGGGCTGTACATCGTCTGGCGCGAACACGTCCGTCGCCGCGCCGAGACGCGGCAGGCAGTGGCGCAGGGGATCGCCTAGACTGCGCCTGCCAGCAGCCGGCGTCCGCGCAGGAGCATCTCGACCCGCATCGCCGCGAACAGTCCGAGCGCCATCGCCATCAGCACGTCGGCGACGACGAACGGATCGATGCCCCAACCGCCGCGCTCCACCGCGATCCGCGCGCCGCTGCGGGCGGCGACCAGCGCGACGATAAACAGCAGCGCCGCGGGGGACCCGCGCTGGTTGAGCGCGTGGGTGTCCGGGTCGACCGCGATGCGCATCATCCTGCCGCGCTGCCACCCGAGCAGTGCCCCCAGCCCCGCCGCGGCCGCGCAGAACAACCAAGCCGCCCCGCGCGGCGGATGCTGCGCGTAGAGGACGACGCACAAGGCAGCGTAGAGCGCGGGCAGCACCCACAGCCGCTCGAGCTTCAACGGCCGCGGGCGGCTCATTCGTTTCCACCGGAACGCGATCACGCCAGCGACGATCGCGAGCGTAATCGCGTAGCTGATCCAGTTGGCCGAGGCATTGGTCATGTCGAAAAGGCTAGGCGCCCGCGAGCCGGAACGGAAGCGGCGTCGGCCAACGACGATCATGCGGCTTCTTCGCTCGGGACGCGAAAGGGTGTATGAGGGCCGTAGATCACTTGGGAGACGATGATGCCGAAGCCCGATCGAGCCGCGCGTGCACGAAGCCTCAGACTGCGGGTCGAGGCCGCGCTGCGTGCCGGCGACATGCCGGTCCGCCCCAAACGGCACCGACCGGATGATCCGGGCAGCGCCGCCGTACCGGTGGTGCCCGGCCCTCCACCGCGACCGCTGATCGGCGGTGCGGTCGCGGAAGTAGACTGACCTACTCCGCCGCTTGCGCGACCGGCGCGGGTTCCTTCCACACCAGCTTGGGCTTCCTTGCCGCCAGCGTCTCGTCGAGGCGGGCGCGCGGGGCGAAGTGCGGCGCGCTCTTGAGGCTGGCGTCGCCCGCCTTGGCGCGCTCGGCGACACTGCGCAGTGCGCCGATGAACTGATCAAGCGCCGCCTTCGACTCGGTCTCGGTCGGCTCGACCAGCATCGCGCCGTGGACGACGAGCGGGAAATAGACCGTCATCGGGTGGAACCCCTCGTCGATCAGCCCCTTGGCGACGTCGAGCGTCGAGAAGCCGTCGGCGAGGTTCGCGTCGGAGAACAGCGCCTCGTGCATGCACGGCCCCGCCTTGCCGAACGGCGCGTCGAGCACGTCCTCTAAACTGCGCAGCACGTAGTTCGCGTTCAGCACCGCATCCTCCGCCACCTGGCGCAGACCGTCGGCACCGTGGCTGAGGATATAGGTCAACGCGCGTGTGAACATGCCCATCTGACCGTGGAACGCCGTCATGCGCCCGAAGCTGTCGGGGTGGCGGTCCTCGACGGTTTCCTCCTCGACCAGCGTGATGTGCCCGTCGCCGTGGCGCTCGGTAAAGGGGAGCGGGCCGAACGGCGACAGCGCTTCCGACAGCACCACCGGTCCCGAGCCCGGCCCGCCGCCGCCGTGCGGGGTCGAGAAGGTCTTGTGCAGGTTGATGTGCATCGCGTCGACACCGAGGTCACCGGGCCGGACGCGCCCGACGATCGCGTTGAAGTTCGCGCCGTCGCAATACACGTAGCCGCCGGCCGCGTGCACCGCGTCCGAAATCTCCTTTAGGTCGCGCTCGAACAGCCCGCAGGTGTTGGGGTTGGTGATCATCACCGCCGCGATATCGGGGCCGAGCCGCGCCTTGAGCGCTGCCGTGTCGACGCGCCCGTCCGCGGTCGCGGGGATGTCCTCGACCTGGAAGCCCGCGAAGGCGGCGGTGGCGGGGTTGGTGCCGTGCGCGCTCTCGGGCACCAGCACGATCTTGCGATGCCCCTCGCCGCGCTTCTCCAGCGCCGCCTTGATGCACAGGATGCCGCACAACTCGCCGTGCGCACCTGCCTTGGGGCTCATCGCGACGCCGTGCATGCCGGTCAGCTCGATCAGCCACACCGCCAGCTCGTTGATGACGCCGAGCGCGCCCTGCACCGTGTCGATCGGCTGAAGCGGGTGAACGTCGGCGAAGCCGGGCAGCCGCGCCATCTTCTCGTTCAGGCGCGGGTTGTGCTTCATGGTGCACGAACCGAGCGGGAACAGTCCCAAGTCGATGGCGTAATTCTGCCGGCTCAGCCGGGTATAGTGACGCACCGTCTCGGGCTCGGACAGGCCGGGCAGCCCAATCGGCGCGGTGCGCGCGAGGTCGCCGAGCCGCGACGTGACAGCGACGGGCTCCGCGATCTCGACCCCGGTCGTCTCGGCCGAGCCAATCTCGAAGATCAGCTTTTCTTCGAGCATCAGCGCGCGATTGCCCGTGAAGGTCGCGGCGCTCTCGCCGTTCTTGGCGGTCATCTCGGGACGCCAGCCGCTCTGGTTGATGCTCATGCCAACACCTCCTCAAGCGCGGTCGCCAGCGCCTCGATATCCTCTCGCGTCACCGTTTCGGTCACCGCGACGATCAGCCCGTTGGCGAGGTCGTCCTCACCCGGATAGAGCCGACCGAGCGACACGCCCGCGAGCACGCCCTTGTCGGCCAGCGCCCGCACAATCGGTCGCGCCTCCTGCCCGAGGTTAAGCGTGAACTCGTTGAAGAACGCGTCGTTGACCAGTTTGACGCCCGGCACCTGCGCCAGCCGCTCCGCCGCCGCGACCGCATTGGCGTGGTTGGTCGCCGCCAATTGCCGCAAGCCCGCCTCGCCCAGCAGCGTCATGTGGATCGAGAAGGCGAGCGCGCACAGCCCCGAATTGGTGCAGATGTTGCTGGTCGCCTTCTCGCGGCGGATATGCTGCTCGCGCGTCGACAGCGTCAGCACGAAGCCGCGGCGGCCGTCCGCATCGACCGTCTCGCCGCACAACCGGCCCGGCATCTGACGGACATATTTCTCCTTGCAGCCGAACAGCCCCACGTAGGGCCCGCCGAACTGGAGGCCCACGCCGAGCGACTGGCCCTCGCCGACGACGATGTCGGCATCCATCTCGCCCGGAGAGCGGATTGCGCCCAGCGCGACCGGCTCGGTCACCACCGCGATCAGCAGCGCCTTGTTGGCGTGGCACGCGTCGGCGAGCGGACGGAGGTCGGCGATGCGGCCGAGGATGTCGGGATATTGCACCACCACGCACGACGTATCGCCGTCGATCTTCTCGATCAGACGGTCCACGTCCATGTCAGGGACGAGCCACGGCGCGGTCGTATCGAGCACGTCGCCGGTGTACTTGGCCATAGTCTTCGCGAGCGAGACATAGTGCGGGTGAAGCCCCGCCGACAGGATCGCCTTGCCCCGCTTGGTGATGCGCCGCGCCATGCCGATCGCTTCCCAGCACGCGGTCGAGCCGTCGTACATGCTGGCGTTCGCCACATCGGTGCCGAGCAGACGCGCGACCTGCGTCTGGAACTCGAACAGCATCTGCAGCGTGCCCTGCGCGATCTCGGGCTGGTAGGGCGTGTAGGCGGTCAGGAACTCGCCGCGCTGGATCAGGTGATCGACGCTGGCGGGCACGTGGTGGCGATACGCACCCGCGCCGAGAAAGAACGGCACCTCGCCCGCGACCGTGTTCTGGCGCGCCAGCGCGGTCATATGCCGCTCGACGCTCAGCTCGCTGGCGTGATTCGGCAGGCCAGCGACGGGGCCGCCCAGCCGCGCGGCCTCGGGCACGTCGACGAACAGGTCGTCGATCGACGCGGCGCCGATGACGGACAGCATGTCGGCGCGGTCATGGTCGGTGAGTGGCAGGTAGCGCATTCGATGCTCCTCCCTCCGCCCGGGAGGGGTCGAGGTTGGGTCGCGTGAGGGGCAGGTGTCGGTGCTGTCGCACCGCCGGCCTGCCCCGGTCCCTCCTTGATCAGGGAGGGGAGTTAGTCAGAGCTTCTCGACGAAGGCGGCGTAGGCTTGCTCGTCCATCAGCTGGTCGAGCTCGGACGCGTCGGCGAGCGTGAGCTTGAAGAACCAGCCTTCGCCTTCGGGATCCGAGTTCACCAGCGACGAATCGTCGGCGAGCGCGGCGTTGCCCTCGATCACGGTGCCCGAGACAGGCGCGTAGACGTCGGACGCGGCCTTGACGCTCTCGACCACCGCGGCGTCGTCACCCTTCGACAGCGACTTGCCCTCCTCGGGCACCTCGACGAACACGATGTCGCCGAGCTGGCTCTGCGCATAGTCGGAGATGCCGACCGTGCCGGTCTCGCCGTCGACCTCGATCCACTCGTGGTCCTGCGTGAAATAACGGCTCATGGGGTCAGGCTCCTCGGTAGTAACGATGGGGAACGAACGGCATCGCGGCGACGGTCGCGGCGTGGACCTTGCCGCGCTGGACGAGGCGGACGGCGCTGCCCGGGGCTGCGAGTTCGATCGGGACATAGGCCATCGCGATCGGCGCGCCGACGCTGGGGGCAAAGCCGCCGCTGGTCACGCGCCCGATCACCGCGCCGTCGTCGCCGACGACGCTCGCGCCCTCGCGCACCGGCTGGCGACCCTCGACCAGCAGGCCGACGCGCTTGACCGCGGGACCGCGCTCGCGCTCGGCGAGGATGCGCTGCGCACCCGGAAAGTCCGCCGCCTCGCGCCGGCGCTTCCATAGCGCGAAGCCGAGGTCGGCCATCACCGGCGTCGTCTCGGGATCGAGATCGTGGCCGTAGAGCGGCAGCCCCGCCTCGAGCCGCAGCGAGTCGCGCGCACCGAGGCCGATTGGCTTTACTTCGGGCTGCTGGAGCAGCGCGTCGGCGAATGCCTCCGCCGCCTCGGCGGGCAGCGAAATCTCGTAGCCGTCCTCACCCGTATAGCCCGAGCGGCTGAGCCAGACGTCATGACCCTGCCACTGAAACGCGCCCGCCTGCATGAAGACCAGCGCCTCGACGCCAGGGATCAGCCGCGACACCGCGTCGACCGCCTTCGGCCCCTGCACCGCGAGCAGAGCGTGATCCTCCATCAGGTTGATCGTCACGTCGTCGGGCAGATGCTCGATCATGTGCGACACGTCGTCGTACTTGGTCGCGCCGTTGACGACCATGTAGACGCGGTCCTCTGCCTGACGCGTAAGCATCAGGTCGTCGAGCACGCCGCCCTCCTCGTTGAGCAGCAGCGAGTAGCGCGCCTTGTTGAACGGCAGCTTCTGGATCTCGGCCGGCAGCAATGCCTCCAGCGCCGCGACGACGCCCTCGCCGGTGATCGAGAGCTGGCCCATGTGGCTGACGTCGAACAGCCCGGCGTTCTCGCGCGTCCAGAGATGCTCTGCCATGATGCCCTCGTACTGAACGGGCATGTGATAGCCGGCGAACTCGACCATGCGGCCGCCACGCGCGCGGTGCCACGCGTCGAGCGGAAGCGTCAGCGTCTCGATGACGACTTCATCCCCATCTTCTTCTGGGCCGGAAGCGCCGTTGGTGGGTTGGATCTTGTCGCTCATCACGGCTTCCTGACGAAAGGACATCACGGCGCGGGGTCGCGCGGCGATCATGCCCCCCTCTGTCACGGAACCTGAGAGCTTTCTCGCCGCTTGCGAGGCGATTACCCCTTCGGTGGATCGCGCCGGGTGAACGGCGCAACCGCTTTCCAGAGTGTCGATAGGCTGACGCGGTCCCTGCTGCCTGAGAGATTCCGGGGTGGTTGCTCCTTCGGCGGCGGCCAGGTGCCTCAAAGGCCGGCCGCACTCTCCCGCGCCGCCCACGCACGGGCATGTGCCCCCGCGTCGACGCTCGCCGCTCTGCCGCCGCCGGAGATTCGTGTCAATCGCTCTCGCGTCGGCCGCTTCAGCGCGTCGCGTTGTAGCGCAACTGATCCTGCGTCAGCTGGAAACCGACCAGCGCCTCGAACGTCGCCGACAGCACCGCCTGGCGCACCTCGGGCTGCGACAAGGGATCAACCGCCGCATCCTCGTCACCTGCCTTGCGCTTGCGCGTCAGCTTGTCGCGAATCTCCTGCGGCACGGTCGCCAGCGCGCGCGAGACGACCGTGGTCGCCTGCGGGTTCGCGGTCGCCACCGCCTGCCCCGCGTCCCAGTGGAGCGCGACGCCGCCGACACGCTTCGACACCACCGAATTGCCGCCGCGGGTGATCGCGATGAAATACGGCAGCGTTAGGTCGCGCGGACCGACGGTCTGCGTGCGGCGCGCGCGCACGTCGAAGGTCACGGTGGTCTGGATGTCGTCGCCCGCGTCGTTGCAGGTCGACCGCACGTTGCTGATCGCCGCGGTCACGTCGATCGCGCTCGCGTCGGTGCTGGTCGCGGGATTGAACACGGTCACGTCGCCTGTTCCCGCAGGCACGCCCACCACCGGACAGGCCGAGCGGACCGAGGTGATGCCAGCGGCACCGCCCGTCACATCGATCTCGCCCGACTTGGCGCACCCAGCCGCGGCGAGAAGCAGGACGAGCGGCAGGTGATGGCGGCGAAGGGGCACAGGCGGCATTCCTGGTACAAGAAGCGGATACGCGACGGGACCGCCTCTCCAAGCGAGAGGCCGGCCCCGTTCAGCCCGCACCATAGGAACCGCCTTTCGCCGGAGCAAGCATTGGCGTACATGGGTGGCCATGTCCCCGCTCCCCGCAATCGAAGGCGCCGCCGACCTGCCGACCTCCGCGAGCACCATGCGCCGCCCGCTGGAGCTGATGATTGCCGCGCCGCGCGGTTTCTGCGCCGGGGTCGACCGCGCGATCCGCATCGTGGAACTCGCGCTGGAAAAGCACGGCGCGCCCGTCTACGTCCGGCACGAGATCGTCCACAACAAGTTCGTGGTCGACGCGCTGAAGGCCAAGGGCGCGGTGTTCGTCGAGGAACTGGACGAGGTGCCCGACGACGCCAACGTCGTCTTTTCCGCGCACGGCGTGCCCAAATCGGTGCCGGCCGAGGCGCAGGACCGAGGCCTGAGCTACCTCGACGCGACCTGCCCGCTCGTCTCCAAAGTTCACCGCCAGGCCGAGCGGCTGGTGGCGGCGGGACGCCACATCGTGTTCGTCGGCCACGCCGGCCACCCCGAGGTGATCGGCACCTTCGGACAGGTGCCCGCGGGCGCGATGACCCTGGTCGAAACGGTCGAGGACGTGGCGACGCTCAACCTGCCCGACCCGGCGAACGTCGCGTTCCTGACGCAGACGACGCTGTCGGTCGACGACACCGCCGCGATCGTCGCGGCGCTGCACGCGCGTTACCCCTCGATCGACGCGCCGCGCGGCGAGGACATCTGCTACGCGACCTCGAACCGCCAGGCCGCCGTCAAGGCGATCGCGGATTCGTGCGATGCGGTCTTGGTGATCGGCGCGCCCAATTCGTCCAACTCGGTTCGGCTGGTCGAGGTCGCCGAGCGGCAGGGCGTACGTGCCGCGCTGATCCAGCGTGCGGCCGAGCTCGACTGGGCGTTCCTCGACGGCGTCGGCACATTGGGCATCACCGCGGGGGCGTCCGCGCCCGAACTGCTGGTGCGCGAACTGGTCGACCGGCTCGCGACGCGGTTCGACGTGATCGAGCGCGAGGTCGAGACGACGCGCGAGTCGATCGCGTTCAAGCTGCCGCGCGGGCTCGACGCCGCCGCCTGAGTGCGCTGTCCCGCACGCGCGAACCGTGCCACGACGGGTAGGTGATCGCTGACGCGCGGGTGGGCGCGCGCACCTACGTCGGCCTGCGACCTTTGTGACCTTTTGCGCGGGAGATTGAGCATGGCCGTCTACACGCACGTCTCCGCCGAGGCATTGAGCCGCTTTCTCGCGCGCTACGACGTCGGTGAGCTCGTCTCCGCCAAGGGGATCGCCGAAGGGGTGGAGAATTCCAACTACCTCGTCGACACGACCGCCGGGCGCTACATCCTGACCTTGTACGAGCGGCGCGTGGCCGCCGCCGACCTTCCGTTCTTCATGGCGCTGCTCGATCACCTCGCTGCCAAGGGGTTGCCGGTGCCGCCCGCCATTCCCGATCGCGGCGGAGAGGCGATCCAGCAGCTCGAAGGCCGCCCCGCCTGCCTGATCCGTTTCCTGCCGGGCGTGTCGCTGTCGCATCCCACACCGGCGCAGGCACTGGCCGCGGGCGAGGCGCTCGCGCAGATGCACCGCGCGGTCGGCGACTTCGCGCTCACGCGGCCGAACACGATGGGCGTCGACACCTGGCGACCGTTGTTCGAACGTTGTGGGCGCAGCCTCGACGGGATCGCGCCCGGTCTGCACGACGCGCTCGACCGCGCGCTGGGTCACGTGCTGGCCGCCTGGCCGCGCGACACGCTCGACCTCTGCGCGATCCACGCCGATCTGTTTCCCGACAACGTGCTGATGCGCGGCGATCAGGTGTCGGGGCTAATCGACTTCTACTTCGCCTGCACCGACGTGCGTGTGTTCGATCTCGCGATCACGCACACCGCCTGGAGCTTCGACGCGAGCGGTGCGCGCTACGACGCCGCGATCGGTGACGCGCTGTTCGCCGGATATGAGCGCCACTTCCCGCTGTCGCCCGCCGAGCGTGATGCGTTTCCGACACTCGCAGCGGGGGCGTGCCTGCGTTTCGCGCTCAGCCGGGCGTGGGACTGGCTCAACACCCCCGCCGATGCGCTGGTGACGCGCAAGGACCCGCTCGCTTACCTGCGCCGGCTCGGGCATTACGCGCCCGACCTGCTTCCTCAACACATGAAGAACCACGCATGACCACCGAACTCTCGTCAACCGAACTCCCCGTCGTCGAGATCGCGACCGACGGCGCGTGCAAGGGTAATCCCGGCCCCGGCGGCTGGGGAGCGCTGCTGCGGATGGGCGAGACGGAGAAGGAGCTGTCGGGTGCCGAGAACCCGACCACCAACAACCGCATGGAGCTGACCGCCGCGATCGAGGGGCTGAAAGCGTTGAAGCGGCCGTGCCGCGTCACGCTGTCGACCGACAGCCGCTACGTGATGGATGGCCTGACCAAGTGGATTCACGGTTGGCAGAAGAACGGCTGGCGCACCGCCGACAAGAAACCGGTCAAGAACGCCGAGCTGTGGCAGGCTTTGCTCGCCGCCGCCAAGCCGCACCGGATCGAGTGGAAATGGGTCAAGGGCCACGCCGGCCACCCCGACAACGAGCGCGTCGACAAGCTGGCGAGCGACGCCGCGGTTGCGATCGCCAAGCGCCCGCGCGCCGCGGCGTGATCGGCTGATCGCCCCTTCACCAAACCGATGCGCGCGCGCGACTTCCTGATCCTGGTGCTGGTCTGCCTCGCCTGGGGCTATAGCAACGTGCTCAGCAAGATCGTGGTGGGTCAGTGGCACGTGCCGCCGCTGTTCTTCGCCGCGATCCGCTTCGCGGTGGTGGTGCTCGCGACCTTACCGTGGCTGTGGCCGATGCCGCGCCCCAGACTACGGGTAGCGACGATCGGACTGCTGATGGGCGCGGGCAATTTCGCATTGCTGTTCATCGGATTGCAGACCGCCTCGCCCTCGTCCGCCGCGATCGTCATCCAGATCGGCGTGCCGTTCACCACGCTGCTGTCGATCGTGCTGCTGGGCGAGCGCATCCACCTGCGCCGCGGGATCGGCATCGCGCTGACGCTCGCGGGCGTGGTGCTGGTGGTGTGGAACCCGCACGGCGTCGCCTTGTCGGCGGGGCTCTGGTTCATCGTCGGCGCGGCGTTCGCGGGGTCGCTCGGAGCGGTGATGATGAAGCAGGTCGAGGATGTCGCGCCGCTCAGGTTCCAGGCGTGGGTCGGCGTCGTCTCGTGCCTGCCGCTCGCGATCGGATCGGCACTGTTCGAACGCGGACAGTGGGCAAGCGCGGTCGCGATCGGCTGGCCGTTCGTCGCCGCGGTGCTGTTCGCCGCGCTCGTCGTCTCGGTCGTCGCGCACACCAGTTATTACGCGCTGATCCGGCGCTACGAGGCCAATCTGCTCGCCCCGCTGACGCTGATGACGCCGCTCGCGACGATCGCCTTCGGCGTCGCGCTGACGGGCGACCACCTCGACCGCCGCATGATCGCTGGCGCCGCGCTCGCACTCCTCGGCGTGCTGGTGGTCGCGATGCGCGCGCGGCCGAAGACCGCACTGCTCGCCGAGCGCGAACAGGCCTAGGCGCGCGCGAACCGCGTCGCAGCGTAGCGTTCCACGTCAACGCCCGCCGGCATGTCGCCGCCCACCAACAGCGCCGCGCCGACCTGCGCGGCGGCGGGCGCGGTCTGGATGCCGAAGCCGCCCTGGCCCGCGAACCAGAAAAAGCCCGAAACCTCGGCATCGAACCCGTACACCGGCGCGCGGTCGGGCGCGAACGAGCGAAGGCCCGCCCAGGTCCGCTCGATCTTCTCGACCCGCCAGTCGACCACGCCCTCGAACCGATCGACTGCGGTCGCGACGTCGATTTCCTCGGGCGCGACGTCGTGCGGATCGACCGGCGTCTCGTCGTGCGGGCTCAGCCATAGCCGCCCGCCTGCCTCGGGCTTGAAGTAGAATCGTCCCGCGATGTCAGCGACGTGCGGCAGCGCCGCTGGCGCGGACGGATCGGTCCGCATTTGCACCATCGTCCGGCGATAGGCGCGGATGCCGATCGGCCGCACGCCCGCCGCGCCCGCCACCGCGTCGGCCCAGGCACCCGCGGCATCGACCAGCACGTCGGCGGTGAAGCGGCGACCGTCGCGAGTCGCGATGCGCCAGCGACCACCCTCGCGCTCGGCGCTCGCCAGCTCGGCGCGCGTCTCGACGGTTGCACCGCTGCGCCGTGCGGCGGCGAGCCGATCGGCGTGGAGCCGCCCCACATCGATATAAGCGCACGACGCCTCCATCACGCCGTGACGCCAGGCGGGCCGCAGCCCCGGCACCAGCGTCGCCGGATCGACCCGGTCGAGCACCACCGGCGTACCAGCGAACTCCGCTTGGAACGTGTCGATCGCCGCCGCATCCGCGTCACGCCCGATGTGGAGCGAGCCGAGCGGTTCGAGATAGCCGCCGTCGCGCAAGCTGCCGCCGGACGCGGTGGTCAGCGGCTGGATCGCCGCGCCGCCGTAGGTTTCCGACCAGAATGCCGCCGAACGCCCGGTCGCGTGATAGCCCGGCTGGTCCTCCGCCTCCAGCAACAGCACGCGCGCTTGGGTACCGATCTCGGCGGCGAGACTCGCCCCCGCGATCCCAGCGCCCACGATCGCGATGTCGTAGTTCACCGCCCCAACCGCTCGTCGAGGAACGAATCGATCGCGGACAATGCGCGGTCACGCACCGGATCGGCCTCGCGCAGCAGCTCGTGCGCGGCATCCGCACCGAAGCGGATAACGGTCGCATCGAGCAGCCGCGCACCGACCGCGGCCGCAGCGGTCGAGTCGACCAGCGCGTCACGGTCGGCGAGCAGCATCAAGGTGGGCACCGTCATTCGCAGCAGCGCCGGATCGCGCCGCAGCCGGTCGGTCGCCGCAAATGCTTCCGCCAGCCACGCCCAGCTCGGCGGACCAAGCTTCAGCTCGGGCGATTGCTGATACCACCAGCCCTCGTCCGAATAGCGTTCGGCGTCCGCGGTCAGGATCGACTGCCTGTCGACCTGCACGCCCGGTTTCTCGTGCCCCTTCCACGCCGCGCGGGCCGGATCGCCCGCGCGCCGCATCAGCCCGGCAAGCCACCCGCCCGCCCTCGCCCCGACCGGCGAACGCAACCCCAGCATCGGCGCGACCAGCACCGCCGCATCAGCGTCGATCACGCGATCGACAAGCGCACGCAGCACCAGAAACCCGCCCATCGAATGACCGACGACGACCCGCGGACCGTGGTTCTCCGCCGCCCAGTCACGCCAGAACTGAGCGAGATCGGCGATCCAGGGCGCGAAATCGTCGGCGTGGCCGACGTTGCGGTTCGGGGAGAGCCGCCCCGACCCGCCCTGCCCGCGCCAGTCGAACGCCGACACCGACCAGCCGGCGTGATGCCAATGCGCGAACGTCTCCAGATATTTCTCGAACACGTCGCCGCGCCCGGTCTGGAACAGGATCGCGCCGCGCGCGGACTCTGCCGGCCAGTCGAAGCGCCGGATCGGCCAACCGTCGGCGGCATGCCACGTCGACACACGCGCATCGATGGGGATCGCGCGGCGAAAGGCGGCGTGGCGGCTCATCGCGGGCATGGTTACGGTTTCCTAAGGCATATCGTCTAGCCACCTGATGCATGGGGTGGACTATTCTCGTCTGGGCGTTGCCCGCGTGTCTCGCGCTGCTGCTGGTATCGGCCGGCATCGAGGACGCGCGCCACCGCGAGATCGCCAATTGGAAGAATGCGGCGATTGCGCTGCTGGCACCGCTCTGGTGGGTCGCAGTCGGGCTCGATCCGTGGCCGATGATGGCGATCCAATTGGGGGGCGCTTTGATCGCGTTCGCGCTGTTCTGCGGCGCGTTCGCGCTCGGTCAGATGGGTGGCGGCGACGTGAAGCTGATCGGCGCGCTGGCGCTGTGGCTCGCGCCGTTGAACGTCATGAACATGCTGATCGTCATGTCGCTCGCGGGCGGGGCGCTGACGCTCGCCTTCCTCCTCGAGCACAAACTCCTCAGGCGCGAAGGCGCGATCGAGATTCCGTACGGCGTCGCGATCGCCTTCGCCGGGCTGCTCGCACTGCGCGAACCGCTCGTTAACCAATTTACGTAATCATGCAGGTCGAAAGAATCGGCCGTTCCGCCGCTCGGATAGGAACAAGGGGCAAGGCATACAATGGATAGTCGCAAGGTGGTTCTGCTGGTCGGCGCGCTGTTCGTGGCGGCGATCACCGCCTTCATGGCGCGCACGCTGATGGCGGGCAGCGCGGCACCCGCTGCCGCCGCGATCGCGATGCCCGCACCGGTCGTGCCCGATGGGCCCGAGGTGCTGGTGGCGACCCGCGCGCTACCCGTCGGCACGATCCTGGACGCGACGGCGCTGAAGTTCCAGCCCTGGCCCAAGGAGCTGGTCGAGAACGCGTACTTCAAGAAAGACGGCACCGACCTGTCCAAACTGCTCGGCACGGTCGTCCGTCTGCCGATCACCGCGGGACAACCCGTCACGCAGGGCGCGCTGGTGAAACCAGGCGACCGCGGCTTCCTCGCCGCCGCACTGGGTGCCGGCATGCGCGCGGTGACCGTTCCCGTTTCGGCGCAGACCTCGGTCGCGGGCTTCGTCTTTCCGGGCGACCACATCGACCTGATCCTGACCCAGTCGGTCGAAGGCGGCGGTGACGGCCCCCCGCTCAAGACCAGCGAAACCGTGATCCGCAACCTGCGCGTGCTCGCCACCGATCAGCGCACCAGCGACGAGAAGGACGACAAGGGCAACACGATCGTGAAGACCTTCTCGACCGTCACGGTCGAGGCGACACCTAAGATCGCCGAGCAGATCGAACTCGCGCAGACGCTGGGCAACCTGTCGCTCTCGCTGCGCTCGATCGCCGACAATGCCGGCCAGCTGGAGGAAGCGATCGCCTCGGGCCAGTTGAGCGTCGGTGACGGCAAGAACGAGAAGGCGGTGCTCGCCCAGGCGGCCAGCATGCCGCAATCGGGCGCGGGCAGTTTCATGACCGGCGCCGACATCTCGCGTTTCCAGCGCCGCACGGTACCCGGCAAGCCCAGCACCGGCATGGGGACCACCCCCGCGCCGTCGATGGCGGCACCATCCAACCTGGCCAGCGGCGCACCCGATGCGGCGCCCAAACCGACGGGGCCGGTCGTCCGGATCGCCCGCGGCAACAACGTGACCGAAATTCCGGTCGGAGGGAAGTGAGCATGCGTTTCTCGTCCACGCCGCTCGGCTGGCCGCTGGCGCTCGCACTCGCGAGTGCAGCCATCGCCGCCACGCCGGCCGCCGCCCCCGCGCAATCGGCCGTCGCCAGCACCGGCGGCACGGTGCAGGTGTCGACCAATCGCGGTCGCCTCATCACACTGTCGCGCCCGATGAGCGACCTGTTTGTCGCCAATCCGGAAATCGCGGACGTTCAGGTCCGCTCGCCTACGCAGCTCTACGTGTTCGGCAAGAAGCCGGGCGAGACGACGGTATCGGCAACCGCGAAGGGCGGCGCGGTCGTCTATGCCGCGACGGTGCGGGTCGGCAACAATTACGACTCGCTCCAGTCGATGCTCAACCTCGCCATGCCGGACGCGCAGATCACCGCGACGCCGATGAACGGCATGGTGCTGCTGACCGGCACCGTGCGCGGTCCCGAGGACGGTGCCGAGGCCGAGAAGCTGGTCGCTGCCTTCGTGGGCGAGAACACCAAGGTGCTCAGTCGGCTGCGCACCGCGACGCCGTTGCAGGTCAACCTGCAGGTGAAGTTCGCGGAAGTGAACCGCAGCTTCCTGAAGAACATCGGCAACAACCTGATCACGCGCGACACGACCAACGGATTCAATTTCAGCATCGGCTCGGGACGTGTCCCCGGCACGATCGGCAATGCGAACACGTCTAGCTTCCCGCTCGTCGATGCGTCATCGCGCTACGGTCTGCCTGCGGGTTCGGTGAACCTTCCGTTCAATCCAAAGACCGGGCAGTTCGTTTACCCCGACTCGGGCAGCTCCTATTCCTTCAACAACGGACGCCCCGACAGCGTTCGCACCTCGATCGGACTGGCGGGCAAGCTGCTCGGGCTCGACGTGCTGTCCGCCATCGATCTGGGCGAACAGAACGGCCAGGTGACCCTGCTCGCCAACCCCAATCTGACCGCTTTGTCGGGCGAGACCGGCACCTTCCTCGCCGGCGGTGAGATCCCGATCCCGATCGCGCAGGGCCTCGGCTCGGTGTCGATCGAATACAAGGAATTCGGTGTCAGCCTGGCCTACACGCCGACCGTTCTTTCGGACGGCCGCATCTCGCTGCGCGTCCGCCCCGAAGTGTCGAACCTCGATTATTCGAACGCAGTCCCCTTCGGCGGCACGCAGATCCCCGCGCTCACCACGCGCCGCGCGGAAACGACGGTGGAGCTCGGCTCGGGCCAGAGCTTCATGATCGCCGGCCTCATGTCCAACAACCATTATAACAATTTCTCGAAGACGCCCGGCGTCGGCGACGTGCCGGTGCTCGGCGCGCTGTTCCGCTCCAACGCGTTCCAGCGCAACGAGACCGAGCTGGTCATCATCATCACGCCGTATCTGGTGAAGCCGGTGAACGGCAACGACATCGCGCTGCCGACCGACGGCTACAAGGCGCCGACCGATCTGCAACGCGTGTTGCTGGGCCAGTTGACCGACGGCCAGAGCGCCGCCGAGCGGCCGAAGCCGACGATGCAGGTCGGCCCGGCCCCCGCCCCGGCGATCGGCGCGGCCGCCGCGGCCCGCCCGACCCAGCCGCTACCCCAGCCGCTTCCCGCCGCGCCGGCGCGTGATGCCGCCGCCGGCAGCGCCGACCGCAAGGCCGCCAAGTCCGCCACGCGCAAGGGCCCCGCCCCTGCGCCCGGCTTCTCGATCAACTGATGCGCACATCGACACGCATGCTGGCACGCAAAGGGATCATGCCCATGACCAAGCGCCCCCTTCTCCTCGCCGCCTTGAGCGCCGCAACGCTGCTCGGCGGTTGCGGCACGCCCAATCGCGGGCTCGAATCGGTGCACCAGCCGGTGGTGTCACGCGCCGATTACGCGCTCGACGTGCAGAGCGGACCCGACGGCATCGGCCCCGACGAGGCGCGCCGCGTGACCGGCTGGATGGACACGCTGCGCATCGGCTACGGCGACACGATCGCGCTCGACGATCCTTACGGTGCGACGCGGGCGACGCGCAGCGACGTGGCGCAAATCGCCGCACGCTACGGCCTGCTCCTCTCCGACGAGGCACTCGTCACCGGCTCGCCCGTGACGCCCGGTACGGTCCGGATCGTCGTCAGCCGTGCGCGCGCGTCGGTACCCGGTTGCGCCGACTGGTCGCGGATGAACGACCCGAACTTCAACGCGCATACAGGCTCCAACTACGGCTGCGCGACCAACACCAATCTCGCCGCGATGGTCGCCAACCCGACCGACCTGGTACGCGGAGCACCGGGCAGCGGTGATTACGACGCTGCCACCGGCTCGCGCGCGATCAACACGATGCGCGCCGCGACCCCGACCGGACAGGGTGGCACCTGGGTCCGCGCCGAGCCGGCGGGAGCCAAGAAGTGAACGCGCCCTGGAAACCGGGCGGCCTCGCCCAGCGAACCCCGTTCCTCGCCTTCGCCAGCGACGAAGCCGCCGCCGACGCGATCCGCCCGATCGCGTCCGAGATGGGCTGGCCATCGGACAACGTCCACCAGGGCGGCCTGCGCAACGCGGTGCAGACCCTGTCGGTGTCGACCAGTCCGCACGTGCTGTTCGTCGACCTGTCGGGCTCAAGCGATCCGCTCAGCGACATCAACGGCCTCGCCGAGGTGTGCGAGCCCGGCACGGTCGTGATCGCCGCGGGTCAGGTGAACGACGTACGCCTGTACCGCGACCTGCTCGCCTCGGGTATCCAGGATTACCTGCTCAAGCCGTTCTCGGCCGACATGCTGCGCGATTCGTTCGCACAGGCGCAGTCGATCCTCAATGCGCCAAAGGTTAGCGAGGGGGCCAGCACGCGTCCGCATCTCGCCATCGCTGTGATCGGCACGCGCGGCGGCGCGGGCGCGTCGACGATCGCGACCTCACTCGCCTGGCTGCTCAGCGACAAGGAGAAGCGCACCACCGCGCTGCTCGACCTCGACGTTCACTTCGGCACCGGTGCGCTGGCACTCGACCTCGAGCCCGGCCGCGGCCTGACCGACGCGATCGAGAACCCGAGCCGCATCGACGGGCTCTTCATCGAGCGCGCGATGGTGAAGGCTTCGGAGAATCTGTCGGTGCTGTCAGCCGAGGCGCCGATCAGCCAGCCGGTGATGACCGACGGCGCGGCCTTTTACCAATTGCAGGAGGAGATGCGCGGCGCGTTCGAATGCACCGTGGTCGACCTGCCACGCATGATGCTGGTGCAGCACCCGCATCTGGTCGCCGACGTGAACAGCGCGGTGATCGTGACCGAGCTGACCCTCGCCGCGGCGCGCGACACGATCCGGCTGCTGTCGTGGATGCGCAGCAACGCGCCGCAGATGCAGGTGACGGTTGTCGCAAACCGCGTCCATCCGGGCACTGCGCTCGAGATCACGCGCAAGGATTTTGAGGGCTCGATCGAGCGCAAGATCGACGTCGTCGTCCCCTTTGACCAGAAACTGGCAGCGCAGGCCGCCAAGCTCGGCAAACCGTTCGCGGAGGCGGGCAAGGCGTCGAAGACGGTGCAGCCGCTGATCGACCTCGCCGCGCTGCTCGCGCTCACCGACGAGGACGGCAATCCCGCTGCCCCGAAGGCGAAGGGCGGCTCGCTGCTCGGCAAGTTCAGCGATTTGAAGGGGCTCGTCGCGAAAAAGGAGCCGGTGAAGAAGTCCGCCTCCAAGAGCGCGGGCAAGTAAGCGGGCGCGGGTGCTAGCGTGAAGGGCGAACCATGCTGCCAATGATGTTGATCGGGATCGGCGCGCTCATCACGCTCGGCATGATCCTGTTCGCCTTTGCCGGACCATCGGCGCAGAAAGCGAGCAACCGCCGCCTGGTCGCGTTGCGCGAGCGTCACTCCACCTCGGCCGAGGGCGCGATGGAGGCGCAGATGCGCCGCATCACCGGGCGCAACCAGACCAAGGCCGACAAGGCCGCAATGCGCTTGCTGCCCAACCCGGCCGAGTTGCAGAAACGGCTCAACATGACCGGCGAGACGTGGACGGTCGGCCAGTACGGCATGGTTTCGCTCGGGCTGGCGGTGGGGCTTACGCTCCTCATGCTGCTGCGCGGCTGGCCGCTGCTGCTTGCCTTGTTCCTCGGGCTTTGCGTCGGCGCGGGCTTCCCGCACTGGTGGGTCGGCAAGGTCATCAAGAAGCGCGTCGCCAAGTTCAACGCGAAGTTCCCCGACGCGATCGAGCTGCTGGTGCGCGGCCTGCGCTCGGGCCTGCCGATCACCGAAACGATGTCGGTCGTCGGCGCCGAAGTCGACGGCCCGGTGGGTGAGGAATTCCGCTCAGTCAGCGACAAGATGAAGATCGGCCGCTCGATGGACGTGGCGTTGCAGGAAACGGCCGACCGGCTCGGCACGCCCGAATTCCAGTTCTTCGTCATCACCATCGCGATCCAACGCGAGACGGGCGGCAACCTTGCCGAAACGCTCCAGAACCTCGCCACCGTGCTGCGCTCGCGCATGCAGATGAAGCTCAAGATCAAGGCGATGTCGTCTGAATCGAAAGCGTCGGCCTATATCGTCGGCGCGCTGCCGTTCATCGTGTTCGTGCTGATCTGGATCATCAACGGCAAGTACATGCAGAACTTCTTCGTCGACGAACGGCTGATGATCACCGGCGGCGGCGGCCTGATCTGGATGGGAATCGGCGCCTTTATCATGTCCAAGATGGTGAGCTTCGAGATATGATCGCGTCTCCTCCCGGCCCGACGCTGATGGGCATCGACGTGCTCTGGGTGGCGACGATCCTGTCCGGGGTCGCGGCCGCGGCGGTCATGTTCGCGATCTACGCGGCGCTCAGCGTGCGCGATCCGATGTCGAAGCGCGTCAAGGCGCTGAACGACCGCCGTGAGCAGCTGAAGGCGGGGATCACGGCGTCGACCTCCAAGCGCCGTGCCAAGCTCGTCCAGAAGAGCGAGACCGCCGACAAGCTGCGCGATCTCTTGTCCAGCCTGAAGATGCTGCAGGACGAACAGGTCCGCGCCGCGCAACAGAAGCTGATGCAGGCGGGTATCCGCAAAAAGGACTGGGCGATCGGCGTTATCTTCGGCCGCGTCGCCCTGCCGGTCGTCATCGGCGGGTTCATGGTGTTGTGGGTCTACGGGCTCGACGCTTTCCCGACCTGGGGTCCAATCAAGCGCTACGGGCTGGTCGCGGCGAGCTTCATCCTGAGCTACAAGGCGCCCGACATCTATCTGAAGAACCTGATCACCAAACGGTCGGACGCGATCCGCAAGGGCCTGCCCGACGCGCTCGACCTGCTGGTGATTTGCGCCGAGGCCGGCCTGACCGTCGACGCGGCGTTCCACCGCGTGGCAAAGGAACTGGGCAAGGCCTATCCCGAACTGGGCGAGGAATGCGCGCTGACCGCGATCGAACTGGGCTTCCTGACCGACCGGCGCCAGGCATTCGAGAACCTGTCGAAGCGCGTCGCACTCGACGCGGTGAAGGGCGTGGTCACGACGATGATCCAGACGGAGAAATACGGCACCCCGCTTGCCAGCGCGCTGCGCGTGCTGTCGGCCGAGTTCCGCAACGAACGCATGATGCGCGCGGAGGAGAAGGCCGCGCGGCTGCCCGCGATCATGACGGTGCCGTTGATCCTGTTCATCCTGCCGGTGCTGTTCATCGTCATCCTGGGGCCCGCGGCCTGCTCGATCAACGACGCCTTCTCGGGCAAGGGGCCGGGCGGCTGAGTCAGGTTCCCGCGCCCCAACCGGCGCGGCGCGCAAGGGAACAGCGGTCCCGACCTCTCGTTATGCCTGCGTAACAGGGAGGAACGAGATGCTGTTCACCACCACGACGCAATATATCGCATTGGCCGTCGCCTTGGTCGCCGGCTGGCTGTTCGGACTGGCGAGCCATCCCGGTGGCAAGAAGTGGAAGCAGCGCTACGCCGACGAGCGCAACGGCCACGCGGAAACGCGCAAGTCGCTCGAAGCGCGCGTCAACGAACTGGAGCGCGAGAACAGCCGACTCGCCAGCGCCGCACCGGTCGCAGCTCCTGTCACCACGGCGGCGCCTGGCGCCGCATCGCGTGCAGAGCCCGCCTACCGCGACGATCATGTGATCCGCGACGAAGACCGCCGGCCGCTCTGAGGCCCGTCCGAACCTCTCCCACACCGAGCCGCTGACGGCCGCCGCGGCACCATACCGCGGCGGTGTTTTTCGTCAGCGCAGCCGGAGCGCTGCCTGCGCCGCGGCCAGTCGCGCGATCGGTACGCGATAGGGCGAGGCGCTGACGTAATCGAGCCCGACCTCCTCACAGAAGGCGATCGAGGCCGGATCGCCGCCGTGTTCGCCGCAGATGCCGAGCTTGATGTCGCCGCGCGTCGCGCGACCGCGCTCGGCCGCCAGGCGGACCAGTTCGCCGACGCCCTCGACATCCAGGCTGACGAACGGGTCCTTGGCGTAGATGCCCTTCTCGACGTAGGCGCCCAGGAAGCGCGCGGCGTCGTCGCGGCTGACGCCCAGCGTCGTCTGCGTCAGGTCATTGGTGCCGAAGGAGAAGAACTCGCCCGTCTCGGCGATCTCGCCCGCCTTCAAGGCCGCGCGCGGCAGCTCGATCATCGTGCCGACCAGATAGTCGATCTCGCGCCCGCGCTCGGCGAACACGGCCTTCGCCGCGGCATCGACCACCGCCTTCATCAGGTCGAGCTCGCGCTTGGTGGCGACCAGCGGGATCATCACCTCGGGGATCGGCGCCTCGCCCGACTTCTCCGCCACGTCGATCGCGGCCTCGAAGATCGCGCGCGCCTGCATCTCGTAGATTTCGGGGTAGGTCACGCCCAGGCGGCAGCCGCGGTGGCCGAGCATCGGGTTGAACTCGTGCAGCTCGGCGGCGCGGCGCTTGAGCTGGTCGACCTCCAGCCCCGCAGCGGACGCGACTTCCGCGAACTCGGCTTCCTCGTGCGGCAGGAATTCGTGCAAGGGAGGATCGAGCAGGCGGACCGTGACGGGCAACCCCGCCATCACCTCGAAGATCGCGGCGAAGTCGCTGCGCTGCTCTGGCAACAGACGGTCGAGCGCGGCGCGGCGGCCTGCTTCGTCCTCGGCCAAAATCATCTGGCGCACCGCGGTGATGCGCGTGGCCTCGAAGAACATGTGCTCGGTGCGGCACAGGCCGACGCCTTCGGCGCCGAAGTCGCGTGCGACCTGGCAGTCGGCGGGGGTCTCGGCATTAGCGCGGACTTTCAGGCGGCGGACCTCGTCGGCCCATTCCATCAACGTGCCAAAGTCGCCGGCGAGCTCGGGCTGGATCGTCGCGACCTCGCCCGCCATCACCTCGCCGGTCGAGCCGTCGATCGTGACGGTGTCGCCCTCGCGCACCTCGCGCCCCGCGACGCGCATCACCTTGGCTTTGGCGTCGATCGAGATCGATCCCGCGCCCGAGACGCAGGGGCGACCCATGCCGCGCGCGACGACCGCGGCGTGGCTGGTCATCCCGCCGCGCGCGGTCAGGATGCCCTTCGCCGCGTGCATGCCGTGGATGTCCTCGGGGCTGGTTTCGGTGCGGATCAGGATCACCGACTTGCCCTCGCCGGCGTGGCGCTCTGCGATGTCGGCGTCGAACACGGCCTCTCCGCTGGCGGCACCCGGCGAGGCGGGAAGCCCCTTGGTCAGCACGTCGCGCTTGGCCTCAGGGTCGAGTGTCGGGTGGAGCAACTGGTCGAGCGCCTGCGGGTCGACGCGCGCGACCGCCTCCTCACGGGTGATCAGCCCCTCGTTCGCCATATCGACCGCGATCTTGAGCGCCGCCTTGGCGGTGCGCTTGCCCGAGCGGGTCTGGAGCATCCAGAGCTTGCCCTGCTGTACCGTGAACTCGATGTCCTGCATGTCGCGGTAGTGCGTCTCGAGCCGGTCGAACACGCCCGCCAGCTCGGTATAGACCTCAGGCAGCGCTTCTTCCATCGAGGCGGGCTTGGCGCCGGCCTCCTCGCGCGCGGCCTTGGTCAAATACTGCGGCGTGCGGATGCCCGCGACGACGTCCTCGCCTTGGGCGTTGATCAGGAACTCGCCATAGTATGCGCGGTCGCCCTTGGACGGATCGCGGGTGAAGGCGACGCCGGTGGCGCTGGTGTCCCCCATGTTGCCGAACACCATCGCCTGAACGTTGACCGCGGTGCCCCAATCGGCGGGAATGTCGTTCAACCGGCGATAGACCTTGGCGCGATCCGACTGCCACGAGCCGAAGACGGCGCCGACCGCACCCCAGAGCTGGTCGTGCTCGTCTTGCGGGAACGGCTTGCCCCATTGCTGCTCGACCAAGCCCTTGTACTCGTCGACGAGCGCACGCAGGTCGTCGGCGGAGAGTTCGGTATCGAGCGTGTAGCCGCGGTCTTCCTTCAAGATTTCCAGCGCTTCCTCGAACGCGCCGTGGTCGAGTTCGAGCACCACGTCGGCGTACATTTGGATGAAGCGGCGGTAGCTGTCCCAGGCGAAGCGCGCGTCACCGCTGGCGGTGGCCAGGCCCTCGACGGTGCGGTCGTTCAATCCGAGGTTGAGGACGGTATCCATCATGCCGGGCATCGAGACGCGCGCGCCCGAGCGGACCGAAACGAGCAGCGGATCGGCGGCGTCACCGAACTTCTTGCCCGTCACCTCCTCGATGTGCGCGATGCCGGCGGCGACTTCGTCGCGCAGACTGTCGGGGAAGCGTTCGCCCTCCTCGTAGTAGCGCGTGCACATCTCGGTCGAGATGGTGAAGCCGGGGGGGACGGGCAGACCGATCGAGGCCATTTCGGCGAGGTTCGCGCCCTTGCCGCCGAGCAGGTTCTTCTGCCCCGCCTTACCCTCCGACGTGCCGCCGCCGAAGCGGTAGACGTATTGGACCTTCTCGCTTGCCCCGTTGGCCACCGTGATCGTCTCCTGATGCTTTATTGTTGCAACGCGGCATAGGCCCGGATGGGTGCGATGGCCAGTGGGATGGCGGCGGGGCGTGCGGGCTGGTGACACGTGCGGAATGGCGCGGAGACAGTGGTTTGCGCGGTGGTGTTGCGGGAACGTGCGACGGTAAGATTCTTGCGAAGTTGAGGAAGTTGAGGTTCACGCGCGTTTTTTGCGCGCGGCTCCACTTCGCTGTCTCCCCTCTCTGATCAGGGAGGGGTTGGGATGGGTCAGGTGCGCTCGGGTAGGGCTGGCATGCAGCCGCTGCCCCTCACCCTCCCACCCGGCTTTGCCGGGCGGGCCCCTCCCTTTCCCCGGTGGGGAGTTCCGGGCCGATTGTGCCCCCGGCACAATCTCAACATCGCGGGGCGATGTTGACCCGGAACTGGGTCATGCGGTTACCCCTCGATCCTGGAGAAGTCGGCGACGGTGTGGACGGAGGCGCGGACGCGGGCGAGGAGGTTCAGGCGCGCGGCACGCTTGGCCGCGTCGGGGTCGTTGACGGTGACGGTCTCAAAGAACGCGTCGATCGGTGCTCGCAGGCTAGCGAGCGCCGCCATCGCCGCCTCGAAATCCTCCGCCTCGACCGCGCGGGCGGCGGCGGGTTCGGCGGCGTCGAGCGCGGCGATCAGCGCGGCTTCGTCCTTCTCGGGCGTGTAGGACAGCGGTTCTCGCGCGACCGGAGCGGACGCGTCGACGCCTTCCTTTTTCAGGATGTTGGCGGCGCGCTTGTAGCCGGCGAGCAGGTTGGCGCCGTCGTCGGTCGTGACGAACGATTGCAGCGCGCGGACGCGGGCGAGCAGGCGGACGAGATCGTCCTCGCCGCCGAGTGCGAACACCGCGTCGATCAGGTCGTGGCGGACGCCGGCCTCGCGTTGCTGGACCTTGAGGCGGTCGGCGAAGAAGTCGAGGACATTGGCGACAAGGCTGTTAAACCCGTTACCCTTTTGGCCGAAAGGACGAATTATTTCTGTCAGCTCATCTTCCAAGGCAGAGCTTGGATGCTTACGAATTATCTCCTCTAACGCACGAACATAGCCAAGATCAGGAGTAGCTCTGTCTAGAGCGGCATACAACTCCTCTAGAAGGCTGCTTTTGGCTTTGATCCGCTGAGTGTCAGCCTTAATCCGATCCCCCATTTGAGAGAGGACAGGCACAGAAGCTCTAATAGTTGCTGTACTCAGACGAAGCCTAATTTGAGAATCTTGAAGTTGCGATAGTACTCCCAGACAGGCCCGCCTCAGCGCAAAGGGATCGCGAGACCCTGATGGCCTTTGATTGATAACAAAAAAACCAACCAACGTATCCAGCTTGTCCGCCAAACTCACCGCGACCGTGACCGGGGCGGTGGGGACGTCGTCGCCCTGCCCGACTGGCTTGTAATGGTCGCGGATCGCTTCGGCGACCTGGGGGTCCTCGCCTTGCGCGGCGGCGTAATAGCCGCCCATCAGGCCTTGTAGCTCGGGGAACTCGCCGACCATGCCGGTGACGAGGTCGGCCTTGCACAGGCGCGCGGCGCGTTCGGCGAGGTCGGCGAGGTGCGCCTTATCCTCCCCAGCATGGGGAGGGGGACCGTCCGCAGGACGGTGGAGGGGGGTGGCCTCGGGGGGTAACGCTGGGGGCTCTCCCCCTCCACCAGCTTCGCTGGTCCCCCTCCCCGGTTCGGGAAGGATATTTCCGCCTCCGACGATACCTTCCTCGACCAGCCAGCGGGCGAGTTTGGCGACGCGGTCTACCTTGTCGGCGACGGTGCCTAGCTTCTCGTGGAAGACGATCTTCTCAAGCTTCTTTGCCTGGTCCTCCAGCGGCACCTTGAGGTCCGTGTCGTAGAAGAAGCGCGCGTCGGAGAGGCGGGCGGCTAGGACCTTGCGATTGCCCTCGACGATCTTCGCGCCGCCGTCGGTGGCGTCGATGTTGGCAGTGCAGATGAAGGCGTTGGCGAGTTTGCCCTGCCCGTCCCGGCAGACGAAATACTTCTGGTTCACGCGCGCGGTGAGCTGGATCACTTCCGGCGGCACGTCGAGGAAGGCGGGGTCGAAGCGGCCGAGCAAGGGCACAGGCCATTCGGTCAGGCCAGCGTTCTCCGCGACCAGTCCCTCGTCGGGGACGAGTTCCAGCCGCGCGTCCGCCGCGAGCGCCTGGGCGCGGGTGCGGATCGTCGCGGCGCGCTCGTCCTGGTCGACGATGACGTGGCACATGCGCAGCTTGTCGGCGTAATCGGCGGCCGAGCCGATCGTGATCGCGCCGGGATGGTGAAAGCGGTGGCCGTAGGTGACCGCACCGCTGTCGATCCCCGCGATCGCGACGGGCACCACCTCCTCGCCGAACAGCGCGACGATGCCGTGCAGCGGGCGGACCCAGCGCAGAGACTCGGTCGAGGCGGACGCATCGCCCCAGCGCATCGACTTGGGCCAGGGAAAGGCGCGGATGATCGCGGGGATGGCGTCTGCGAGCACGTCGGCGGTGGCGCGGCCGGGCTTCTCGGTCACCGCAAAGAAGACGCCGCCCCGCTCGGTCAGTTGCTCGCGTGTCAGGCCGGTCTTGCGCAGGAAGCCGTCGAGCGCCTGCGGCGGGGCGCTGGTCTTCGGGCCCTTCACCTCCTCGCTGACTGCCTCAGTCGCCAGCGGCAGGTCGCGCGCGATCAGGGCGAGGCGGCGCGGGGTGGCGTAGGTGACGATCTCGGACGCCGACAGGCCGGCGCGGGCGAGTTCGGCGGCGAACAGGCGCGACAAATCCTCGCGTGCCTTCGCCTGCATCCGCGCGGGGATCTCCTCCGAGCGGAGTTCGAGCAGGAAGTCGTTCTGGGTGGCGGGGTTCACAGGCTCCACTCCGGGAAACGGGATTGCCACTGGGGCGTCATCTTCTCGATCTGCGCGGCGCAGGCGCCCTTCGCGAGATCGCGGACGCGGCCCATGTACGCCTGCCGTTCGGCAACCGAGATGACGCCGCGCGCCTGCAACAGGTTGAAGACGTGGCTCGCCTTGATCGCCTGCTCGTAGGCGGCGATCGGCAGCTTGGCAGCGAGCGAATTCTCGCACTCGGCGACGTGCTTGCGGAAGGCGTCGAACAAGGCGTCGGTGTCGGCGATCTCGAAGTTCCAGGTCGACATCTGGCGCTCGTTTTCGAGGAACACCTCGCCGTACGAGACGCCCGCGTCGTTGAACGCGAGATCGTACACGTTGTCGACGTCCTGGATGTACATGGCGAGGCGTTCGAGCCCGTAGGTCAGCTCACCCGCGACCGGCTTGCAGTCGAAGCCGCCCATCTGCTGGAAATAGGTGAATTGCGTCACCTCCATGCCGTCGCACCATACCTCCCAGCCCAGGCCCCAGGCGCCGAGCGTGGGCGATTCCCAATCGTCCTCGACGAAGCGGATGTCGTGGGTGGAGACGTCGACGCCGATCGCGAGCAGGCTGCCGAGGTAGAGTTCCTGCAGGTCGGGCGGACTCGGCTTCAGGATCACCTGATATTGGTAATAATGCTGGAGCCGGTTCGGGTTCTCGCCGTAGCGGCCATCGGTTGGGCGGCGGCAGGGTTGGACGAAGGCGGCGTTCCACGGCTCGGGTCCGAGCGCGCGCAGGGTGGTGGCGGGGTGAAAGGTGCCCGCGCCCATCTCCATGTCGTATGGTTGCAGGATGAGGCAGCCGCGCTCCGACCAATATTGGTGGAGCCGCAGGATCATCGACTGGAACGAGAGCGGGCGGGTGCCGCTGGTGGAGGGGGTGCGCGCGTCGGTCATGACGCGCGGTGCTCTGGCGCAAGCGTGCGGGCGAGGCAAGGCGATGGGACGCGTCCCGTTCGGGGGCGGTTCAGTTGCGGGTGGCATAGACGCACCGCATATCCGCGCTTCCCTTGCCCGAAGGCCGCTTGCATGACCCCCGTGATGAAGACCCTGACCTCCGCCTTCGCACTGCTGCTGGCGCTGCCCGCCTGCGCCAAGCAGGCGCCCGCCCCCGCGGTCGCGACCAAGGATGCCGATCCGGCATTGTGGGTGGTGAAGGACGCGGACACGACGATCTACCTGTTCGGGACGATCCACGTGCTGAAACCCGGCCTCACCTGGTTCGACGAGGCGGTGAAGACCGCGTTCGACAAGTCGAACACGCTGGTGCTCGAGATGGTCGAGCCCGACCAGGCGACCGAGCAGAAGATCGTGCTGGCGAAGGCGTTCGCGCCCGACCAGCCCGCGCTCAGCACGCAGGTGTCGGACAAATACCGCCAGACGCTGGTGACGACGATGGCAGCGGGCAAGGTGCCGCCTGCGACCTATGAGAAGATGCGGCCGTGGTTCGCCGCGGTCACGTTGTCGCTGCTGCCGGTGCAGAAATCGGGCTATGGCGCGGCGAACGGGCCGGAGCAGGTGCTGTCGGCGGCGGCGAAGGCGGCGAACAAGCCGGTCGTCGGGCTGGAAACGTTCGAAGGGCAGCTCGGCATCTTCGACGGCCTGTCGAAGCCCGCGCAGGTGAAATTGCTGGAAAGCACGATCGACGAACTGCCGACCGCGAATGCGACGATGGACAAGATGGTCGACGACTGGTCGCGCGGCGACCCCGATGCGCTGGCGCGCGAGATGAACAAGGGGCTGAAGGACTCGCCCGAGGTCGCCAAGGCGCTCCTGACCGACCGCAACAAGCAATGGGCGGGCTGGATCGCGGAGCGGATGCGGACGCCGGGCACCGTGTTCATTGCGGTCGGCGCGGGTCATCTGGCGGGCGCGAACAGCGTGCAGGAGCAGTTAAAAGCGTACAAGCTCGACGCGGTGCGGGTGAAATACTGAGCTGCTCCGCCCTACCGAGCTTAGAGGGATGGCGGCGTGGAGGTGGGCGCTCCTGCCCAGCCTTGCCTTTTAGCCCTTGCCCAGCTATGCGCGCCGGCTTCCGGTCATGGTCATCCCTGGAGGCGTGACGGGAAGCACTTACACGAATTTCGGAGCATATCATGAGCGACACTCTTACGCTCGCAGCCGAGACGCGTGACCGGGTTGGCAAGGGAGCCTCTCGTTCGCTGCGTCGCGAAGGCCGCGTCCCCGCCGTCATCTACGGTCAGAACCGCGAACCGACCGCGATCCACCTCGAGGAAAAGGCGCTGGTCAAGGCGCTGTCGACCGGTCACTTCTTTACCACCGTGGTGACGCTGAACGGCCAGCGCACGCTGCCCAAGGACGTGGCGTTCCACCCCGTCACCGATCGTCCGGTCCACGTCGACTTCCTGCGCATCGGTGCGCACGAGACGGTGACCGTGCAGGTGCCGGTGACCTTCACCGACGAAGACGAGTCGGCCTATCTGAAGCAGGGCGGCGTGCTGAACGTCGTGCGCCACGAGATCGAGGTGACTTGCGACGCGGCGAACATCCCGACCGAGATCGCGATCAGCCTGAAAGGCCGCGAGATCGGCGATTCGATCCACATCAGCGACGTGGCGCTGCCGAACGGCGTCGAGCCGTCGATAGACGACCGCGACTTCACCGTTGCGACGATCGTGCCGCCGACGGTCCCGACCGCCGAGGACGAGGCGCTCGACGCCGAGGTCGCCGAGACGCAGGCCGCCGAGCATGCCGAAGCGACCGACGAGGCCGCCGAGGGTGACGACGCCGGCACCGACGCCGACGGCGAGAAGTCGGAGGGCTGATCCCCTCGCACCGGCGGAGACGCGGGTGAGCCATAAAAAGGGGCAGGCGGGCGCAAGCTCCCCTGCCCTTTTCTGTTGATGGCCTCGTTCTCGTTAGGAGATGATTGACGTGCAATTGTGGGTGGGGCTCGGCAATCCGGGCGCGCAATATGCGATGCATCGCCACAATGTCGGCTTCATGGCGGTGGATGCGATCGCCGAGGTCCACGGCTTCGCCGCGCCGGCCAAGAAGTTTCAGGGCTGGGTGCAGGAAGGCCGCATCGGCACGACCAAGGTCATGCTGCTCAAGCCGGCGACCTTCATGAACGACAGCGGGCGCAGCGTCGGCGAGGCAATGCGCTTCTACAAGCTTGGCGTGGACGCACTGACGGTCTTCCACGACGAGCTCGACCTCGCGCCGATGAAGGTCAAGGTGCGCACCGGCGGCGGGCTTGCCGGGCACAACGGGCTGCGCTCGATCGACCAGCACCTGGGGCCTGAGTTCCGCCGCGTGCGGCTGGGCATCGGGCATCCCGGGCACAAGGACCGGGTGAGCGGCTATGTGCTGGGCAATTACGCCAAGGCCGAGATCGATACGCTGTCCGACATGCTCGGCGCGGTTGCGGGGGAAGCGGAGTGGCTGGCGCAGGGTGACGACGTGCGCTTCATGAACGACGTCGCGCTACGCATGGCGGACTAGGCGACCAGACGACGCGTGGGGTCCGAAGTCGCGACGCTGCGCGGCGGCGTTGCACCAGCACCGTTGAACAGCGGCGAGGCGCAGATCAGCCGGTTTCGCCCTAGTGCTTTCGCGACATAGAGCGCGCGGTCGGCGGCCGAGAGCAGCGCGTCGAGATCGCCGCCGTCGCTGCCGGCTTGGGCGAGCCCGATGCTGACGGTCGCGGTGACGACCACGCCGTCGCCGTGATCGGTACGGTTCGCGAAACGCGCGGCGATGCGCTCGCCCAGCGCCTTGGCCGCGGCAAGGTTGACGTCGGGCAGCAAGGCGGCGAACTCCTCGCCGCCCAACCGCGCGAGCGTGGCGGTTCCGTCCGTCTCATCGCGCATCACCTGCGCGAACGAGCGCAGCACCGCGTCGCCCGCGGCATGGCCGTGCGCGTCGTTGATCGCCTTGAAATGATCGAGGTCGAACGCCAGCAGCGTTGCGGTGCGATCACCGCGCAGCATCCGCGCGCCCGCCTCGAACAAGCCTTGCCGGTTGGTCAGCCCGGTCAGGAAATCGGTCCGCGAGGCGGCAAGCAGGTCGCGCTGCGCTTCCTCGCGCACCAGACCAACCAGGGTCATCGGCATCGCCACCGAGTAGAGCACGCCCTCGTACATCGTGATCTTGGACGCGAGGGCGATCACCGCGTCGCCGCCGCGCGTCGCGAGCAGCGGCAGCACAAACACGCGCGCGGCATAGATCGCGGTGTGCATCGCGGGCAGCAGGATTGCGAGCGGGCGCGTGCGCAACCGCCTGAGCGCGCGGTTGCGTACGAGCTCGAACACGGTCAGCGCGCTCGCGATCATGATCGGCAGCCCGGCGGCGTGTTGCCAGAATGCGTAGCGCTCAGCCCCACCCGCCACGATCCAGCCGGTGGCAAGGGCCAGCACGAGCAGCACCGAGCTGCGCAGATACCGCCGACCGTCGAGCGCGCCGACGCCGTTCAACACCAGCAGATAACCGGTGACGATCACGAGGTTGCTGGCAGCCCAGCCGGACGCGCCGGGCAGATGGGTGCGCGCGACCGCGATGCTGCACCCGACGGCAAGCGTCGTCCATCCCGCCGCCCAGATCAGCAGCGGCCGCCGCCGCCAGCGCCCGAAACTCTCCCACACCGTCAGCGCCGCACTCACGAGCAACGTGCCGATGATCAGCGAATAAAGGGTGGCGAGGTCGATCATGCCTCGATGCAATCGCTACCTCACACGCGGCGAAGAAGCCGTTAACGCACGCTCACACTTCCTTACACATCCGCCGCGATTGCGCGGGACACACGGCGGCGTCGCGCACGTTCAGTGGCGATGTGCGAGGGGAACATAGACGTGACTGACCTGGACCGGATCGTCGCCGAGGTAGCGGACGAGATCGCGGTAAACGCCGCAACGATCGAGCGCGAGGCGGATGCGAAGGAGCCAGGCGCGACCCCCGGACCGCTGGGAATCGCGGTTGCGCTGCCCGATGGACGTGTGTTGTGCGGCGGCGACACCGCCACGCGCTTTCCGATCCAGAGCATCTCCAAGGTATTCGCGCTCGAGGTCGCGCTATGCGCGATCGGTGACGCCGTGTTCGAACGTGTCGGGCGCGAACCCTCGGGCGATCCGTTCAACTCGATCGTCGAGCTGGAGCGCAACGACGGCATCCCGCGCAACCCGTTCGTCAACGCGGGCGCGCTGGTGACGGTCGACGTGGTCGGTGAGGCGATGAAGGGCGCGGGCGCGCACGGTGCGGTGGTCGACCTGATCGCGCATCAGCTCGGGGTCGACCGCGTCGCGCTCGACGATGAGGTGCTGGAGAGTGAGACGAGCGGCGGCGATCTGAACCGTTCGATGCTGAGCTTCATGAAGCATCACGGCAACCTGCGCGGCGACCCCGACCAGGTGCTGCGCCGCTATGTCGCGCAA
Source organism: uncultured Sphingomonas sp. (assembly GCF_936927845.1). GTDB lineage: Bacteria > Pseudomonadota > Alphaproteobacteria > Sphingomonadales > Sphingomonadaceae > Sphingomonas. Next base: position 215,564 of record NZ_CAKZHV010000060.1, read on the forward strand.
TGCGCGGTGTCGCTCAACTGCGCCGAACTGGCGCGCGCCGGACGGTTCCTGGCGCGGACGCGGCTGAAGAAGGACGAGTCAGGTGAGAATGGCGCGAAGAACAACGCCCGTGCGACACGGATGCGCCACCTGCTGGCATTGATGATGACGTGCGGGCATTACGACGCCTCGGGCGACTTCGCGCTGCGCGTCGGGCTACCGGCCAAGAGCGGGGTCGGCGGCGGCATCCTGGCGATCGCACCCGAAGTGGCCTCGTTCGCGGTATGGTCGCGCAACCTCGACCAGAACGGCAATTCGATTCAGGGCGTCCACGCGCTGGAAATGCTGGCGGCGCGCACCGGCTGGTCGGTGTTCGGCCCGCCGCGCCCCTGAAGCAACACCGCGCCCGAAGCCGCGCTGCAATCAGGCGACGTAGAGCGTCGAGATCATCAGCAATTGCCGGATCGCGCGCAGTTCGGCCTCCATGCTTCGTTGCAGCATCGCGATCGTCTCGACCATCTCGGCGCGATAGATCGTCCACTCGGTCTCGCGCAGATGGCGCCAGCGCGCGTGATAGGCGGTGACGACCTCGCCGAGCTGAAAACAATCGAGCTTCATCGTGCGCGCGACGATCCTGCTGGATGCCGGACCGTGACTTACGACGGGATCGAAGATCTGCCCGTGCTTGAAGCGCTGATACCGGCCCAGATGCGCGGTCAACCGGTCGCGGTTGCCCGCGAGCAGCGCGAGGCTGCCGATCCGCTCGCCCGCGACCAGTGCCTCGGCGCGTCGCATCATGGTGAACGCGCGGGAGACGTAAGCCTCGGCTTCGTTATGCAGCGCCGCGCGCGCCTCGGCCGACCCGAACAGCGAAGGCGGCGCGATCGGTGCTCCGCCGTCGCGTAACAGCGCGCTCATGCCGCCGCCGCGATCGGTCCGTGGCCAACGCCCGCGGCCGCCGCGCGCATGCGGTCGGACAACATCGAATAAGCCGCGATCCAGCCCGCGCGCGTGTCGGGATCGAACCGGTCGCCCAGCGTCGCGGCGAGCGCACCGACCAGCGCTTCGCCCACCGCAGCATAATGCCGGTCGTGCGCACCATAGCCGACGTGACGCACCGCCAGATCCTCCGCGACGGGCAGAACCCGTTCGATCACATCGAGCGAGTCGACCACGGTGGCGAGCGTCAGGAACAATTTGCGCCCCTGCTCGGCCATGTCGTGGCGGAACAGCGCGCGCGTGTCCGGCGCCAGCGCGAACAGGCGAGCGTAGAAGTCGGCTGCGACCTCACCGGTGATCGAGAGGACGGCGGCAAAGCTGTTCTGGACCAGCGTGATCTGACGCGATGTGATCATGATGCGTCGTCATATCAGCCAGTTACGACGCAAAGATTAATGCAGATCATTCTTCGATCGTGTGAATTGCGTAGCGGTCGCGCCAACGAGGCGCAGTTTGACACGCACGCGGACCGCATGCTTCGGCAGATCGATGACCAGCCGCGCCCTGTTCCCGACCCTGTTCTACGAGTCCCGCGTCGAGGATGCAGCGCTGCTCGACGATTTGGACGCATCGTGTCGCGCACTCGCGCAGGAGGACCGCGCCGGACGCGCGTGGTCAAAGGAGCACGGCTATCGCGGCTATACCAGCTACGCCTCGCTCGCAGACCTGCCGCAGCGCGATCCGGCGTTCGCGGACCTGAAACGGGTGCTCGACCGCCACGTCGCCGCCTTCGCGCGCGATCTCCAGCTCGACCTCGCCGGGCGGAAGCTTAAGCTCGACAGCTTGTGGGTCAATGTGATGAAGCCGGGCGGCACGCATTCGGGGCACCTCCACCCGCACAGCGTCGTGTCGGGCACCTTCTACGTCGCGGTGCCCGAAGGGTCGGGCGCCTTGAAGCTCGAGGACCCGCGCCTCGCGATGTTGATGGCGGCGCCGACCCGCCCCGACACGTTCGTCTATGCCGAACCGCACGCAGGCAGCGTGTTCCTGTGGGAAAGCTGGCTGCGCCACGAGGTGATGCCGAGCAGCGCGAAAGCCGAGCGGATCAGCATCAGCTTCAACTATCGCTGGTAACCGCATTGCCGGCGGCAAATCCGCGCGCATCCGCACCACTGGCGGAAACGCGCGTGAACGATTAGGTGCGCCCGCAATCCTTTCTCCCCAATCTGTCTTGAAGCACTAGGAACAACGCATGGGTTTCCGCTGCGGCATCGTGGGCCTGCCCAACGTCGGCAAGTCCACCCTCTTCAACGCGCTGACCGAAACGGCCGCCGCGCAGGCCGCGAACTATCCGTTCTGCACGATCGAGCCCAATGTCGGGAACGTCGGCGTGCCCGATCCGCGGCTCAACCAGCTGGCGGCGATCGCGAAATCGGCCAAGATCATCGAAACGCAGCTCGGCTTCGTCGACATCGCCGGGCTGGTGCGCGGCGCGTCGAAGGGCGAGGGTCTGGGCAACCAGTTCCTCGGCAATATCCGCGAGGTCGACGCGATCGTCCACGTGCTGCGCTGTTTCGAGAATGACGACATCCAGCACGTCGACAACCGCGTCGACCCGATCGCCGACGCCGAAACGGTCGAGACCGAGCTGATGCTGTCCGACCTCGACAGCCTGGAGAAGCGCGTCCCCAACCTCGCCAAGAAAGGCCAGCAGGGCGACAAGGACGCGAAACTCGCCGCGGTGGTGCTCGGCCGTGCGCTCGACCTGCTGCGCGAAGGCAAGCCGGCGCGGCTGACGCAGGTGAACGACGCGGAGGAAGCGCGCGTGCTGGAGCAGGCGCAGCTCTTGACCGCGAAGCCCGTGCTGTACGTGTGCAACGTCAACGAGGAGGACGCCGCGAACGGCAATGCCTACTCGCAGCGCGTGTTCGACAAGGCCGCGGCCGAGGGCGCGCAGGCGGTCGTCGTCTCCGCCGCGATCGAGGCCGAGATCGCGACCATGCCGAACGAGGACCGCGCGGAGTTCCTGTCCGAGCTGGGGCTGGAGGAAAGCGGCCTCGCGCGCGTGATCCGCGCCGGGTACAAATTGCTCAACCTGCTGACCTTCTTCACGGTCGGGCCGAAGGAAGCGCGCGCCTGGACCGTTGAGGCGGGTGCCAAGGCACCGCAGGCGGCAGGTGCAATCCACTCCGATTTCGAGCGCGGCTTCATCCGCGCCGAGACGACCGCGTTCGACGATTACGTCGCGCTCGGCGGTGAGGCGGGGGCGCGCGACGCGGGCAAGCTGCGCCAGGAGGGCAAGGAATATGTCGTCCACGACGGCGACGTGATGCTGTTCCGCTTCAACGTGTGACGCGCGCCGCCGCGATCGCGCGCGGCGTGCTGATCGCCAGATTCTCCTGGGGCACGCTGACCCACGCGGCCGATTGGTGGCGGTTCGGCTGGTGGCCGTACCGCGTCGGTCCGGTGGCGCTACAGGCATTCTGGAACGCGCTGGTGCTGCTCGACGCGGGCGTGATCATCCTGCTCGCACGCGGTGACGCGCGGCGGGGAATTGCACTCGCGATGGCGGTGATGATCGCCGACGTGGCGGCGAATGCCTGGGCGTGGCGGGCGTTGGACATCGACGCCCTCGCGATCGCCGTGCCGGTGCAGGCGGCATTTCTCGGCTACGTGCTGGGTGTCGCGCCATTGTTATGGTGCGAGCGACGGCGTTAGGATCGGGCGTCGGCGCCGTTTCGACGGGATCAGCGTCGCGGCGTGTCGACCACGGGCTGGTTCAGCAGATTACCGTAGGGCGCGCTCTTCGGCGCCCCCTTATCCGAGCGCGGTTCTAGCCACTGCGGCTGCGTACCGGGCGCGGGCGTCACCTGCATCACCGGCGTCTTGGGGGGCGGACCGGTCGGGGTCGCCATTGGGGCAGCCGCGGCGCTGTTGCCGCCACTCTTCGCGCCAGCATCGGACGATTTGCCGCCCTCACCCTTGCCGCACGCGGCAAGCGGAACCAGCAGCGCGAGGAGGAACAGTCGCATGCGCGGTACAAAGCGCGAGCGTCGGGCGCGTTCCCGCACCCGTACATCGCCGCGCACGGCGCTGGGTGCTGGCGGGTGTAACGATCGCGCGGCGGGCGGCTAAGCGCAGGCATCGCCGCCGATAATTGGCGCATCATACCTGATACTGGCACATCGAAGACGCGCAACGACGGCGACGCTGGTGTGTTATTGAAATGGCACACTTCTCGCATCGGCTTCATCAGCGCCTCACTGGAAGAGCCGCCGTGGAGAAGATGATGATCGCAACGATGCCCTTAATGGCCGCTGGCCTCGCACTCACCGCGAGCACCGCCGCATTCGCCGAACAGCCGGCGAACGCGCGCGCTTACGCCGTCCACTATGACGCTCCGACCGACCGCTATTGCATCCGGTTCTTCTCGGACGCGCTGCTCGATCCGCGACCGAACAACCCGGCGCCCGCTTGCCGGACGCAGGCACATTGGGCGAGGCACAAGGTGTTGGTGCATCATCCCGCGCGTGACAAGGCTGTCGGGTACGCCGCCTATGCCCCCTGATCGGTTGCTCAAAAGCCCGGCCGCTCACCGCCTGGCATGACAAGCGAGCGGATGGTCAGCGGAGGCATCTGGCGGTAGGAGGATAACGTGTTCCGCCGCCTGTTGCTCCTCCTCGCGCTGATCGTGGCGCTGCCCGCGACCGCGCGGCCGGCGTGCCATGATGCGGGCGCGGTACCTTATGTGCAGGCGGGCATGCACCACGAGGCGGCGTCCGATCACGCTGCCGGTCACACGGGCGACGGGCAGCGCGGCGCACACGCGGGCGGGCACGACTGCATCGGCTGCATTCCGCCCGACATGCTGTTGAGCGCGCGGCTGGGCGGCGCGATGCCGCCGCTGGTGCGCACTCTGCCCGCGCGTGCCGTCTCGTTCACACCCGGTGAAGCGCGCCGTCCGACCCCGCCTCCGCCGAAGAACGCGTAGCCGCCGCGCGCCCTCGCGCGCGTCACGCGTTCCTTCTTCCCGGAGTTCTCCCATGTATCGCCCCACCCTGCTCGCCGCCTGCGCGGCGGGCGCGCTGCTGCCGTCGGCCGCTGCGGCGCAGCACCACCACATGCCGACCCCTGCCACCTCGCCGCGTACAGCCGAGCCCAGCAGCGCCACAACGAAGCCACACCCGGCCCGCGCCCGACGCACGGCGATCGCGAAGTCGTCCGGCACGCGCAGCGCCAGCGTGCGACAAGCCGTCCGAACGCGTGGCCCGAGCACCACGCATGATGCGCTCTCCAGTCACGCAGGCGTGGATCATTCCGGCCACGTGGCGCCCCTGGCTGGCGCGACACCAGCCGGCGATGCAGCCTCGGGGCACATCGGCCATGCCGCGGTGCCGGATGGTGTGCACGAAGCCCACGGCGATTACGCGGGCATCGATTATGCTCGTCCGCGGCCGGCACCGGACCGAGCCGCTCCATCGGGTCACGCGCAAACCGAACGACCGCCGCACGCGGCCATGCCCGGCATGGAGACTGGCGCGGGCAGCGATCTTCATCGCATGAACCACCTGGGCCACGACATGCCCGCGCCGACCGATGCGGTGCCTGCAAACCACGCCGCGATGGATCACGCGGGCATGACCAGCGGCACGGACCACGCCGATATGAACCACGCCATGTCCTTCACCGCACCACCCGCGTGGCGACAGGCGAGCGACGCCGCGCTGGCACGCGCACCACTCGGCGTGGCGATGTCGGGCATGACGATGGGCACCGCGAACGGTTGGTATTCGCCCGGCAGCGGCACCGCGCGGCTTCCCGCCGCGGAAGGCCCGATGCGCGGCGCGATGTTCTCGGCCGGCGAGTGGATGGTGATGGCGCACGGCTACGCCTGGGCCAGCGTCACCGATCAAGGCGGACCGCGTGGGAGCAGCATGGCGTTCGTGCAGTCGATGGCGATGCTGATGGGCGACCGTGATCTCGGCGACCGTTTCCACCTCCAGGTGCGCGCAATGGGGAGCCTTGAGCCCGCGATGGGGCAGCGTGGCTATCCGAACCTGTTCGCGACCGGGGAGACCGCGAACGGTGTGCCGCTGGTCGACCGGCAGCACCCGCACGACCTGTTCATGGAATTGGCCGCGCGCGTCGACTACCGGCTTGGCGAGGGCGTGCTGGGGGGCGACGCCAACCTGTTCCTCTACGGCGGGCCGGTCGGCGAGCCCGCGCTCGGCCCGTCGGCGTTCATGCATCGGGGCTCGGCGCGCTATCAGCCGCTGTCGCCGATCACGCACCATTGGTTCGATTCGACCCACATCACCTACGGCGTGGTGACCGCGGGGCTCTCCGCGCCCAGGTTCCAGCTCGAGGGATCGTGGTTCAAGGGGCGCGAGCCCGACGAGCGGCGCTGGAACATCGATCCCGTCCGGCTCGACTCTTGGTCGCTGCGCGGCACCTGGACGCCTTCGCCCTATCTCGCCGTGCAGGTGAGCCATGGGCATCTGAAGGAACCGGAGGTCCAGCACCCGGGCGAGAACGAGAACCGCACCACCGCGAGCGTGCAATGGGCGCGCGGCGGCGTGTCGACCACGCTCGCCTGGTCGCGCAAGGATCGCCAGCCGGGCGACGTGCTGAACGCCTATCTCGCCGAGGCGACGTGGGAGATCACGCGCCGTCACGCCGTTTTCGCGCGGGTCGAGAATGTCGTGAACGACGAGCTCTTTCCCGACCATGACTCGCCCCTGCACGACCGGCGTTTCCGCGTCACAAAGGCCGAAGGCGGCTACGCTTATCGCCTGCCGATCGCGGGCGCGCTCGGCGTCGCGCTGGGGGGCACGGTGGCCGCCTACGCCAAGCCCGACGCGCTCGACGCGGCGTATGGCGACAATCCGGTCAGTTGGACATTGTTCGCGAAACTGGCGGTGGGGTTGTGAGGCAGAAGCCGAGGTGACGGCGTCGGTGATCGAGCCGCATCACCGTCATCTCCCCTCCCTGACAAGTGAGAGGAGATAGTAGGTCGGGAGCACTCACAATCCGCATGGTACGAGACAAAGCGAGCGGCGAGGATTAGGAGCAACGGCGATGTTGCGCTCGGCTCTCCCGCTCGCCGCGCTCGCTGCCCTGGGCGCGTGCGCTTATCCTTATACGCCCCCGGCGCTGTCGCCGGTGACGCAGCCTGCGCCGCCGGCGACGGGTGCACGCTACACCACCGCGGCGACCTCGCCCGCCGCCACCGGCACCCGCTACACCGGCGCGGCCACGGCGCCCGCGATGCAGGAGGCGCGCGCGCCGGTCACCATCCTGGTGTCGATCGACGGCTTCCGCCCCGATTATCTCGCGCGCGGCGTCACCCCCAATCTGTCACGCCTCGCCGCGACCGGCGTGTCGGCGGACATGCGGCCGAGCTTCCCGTCGAAGACCTTCCCCAATCATTGGACGCTGGTGACCGGCCTGCGCCCCGACCGCCACGGCATCGTCGCCAATTCGTTCATCGACCCCGCGCGCCCGGACGAAACCTTCACGATGGCGAGCGACGATCCGTTCTGGTGGAATGCGGCCGAGCCGATCTGGGTCACCGCGGAGAAAGCGAGCATCCGCACCGCGACGATGTTCTGGCCGGGATCGAACGTCGCCTGGGGCGGTGTGCGCGGTACGGGCGGTCACGGCGAGGTGAACGGCGGCACGCGCCCGTCCGATTGGCAGCAGTTCAACCAGGCGGTGACGGGGGAGCAGCGCGTCGCGGCAGTGATCGACTGGCTGCGCCGGCCTGCCGCCACGCGCCCGCGGCTGGTGACGCTCTATTTCGACACGGTCGACAGCGCCGGGCACAGCTACGGCCCCGGCGACGCGCGCACGACGCAGGCGGTGGCCGAGGTCGACCGCCATATCGGCGCGCTGACGCAGGCGCTCGCCGAACTGGGTCAGCCCGCCAATCTGGTGATCGTCGCCGACCACGGCATGGCAGCGACCAGCAGCACGCGCGTGATCGCGCTCGACCGCATCCTGCCACCCGCCGACGCGCGCGTGTTCGAGGCCGGGCCGTACGCCAGCTTCTATCCCGCGCCGGGTCGCGACGCGGCGGTGCGCGCCGCGCTGCTCGCACCGCATCCGCACATGACGTGCTGGGCCAAGGGCAACATTCCGGCGCGTTTCCACTATGGCGCGAACGTGCGCGTGCCGCCCTATCTCTGCCTCGCCGACGATCGTCCGGGCGGTGCCTGGTCGATCGAGAAGACCGCGCCATCGCGCCCGCGCGAGGGCGGTAATCACGGCTACGACAATGAAGCGCCCGACATGCGCGCGCTGTTCATCGCCAACGGCCCGGCCTTCGCCAGCGGCAAGCGCGTCGGCGATTTCGACAATGTCGATGTGGCGCCGCTGCTGCGCGATCTGCTCGGGTTGCCGCCGGAACAGGCGCTCGACGGTGACGATCGGCCGTTTCGCGGCGTGCTCAGGCGGTAAGCAGGGAGCGCTGAGGAGGCAAGCAATGCAGTATTTCGAGGATCTGGAGGTCGGCGCGCGGCAATCGTTCGGTAGCTATCAGGTGACGCGCGAGGAGGTGATCGACTTCGCGTCGCGCTACGACCCGCAGCCCTTCCACCTGTCCGACGAGGCAGCGGCGGCAACGCATTTCGGGCGATTGTCGGCCAGCGGGTGGCACACCTGCGCGATGGTGATGGCGATGCTGGTCGACAATCTGAAGCGCAACCGGCAGGCCGGGCTCGGCTCGCCGGGGATCGACGAGCTTCGCTGGCTGAAGCCGGTCTATCCCGGTGACACGCTGCGCTGCGACACCGAGGTGATCGACAAGCGCCGCTCGGCCTCGCGGCCCGAGATGGGGATCTTCAAGAGCCGGCTGACGGTGTTCAACCAGGACGACGTCGCGGTGATGTCGATGATCTCGAACGGCCTGATCGCGACAAGTCCAACCGCGGGCTGAGCGATCGAATCAAACGCCGTGCCGAGGGTTAGGTCCTCGAAGCCCGCGCCGTCATCCGAGCTTCCGCTAAGCACCCACGACGAACATTAACTCAGCCAATGCTAAGCGTCCCGCTACGTTAAGCGCCCCCCCCCAAACCAACGTCGGCAACCAGGATGGTCTGGCTGCCGACGATCATCAATCAGCGAGGCGACGTAAGACGGTCAGGCCCGCTCAGCGCGGCCCTTGCCCCCGTCCGCCGCGGAAACCGCCGCCGCGACCGCGGAAGCCATCACCGCCACGACCGCCGGGACGGAATGCGCCCTGCGGACGCGGAGTGCGGACACCTTCTGCCCGGTTCTGCTGGCGCAGGTCGCGATAATCCTGCCGCACGTCGCCGCGGTACTCGCGCCGCGCATCCTGCCGACCCTGCTGGAATTGCTCGCGCGTGATCTGCCCGTTGCGATAGGCTTGGCGATTGTCGCGGATATCGCCGCGATAGTCGCGCCGTTCGTTGCGAACGTCGCGGCGGAAGTCGCCCCAGTTCTGTCGCACCTGTGCGTTGCCGCGCCGGCCTTCCCAATAGCGGCGCTGCCCGTCGTTCCAACGGTTAGGCCGGCGGTAGCGATCGTACACGTACACGCCGGTGCCGGGATAATAGAAGTTGTTGTACCAGCCGTAATAACCCGGCGTGTAACCCCCGAAGCCGCCGGCGTAATAAGGATCGCCGTAATAGCCCGCGCCGCCGTAATAGCCGTCGCCATAGTAACCGCTGCCCACGCCGACGTTGACGCCGCTATAGCCATAACCATCGGTGCAGGCACCCAGGCCGAGCCCAAGGCTGCCGAGCAGGGCGACGAGGCCGATACGCTTCAGGTTCATCATCACTCTCCCGTACGCAGGAACGCGGCGGGTACGCGCCGCGGTTCACCGTAGAACGGGGGCGCTACGTCGAGGTTCCGTCAGTGGCCCGGGAACGAAACCAGCGCGTCGACACGGATGTCGTCACGCCTGAGTGCGTCCGCGCCGCCCAGGTCGGGCAGATCGACCAGGAATTGCGCCTGCGTCACCGTGGCGCCCGCTTTGCGCAGCAGTCGGACCGCGGCGCGCGCCGTGCCGCCCGTTGCGATCAGGTCGTCGATCAACAGCACACGCGCACCCGGCGCACATGCGTCGGCGTGGATCGCGATCCGGTCCCGCCCGTATTCGAGCGCGTAATCCTCCGCGATCGTCGCGCCCGGCAGCTTGCCGTCCTTGCGGATCAGCAGCACGCCGGCGCCGAGCGGCACCGCGAGTGCTGCGGCGAACAGGAACCCGCGCGCCTCGATTCCTGCGACCAGATCGACCGGCCCGTGCGCGGCGGCGACCATCCGCTCGACCGCGGTGGAAAGGCCGGTGGGTGACAGCAGCAGGGTCGTGATGTCGCGGAACTGGATATCGGGCTTGGGGAAGTCCGGAATGGTGCGGATCAGCGCCTTGAGGTCGTCGTTTTCCATGCGCGTGCTTGTCGGCGGTGCAGCGGGTTGGTGCAAGTGGGTGTGGATTGGCCGACACGAAGCGCTTCGTAGCCAGCCAAGCTACCCCAAGCCCCTCCCCCCGCCCCCCCTGTTCAAGGAGGAGAGCGGTTAGGCGTTCGGGTAAGCTCCGGCTGTAGATCGGCCTGCCTGTCCTGAACGTCACCCCGGCCTTGATCCGGGGTCGCGCTTCTTCTCGCGACGGCCGAGGTCAGGGCATTCCCAGGTCAACCCCGGGATGGCGTTTGCGGAGCGTGGCGGGTTGGTCCCGAGTGGTCGCGCGCTGGTGGCAGGCGCGCATGTGACAACGGCCGGAGCGTAAGCCCCGGCCGTCGTTTGTCGCTTTTGTCGGGGAGCGCCGCGGGCGAAGCCCGCGTCGTCGGTCGGCGCTTGAGCGCCGCCGGCCGATCGAGCGCGAATGGCGCGCGGCAGCTACGCTGCCTGTGCGCCGCGCTCGATCAATGCTCCACCCCGCGCCACACATTCTGGTACGCGCCCCAAGTCAGGAACACGAAGATCACCAGGAAGATGACCGCGGCCAGACCGGCGGCGTGGCGTGCCTCCAGATTCGGCTCGGCGGTCCAGGTCAGGAACGCCGACACGTCGCGCGCCATCTGGTCGCGGGTCGCCTTGGTGCCGTCCGAATAGGTTACCTGCCCGTCCGAGGTAAGCGGCGGCGGCATCGCGATGTTGAGGTTGGCGAAGTACGGATTGTAGTGCAGCCCCGGCGGGGTCTTCGCGCCCGGGAAGTCCTTGAGCAGTTCCGCCGGCTGGTTGCGATAACCAGTGATCAACGCGTGGACGTAGTTCGGGCCATCCTCGCGCGCCTTGGTGATCAGCGACAGATCGGGCGGCAGCGCGTTGTTGTTGGCGGCGCGCGCAGCGACCTCGTTCGCGAACGGCGACGGGAAATGGTCCGACGGCAAATTCTTGCGCGTCGCGGGCTCGCCCGTCTCCGGGTTCACGCTCGGCTGCTCGATCGCCCACTGGTTGGCGATCGCCTTCACCTCGGCGTCGGAATAGCCGATCTTGGTCAGATCGCGGAACGCAACGTACTTGAGCGAGTGGCAGGCAGCGCACACTTCCTTGTACACCGCGAAACCGCGCTGGACCTGCTGGCGATCGAACTTCCCGAACAGCCCGGCCGAGGGCAGCCCAATGCTCTCGGGATGCAGGTGGAAGACGTGTTCCGCGCTTTCCTTCGCGGGGTCGGTGATCGCGGTCTTGGCGGTACCGAACAGCGCCAGCGCCAGCACGAAGACGAACGCCGCGCCGATCACGATCGAAATGAGACGAGCCATTGTGTTCTTTATCCCCTTTTCGTCGCTGCTCGGCTCAGCTCGCCATCGCGGTCTTGGCGGGCGAGGTGCCGGCGTGCTTCGCCAGCACCGCCTCGGTGATTGAGTTCGGCAGCGGGCGCGGACGCTCCGATGCCGAGACCAGCGGCAGGATGATGAGGAAGTGCGCGAAATAATAACCCGCCGCGATCTGCCCCATGATGACGTTGCGCGCGGTCGCCTCCGCCCCGCCAACGTAGCCGAGCACGAGGATGTCGACGAGCAGCACGACGAGGAACCAGCGATAGGTCGGGCGATAGTTGGCCGAACGCACCGGCGAGGAGTCGATCCACGGCAGGAAGAACAGCAGCAGGATCGAGCCGAACATCGCGAGCACGCCCCACAGCTTCGCCGGCAGGATGAAGTCGGCGGTGAAGCTCTTCAGGATCGCGTAGAACGGCAGGAAGTACCATTCGGGCACGATATGCGCTGGCGTCGAGAGCGGGTTCGCCTCGATGTAATTGTCCGGGTGGCCGAGCAAATTGGGCGAGAAGAAGATGAGTGCTGCAAAGATCAGGAAGAACACCGCGACGCCGACGCCGTCCTTGGCGGTGTAATAGGGGTGGAACGGCACCGTGTCCTGCTCGCCCTTCACGTCGACGCCGGTCGGGTTGTTCGACCCCGGAATGTGCAGCGCCCAGATGTGGAGGATAATGACGCCCGCGGTCACGAACGGCAGCAGATAGTGGAGCGAGAAGAAGCGGTTCAATGCCGCATTGTCGGGCGCGAACCCGCCGAGCAGCCACACGCGGATCGTCTCACCCACGAGCGGGATCGCCGAGAAGAAGCCGGTGATGACCTGCGCACCCCAGAAGCTCATCTGCCCCCAGGGCAGCACGTAGCCCATGAACGCGGTCGCCATCATCAAGAGGAAGATGACGACGCCCAAGAGCCACACCATCTCGCGCGGCGCCTTGTACGAGCCGTAATAGAGCCCGCGCCCGATGTGGATATAGACCACCGCCAGGAACATCGACGCGCCGTTGGCGTGCGCGTAGCGCAGGAACCAGCCGGCGTTGACGTCGCGCATGATGCTCTCGACCGAGCCGAACGCGACCGCGCCGTTGGCGGCATAATGCATGGCGAGCACCACGCCCGTCACGATCTGGCAGACCAGCGCCGCGCCCGCGAGCACGCCGAAGTTCCAGAAATAGTTGAGGTTGCGCGGCACGGGATAACCCGCACCGATCGCGTTGTAGACGAGGCGCGGCAGCGGCAGCTTCTCGTCCACCCACCGCATCAGCGGCTGCTTCGGCTCATAATGCTTGGCCCAGGGAAAGCTCATCTGCGGCTACCTCAACCCACCGTCACGACGGTGTCGGAATTGAATGCGTAATCGGGAACGACCAGGTTCTTCGGCGCCGGACCCTGTCGGATGCGGCCCGCGGTGTCATAGGCCGAACCGTGGCACGGGCAGAAATAGCCGCCGAACGGGCCCTTGTTCTCGCCCTCGCCCGCGCCCAGCGGCACGCAGCCCAGATGGGTGCAGACGCCCAGCGTGATGAGCCAGTTCTTCTTGCCCGCCTTGGTGCGCTCTTCCAGCGTCTGCGGATCGCGCAAGGACGACACCGCGACCGCGTCGGCGGCGGCGATCTCCGCGGGCGTCAGGTTGCGCACGAACAGCGGTTGCTTGCGGAATGACGCCTTGATCGCCTGCCCCGGCTCGATCTTCGAGATGTCGAGCTCGGTGGTCGACAGCGCGAGCACGTCGGCCGAGGGGTTCATCTGGTTGATCAGCGGCAGTACGATCGCGAGCGCGCCGACGCCCGCGAACGACACGGCGGCGATGTTGATGAAGTCGCGACGGCGCGGGTCGTGGAAGGTATCGTCCGCGAGCAGCGCGGGGTCCTCACCCGGAGGAAGCCGATCGTCGACAGTCGCCATTCACACGCGCCCTTGCATTGCCCTGTGGGGCACGTGGCGAGCCTGACACGCCCGCGTACCCCCCTTGTGTGGCCGGCGATCCCCCGGCCGGTCCCTTGATCGCCTGATAGCCAAGCCGCCGCTGCTTTGCCAATCCCATTTTGCAGATGCGTAACGAGCCGGTAAGGCCGGCGTCATGCGTATTGCGCTGTTTCAACCCGATATCGCGGGCAACGTCGGCACGATCCTGAGGCTCGCGGCGTGCATGGGTGCGGGCGTCGACCTGATCGAGCCGATGGGCTTTCCGTGGAGCGACCGCGCGCTCGCACGCGCCGGGATGGACTATGCCGCGGCGGCGAGCGTGACGCGCCACGTCGACTGGGACGCCTTTGTCGCGACCGCGAGCGGCCGCCTCGTACTGGCGACGACGAGCGGCGCGGTGCCGTACACCGACGCGCATTATGCCGGGGACGACGTGCTGCTGTTCGGCTCGGAAAGCGCGGGCGTTCCCGCCAACGTCCACGCGCGCGCCGACCTGCGCGTGCGCGTGCCGATGCGCGAGGGGATGCGTTCGTTGAACGTGGCGGTGTCGTGCGCGATGATCCTGGGCGAGGCGCTGCGGCAGACGGACGCGTGGCCGGCCTGAGACATTCTGCCGCCTCGACGCGGGGCCCCCTCGCCCGCTAAGCGCTAGCGCCATGTTCCAGCTCGACGACCAACAGACCCAAGCCCGCACCTGGTTCGAGCATCTGCGCGACCTGATCTGCGCCGAGTTCGAGGCGATCGAGCGCGAGGCGGGGTCGGACGCCACGTTCGATTACATGCCCTGGGACCGCGCCGACCCGTCGGGCGAGCCCGGTGGCGGGGGCGTGCGCGGCGTGATGAAGGGCCGCGTGTTCGAGAAGGTCGGCGTCAACGTCTCCACGGTCGGCGGCACGTTCGAGGGCGAGTTCGGCCGCACGATCCACGGCGCGGGCGAGGACCCGCGTTTCTTCGCGACGGGCATCAGCCTGGTCGCGCACATGGCCAACCCGCACGTGCCCGCGGTGCACATGAACACGCGCTTCCTGCGCACCACCAAACAGTGGTTCGGCGGCGGCGCCGACCTCAATCCGCCGCTGCCGGTGGCGGAGGATACCGCCGACTTCCACGCGACGCTCAAGGCGGCGTGCGACGCACACGACCCGGGTTACTACCCCCGCTTCAAGGAATGGGCGGACGAGTATTTCTACATTCCACATCGCAAGGTCCACCGCGGCGTCGGCGGCATCTTCTACGATCACCTGGAAAACGACTTCGCGCGCGATCTCGCCTTCACCAAGGACGTCGGCCGCGCGTTCCTCGACACATATCCACGGATCGTCAGACGGCGCATGAATGACGCCTTCACCCCCGACGACGTCGCCGAGCAGCGCCGCTGGCGCGGGCGCTACGCCGAGTTCAACCTCGTCTACGACCGCGGCACCTTGTTCGGGTTGAAGACCGGCGGCAACATCGACGCGATTCTGATGAGCCTTCCCCCGGTCGCGAACTGGGACTAAGGCCAAGTGGCGCTGATCCCGGTACCCGAGGGCGAGCTGGCGACGATCGTCACCACGCTGGAGATGACGCGCCGCCCGCCGCTGCGCCCAATGCCGCCTGCGCCGCTCAGGCTGGTGCGCTGGGCCGAGCCCGACCCTGCAAAATACCGCGCATTGTTCCGCCGCGTCGGCGCGCGCTGGCTGTGGTATTCGCGGCTGGTGATGGATGACGCCGCGCTCGTCGCGATCATCGGCGACCCGCGCGTGCAGGTGTTCGCCGCAGTGGACGCGGGCGGCATCGAGGTCGGGATGGTCGAGCTCGATTTCCGCCACACCGGCACCTGCACGATCGGTTATTTCGCGCTGGTGCCCGAACTCGCGGGGCGGCAGCTGGGGCGCTGGCTGATGGCCGAAACGCTCGCGCGCGCGTGGTTGCCCGGGGTCACCCGCGTCGCGCTCAACACCTGCACGCTCGACCATCCATCGGCGCTGGGCTTCTACCGTGCGCAAGGCTTTGTCGCGGTCCGGCGGACGATCGAGACGTTCCCCGATCCGCGCCTGACGGGCCTGTTGCCCGCCGACGCCGCGCCTCAAGTGCCTCTGTTCGCCAGCCGAACATAGGCCGCCATGCCGATCATCAGCACGGCAAGATGATAGGCCCCGCCCAACAGCGCGATGCCGCCGTCCACCAGGCTCAGCACCAGCAGATTGTCGTTGCCCGGCGCGCGCAGCCATTCGTCGGCGGACAGGAGCGGCACGATCGCGAGCCATTGCAGCAGAAACACCGACACGACCGCGCCCGCCAGCGCGAAGCCCTGCCCGCGCGTCGCACGCCACGAGGTGCGGATCGCTGGCAGGACGCGCTGGCGCGGCGCGCGCGCGAGCAGCGGGATCGTCGCCGACAACCGACCCTGCACCCACAATCCGGGCAGCACGAAAAACCACATCCCGAGCCCGACCGGAACCGCCACCGCGACGCTCGCGAGCGCGAATGGAACGAAACGCCGGCCCGCGGTGCGCAGCGCGCCCGCAACGACCGGGCGATCGGGATCGAGCAGCAGCACCGCGATCGTCGCCAGCCCGAACACCCCGACCGCGTCGGCGAGCAGGTACCAGATGCCGTTTGCCTGACCCCAAAGGCCGACCTGCCCGATCCACGCTTCCAGCATCGCCTGATCGCGGGGCGCTGGCGGCAGCGGGGGCAAGGGATCGCACAGCAATTGCACCGCGAACGCGGGGAACACCACCAAAGGCAGCGCGATGCGCAGGATCAGGTCGGCCTGGCGCCGGAACAGCGACCAGGCATCGGCGAGCAGCCGCGAGAAGGTCAGCGTCATGACAGCGGCAGCGCGTCCGCCTGCGTCGCCTCACGCTCGCGCGCGGCGACGTAGAAGCGTGCGTAGAACACCGTCTGCACGACGGTCATCAGCGCCGTCAGCGCGGAGGACACGACGCCCACCGCCAACCCGACGCCGCCGGTCGCGTCCGCACCGAGCAGCAGCCGCGCGACCACGCCCGACACCGTCGTCGCCGCGATCATCGCAACGATCACGACGATGCCGTACAGGATCACGACGCCGAGCAGCCGCAGCGTCGAGCCGCGCGTCAGCCGGAAACTGCGCGCGAATGCGCCGAGGCCGCGGCGCTCATTGACGATCACCGCGAACAGCGGGACGATCTTGGCGGTCAGCCACAGCCCGACGACGAGCGCGACCAGCGTGACGAGCCCGGCGAGGTTCAGCGCACTGCCGCTCGCGCGCGCCAGGTCGAACCGACCAGTCACCGGATCGAAGGTCGCGCCCGACTGGAGGATCAGCAGCGAGATCGGCAGCCCGATCGCGAGCACCGCGACGACGATCAGCGCGATCGCCCCGAGCGCGGGCAGCAGCCGCTGAAACCCGATGTTCGTCGCGCGCGCCGCGTTGACGTCGGGGTCGCTCGCCACCGCGGTGATCGCGAGCACCCCGGCGATCAGCAGCACGCTCGCGGCGAGCGACACCAGCGAGGCGACAAAGGCGAGCGGCGTGGCGGGCGGGGCGAATGCACTCACCCCCGCGCTCACGACGCCGGGCAGGAAAAAGAACAGCAGCGCCAATCGCGCCAGGATGCCGCTGCGCCCCTGCAGCACATCAACCGTGCGATCCCAGACCAGCCCCATCCGCATCATCGTTCCCCCTGTTCGCCCGATGCCTGTCACCCCGTCCGCGCGGGACACGGCGCAGGCGCGATGCGCTGCGGCCTAGCCGATCCACCGCGCGTCGCCAATTGCCCGTACGTGGCATTTGCGCGAGTGCCGGCACCCGCCGGCCCAGGGCATCCCCCTTCCCGAAACCGACCACCCGTTGCCAAGGTTGCCGCCGCATCGCATCTGAGGTCGCGTGAACGGACTTGACGATATCGAATGGCGCGTGACGCCGGGGCTGACGCCGTACGACCAGTCGCTGGCCGAGATGGAGGCGCGCGCCGCCGGGGTGGCAGCGGGCGAGGCACGCGAACTGATCTGGCTGCTCGAGCATCCGCCGGTCTATACCGCGGGCACGAGCGCGGACCCCGCCGAGCTGGTCGACGCGCGCTTTCCGGTGATGCCGGCGGGACGCGGCGGGCGCTACACCTATCACGGACCCGGGCAGCGCGTCGGCTATCTGGTGCTCGACCTGAACAAGCGCGGGCGCGACGTGCGCTGCTTCGTCCACGCGGTCGAGGGTTGGGTGATCGCCGCGCTGGCGCATGTCGGGATCGAGAGTTTCCGCGCGCCCGGACGGATCGGCATCTGGACGCATGATCGTTCGGGGCAGGAGGCGAAGATCGGTGCGATCGGGATTCGCGTGCGCCGCTGGGTCACGTTGCACGGCTTTGCGGTCAATTTGCACCCCGATCTGTCGCATTTTGGCGGGATCGTGCCGTGCGGGATCGCGGACTATCCGGTGACCAGCGCGCAAGCACTTGAAAAAGCGGTCGACGGTGCAACCTTCGACGCCGCGCTGGCGTTCACCGCCAGACCTTTTCTCCAAAGCCTTTCTTGTCACGGTGAAATCGAGGCTTGAGGGGTGGTCGCGTACCGATTACCATCAATGCTGATTTGGGTATTCACGACCCCAACGGTCTCCAAATCTACAGTCTAGGGAGCAAATTCATGCGTGCCATCATCACCAAGGTTCTGACCGGCTCGGCACTCGCAGCAGCCGCACTCGCGGTTTCGGCGTGCGGTTCGAAGACCGAGACCACCACCGACAACACCATGATCACCGACATGAACGCCACCGAGGGCATGGACACCATGTCGGACAACATGACTGCCGTCGACGGCAGCATGAACGGCGGCATGATGGCGAACGACACGATGGGCGCCGGCATGGGCGGCAACGACATGATGATGTCGAACACCATGTCGTCGACCACGACCACCAACGCGATGTAATCTGCCGCTTCAGGCACTTACGATGCGAAAGGCCGTCCGGGCGACCGGGCGGCCTTTTCTTTTGCGCGACGCCACTCGCCTGTTCGTGATCGGCCGTCGCGACACAGCGGAATTCGGCCCCTCGCGGTTCGCCGCTCCCTGCCGTTTCACCGAACACGCCCTGGTCAGATCGTTTCGATCGCGTCTCCGTTTTGCGATGGAACGCAGCGGAATCATGGCAGAAAATGCTTGGGGCCGTTAACCAACGTTGGTAAAAGCTCGACCCATGGGGCGCGATCGGGGCGCGCGGGTGAGGAGTGTCGAACATGGGGTTGGTTCGGTTCGTCGGCGTGGGCGCCGCAACCGTGTTGGCGTTGTCGAGCGTATCGGCGTCTGCGCAATTCTATCTGCAGCACAAGGATCTGAGCGCGCCCGCGATCACGGGCAGCGAGGCGGACGTCGGCATGGTCCTCCCCGGTGCGACCGAGGCCGAACAGCGCGCGGGGATCGCGTGGAACATGCGCGCCGCGCTCAACGTCGCCGCGCTGCAATGCCAGTTCGAACCGACCTTGTTCACCGTCGACAAGTACAATGCGCTGTTAACCGATCATGAAAGCGAGCTGAAGTCGTCGTACGACACGCTCACCAAATATTTCATGCGGGTCAACAAGACGAAGAAGGAAGGCCAGCAGGCGCTCGACCAGTTCGGCACGCGCACTTATTCCAGCTTCGCGACCGTCAACTCGCAGTTCAACTTCTGCCGCACCGCCGGCGACATCGGGCGTGAGGCATTGTTCAGCCCGCGCGGACAGTTCACGCAATTGTCGCTGGGTCGCATGCGCGAACTGCGCAACAGCCTGACGCCGTGGGGCGACCAGGCGATCGTCCGCGTCGGCCGCCCCATGCCCGCCACGCTGCCGCGGTTCGAGAAGATCTGCTGGAAGGGCAGCGAGTATAACGTCAAGCGCTGCGGCGACCCGCTCGTCCCGGTCGTGTACGCGGCGCGTTGACCAACACCACGGCCGCGGCGTTCCTGCGACCAACGCCGCGGTCGCTCGTTCGCGCGGGTGACGGCAACCTGCCTCAGCGCACGGCCGCGACTCAGTTCCCATCATCGGACCGGATGAGAGCCCGGTTCTTCCAACGTTGACCGGGCGGCTCCGCAATAAGGTTTTCGCGCGCACAGGCAGTGTCCCGCGGACGCGACACCTTAGCTAGGGTCGCCTCCACGCGAAGCCCCGCTCAGCACCTCGCCCTCCCGCCTGCCAGTAAGCCATCCGGCGAGTCGTCCGGATACACGAACAAACCAGGTACGCCACCGCGCTGGAAAGCCGTGCGCCGCCGTTGCCCACACAAAGAGCGCTCACAACATCTAGCGCGTCGATCAGGCACTCACACCTACATATCGAATTTGTTCACAGAAAAACCACCTGCCTGCCACGCGTCCGGGGTGGCGGCAGGAGCGCGCTTCCCGTATCATCTGCGTGCATGCCGGCGACTGTCTCGCCGCGTCGCACCGGGAGCAGACCTTGGTCGAATCGAGCCGCCACACGATCGCCGCCGCGCCGCCTGCGCGCGCCGCGACATCGTGCACGCGCGCGCGCGATCGTCGCCTCACCGTCTGCCGCGCAGGAAAAACCCCGGCCCGCGTATCCGCCAGGGACACGCGAACCGGGGCCGTTCGTCACCGCTTGAGCGGCGCGCGCTTACTCCGATTCTTCGAACTGCACCGCTTCGGCACCGTTCGCCGACAGACGGACCTTGCCGTCCTCGACATCGGCGACGAGGCCGAGCGAGATGTAATGGTGCTTCGCGCCCTGGCCGTCCTCGGTCTGCGGCGAATCGTTCTTGGTCAGCTTGATACGGTCGCCCTCGACATGGTCGACGGTGCCGACATGGGTGCCGTCGGCGCCGATGACTTCGGCATGTTCCTGGATCTGGCTGGCGTCGACCATCGTGTCACTCCTTCGTTGATGGGGTCGGGGGCGGAACGCACGATCGCGCGGTTGGTCGCATCGCCGTTAATCTCATCGGCGCGCGCGGCATGAGTTGGTCGATCGTCATCATGTACGCGGTCGCCGCCGTCCTCGCGCTCGTCGGCGCGGGGCTGCTGCTCGCACTCACGCGGCCGAGCGGCCCGGCCAAAGTCTACGTCTTCCGCATGGCGGGCATCATGCTGCTCGCGGGCGGCGTCGTGCTGGCGATGAGCGCGACCGCGATGCGCGAGTGGAGCGCGGAAGACTCGTTAACCGCGAACGCGCAGAGCGTGGGCCTATGAGGCACCCGCTCGCCCTGTTCGCGACGGTCGCGCTGCTGGTCGCGGGCGCGTTGCTGTTCGCGCTCGGCCTCGTGCAGTTGCGCCGCCGCCACCTGCCGCGGCGCACCCCCACCCGCGCCGCGCTCGCGGGTGCGCGCGACTGTTTCCTCGGCGCGCTGACGCTTGGCGTCGCCGGCCATCACCTCAACACCATCCTGTCGGAGTAACCCCCATGTCCCTCCTCCACGCATCCAAGCAGTACAAGCCGTTCGAATACCCCTGGGCGTTCGAATTCTGGAAGCGCCAGCAACAGCTCCACTGGCTGCCCGAGGAAGTGCCCTTGGGTGAGGATTGCCGCGACTGGGCGCAGAAGCTGACCGATCACGAGCGCAACCTGCTGACGCAGATCTTCCGCTTCTTCACCCAGGCCGACGTCGAGGTGCAGGATTGCTACCACGAGAAATACGGCCGCGTGTTCAAGCCGACCGAGATCAAGATGATGCTGACCGCGTTCAGCAACATGGAAACGGTCCACATCGCGGCCTACTCGCACCTGCTCGACACGATCGGCATGCCCGAGAGCGAGTATGGCGCCTTCCTCGAATATGCCGAGATGAAGGACAAGCATGATTACATGCAGAACTTCGGGGTCGACAGCGACGAGGATATCGCACGCACGCTCGCGATGTTCGGCGGCTTCACCGAGGGCGTGCAGCTCTTCGCCTCCTTCGCAATGCTGATGAACTTCCCGCGCTTCAACAAGATGAAGGGCATGGGGCAGATCGTGTCCTGGTCGGTGCGCGACGAGAGCCTCCACTGCGAGGGCATTATCCGCATGTTCCACGCCTTCTGCGCCGAGCGCCAGTGCCTGACCAAGGCGGTCAAGGACGACATCGCCGACGTGTGCCAGACGACGATCCGGCTCGAGGACAATTTCATCGACCTGGCGTTCGAGATGGGCCCGGTCGAGGGGATGAAGCCCAAGGATATCAAGAAGTACATCCGCTACATCGCCGACTGGCGCATGGGCCAATTGGGCCTGAAGCCGATCTACATGATCGACGAGCACCCGATCCCCTGGCTCACCCCGCTGCTGAACGGCGTCGAGCACGCCAACTTCTTCGAAACCCGCGCGACCGAGTACTCGAAGGCCGCGACCAAGGGCCAGTGGAACGACGTCTGGGACGCGTTCGACAAGCGCAAGAAGGCAAAGGACGCCAAGCCCGCGAACGAGGACGTGGTGGCCGAGGCGGATATGTTCGGTGGGGTTGCGGCTGAATAGCCACTCTCAACGCTTGAAAGGACAGCTAAATAACAGCGAGCGTGCAATTTAGCTGTCCGAAGCTCTTGGTTGGAACATCGAAACTAAGGACACAATCCCGACACATCCTCTTGATGGCGTCGACCCCTGGGAGTGTCATGATCAGCATATTGCCGAGCGAAACAAGCTGATCGCTGCAAAACGCGATGCTGAAGATGGATTCATAAAGACGATCGTGCAGCTTTGCTCCGCCATCGTGTTAGCAGTACCAGCAGCTTTAAAGCTAACCGACGATAACCATAGTTCACCAACTGCACCTGTTGTGGCTGCTATCGTTATACTTGCCCTCTCTCTCACTCTTGCGTTGTCAGAGCAGTTTTTAAGCTCCTTAGCCTATGAAAAGCAGCTCGCAAAAACGGACGCTTACTACAGACGAGAGATCAGTGATGTATCAAGCCCAACGCTGTCGAAAATTGTACGCTTGACAATCATTGCCACGTTTGTCTCATTTCTAATCGGAACGCTACTTCTAAGCTCAGCGCTTCTTCTGGGCCCTTGGAGAACAAACTTGGCACAAACACCAACACCGCGTCCTACGCCAACGCCTGCTCCGTCGCCACCGCGTCCTTATCACGACTCTCCCGGCAGATCAGTTCCACCTACTCCGCCTCCCGCCCCGCCGACGAATCCGAGACGCTGAAGTCCAACTCGTCCTTGTTAAGCACCTGATCAACCGAGATCATCGCAGCACGATCGCGGCTTTCAGCCAAGCCGCGCACTACCTTGGCACGCAGCCAAGCATCGTGGCCGGGATCGGTCGCGTCGAAATCGACTGCAAAGTCGTTCGCATTTGCCATACCGGATACATAGCGTTTGCGTGCGGCATCTCCAACGCTGTCCTACACGCCCCCTCCCCGCATACCTCGCCACGCTCCTCTCACCTGGAGCACAAACATGGCCGCTCGCCGATCCGCCGCCGCTCGCTCGCCCGAGCATGAACCGGCCCACGACAACGTCACCGACCTGCCGCCGCCTCCGCCCGTTCCCGTCCGTGTGCGCGCCGATGGGTGGACCGCGGAGCGGCAGCGTACCTTTCTCGTCGTGCTGGCGGAAACGGGGTCGGTCAGCGCGGCGTGTCAGGAGGCGGGGGTCTCGTCGCGCTCCGCTTATCGCTTGCGTGCGCGGCCCGATGCGGAGGATTTCGCGCGCACCTGAGATCAGGCGCTCAAGATCGCGACGGTGCGGCTGACGACGCTCGCGTTCGAGCGCGCGACGCGCGGCACCGTTTGCGAGATCTGGAAGGAAGGCCAGCTCGTCCAGCAGATGCGCGAGCCGAGCGACCGCCTGCTCATGTTCCTGCTCCAGCATCTGCTCCCGCGGGCAAGCCTCCTCCTCCTCATCTTGGGCGACCGCTGGGACGGGTTCGAGGCGATGACCGATGCCGCCCGCAACAGTTCCCAACGCTCGCCCGGCGCACTCGGTGACCACGCGTGCGAGATGGTGCCGGTGGTATCGCGCGATTTCTTCCCCGAGGTGCCGGGCGATCTGGAGGAGGACACCTGATGCTGCCGGCTCGCGCGCGCAGCTGCGTAGGGTTGTGACTTTAGTGACTTTCCGCGCCGCCTCGCACCTTGTCGATCCCGCGATGCAACTCGCGCGCCGCGCTGCGCGTCTGCTTCCCGCAAAGGCAGGGAGGATCGGTGGCGGGACGGATCAAACGCAAGGCTGGACTGGCGGAGGCAGAGGCGCTCATCGCCCGCGCCGCGCCCCCGCCCGTCTGTGCGCTGTGCGGCCGCCCGCTCGGCGTAAAGGTCGAGTGGCACCACGTCGTCCCCAAGAGCGAGGGCGGCACGCATACCGAACCGGTGCATCCGATCTGTCACCGCGCGATCCACGCCGCCGCCGACAATCGCGCGTTGGCCGTCGCGGGCACGCTCGACGCGTTGCGCGACATGCCGGTGATGGCGCGGTTCCTGCGCTGGATCGCGGATAAGCCGCCCGACTTCCACGCGCCGACCAGACGCGCGCGCTGACGCGCGCCGGCTCCGCGCCGCCGTCACGTCGATTCGGCGTCGCCGCCCATCACGCGCGAGCAAGGCGGAACAAGGCGGGGTGCGGCGGCTTTGTGGCGGGCGCGCGCGCGTGCGGCAGCTTTGTGGCAGCCTCGTTCATCCGCACGCAAGAAAGCGTGTCGTTCCGGCCACAGTTGCGATTTACTCGGGGTGGCGGCGTCGATTTGCGCAACCCTGTTAGCATCTGCCGGTTACGTGGGCCTCGGGTACGCTGCTTCGAAACGCAGTCACCCCCGATAAACAGATAAAACTATACCGAGGTTCATCATGCGTAAGCTCGTTCTTGCGACGGCCGTTGCCGTGTCCGCTCTCGCCGCTGCCCCTGCCTTTGCGCAGGACGCGTCCTATCCGTCGACCACCGACACCGCTTATGGTCAGACGACCGCGACCGACACGGCGACCGCGCCCGACGGCACCAAGGCGTTCGGCTTCGACCCGTATTTCGCGATCCGCGGCGGTTGGGAGCAGTTCGACAGCGAGCCGAACAAGGCAGGCATCCCCCCGGTCGACCGTCGCAACAAGCTGAACGGTTCGCTGGTCGAGGGTCTGGTCGGCTTCAACGTGCCGCTGAACGCCTTCTTCGTCGGTGCCGAGGGCAACGTCGCCAAGGGCGTGTCGGGCGACATCGACTGGGAATATGGCGCCGCGGGCCGCTTCGGCTTCCGCGCGGGTGAGAGCGGCCTGTTCTACGGCAAGGTCGGCTACCAGTGGGTCAATTTCGACAAGCGCGTGAACACCAACCGCGATTATGACGACGTCACCTACGGCGTCGGCTTCGAGGTCGGCCCGAAGGACATCGGTCTGGGCGGCGTGACCGGCAACGCGGGCTTCCGCCTGCGCGGCGAAGTGTCGTCGTTCGGCTGGGTCCACAGCTTCCGTCCGACGCTGGGTATTGTCACCCACTTCTGATCGCTCGATCAACGCCTCGCGCCGGTCGCGTAGCGCGCGGGGATCGCAGGGGAGCGGGGCCGAACGGTTCCGCTCCCCTGTTCGCGTTCAAGGTAGCGCGTCCTCCACCATCGACCCCGACGTGATCCGGGGTTCGCTCCTCCGCTCGGCCGAAAAAGGCAGCACCACTGGAGATGACGGGCGGCAGGATCAGGCGCGCGGCAGCCACTCGGCCAGGATCGCGTTGACCGCCTCGGGCGCTTCCTGCTGCACCCAGTGCGACACACCCGGCAACCGCCGGATCGTCAGGTCGGACACGAACCGCTCGGTGCCGTTGAGCGTCTCCAGCCCCAGCGCGCTGTCCTCCTCGCCCCAGACGATCAGCGTCGGCACCTCGACCCGACCACCGTTCGACAGCGCCATGCGGTCGCGGTGGCGTGCGGCGGCGCGGTACCAGTTGATCATCGCGGTCGCCGCGCCGGGCGCCTGCGCCGCGGCGGCGTAGACGTCGAGCACCTCGTCGGGGAAACGCGACTTGTCGACCGCCATGCCGCGAAACGCGTGGCGGATCGCGGCGGCGTCCCTCGCGGTCAGCGCGGCTTCGGGCAGCCACGGCAGCTGGAACGCGGCCATATACCAGCTCCGCCGCCGCTGCGGCCAATGCTTCAACGCTTCGGCGAAACAGATCGGGTGCGGCAGGTTCATCACCACCAGCCGATCCACCGGCCGCGCCACGTTGATCGCAAACATCCACGCAATCGCCCCGCCCCAGTCGTGCGCCACCAGCGTCAGCTTGGTCGCCCCGCTCGCGTCGAACAACGCGGCGGCATCGGCGACGATGCGGTCGGCGCTGTACTGCTCGACGCCTTCGGGCCGCGACGAGCCGCCGTAGCCACGCTGGTTGGGTGCCCAGACGCGGTAGCCGAGCTCGGCCAGCAGCGGCAGCTGGTAGCGCCACGAGAAGTTGAGCTCGGGAAAGCCGTGAAGACAGAGCGCGAGGTGATCGCCCTCACCTGCCTCTGCCACCTCGAACGTCAGGCCGTTCGCCGCGACCTTACGCACCGTGATCCCGCTGTCGGCGGGCGGCGACCAGGCGGGGGTCACGCCCGTCGGCTGAGCTGGAAGGTCGGAGTCACGCCACTGAACTTGGGGATGTCGGCATTCACCTCGGCCGACCGCGGATTTGCCATTGCCTGTTGGAACGCTTCCATCGACGCGAATTCGACCTGCGCAATGGTCGAGAACGCCGGCTCACCCGACAGCCCGGCGAGCGCGTGATAGACGGTCGTACCCGTCACCGCGTCACCCCAAATCTCCTTCACCAGCGGCATGTGGTGACTGGCGTAATAGGCCTCGTCGAACGGCTTGTCGGCGTCATAAGGGTAGACGACGGTCATGGTCACCACGGGCGCGCTCCTCTGGTTGGCCAATCATCTGCGCAGGTTGCGCCGTGATGGGTCCGGGCGATGTCGTACCCTTTGTGGGACGCGAGCGGCAAGGGAGCGCGAACGGGCCATGAGGTCGGCCCCTTACGTCATCCCGGACTTGATCCAGGATCCCGCTTTTCACCTCCCCCGAGACAAGGAAACGGGACGCCGGATCAAGTCCGGGCTAACGTGGAAAATACGGGTCGTCTTACCCGCGGCGGCGGCGCTTGGCCGGCGGCGCTTGCTCCTGCAACGCGGCGAGCAGGGCGG
The DNA here is from genome assembly GCF_936927845.1 of uncultured Sphingomonas sp. Taxonomy (GTDB): domain Bacteria; phylum Pseudomonadota; class Alphaproteobacteria; order Sphingomonadales; family Sphingomonadaceae; genus Sphingomonas. Next base: position 242,203 of record NZ_CAKZHV010000060.1, read on the forward strand.
CGGCGGCGGCCGTCTCGGCCTCCTGCTTGCTGGTGCCCGTCGCGCTGGTCTCGTCCTTGCCGACGGCGACACGAACGGTGAAGCGCGGCGCGTGCCCGGGACCGGATCGGTCGGTCACCTCGTATGCCGGGGTCGCGCGGCGGTTGGCGGCGGCCCATTCCTGCAGCGCGGACTTGGGGTGCTGCGGCGCTGCTCCGCCGGCGTGGATGCGATCGGCCCATAGCCGCCGTACGACGTCACGCGCGGCGTCCAGCCCGCGCTCACGATAGAGCGCACCGAGCAGCGCCTCCATCACGTCGCCCAGCACATTGTCGCTCGCCGCCGCACCATCGTCGCGCGCCTGTTTGCCGAGCCGCAGATACGGTGCGACGCCCAGATCACGCACCACCGCGGCGCAGACCGATCCGGTTACAAGCGCGTTGAAGCGTTTGGACAAATTGCCCTCGGGCTCCTCAGGAAACGTTTCAAACAACCACTCGGCCATGATCAGGCCCAGGACGCGGTCGCCGAGAAACTCCTGCCGCTCGTAGCTCTCGCCAGCATGGCTCGAGTGCGTCAGTGCACGCTCATAGGGCGCGATCTCGAGCGGACGATAACCGAGCCGCGCCTCGATCCAGTCGGCGAGCCCGCTCAAAAGCCCTCCCCGACGCGGGACAGCCGCGCTGCCGAGAGCCAGGTCCACGGCTTGATCCATTCGGCCGAGCCGTCGGTTGACCAGAAGTTGACGATCGCCTTGCCCTCGATCCGCTCCATCGGAATGTAGCCCATTCCCTCGGGCGGGGCGAAGCGGCTGTCGGCGCTGTCGTCGCGGTTGTCGCCCATCAGGAACACGTCGCCCGCGGGCACGCGGTAGACCGGCGTGTCGTCGGCGATCGGAATATATTCCTGGTCGATGACCATGTAGCTGCGGCCGTTGGGTAGTGTTTCACGGAATTGCGGATATCGGCAGATCGGTCGGTTGTTCGCATCGACGTCCTGGAACTGCGTGCCGCACTTGTCCTCAGGGAAGTTGGGCGAGATCGGCACCACGAAGTCGGCGACGCGCTGCTTCGGAATGGCCTTGCCGTTCAGGAACAACTGGCCACGGCGCATCTGCACCGTGTCTCCGGGCAGACCGATGACGCGCTTGATCACGTCGTGGTCGTCGGGTTCCATGCTGCGAAATACCACCGTGTCGCCGCGCGTCGGGTCGGAGGCGAAGATGCGACCCCGGATCAGCGGAATACCGAACGGCAGCGACCAGCGCGAATAACCGTAATTCCACTTCGAGACGAACAGATAGTCGCCGATCAGCAGGCGTGGCAGCATCGATTCCGACGGGATCGAGAACGGCGCGAAGATGAAGGAGCGCAGGATGAAGACGAACAACGCGAGCTTCAGCAGGAAGCGGAGCGTTTCCTTGGTCTCGGACGCTGCGGTCTTGCCCGCGGGGGTGCTGGTGGCCATGACTGCCCGGTCGCGCAAGCGGCGGTGCGCGTCAAGCGGCGGTTTCAGGACGACTGTTCCGGGCGCCGGACCCTTGATGCGCCTCGCCCGTTCGGGCGGCGGACGGATTTGCTAGCAGGACGAGAGACAATGGCTGACTGGTCGACAATCGAGGCGCTGCCGCAGGAACGGCTGGAGGCGCTGTTCGCCGCCGATCCCGATCGGCTCGCCAAGCTGACGCTCGACGTTGCGGGCATCCACTTCGACTGGGCGAAGACGCATCTGACGCCAGACATGATCGCGGCGTTCGAGCAGCTCGCCAAGGAAAGCGACCTGGCGGGCAAGCGCGAGGCGATGTTTGCAGGCGAGCACGTCAACGTGACCGAGGATCGCCCGGTCGAGCACACCGCCGAGCGCGGCGAGGGCAACCCGAATTCGGTCGCGCGCGCCGGCGCCTATCACGCGCGGATGCGCGCGCTGATCGACGCGATCGAGGCGGAAGCGTTCGGTCCGGTCAACCACATCCTCCATGTCGGCATCGGCGGGTCGGCGCTGGGTCCGCACCTCCTGGTCGACGCGCTCGGGCGCGACAGCGACCGCTACGATGTCGCGATCGTCTCCAACGTCGACGGCATGGCGCTGGAGGACGTGTTCGACCGCTTCGATCCCGCCACCACATTGCTGGTTGTCGCATCCAAGACCTTCACCACCACCGAGACGATGATGAATGCGGAAAGCGTCATCGCCTGGATGGAAGGTGCGGGCGTGCAGGACCCCTATGGCCGCGTCGTTGCGGTCACCGCGTCGCCTGACAAGGCGATTGAATGGGGCGTAGACGAGACGCGCGTCGTGCCGTTCAGCGAAGGCGTCGGCGGGCGCTACTCGCTCTGGTCGTCGATCGGTTTTCCCGCGGCGATCAAGCTCGGATGGGACCAGTTCGAGGAATTGCTGGAAGGCGCGGCCGAGATGGACCGCCACTTCCGCCTGTCCGCGCTGCACGAGAACGCGCCCGCGCTCGCCGCCTTTGCCGACCTTTATTACACGCAGGTGCGCCACGCCGAGACACGCGCGCCGTTCGCCTATGACGAGCGGCTGCGGCTGCTGCCGAGCTACTTGCAGCAACTCGAGATGGAATCGAACGGCAAGGGCGTGACGGTCGACGGCACGCCGGTCGGGCGACCGACCTCGCCGATCACCTGGGGCGGCGTTGGCACCGACGCGCAGCACGCGGTGTTCCAGCTGCTCCATCAGGGCACACATCTGGTGCCGGTCGAGTTCCTGGCCGTGATCGAAGCGGGCGACACGCTGTCGGAGGATCACCACAAGAACCTGCTGCTCAACGCCTTCGCGCAGGGAGCCGCGCTGATGAAGGGCCGCGCCAACCCCGACGATCCCGCGCGCGCCTATCCGGGCGACCGGCCGTCATCGACCTTGCTGCTCGACCGGCTGGACGCACGCACGCTCGGCGCGCTTATCGCTTTCTACGAGCACCGCGTGTTCGTGAACGGCGTGCTGCTCGGCATCAACTCGTTCGACCAGTTCGGCGTCGAACTCGGCAAGGAGATGGCCAAGGCAGCTGCAAACGGCGGCGGCGACTTCGACCCTTCCACCAACGACCTGATCGCGCGCGCGTTCGGCGGCGACGGCGACGAGGAGGCGTGATCGTCGCGCTCGCCGTGGCGGCCGCGAGCGTGCCGAGCGTTGCCGAGATGCGGTGGCAGCGCCGGGTGCTCGTGGTCGCCGCGCCGGGTGCGAACGACCCCGCGTTGACCGCGCAGCGCAACGTGCTGCGGGGATGGCTGCGCGGCGCGGAGGATCGCGACGTGCAGGTGGTCGAGGTGATCGGCGACCGCGTGACGGGAGCGCGCGACACCGCGGTTGCCCTACGCGCCCGGCTGCGCATGCCAATCGCGCATTTCGGCTTGGTACTGATCGGCAAGGATGGCCATGTCGCGCTGCGCTCAAGCGAGCAGGTCACCGCCGAAGCATTGCAAGGGCGGATCGACGCGATGCCGATGCGTCGCGCGGGGCAACGCTAGCGCGATCGGCCCGGCAGCGGTACGGGTGACCACATCCAGCGCTCCATAGACCAGGACGAGTGACATGCCCGACTATGATTACGACCTGTTCGTCATTGGCGCGGGCTCGGGCGGCACGCGCGCGGCGCGCGTCTCGGCGGCGCATGGGGCAAAGGTCGCGGTCGCCGAGGAATATCGCGTCGGTGGCACCTGCGTGATCCGCGGCTGCGTACCTAAGAAGCTGCTCGTCTACGGTGCACATTTCGCCGAGGATCTGAAAGACGCGCAGCGCTTTGGATGGAAGGTGCCCGATGCGCCCGAATTCGATTGGAAGTGTCTCACCACCAACGTGTTCGCCGAGGTCGACCGGATCAACCGCGCCTACACGACGACGATCGAAAACAGCGGCGGCGAGATCATCCACCAGCGCGCGGTCGTGTCCGGCCCGAACGAGGTGACGCTCGCCGACGGGACCAAGAAGACCGCCAGGACGATCCTGATCGCGGTCGGCGCACACCCGATGGTGCCCGAATGCCCGGGACACGAATATGGCATCACCTCGAACGAGGCGTTTCATTTGGACGCAGTGCCCAAGCGCATCCTGATCGCAGGCGCGGGATATATCGCCAACGAGTTCGCGGGTATCTTCCATCAGCTTGGCGCGCACGTCATTCTGATGAACCGCAGCAAGGAAATCCTGCGCGGCTACGACCTGCAGATCCGCGACCGGTTGTTGCAGATCAGCATGATGAAGGGATTGGAATTCCGCTTCGACGCGACGTTCCAGAGGATCGAGCGCGGCGCGGACGGTTGCCTGACCGTCAGCATGTCGAACCATGAGCCCGTCACGGTCGACGCGGTGATGTTCGCGACCGGGCGGTTGCCCAACACGCGCGGGCTCGGGCTTGAGACAGCCGGGGTCGAGGTCGACGAACTCGGTGCGATCAAGGTCGACGCCGACAATCGCTCCACCTGCCCCTCGATCTACGCGGTGGGCGACGTGACCAACCGCATCCAGCTGACCCCAATCGCGATCCGCGAGGGGCAGGCGTTCGCGGACAATCTGTACGGCGGCAAGGCGACGCGAGTCGATTACGACTGCGTACCCTCGGCCGTGTTCAGCCACCCGCCGATCGGCGCGGTCGGGATGACCGAGGCGGAGGCGCGGCAGAAGCTCGGCTCGGTGCGGGTCTATTCCTCCGACTTCCGCCCGATGAAGAACGTGCTCGCCAACCGTGACGAGCGCGCGCTCTACAAGATGGTGTGCGACGGGGAGACCGACCGCGTCGTCGGCATCCACATGATCGGCCCCGACTGCCCCGAGATCATCCAGGCGGCAGCGGTGGCGGTGAAGGCCGGGCTGACCAAGGCGCAGTTCGATGCGACGGTCGCCCTCCATCCGACGATGGCGGAGGAATTGGTGTTGTTGAAGTAACGCGCGGGCGGAGGCGGATTGCGCCAGCAATCCGCCCACACGCCGCGGCGGACAGCGGGCGAGCGCAGCTCGTCCGTCTGACGGCGTGGCGAGCAGGCACTCCCGGAGCAGCCTGCCGCACCTGCCGATGCGAGCAATCAGCTGCCCGATCACCCCCCCACCAGCACGTCACTTGCCGTCACGCGACACGCATATCAGCAATCAAAAATCACGTTGATCTGCATCAATGCGGCCGGTCCGAGCGTATCTGCGCCGGCTCGATGGTCGAGCCGGAGATGGATCATGCTACGCAACAAGATGCTCGGCGCGATGGCCGCCGCCACCCTGATCGTTGGAGCGCCCGCGATTGCCAAGACCAACCCGCGCGTCGGCGGCGCGGCGATGTACCCGAACAAGACGATCGTCGAGAATGCCTCGACCACCAACAACCTGACCACGCTGGTTACCGCGGTGAAGGCCGCCGGGCTGGTCGACACGTTGAGCGGCCCCGGTCCGTTCACCGTCTTCGCGCCGACCGACGCTGCGTTCAAGAAGCTGCCGGCGGGCACGCTCGACACGCTGACGCGGCCCGAGAACAAGGCGCAGCTGACCAACATCCTGACCTATCATGTCGTGTCCGGCCGCATGACCGCCAAAGACATTGCAGCGGCGATCAGGGCCGGTGGCGGCACGGCGACACTGACCACGGTGCAGGGTGAGCCGCTGACCGCGAAGATGACCGGCGGTCGCCTGATCCTGACCGATGCGAAGGGCGGCACGTCGATGGTGTCGACCAAGGACGTGATGCAGTCGAACGGCGTCGTCCACGTCATCGACACGGTGTTGATGCCCTGAGGACGAGCGGGCGGGGTGACACCTTTCCCCTGCCCGCACCCGTTATAGGGCGACGCTACCGCGATCGGGCGCGATCACCGCCAGGGTGAAGCGCGATATGCAGACGAGTTTGCCCGCTTCGTCCTCGATCCGGATCGACCAGACCTGCGTCGTGCGCCCGCGCGCTTCTGGACGGGCCGTCGCGTAGACATAGCCGTCGCCCGCGGGACGGACATGGTTCGCGTTGATCTCCAGCCCGACTGCGCCGAACTGCGCCGGATCAACCGTCATTGCCCCCGCGACCGAGCCGAGCGTTTCCGCCAGCACCACAGACGCGCCGCCGTGCAATCGGCCGTAGGGCTGTTTGGTGCGATCGTTGACCGGCATCCGCGCGCGGATCCAGTCGTCGCCGACCGCGACGAACTCGATGCCGAGAAAGCCCGGCATGCTGCCCTCACCGAGTGCGGTCAGCTGCGCGAGGTCGGGAAGCCCGTTATGCCAGATCATCGCGTCTTCTCCCCGGTCCCGAACGGCAGGATCGTTTCATATTGCACCAAGGGCGGCGCCCCCGCCACCCGCGCGCCGCGCCGCAGCAGAAAGGCGTGGCGCACGATCTCCGCCTGCTGCTCCAGCCCGTAGCGCGCGAGCGGCCAGCCAGGTCGCACGGTGTAGTCGTAGCGGCAGAAGGGATGGCGGGTGAGCGGCAGGTAGACGCCGCGCTGGTGCTGCCAGACGTGGCACATCTCGTGAACGAACAGCCCCTGCAGCCCGAGCGCGGCGTGCGCGAAATCCTCGCGCCACAGGTCACCCTTGGGATGGAAATGGATTGTCCCGGCGGGGGCCATTACGGTGTCGCGCGGCTGGAAGAAGATCCATTTGCGGTTCGACACCCGCACCTGCGCATAGTCGATCGCGTCGCCGTAGACCGAGCGCGCGAGATTGATCTCGCTCTCGGTCAGCGCACGTGCGGCGGGGTCGCCGACCATTATTCTGGCCCGCTCGCCCCCGCGCTCTCCACCTTGGCCTCGGCAACCGCAGTGTCTCCGTCGGCGAAGCGGAACGTCATTGTCGCGGTCTTGCCTGGCGTCAGTGCAGGAGGCACGTCGAACAGCATTGCGTGGCGCCCACCCGGCTCGAACGGCAGCGTCGCACGCGCGGGCAGGTCGACCGCCGGCGTCGCATCCATCGTCATCATGTCGCCCGCGGTCATGCGCGACAGGTGGAGCTCGACCCGCGGCACGCCTGCGACAGTGACGCCCACCAGCTTCGTGTCCGCCTTGCCGCCGTGGAGCGTGAAATATCCCGCTGCCGGACGTCCGGGCACCGCGGCCAGGCGTATCCATGCGTCGCTCGCCGCGGGTGCCTCGACTTTCGCGCAAGCCACCGTCGTCGCTGCGACCGCCACAACCGCCCACCAGCCCTTGCTCAAGAAATTTCTCCCCGCGTGGAACAACGCAGCCGGCCTAGTCGGCAGGAAATCTTGCGGCAAGGAGTGCGCCACCTATATCGCGGCCAGACACGGAGGGTTGCGTTGCCGTAACGGGGCGTAACTCGCATGTTTTTTCATCGTTGTAGGGGCTAGGCAAAGCACTCATGGCAAAAGTTATCGGTATCGATCTGGGCACGACCAACTCGTGCGTGTCGGTGATGGAGGGCGGCAAGCCCAAGGTGATCGAGAACGCCGAGGGCGCGCGCACCACGCCGTCGATCGTCGCCTTCGCCAAGGACGGCGAGCGACTGGTCGGCCAGCCGGCGAAGCGTCAGGCGGTCACCAACGGCGACAACACCATCTTCGCGGTGAAGCGCCTGATCGGTCGCCGGTTCGACGATCCCGTCACTAAGAAGGACACCGAGCTGGTTCCGTATAAGATCGTGCGCGGCCAGAACGGTGACGCGTGGGTCAACGCGGGCGGCAAGGATTATTCGCCCTCGCAGATCAGCGCCTTCACGCTCCAGAAGATGAAGGAAACCGCTGAGAGCTACCTCGGTGAGACGGTGACCCAGGCGGTCATCACCGTTCCCGCCTACTTCAACGACGCGCAGCGCCAGGCGACCAAGGACGCGGGCCAGATCGCGGGCCTCGAAGTGCTGCGCATCATCAACGAGCCGACCGCGGCGGCGCTCGCCTATGGCCTCGAGAAGCAGGATGGCAAGACGATCGCGGTCTATGACCTAGGCGGCGGTACGTTCGACGTCTCGATCCTCGAGATCGGCGACGGCGTGTTCGAGGTGAAGGCGACCAACGGCGACACCTTCCTGGGCGGCGAGGATTTCGACAACAAGATCGTCGATTATCTGGCGCAAGGGTTCCAGAAGGACGAGGGCATCGACCTCACCAAGGACAAGCTGGCGCTCCAGCGCCTGAAGGAAGCCGCGGAAAAGGCAAAGATCGAGCTCAGCTCGGCCGCGTCGACCGAGGTCAACCTGCCCTTCATCACCGCGGATCAGAACGGCCCGAAGCATTTGGTCAAGACGATCACGCGCGCCGACCTGGAGCGGCTGGTCGAGGATTTGATCAAGCGTACGCTGGAGCCGTGCAAGAAGGCGCTGGCCGACGCGGGCGTCAAGGCGGACGACATCAGCGAAGTGGTGCTAGTCGGCGGCATGACCCGCATGCCGCGCGTTCGCGAAGTGGTGAAGAACTTCTTCGGCAAGGACCCGCACACCGGCGTCAACCCGGACGAGGTCGTCGCCATGGGCGCCGCGATCCAGGCGGGCGTGCTGCAGGGTGACGTGAAGGACGTGCTGCTGCTCGACGTAACGCCCTTGTCGCTCGGCATCGAGACGCTCGGCGGCGTATTCACGCGCATGATCGACCGCAACACGACGATCCCGACCAAGAAGTCGCAGACCTACTCGACCGCGGACGACAACCAGCAGGCGGTGACGATCCGCGTGTTCCAGGGCGAGCGCGAGATGGCGGCCGACAACAAGCTGCTGGGTCAGTTCGACCTGGTCGGTATCCCGTCGGCACCGCGCGGCGTGCCGCAGATCGAGGTCACGTTCGACATCGACGCCAACGGCATCGTCAATGTGTCGGCGAAGGACAAGGGCACCGGCAAGGAGCAGCAAATCCGCATCCAGGCATCGGGCGGCCTGTCAGACGCCGACATCGACCAGATGGTGCGCGACGCGGAAAGCTTCGCCGAAGAGGACAAGAAGCGTCGCGCGGCGGCCGAGGCGAAGAACAACGCCGAGAGCCTGATCCACACCACCGAGCGCCAGTTGGCCGACAATGGCGACAAGGTCGACGCGTCGCTGAAGGGTGAGATCGAGGCCGCGATCGCCGAGGCGAAGACCGCGGTCGAGGGTGGCGATCCCGACCAGATGAACGAGAAGGCGCAGGCGCTCGCGCAGGTCGCGATGAAGCTCGGGCAGGCGATCTACGAGAAGCCGGCGCAGTCCGAGGCGAGCCCGGGCGGCGACACCGACGGCGCGTCGGCCAAGAAGGACGGCGACGACGTGGTCGACGCCGAATTCTCGGAAGTCGACGACAAGTAAGTAGTGTACCCCTCTCCCCGCTGGGGAGGGGGTCGGGGTGAGGGGTTGGCGTCTCCGAGAGCGCTTCCCTCTCCCCTCCTCTCAGATGCGAGAGGGCCATAAGAGGCCGGCATGAGCACCACGATCGACTATTACGAACTGCTCGAATGCGAGCGCACCGCGGACGCAGGCACGATCAAGTCCGCGTATCGCAAGCTCGCGATGAAGTACCATCCCGACAAGAATGCCGGCTGCAAGGATTCCGAGGCCAAGTTCAAGGCCGTCAGCGAAGCGTACGACTGCCTGAAGGACCCGCAGAAGCGCGCCGCCTATGACCGCTACGGTCACGCTGCGTTTCAGAATGGCGGCGCAGGCGGCGGTCCTCAGGATTTCGGCGGCTTTTCCGACATTTTCGAGAGCGTCTTCGGCGAGTTCATGGGCGGTCGGCAGCAGGGCGGGCGGCAGCAGCGCCGTGGTGCCGATTTGCGCTACGACATGGAGATCACGCTCGAAGAAGCGTACCACGGCAAGCAGACCGACATCACCGTCGACATCTCGGTCGCGTGCGACACCTGCCACGGCTCGGGCGCGAAGCCCGGCACCCACGCGCACCAGTGCAAAACCTGCGCCGGTCACGGCAAGGTCCGCGCGCAGCAGGGCTTCTTCGTCGTCGAGCGCGCCTGCCCTGCCTGCCACGGTTCGGGCGAGGTGATCGACACGCCGTGCAGCGACTGCCGCGGCGAGGGCCGGGTCGAACAGACCAAGACCTTGAACGTCAACGTGCCCCCCGGCGTCGACGAGGGCACGCGCGTGCGCTTGTCTGGCGAGGGTGAGGCGGGTGCACGCGGCGCGCCTCCGGGCGACCTGTACATCTTCCTCCACGTCAAACGGCACAATCTGTTCGAGCGCGAGGGCACGACGCTGTTCGCCCACGCCCCGATCAGCTTCACGACCGCGTCACTCGGCGGCACGATGTCGATTCCCGGCCTCGACGGTCGCACGCACGAGATTCGCATCCCCGCGGGCATCCAATCGGGCAAGCAGCTACGCCAGCGCGGCGCGGGCATGCCGGTGTTGCAAGGCCGCGGTCATGGCGACCTGGTGATCCAGATCGACGTCGAGACACCGACCAAGCTCTCGACCCGTCAGCGCGAGCTGCTGGAACTGTTCCGCGAAACTGAGACGGGCGAAGAATGCCCGCAGAGCCAGGGCTTCTTCTCGCGGCTCAAGAACGCGTTCGCCGGGGAATGAGCGAGATTTCGGAAGTGAAGACGGCCGCGCAGCGCTGCGGCCTCGTCGCGGTCGTCGGCGCGCCCAACGCGGGCAAGTCGACGCTCGTCAACGCGCTCGTCGGGCAGAAGGTCGCGATCGTTAGCCCCAAGGCGCAGACGACGCGCACCAAGCTGATGGGCGTCGCGATCCGTGACGAGACGCAATTGCTGCTGGTCGACACGCCCGGTATCTTCGAGCCCAAGCGCCGCTTCGACCGCGCGATGGTCGCGGCCGCCTGGGGCGGCGCGGAGGGCGCGGACGTGATCGCTTTGGTGGTCGATGCCAAGGGTGGGCTCGGCCCCAAGGTAACGGAGATCGCCGAGGCGCTGAAAGGCCGTTCCGAGCCGATCTACCTCGTGCTCAACAAGGTCGACCTCGCCGACAAGCCCAAGCTGCTGCTCCACGCCGAGCGGCTGAACGCGATGCTGCCGTTCGCCGAAACCTTCTTCATCTCCGCGCAAACCGGCGACGGTGTGAAGGAGCTAAAGGACGCGTTCGCCGCCGCGATGCCCGCGGGTCCGTGGCATTATCCCGAGGATCAGGTATCCGACGCCAGCGAGCGCGCGCTCGCCGCCGAGGTGACGCGCGAGCAGCTCTACCTGCAGCTCCACGCAGAACTGCCCTATGCGAGCGTGGTCGAGACCGAGAAGTTCGAGGAACGCGAGGACGGATCGGCCGAGATCCACCAGCAGATCCTCGTCGAGCGCGTGACGCAGCGCGCGATCGTGCTCGGCAAGGGCGGCGCGCGCATCCGCGAGATCGGCGCGCGCGCGCGAGCCGAGCTGGCAGTACTGCTCGACCGCCCGGTGCACCTCTACCTCCACGTCAAGGTCAAGCCCGACTGGGACGAGGACCGCAGCGTTTACCGCGATCTCGGGCTCGACTGGGTCGATTAAGCTAGCGCGCCGCCGCCGCGCTCGCTTCCACGCGCGCGCGGTCGGCGAGCATCACGGTCGACGATGCCTTCGCGAGGGCCTTGCCATGCTCGTCGCTCAACCGTCCTTCGACGAAACAGGTCGAGCGCCCGCGCCGCTCGACCCAGCCCTCCGCGACCACCACGCCGGGCCGCGCCGGTGCGAAGAAGCTGACCTTCAACTCCAGCGACATCGGCGTGACTCCGTCGCGTGCCATCGCGATCGCGGCATGCGCCATCGCGGCGTCGATCCAGCCGGTGACGAACCCGCCCTGCACCACCCCACCCGAGTGGCACATGTGTGCACTCGCCAAATACTCGATCCGCGCACGCCCGGCGGGGTCCATGTCAACGACGCGGATCAGCCCGAGCGTTTGGCTTAATTCGCCGATATTCTCGCTCATCTCGCGCCCTCGCCGATCATCTCCTCGACCCAGGCGGGGACTAGCACGCCGGCGGGTCCGAGCCTCGTTTCGTTGAACCAGTTGCTCCCCGCCGATCGTTCCAGATTGAGCTCCAGCGTGCGCGCACCATGATGCGCCGCCAGTTGGACGAACCCGGCCGCGGGATAGACCGCGCCCGAGGTGCCGATCGAGACGAACAGATCGCACCTCGCGATCGCAGTCTCGATCCGGTCCATGCCGTACGGCATCTCGCCGAAGAACACGATGTCGGGACGCAGGGAGTCCTCGCCGCAATCCGGACAGGACGCGCCGGGCGGCAGCGAGCCCGTCCACTCGCGGTGGATACCGCACAGCGCACATAAGGACGACCGCAACGCACCATGCATGTGGAGCATCCGCGTCGTCCCTGCGCGTTCGTGCAGATCGTCAACGTTCTGCGTGACGACGAGCAACTCGCCCGTCCACGCGGCATCGAGCCGGGCGAGCGCGACATGCGCGGCGTTTGGCGCGACGTCGTCGAGGGCAGCGCGGCGCGCGTCGTAGAACCGGTGAACGAGCGCCGCGTCAGCCACCAGCGCCTCGGGCGTGCACACGTCCTCGACCCGGTGCCCTTCCCACAAGCCGCCTGGGCCGCGGAAGGTCGCGATCCCGCTCTCGGCCGAAATGCCCGCACCGGTCTGGACGACGAGATTGCGTATATGGCTCATCATGACAGCCTAACGCACGCCCTTCGGCCTCGCCAGCGCGGCAGCGTAAGCTGCGGAAATTGGACGGCCTTGATGAACGCGTCGTTGTTTCTGGTTCATGCAACCCGTGCCATTTTGATGTCGTTACACCCCTAGCAACAACGACACCGGGAGACTGTATATGCGTAATTTCATGCTTGCCTTGGGCGCGACCACGATGGTCCTGCCGACGCTGATCGCGACGACGCACGACGCCGATGCGCGCAAGCGTCATTCGTACCGCGAGTGGCGCGGCAACGACGGACGGCTGCGCTGCCGCAAGCCGAACGGCACGACCGGACTGGTCGTTGGCGGCGTCGCCGGGGCGCTGGTGGGCCGCACCATCGACACGAGGGGCGACCGGACGCTCGGCACGCTGCTGGGTGGTGCCGGTGGCGCGCTGGCGGGTCGCGAGATCGAGCGCAGCGGGGATCGCCGCTGCCGTTGATCGGCCGATGACGACCACCGAGGTCGACGATTGATTGCAACCGAAACGGACGGGTGTGGTTCTCTCAGGCGAACCGCACCCGTTTTAACATTAATCAAGGAGCAATCATGTCGGTCAGAAGCGCATCCGCCCGCTACGAAGGTCTGGGCAAGGACGGCAAGGGTCACGTGTCGACGCAGTCGGGCGTGCTGTCCGACAACGCCTACGGCTTCAACACCCGATTCGAAAACGAGCCGGGCACCAATCCCGAGGAACTGATCGCCGCCGCGCACGCGAGCTGCTTCACCATGGCGTTGAGCTTTGCACTGGCGCAGGCAGGGCACAGCGATGGTACACTCGAGACGAACGCCATGATCACGCTCGACAAGGACGGGGACGGCTTAAAGATCAGCGAGTGGGCCCTTGAGCTGACTGCCGAGGTACCCGGCATCGAGCAGGACGAGTTCGAGCGGATTGCCAATGAAGCCAAGGCCAATTGCCCCGTGTCCAAGTTGTTGAATGCCGAGATTACCCTCACTCACACGCTGAAGACTGCGTGAACGTGTTGTAGTTTTCGGTTCACGCAACCGACGACGAGAGCGGGGGTTCTTGTTTCATCACTGACGACGGAGTTGTTTGATGCGTATCATGCTTGCCGCGGCCATTGCCGCTACCGCGCTCGGCACCACGCCCGCCCTCGCCCAGAACCCGTATCAGGCCGGGCGCGAGTACAACCGCGACGTGCGCGATGCGCGTCAGGAATATCGTGAGGATCTGCGCGACGCTGACAGCCGCCGCGATGTGCGCAACGCCCGCCGAGAATATCGCGAGAACGTGCGCGACGCGCGCCGCGATTATCGCAACGACGTACGCGATTGGCGGCAGAGCAACCGCTACGACTACAATCGGTTCGAGCCGGGTCAGCGCGGCTATTATGCCGACCGCTACTACCGCGATGGCCGCTACTATCAGGAGCGAGCGCTCGGCCGTAACGACCGAATCTATCGCGGCCGCGACAACCGCTATTATTGCCGCCGTAACGATGGCACGACCGGGCTGGTCGTCGGCGGTCTTGCAGGCGGCGCGCTCGGCAACGTGATCGCGGGCGGCGGCTCGCGCCTGCTCGGCACCCTTATCGGTGCGGGTGGCGGTGCGTTGCTCGGCCAGTCGGTCGATCGCGGCAACGTCCGCTGCCGCTGATTTGACCTATGCGTTTCAGAAAGGGTCCGGTGTAACGCCGGGCCCTTTTGCGCGTCTCAGATGATACCGCCGCCCAGCATCAATCGCGCGGCGAAGATCACGATCAGGATGAGGTTCAGGTTACGGCCCGAGTTCGACGATGAGAGCGCGCCGACCGCCGCTCCAACAATCGCGATTGGAATGACGAACCAGTAGCCCCAGGCGAAAAACGGCAGGAACGGCACGATGCCGAGCACCAGCGCGACAAGGCCGATCAGGATCGAGAGGATGTTGAACATGACGCCGATGTGGCCCGCCAGTCGGTGTCTTGCAAGAGTGACACACATTTCGTCACACTGTTCCTTAATCGGCGGTGTTGCATGAAGCCGTGGATCATTCGCACCGCGATGGACCCGATGACCCGCTTCCTCCTGCCTCTCTTCTCCATGCTCGCGCTCGCCGGTTGCGGCGACACGCCCGATGAGGCGGCTTCACCCGCGCCCGCGGCACTCGCAACGAGCACCGCAGCGTCGGTACCCGCGGCCGATCCGGCGCTGACGGCCGCTTTGCGCGACCAGATCATGGTCGACCCGGCCCTGGTGCAACAGGCGAACGCCGACACCATCCGTCCGCCGACGCAACCGCGAAGCGGCGCGGTACCGCCGGTCGACATCGCCGCCGCGGCGCACGCGCAGCCTGCCGCGCTGACCACCTCACCTGGCGAAACGCTGCGCAGCGCACCCGCCCCGACCGGTAACTGCCGGCAGTGCGCGATCGCGCGCCAGTCGCTGACGCTCGGCGCTCTCGCCGAGGCGCAGGGCGGCCGCGTCGGGCAATGCGCCGCCAACGTCGACTATTCGGCCGGCTGGGCCAATCGACTGCCGCGTGGGCTTCCGCTCTACCCCGATGCTCGCGTCGCCGAGGCCGCGGGCGCGGACGGGCAAGGCTGCGCGCTGCGCGTCGTCAGCTTCTCGAGCGCGGCGCCGATGCAGCGCCTGCTCGACTGGTATTACACCAAGGCATCGGGCGCGGGGTATAGCGCCGAGCACCACGCCGACGGGGCCGAACACGTACTCGCGGGCAATCGTCGCGGCGGTGGCACGTTCATGGCGACGATGCGCGCGCGTGCGGACGGTGGCACCGATGTCGACCTGATGGCTGACGGTGGCTGAACGCGCATGATCGCGGCGCGGACGGCCGCCGACTCTGTCCTCGTCTGAGTGCCTGTCAGTACGCAGCTAGACGGCGCGGCCCAGTGACGCGCATTTCTTTCGCGGACGTTTCGCGATAGGGCGCGGTGATGAACGCGCTTATTCCCGTCATGGCAGGCGGCGCGCTCGGCTCGGCCGGGCGCTACCTGACCGGACGTTTCACGTTATCTTTGTTCGGTCCTGATTGGCCGTGGGGCACGATGACCGTCAATCTGCTGGGCGGTCTGCTGATGGGGCTGCTCACCGGCCTGCTCGCGCGCGTGTCCGCGCCAGAGGGATGGCGGCTGTTCCTGGCGATCGGGGTGCTCGGCGGGTTCACCACGTTCTCGTCCTTCTCGCTCGACACCGTCGCGATGATCGAGCGCGGCGCGGTGGCGCCGGCACTCGGCTACGTGCTCGTCTCCGTGATCGGGTCGATCGCGGCATTGTTCGCCGGCCTCTCGATCGTGCGGGTGGCGGCATGAACAAGGTCGTCGAGAACGTCCGTCAGTTCGTCATCGCGCCCGACGACGACGGCATCCGCGTCGACCGCTGGTTCAAGCGTCACCTCGACGCGACAAGCTTCACCACGGTCGCCAAATGGGCGCGCACCGGACAGCTTCGCCTCGATGGCGCGCGTGTTGGGCCAGGCGACCGCGTCCAGGCCGGGCAAACGTTGCGCATCCCGCCGGTCGAGGCGGCGCGCACGGCCGCGCGACCGCAGCGCGAGCGCACGCCCCTCACCGCGGACGAGCAGGCGTTCGCGCAGGAAATGGTGATTCACCGCGACGCGCAGGCGCTGGTGCTCAACAAGCCGCCGGGCCTCGCGACGCAGGGCGGTACCAAGACCACCACGCACGTTGACGGCCTGCTCGACGCATTGCAGGACGACGCTGACGGTCGCCCCAAGTTGGTCCACCGGCTCGACAAGGACACCTCGGGCGCATTGCTGGTAGCGCGCACCTCGCGTGCTGCGGCCTCCTTCGCCAAGGCGTTCTCGGGCCGCACCGCCAAGAAGATCTATTGGGCGCTGGTCGTCGGCGTTCCCTCGATCGACGACGGCATGATCGAGCTGCCGATCGCCAAGCAGCCCGGCACCGGCGGCGAGAAGATGCACGTCGATGAGGCCGAGGGTCAGGCCGCGCGAAGCCGCTACCGCGTGATCGAACGCGCGGGCAATCGCACCTGCTGGGTCGAGCTGCAACCACTGACCGGGCGCACGCATCAGTTGCGCGTCCACATGGCGGCGATCGGCCACCCGATCGTCGGCGACGGCAAATACGGCGGCCCCGCGGCGTTCCTGACCGGCGGGATCAGCCGCAAGATGCACCTCCACGCGCGCCGCATCCGTGTCGATCATCCCGACGGCGGCGAGATCGACGTGACCGCGGAGCTGCCGCAGCATTTCGCCGAGAGCCTGGCGAGCCTGGGCTTCGAGGAAATGGCGGGCAATTCCATGCCGATCAACGACTTCGTGCCGCCTACGCGCGAGGAGCAGAAGGCTAAGGCGCGCGCGCATGCCAAGGGCGTGCGCAAGGCGCGGCGTGGCGAACGACGCGGACGCGGCAGTCGCGACGGCTGATCGGTTGATGCAGGTCGAGGCTAACGGATATTCCTTCGCCTCGACCTGCCCGCGTCAGACCGCGCCGCTGCCCAGATAGGTCCAGCCCGCATAGCCGAACAACAGCAGCGACGCCGCGCTGGTGATGCCGACCAGTACGTAACCGATCGCGGTCAGCATCGCGGGGTTCGGGCGGCGCTGCTTCGCATTGCGCGACGCACCCGACATGACGAAGGTCATCAACAAGCCGTAGGTAAAGGCAACCGCACCGAACATCGAACATCACCCGCTCAGACCGCCCATCTCCCCGCGGTCGCGCGACCGTTAATCATATCCAGGTTAGCGAACCTAGCACCCTTCGTTACATTCATCGCGTCATCCCAACGCCTTGCCGCCTGCACGCGGATCGTTCGTGATGGTTGACGATTGTGGACGCCGCGTCGGCGATGACAAAGCGGGTGCGTGGCTGCTACGGCGTGGCATGCCGCACGCTCCTGCCCGCCTCGCAATCTTCGACTGCGACGGCACGCTCGTCGACAGCCATGCCAACATCTGCCGCGCGATGGAGGCGGCGTTCGCGGGCGTGCGCGTCGACGCGCCCTCGCGTGAGGCGATCCGCGGCATCGTCGGGCTGAGCCTGGTCGAAGCCGTCGCCGCGCTCGCCCCCGATGCCGACGCGGGCTTCCACGCAGCGGTTGCGGACGATTACAAGACCGCGTTCCAACATATGCGCGCCGAGGGTCTGCTCGACGCGGAGCCGCTGTACGACGGGTTGGTCGACGCGCTCGACGAGCTGGCCGACGAAGGATGGATCTTCGGGGTGGCGACCGGCAAGTCAGACCGCGGGCTCGCCCACGTGCTCGCACATCACGGGTTGTCGACGCGCTTCGTCACGCTTCAGACCGCCGATCGTCACCCGTCGAAACCGCATCCCTCGATGATCCACGCCGCGCTGGCGGAGGCCGGCGCTGATCCCAATCTGGCGGTCATGATCGGCGACACGAGTTACGACATGGAGATGGCGCGCGCCGCGGGCGTGCGCGCGATCGGGGTCACCTGGGGCTATCACGACGAAGCGGTACTGCACGCGAGCGGGGCGCACGCGGTTGTGCACCGCTATTGTGATCTAGCGGCTGCAATGGTGCCTGAGGCTACGGCATGAGCGATCCCGCGCTGCCGCGTTGGGCGGCCTTGTCGGCGGTGCGCATCATCGGCAGCTTCGGTGCGGTGTTGGGCGTACTTCTGGTCGGGCGCGCGGAGACGACCGGACCAAAGGTGCTCGGGATTGTGATCGTGCTGGCGGCGCTGTGGATGCTCGCAACGGTGCCCCGCGCGCTCGCCGCGCGCTGGCGGAGCCCGCAATGAAGCGGTTCTGGCGCGAGGTCGCGATCGACGCTGAGCACGTGGTGCGCCTGGATGATCGCCCGGTGCGCACGCCTGGTCGAGCGCCGCTGGCGCTACCGAGCGCGGCCCTGGCCGATGCGGTGGCGGATGAATGGCGCGCGGTCGGCGACACGATCGATCCGCGAACCATGCCGCTGACCGGGCTCGCCAATGCCGCGATCGACCGCGTCGCGCCCGACGTGGTGGGTTTCGCGCGTGGCATCGCGGCTTACGCCGATAGCGACCTGTTCTACTACCGTGCCGATCAACCACCGGAGCTCGCGGAGCGGCAGGCCGCCGCATGGGACCCGCTGCTCCATTGGGCGCGCGAGCGGTACGACGTGCATTTCGAGCCGGTCGCGGGCATCGTCCACCACGCGCAGCCCGCCGCTACGGTGCAGCGGCTGAGCGATGCGGTTGCAGCGCGAAACGCCTTCGCGCTGGTGCCGCTGTCGCCATTGGTGACGATCACCGGCACGCTGGTCGGCACGCTCGCGCTCACCGAGGGGGCCATCGACGCGGACACCCTATGGGACGCGGCGCACGTCGATGAGGATTGGCAGGCGGAGCATTGGGGCGAGGACAGCCTGGCGGCCCAGGCACGCGCACATCGCCGCGGCGAATACGACGCCGCCGCACGGTTCCTGTCACTGCTCTAAAGCGTGCCCCTCAGGCGGGGGTCCGCAGCTTGCGGATGAAACCGATCAGCCCGGTCTGACGCGAGCGCTTGAGGCGCTCTGCGGCCAGAATGGTGCGGACGTGCGCGTAGCATTGCTCGACATCGTCGTTGACCAGCACGTAATCGTAACCGTCCCAGTGGCTGATCTCGTTCGACGCACGCGCCATGCGGCGGTCGATCACCTCGATCGCGTCGGTGTTGCGATTGAGCAGGCGCTTGTGCAGCTCCTCCATCGACGGCGGCAGGATGAATACGCGCACCACGTCGCCGCCCGCGATCTGATGGAGCTGTTGCGCGCCCTGCCAGTCGATGTCGAACAGCACGTCCTTGCCCGCGGCCAGCATCTCCTCGACCGGTGCGCGCGGCGTGCCGTAGCGCTGGTCGAACACGTGCGCCCATTCGAGAAACTCGTGGGCGGACACCATCTCGCGGAAGCGTTCGAGCGAGACGAAGTGATAGTCGCGCCCGTCCTCCTCACCCGGCCGGATCGCGCGCGTCGTCGCCGACACCGACAGCGACAATTCGGGTTCGCTCGCCAGCAATTTGCGCGCGATCGTCGATTTGCCCGCGCCCGACGGCGAGGACAGCACGAACAGCACGCCGCGTCGCTTGAAATTGTGGGTGTCGGGGTGGGGGGTGCCGTCCATGCGCGCCTCTGGCCCGCGCGGTGCCGCGGCGTCAAGTCGCACGCGCCCGCAACCGCACGGTTGCGCGGTCGGCGTAGCGCAGCGGACACGCCCCGCTTGCGACTTCAGCGCAGCCGCGCGGCGTGCCAGGCGACGTGATCGGCCATGAAGGTCGACACGAACAGGTAACTGTGATCGTAGCCCGGCTGCATCCTGAGCTCGAGCGCGATGCCGGCGTCAGCGCAGGCGCGGGCGAGCAGCTCGGGGCGCAATTGCTCGTACAGGAAATTGTCCGCGTTACCCTGATCGACCAGCAACTCGGAAACGCGCGCACCATCCTCGATCAGCGCCACCGCGTCGTGCCGCCGCTTCATCGCCTGATCGTCACCCAGGTAGCGGTCGAGCGCGCTGCCCCATGGCACCTGGGTCGGCGCGACGATCGGCGCGAAGGCGGACACCGAGCGGAACCGATCGGGATGGCGCAGCGCCACCGTGAGCGCGCCGTGCCCGCCCATCGAATGACCGGTGATCCCCTGCCGCGCCATGTCGACCGGGAACGCTTGGCCGACGAGCGTGGGCAGTTCTTCGGTCACGTAGCGCCACATGTTGAAATTGGCCGACCACGGCGCCTCGGTCGCGTCGACGTAGAAGCCCGCGCCCTGCGCAAAATCCCACGCATCCTCGTCGGGCACGTCGTCCCCGCGCGGGCTGGTATCGGGCGCGACGAAGATCACGCGCTGCTCGGCGCAGGCGCGGCGAAACTCGCCCTTGTCGGTGACGTTAGCGTGGGTGCAGGTCAGCCCCGACAGATACCAGAGCACCGGCAGTCGCTCGCCGGCCGCGTGCTCGGGCACGAAGACCGAGAAGGTCATGTCCGTGCCCGTCGCGGCGGAGGCGTGGCGGTACACGCCCTGCACCCCGCCGTGCGACCGTACCTGAGTTACCGTCTCCAGCCCCGCCACGGCTGCCTGCTCCTCGCTCACGCCGCAGCGGGCGTCTGGGCCGCCGGCATCCGGTGCAGCGCGCACAATTTGTTGCCGTCGGGGTCGCGCAGATAGGCGAGGTACAGGCTCATGCCACTGCCGCTGCGCACGCCTGGCGCGTCCTCGATCGCGGTGCCGCCCGCCTTGACCCCCGCCTTGTGCCACGCATCCGCCTGTTCGGGACCGTCAACCGTGAAGCCGATCGTGCTGCCGTTGCCGTGGGTCGCGGCCTCGCCGTCGATCGGCTTGGTCACCAGGAACAGGCTGCCGTTGTGGCTGTAGATCAGCCGGCCCTTCGGGTCCTGGAACCCGGGCTTGCCGCCGATCGACGCGAACAGGTGATCGTAGAACTTCTTGGAACGATCCAGGTCGTTCGACCCGACCATCATGTGGCTGAACATCGTCACTCTCCCTTTTTATGGCCGCTCGGATCGGCGGCGTTAGTAGATCACCACGCTGCGAATCGACTCGCCCGCGTGCATCAGGTCGAACCCCTTGTTGATCTCGTCCAGCGTCAACCGGTGCGTGATCATCGGGTCGATCTCGATTAAGCCGTTCATGTACCAGTCGACGATCTTCGGCGTGTCGGTGCGCCCGCGTGCGCCGCCGAACGCGGTGCCGCGCCACACGCGCCCGGTGACGAGCTGGAACGGGCGCGTGGCGATCTCCTTGCCCGCTTCCGCTACGCCGATCACGATCGACTCGCCCCAGCCACGATGGGCGCTTTCCAGCGCCTGCCGCATCACCACCGTGTTGCCTGTGCAATCGAAGGTGTAGTCGCCGCCGCCATCGGTCATCGCGATCAGATGCTGCACCACGTCGCCGACGTTCTTGGGGTTGACGAACGCGGTCATGCCGAAGCGGCGACCCCATTCCTCGCGATCAGGATTGATGTCGACGCCAATGATGTTGAGCGCGCCGGCGAGCTTCGCGCCCTGGATGACGTTCAATCCGATCCCGCCGAGCCCGAACACGATCACGGTCGAGCCGGGCTCCACCTTGGCGGTGTTAACCACCGCGCCAACGCCGGTGGTGACGCCGCAACCGACGTAGCAGCTCGTGTCGAACGGTGCATCGGGGCGGATCTTGGCGACCGCGATCTCAGGCAGCACGGTGAAGTTCGAGAAGGTCGAACAGCCCATGTAATGAAAAATCGGCTGGCCCTTGTAGCTGAACCGCGTCGTCCCGTCGGGCATTAGCCCCTTGCCTTGCGTGGCGCGGATCGCGGTGCACAGGTTGGTCTTCTGGCTCAGGCACGACTTACACTGACGGCACTCGGGCGTGTAGAGCGGGATCACGTGGTCGCCGACTGCGACGCTCGTCACCCCCGCGCCCGCCTCGCGCACGATGCCCGCCCCCTCATGCCCGAGCACGCTGGGGAACAGCCCCTCGCTGTCCAATCCGTCGAGCGTATAGGCGTCGGTGTGGCAGATGCCGGTCGCCATGATCTCGACCAGCACCTCGCCGGCCTTCGGCCCTTCCAGGTCGAGCTCGACGATCTCCAGCGGCTTCTTCGCCTCGAATGCGACGGCTGCACGAGTTTTCATGAGCGTTCCTTCAATTTCTCGCCGCGCGACCTCAGGCCGCGCTCACCAGCAACTTGTCGATGCGCCGGCCGTCGAGGTCGACCACCTCGAACCGCCAGCCCTGTTCCTCGAAATGCTCGCCCTCCCCCGGCAGCTTGCGGAATGCGGCCAACGCCAGCCCCGCGACCGTCGCGTAATCGCGATCGTCGGGCAGCTCGATTCCCAGCCGATCGGCCAGCGCGTCCGCCGCCATTGTGCCTGCGACCAGCAACGATCCATCCTCGCGCTCGACCACATTGGGCGCTTCGTCCGGGTCGGCATCCGAGGCGAACTCGCCCGCGATCGCCGCCAGCAGGTTGGCCGGCGTCACCACGCCTTCGAAATGGCCGTATTCGTCATGGATCAGCGCCATCGGCACGTCGGCGCGGCGCAGCGCGTCGAGCGCATCCATCGCATCGATCTGATCGACCACCACCGGCGCCTTGCGCACCAGCCGGGCGAGGTCGAGCGCCTCGCCGCGGAACAGCGCCGCCGCCACGTCGCGCGCCTGCACGACGCCAACCACCGCGTCGATCGACCCGTCACACACCGGCAGGCGGCTGTGCGGCGAGGCAAGCAGCTTGGCGCGCAGTTCCGCCTCGCCCAGCGTCATGTCGATCCAGTCGACCTCGGTGCGCGGCGTCATCACCTCGCGCACCGGGCGGTCGGCGAGCCGCACCACGCCCGAGATGATCGAACGCTCATGCTCCTCGATCACGCCCGACTTGCTCGCCTCAGCGACCATCAGGTGCAGCTCCTCGGCCGTCACCTGATCCTCGTTCTCGCGGTTCAGCCGCAACAGGCGAAAGATCAGCGCGCTGCTCTGGTCGAGCAGCCAGCCAAGCGGCTTGGTCGCGGTCGCGATATAGGTCATCGGCAGCGCGACGATCGACGCGATCGTCTCGGGCGAGCGCAGGGCGATCTGCTTGGGCACCAGCTCGCCGATGATCAGCGACGCGTAGGTGGTCAGCCCGATCACCAGCGCAAAGCCGACCGTCTCCGCGGTATGGTGCGACAGCCCCAGCAGCTCCAGTCGCGCCGCGGTCGGCGTGCCGAGACTCGCACCCGAATAGGCGCCCGCCAGGATGCCGATCAGCGTGATGCCGATCTGCACGGTCGACAGGAACTTGCCGGGATCGGACGCGAGCTTGATCGCCGCCGCGGCACCGCGCCGGCCGCTGCGCGCCATCGCCTCCAGCCGCGCCTTGCGCGCGGACACGATCGCGAGCTCGCTCATCGCGAAGACGCCATTCAGCGCGACCAGCGCGAGAATGATCAGGACGTCGAACCAGGGGAACGGCGGTAACATGGCTGCCGTGACCATTGGCGGCAAAGTGCCTCGCGAACAATCCGCTTTCTCTTACCGCGCGATCGATCCACGCGATCGACCCACGCCACCGACGACGTGCCCGCGCCTGCTCCGTCAGCCCGCGTTCAGCCCGGCGGCATCAGTGCACAACCGGAACAATCACCGGCATCGTCCCGTTTCGGGCGAATGATCTTGATGAAAGGGAGAAGAATGAAGCTGCCGTCCAAGTTCCTCGCCGCCGCCGCGACGCTGTCGCTCGTCACCACCGCCGCCTGCACCACCGATCCGGAAACCGGCGAGCGCCGCATCAGCAAGACTGCGATCGGTGGCATCGGCGGTGCGCTGGGCGGTTATCTGCTCGGCGACCTGGTCGGTGGTCGCCGCGACCGGACCGAGAAGATCCTTGGCGCGGGCATCGGCGGCATCGCGGG
Source organism: uncultured Sphingomonas sp. (assembly GCF_936927845.1). Lineage (GTDB taxonomy): Bacteria > Pseudomonadota > Alphaproteobacteria > Sphingomonadales > Sphingomonadaceae > Sphingomonas. The sequence goes on from NZ_CAKZHV010000060.1 coordinate 266,021, forward strand.
CGCGGGGATCGGCGCGTACATGGACAAGCAGGAGCGCGAGATGCGCGCGCGCACCGCAGGCACCGATGTCGAGGTCGTGCGCCAGGGCGACGACCTGCTGCTGAACATCCCGTCGGGCATCAACTTCGCGTATAATTCGGCCAACGTGCAGCCGCAGTTCCGTACCACGCTCGACAAGGTCGCCTCGGTGCTGGCCGATTATCCCAACACCTATATCGACGTGTACGGACATACCGATTCGACCGGCAGCGACGCGTACAACCAGGATCTGTCGGAACGCCGCGCCGTGTCGGTCGCGGATTACCTGTCGAGCCACGGTGTTCAGTCGGCGCGCATCGCCACCAAGGGTTTCGGCGAGACGCAGCCGATCGAGTCGAATGAGACCGAGCAGGGCCGCGCCGCCAACCGCCGCGTCGAGATCAAGGTCGTACCGATCTCGCAGAACGATCTGCCACCGCGCTGAGGCGAATGCTTCCACGGTCGGACTAAATGGAGCGGCGTGGCGCATGTGCCACGCCGCTCCTTCTCGTTTTGGACTGTTGGTGAGTCGAACAGGGCAATGCGACCGCCACCTCCGCGACTGGCGGAGCGCCCCCTCGTCCGTGGTCTGCGCTCACCGCCTCGCGGCAAAGAAGTCGCGCAGCAGCGCCGAGGCTTCCCGCTCACCAATACCGGCGAACACCTCGGGACGATGGTGACAGGTGGGTTGCGCGAAGAAGCGCGCACCATGCGCGACCGCGCCGCCCTTCTCGTCGTCTGCCCCGAAATAAAGTCGCGCGATCCGCGCGTGCGAGATCGCACCGGCACACATAGTGCACGGCTCCAGTGTCACCCACAAATCGCAGTCGCCCAGCCGATCGCGTTGCAGCACCTGCGCGGCGCGACGGATGACGAGCATCTCGGCATGGGCGGTCGGATCGAGCAGCGCGCGCGGCGCGTTGGCGGCGATCGCGACGATCTTGCCGGCGTGAACGACGACCGCCCCGACCGGCACCTCACCCGCGCGCGCGGCGTCGCCGGCAGCGTCGAGCGCGGCACGCATCGCAGGGGGTAGCGGAAACATCGCACCGCCCTGCCGCAATCAGGCGTGTCGCGGAAGTCAGCGCTTACTGCTGCGGTGCGGCTTCACCGGGCTTCTGCACCTTGACGTCGGGCACGGCGACCGTCTTGTTCTCCGTGCCGATCGAAATGCGGCCTACGTCGGCGTTGAACTTGGGCGCCTGCCCACCTTCGAGCCGCGGCAATTGTGCCGGCTGCGTCTGGTCGAAACGAAGGAATCCTGTCAGCATCGCGGCGAGGACCGCCAGCGCAACGATGCCCAGCATCACCAGAAACGAGCGCATGATCATTCTCCCCGTCGATTCGCTGCCGCAACAACGCGACATGCTCGCGCGGGTTGCAGATCACCTGATTTGGCGAGCGAAGGGCGCGTGCGACCTGATAGCCCACGACTTGACCGCGCGCGACTTCGCCACTATCGAGACCGGCTTTCCGGGCAACCGTATTTCAGGATTTCAACCATGTCGCGCATCTGCGAGCTGACCGGCAAGGGCCGGCAGGTGGGTAACAACGTTTCCCACGCCAACAACAAGACCAAGCGCACGTTCCTGCCGAACCTGCAGAACGTCACGCTGATCTCCGACGCGCTCGATCGCTCGGTCCGTCTGCGCGTGTCGACCAACGGCCTGCGCTCGGTTGAGCACAACGGCGGTCTCGACAACTGGCTGGTCAAGACCAACGACGAGAAGCTGTCGCTGAAGGCGCGTCGCCTGAAGCGCGAGATCGTCAAGAAGCGCGCCGCGGAGCCGGTCGCCGCTTAACGCCTCCGATTGCACGGTGTTCGAACGGCCTGCCATTCAGCGAATGGCGGGCCGCTTCGCGTTAGCGCTCACCTACGTAAGATGTTTATCCCTCGCGTCGGCAATTAATCCAGACGGAATTTGATCAGCAGCGTCGGGCGATACCAGGCGAGATCATTGTCGGTGACGATCCACAGCATCGTGCGCCCGCGCTCTTGCGTAACTGCCAAACCTTCAGGATTTTCGCCGAGCAGCGGCGGATCCCAGCGCGCGATCTCCCGACCCGCGATCGTGACATCGGGTCTGATGTCGGCAACCGTGATACGCACCAGCACGGCATAGAAGCGCAACCGGCTGAAACGCCGATTAAGCACCAGCAGATCGCCGTTCGGCAGCACCGCGGCGTCGCTGGGATTGTAGCCGGTCGGCGGGCGATAGCGGAACCGGTCGATCGTCACTGCGCGCGCAGTCGGATCACCGCCGAAGATCAGCGCTTCGCGCACGCTGCGCCTGCCGTTTGCACGCGACTGCTCGCTGATGACGACGAAGCGACCGTCGTGCAGCCGCACCATCGACTCGGGTCCGCCATTGACGGGCCATTTGCGCATCGCGCGCGGCGCCACATGCGCCTGTACGCGGGAAAGGTCGGCGGAATAGCGCCAGATCGCGTTGGCGCGTTCATACCCGATCCAGGCGCGCCCTTCCGCGCGATCGATCGCCAGCGACTCGGTGTCGCGGCTCTCCTTCGCCCAGCCGGTATCCGGTCCCGCCGGTAGCGAGCCCGCGGCCCGCGTGGTGAGCCGCCTGTCCGCGATCGTGAAACGCACGTAATTGCCGCCGTCGCTCAGCGCCGTCGCCACGCCGTCTTGGATTGATAGGGCCGAGAAGCCACCAAAGGCGGGATCGCGCGACCACAAACGCAGCGCGCCGACCGGCGTCAACGCACCGATCCGGCGCGGCCAGCCGCCTTCCGGCACGTAGGCAGCGGCATGGACAACCGCGTCTGGTGCGATCAGCGGCAGTCTGTCGAGGCCGGTCCATCCGGGGACCAGCGCAAGCACCAATGCGATCGACAAGGGCCATTTCACCCGCTCGCTCTTAGGGGCGTGCGATTGGGCCGCCTACCCGCACCCGCGCACCCGCCAGCATGAACGAGCGATAACGAGCGCATTCAGGCTCGGCTCAATGCGAATCACCCATAAGCACCTCAACGACGGGGTGATCCCGTCGGCAAGTTTCACGAAGAACGGGAGTTCGTACCATGTTCAAGAACCTGACCCTCGCCGTCTCCGCCCTCGCGATGGGCAGCGCCGCGCTGACCCCGATGGCTGCTGAAGCGCAGCGCTACGGCCACCGCTACGAGCGCAACTATCGTGACGGCTACCGCGACTATGATCGTCGCTACGACAATCGTCGCTACAACTATAACCGTCGCTGCTCGGGCGGCACGACGGGTACGATCGTCGGCGCGATCGCGGGTGGTCTGCTGGGCCGCACGATCGACAGTCGCGGTGACCGCACGCTCGGCACGGTGCTCGGCGGCGTCGGTGGCGCGGTTGCGGGCAATGCGATCGAGAAGTCGAACAATCCGCGGTACTGCCGCTAACGTCTTTGGTCGGCGCGGTGATGGGCTGAAGCTCTCCCGCGCCGCCCTCTCCGTAAGCGTCCGGTGACGGCGTCACCTCAAACGGGCCGGTAGTTCCACGGCAGCAGTTCAGCGACGCGTCGGGCCGGATGGTCTGCGATGCGGCTGATGGTGTCGGCCAGCCAGGCCTCGGGGTCGACGCCGTTGAGCCTGGCGGTTTCCACTAGGCTGTAGATGCTGGCGGCGCGGTGCCCGCCC
>NZ_CAKZHV010000061.1 GCF_936927845.1 uncultured Sphingomonas sp.
GCTGAACGGTTGGCTGGAGGCCGAGTGTCGGCGCTGGGCAGAGTTGCACCAGCATAGCCCGTCCGGATAGGGCGACGATCCGGACGGCAGGTAAGTCACAGAACGGATTGAGAAATATCGCGCGGCGGAGCGATCACGTCCGGATACGACCGGGTAAATCCCCATTACCGTTATCGCGCGCGCCCCCGCGCCCGCGTAAGAGCGTAACGGGAAAACCGTGGCGTAAGCGGACGTATCCGGACGGCGAGCCCCCGAAACGGGCAAAATCCTCCGCCGCGCCATGAGCTTAGCCGCCGTCCGGATCGCGGTCGAAGAGGAGGCGCAAACGGGCATTACAGCGCCTCCTGCGACACGTGACGAGGTGTTTTCGCCACCTGTGCCCCGGTGCGCGGGTCGGCGACCGTTTGCAGCTTCAAGCCCTTCCAGAACCGCGAGCGGTTGCCCGAGGTCGCGCGCGCACTGACGAAGCCGCGCTTCGACATGAGGCCGCCAAAGCCCTTCATGGTGCCCGGCTCTTCGCCCATGTCTTCCGCGAACAGCGTCCAATTGTGAAAAAGCTCCTGCGAAGTGGCCGCGCACCCTGGTCCAGTCTCGCAAAACTCTTCGAGCCATTGCCCGAACACGTCCTGATCTTGGAAGTAATCGGCGGTCGCGCCGATCACCGCTTCCGGTCGCCGCAGCCCGTCCTGCTGCCACTTGAGGCATCCCTCAATCATCCAGCTAAGGATTTGAGGAAACTCCTCCTCAAGCTCTTGTTCGAGATGCGGGTTAGGAACGTCCGGCTTGCGCGTGAAAGGGATGATGTTGAACCGGCGCTTCATCGCGTCGTCCACCGTGTGCAAGACCGGGTGGAAGTTGCCGATGATGAGCAGCTTGAACTCTGGAACGTAGCTGAAGAAGTCTTGCCGCATGAACCGGGCGCTTATGACATCGCCGCCTGTCGCCTGCTTGATGCGGCTTTCCGCCCAAGGCCTGCCCTGCTCGGTTTCGCTCGCGGTCGCCATGCGCGCGCCCCGCAGCATCGCCAATCCGGTCGGGTGCTGCTCGTTGCGGGACGCGGTGAACGTCTCCATCGCCGTGGTGACGGCATAGTCGCCCATGATCCGGCTGCTTACGTTGATGAACACGCCTTTGCCGTTGCCGCCGTCGCCGTAGATGAAGAACAGCGCCTGTTCGATGGTCAGCCCGGTCAGCATATAGCCGAGCACCCGTTGCAGGAACTCGACCATAAGCGCGTCCTGCCCGGTCGATTGCATCAGGAAGTCGAGCCATCTCGTCGGTTGCCCCGGCGCGGGCGCTACCGTCGTCGCCTTCGAAATGAGCAGCGCCGGGTTGGGCGGCAGCAGCTTACCCGTTCTGAGATCGACGGGGCCGGCGGGCGTACCCAGCAACATCTTGTCGCTGTCGAAATGCTGTTGCGTAACGGCGACGGCGGGCAGACTGCGCGCTAACGTCTCAGCGCCGCCGATGAAGCCCGCGTTCGAATACCGCGACACGCCGCCGCCAATCTCGTGAACAACCGTCCCGATCTCATGAAACGTCGCGCGGCACTCGTCAGCAAGCCAGATGCCGCTGCTACGATCTACGCGCATCCACCTGCCGCTGTCGTGATCGTACCGCCGATCACGTCCGTGCCGCTCAACCCAGATGTTGGCCATCGTGACTTGGCTGATCGGTTCTCCGTCGCTGTTGCGCGGCTGATCCTGCCCCTCCTCAATCACGCGCGGGAGGATGTGGTCAATCTCGCGCTCGCTCAGGCCCGCATCCTGCGCGGCCTCCGCCAGCCGCTCCTCCGCTTCGGCGGCGTCGATTAGGCCAGCCGCCGCCATCTGCCCCGCGCGGAATGCCGCCCGGTTGAACGTGTCGTTGCGGGTGCCGTTGGCGGCGTGACGCAGGCCATCGACTAGCTGCTCGAACTCACCGTTGCTGCGGCTGGCGCGGCGGGTGGTAGATCGCGAGCGCGGCTGCGGGCGCAAGGCGTCGAGCAACGCGACGGGCGCGTCAGGCAGGCTCAACATCACCGATCACCTCATAAAGATGGCCATCGGGATGGACGCTGCCCGCGCCCACAACGTACCCGCCTTCGCCGCGAATATCGACGTGCTCAGCTATCCCCGCCTTGTTGCCAATCTTGAAGCCGGGCAGCTTGAAGTAGAGATGCTTGCCGCGCCCGGTCTGGACCGTGAGCGTCGGAATCAGCCATCCCTTGTCGCGCGCGATCTGCTCCGCGTCTCGTCCGTCCAGGTCGAGGACAAAGATGCCCGAGGGCGTGCCCGTGATTACGGCGACGTTCTTGTCAGTCTTGTCCAGCTCAGCCGCTTGTTCGAGCGTCACCGGGTTGTCGCGGTAATGCTCCCACGCCGCGTCGGGCTTCTTGCTGCGCGGCGGCAGCGGGAACACCGCGAACCCACGGCGGATCGCGTCCGTAAAGCGCCCCGGCGACGGTTTGTTTTGGATCGAAGCGCGCGCAGAACTGCCCTGCGGACTCCCTTCCGCGCAACGGGTGCCCGCCGATGGCTTCATGTCGGCGGGCACTTCGTTTTCGGGATCAGGCCTCATCGCCGCCGCCCCGAGCTTGCCCGTAGGTCGCGAAAGCGGTGTTCACCGCGTCCCAATAAACCGCGAGGTCGAAGGTCACGCGGAAGCGCGCAGGCCCTGCGACGTGCGCCGCGTCGCCGCGATCAAAGGCCAGGTCGCCGCGCTCCACCCCGTAGAAGAAGCTCGCCCCGTTGACCCTGAACTCGATTACGAGTTCCCCGGCGTCGGGGCTGAACAACATGGTCTCCGCAATCCGCGTGACCAATCGACCGGCGAACGGGAGCGACAACCCCCAGCGCATCAAGTCGCTGTGGATCAGGAGCAGAAGGAACTGGCGCGGCGTGTACCGGCGAGCCTTGCCTTGGCCCTCCATCGGCGGCACCCATGAGGCGCACGCGATGTTGTGATGAACGTGTGTGATGTTATCGCCGTGCCCGCTCTCAGTACCGGCGATGTTTCCCGGCAGGTAAGGTGCTGTCATCGGAAATACTCCTTTCCGATTTGTTAGACTCGGCGGATACTTCAAAGCCGACAACTATTCTTCGGACGGCTTCCGCGTTGACCAAGTCTGGCCCGACCGAAAGGTTGTCGTGTCCAAGAAGCCTAGGCGGAACTCGCACCATAGTTCGCGAGCGTAGGACCACGCGCAGTCTTTGAAGGAGAAGTCGCGCCGGTGATCGCCGCTTGGCAAAGGCGGGTCGATCTTGACCGCTACGATGCCGCCTTCGGCGCTCATCACGACGCGCGGGCCGGACGGCTCTTCGCCGTACTCGTCATCCCGCTCCACGGTTCAAGCCGCGTCGCGAGCGGCCTTCCGCTCCTCGATCCACTGCTCAATCTCGCTGACGAGCCAGCCGCGCGCCTTGGTCGAGAGGGGGACGGGCTTGGGAAAGGTGCCCGCGCGCATCGCGTCCTCGCGAGCTTTCCGCGAGAGGCTGGTCACGGCTTGAAGCTCGCGCTCCCGGTAGATGAGCGGTTTGGGAAGCGGCTTGCGCTTCTTGCCTTTGTCCGGCGCTGTCACGGTGATCTCCTGATTGCTCTTCGACAGGCCCAGGAATCACGAGAAAAGCGGATAAGATCGCCGCCGGTATATCGGCTATTTTTGGGCGGTGATCCGGTCCATGCGCCGCGCCGTTGGACGCCTCATCTGGTCGTCAAGCGCCTGCCGGTTCACGCCGTGCCGAGCGGCGGCGATTTGATGGGGATGCAACGGCGGGCGGGGGCGCGGGGTCGCCGGGTTCAGCGAACGCCATAGGCTCTTGAGCCGATCAGCATCGCGCGCGGCACGCCACAGCGGTTCATCGGCGCGCTCTTCCGATGCGCGGTTCGGCCTGCCGCGCCGCCCCCTACGCTCACGCGCCGCGTCGATCTGACTGAACTCCTCCCACGTCATGCCGGGGAAAGCCTGCCGCGCGTGCTGGTATCGTGAGAAAAGGTCGATGAAGAGGTCAGCGTTCGGCTGTTCGGAAGCCAGCGCCTCCATGTCAGCCTCGTCGCACCGATCTAGGTGCTGGATAGCGAGCGCGCGGAACTCGTCGGCGGTCACTGCTCCGCGCTCCGGCAATAGGCCGCCCAACGCTCCATCAGCGCGCGGCGCGTATTGAAATAATCGCCGCGCTGGTATGCGCCTTCCACGCCGCCCACGGTATGCGCCAGCGCCGCTTCCGCAATCTCACGCGGCACGTCCAAGCATTCCTCCGCCACCCAGGTGCGGAACGTGGATCGGAAACCGTGGATCGTCACCCCGTCCTTGCGGTCCATTCGCTTCAACACGGCGGTCATCGCCATGTCGGACAGCGGCTCACCCGGCTTACTGGCGCTGATGAAGATGTAATCGCCGTCACGGTCGCGGGGCATGGCCTTCAACACGGCGATAGCGTCCGGGGATAGGGGGACGCGGTGAGCGCGACCGGCTTTCATGTTTTCCTCGGGCGCGTTCCAGACGGCTTCCTTGAAGTCGATCTGATCCCACGTCGCCAACCGCACTTCCTTCGCTCGCGCGGCGGTCAGGATGAGGAAGTCCAGCGCGGCGGCGGCGACACCGACCCGCCCGCGAAGCTCGGGCACGAACTCCGGCATCTGTTGATAGGGCATCGAATCATGGCCCTTCACGATGTGGACGCGCTTCGCCTTCGGTAGCAGCTTATCCAGCTTGCCGCCGGTTCGCGTGAGGTCCACGTCAGGGCGGAGGTCGAGGGCGGCGGCGTAGGCGAGGACGGCTCCGATCCGCCACCTGATCTTCTTCGCGGTCGGATGCTTGGTCAGCCAGATCGGACTAAGGACGGCGTGAACGTCCTTCACGTCGATGTCCTTCACGTCCTTCTCGCCAAGGATCGCGTAAGCGTGGTCGCGGAGGCTGTTGCGCCACAGGCTTTCCGCCTTGTCGGGATCGCGCCAGCTATCTTTGTGCTCGGACAGATAGCGTTCGTTCAACTGCGCGAAGGTGCGGCCCTCTTCCTTCTTCTTCACCGCGCCGCGAGCGACCGGCGGCTCGATGCCCTGCCGGAGCAGCGCCCGGTACTCCGCCGCCTTCTCGCGGGCTTCGTCCAAGCTGACATGGCGGTAGGAGCCCAGCCCGCGCATCCGGTCGCTACCCATACGGCGATAGATGAAAAGCCAGCTTTTGGAGCCATTCGGCCCAACCTGAAGGTAGAGGTTGCGCCCGTCGCTATATTTCCCCGGCTCCTTGAGCCGGTCGATCATCTTCACGTTGAGCTGGGTGGACTTCACCGCCGCCTCCGGGTGCTGTTTTCTTCACCCGACTATTCCCTGAGTTGGTCAAAAAGGGAACAGAAAACGCAAGGGAGCGGATAAGCCCCACCGGATCACACGAAAATGGCTGATTTCTGCGATTCTGACGCAGACGAAAGAGCGCGTAAAGACGCGCTAAATCGGTGTAGAAAATGGTAAGTGGCGGAGCGGGAGGGATTCGAACCCTCGATACGGTTTTGCCGTATACTCACTTTCCAGGCGAGCGCCTTCGACCACTCGGCCACCGCTCCGCATATCGCTGGGTGGTGTCGCCTACCGGGCGATGCGCGCTTGTGCAAGCCGTTGCTTGATGCGGCCCGGCGATGCAGGATCGGGGCATGGTGCCCGTCTCGCTCATCGCCCTGCTTGCCGCCGCCCAGGCGCCTGCGCCGCCCAGTCCCGGTCAGATCGCGCAGGCCGCGCCTGCCGGCGAGTGGATCAGGATCGCGGACGACGATCTGCTGGTGATGACGCTCGCTACTCCGTCCGGTCCGGAGCGGCGGATCGTGATCCAGTTGATGCCGGCGCCGATCGCTAGCGCGTGGGTGACGAACATCCGCCGGCTCGCCGCGGCGCATTGGTGGGACGCGACGAGCATCAACCGCGTGCAGGACAATTATGTCGCGCAATGGGGCGACGCGAGCGAGAAGGAGCCGTTGCCGGTCGGGCTTGAGGCGACCTCGGCGCGGGATTACACGCTGGACTGGCGCGCGCTGCCCACGTCAGCAGCCGCGCTCGACCTGGTGACCAAGTGGGGCAAGGACGGCCGCGCCGCCGACGTCTACGCCAGGGGTATTTCATGGTACCGCGGCTTCCCGCTGGCAACCGATGCGAGGCCCGTTGCCGAGGGTCGACGCGTGTGGCCGATCCACTGCTACGGCAGTGTCGGCGTCGGGCGCAACCTGGCACCCGATGCGGGAACGGGCGCCGAGCTCTACGCCGTCATCGGGCACGCACCGCGCCACCTCGACCGCAACATCGCGGTGGTCGGGCGCGTGATCGCGGGCATGGAATATCTGTCCAGCCTGCCGCGCGGCACGGCTGACCTAGGATTCTACGAGCAACCCGGCGAGCGCACCGCGATCACCAGCGTCCGGTTGGCAAGCGACCTGCCCGCAGTCGAACGCCCGCGATACAGCTATCTGTCGACCGGCGGCACGACCTGGCCGCGCTACGTCGCGGCGCGACGCAATCGCGAGCCGCCGTTCTTCGAGCAGCCCGCCGATGCGGCCGACGTGTGCAACATCCCCGTGCCGATCAGGGCCGAGCCCGCGGGCAAGTGAGAGGCACGACCGCTAAGTCGCGATACCCGGCGCGGGTTACCGATGAGCCAGCTGGTGTGATCGGCACGTCGCTAGACAGGAAGCTGCACTGATACGCGTGAGCGATCCCGGTCCGAGCGTGGAGCGACACGCGCAGGCTTATCGAGCTTCTCGACGCCCCAAGTCTCTACAGGTGCCCGTGCGCCACCCGTGCGCTGGTCAGCGCCCGCCGACCCAGGTGGCGACCTCGCCCGCGACCTGGTTCGCCGCCTGGTTGAGCGCGGCCGCGGCGGACGGTGCATCGATCGCGGATACCGGCACGCGCGCCTCGAAACGGCGCTTCTCGACCGCGGTGGCGTTCGCGCGGGTCAGCGCAGCGTCATAGACGACCATCGCCTGCTGCGTCGTCGCATCGAGCCCGAACTGGCGCAGCTCGCCGGCCAGATTGCCGCTCGGATCGCTGACCGACTGCGCCGGTGAGAGCACGACGATATGGGCCTGCGCAGTCAGCGTGTCGGACAACAGCCGCGCGAACAGCCGCGCGGGCGGTTCGGTCCATTGCGCGTCCTTGACATAGGCGATCGTGTCGACGCTCGCCTGCACCGGCACGCGCGCGGTGGCGAGCGCGGTCGGCACCGACGGGGTCTGCACCACGATCGAGCGCGCATCGGCGGAGGATTGCGTGCGCCCCGGCTGCGGCTGCGCGGTCGCGTTCAGCGTCAGCAGCGACGGCGGCGGCTTCGCACCGAAGCTGATGCAGCCCGACAGGGCAAGCGTGGCCGCGACAACGGAGAGAGGGAGGAGAGAGTGCCGCACGCTTATTTCCCCTTGTAATCCGGCAGCTTCTGCTGACCGATCAGCGAACTCGCCCCGCCCTGTTCGACGCGCTCGGAGATTGCCGACAGCGATGCCGAGGTGACGCGCAAGTCGCGCACCAGCTGGTTGATCTGCGGGATCGTCTGCTTCGAGAAGGTAGTCAGCCCCGGACGCGCGTCGCCGATCGCGCTGTTGAGCGTGTCCGCGCTCGCCTGCGCCGACTTGATCGCGCCGTTCAAATTCTGGATCGTCGGCTGGATGTCGTTGGCGAGCACGCCGTTGGTGGTCTGCGCGAGGTTGCCGATCTGCTCGGCCGCGACGCCCGCCTGCGCGATCGCGACGCGGGTCTGCGCCAGCGTCGCGGCGATCTCCGGCCCGCGATCGGCGAGTGCGGCGGACAGGCGGTTGGTGTTGTCGAGAATGCCCGCGATCGACGCCTGGTTGCGGTCGGAGAGCATGCCGGTCAACCGCTCGGTCAGCGTCGACAGCCGCTCGAGCAACTGCGGCGCGGAGTTGAGGATCGCGCCAAGGCCGCCGGTCTTGGTCGGGATCACCGGCTTACCGAGCGGGCAGACCTTGTTGGGATCGGGTTCGGGGCAGGTGATCGGCGGCTGGCCCTTCACCGCGCCGTCGAGGCTGACGGTGCTGGTGCCGGTGAAGCTGCCCTGGATCGTCGCGGTGGTGCCGCGCAGCACCGGCGTGTCCTGGTTCAGGCTGACGCGCACGCGCACATATTGCGGATCGGGCTGCCATAGCGAGATCGACTTCACCTGCCCCGAGGGGACGCCCGAGAAGGTCACCGACGATCCCTTGGCAAGCCCATCGACCGCCTGGCGAAAGAAGATGTCGTACTCGCGCTCCTCCGTGCCGCCGAAGCGCGCCATCCAGACGGTGAAGATCGCCAGCATCGCCAGCAGGATCAGCACGACGGCACCGACGAGGACGTGGTTCGATCGCGTTTCCATCACTTGGTCCCTGTTGTGCGCGCGGCATCGGTGCGCCCGAGCGTGCGCGTGGCATCACCCGCGGGTGCGCCGCGCGCGGCATTGTCGGCGAGCGAGCCTTGCGGGCGCTGTCCATCGACCAGCCGCGCGACCTCGGTCGGATGCGCCGCGGCATCGCGATCGGCCGATCGCGCCTGCCCCGCCCCCGCCTCCTGCGCCGCCACCGCGTTGCGACCGCGCGGGCCGTTGAAATATTCCTGTATCCACGGATGATCGGTTGCGAGCAGTTCGGGGATCGTGCCGACCGCGATCACCTTTTTGTCGGCGAGCACCGCGACCCGGTCGCAGATGGCGTAGAGCGTGTCGAGATCGTGCGTGATCAGGAAGACGGTGAGGCCGAGTGTACGCTGCAGACCTTGTGTCAACTGGTCGAACGCCGCCGCGCCGATCGGGTCGAGCCCGGCGGTCGGCTCGTCCAAGAACAGCAGTTCGGGATCGAGCGCGAGCGCGCGGGCGAGGCCGGCACGCTTTCGCATCCCGCCCGACAGTTCGGCCGGGTATTTCGGCCCGGCATCCGCGGGCAGGCCGGTCATCACCACCTTGTACGACGCGATCTCGTCGAGCAGCGCGAGATCGAGGTCGGGGTAGAATTCGCGTAAAGGTACCTGCACGTTCTCCGCGACGGTCAGCGTCGAGAACAGCGCTCCCCCCTGGAACAGCACGCCCCAGCGCTTGCGGATGTCGAGCGTCTCGGTTTCGTCGCGGCCGAGCGTCGGCTCGCCGAACACCTCGACCTCGCCTGCCTCCGGCGTCTGCAACCCGATGATCGAGCGCATCAGCACCGACTTGCCGGTGCCCGACCCACCGACGACGCCGAGGATTTCGCCGCGCCGTACCTCGAGGTCGAGGCCGTCGTGGACCGTCTGCTCGCCGAAGCGGTTGCGCAGGCCCTTGATGCGAATGATGTGATCGTCGGCGTCCGCCATCACAGCCACCCGATCTGCTCGAAGAACACCGCGAAGAACGCGTCGAGCACGATCACCATGAAGATCGCCTGCACCACCGCCGAGGTGGTGCGCAGCCCGACCTGCTCGGCATCGCCCTTGACCTGCATGCCCTGATAGCAGCCCGCAACCGCGATGATCGCGCCGAACACGGGCGCCTTGATCAACCCGACGAACAGGTCGGTAATCGGTACCACTTCGCGGATGCGCGACACGTAAGCGGCGGGCGGGATGTCGAGCGACAGCCAGCACAACACGCCGCCGCCGATGATCGAGATCACGGAGGAATAGAAGCCGAGCAGCGGCATCAACACGATCGACGCGATCGTGCGCGGCAGCACCAGCGCCTCCATCGGCGACACGCCGATCACGCGCAACGCGTCGACCTCCTCGGTCAATTTCATCGTGCCGAGCTGCGCGGCGAAGGCGGAGCCCGATCGCCCTGCGACCATGATCGCGGTCATCAGCACGCCCAGTTCGCGAAGCGTGATGCGCCCGACGAGATTGATCGTGAACGCCTCGGCACCGAACTGACGAAGCTGCACCGCGCCCTGCTGCGCGATGACGATGCCGATCAGAAAGCTCATCAGCCCAATGATGCCGAGCGCGGAGACGCCGACGACTTCGAAGCGCTGCACCACCGCGTTGAAGCGGAAGCGGCTGGGATGGCGGATCACCGTGCCGAGCGATATCACCGTCGCACCCATGAAGCCGAGCAGCCCGATCGCGGTCTGCCCCGCGAGCACCACGGCATCGCCGATCTCGCCCATCACGCGGCGGAACGGGGTGACGCGCGTCGGACGCATCTGCACCGGCTGGTCGGCCGCCTCGACATGTTCGAACAAGGTGCGACTGTCGCCGGTCAGCCCTTCGACCTGCGTATCCTTTTCGCGCGCGAAACGGTGGATCACCCACGCGCCGATCGTGTCCATGCGGTCGACCTGCGACAGGTCAATCGCGCGCACCGCACCGTCGTGCTGCGACAGGCGATCGGGCAGGGTGCCCAGTTGTGCCAAAGACAGGTCGCCGGAAAAGCGCAGCACGCCCGCATCGTCGGTGAAATCGGCAGCCGCGCTCATGCGTCGATCCATGCGGCAAAGCTCATCGTGTCACAAGCGATTCAAGTGAACGATCGTTCCGCAACTGGAATCATCATGGCTTACAGCAGCACGTCAACCGCGTGGATCAGCACGCCGACCATTCCGCCCACCAGCGTGCCGTTGACGCGGATGAATTGCAGATCCTTGCCGACCGCATTCTCCAGCCGCTCGGTGATCGTGCGCGTGTCCCAGCCCCGCACCGTTTCCGACACCAGCCGGACGATCGTGTCGCCGTAATCGGCCGCCGCGCCGACGACGGCGCGGCGCACGAAGCGGTTGATCGTGCGCCCGAGCCTGGGATCGCGCTCCAGCGTGTAACCGAGCTGCCGCAGCGCTTCGCCGAACTTGCCCGACAGCAGCGCCTGCGGATCGCGCGCCATCCGCAGCATCGCGGCGCGCGCCTGTTCCCACAATCCGTTGATCCAATCCTGCATCGCCGGATTCTCGAGCAGCTCGATCTTCAGTCGCTCGACCTTGTCGCGCATCTCGGGCGCGTGCTGCAGATCGTGTGCCAGGCGGGCGAGCCCCTCCTCGGCGCGCACGCGCAAGGGATGGTCGCGGTTCTCGGCGACATCGCCGATCAGCTTGTCGAGCCCGTCGATGATCTTGTTGGCGAGCGTCTCGTCCAACCCGGTCCAGCGCAGGATCGAGCCCGCGCGGTCATGCACCATCGCGCGGATCAACTCCTCGTTGCTGCGCAGCGCATCGCGACCCCAGACGATCAGGCTGTCGAGTACGGGCAGATGACGATCCTCGGCGACCGCGGCGGAGAGCGCGCGGCCGAGCATCGGCGACACCTCCGTCTCGCGCACGCGCGCCACCATCATCGCGCGGGCCATGCCGCCCAGCCGCTCCTGGTCGAGTTCCTGGAGGATCTCGACCGCCAGGCGCGAGGTGCCGCGCGCGAGGCGTCCGCCCGACCCCTGCGGATTGGTGAGCCACCGCCCCGCGGCCGACGCGACATCCATCCGCGCCATCCGCCGCGCGACGACGGAGGGGATGAGGAAGTAATCACGCAGAAAGGTCGCGAGCTGGTCGCCGATCCGATCCTTGTTGCGCGGGATGATCGCGGTGTGCGGGATCGGCGCGCCTAGCGGGTGGCGGAACAATGCGGTGACCGCGAACCAGTCCGCCAGGCCACCGACCATCGCCGCCTCGCTGAACGCGCGCACGAACCCCCAGGCGGGGTGAAGCGACTGGAGCGAGCGCGTGACGACAAAAGTCAGCGCCATCGCGACAAGGAGCCCGGTCGCGATCAACCGCATCCGCCTCAAGCCTGGCGGAACGGGCTGGCGCTGCAGGGGGCGGCGGACGGAGACGGTCATCCCGAGGGGAAAGCGCGAGCGGAACGAAGGTTCATGCCCGCGCCGCTGCGCGCATCAGCAGCGCGGCTCATTCCGCCGGATGCGTGCCCTCGCCACCATAGCCGATCCGCCCCGCGGTGCCCGGCAGCGCACCCGCGGGCGCGTCATGCTCGATCACCGGCCGCCCGTCGTCGCCGGGGCGATAGGTGAGCAGACGACGCCCGATCCATGGACCGATCCGCCGCTCCGCACCAATCGCTAAGCTGAACGCCGCCGGGACGATCAACAGCGTCAGCAGCGTCGACAGCGACAGCCCGCCGATCACGACGATGCCCATCGGCGCGCGAAACGAATTGTCGCCCGACAGCGACAGGGCGGTTGGCACCATTCCTGCGACCATCGCGATCGTTGTCATCAGGATCGGCTGCGCGCGCTTGTGCCCGGCGTCGATGATCGCGGCGCGCAACGGCACGCCCGCCTGCATCTCCTCCAGCGCGAAGTCGATCAGCAGAATCGAGTTCTTGGCAACGATGCCGAGCAGCATCAGCAACCCGATGAACACCGGCAGTGACAGCGGCTGGCCCGCGATCATCAGCGCGATGAGGCCACCCAGCGGCGCCAGCAGCAGCGACCCCATGTTGACGACCGGCGGCAGCAAGCGGCGGTAGAGCAGGATCAGCACCGCGAAGACGAGGAACACGCCCGCCAGCACCGCGAAGACGAAGTTGACCAGCATCTCCATCTGCCACTTCGCCTGTCCGACCTGCAGTTCCTGCACGCCGATCGGCAGGTTCTTCATGACGGGAAGCGCCTTGATCTTGGCCATGACCTCGCTCGCGACCAGGCCAGGTGCCAGGTCGGCGCCGACCGTCAGCTGCCGCTGCTGATTGAGGCGCGTGATCCGCGTCGGGCCGGAGCCGAAGCCGATCTCCGCGACGAGGCCGAGCGGCACCGAGCCGCCGCTCGCGGTCGGTACCGGCAGATTCTGGATCGTGTCGAGCCGCGAGCGCGACGATTGCGCCAACGCGACGCGGATCGGGATCTGGCGGTCGGACAGCGAGAAGCGCGCGCTGTTCTGGTCGAGGTCGCCGAGCGTCGCGATGCGGATCGCGTTGGACAGCGCGGCCGTCGTCACCCCCAGGTTGGCGGCAAGGTCGAGCCGCGGCCTGATCTGGATTTCCGGCCGCTTCAGGTCGCCCGCGATCCGTGGTGCGACAACGCCGCGCACGCCCGCCATCTGCCGGACCAACGTGTCCGCGGTCTGGCGCAATTGCTCGGGATCGTCGCCCGCCAGCGTCACCGACAGGTCGCGGTTGTTGTCGCCCCAGCCGAATTGCGATTCGAAATTGACGCGCGCGTCCGCGACCTTGGCGAGTTCAGGCGTCAGATTGCGTTCGAACTCGGTCGAGGTGACGGGGCGCGGCTTCTTCAATTGAAGCACCAGTCGGCCCGACCCGACGCTGGTGGTTGCGTAAACGCTTTCCACCAGCGGCTGACGGTGAAGCAGCATGTCGACCTGCTCGACCACCGCCTGCGTGCTCTCCAGCGTAGCGCCCGGCGGCATGGTGACGGTGACGACGCTGCGGTCGCGGTCCTGCGCCGGCTGGAACGTCATCGGGATTTGCGTGAACAGGAACAAGGTCAAGGCGAACGCGAGCGCACCGATCCCGACCGTCCACACGCGGTGGTCACGCAGATAGCCGGTCGCGCGACGGATGCGGCCGCGCGCGCGCGTGGCGGGCGCCTTGCCCTCGCTCAGCGTCCAGACCAGCACGCGCTGATAGATGTCGAGCCAACGCCCGCCGCCGTGCTCCGCATGGCCCGATGATTTGAGGAAATAGGCCGCGATCATCGGTGTGATCAGGCGCGCGACCGCGAGGCTCATCAACACCGCGACGACAACGGTCAGACCGAAATTCTTGAAGAACTGACCCGAGATGCCGGGCATCAGGCCGACGGGGAAGAACACCGCGACGATCGCCATCGTGGTCGCGAGCACGGCCAAGCCGATCTCGTCCGCGGCGTCGATCGACGCCTGGAAGGCCGATTTGCCCATCCGCATGTGTCGCACGATGTTCTCGATCTCGACGATCGCGTCGTCGACCAGCACGCCCGCGACCAGGCTGAGCGCCAGCATGGTCATGTTGTTGAGCGTGAAACCCAGCATGTCCATGAACCAGAAGGCGGGGATCGCGGACAAAGGGATCGCCAGCGCGGCAATAAAGGTCGCACGCCAGTCGCGCAGGAACAGGAACACGACCAGGACCGCGAGCAGCGCGCCCTCGATCATCGAGTGGATCGCGGCCTTGTACTGGACCAGCGCATATTCTGAGCCGTCGACGCGCAGGCGGAACTGCACCTTCGGGTTGCGCTTCTCGAGTGCCTCGAGCTTCGCCTTCGCCTCGCGGAAGACGGTCACGTCGGAGGCGCCCTTTGCGCGCTTGAAATCGAACGAGATGACCGAGCGCCCGTCGACCGCGGCGGCGCTGCGCCGCTCGCCGTACAGGTCACGCACCGTTGCGATATCCGCCAGGCGGATGGTGCGTCCGCCACCGACGTTGATCTGCGTCTGGCTGAGTTGATAGGCGGTGTCGGCGTTGCCGATCACGCGTACCGATTGTTCGGCGCCCGCGATCTCCGCGCGGCCACCGGGCGCGTTCAGGTTCACCTGGCGGAGTTGCTGGTTGATCTGGCTGGCGGTCAGCCCCTGCGCGGCGAGCTTGGCGGGATCAAGGATGACGCGGATCTCGCGATCGACACCACCGTTGCGCGTCACGCTGCCCATGCCGGATACCGACAACAGCTCTTTCGCGACCGTGTTGTCGATGTACCAGCTCAGATCCTCGATCGACATGTCGGTGCCGACGGCGGTGTAGCTGCCGAGATTGAAGTCGTTCGCCTTGATCCGGCTGACCTGCGGCTCGGTGATGCCGTCGGGCAGGTCGGCGCGGATCTGCGTGAGCGCGTCGCGCGCTTCGTTCACCGCCCGGTCGATCGGGGTACCGATCGCGAGCTGGACGACCGTGGTCGAGTCGCCCTCGCTGACGTAGGAGTTGATCTCGTCGATCCCCTCCAGGCTGCGCACCGCCGCCTCGACGCGCTGCGTCACCTGGGTTTCGAGCTCGCTCGGCGCCGCGCCCGGCTGGTTGATCGAGATGATCACGCCGGGAAAGTCGATGTCCGGTTGCTGGTTGATGTCCATGCGGATGAAGCTGACCACGCCCATCACGGTCAGGATCAGGAACAGGACGATCGACGGCACCGGGTTGCGAATCGACCAGGCCGAGATGTTGCGGAAACCCATGAGTCGTCAGCTCCCCTGGCGGCGCAGGATCGGCGTCACCTTTTGCCCGGGATTGAGGAACGCACCTGCCGACAGCACCACGCGCTCGTTGCCGGCGAGCCCGCTCGCGATCGCGACACGGTTGTTGTCGACCGGGCCCAGCGTCACGTTGCGGCGCTGCGCCTTATTCTGTCTGTCGATCACAAAGACGTAATTGCCCTGCTCGTCGCTTTGCAGCGCGGATTGCGGCAGTTCGGGTGCGTTGCCGGCGTTGGCGACGATCGCGGCGGACGCGAAGCCGCCGGGGCGCAGCGCGGGATTGTACGACAGCGCGATGCGCGCGATCCCCTGCCGCGTTTGCGGGTCAATGACAGGGGCTACCTGCCACACCTGCCCGCTGAACTGGCGCGTGTCGCCGACCGGGGTGACGGTTGCCGGCGAGCCGACGCGGATCGCCTGCAGGTCACCTTCCGACAATTGCGCGCGCATCTCCATCTCGCCACCCTTCGCCATGCGGAACAGCACGCCCGAGCCTGAACTGACGATCTGGCCCGGCTCGACGCCGCGGGTCAGCACCAAGCCTTCGGCCGGTGCGCGGATGTCGAGCCGCGCATTGCGCGCGCGCTGCTCGGACAAGGCCGCACGCGACACCTTCAGCCGCGCCGCGGCGGCATCGCGCGTCGCGATGCGGCGCTGGACGTCTGCCTTGGAGATGAAGCCGCGATCGACCAGGCTTTGCGCGCGTTCGAGCTCGGCCTGTGCAAGCGTCAGGTCGGATTGCGCGACGCCGATCTGCGCGGCGAGGCTGGCCGCGGTCTGCGCCTGAACCGAGCGGTCAACGGTGGCGAGCACCTGCCCCGCCTTTACCCACTGCCCAGGCTCGACCAGCACGCGCGAAACCATGCCGCCCTCACCCGCGACGCCGACCGGCATCTCGCGCCGCGCGGCGAGCGTACCCGTCGCGCTGACGGTGCGATCGACCACTTGGCTGCCGGGCACGACGACGGTGACGTTGGGTGCCGCGGCGTCGGTCGGCGCCGCAGCCGCGGGCGCTGCCCTTTCGTGCTTGAAAAAGAACCAGCCGCCCGCGAGCGCCAGCACCACCAGCACCGCGATGATCCACCGCCGCCAGCGCCGCGGCCGCTCATCGCTCAGCAACAGCCGCTCGCCCTCCAAAGTCCCCGGCTCGTAGGTCATGCGTGCTCTTTTGATCCTTATTCCCGGGCTGTATTATCCAGCTACGTCACTACGCGCAACCCCACGCGTCATTCAGCTTGTGTTGTGCAGACAAACTTACGCACACGATTGTTAACGAACGGGAGGTTCAAGATGCGGTTTGATTTCTTGCTGGCGGGCGCAGCGGCGCTGACGCTGCCGATGGCGGCAGCAGCGCAGGTCGCGTTGCCTGCGCAACCGGTGGTCGACGGCACGTTGCTGGAGGTGAGCGCGACCGGCCGCGTCACGCGCGCACCCGATCAGGCGGTGATCCGCGCCGGCGTGGTGACGCAGGCTGCGACCGCTGCCGCTGCCACGCAGGAGAACGCCGCGCGGATGGCGCAGGTGATCGCCAGCCTCAAATCGGCCGGCATCCAGCCGCGCGATCTGTCGACCAGCAACGTCTCGCTTCAGCCGCAATATCGCTACGCCGACAACCAGCCGCCCGTCGTCACCGGCTATCAGGCGAGCAACAGCGTGTCGGTCAGGTTCCGCGACATCGCGCGCAGCGGCGCGGTGCTCGATGCTTTGGTAAAGGCCGGCGCGAACCAGATCGATGGTCCGTCCTTGTCCTTGTCGCAGCCCGATGCCGCGCTCGACGCCGCGCGTGCCGATGCGGTGGCGCGTGCCAGGGCGCGGGCGACGCTTTACGCGCAGGCGGCGGGGCTGCGCGTCGAACGCATCGTGTCGATCAGCGAGGCCGGTGAGAATGACGGCGGACAGCCGCAGCCTCCGGTCATGTTCCGCGTCCGCGCGATGGCGGCGGAGAGCAATGCCGCAACGCAGGTGTTGCCGGGCGAAACCGACGTGACCGCGACGATCAACGTCCGCTTCGTGCTCAAATGAACGAAAACGGCCGCCCGATCACTCGGGCGGCCGCTGTCATCGTCCAGAGGTGGTGCGATTAACGCACGCGACCGCGACGGAACAGGTTGACGATCGCGAGCAGAACAACGGCGCCCAGCAGCGACACGAGGAAGGTGTAGAGCGTCAGCGGCTGGTTGTTGATCGAACCGCCGGTGAAGATCAGACCGCCAAGGAACGCGCCGACGATGCCGACGATGATGTTCAGGAAGATACCCTGCTGCGCGTCGGTCCGCATGATGATGCTGGCGAGCCAGCCGATAACACCACCGACGATCAGCCAAATAATCAGGTTCATCTCAACACTCCCCGTGGTTACTCGCCCAAGCCGGGCGCTGGGAGGAAGACGCTTGATGTCAAAACATTGTTCCGCAGCCGAAACCTAGCCTCAGAATTTCTGCTGACGCTCGTAGAGCGATTTGTAGTGCTGAATGCGGGTGACGCGCAGGCCGGGCATGCCCGAACGATCGATCGCCCGCTGCCAGCCGGCGAATTCCTCAACGGTCAGCCCGTAGCGCGCGCACACGTCATCCACCGACAACAGCCCGCCATTCACTGCGGCGACCACTTCCGCCTTGCGACGCACCACCCAGCGCGTCGTGTCCGCCGGCGGCAGCGTGTCCAGCGTCAACGGTTCGCCGAGCGGGCCGATGACTTTCGCGGGACGAATTTTCTGATTCTCGATCATTCCTAAACCTCGGCTAGGGGCTTTGGCCCCCGTTCCATCGTGCGACCCTTGTAGGGCGATGGCCTTGAACGGTGTTTAAAGCGGCGCGGTAAACAGGGTCTTCACGGCTCGCGCCACGTCGACAGCGCGGCGGCGGTCGGCGGGTCGAAACTGCCCGCGCGCGGCGACAATCGCGTCGCCTCCGCTCGCGTCGCGTCGATCGTCTGCGCAAGCGCGGCGGTGGGCGAGCGCGCGGTGCGCGAGGCGGCGGCACGTAGCGGGGCGGCACGTAGCGGGGTAGCGGCGCTGGATGGCTGGGTCGTCACGCATGGCGTCTCATGATGGTCGTTCGTTACAATCACGATTAGCCACGAGATGTTGAAGGAGCGGTAAAGCGGCGCACCGTGTTTGCGCCGCCGAGTGGCGGGCGAGCGACGAAACGCTTATAAGGGCCCCATGCACGAACTCGCCGATTTTCAGTTGCCGCCGGGCGCGCGGCGCATCGTCGTCGCGATGTCGGGCGGGGTCGACAGTTCGGTCGTCGCCGCGCTGGCTGCGCGCACCGGGGTCGAGACGATCGGCGTCACCTTGCAACTCTACGATCACGGCGAGGCGACCAAGCGTGCGGGCGCTTGCTGCGCGGGGCGCGACATCCGCGACGCGCGCGCGGTGTGCGACCGGCTCGGCATCGCGCACTACGTGTTCGACCACGAGACGAGCTTTCGCGAGCAGGTGGTCGACCGGTTCGCCGACGAATATCTCGCCGGACGCACGCCGATCCCCTGCGTCCAGTGCAACATGGGACCGAAGTTCACCGATCTGTTCGCGCTCGCGCGTGATCTGGGTGCCGACGCGCTCGCGACCGGGCATTATGTCCGCCGCGTCGAAGGCGAGAGCGGCGCGGAGCTGCACCGCGGGGCGGATCCGGCGCGCGACCAGAGCTATTTCCTGTTCGCGACCACGGCCGCGCAGCTCGACTTCCTGCGCTTCCCGCTCGGCAACCTGCCCAAGGCACGCGTGCGCGAGATCGCGGGCGAGATGGGGCTGCTGGTCGCGGCCAAGCCCGACAGCCAGGATATCTGCTTCGTGCCCGACGGCGATTATGCCGGCTTGGTCAAGAAGCTGCGGCCGGAGGCCGCGCAGGGCGGCGAGATCGTTGATCTTGGCGGGCGCAAGCTCGGCGAGCATCGCGGCATCATCCACTACACCGTCGGCCAGCGCCGCGGGCTGGAGATCGGCGGCAGTCCCGAGCCGCTCTACGTCGTGCGCGTTGAGCCCGAGGCCCAGCGCGTCGTCGTCGGCCCGCGGCGTGCGCTGGCAGTGGCGGCGGCACGGCTGGAGGGGATGAACGTGCTCGGCCCGCTGACGGATGCCCTGACCGCCAAGGTGCGCTCGATGGCGAAACCGGTGCCCGCACGCATGCTGGGCGATCGGCTGGTGTTCGACGCGCCCGAATATGGTGTCGCGCCAGGTCAGGCCGCGGTGCTGTACGACGGCGACCGCGTGCTCGGCGGCGGGTGGATCGCCGAAACCGAGGCGGCGATGGCGGCGGCGTGAAGGCGACGCGCACGCAGCGCGGACTACCTTCGTCATCCCGAACTTGATCCGAGGTCCCGGCTGCGACCGGACGATGGTAGGCTCGCGGAATTCCGGATCGAGTCTGCGACAACGG
Organism: uncultured Sphingomonas sp.; assembly: GCF_936927845.1. Lineage (GTDB taxonomy): Bacteria > Pseudomonadota > Alphaproteobacteria > Sphingomonadales > Sphingomonadaceae > Sphingomonas. The sequence continues at coordinate 19,421 of NZ_CAKZHV010000061.1, forward strand.
CTGGTGAGATCGTCCGCGATCGCGAACCCACCATTTTCGCCGGAAAGGAAACTCGGCGTTACGCCAGCTCGTGCGCCCAGGCGTGGAGCAAGGTATGCGCGATCGCGTACGGCGGCGGCGCCAGGAAAGCGTCACCGCTGCCGTTCAGCACTCCGATCACCTCGTCGCGGGTGACCCATTTGGCGTCTTCGAGCTCGTTGGCGTCGAGCGTGATCTGGTCGGTCAACGCCTGACCGATACAGGCGATCATCAGTTGCGACGGAAACGGCCAGGGCTGGCTCGCGACGTAGCGGACCGCGCCGACCTCGACGCCCGCCTCCTCGCCGATCTCGCGCCGCACGGCTTCCTCGATCGCTTCGCCGGGTTCAAGAAAGCCGGCGAGCGCGGAGTAACGGCCGGCGGGCCAACTCGGCTGCCGGCCGATCAGCGCGCGGCGGTCGTGCTCGGCGATCATGATGACGACCGGGTCGGTGCGCGGGAAATGCTCGGCGCGGCAGTTGGGGCAGCGGCGGCCCCAGCCGGCGCGGAACAGCGCGGTCGGGGTGCCGCAATTGGCGCAGAAGCGGTGGCGCGCGTGCCAGTCGAGCAGCGCGCGCGCGGTGGCGAAGGTCGCCGCCTCGCCGGGCTGCAGTTGTTCAAGCGTGTTGAACAGCGTCGGCGAGCGGAACGGCGGCGGCGCACCCTGACCCGGCAGGATCGCGGCGAAGCGCGGACGGCCTCGGTCGAGCCCGAGCAGGATGAACTCGGCATCATCGGGTGCCTCGGTCAGCATGGTCCAGCCGAGCCGACCGTCGTCGGTGACCTCGGGCTCCCAATTGTGGAGCACGAGCAGCCGCGCCTGCCAATTGCCGATCGCCGCGGCGAGCTCGCCCTCGTCGTGGCGCATCGCGTCGGCGCGGTCGAGCGTGCCGCCGGTGAAGCCGGGCGTGAGGATATCGCTCACGGGCGCGCCCCGGCTCGTCTCGCGGCATCGCGGTGCTCGGCATCGCGGCGCAGCGTCGCGCCGACCTGCTTGGCAAGGTCAAGGCTGCCGGGTGGGAACATGTTCACCATCGCAGTGCCCCGGGTCTTGTCGATCGTGTTGACGAACGCGATCGTGTTGGCCGCGCCGCTCCAGCTATAGGTGCCCCTTGGCGCACCGCCGGGCACGTCTTCCAGTTGCACGAACCCGCCCGCGCCGAAACCGGCACCCATCTGCGTACCCGGGGTGTAACCGGTGAAGGTGACCCCCGGGGGCAACAGGTTGGAGGTGGCGAGCCGCACCGTCTCCGGTTTCATCACCTCGACGCCGTCGAGCGTGCCACCGTCCTGGATCATGTGGAGGAAGCGATCGTAATCGCGCGCGGACGAGACCAGCCCCGCCCCGCCATAGGCGAAGCTCGGCGCGTTTAGATAGGGCGAGGTCGCGGCAGGGTCGAACGGCAGCAGGCGACCGCCAGCGGCCACGTAGAGCGTCGCGAACCTGCCCTGCTGCCCCGCCGGCACCTGCCACCCGGTTGAGGTCATCTTTAGCGGGGTGAGCAGGCGCGTCTGCACGAAGCGCTCGAACGACATGCCGCTCGCGCGCTCGATCACCGCGCCCATCACGTCGAGCCCGATCGAGTAGCTCCATCTGGTGCCCGGCTGCGCGATCAGCGGCAGTTGCGCGGCGCGGTTCGCGAATTCCAGCAGGCTGGTCGGCCGGGTGCGACGCGCTTCGCGCTCGACCTCGGCGTTGACCTGCGCCGGAACGACGCCCAGCCGCTCGGTTTCCTTGAGCAAGGGGCCCTTGGCGAGGATGTTGTAGCTCAACCCCGCCGAATGGGTCAGCAGCATGCGGATCGTAATCGGCCGCGTCGCGGGCGCCGTCTCGAGCGAGGTGTCGGGATGGGTGAGCACGCGCATCGTCGCGAACGCCGGGATGTATTTGGAGACGGGATCGTCGAGCCTGATCCGGCCGTCCTGCACCAGCAGCATCGCGGCCATGCCGGTAATCGGCTTGGTCATCGAATAAACACGCCACAAGCTGTCGGGGCCGGCGGCAGGCGCGGTCGCGTCAGTCGCGATCCGACCGGCGGAGAGGTAGAGCGTCGGCCCGTCGCCATGCCCGAACGCGCCCGCGATGCCCGGCGTGCGGTTGGTCGCGACCAGCCGGTCAAACAGCGCCTGCGTTTCGGGCAGCAGCACGCGCCCGAGCGTCTCGCCAGTCGGCACGGGGATGCGCGGGCGCGGCATGCTGGTCTGACGGGACTGGGTGCCCGCACGCAGGCTCGCCTGCGACGATGCCTCGCGTGCGACCGTCAGCCCGGCGACGAGCGCGAGCAATGCGCTGCCTGCCGCGATCCCGGTGCGTCCGCCTGCCATACGAACCAGCGTCATCCTGCCTCCATCCCCAACACCGCGTGCGCCGCCTTGGCGAAGACGGTCGGCAGACCGGCCTCTCCTAGCAATGCTATCGGCCACCACTCGCCGACAACCGGGGTTGGGCCATGCGCCTCGCCGGTGACCAGCGCAAGATCGAGCGTGAAGTGGGTGAAGCCGTGGCTGACCTGAATGTTGAGCATACGCCAGTCCGCCTCGGCCGGCGCGCCGGCAAGGCCGGGCTGTGCCACCTCCCACGGTCCGGTCGGCAGCGCGCGCATCCCGCCGAGCAAGCCCTTGTCGGGACGACGAACGAGCAGCACCTCGCGCCCCGCGGGCGTGTCGCGCGTGAGCCAGAAGATCGTGCCGTGGCGGTGCGGGCGATCGGGCTTGGGCTTCTTGACGGGGTAGCGCTCGGGCTCGCCCTGCGCGTGGCCGACGCATTGGGGTTGAAGCGGGCAGAGCAGGCATTTGGGACGGCGCACGGTGCAGACTGCTTGGCCCAAATCCATCATCGCTTGCGCGAAGTCGCCGGCGCGGGTGGCTGGGGTGATCGTGTCGGTCGCGGCGCGGATCGTGGGGCGAGCGTTCGGCAGCGGGGTTGGGAGTGCGAACAGGCGCGCGACGACGCGCTCGACGTTTGCGTCGACCACCACCGCGCGTTCGCCGAACGCGATCGCGGCGACCGCGGCGGCGGTGTATGCGCCGAAGCCCGGCAGGCGGCGCAGCGCTTCCTCCGTGCAGGGCAGTTCGCCCGCATGCTCGGCCGCGATGACGCGCGCGGCGGCGAGCAGGTTGCGCGCGCGGGCGTAATAACCGAGCCCCGCCCAGGCAGCCATCACGTCCGCCTCGTCGGCGGCGGCGAGGTCGGCGAAGGTCGGCCAGCGCTGCGTCCAGGCGAGAAATCGCGGGCGGACGGTGGCGACCGTGGTCTGCTGCAACATGACCTCCGACAGCCAGACGCGATACGGGTCGGGCGTCTCGCCGGGCTTCGCACGCCACGGCAGGTCGCGGCGGTGGCGATCGTACCAGTCGAGCAGCGCGGGGGCGACCGCGTGCGGATCGGCGGGACTATCGGCTGCGGGTGCGATCGAATCCTTGGCGTCCACCGCCCCGCTATGGCATGGGCGGGCGGATGAGCAAGCGCCCGCGCGCCCCCCTTCCCCCGCCCGAGCGCCAGAACCGGTCGCGCGCCGTGTCCGAGCTGCTGCCCGCCATCGGCGGTGCAGCCTTCCGCCGCTTCGGCTTCGTCCAGTCGGCGGTGGTATCACGCTGGCCCGAGATCGTCGGCGAGCGGCTGGCGGCGGTGAGCTCGCCCGAATCGATCCGCTTCCCGATGGGCAAGAAGCAGGATGGTACGCTGACGCTGACCTGCCGCGGCGCGCACGCGGTGATGATGCAGCACGTGATCCCCGAGATCACCGAGCGGGTGAACCGCTTCTTCGGCTATCAGGCCGTCGCACGGATCACGATCCGCCAGGGCGAGATCACCAAGCGGGCGCCCAAGCGCGTGCTGCCCGAACTCGCCCCCGCGCCGGTCGAACTGGGGGCGAGTTTGAAGACGATCGCCGATCCCGAATTGAAGGCGGTGCTGGAGGCGCTCGCCTCCGGTGTCGCCAACCGCCCCGCCCTTCCCCAGGTGAAATGAAGACGCTCCTGCCCCTGCTCGCCGCGGCACTGCTTGCCGCCTCTCCCAGCACTGCGGCCCCACGCGCCTGGACCACGGCCGCAGCGCCGGTCGCGACCGGCAGCTACCTTCTGGGCAATCCCAAGGCCAAGGTGCGGCTGGTCGAAATCCTGAGCTACACCTGCCCGCATTGCGCGCATTTCGCCGCCGAGTCGGACGCCAGCATCAAGGCGATGGTACGGTCGGGCACGCTGGCGGTCGAGGTGCGCAACCAGCTGCACGACAAGATCGATCTCGCCGCGGCGACGCTGGCGCGTTGCGCGGGACCGGCAGCGTTTCCGGCGGTGCACGCCGCCTTTCTTTCGCACCAGCGCGAATGGATCGATCGCGCGGTCGAGTGGGATCAGGCGAACGCGGCGCGCGTCTCGACCTATCCGCAACTGGCGCAATTGCGCGCGCTGGCGGACGGTGCCGGGCTGACCGCAATCGTGCGGGCAGAAGGGGTCGCGCCGGCAGCGATCGAGGCATGCTTCGCCGATGAAAAGGCGTTGAACGCCACGCTCACCGTGTCGCAATCAACCGAGGTCGCAGCGGGAACGCCCGCGTTCATCGTCAACGGCAAGTTGATCCAAACGGTGACCTGGGCGCAATTGCAGCCGATGCTGCGTGCCGCCGGCGCCAGATAAGCAAGCCCGAACAAGCAAGTGGAGTTGTTCATGAAGCGTATCGCACTTCTCGCCGGCGCGCTGGCGCTGATGACCGGCTGCGGCGGCAGCAACGACGCGCCGAGCGCGCCTGCCGGCTCGGTCAAGGCCGCAGCTGCACCTGCCGGGCAGGACTGGACGCAGACGGTATCGCAGACCCCCGAGGGCGGGTTCGTCGCGGGCAATCCCGATGCGCCGCTCAAGCTGGTCGAATATGGCTCACGGCTGTGCCCGACGTGCGGCGCATTTGCGAACACGGGCATGCGCCCGCTGATGGACAATTACGTCAAGACCGGGAAGGTCTCGTACGAGTTCCGCGAGTTCCTGGTCCATGGCGCGCCCGACTTCCCGCCGGCGCTCTTGGGCCGCTGCGGGGGCACGCAGCCGTTCTTCCCGTTGCTGGAGGAAATGTTCGCCGCTCAGCCGACGATCCTGCCCAAGATGGAGGACGCGGGCGCGTTCCAGCAGGCGCAGCAAGGCAAGGCGCCCGGCGTCATGTTCACCGCATGGGCCGAGAAGCTGGGCTTCATCGATTTCGTCAAGCAGCGCGGCATCCCCGAGGCGCAGGCACGCGCGTGCCTGACCGACGAGAAGCAGATCGAGGCGCTGACCAAGTATATGGATGCCGGCACCGAAAAGGGTGTGCAGGGAACGCCGACCTTCTTCCTCAACGGCAAGAAGCTCGACAATGTCGTGACGTGGGACGGGGTCGAGGGCGCGCTCAAGAACGCGGGCGCCTGACACCCCGGTAATACGCCGGAAGCGCGCGCGTGCAGATCAAGCGGCTGCGGTTGACGGGGTTCAAGAGCTTCGTCGACCCTGCCGACCTCGTCATCGAACCGGGATTGACCGGTGTCGTCGGGCCGAACGGCTGTGGCAAGTCCAACCTGCTCGAAGCACTGCGCTGGACGATGGGGGAGAATTCCGCCCGGTCGCTGCGCGGCGCAGGGATGGAGGACGTGATCTTCGCGGGCACCGCGACGCGGCCACCACGCGATTTCGCCGAAGTGTCGATCCTGCTCGACACCGACACGGGCGAAGAAGCCGAGGTGGTGCGCCGGATCGAGCGTGGCGCGGGCTCCGCCTATCGGATCGACGGGCGCGACGTGCGCGCGAAGGACGTGCAGCTGCTGTTCGCGGACGCAGCGACCGGCGCGCACAGCCCGGCGCTCGTCAGCCAGAACCGGATCGGCGCGGTGATTGCGGCGAAACCCGCCGACCGGCGCGCGATGCTAGAGGAAGCGGCGGGGATCGCAGGGCTGCACGTCCGGCGGCGCGACGCCGAAGCGCGGCTGCGCGCGACCGAGGCGAACCTCGAACGGCTCGACGCGGTGATCGCCGACACCGACGCGCGTGTAAGCGCGCTCAGGCGGCAGGCGCGCGCGGCGGAGCGGTACCGCGCACTGTCCGACGCGATCCGGGTGGCGGAAGCGCGAACGATCTTCGCACGCTGGCGCGAGGCGGATCGGGCGGCGATTGCGGCACGCGATGAGGCACGCGCGGCGGAGGCTCGGGTCGCGGCCGGGCAAGCCGCGCACGACGCGGTGACGGCCACGCAGGAGAAGGCGATTGCCGTGCTAGCCGAGTTGCGCGCGGAGGCGCTCGCCGCGCGCGACCGCGCGAGCGAGGCGGCGGGCACACTCGCGGGCGCACGCGGTGAGACGGCGGCGACCGAGCGCCGGGTCGGCGAGCTGGAACTGGCGCGCGCGCGGATCCTGGCCGATCGCGAGCGCGAGGGTGCGCTCGCCAACGAAGCCGCGGCGGCGCTGGCCACGCTGGCGAGCGACACCAAGGCACTGGAGCGCACCGCGGCGGAGGCGGAGGCGGCGCTGCCGGAACTCGAAGCGGCACTGAGCGCGGCGGAGCGGCTGGGGCGCGACGCCGAAGTCGCGCTGGCGCAGGCGCTGGCGGCGCAGGCGAACGAGCAGGCCGAGGCGCGGATCGCGCGCGCGGAACTGGCACAGGCGCAGGCACGACTCGCACGCGCCGACCGTGAGCGGGCGAGTGCGGCGGCGGCGCTGGCGGCGGTCGCGCCCGCCGAACCGATCGCGGCGGAGCGCGAGGCGGCGGTGGCGGCGCAGGCGGACGCGCGCGACGCGCTGGAACGGGCGCGCGCCGCACTGACCGCGGCCGAGGCGGCGGAGC
>NZ_CAKZHV010000062.1 GCF_936927845.1 uncultured Sphingomonas sp.
GACGCCATCATCGCCGTCAGAGGCGTGCCGCCGCTGATGATCGTCAGCGACAACGGCACCGAGCTGACCAGCCTGGCAATCCTGAGGTGGACGCAGGAACGCCCTGTCGAGTGGCACTACATCGCGCCCGGCAAGCCGCAGCAGAACGGCTATGTCGAGAGCTTCAACGGTCGCTTGCGCGACGAATGCCTCAACGAGACGCTGTTCGTGTCGCTTGGGCATGCCCGCTCGGTACTGCGGCTATGGCGCGACGACTACAACCACGTGCGACCGCATAGCGGAATAGGCGGGCTGACGCCCGCGGATGCTGCCAGGCGGGTTGTGCAACACCGCCCAGATGGGCACCATACCAACCCCGGACTCCAGTTATGACTGGTAGAGCTTTGGGGAGCACGTCAGATCATATAGGTTCGTAAGCGCGTTAAGCGTATTCTGCACCCAATCTCCATGCTCGTCCTGATTGTGCCATCCCCAAACTTTTCGAAAATCGCACTGCATTCAGAATTTCTGAACGACAGCCATGATCGTTGAGCTTGGATGAAACCTTTGGCTACACCTTCTTTGCGAGCTCGCTGAACCGCCACTTCGTAATAGCGGTTTAGGTCAGCATCTGCCTCACTGAAGCGGGCTGCGAGACAGGCGTTGACCTCTGGCGTTGTTGCACCAGGGCAAGGAGCAGGGTCAGGGTTGGCACTGACAATCATCACCAGCGCTAGAAGGGGCAGCAAAGGCGTTCTCCTGAAGCAATCGATCTTAGTGATAGATCATGAAACCAAGAGCGGGAGATCGCTTTCCCAATGATGCAAAATTCACGGATTTCGCATCAGGCCAAGAACGGCAATAATTTGACGGCTTTGGTGATGCAAAAGGCTGATGCACCTGAGATGCCGGTTCAATGGTCAGTTTTCGAGGGTATGCCTCCGAAGCGGAAGGTCCGCTTCCACCCAGAAGCGAACATCCCATTCTCCAAACCCGCTGTCTCGGTCAGCAGCAAAATCAAAAAGGGCGGCCCGTTGCCGGACCGCCCCCATGTACAACCGGGAAGGTTGAACTTTTAGCGCTTCGAGAACTGGAAGCTGCGGCGTGCCTTGGCGCGGCCGTACTTCTTGCGCTCGACGACGCGCGGGTCGCGCGTCAGGAAGCCTGCGGCCTTCACTGGCGAACGCAGCACCGGCTCGAACTTGGTCAGCGCCTGGCTGATGCCGTGCTTGACCGCGCCGGCCTGGCCCGACAGGCCGCCGCCCTTGACGGTGCAGACCACGTCATACTGACCTTCGCGCTCGGTGATGCCGAACACCTGGTTGATGACGAGGCGCAGCGTCGGACGCGCGAAATAGACTTCCTGATCGCGACCGTTGATCGTGATCTTGCCCGAACCCGGCTTCAGCCAGACGCGCGCGACCGCGTCCTTGCGACGACCGGTCGCGTAGGCGCGGCCGTATTTGTCGAGTTCCTGCACACGCAGCGGTGCACGCTGAACCGGCTCGTCGATCTGGCCGGCCATGTAAGCCTCGGCCTTGTCGTCCGCCGCGGTCTGCGCGGCGGCGCCCTGCTGCTGCAGCGCGGCGCCGAGATCGGAAAGGGACTGGCGATTGTCGGACATTATGCGCCCACCTTGTTCTTGCGGCTCATGCCGGCGATGTCGAGAACCTCGGGGTTCTGGGCTTCGTGCGGGTGCTCGGCGCCCTTGAAGATGCGCAGATGGCGCATCTGCTCGCGACCCAGCGGCCCGCGCGGGATCATGCGCTCGACGGCCTTCTCCAGCACGCGCTCGGGGAAGCGGCCTTCCAGCACCTTGGCCGCGGTCACGCCCTTGATGCCGCCCGCGTAACCGGTGTGCTTGTAATAGACCTTCTTCTCCGCCTTGTTCGACGTGAAGCGGATCTTGTCCGCGTTGATGACGATGACATTGTCACCGCAATCGACGTGGGGGGTGAAGCTGGTCTTGTGCTTGCCGCGCAGCACGTTGGCGATCACCACCGCCGCACGACCGACCACCAGGCCGTCTGCGTCGACGATGTGCCACTTCTTTTCCACCTCGTGCGGCTTGGCCGACTTGGTGGTCTTCATCAGCGCCTTCATGGGCCTAGTGACCTTTTATACCGAAAAGAAAAGCGACGCGGCAGGCGAACCCGCGCGTTGATGGCGCCCAATTGCCGTCGCACGCTGCCGAAGTCAAGATTTATGCCGCTTTGCTGACGGGTAATGTGATACCCGACTATTCAGATGGCTCCGTGCGACGTGCTGAGGCTGTGGGCGGCAACGACGCTGGCGATCAGCAGCAGTGCGGCATTCGCCTGATGCGATACCGCGACCACGATCTCCACGCCGCTCAGCAGCGTCGCGATGCCGAGCGCGATCTGCAGTGTGACAAGACCAGCGACGGCCGCCGCTGCGCGCGCGTGACCGGCCCGCCGCGCACGCCACGCGAGCCACAGCAACCCGGCCGCGACCGCGAAGGCGAGCCAGCGATGGATGAACTGGACCACGATCGGATTGTCGACGAGGTTCGAGGCGGCGGGCGCGAGCATCGGCACGCCGGCGGGAAACAGCGCGTCACCCATCAGGGGCCAGCTCGCAAAAGCGTACCCGGCGTCGAGCCCGGCGGTGAACGCCCCGTAGGTGATCTGCGCGACCAGCAGCAACAGCGCGGCGGCTGCTCCAAGCGTCAACGTGGCGGGACGGGCGAGCGGCGAGGAGGCAAGCGCACGCAGATCGCGCGCGGTCCACACGATCCCGGCAAGGATCGTCAGCGCGGTGACGAGGTGAACCGCCAGGCGCACGTGGCTGACGTCGGTTCGCTTTGACAAGCCCGAGGCGACCATCCACCAGCCGATCGCGCCCTGTAGTCCGCCGAGCGCCAGCAGCGCGGTGAGGCGCCAGCCATACCCCTTGGGTATACGACGGCGCACTGCGAACCAGATGAGCGGCAGCGCAAATGCGAGCCCGATCACGCGCCCCAAGACCCGGTGGAGATATTCCCAGAAAAAGATCGCCTTGAACCCGTCGAGCGTCATGCCGCGGTTGAGCTGCTGATATTCGGGGATGCGCTGATAATTGGCGAACTCGGCCTGCCACTGCGCGGTCGTGAGCGGGGGAATGATCCCGCTGATCGGCTTCCATTCGGTGATCGACAGCCCCGATTCGGTCAGCCGCGTGATGCCGCCGACGATAACCATCGCGACGATCAGCGCGGCGACTGCGTTGAGCCAGCGCGCGATCGCGAGCGGACGCGCGGTGGTGGAATAACCGGGAGTTGCCTGGAGCATGACGCCTTATACCGCGGATCGCATCAAGCGTCGATCAGGGGCAGGGTGGACAAAATGCCTCATGTGATATTGTATCTTGCGCCTGACGGGCCTAGATGGTCGGCGTGATGGCCGAACCGACCACCTCGACGGATGCCGCAGGGCGGCTCGATCGCTGGGCGATGTGGCTGTCGGCGGCATGTGTGGTGCATTGCGTCGCGACGACGATGATGGTGGCGTTGTTGTCGACGGCCGGAGGGCTGCTGGGCAATCCGGTGATCCACGAGGTCGGTTTGGTGCTCGCCATCCTGCTCGGCGCGGTCGCGTTCGGGCGCGGTGTGCTGGCGCATGGCCGCCCGTTGCCGCTGATCCTGGGGGGCATCGGTCTGGCGATGATGGCGGCCGCGGTGATCGTCCCGCACGGCGAGAATCACCTGAGCGAGAGTGCGCTGACCATCGCAGGGGTCGTGGTGCTCGCCGCCGGGCACGCGCTCAATCGTCACCGCCACGCATGAGGTGGTGAGCGGGCGGCGGCTCGCTTGCCGGGTGACGGTGCAGCCCTTATCTCGATCAACATGGCGGGGCACGATCATCACGAGCGCGGCGGCGAGGAACTGACCCGCGCGGCGCAGGCGCGACTGGAGCAATCGGGCGAGCAATGGACGCGCATGCGCGAAAGCGTGTTCACCGCGCTCGCCGGGTTCAGCCGACCCGCGTCGGCGTATGATATCGCGGAGGCGGTGTCGCTGGCGCAGGATCGCCGTGTCGCCGCCAACAGCGTGTATCGCATCCTCGACCTGTTCGTCGGCAACAACCTCGCTCGCAGAGTCGAGAGCGAGAACGCCTATGTCGCGAACACGCACCCCAATTGCCGCCACGACTGTATCTTCCTGGTGTGCGATGCGTGCGGCACCACCACCCATATCGACAATGACCGGATCACCGCGGCGGTGCGGTCGGCGGCGAGCGACGCGGGCTTCACGCCCGAGCGTCCGGTGATCGAGGTGCGCGGACGCTGCGCTGCCTGCTCGGCTGCTTCCAGCAACTGATCCGTCGCCCAGGCCGCCCGGTTTGGCTTGGTAGATCGTTGCAATCGACACGAGGATGAGCGTGGTATATCCGGCCACGATGGCCAATGTTCCCGCGACGCCGCTGCTCGATACCGTCCACACCCCCGCCGACCTTCGCAAGCTCACCCCAGAGCAACTGCCGCAATTGGCGGACGAACTGCGGCAGGAGACGATTTCGGCGGTCGGCACCACCGGCGGGCACCTTGGCTCGGGACTGGGCGTGGTCGAACTGACCACCGCGATCCATTACGTCTTCGATACCCCGCGCGATCGGTTGATCTGGGACGTCGGGCACCAATGCTATCCGCACAAGATCCTGACCGGCCGCCGCGACCGCATCCGCACGCTGCGTCAGGGCGGCGGGCTGTCGGGCTTCACCAAGCGTAGCGAGAGCGAGTACGACCCGTTCGGCGCGGCGCACTCGTCGACCTCGATCTCGGCCGCGCTCGGCTTCGCGATCGCCAACAAGCTGGCGGGCACGCCGGGCAAGGGCATCGCGGTGATCGGCGACGGCGCGATGAGCGCCGGCATGGCCTATGAGGCGATGAACAATGCCGAGGCCGCGGGCAACCGGCTGGTCGTCATCCTCAACGACAACGACATGTCGATCGCGCCGCCGGTCGGTGGGCTCTCGGCCTACCTGTCGCGCATGGTGTCGAGCCGCGAGTTCCTCTCGCTTCGTGATTTGATGAAGAAGGTCGCGCGCAAGCTGCCGCGCCCGTTCCACTCCGCCGCGCGCAAGACCGACGAGTTCGCCCGCGGGATGACGATGGGCGGCACCTTGTTCGAGGAGCTCGGCTTCTACTACGTCGGTCCGATCGACGGCCACAATCTCGAACACCTGATCCCGGTGCTGGAGAATGTCCGCGACGCGGAGGAAGGCCCGATCCTCGTCCACGTGGTGACCAAGAAGGGCAAGGGCTACGCCCCCGCCGAGGCCGCGGCCGACAAATACCACGGCGTGCAGAAGTTCGACGTCATCACCGGAACCCAGGCCAAGGCACCGCCGGGCCCGCCACAATATCAGAATGTGTTCGGCGAAGCGCTGACCCGCGAGGCCGCAACCGACCCGCGCATCTGCGCGATCACCGCGGCGATGCCGTCGGGCACCGGGCTCGACAAGTTCGCGCAGGCCTTTCCCGACCGCTTCTTCGACGTCGGCATCGCCGAGCAGCACGCCGTCACCTTCGCCGCCGGCCTCGCCGCGCAGGGAATGCGGCCGTTTGCTGCGATCTACTCGACCTTCCTCCAGCGCGCCTATGATCAGGTCGTCCACGACGTCGCGATCCAGAACCTGCCGGTCCGCTTCGCGATCGACCGTGCCGGCCTCGTCGGCGCGGACGGCGCGACCCATGCCGGCAGCTTCGACGTGACGTATCTCGCCACGCTGCCAAACTTCGTTGTCATGGCGGCGGCGGACGAGGCCGAGCTGGTCCACATGGTCCACACCTGCGTCGAGCATGACTCGGGACCGATCGCGGTGCGCTACCCGCGCGGCAACGGCGTCGGCGTCGCGCTGCCCGAAACGCCCGAGCTGCTCGAGATCGGCAAGGGTCGCGTGGTGCGCGAGGGCAAGAAGGTCGCGATCATGTCGCTCGGCACCCGCCTGGCCGAGGCGCAGCGCGCCGCCGACACGCTGGAGGCACGCGGGCTGTCGACCACGGTCGCCGACCTGCGCTTCGCCAAGCCGCTCGACGAGGCGCTGATCCGCCGCCTGCTCACCACCCACGAGGTCGCAGTGACGATCGAGGAGAATGCCGTCGGTGGTTTGGGCGCACACGTCCTGACGATGGCCTCGGACGAGGGGCTGACCGACGCCGGGCTCAAGATTCGCACCATGCGCCTGCCCGATCTATTCCAGGATCAGGACAAGCCCGAGGTGCAGTACGCGCAGGCCGGGCTCGACGCCTACGCGATCGTCGAAACGGTGCTGAAGGCGCTGCGCTATAACGAGGCTGGCCAGGCGGCGAGCGCCTGACCGCGCGCGCATGACGGGTTGGCAGAAGGTCGCGGCGCTGACCGCGCTCTACGTCGTCGGTCTGCTGTGGGTGAACTGGACCATGGTGCGGCGGGTTCGCAGCGCGCAGGCGGCACGCGCGGCCTGGACCGCGGCGGAGTTCGACGCGGTGTTCGCCGACTGCGCGCCGGGCGTCGCGCCCGCGGTGCGCGAAGCGATCGCGCCGCTCTACGGCGAGGGCATTGTGCCGCGACCCGAGGACACGCTCAGGCGCTTTCTCAAGCTCGACAATGGCGAGATCGAGGATCTGGCAATCGCCATAGTGCAACGGCTCGATCCAGCCGCGATGCGCGACACGCGCGTGATCCCCGCGCTGCCTGACGTTGCCGCGCTCACCCGCTACGTCGACGCGCAACTTCGGCGTTAACGAAGCGGCGGGCGATCGTCGCCGACGTGTGGCCGTGACAGAATCGCGCGCGCGTCACCCGGAGAGCGCGCCTCGCCGTACGGACCGCCAGCCGCGGCCAGCACGCGGTCGAGCAGTTCCAGCCCCTCGGGCCAGCACCCCAATCCGCTCGCCGCGTTGAGGTGGCCGTGCGGGCCGGTGTCGACGAAATGGCTGCCCCAATCGACCGCCAGGCTGTGCGCGCGGTCGCTGTCGATCCACGGATCGTCGGTTGACGACACCACGAGTGAGGGGAAGGGGAGCGGCTGCTTCGGCGCCGGCGCAAACGGCTTCAACTCGTCGGCGACGTGCGCGCGATCGACGTCTGCGGGCGCCACCAGCAACGCGCCGGCGACCGGCCAGCCATAAGGCTGCGGGCTCATCGCCGCCCACCACGCCACCGCAATGCAGCCGAGCGAGTGCGCCACCAGGATCACCGGCGCGCGCGCCGAGGAAATCGCCTGGTCGAGCTTGGTCGCCCAGGCGTTGCGATGCGGGCGATCCCACATGCCCAATTCCACCCGCGACGTGTCGGGCCGGCTCTTTTCCCACAGGCTCTGCCAATGCGCGGGGCCAGAGCCACCGAGCCCGGGGACCGTCAAGATCGTGGGCGTCACCGCCAGGTCGAACATCGCGCGTGCCATGCGTCACCTCCGAAAGGCGAGGCCGCGGCGCAGTCTAGGGGTCGGCACCACCGCGGCCTCGTTCATGAAGCTATTACCTACTAAGCCGATAGACAATCGTGCAGCGCAGCAATTGGCACCGGACGTGGTCGGCTTGCGGCGAGCCGTTGGCGGCACCAGACATGAAAACGCTGTCAGATTTTGAGACAGCGGGTAAGGCGCCTTGATGGCGAAGCAACGTGCCGATCAGATGCTGGTGGATCGTGGGCTGGCCGAGTCGCGCGCGCGTGCGCAGGCGCTGATCATGGCAGGGCTGGTGTTCGTCGGTGACCGCAAGGTCGACAAGCCGGGGCAGGCACTGGCGGAGGACGCCGTGCTCGACGTGCGCGGGCGCGATCACCCCTGGGTGTCGCGCGGCGGCGTGAAGCTAGCGCATGGGCTCGACCATTTCGGCTGGGACGTGACCGACGCGATCGCGATCGACGTGGGCTCGTCGACGGGCGGCTTCACTGACGTGCTGCTGACGCGCGGCGCGGCTCGCGTCTACGCGGTCGACAGCGGCAGCAACCAGCTTGCCTGGAAATTGCGTCAGGACCCGCGCGTCGTCGTTCACGAACAGACCAGCGCGCGCATCCTGACCGCGCAACACGTGCCCGAACTTATCGACCTGGTGGTGTGCGACGCCAGCTTCATCGGGCTCGCCAAGGTGCTCGACGTGCCGCTGGGTTTCGTCACGCCGGGCGGGCGCGCGCTCGCGCTGATCAAACCGCAGTTCGAGGCGGGGCGCGAGGAGGTGGGCAAGGGCGGGGTGGTGCGCGATCCCGTCGTTCATGCGCGTGTCTGCGCGCAGGTGGCGGATTGGTTTACCGCGCGCGGCTGGTCGGTTGTCGGCATCACCGAAAGCCCGATCACGGGCCCGAACGGCAACGTCGAGTTCCTGATCGCCGCCACGCTCGACTGATCGCCGCCGCGATCGGGCCGAGTCGGAACGTCCCGCAGCGATAGGGTGTTTACGCACGCGCAGCGATCGTGCACCGGCGACGTGACCGTGAAAGGGATGAAATTGGGTTCGATCGCGTCGAGGGGCCAGTTGCGGATGTCGTTCGTGCGCTGGGCCGCGTTCGTCGTCCCGCTGGTGCTGCTGCTCGGGTTCCTGTCGGGGCGCAGCGTCGCCTCCGGAAGTGAGAACGCCTGGTACGTCGCGCTCGCCAAACCCGGCTTCACGCCGCCCGGCTGGGTGTTCCCGGTCGCGTGGACGATCCTGTACGTCCTGATCGGCTTCGCGCTCGCCATCGCTTTGTCGGCGCGTGGCGCCGCGCTGCGGACCGCTGGGGTCGTGCTGTTCGCGGCGCAGTTCGCGCTCAATCTCGCCTGGACGCCGTTGTTCTTCGGCGCACACAAGGTCGGCGCGGCGTTGTTCGTGATCGTGTTGATCTTCGCCTTGTCGGTGGCAACCGCGTGGGTGTTCTCGCGCTTTCGGCCCACCGCCGCGGCGTTGATGATCCCTTATATCGCCTGGCTTGCCTTCGCGGGCGTGCTCAATTGGCAGATCGTTCGCATGAACCCGCATGCCGATACCATTGTGCCGGCGGGCGGAACGTCCCAAATGATCGGCTGAACGACAACGAGAGCGAGCGCGATGCAGACGGAAAACAAGATCTTTGGCGACGTGGCCAAGCTGCTGAACGGCGCCGCGGGAACGCTCGCCGGGGTTGGGCGCGAGGCCGAAGCGGGTGCGCGTGATCGGTTGCGCGAATGGGTCGGCGGGCTCGATTTCGTCAGCCGCGACGAGTTCGAGGCGGTAAAGGCGATGGCGGCGGCGGCGCGCGACGAGAATGACGTGCTGCGTGCCCGGCTCGACGCACTCGAGGCCGCCACCAAGGCGCCCGCAGCGCCAGCGACATCGTCCGTGACGACCGACGCGGGTGCGGCGCACCAGCCGCAGGGGCTCTGACGCTGCACAAGGCCCTTTCCCGCTGCGCGGGCGATGTGCGATGACGATGGCCATGCTCGACGAAGCCGACATGGAACCCGAACGCGAGGCGCCGCTCGAAATGCTCGAGTCGTACTTCCTCGCGCACGGCTGGTCGTGCGATCGCCACGACGAGGAGATCACCGCGACAATCAAGGGGAGCTGGACCGAGTACGAACTGCGCGCGCTGTTCCGCGAAGAGGACGGCGTGCTGCAATTCCTCGCCTTCCCCGACGTCAAGGTGACCGAGGATCGTCGCCCCGCGATCTGGGAAACGCTGGCGCTGGTCAACGAGCAGCTCTGGCTCGGTCATTTCGAGCTCTGGTCGTCGAGCGGCATCCTGCTCTACCGCAACGCGACGATGGTCGACTCGGTCGACGACGAACCCAGCCTGTCGCTCACCGCCGCCGAGCTGATGATCGAGACCGCGATCGACGAGTGCGAGCGTTTCTATCCCGTGTTCCAGTTCGTGCTGTGGGGCGGCAAGACCCCGGCCGAGGCGATCGCCGCGGCGATGGTCGAGACGCACGGCGAGGCCTGAGGGGCGGATCATGCGTTTGTGGATGATCGGCTGCGGCAACATGGCCGGCGCCATGCTGCGCCGCTGGGTCGCGAGCGGCGTGGTGTCGCCAGGCGACGTCCACGTCGTCAACCGGACCGACCGCGAGCTACCCGCGGGCGTCGTGCAGGAGCGCGACCTTCCAGCCACCGGGGCCCCCGACCTGGTCGTATTGGGCGTCAAGCCGCAGCAGCTCGACGAGGTCGCCGCGCGCCACGCCGCGCGCGTCGCCGCCGCGCCGGTGATCGTCTCCATGCTCGCCGGGGTCGATGCCGCCGCGCTGCGTAGTCGTTTTCCTGGTCCCGAGCCGATCGTCGTCATGCCCAATCTGCCGGTCGAGATCGGCCAGGGTGTGGTCGCGGTTCATGCCTCCCAAGCGAGCGAGGTGGCCCGCTCGCAGGTCGACGCGCTGATGGCGCCGCTCGGGCTTGTGCGCTGGTTCGACGATGCCGCCTCGTTCGAGGTCGCGGGTGCATTGTCGGGCACCGGTCCCGCATTCCTGTTCCGCTTCATCGATGCGCTCGCCGCGGCGGGCGTGGCCGGCGGAATGGACCACGGCGACGCTGCGGCGGTTGCGATGACCACGGTCGCGGGCGCCGCGCAGATGGCTGCGGCAAGCAAGCGGACGCCGGCGGCGCTCGCCGATGCGGTGGCGAGCCCCGGCGGCATGACGCGGCAGGGATTGAACGTGCTCGACGCCGACGCAGCGCTCAACCAATTGCTGACGCGCACGCTGGAAGCGGCGATCCGCCGCGGGCGCGAAATGGCCGAGGAACGACGCCGCCCGGTCTGAACGGCAGTTAGGCGTCGATCAGCGGCGCAGCGCCTCGACGCGCGGCATTTCCTCGGGCGGGATCAAGCCCTCGAGCACCGCCCAGAAACCCGTCACCGCATTCATTCCGGCACGCGAATAGGCCGCCGACAGTCGCTCGCGCAGCGCCTCGAACAATTGTGCTTCAAGCGCGGTGCCCGCTTCGGTCAGGCGCAGCAGCCGCTGCCGCCGATCGCGCTCGCCCGGACGCGTTTCCACCATGTCGCGCTCGATCAGCTCGTTCAGCACGCGGCCGAGCGACTGTTTGGTGATGTTGAGCAAGGCGAGCAGCTCGCTGACCGGCATGTCGGGTCGCCGCGCGATGAAATAAAGCGCGCGGTGGTGCGCGCGGCCGAGTCCCTGTTTCGCCAGCCCGCGGTCGATCGCGCGTGTAATGTGGCTGTTTCCGAAGTAGAGCAGCTCCATGCCCCGACGCAGCTCGGGCTCCCGAAGAAACTGCGGCGACGCGATCTGGGAAGGGGCGGGCTGGGGTGGGGCAGTCATGTTGACCGGCTTTGCCATCGCCCATAACCGACCGCAACCCGCTTTGCGGCGCATCAGACCTGGAGGAACCCCCGTGTTCGCGCTTGAACGTCATCCCACGCCCGTCTCGATCGAGGATCGCACCGCGCGACTGGTGGACCCGGTGTTCGGGCGCGTCTTCACCGATCACATGGCGGTCATGCTCTACAACGAGGAGCAGGGCTGGCACGACGGGCGCATCACCGCGCGTGCGCCGCTGACGATGGACCCGGCATCGGCGGTGCTCCACTACGCGCAGGAAATCTTCGAAGGCATGAAGGCGTACCGGCAGGAGGACGACAGCATCGCGCTGTTCCGCCCGCGCGCCAATGCCGAACGCTTCCGCGCCTCCGCGCGTCGCATGGCGATGCCCGAGCTGCCCGACGAGCTGTTCCTCGCCTCGATCCACGAACTGGTGAAGACCGATCGCGACTGGATCCCGACCAGCGCCGAAGGCTCGCTCTATCTGCGCCCGTTCATGATCGCGTCGGAAGTGTTCCTGGGTGTGAAGCCCGCCGCGCAGTACATCTACATGGTGCTGGCCTCGTCGGTCGGCGCTTATTGGAAGGGTGGCGCGCGCGCCGTCTCGCTTTGGGTCAGCCACGATTACACGCGCGCGGGTGCGGGCGGTACGGGTGCGGCCAAGTGCGGAGGCAATTACGCCACCAGCCTCGTCGCGCAGCAGGAGGCGATCCGCCGCGGCTACGATCAGGTCGTGTTCCTCGACGCGGCCGAGCGCCGCTGGATCGAGGAATTGGGCGGCATGAACATCTTCTTCGTGTTCGACGACGGTTCGATCCAGACCCCGCCGCTGACCGGCACGATCCTGCCCGGCATCACGCGCGACTCGATCCTGAGGCTGGCACGCGACGAAGGGCTGGTGGTGCGCGAGGAGCCTTATTCGATCGAGCAATGGCGCGATGACGCGGCGAGCGGCCGTTTGGTCGAGAGCTTCGCCTGCGGCACCGCCGCGGTCGTGACGCCGATCGGGCGCGTCGCGGGGCCGGGCTATGAATTCACCATCGGCAGCGGGTCGACGGGGCAGACGACGCAGCGGATCCTCGACACGCTGAACGCGATCCAGCGCGGCCGCGCGCCCGATCCGCACGGCTGGCGCGAGCCCGTGCTCGTCTGACGGTGCGCGGCGACGGCGGGAACGCACGCGCGCGTCGGTCATTTCGGCTCTGCCATCTGCAGAGGACGCTTTCGATGATCCGCCCACTCGCCTCGCTTGCGCTCGGCACTGCCTTTGCCGCGGTCGCGGTATCCGCCGCACCGCGGGTGGCGACGCCCGCCGCCACGCCGTTCCGCGTCGGCACGGTCGAGGTCGTCTCATTGCGCGACGCGGAAAACGTCGTGGCGAATGACGGTCAGACGTTCGGCATCGGTCATCCGACTGCGGACGTGGCGGCGGTGCTGCGCGCCCGCGGTGCCCCGGCCGATCCGATCACGCTCGGCGTCGACCAGTTGCTCGTCCGCCTGCCGGGGCGCCTGGTGCTGATCGACAGCGGTTTCGGTCCCAAGATGAACGGCGTGCTGGTGCGCAGCCTCGCCTCGGCCGGGGTCACGCCCGATCAGATCACCGACGTGCTGATCACGCACGGCCATCCCGACCATGTCGGTGGCCTGGTCGACGCGAACGGCAAGCCCGAATTCCCGCGCGCGACCGTCCGGATGTCGGCGCCCGAGTGGCAGTCGCTCCAGCAAGGCCGAGCCGCCGCGGTCGCGCCGGTCATCAAGGCGCAGGTACAGACGTTCGCGCTGGGGGCGCAGGTGCTGCCCGGCATCACCGCGGTCGCGCTCCCCGGTCACACGCCGGGCCACAGCGGCTATCGCATCACCTCGGGCAAGCAGAGCCTGCTCGTCATCGGCGACACCGCGCACAGCGCGATCGTCTCGCTCGCCAAACCCGCGTGGCCGATCCAATATGACGGCGACAAACAGCAGGGCGCGCAGACGCGCGAGCGTGAACTCGCGCAACTGGCGGCGACGCACCAGCGCATCTTCGCGGGGCATTTCCCCTATCCCGGCGTAGGATACGTCGTCCGATCGCGCACGGGCTACGCGTTCCAGCCCGAGCAACGGTGAATCCGCCGCCCCTCTTGATGTCGGGAGGGGCGACGATCCGTCAGTTCATCAATTCGACCGCCATCGCGACCGCCTCTCCGCCGCCGATGCACAGCGACGCCATGCCGCGCTTCGCGCCCCGGTTCTCAAGCGCGCCGAGCAGGGTCGCCAGCACCCGCGCACCCGAGGCGCCGATCGGGTGACCCAGCGCGCACGCGCCGCCATTGACGTTGAGCGTCTCGTGATCGAGCCCGAGGTCGCGCATTGCGATCATCGCGACGCAGGCGAACGCCTCGTTGACTTCGAACAGGTCGACCTCGTCTTTGGTCCAGCCCGCGCGCTCCAGTGCCTTGCGCATCGCCGCGACCGGCGCGGTGGTGAAGCGGGCAGGGGCGTGCGCGTGCGCGGCATGGCTGACGACGCGCGCGACCGGCTTGATCCCCAGCTTCTCCGCCACCGATAACCGCGTCATCACCAGCGCTGCGGCGCCGTCGGAGATCGACGACGCGTTCGCAGCAGTAATCGTCCCGTCTTTCGCGAACGCGGCCTTCAGCGTCGGGATCTTGGCGACATCACCCTTCGCCGGCTGCTCGTCCAGGCTGACAGTGGTGCTGCCCTTGCGCCCGGCGACCTCTACCGCGACGATCTCGCGGTCGAATGCGCCCGACTTCTGCGCCGCCTGCGCGCGCTCCAGCGACTTGATCGCGTAATCGTCCTGCGCGGCGCGCGTGAACTGATATTCCTGCGCGGTTTCCTCGGCGAACACGCCCATCGCCTTGCCCGGCTCGTACGCGTCCTCGAGCCCGTCGAGGAACATGTGGTCGAACAGGCGATCGTGCCCGATCCGCGCGCCGCCGCGGTGCGCCTTGGACAGATAGGGCGCGTTGGTCATGCTCTCCATGCCGCCCGCGACGAGCAGGTCGATCGATCCAGCGCCGAGTGCTTCCGCTCCCATGATCGCCGCCTGCAGGCCCGATCCGCACATCTTGTTGAGCGTCGTCGCCTCGACATGCTCGCCCAGCCCCGCGAAGATCGCGGCCTGCCGCGCGGGAGCCTGGCCGAGACCCGCGGACAGCACGTTGCCCATGTAGATGCGCTCGACCGCGTCCGCGCTCACGCCCGCGCGCTCGACCGCCGCCTTGACCGCGCTTGCGCCCAGTTGCGGCGCGCTCGCGCCCGCTAGGCTCCCCTGCATCGACCCCATCGGGGTGCGCGCGTAGGAAAGAATGACGACGGGATCGCTAGCCATGACATGCTCCTGGTGGGCGGTCGGCCTGCGTGGAGCCGACGCTGGTTGTTGCACTGCACCTAAGATATGCGGCACCCGATTGCCAGAGGTGGGAGGCGCGCGTGACGGTCGCATCATGGGTCGTGCTGCTCGCGCTCGCCGGCGCGATCGCGGGCAGTTTCCTGTCTACGATCGTCGTGCGCTGGCCGCAGGATCGTTCGGTGCTGCATGGCCGATCCGCGTGCGATGGCTGCGGACGCACGCTCGCCGCGTGGGAGCTGGTGCCGGTCATCAGCGCGGTCGCCGCGCGCGGACGCTGTCGCACCTGCAGCGCGCGGATCGACCCGCGCCATCTCGCCTTCGAGTTCGGTTGCGCGGCGATCGGCGCCGTCTCCGCCACCGCCGCGCCGGGACCGGCGGGGGCGGCGGGTGCGGTGTTCGGGTGGCTGCTGCTGACGCTCGCGGCGCTCGACGCGGCCGAGCTGTGGCTGCCCGACCCGCTCGTCGCGGCGCTCGCGCTCACCGGTATCGCGAGCGCGGTCTGGAGCGCGCCGCTGCTCGGTGACCGATTGATCGGCGGCGCGGGCGGATTTGCGACCCTTTGGTTGATCGCCGCCGCTTATCGACGGTTGCGCGGGCGCGAGGGGCTGGGCGGCGGTGATCCAAAGCTGTTCGGCGCGATCGGGCTGTGGCTCGGCTGGCGGATGCTGCCCGCGGTGCTGCTGCTCGCCGGGCTGGTGGGATTGGGGCTGGTGCTGGTTCAGCAGGTGCGCGGCCGCGCGGTCGCCGCGGACGATGCGTTGCCGTTCGGGACCTTTCTCGCGGTGGCGGCTTACCCGGCGTGGCTCGTCATGATAGTCTTGCCCGTATGATGTCCGCGTTCCTCGCCGCGCTCCTGCTCGCGCCTGTCGTGGCCGCGCCCGAGCCGCGTCCGCCCGCCTCGATCGACGGCTATCCGATCGGCGGCATCGGGCGCCAATCGCTCCCCGCTAAGGGCTGCGCGGCCTATCTGTTCAGCACGGGTGAGACGCGGACGCTGGTCGCGATGGCGGGTGCGGAGGCGGGCGTGTTGCGGATCGCACTCGACGGGCAGGTGCGCGACTATGCGCGTGCCGCGAGCGGTGCGGCGGTCGATCTGGGGTTCGCCAGCCAGACGCGCTACGTCGCGGGCGATACCTTGGTGACGCTCACCATGACGATCACGCGTCGACCCGATCTGGCGCAGGGCGCGATCGTGTCCGACGCGACCCTGCTCGTCGAGCGCGGCGACAAGGACGGGGTCATCATGCCCCTTGCCGGGATGATCGGCTGCGCGAGTTAGAAGACCATAAAACAAGGGGAGAGTGTGATGCGAGACGTATTGGATGCTCAACGTGCCGCGTTCATGGCGGCGCTCCCCGAACCCTTGTCGACGCGGCGCGATCGCCTGACCCGCGCCGCCGCGATGATCGCCGACCATGCCGACCGCCTGTGCGACGCCTTGTCGGAGGATTTCGGCCACCGCAGCCGCGAGCAATCGATGCTGACCGACATCGCGAGCTCGGTCGCGCCGATCCGCCACGCGTTGAAGCACCTCGAAACCTGGGCCCGCCCGGAGAAACGGCGGGTGCAATTCCCGCTCGGGCTGCTCGGCGCAAAGGCCGCGGTCGAATATCAGCCCAAGGGCGTGGTCGGCGTGATCGCGCCGTGGAACTTCCCGGTCAACCTCGTCATGTCGCCGCTCGCGGGCATCTTCGCCGCGGGCAATCGCGCGATGGTCAAGACGAGCGAGTTCACGCCGGCGACGGGCGCGCTGATGGCGGAGATCGCGCGGCAATATTTCGACACGACCGAACTCGCCTTCGTCGAGGGCGGGCCGGAGGTCGGCAAGGCGTTCGCCGAGCTGCCGTTCGATCACCTGATCTTCACCGGTGCGACCGGGATCGCGCGCCACATCCTCCACGCCGCAGCGGACCATCTCGTGCCCGTCACGCTCGAACTCGGCGGCAAGTCGCCGGTGATCGTGGGCGAGGGGGCCGACATCACGCGCACCACCGAGCGCGTCGCGCTCGGCAAAATGCTCAACGCCGGGCAGATCTGTCTCGCCCCCGATTACATGCTGGTCCGCCCCGAGCAGGAGGAAGCGGTGGTCGCCGGGCTAAAGTCGGCGGCGTCGGCGATGTATCCGACCCTGCTCGCCAACCCCGATTACACCGCGATCATCAACGATCGCCATCACCAGCGCCTGACCGACTGGGTCGAGGACGCGCGATCGAAGGGCGCGCGCGTCGAGGTCGTGAACCCGGCGAACGAGGATTTCACCGCCACCAACAGCCGCAAGATGCCGCTGACGATCGTGCGCGACGTGACCGACGACATGACGCTGATGCAGGAGGAGATCTTCGGCCCCGTGCTGCCGATCCGCCGCTACGATTCGCTGGATGGCGCGATCGATCTGGTCAACCGGCGCGACCGTCCGCTGGCGGTCTATTATTTCGGCGACGACGAGCGCGGGCAGCGCCAGGTGCTCGATCGCACGATTTCGGGCGGGGCGACGATCAACGACGTCATCTTCCACGTCTCGATGGAGGATCTGCCGTTCGGCGGCGTCGGGCCGTCGGGGATGGGCAGCTACCACGGGCTCGACGGCTTTCGCACCTTCAGTCACGCGAAAGCGGTGTACCGGCAGCCGAAGCTCGATGTCGCCAAACTGGCGGGATTGAAGCCGCCTTATGGTGCGGCGACGAAGCGCGGCATCGCGCAGCAGATGAAACGCTGAGCCTGCGATCGGCTCGCGGATGAAAGGCCCGGCGGGTCAATACCGCCGGGCCGCTGACGGGATCAGTGCGCCGCGCTCATTTCTTCCTTCAATCGCAGCTTCTGCTTCTTCAAATCCGCGAGTACGGCGGCGTCCGGCATCGGTCGCTGCGACTCGGCGTGGATCCGTTGATCGAGTGTGGCGTGCTTCGCCTCCAGGGCCTGCATATGGGCAGTCTGCATCGCTCTTTCCTCCTTCGTGGTTGAACGAGACCGAGGAGTGAACCACCAAATCGTGTGAAAGTCTCGTGACAAATAGTGCAACATCGACGGGCCGCGGCGATCGCGCGACGACGTGCGATTTGCTGCACATGCGCCTCGGTGGAGGCTATAAGAGTCGCAACAAGGGCCAGGGGGCGTGAGCGGGTGGACGAACAGCATATTCTCGCGCGGCTCAACCTGCTGCGGATCGAGCACCGTGATCTCGACAGCGCGATCGCCGCCCTGGCCGACGGCGTCTCCGATCAGCTCCAGCTCGCACGGTTGAAGAAGCGCAAGCTGAAGCTGCGCGACGAGATCAGCCAGCTCGAAGATTATCTGCTGCCCGACAGCATCGCCTGATCCGAAATGACACCGAAGCCGCGGGCACCGAACGCACGTCCCCGTGGTCCGCACCGCTGCGCTATGGCACGAACCTGATCCATGCTGCACCGCTTTCCCGACGACCGCATTCACCGCCGCCTGATCGATTCGGTCTATCTCGAGGCGATGCTGCTGGCTGACGAGGCGCGCAGCTATTTCGATGAGGTCGGGCGGCTGGAACGCGAGATGCTATCGCCGATGACGCGCGTGTCGTTCAGTTGCGAATCGCTCAAGGTCACGACCCGGCTGATGCACGTGATCGCGTGGTTGCTGACGCAACGCGCCGTGATCGCAGGCGAGCTTTCACCGGCACAGGCGCTGGAGCCTTCGCGGCGGCTGGGCGAGGCACCCGGCACCGACGCGCACGTCGCCGACGACATGCCGCGGCAGGCGCAGCGGATGATCGCCGCGAGCATCGATCTGCACCGCCGCGTCGCACGGCTCGACGCCGCGCAGGAGTGTGGCGCGCCGAACCTCAGTCCGGCGCGCGTGATGCTCGATCGGCTCGCGACCGCGTTCTAGGCTCGGTCAGGCAGCGGTGGCGAGGCCGAGCCGCGCGCGCGCGGCCTGATATTCGCGCGCCAGGCGCTCGACGCGTGCGGCGACCGATTCGACCTTGTCGACCGATCCGATCCCCTGACCCGAACCCCAGATGTCGCGCCACGCCTTCGCCTTTCCGGCATTGTCGCCGCCGCCGAAGTTCATCGTCTTGTAGTCGCCCGCGGGCAGATTGTCGGGGTCGAGCCCGGCGGCCTGGATCGATCCGCGCAGGTAATTGCCGTGGACGCCGGTAAACAGGTCGGAATAAACGATATCGGCCGCACGCCCCTCGACGATGCCCTGCTTGTAGCGCTCATCGGCATTGGCCTCTTCGGTCGCGATGAAGATCGAACCGGCGTAGGCGAAATCGGCACCCATTGCCTCCGCCGCCAGCACCGCGTCGCCGGTGCCGATCGAGCCCGACAGCGCCAGCGGACCGTCGAACCATTGCCTGATCTCGCTCACCAACGCGAACGGCGACGTCCGACCGGCGTGCCCGCCGGCACCCGCCGCCACCGCGATCAGCCCGTCGGCGCCTTTTTCCACCGCCTTCTGCGCGAAGCGGTCGTCGATGACGTCGTGCATCGTGATCCCGCCCCAGCCATGCACCGCCTGGTTCAGTTCGGCACGCGCGCCGAGCGAGGTAATCGTGATCGGCACCTGCCACTTCTCGCACACCGCCAGATCCTGCTCGAGCCGATCGTTGGACTTGTGCACGATCTGGTTGACCGCGAACGGAGCGGCGGGCCGCTCGGGGTTGGCGCGATTGTGCGCGGCGAGTTCCTCGGTGATCCGGTGCAGCCATTCGTCGAGCAGGCTCGCCGGCCGCGCGTTGAGCGCCGGAAACGAGCCGACGATCCCCGCCTTGCACTGCGCGATCACCAGTTCCGGGCCGGAAATGATGAACAGCGGCGAGCCGATAACGGGCAGACGCAGGCGGCTGAGAATAGCAGGCTTTGGCATAACCCTGGTTATGCAGACACGCTCGCGCCTGTCCAGCGCGCTATTCTACCTCGTGCAACTCCGCCGCCGCGGCACGCCCGTTCGCAACGTAATGCGCCGCCGATACCTTCAGCATCGCGATGGCGCGCTCGTCCAATTGCCGCACTGTCTTCGCCGGGCTGCCGACGATCAGGCTGCCGGGCGGAAAGGTCTTACCCTCGGTCACCAGCGCGCCCGCGCCGACCAGGCAATCGTCGGCGATCACCGCATTGTTGAGCACGGTTGCGCCCATGCCGATCAGCACGCGGTTGCCGATCGTGCAGCCGTGCAGGATCGCGTGGTGGCCGACCGTCACGTCCTCGCCGATCGTCAGCGGCGAACCCGGATCGGAATGCAGCATCGCACCTTCCTGCACGTTGCTGCGTGCGCCAATCGGGATCGGCGTGTTGTCGGCGCGGATAACGGCGCGAAACCATACGCTCACGTCCTCGCCTAGCACGACGTCGCCGATCACGTCGGCGCTGGGCGCCACCCAGGCGGTTGCGTGCCGCGTCGGGCGCTTCCCCTTGAAGGCGTAGAGCGGCATCCGGTCTCTCCTCTCGTGTCCCGTTCGGGTACGTCCCGTTTCGGCACGGGCGTTAACCAACGGCTTTAATCGACCAAAACGTAAACGTCGCGTTTACCAGCGCCATGAAGCGCAGACTTGTTCTCACCAACGAAGCCGCCGGCCACCCGTTTCGCCGCACGCTGCCGCCGCCTGCACCTATCAAGAAGGTGCGCCGCGACGACGAGGACGTGAAGCTGTTCGTGCTGAGCTTTTTCGCTTTCTTTACCTGTTTCTACACGTTGATCTTCTGACGCAGCCTCAACCGGCGCCATCGTGCGCCGGACAGCCGTCGTCGCAGGCGCGGTGTAGTTTCTGCGCCAGCCATGCACTGACCAGGCACATGCCCGCGACGACGAACAGCAGATCCTCGGCGGTGACGCCCGCCATGCTGATGCCGGTCACCACCGCCGCTCCCGTCACCATCGCGGCGGAGTTGACGACGTTGTTTGCCGCCACCGTGCGCGCGGTCTGATCCTCCGCGACCGTGGTGGTCAGAAAGGCGTAGAGCGGCACCACGAACATGCCGCCCGTCACCGCGATGGCGAGCAGGACGATCAGCACCAGCGCGGCGCGCGGCTGCGCGATGAATGCGGTCCAGTCGTATAATTGGCCCGCCGGCGCCGGATCCCACGTTCGCACCAGCAGCGAGAAGATCACGACGAACACGCCCATCGCGACCACCGAGGCAGGCGCGTAGCGCGCCGAGATACGCCCTTTCAGCATCGTGTTGATGACGACCGATCCGATCGCGATTCCGACCGACAGCGTGCCCGTGAAGATGCTCGCGACCTGCTGGCTTGTGGTCAGCACGTTTTTCACCAGCGGCGGAAAGATGATGATCAGCACCGCGCCAATCGTCCAGAAGAAGCTGATCGAGCAGATCGCCAGGAACAGCCGCGGGATGTGCAGCGTCGCCGATACCAACCGCCATGACGAGCGGAACGGGTTGAGATCGAGCGCGATGGGCGGGCCCAATCGGGGCGCCGGCGGTACCTGCCGCCCGGAGAACCAACCGATCGCGGCGATGATCAGCACGCCCACCGCGGCGCTGTGCGGGGTGATCCAACCCGCGACGACGGTGCCCGTCAGGATCGCCAGGTAGGTGCCCGCCTCGACCAGCCCGGTCCCGCCCAGCACGTCGCCGCGCGCCAGATGCTGCGGCAGGATGGCGTATTTGATCGGGCCGAAGAAGGTCGAATGCATGCCGAGCAGAAACACCGCGCCCAGCATCAGGACGATGCCGGTCGTCTGCCACGCGGTATGTGCGATCAGCAGCCCGGCCGCTCCCACCAGCATGATGCCGATCTCCGCCGTTTTCACGAAACGGATGATCCGCGCCTTGTCGTGGCTGTCCGCCAATTGCCCGGCAAGGGCTGAAAACAACAGGAACGGCAGCGTCGACAGGGCGGTCGCCAGCGCGTTGAAGCTCTGCTCGACCTTGGCATCGTTGAAGATCGCGTAGGTCGCGAACAGGACCATCGCCTGCTTGAACAGATTGTCGTTGAAGGCGCCCAGGAACTGGGTGGTGAACAGCGGCAGGAAATTGCGGCGTTTCAGGAGCCCGAGGGCATTGATCATGACGCGAGAAAAGGCCCGTCCTGTGGCGAAACGCTGGCCGGCATAGCCGCTTCGCGAGCGTGGACCAATGCCGATTGTACGGGCGAGGGTCAGTGTGCCCGACGGCGAGCAACAAGGGAGGTCGCCCGAACTGCTCCCATACCTCCGTCATCCCGGGCTCGACCCGGGATCACGTTTCTTGTCCCCGCCCCCTGAAAGCGGAACCTCGGATCAAGTTTGGGGTGGCGAGTGGAGGGGAGGATAGTCCGACCCGCGCCCGCACCGAACATCGGCAACCTTCACTCAACCGCCCAGCTACCACACGGCCACCATGACCCACTCGACCGAGCCGCCCCTTGCACCGCGCGCCGACGCGGTCCAAGCGTGAGGGCGATGTTGTCGCTTCCCAACCTGCTTACCTTGTCGCGCATCGTCGCGGTGCCGTTGCTTGTCTGGTTTCTATGGTGGCCGACCTGGGCGGCGGGGTTCGGCGTCGCGTTCGCCCTCTACTGTTTGATGGGCGTCACCGACTATTTCGACGGCTATCTCGCACGCGCGCAGGGCACGGTGTCGAAACTCGGCGTGTTTCTCGATCCGATCGCGGACAAGATCATGGTCGCCGCGGTGATCCTGATGCTGGTCGGCACGCGGCACGAGGATACGGCGGTCATCACGGGCGTCCACATCATCGCAGCACTCGTCATCCTCCTGCGCGAGATCGCGGTTTCGGGGTTGCGTGAATTCCTGGCGGGCCTCCAGGTTTCCTTGCCGGTGTCGAAACTCGCCAAGTGGAAGACGACGCTGCAAATCGTCGCCTTCGGCGCGCTGATCCTCGCCGGCGCGCTGCCGGCCGAGGCGTGGATCAAGGCGGTCGGGCTCGCCTGCTTGTGGGCAGCGGCCGCGCTGACGCTGATCACCGGGTGGGATTACCTGCGTGTCGGCATCAGGCACATGGATTAAGCACATGCAAATGCTGTATTTCGCCTGGGTTCGCGAACGCATCGGCGTGGGTGAGGAGCAGGTTTCGCCGCCCGCCGGCATCGCCACCGTCGCCGACCTGATCGCGTGGCTGTCGTCGCGCAGTGACGGCCACGCCGCCGCCTTTGCCGAGCCCGCGCGGCTGCGCGCGGCGGTGGATCAGGCCTTCGTGCCGATCGACACGCCGATCGCGGGCGCGCGCGAGATCGCGATCTTCCCGCCGGTGACCGGCGGATGAGCGAAGGTGCAATGATCCGCGTGGCTGTCACCACCGATGCGATCAACATCGCGGCCGAGCAGTTGCTGCTAGAGCAGGGCGGGGCGGTCGCGACCTTTACCGGGCTCGTGCGCGCCGATGATGGTGTCGCGACGTTGGAGCTCGAGCATTATCCCGGCGCGACCGAGGCGGCGCTGACGCGATTGGCTGAGGAAGCCGTCCGGCGCTGGTCGCTCAACGCCGCGACGATCGTTCACCGTGTGGGTCCGATGCAGCCGGGCGAGCGGATCGTTTTCACCGGCGCCGCCTCCGCGCACCGCGCCGCCGCGCTCGATGCGTGCGCCTTTCTGATCGACCGGTTGAAGACCGACGCCCCGTTCTGGAAACGCGAGGTGGTGGCGGGCGAGGGGCGCTGGGTCGAGGCGCGCGACAGCGACGATCACGCGGCCGATCGCTGGCGCTGAGCTAGCGCGCGGTCTTCAACACCTCGGCCAGTAACTGGAAGTCGCGTTCGCGCGGCGAGGCGCGCCGCCACACCAGCGCGAGCGTGCGGTCGGGATGCTCGGCGTCGAGCGGCCGTGCCGTGACGCGCGTATGGTCGAGGATCCCCGCGTCGAGCGCGATCTTGGGCAGCATCGTGACGCCCAGACCGTTGTCGACCATCTGCACGACCGTGTGGAGCGAGGTGCCGAGCATCGTCGCCTCGGCGCGCAGTTCCGGCCGGTTGCACGCGGCCAGCGCGTGATCCTTCAAGCAGTGCCCGTCTTCGAGCAGCAGCAATCGCGTCTCGTCGATGTCGGCGGGCTGCACCGCCGCGGGCGAGGCGGGCATCTCGCCCTCGGGAAAGGCAAGGTACAGCCGGTCGTCGAACAGCGGCGCGACCGACACGTCGCCGCACGAATAAGGCAGCGCCAGCAGCACGCAATCGGCGCGCCCGTTCGCCAGCGCCTCGCATGCCGGCCCGCTCGGCTCCTCGCGGAGGAACAGCTTGAGATCGGGATAGTCCTCGCGCAGCCGCGGCAGGATGCGCGGCAGCATGAACGGCGCAATCGTCGGAATGACGCTCATCCGCATCTCACCCGACAGCGGCCGCCCGGCGGCGCGCGCCATGTCGCCCAGCTCCTCCGCTTCGCGCAGCACGCGGCGTGCCTTGGTCGCGATCTGGTCACCCAACGGGGTGAAGCGCACGACGCGCCGCGTCCGCTCGACCAGCGTCACCCCGATCAGCGTCTCCAATTCGCGCAACCCCGCCGACAGCGTCGATTGCGTCACGAAGCACGCATCCGCCGCGCGACCGAAATGACCATGGTCCTTCAGCGCGACCAGATATTGCAATTGCTTGAGCGTCGGCAGGTAGGTGGCTGACATTCATCGCTCCGCTCGATCGGAGTGCGCAGGCATAATCCCTTCGCTCGATCAGGCAAGCGAAGCCCGCGCGCTACATCAATACCGCGACAATGAAGCCGTAGGTGCTGGTGACGGTCAGCACTGCCCCCACCAGGATCAGCAACGCGCGCGTGGGGATGCGCTTGGCGAGGATCGCGCCGATCGGCGCCGCCGCCACCCCGCCGATCAGCAAGCCGAGTGTCGCGGTCGCGAAATCTCGGAGCCCCAGATGGTAGATAAAGGCAGCGGACACGGTCAGCGTAAGGAAGAATTCGACCGAGTTGACGGTTCCGACGACCCGCCGCGGCTCGACACCCTGAACCAGCAGGTTGGAGGTCACCATCGGACCCCAGCCACCGCCGCCCACCGCATCGAGAAAGCCGCCGATCAGGCCGATCGGCGCGACGATCTTCGCGCGCCCGTGCTGCGGCGTCGACATCAACCCTCGCACCAGCAGGTAGATGCCCATCGCAACCAGATAGGCGAGCACGAAGGGTTTGACGACGCTGCCGTCGATGCTGGTCAGCACGTAGGCGCCGGCCACGCCGCCGACCAGGCCGGGGATCAGCAGGCGGACGAACAAGGCGCGGTCGATATTGCCGTTGATCGCGTGGCTTATCCCCGACACCGCCGTGGTGAAGGTTTCGACGATATGGACGTTCGCCGACGCGCGCGCCGGCGCCACGCCCACCACGGCGACCAGCAACACGTTGCAGATCACGCCGAACGCCATGCCCAGTGCACCGTCGACCAGTTGCGCGGCAAAGCCGATCGCGACGAACGGCAGGATCGTGCCAAGGTCTATCAGGCTGAAATCAGGCATGAAGCCTCTTTGGCGGGTGCGCGCGGCCGGGTCGAGATAGAAATCCGATGGTGCCGCTAGGCTTTGTTCGCGCGCTGTTGGGCGCTGGAAAAGGTCAGGAGGTGCACCTAAGTGGATGGTTCACGCGTATAGGGGCGCGGTATCATGTCACTTCTTTCCTACATCGACTCGATCCGCGCACGCGATCCGGCACCGCGCAGCCGTGCTGAAATCCTGACCTATCCCGGTGTCTGGGCGCTCGGGTGGCACAAGCTCGCGCACCGGCTGTTCCGTGCCCGCTTCTTCTTTCTCGCCCGCTGCGTAAACCATTTCTCGCGCGCGACCACTGCGATCGACATCCATCCGGGCGCAACGATCGGCCGTAACTTCTTCATCGATCACGGTTTCGTGGTGATCGGCGAAACCGCGGTCATCGGCGACAACGTGACGATCTACCAGTGCGTGACGCTTGGCGGAACCAGCCCCGACAATGGCGTCGGTGGCAAGCGGCACCCGACGATCGCCGATGGCGCGATCATCGGGTCTGGTGCGCAGGTCCTCGGGCCGATCACGGTCGGTCCGCGCGCGCGTGTCGGAGCCAATGCGGTGGTGACGCGCGACGTACCCGAAGGCGCGGTGATGGTCGGCATTCCCGCGCGCCCGACGATGGTCGAGGGCGGGCAGGCACCCGAACGTCGCTTCGTCCCTTATGGTACGCCGTGTTCGGAGATGTTCGATCCCGCCACGCAGAAGGTTGAGCTGCTCCGCTGCGAACTGGAGGCGATGCGCAAGCGACTGGACGCACTGCTGGAGGAACAGGAGCAGGACGGCGAAAGGCGTAACCGCGCCTGATGGGTATCGTTACCCCATTTCCCAAGCCCGCCGGTGCTCCGTCGCAGGTCGCCTTCGACCGGCAGGAGCTGACGCGCATCCTCGATCTCTACGGCCGCATGGTCGCCGCCGGACATTGGCGCGATTACGCGATCGATCTCGGGCGCGAAGCCGCGACCTTCTCCGCCTTTCGCCGCGCAACCGAACGGCCTGAATTCCGGATCGAGAAACGCCCCAGCCTGCGGCAACGCCAAGGCATGTGGGCGCTCGTCGGTGAGGCGGGGCAGGTGATCAAGCGCGGGCACGATTTGGGCCCGATCCTCGCGCCCGTCGAGCGACGACTGCTCAAGCTGGTCGAAGAATAGGACGGTCAGCGACGTTCGAGGCCGAACGCTCACCGCGCATATGGTTGAGCCAATGCTGGTAGGCGTCCGACATCCGGCTTGGCAGTCACGTATCGTCGCGCACGTCGACGCCGCTTCCATGCCATACCGTAAGCGTCCGGTGACGGCGTCACCTCAAACGGGCCGGTAGTTCCACGGCAGC
>NZ_CAKZHV010000063.1 GCF_936927845.1 uncultured Sphingomonas sp.
GTTGACCATTTGTTCCGACTGCCGCTGTCCATATGACAAACCTTGAGGTGCCCCCTCCTATGAGGCGTTTTTGGATATACCCTTGTGAGCCAGCCCTTCAACGAGTGGCTCAAAGAGACATAGGCCGATGCTGTTGCGCTAAGCTAACCGTAAAGACCCGAAGTAGCCAACTGCGAACAATTGTCCCATTCAGCTGGTCCGATTTCGGTTTCTCACTGCGCTCAGACCAGAGCACCAGAAGCGAGGGCATTGCGGTTGTCACGGCACGTCAAGCTGCCTTTTGGAGGTCGCTCAGCTTCTGGAACTCGGCCAGAATGTCGGCATGGTGTTGGGCAAGGTAGCGGACCACGCGGGCATTGCCGAGCAAGCGGTTCACGTATCCGGCGGCCAGCATGAGATCGAGCTGGTCGGCGCTGTAGCTCTGCTCGACAGCACGCAGCTGCCGATCCACATTCTCGCTCTCCCGCTGCATGGTCGCGACCTGGTCTTCGGTCAGGCCCGGCACCCGCCGCGGCTTGCCGGCGACGAGCTGATCGTCGGGCGTGGAAGCCACCAGCGATCGCGCATAGCTGACCGTGAACCGGTTCATCGTGATCATTGCCATGGCCGCCTCGACCTGACGGACGGGCTTCATGAAACGAAGCTCGGTGAACACGTGGATGGGTATGTGCCGGTCCTTCAGCAGGTCGGCCGCTTCCGGGCAGATGCCGACCAGCAGATTCCGCTTCTTCCGGATGCTCGCGATGTCGACGTTGAGGGCGCGGGCGAGCCGTTCCTCGGAGACGCCCTTTTTGACCGCGTTGAGGA
The DNA here is from genome assembly GCF_936927845.1 of uncultured Sphingomonas sp. Classification (GTDB taxonomy): domain Bacteria; phylum Pseudomonadota; class Alphaproteobacteria; order Sphingomonadales; family Sphingomonadaceae; genus Sphingomonas. The sequence continues at coordinate 808 of NZ_CAKZHV010000063.1, forward strand.
TCATCCGGTGTTCCTGGATGGTCGCGATCCGGCTGACCCGCTTGTTGTAGGTGAAGGCCTCGTCGTCGGTCGCGACCAGGCACACGATCTCGGTTTCGCCCCGCTCCCGCACGATCTCGACGCGCAGGTGTCCGTCGAGCAGATGATAGCGGCCGTGATCGGTCGCGTCCCGCGCGACGACAGGCGGTTCGATGATCCCGACCTCGGCGATCGAGGCTGCGATCTGGCCGTATTTCACCGACTTCTTCACGGCCGCGGAGGAGGCCCGCAGCGGCATGATGCTGTCGATCGGGATGCGCAGGCTGGCTTCCTCGAAGGCCAGTTTGACGGCCATGCTTTGCGGCCCCGGGCTCATGAGACCGCGCCCATCCGGTCGAGGCGGACCGCCAGGTTTTCAGGCAGGGTAGCGAGGTCCTCGTCCTCCACCAGGGCCGCGAACTGCTCGTTCGAGCGCAGTCGCCGAAGAGCTTCGATGATGAGGAGGAGCCGATCGCGCGCTGTGTCCGCACGGCGGATCAGGGCGCGCTTGCGATCGACGTCGTCCTGATAGGCACGGACGAGCGCGGCGGGCGAGAGCTTCTGTCCATGAGAGGGCTTGCCGGTATGCTGTTTGAGATGCTTGCCGCGCCGGCGCCGATCCTCGACGATGCGCTTCGCGGCAAGCAGCTTGCGACCGCGCAACGTGCCTTTCTCATAGGCGAGCTGCAGGGCGCGCTGGACATCATGGTCCTCCGCGTCGGCGATCTCCACAGCGACACTGAGCGGGATCGCGCGCGCCTCTACCGACCGCAGCAGCCGCTGCTCGCCCTGCTCGAGGAGGCGGGCGACGCCACTGACATATTCGAGCGTCAGGCCTGTCTTGCGGGCGATCTGGGGGAGGCTGTGGCCCCGCTCCCGCATGCCGCCGATATCCTGCAGCAGGTCGATCGCGCTGTGCTGGCGCCGGGCGCAATTCTCGACCAGGCTGGCGATCAGACAGTCTTCCGCATCGGCCGAGACGACGAGCGCCGGAACCTCGCCCTGACCGAGCGCCCGGTACGCCTCGAGGCGTCCCTGACCGCAGACCAGGTCGTAGAAGGGACCATCCGCCTCCATGCGACGCGTGACCGTGATCGGGCGCTTGAGGCCGACCTGGGCGATGTTGTCGACGATCTCCTTGAACACGCGCTTGTTGCGGGTGCGCGGGTTGACGATGGTGATGCGATCGAGCGGGATCCACTCCACGCGCTGGGCAGGTCTGGCGGTGCTCATGCGGCCATTCTCCAGGATCGCCGTGCCGCCATGCGATGGAAGGCGGACAGGTCATCGAAGCGGTAGGCGTCGAGCGAGAGGCCGTTATGCTCGCACAGGCGCAGCACGGCATCGCCCATGTCGAGGCGGGGAAGGAGGTAATAGTCGCGGGGCAGTTCGTTGCCCGGCGCCATCCGCACCGCGACCGTCAGGTCGGGCCTGAGCGCCGTATCGAGCCGGAGCTTCCAGCGCAGCGAACCGGCCGCGGTCTGAACGCATCGCACCACCACCAGCGAAGCCGTGAACTCGCCGTTGACGGTGAGCAGGTCGGTCGCGGTGTCGCGGACGACCGTGCCGCCGGCCTGTTCCAGCGCCGCGATCGTGTCATCGACGATCCTGGGGTGCAGCTCTCGCAGCTTCCGGTTGATCTCCAGGTAGCGATAATCGCGATCAGGAGCGAAACCGACCAGCTCGTAGGCGCGCAGCAGGCTGCCGAACCGGCTGCGATATGCGCTGCTCGACGGCGCATCCTCGGCTTCATCGATGATCAGGCCCGTCAGCATGCCCTTGCTGGCGAAGATCGAGGCCAGCAGCTCGAGCATCGCCTGATCGCTGAGCCGCTCGGAGCGCGCGTCGATGATGGCGCGTGCCCGGACGAACATCGCCCGATCGACAATGGCCGCGAATGCGCCTTCGGCCCTGATCCACTCGTCCTCGGCGTTCTGGACGTGCTGGCGCTTCAGCTTGAAGGAGGTCCGCGCCCAGACATTGTCGCCCACGTACTTCTCGTTGATGAGCAGCTGATGGACCGTGCCCCGGGACCAGGGGCGACCGAGATCGGTGACGAGACCGCGCGCATTGAGCAGGTCGGCAATCTCGCGCTCGGGCTTTCCGGCCTCGGTGAACAGCCGGTAGACCTCCTGGACCACCGCCACCTCCTCCGCGGGGCCGGGCACCAGGATCACGCGGTCGGTGGCGATGCTCTTGTGCTCGCCGCGGCCGAGCTCGCCCTTGGGATCGCCGTTCACGTCGACGAGGAGGCGGCGCAGGCCGTAGCCCGCAGCCCCGCCTTGACGGTAGCCGCGCCGGATGAGGTTTGCCTGCCCCGCGAACACCTTGACGGACAGCTCGCGGCTGTACTCGGCCGCCATGGTGCGTTTGACGGTCTTGATGATCGACGAGCTGATCGACCCGTCATTGCGGAACTGCTCGGCGCAATACTCGACCTGGATGCCGGCGGCACGGATGCGAAGCTCGTGCGTGGCGGCCTCGTCCGGATCCTGAAAGCGACCTAGCCGGCTCACATCGTAGACGAGCAGCGCCTGAAAGTCGGTGCGACCCGCCTCGATGTCGGCGAGCAGGAGCTTCAGACCCGAGCGGCCCGACAGGTTGAGGCCGCTTTTGCCGTCATCCTTGTAGGTGTGGACGATCTCATAGCCGTGGGTGTCGGCATAACGCCGGATCGCGGCGGCCTGATTGTCGGTAGAGTATTGCTGGTGCTCGGTCGACATGCGGACATACTCGGCCGCTCGCACCCGCGGCGGATCCGGTGGCTTGTCGTTCTCAGGCGTGTTCCAATTGATGACCATCGGCGGCCTCTGAACCAAGAGGCGCACGCGCCCACAGCCGCCACTATCCTGAAAGGGGCGGCAACATGTTTCCAAAGTCCGGCAGCCGATTTCCAAATGGGGGAGGGAGGCTGACCGAGGCCGACTATATCGTTGCAGTAAGCGAGGCTTTGCGGACCGAGCTCGGGACGGGCACCGGGGCTGCCAAGCAGATCCAGCGATGGACGGAAGCGTCCGACCGGACGGCGCGAAACTGGCTGAACGGGGTTGTGGGTCCTAGCGGGCACCATTTGGTGAGGCTGGCACGAGAGTCCGATGCCGTGCTCTCCGCGGTGCTCACCATGGCCGCGCGACCGGAACTGGCGCTTGCGACCGACCTGCATGCGGTTGAGGTCGCGCTCGCCAAAGCGAGCGGAGCATTCGAGGTCCTACGGCGACAGCGGACTGCAGGACGGTAGCAAGGGGCACAACCGCGCGGTTGTGACACTGCATCAGTCGCTAGCGCGCCAGCGCGGCCTTTAGCACGGGCAGGTAGCGACGCACCTGCTCCCGGTCGCTCTCCCGTTCAGCTTCCGTCAAATTTGCATACGGCGTAGCGATCTGCCGCTCCCACCGTGCGACCAGGTCCGGAGCAATCACCAGAGAGCCGTCTGATTGCCACTCGCCGACCGAATGGACATAGCGTTGCCAATGCGCCCAGCGCTCGTGTTCCATGGCCGCGAGCTTCTCAACGGCGGCCTCCAGGCGACTGCTGATCTCCTCCGTGTCCATACCGCTCAAATGAGGTTCTGCTCGACGAGGTTCCGATAGTGCTGACCAAGCACCGTCAGCTCGCAACCCTTCGACTGCATCGCTGCGTGCCACATGTGTGGTGCACCGACCGGCCGGACTAGGTTCACTTTCACGTAGTTCTGCAGCACCGAGAATACGGCGTTGTTGAGTGGGTCGGGCACCGGGATCGATGCATCGGCCCGCTGCTCCGCGCTGCGCTCGGGCTCAAAGGATGGGTCAAGTTGGAACACGAAGTCGGCTGTAGGGAAGTGGGTCGCCAGCGCCTGCAGGTGGGCGAGCTCGATTGGCGGCTGCGCCTTGCGCAGCGAGACGAAGCTCTTCACGTTCGTCTTGAACACTGGGCGCTGCGACCACGGTCCGAGTGATTGGTCGACGTGCGCGTAAACGCCGCCGGGCGTCACGTCGCCCACGAGGTTAGCGGCCGCGCCGTTTAGCGCGTCGACGAACAGGCTGGTAAACACGCCGGCGCCGCCGCCTGTCACCTCCATCGCATACTGCTCAGCCGTGGACGCTGTCATGATGGTCATGCCCTCCGCGACCTCGGCGAGCGCGGGCGTGTCCGTGCGGCTGCCCGCGACGCCGGAGTGGCAGCTGTCGAGGATCACGATCTTGTTCTTCGCTGGCGATTTACGTGCGAAGGTCATCACCTCGGCGAGCGACAGGCCGTCGTCGCCTGATTTGCAGTCACTGCCGCAGAGAAATCCGCCTGTGTCCTCGATAAAACCGTGACCAGCGAAGTAGAACAACGCGATCTCGGCATTATCGGCGAATAGCTCGCGCACAGCCTCCTTTAGCGCGGCACGGCCGACATCATCCGTTCCGGTACCGGTTAGCAGGAGAGGCGTGGCAAAATTGACGGTGCCGTCGGCGTGACGCTCCAGCACCTGTCGCACAGCGTGCGCGTCGTTCACGCAGCCACTTAGGCCGCCAATGTGGTCGTAGTGGTCGATGCCGACGATGAGGGCCTTGCGCATGTCTGGCCTTAGAGCGAGTCGATGAAGCCGGAAATGTTCGCGTCGCTCCAGGCGAGCGTCTTGATTGACGGCAGCACCGTACGATCATTCGAAAAGGCCCAGATACCGCGGACGGGCTTACCTTCCTCGATTGCGCAGGCAATCTCCCACTTCTGGCCTGTGGAGGTGAGAGAGTTCGCGCTGACCAGCGCGATCACACCGTCCGAGCGACGAATGCGCGTCCGGACCCTTTCCTTCCACTGCGTATCGTACGGCTGCTTCACCGACATGTCGATGAACTCATAGGGCTGACGCGGACTGAGCGACTGGCCCTTGAGAAAGTCGCGCTGGCGCTCGTCCTCGATGGCGAACGCGACGAACACGGTCTTGGTCATGGCATGCTCCTTATGGTGCGCATCACTGGCCAAGGCCGGCACGCAGGGTGGCGTAGAAGTCGCGGGTCGAGGACGCGCGCGCAGTGCTCTCGTTCAGCGTCGTGCGCTTGTTGATCAGCACGCGGCGCGCCGTCTTGGAAGCGATGGCATACTGGTCGAGATCAGCGTCCGACCGTAGGTAAGGCCACTTGCGCAGGAACTCGGGCGGCGTCGCCCAAGCGGCAGCGTAGGTGGCGAGTGGAAAGTCCTTTTCCGTCGCCACGCCAATCTCCCACGGCACCCACTGCGACGCCTTGGTCGCATCCGAAACGACTGCGAGGAGCTGGGTGCACTTGCCCATCTCGCTGCGGATGTGGGCTGCAAGATCCTCCCCGGGTCGACCTATGTAAGGGTCGATTACATCAAGGTAGGAGTCGATGTCGTGCTGCTGTTTCAGCCTGCGTGCGACGCCAGCAGCTGTGACGGCGTCGGTCGACTGGTGGGAGAGGAAGACCTTGATCATCGTTGCGTTCCGATGGTGGTAGGGCGGAGGTACTGATTGGCTAACGGGGCGTGCCTTCCGGCACGCCCATCAGGTCAGCCGCGCGGCGGGAACGGGTCCCCGCCGTAGCTGTCGCGGTCCCTGATCTGACCGTTGCGGCCGTGGATCAGAAGTTCGCTGCGCTGGTTCTGCGCGATGCCTCGTGCAGCATCGATCGCGTCACGCTGAGTGTCATGGATCGATGTCGCACGACCGTTGCCGGCGCCGCGAACAGCCCAACACCCCGCGTGCGGGACGACATGCTGGTTCTTTCCGGACATAATTCTACCTCCTTCCTCGCGCTGTAAGGGTAAGACGGCTTGCGACGCCGCTCCCGATCGTCTTCATTGACTATCAAAGGGGGTAGGCTGAAACGGCGGGTGCTCTCGGACATCCTGACACGATTTTTTCGTGTTGTGTCTGAGCCGCGCTGAAAATCAGCCTACTCCGTCAGGAAGCGGCGGAGTTGAGTGAGCGAACCGACCCTTGATCTTGCGGAAGCGCGGCAGGCGATCGAACGCCTGACCTCGGTCGACCTTCTCAGACTGAGGAAGGCGGGACGACAATATGCGTTTGCCGCAGGGTGTGAAGCCGACGACCTGCTCAACGAAGCTGTATGTCAGACGATCGAGGGTGTTCGGAATTGCCCGCGCAGGATGGGAATGGTGGCATTCCTGATTGGCGTCATGCGCAGCCGCGCGTCCGCTAGGCAACAGAAGGTCGAACCCGAACTGGTATCGGCTGATGCCACTGATGCCGAAGGCCGGTTACTGCATGAGCCGGTAGAAACGAAACCCGATGTCGAGGAACTGGCGCTTTCACGGGAAGATGCGTCGGCTCGGCGAAATGCGCTGGAAACCTTGTTTGCCGATGATGAGGAAGCAACCCTGTTCCTGTGGGCGTATCTGGACGACCTTCCGAAGGAGGAGATCATGACCATGATCGGTGTCGATATGACGGCGTATGCCACTATCCGACGCCGTGTCCGCCGCAAGATAGATGCGGCTTTTCCCAATGGATGGTCATCGTGAGCGGCGCGGGGCGCCCTACCCCTCCGATCGATCGGCTGGCGGATGAACTGGTCGCAGACATCATGGCTATGTCGGACGCGGAATTACTGGCGGAGGTCGAGGCCGAAGGACTGAATGTCGAGGATGAAGCCGACCGTATCCGCGCGATAATCTCGACCGCAACCGCCCGATCTGGAAAGTCGCGCCTTCAGGCTGCGCGAGCAGAGATCGATCGCGCAGCCAGAACGGGCCGAGGGCAAGTCCATCAGCTTCCTCTCAGGGATCGAGCGGCCGTCCTTGCCTGGTTCGCCAACGATGACAGCAAGCTGAAAAGCCGGCTGACGATGGCCGCACGCAACGGCGAAGGCATTACCGAGAAAGAGATGGATGATATACTCGCCGATTTGCGAGAGCTTGGTGCCATCGACGAAGACGGCAATCCGATTTGAAGGGGCTTGGTCAAGCCGAAAAGCTTTTGCAGTCCCTCGGCGTCACCAGTCCGGATGAGATCGATATTGAGGCGATCGCTTGGACGATGGGTGCCAAGGTGCGCAACGGCATTCTGGAGAGCTGTGAAGCCAGGATCATCGGCTTTCGCAATCAGGCGATCATCACTGTGAAAGGCGATGGCGATCCGCGTCGCCGTCGCTTCTCGATCGCGCACGAGTTGGGCCACTGGCAGCATCATCGCGGCCGGTCGTCGGTCTGCAGGGCGAGTGAGATCGGAAGTGTCAGCCAGGGCGGTGCCGGCATTGAGCGGCAAGCTGATAATTATGCCGCCGACCTGTTGATGTCGGCCTATCTGTTTCGACCGCTTGCTGCCGCTCACCGGCGGCCGTCATTCGAAGCAATCGACGCTCTGGCGGCTGCCTTTTCCACCAGCCGGTTGGCGACGGCGCAAAGGTTTATCGACCATAGTCCTTGGCCCTGTATGATCGTTTGCCACGGTCAGAACGGACGCCGATGGTTTCGACGCAATGGCGGCATTCCGGATCACTGGTTTCCCCGTGATGATCTCGATCCTGAGTCAGACGCGATGGACGTGCTGTATGGAAAGATTGATCGGTCGCGGCCGACGATCATCGGGGCGGACGCATGGTTCGATCGCCGGGGCGCCGATAGGTTTGAGCTGACCGAGGAGTGCGTCAAAGGCTTTGGGAATGATGTGCTCGCCCTTCTGACGCTGAAAGATCAAATGCTTGATTAGGACCGCGCAGCATGGGGCTTTGAACTGGGCAAGTTACGCGTCAGCAATTCTCAGCCTACGCATCCGCTTGCGTAAGAGTCCGAACCGTCGCGATCGGCAGGAACAACCGCAAGCCGTTGGAGGGCAGCGGCTCAAAGCCATAGCCGGTATAGAGCGCGATGCGTTTCGCCACCTTCTCGGCATCGCCGCAGTCGAACACGTCCAGCATGACGACGGCGATCCCCAACGCTTCGGCCGCCAAGGCCAGGCGCTTGAGACAATCGACCAACAGATCGCCGCCATAGCCTTGCCCTTGAAAGCGGCTGTCGACGCCGATCATCGAAATGTAGGCGGCCGGGATACTGCCATGCGCAGGGCGGTTGCGGGCGAACCGATCGGGTAACTCGGTATAGTCGATCGCATGGGCGTTGGTGGCATAGAAGCCGATCAGCTCGCCCTCGGCACCGACCATCACGAAGGTGCGGACGTTATCCGCCTTGGCGAGCTTGTTCGCGGTCCGGCGGAAGAAGTTGTCGACCTGCGTGATGCCACAGGAAAAGGCCGCTCGATCGTGCTTGGCAGGATCGAGCGGTTCGATGGTGAAGAGCTTTGCGTCCTCTGTCGCCGTCACCTGCTGACGATCGTCTCACGATGCCGCGCGAATGCTGCCCGAAGTCGCTCGGTGGGTGCCGGCGGCGTGTCGAGCGCCGCAAAGAAGCGCGAATGATCGACCGGCTGCAGGGTGGTGCGTTCGTGCGCCGCGATCGTCTCCATCGCAGAGCGATAGGCCGCGTTCATCGTGAAGACGGAATCGTCCACACCGGAAAGAGCGGCAGCCTGCTGAATCGCCTGCTTGATGCGCGGCTTGGTACGGAAGTTCATCCGCTCGCTGCTGCGCTCCTCAACGGCGCCGACCTGATCCTGAAAGCCAAGCATGGCACACCTCATCCAACCTTCACGCACATGTACGTCTTTGCGGCGTACATTTCAACAAAAGATTGAGAGTCGCTTAATTTGTCTGTCCTGCTGCAGGCGTCAGAAACCCGCGTCAGAATGTCTGGCCGGGATGAGCCAACATGCACTTCGATGAGGGGTGTGGGAGCTGGTAGCTGCCGTGAGTGCCGGCGTGAATGGTGAATGAAGGCGTTCCCGTCTGTCCAAGCCGCCCCGTCCGTTTTCCTACCCAACCCTGCCCTTTGCCAAACGACCGCCAATCACCCACGGCCGATCGCACGACGGATCTGATCGCGTACGTTCATCCCGTCCCGCTCCCGCTCGGCGAAGACGTACAGGCCGCCGCCGCTTCGCTCCCACAGCTCACCGGCGAGGCGCTTTTCGGCTGCGTCGCGGACGAGATGGCCGCCCTTATACTCGACGACCAGGAGGCGGCCGTCCGTCAGCCGCGCCACGAAGTCGGGGTAGGTGCGGCCCGTCGCCAGCGGCAGCCAGAAGGCGGCGGGATGGCTCGCGACGTTGCGGACCCAGACGTCCACCTCCGGCACCGCGTCGAGCTGCTTGGCGGCGCTGAGCTCCTCGCCGTCCTCGCCGCTGTCGAAAACAGGTACCGCGGGCAGGAAGTGCTTGGTGAAGCGATAGCTGCCCCGATAGGCGGGCACGCCATCAAACATGCCGTCAGCGAAGCGGAAGCCGTGCTCGACCGAGACGGTCGGCGCAGCGTCGGGGCCGAAGAGGCAGCTCTGATACGCCCGCTCACGCGCGGCCTGGCGAACGGCGGCGATGCGATCGCGCAGGCGCCGCGCGAGCATGAAGCGGCAGCGCATCAGCGCGGCGAGCGGCAGATGGCGATCGCGGACCAGAAAACCGACCACATCGGCCAGCCACGCCAGCAGCTCGGCGGGGCGCACGTCATCCTGTCGCACCGCCTTTGCCAACAGCGCGACGAGCCCGCTCTCCGTCCAGCCCTCGACCGGCACGTCGAGCAGCAACTGGTCGCTGACGTCGCTGTGCGCCACGGTGAGCCGATCACCGTCGAGGTCGATCTGAAAGGCGTCGGCGGTTTCGGCCACGTCGAACTGGTCGCGGGTAAGCTGGTGACCGGCCTCGGCGAGCGACCAGTCGAAATACTCGGACAGGCGGTCCGTATCGGCGAACACCAGCTCGCCCTGCATCTGCGCCATCAGGCGGGGCACGACAAACGTCTGCCCAAGCTCGGCGGGCGCCGCTTCATGCGCGTGCTCGGCCTCATAGGCGGCGACCTGTTCGCGCACATGGGCGGCGGCGGGCGCGGGGAGCGCGGCATAGACCGCCGCCTTCTCCGCCTCGCGCAGGAAGCCGGTGATCCGGATCGCGCCATCCTCGACGCTGAGCCGATCGGGCGCGGCGGCCCTCACCGCCGCCAAAGTGCCCGCATCCGCCGCAACCTCGATCCGCGCGGACGGCAGCGGACGCGCGCGCGCGCCGAACAGCCCCTCTCCCAACGTCGGCGCCGCTTCGATCGACGCTTCCGCCTCCTGCTCCTCGAAGCCCATGTCGACCAGCCGGTCCTTGAGGGCCGTCGCGGCCTCCGCGAATGACTTGGACACGAGGTGCGCATAGGCCTTGTTCAGCGCGGGCGCCTTGCGCCTCCTCGCATAGGGCATGCGCAGCACGCGGCCGAGCAGCTGCTCCGCATCGGTCGCGCTGCGAATGTTGGCGACCGAACAGAAGACGTAGGCGAAGGAACAGTCCCAGCCCTCCTTCAGCGCCTCGACGGTGATGATGTAGTCGATCGGGCAGTCGGGCGAGAACAGGTCGATGCCGTCGAGACCGCGCTGGTCGCCGGTCGCGACCGCGATCTTGTCGGCGGGGATGTGGTGGACGGACCGGAGGTGCTCCAGCAGCACGTCGACGGTCACCTCGCGGCCCTTGTCCTCGGCCTGGAACAGCACCAGCGGGCGGATGTATCCGTCGCGATCGCGGCCCGCCTTCTCCGCCAGCTCGGCGCGGCGCGCGATCGCGCCGGTCACCGCACCCTCCCAGGTCTGGTGCTCATCCAGGCGGACGGGCAGCTTGATCATCTGCTCCGCCTTCAGCTCCGCGGCGCTAACGGCGTGGAGGATGTTGCTCTTGGGATGCGGGGTCGCGGTGAACTCGATGATGGCGGACGGGTTCACGCGCGCCTGCATCTCGCGCGACAGGCCGGTCACCGCCTTGTGCGCCTCATCCACGATCATCAGCGGGCGATGGAGGTGGAGCAGGTTGGCGAAGGAATAGCGTATGTCGTCCGGGTGGCCCCCTACCCGCTTTGCCACCTCGGCACCGAGCGGCTCCAGCCCCGAGATCCGCTTCGGCACGTTCGCGAACAACGGCTCCAGCGCCTCGTGGTGCGCATAGACCTTGCGCCCCTCTGTGTTCTCCACGCGCAGCGTCTGGATGGTGGCGACGAACACGCACAGGTGCCGCGACAGGTCGGCCGCGGTCAGCCGGGTGAAATCGGCGATGTCGAACACGCGCACCGGCTCACCGAAGGCGGCAGCCAGCGCCTTACGATAGTGATGGCGCGGGTTGTTCAGCGCGTCCACGGTCTGCCGGCGGATCGTCGTGGTCGGCACCAGCCACAGCACCGGCGGATAGTCGCGCCCGATCCACGCATCGCGCGCGACCGCGACGCTGTGCGCGGCGAGCAGCGTCTTGCCGCCGCCGGTGGGCAGGCGCAGGCAGACATAGGGCATCCCCTCCTGCCCGAGCAGGGGCGTGTAGCGCCCGCCATAGCCGCGCAGCCGCCTGGCCTGGTCCGGCTCGGTCGTGATCGCCTCGTACGCGGCCTTGGGCCCGTGCGCCTGTGCCGCTTCGAAAAAGCGACGCAGCGTGTCGAGGGTCGCCTGCTGATAGGTCTTGAGCTGCATCAGCGGGCCTTCACGTCGTAGGGCGTCTGCTTGAAGATGACGCGCTCGGCGGTGAGCGTCGCGGGCGACAGCCGGCTCGCCTCGCCATAGATGGTGACCGGGCCGGTGAAGCCCTCTGCCCCCTCCCGGATCAGCGCCAACGTCGCGCGTGTCAGCACGTTGCCGCCCGCCGGACGCTTGTCACCGAGAATGCCATTGTAGAGCAGCGCGACCCCCTGCCCGTCATGGTGGCCCAGGAACGGCGTGGCGGCCGCTCCGGCGAATGGCGTCCCGGTCTCCGCGAACCAGACGTGCGCAGCGAGCGGGGCGAAGGCGATGCCGGCGGCGATCGTGCCATCGGCGTCGAACACCGCAGGGCCGAGCCGGTAGAAGTCGAACCCGCCCCCGCCCTGCCAGTCGACCGCCCGGCTGATGCCGCCGCCCTCACCCGCGATAACCTTGTTCAGCCGCGGCGCGCAATGAGTGACGGCATGGTCGCCCATCTCGATCCCGATCCAGCGCCGCCCCATCTTGTGCGCGACCGCCGCCGTGGTGCCGGAGCCGAGGAAGGAGTCGAGGACGAGGTCGCCGGGGTTGGTGGCAATGTGGAGGATGCGTTGCAGCAGGCGTTCGGGCTTGGGCGTGCCGAAACTTACGTCGGCGCCAAACAACGCGTTCGCCTCTTTCTTGCTCTCGTCAGTATGGCCGACCTCGCCATGTGGCCACCATGTCCAAGGCACCAATCCTTCGACCTCAGAAAGAAAACGGATGACGCTCGGCTGTGCGTTCCCGTCCTTGCCCCAGTAAATCCGCTTCGCCTCAACTAGCTTTTCGAACTCGGGTCGAATCATCGACCAGCAGCGACCTTCGGGAGGTGTATGCCGTCGACCATTCGGGGCGACAATCTCGTACATCTGGTTTGGGCGGTAGCCCTGCGCAGTCATCGGAAGCCCACGCCAACGCTTACTCGGGTCTGCTTCTTTGGCGTTGTCAGGATTGCGATAGATCTTGGCCTGATCCTCATCAAGCGGCAGCTTGTTGCGTTGCGCTTTGAAGCGCTCAGGTGATGGCGAATAAGCGAGCAGATACTCGTGAACGTCGCCGATCGCCTCTCGGTTTTCACGCGAGTAACGCTTTTGCCAAACAGGGCTTGCAATGAAAGATCCGCGTCCAAACACCTCGTCCATCACGATCTTGAGGTAATGCCCCTCATGATCGTCAATTGACACCCAGATGCTTCCATCCTCAGCGAGCAGTTTTTGGAGTAGTTCAAGCCGCGGATAGATCATCGCCAGCCACTGACTGTGCTCTAACGTGTCGTCATAATGGACAGAAACAGCCGACCGCGTATTGTAAGGCGGGTCGATGTAGATGCACTTCACCTGTCCGCGATAATTGGGCAGCAGGCTCTTGAGCGCCTCCAGATTGTCGCCTTGGATCAGCATGTTGCCGCTGCCGGGCGCGCCGGCGGAAAGCGCCGCGTCGCGCTCCAGCAGGCGGTACGGTACGGCATCCGCCGCCTTCACGTCGCGGTCGCGTGTCAGCCAGTGCAGGATCGGCATTGTGTCCCCTTCGCCCGCCTTCTTGCCGCCCTGAATGAAATCTGGCAAGTTCGTTGCTGAAAAGGTTCAAGGGGCTTTGTCTTGGCACATGATGGTGCAGTGCTGACGCAGATCGGCGACCTCGCCGAGGCTGGCGAGCGGATGATCGAACGCCTCCGGCGCAAAGCGTTTCTGCCCGAGAGCCGCAAGGGGCTCAACGTTCGCTTCGGCATCGCCGAGGCGGCACAGCTGCTCGGCTGCTCTACCAACCGCATCCGCATGGCGGAAGATGACGGGAGATTGCCCCCTGCCCCCGCCTCCGAGAGCGGGCGCCGGCTGGGCTACACGGTCGAGGAAATGCTGCGGATGCGCGAGGTGCTGGGCGCATCCCCTGCCCGCGCCCCGCTCGACGTGCCGGCGATCATCGCGGTGCAGAACTTCAAGGGCGGCGTTGGCAAGTCGACCGTCACCACGCACCTAGCCCATTATTTCGCGGTGCAGGGCTATCGCGTGCTGGTGGTCGATTGCGACAGCCAGGCGACGACGACGACCCTGTTCGGCTTCAACCCACACTTCAACATTACGCGGGAAGAGACGCTCTACCCGTATCTCTCGATTGACCCAACCCAGGCGGACCTGCTCTACGCGGTAAAGCGGACGCCGTGGCCGAACGTGGACCTGATCCCGTCCAATCTCGAACTGTTCGACGTTGAATATGAGCTGGCAGCAGCGGGCAGCGATGGCGGATCAGTGCTGGCGGCGCGGTTTCGCAAGCTGAAGCGCGGTTTGTCCGACCTCGCGCGCGACTATGACATCGTTCTGCTCGATCCGCCCCCTGCCCTCGGCACGATTAGCCTGGCAGTGATGCAGGCGGCGAACGCGCTGCTGGTGCCGCTGGCGGCCACCACGCCGGATTTCTGCTCCACCGTGCAATTCCTGTCGATGATGGATCAGGTGCTGCACCAGCTGACGGGCGCCGGCATCGAGGTCGACTACCAGTTCGTCCGGCTGATCTGCTCCAAGTTCGATGGCAACGATCCCAGCCACGCAATGGTGCGCGCGATCATGGAGCAGAGCTTCGGCCCTGCCCTGCTCCCGGTGCCGATCCTCGAATCGGCCGAGATCAGCCATGCGGCGATGCGGATGATGACCGTCTACGAGCTGGAAAAGCCGATCGGCACGCCCAAGACGCACAAGCGCAGCCGCGCCAATCTGGACGAGGCGCTGCGGCAGGTGGAGCAGCTCGTGCGCCAAAGCTGGGGGCGTGTCGAACCGGCCAGCGAGGAGGCGGTGATCCATGCCGCGGCCTGACCTTTCCTACAACGCCATGTTCTACTTACGTTCTGCACGGGAGGTGCGGCATGGCGCGTAAGCAATCGGACTATCTGGCGGCGCTGCTCGCAGATGACGCGTCCGAACAAGGCAATGCTCCCTTCCCTGCCCCGGCGCGCGAGGCTCCCCCGGAACGCGCGCGCACGACCACGCTGCTCGGTCGCGAGTCCGCGCTGGCGCGTGTGGCGAGCGGCGAGGTGCGGCAGGTCACCCAACTGCTGCTCGATCCCGCGCGCGTGCGCATCTGGCCGGGCAACGCTCGCACTTACGCGCACCTCTCGGAGGAGAATTGCCGCGAGCTGATCGACTCGATCGTCGCCGAGGGCGGACAGAAGGTGCCGGCGGTGGTGCGGCGCGTCGACGGCGATCCGGATCACGATTTCGAGGTGATCGCCGGCACGCGGCGGCATTGGTCGATCAGCTGGCTGCGTTCGCACAGCTATCCCGACATGCAGTTCGTGGCGCAGGTCGCGCAGCTGGATGATGAGGCGGCTTTCCGGCTGGCGGATCTGGAAAACCGCGCGCGGGCCGACGTGTCCGACCTGGAGCGGGCCCGCAACTATCTCGACGCGCTGAAGGCGCATTACGGCAACCACCAGACGCGGATGGCCGAACGGCTGAAGCTGTCCAAGGGCTGGCTGTCCAAGATGCTGAAGGTCGCCACGATCCCTGACGCGGTGATTGCCGCCTTCGCCTCGCCGGGCGACGTGCAGCTGAAGCCGGCCTATACACTCGCCCAGGCGCTAGACGACAAGGACATGGCCAAGGCGATCACCGCCATGGCGCGGCAGGTCGCCAAGGAACAGGCGGCACGTCGCGAGGCGGGCGCCCCCCCCTCCCCCGCCACGGACGTGCTGCGGCGGCTGCTCGACGCGCCAAAGGCGTTGTCCGGTGACGAAAGGCCGGAGCCGTACCGCTACGCCACCAAGTACGGGCGCACCGCACTGACGGTACAGTCGGCTAACCGGCAAGGCGTGACGATCCGCCTCCACGCGGGCTCTGGCGCAGACACGGACGAGTTGATGACCGCCTTGCGCGATGCACTGGCCCACCTCGAGGCGACCGGGAAAGGACTCCAGCGCTGATGTTTCCCCGGGGAAACATGCAGGGGCGGAGCATCGGTTTTGTAAACCGCTGGTCGATGTTTCCCCGGGGAAACATCGCATGACCCGCGCGCGCCGGGAGGCCGTGTCCGAGCAGTTCGAGCTGTTCCTCCCCTATCTTGCCGACTTGCCGCTGCGCGACCAGCGCGAAATGATGGAGCGGCCTTTCTTCAGCCTCGCAAAGTCGAAGCGTGTGAAGCCGATCGACTACCGATCACCGGACGGCAAGCTGTGGGTCCACGTCTCGGCCAATCCCGACTACGGCATGGCGACGATCTGGGACGCGGACATCCTGATCTACTGTGCCTCGATGCTCGCCGACATGGCGCGCCGCGGCGTTAACGACGTGCCGCGCAAGCTCCACCTGATGCCCTACGACCTGCTGCGCGCGATTGGGCGGCAGCCGACGGGTCGCGCCTATGAGCTGCTCGGCCAGGCGCTCGACCGGCTGGTGTCGACCACGGTCAAGACAAATATCCGTGCCGAGAACCGCCGCGAGGCGACGTTCAGCTGGCTCGACGGCTGGACGCAGCTGGTGGACGAGAAGACCGAGCGCTCGCGTGGCATGACAATCGAATTGTCGAACTGGTTCTGGGAAGGCGTGATGATGACCGGCGGCGTGCTGTCGATCGACCGCGCCTATTTCGACATCACCGGCGGGCGCGAGCGCTGGCTGTACAAGGTCGCGCGCAAGCATGCGGGCGGCGCCGGCGAGGCGGGCTTCGCCATCTCGATGCCGACGCTGTTCGAGAAGTCGGGCGCCGAGGGCCAGTATCGCCGCTTCAAGTTCGAGATCGCCAAGATCGCCGAGCGCGACGAACTGCCCGGCTATGCGCTGACGATAGAGCAGCCCGATGGCAAGCGCGAACCCGCGTTGCGGATGCGCCGGCGAAGCGAAGGCGAGACGAAGGCGGCGCCGTCAGCGAAGGCAGCGAAGACTGGCAAGGCACCCTCCCCCGCCCCGAAGCCCGATCCCGCTCTTGAGCCGACGGCCGAGCCCGGCGTCGATGCCGCCGCCCTGATCCGCCGCAGCGTGAAGAGCCTGTCGGGCCGCGCCACCTTCGGCGAGATCACCGACGCGACTCTGGCAACGCTGCGCGCCGAATGCCCCGGCTGGGACTATCAGACACTCCACGCTGACTTCCGCACCTGGATAGAGGCGGACGCAGGCCGGACCCCGGTGAGCTATCAGAACGCCTTCATCGGCTACGTGCGGCGCTTTGATGCTAAGAATCGGCATACGCTGCGGTAGAGAGATCACCTGCGATTCGTGGCCACCGAATAGGACGGCGTCGCCAGCGCGGGGTTCTGTGTCCGAACATCGAGCAGCAACGCGATCCTTTGGCAGACGCGGCACGGAGCTACAACTGGACGACGATTGTTGAAAAGGTCCGGGCAATGCCCGCGCTCGCCAACACTACGCGGCCGGGTAGCACATCCGGCTTCGCGCCGCTGCATCAGGTGGCGCATGGCGGTGGACCGTCATCCGTGGCGATGGCTCTGATCACGCGGGGCGCTTGGCGGAGCCTGCGCGAACTTTCACGCCGTCATCCGTGGCCGCGTCGGCGATCTGGAGGCGAAAAGCGGACTCCGCCTGCTACGACTGGCACCCATGCTAGAGACCTTCGGGGATCGATAGTTCCCGGAGTCCGAAATGTACGGTGGTTTCCGCTACAGCCTGGATTTGCAGGGCGCCGAACCGACCCTGGTGAGCGAGAGCTGTTGCCGCGTCGTGGAGGGATCCGAAGAGCGGCAAGAGGTCGACGTCCATTGCAGCAGACTGGTCCCGCAAAAGCCGCGTTCCACGGGCATCGAGATTATCCGCAAGGACGATGGCGTTCCGGATGTATCGCGTGGCGAGTGACAGATCCTTCCTACGGCCTCGTGGCGCACCGCAGATTCGGACAATTTGAACGTCGCCGGCGCAACGCCATCGCAAACTGATTCAATGAGAGTGCTCATTTTCCACCCGTCCGTCGATCATCGATACTCCGGGAACGCTAATCGACACTCCCGGAACGGCGAGGCGATACATCGGGAACGCGAGCATCGATCCTTCAGGAACGCCGCAACGATACTCCGGGAACGCACCTTCGAAAGCGAATCGTGGAAAGTCGCTGACTTGAGCAGTTACAGCGGCACCCCTAACCTCTTAACCTCTCATTGAACCCTCTAACCCCGCGAAATAATTTTCTTTGAATTTTGGAGATTCAGAAAGGCAGGCTCTAGCGTCGCATTGCGTCCACAGTGCCGTGCGCTAGCGTAAATCGTCAGGACCGGGCAGCGACTTGCTCGATCGATCCAGGCCCCAGTCAGTGCAGTAACGCGGTGACGAAGGACGGATGGGGTAATGTCGGCGTCTGCGACGAACCATGTCCATGCCTCGCTCCTCGTCGATCGCACCGGCACGACCTACCAAGCGGATGCCCGCTATTCAGTTGGTCGCTCGTCAACCCTCTTACCAACTGAAATCTCGAGAGCTTGCTTCAACAACATGACCGGATCGACCCCGATAGCCAATGCCACGGCAACATACTCGTCAACGCCAAGCAGGCGCTCGCCGGTTTCGTACCGCGACACGTAGGCCTGTTGCCAACTTAGCCGCCCAGCGAGATCGACCTGCCGCAGCTTGGCATCACGGCGTGCCTTTGTGAGCAGGTGCACGATGCGACAATGCAGGTCAGACGAAGCAGGAGAACGCATACCAGGCATCTACCATTTGCCTAGTATACGTAAAGCGTATATCACGCGTCTAGCTTTTTGCGAGCGCGATCCGATGGAAGACGACCGAATTGCTGAGAAGTGTGCATCGGCGGACAGGGAAGCTTCCATACCGGTGCTGGATCGCTTCGTCGCTCGCCTGGAGGTCAGCCGGACCTACCCGTGTCCGGTGGTCAGCATCCTAACCTTCTGGGCCGGGCTGATCGCGCTCACCGTCGTCGACAAGGTGACCGGAACGACGCCTGTGGTAGCGAGCCGCCTCTATGCGGTTGCATGGGCGCTGGTAGTAGGCCTGGAACTCAGCCGCGATGTTTGGGTCCAACGTCACCGCTACGCGTCACCTCGCTGGCTACAAGCTTTAGATGCGGCCGTGGGCCACGAGGTGACCGTCCATGCGCTGGCCGCGCTGATCAGGCAGCATGAGCACGAGTTGGATTACGTGGTCACCCGCTCCGATCTGAGATTCGAGGTTCAGGCAGAGCGAGCTCGACGAAGGGAAGCTGCACGGCGAGCGGAAGGATTTCGCCTTGTCGAAGCACCGGTGATCGACGCCGCTCAGGTCGCGCGCGACGAGGAACGACGCCGTCGTGCTCGTGAGCGGCGTGCCGCCAGGCAGGGCAGGGCGCCTGCGTGACCGGCTCTAAGCCGGAAACGGTTGGAGATCTGGTCGGCATTACGATCTCCGGCGGGATCGCGCACTTTCCCGGCCGGGCTGGCGAGCGAGTTCGCCACTTCGCCGATCTCGACCCGACACTGGTCGCCGAGCTGCTCACCGCGGCCGAGGCGAGTGACTTCTTCACCCGCCCGGTTCCGAATGAGACTGCGCCTGTCCGCCCTGACGCGCGCACGTACAGCATACGTCTCGTGCATGCCGACCACTCACGGGTGCTGACCGTCCCGGAGCCGTTCGAAGCACCGGAGCTGGCGCAGCTGATCCGAACCGTGCGCCGCTGCCTATCGGGCAGGGCGAGACACCACGCTTCGCATTTGCTCGGCGCTCCCGACGTGATAGCGTCCGTTCGCCGCCCGGTCAGTCCCGGCGGTGAGGCGTAGCAACCTCAAGACATAGCAGCCGGTCAGCAATTAGGTGTTGGCCGGGTGGCCGTCACGCATGTCCAGGGCTCCGCCTAAAGGTGGCGGCGCCTTGTGCTATGCAGGGTTGCTAACACCCGGCTCACGGGCCGGAGAACGCCTCCAGACGACGGGGAGGCGGTCATGGCAGGGCAGGGTACGTTTCGAGCCGTAGCGGCGCTCACAGCGGCTCTGGCGGGCGTTCCGGCCATGGCGCAGCAATCACTCGGTGTCGCTGACTTTCTCACCACCATCGGCGGCGATACCGACGTGAAGACCAGCGGGTCGCTTCGGACCCGCCCGTCGCCGCAGGTCTTCCCGCTGCTCGACGACGCTGACGAGATCATCGGCTACTCCTTCTTCTCCGAGAAGATTACCACCAACGGCTCGGCGACAGCCGAGCGCGCCCGCGATGCCTTCGCTCAGGAGTGTAGCGCCAAGGGCGGTCGGCTCGAGCCGGAGGAGGGGGACGCAGCACGCACCTTCCGCGATCGCGCGCTCGGCCGCAGGCTGCCGCCCCGGGGCGAGTTCAAGCACTTCTGGTCCGGCATGTCGGCCGTGTGCTCGCGTGGACCGGACCAGGTCCTCGGAGGCTTCGTCGCGATCACATTCGACACGACCGAGGTGGCGACGAAAGGCGACCTGGGCAGCCGGCTAATGAGCCGCGTGTCGATGGTCCCGACCCGCACCGCCGTCTATGCCTGCCGCCCCGACCAGATCCGCTCTGCGGCATGGTTCCAACGCACCCAGGACAGCTACGTCGCCGACCGAGAGGCCGAGCAGAACCGGCACGAAGCCTTCCGACGCGACCTCGCGATCGGAACCGTCACCAACTGCGGCACGGTAGTCCAGATCCGCGGTCCCATGGTCGAGATCGCGGTGCCCCCGACCACGCTAACGCCCAACGGCCAATCCACCTTCTGGTCCCGGCGTGATGCGCTGGCGCCGACCTTCTCGACGCCGTGCACCTACGGACTCTGAGGAGCCGATCTGCCCGATTTGCATAAACTGGAAACCGTGAACGGAGACCCGCCATGACCATCGACCTGAGCGACTTCAAACTAACGCCTTTGCCCTCCCGTGAGACCCCGCCCTATGCGTCGGCCGACCCTTCGACGGACCTGCGGTTGCTCCTCGCCGGCACCGACTGGAGCGAGCCAGGACACGGCGGTTACCCGACCCGCACCGAGGCGGGAGATTGGATGATCCGGGTCATGTTGGACCTGCCTTACCCCATGCTTGCCAGCCTTGAAGCGCAGGCCGGCTCGCATGACGTCGGCGAGCTGATCCGGGCCGCTCTCGTGACCG
Source organism: uncultured Sphingomonas sp. (assembly GCF_936927845.1). Taxonomy (GTDB): domain Bacteria; phylum Pseudomonadota; class Alphaproteobacteria; order Sphingomonadales; family Sphingomonadaceae; genus Sphingomonas. Next base: position 21,362 of record NZ_CAKZHV010000063.1, read on the forward strand.
CTGGACATGGCTCGCGGACGGAAATTGTAGGTATCAGGTCCGACCGCTACGCGACCCGCGACGAGCAGCGTGAGCGGCTCGGGATCCCCTCAGGAATAAGCGGCACGCGAGAGGGCGAATGACCGATCGATCCGGGCACGAACGGCTACGCTACCAGGCGGTTCTGAAGCCGCTCGAATGGGAGCAGCGGATGCGCGTCGACTACCGTGATGACGTACTTCGGATCGTGGCTGTCCTGGCTGCCGACGGCATCGCCATCAGTGAGGATGTCGCGTTCATGGCGTGGCACCGGTTCTCGGAAGAGGACCGCTGCGCCGGCTGGTACGGCCCCGGCACCGACGACCAGATCCGACGCAACCTGATGCCGCATCTCGAGCTCAGACCGATTGCGGAACAGGATGGCTCTGGCAATGTCCATCGGCCCGTCGTTAACCCGGATCACGCCCGCCGATGAGCGACGTCGAACACCACGATGTCAGGACGGCATTGGCGCTGATGCGCCTGGCGTTGGCGTTGCTCGACCGGGCTGGATGCACCCTTGTTGCAGCTCGCCTTCAGCATGCGTTCGACACGGTTTGGAACGATCCGGGGGCCGCCGCAATGCCGCGCCATCCTGACGCTCCGAGCGGTGCTGAACACGACCGGCACAAGCATCAGCGCCCGACCGACAACGGGGAGGGAACCGACCCATGACGGACGTCATCACGCTTGGGATTTCGGGATGGTTCACCCCGCATGGAACCCTCTACCATGAGGAGGGTCGCACGCTCGATGAGATCGCTCCGGAGGACTGGTCCAACCTCCTCGCCCATGCCGACGCGATCGACTTCTTCACGCGACCCGATCCGGCCTGGCCGGCACTGGAAGCCCGCATCTTCCATCTCACGATCACCGACGGCGAGCGGTCGCGCGAGCTGGCGGTAAACGACCCGTTCGAGGCGCCGGAACTGGCCTTCCTCATACGGCTGACGCGCCGTGCCATGCGGGACCGGCTGGTGCTGACGCCTGAAACGCTGAGCGAGGAGGCGCTCGAAGCCTTACGGGCAAGCCTGCGTCAGGCGGGGCAAGACTGAGTCGGCTGGCCGGCTCATGCGCCGGCCCGTGTGCTCCGCCGGAATCCGGGGATGCGCCCGAAAGAACCACATCATCTACGGCGGCCAGCTTACTGAGCAGTAAGGGTAGGGGCACACCCGATGCACCCTGACGGGGTGCGAAAAAGGGCAGATTCGCGTCGTTGAGCGGCATGGTCCGACGCAGATGCTGTGCTCGGACCGTCTGGTCCATGGTGGTCCACAGAGCATCTAGAGCACGGATTTGCAGCGTTTCTTCTGGCGCTGCTCTGCACTTCCTCCTTGCGCGCCCGTTATGCGCAATGCACACTCCCTTCCGGGGTAGAAGGGGGTCCGCATGGCGCGCGTACCGATCACGGTGTACCTGCAACCCGACCAGCTTGCCGGCATCGAGCGCCGCGCGGGCCAGGTCGGCAAGACGCGCAGCGCCTGGGTGGCGGACACGCTGGTGCGCTCACTCGAGGACGAGCTGCTGCCGCTCGACGAGATCCTGCTCGACCAGCTCACCAAGGTTCGTGCCGGCCTGGAAGTCGTCGCGGAAGTGCAGGTCGGGCGTGGCCCGGAGAGCAAGAAGGGGCTGGCTGAGATGCGGCAGCGCCGGACCGACCTGGCAACCCGGATGCTGGCCGAAGCGCGCGGGATGCTGCGGCGATGACCGATGCCGGCCGCAGGCGGATCGACGTCTCCAGTAAGGTCCACAGCCGCCTGGATGCCGAATCCAAACGGCGCAATATTCCCATCCGTGATCTCGTCGAACAGGCGGTCACCACCATGTTCGACAGGGAGGCACAAGCAGCCCTGTCGGTGCGTCAGCAACGTGAGCGCCGCCATGCCGATCGCATGGAGGAACAGACCGCTCAAATCGGCGAGATCACGCGCCGCGTCTCGGCCCTGATCGCCCAGCAAACGAAGGATCTGCCCGGCGCGTTGAACGCAGGCTTCGACGCGATCAAGACGACCATCAAGGAGACGGGCGGGACCGGACATCTCCGCGACATGATCGCCAAGTTCCAGGCCGAATTTACGACCATCTTCAAGGAAGCGCAGGGCGCTCTGGCCGCCTCGGTTCTCAATGTCACCAAAGCCGTCGAGGAGCAGGCGAAGAGCCTCGGGAAGCAGCTCGATCGCATCGAGAAGCGTCAGTCGGGTACGCGTACAAAGCTTGGCGCAGGTGCCGCCCTTGGCATCGCCGGACTTGTTCTGATCTGCCTACTTTTCGCGAATACGGCGCCGACGCGCTGGCTTTCCATCCGCCTTCTGGGTGAGAGTGACTCGGCATCTGCGGCATGGAGCCTGGCAGGCGATGGGCGCACGAAAGGCGAGCTGATGGCGGAGACCAAAGGCCTTCTCGGCGATGATACATACCGGGTCCGGTACGCCGAATGCGTGGACCACGCGAAGCGCATGAAGAAGCCGTTTCCGTGCCGGCTCACCTTTCCGCCTCTGCTCGGCACGACGCCGTGACCGTCCGGCCCAACTCGATCGCCGGCGGCGGTGATGCCGCCGGCTATTATGCGGCCGACAACTACTACACCGGGGAGCAGGAAGGGCCTTCCGAGTGGGGCGGGGGAGGGGCCGAGGAACTCGGTCTGTCCGGCACCGTGAATGCCGGAAAATTCGCCGAGGTGCTGGACGGCAAACTGCCCAACGGGGCCGTTATTGCGAGAGGGGGCAATGGCGAGCGGGCGCCGGGGTTCGAGCTGACGTTCAGCGCGCCGAAGTCGGTATCGCTGGTCGCCATGATCGGCCGCGATGAGCGGGTCATGCCAGCGTTTGCGGAAGCGATCCGGAGCACCATGGCGTGGGCCGAGGAGCGGTTCGGGGAGGTGCGGTGGGGCAAGGCCGGCGCGGTGATCGAACCCGGTCGCTTGGTGTACGCGATCTTCTACCATGACCTTAGCCGGAAGCTCGACCCGCAGGCCCACGCTCATGTCGTCGTGGCGAATGCCGCACAGCGGGGTGACGGTCGCTGGGTCGCCCTCCACAATTCGGCGCTGTGGAAGCATTCGAGCACGATCGGCGCCGCCTTCCATGCCGACTTCCGTGCCCGGTTGGAGCAGCTCGGCTATCGGATCGAGATCACCGGCAAGCACGGTCAGTTCGAGATCAGCGGTATCCCGCGTGCCGCCATCGATGCGTTCAGCGCACGGCGCGAACAGATCCTTAGCCGGGCGGCTGAGCTTGGGGCTTCCGGCCCGAAGGCGATGGAGACGATCGCGGTCAGTACTCGCGACGCCAAACAGGCGGGCGATGCCACGGTTGCCCGCGTCATGTGGGCCGAGAAGGCCGAGGTCCATGGTGCTGCCATCTCCGCCGTCGTGGACGCCGCGCGCGGAATCGAGCGGCCGCGGTCCGTACTCGATGCCGTGCGTGCCTGGGGGGCCGCCTTGCTTGAGCGGATCACGCATGCCTTCGGACCACGACCCGAGCCGCTGCTTCACGGCACGGATGCGGTGCGCCGGAGCGCCGAGCTGGCGAGCGGCTATGCGGTCGCGGCCGGTGTTCGGCACCTCGGCGAACGCGAAGCGAGCTTCACCTACGCGAACCTGCTGAAAAGCAGCCTCGATATGGCGGAGAAGGGCGCGACGGTGCGCGGTATCGAGGAGCGCATCGAGCGGCTGCGGGAGGCAGGTGTGCTCATCGCCGGTCCGCGCGGCAGCCTGCACGCAGACCGGCTCACGACCCGCGATATGCTGGCGACGGAAAAGGCGCTGGTTGCGGCCGCGCATGGCGGGGTGGGGCAGGGGACACCCATCCTCGAGGCCGCTTCGGTCGACACCGCACTCGACCGCGCGGCCAGTCGGCGCGAGGTCACGCTGTCCGGCGAACAGCGTGTCGCGGTACACGCCATGCTGTCCGGCACCAACCGCATCCAGGTCGTCCAAGGCGATGCCGGTACCGGCAAGTCGTTCCTCTTCGAACTCGTACGGGAGGTTGGCGCGGAAGTAGGGGCGGGGATGCTGGTGCTGGTCCCGCAGAACAAGTTGATGGATGACCTGACCGGACGGGGGCTGGAGGTGCGCTCGCTCGCATCCGTGCTGAAGGAGCATGCTAGCCGGGTCGGCCCGGCCAAGCCGAACGAGCAGCTGTCGGCGCTGATGAAGGGCAAGGTCGTGGTGCTGGAGGAGGCCTCGATGGTGTCCTCGCGTCAGCTTGCCGGGTTGTTCGAGGTCGCCCGGAACGGCGAGGCCGCCAAGCTGGTGCTGGTCGGTGACGTGAAGCAGATACCCGCCGTAGAGGCCGGGCGGCCGTTCGCGCTGCTGCAGGAGGCGGAGGCTCCGACGGTGCGGCTGACCGAGAACCGGCGCCAACAGACCGATGTGCTCCGTGAGGCCGCCTCCCTGGCACGCGAGGGCAGGGTCGCTGCTGCTTTCGAACGGCTCGGGAACAAGGTCCAGGAGAACGCTCATCCCGCAGGAGCGGCCGTTGTAGAATATCTGCAGCTTTCGCCCGAAGAACGCGACCGCACCGCCTTGCTCACTTCGGGGCACGTGCTGCGCGAAGCCGTGCTGGAGACGGTTCGGGCCGAGCTGCTGGCTAGAGGAAAGCTGGGCGCGGACGCCCTGAGCCTGCGCAGCTGGGACACGCTGAACCTGACCCGCGAGGAGCTGCGCCAGATCCGGCATTGGGCGGAGGGGATGCGGCTCGACATCTACCGCCACCAGTCAGGGCTTGTGCCGGGATCCTACGAGGTTGGCTTGATCGATCGGGCGAGCGGCATGCTCGAGCTCGCCCGTGACGGTCAAACCAGGCTCTTCGATCCCAAAAGCCTCCGATCGGGAGGGGAGGGGGCCGCGCTCTCCGTTCCCGGAGAGATCGAAGTTCGCGAAGGTGACCGCTTGGTCTTCACGGCCAGCGACCTGAAGCGCGGGATGGCGAACGGTGCTGCGATGACGCTCACCGCGATCGATGGCGACACGCTCCACCTGTCCGGCCGTGACCGGGATCATGTGATCGGGCCCGACGATCCGATGCGCGAGCGGCTTGGCCATGGCGCTGTCATCAACATGCACCGTGCGCAAGGGATGACGGTCGATCGCGCGATCACGGTGATGGACAGCCGCGACAGGCTGCTGAACAGCGAGAGCCTCTACTACGTGCTCCAGACCCGCGCGCGCGAGGACGTGTCGCTGCACACCGACGACAAGAAAGCGCTCGCCAACGCGATCAAGTCACATCGCGGTGACGTTCCGCACGCGAGCGATGTGGCACCCGAGCTCTCGTTGTCCGGTAGGGAGCGATTCGATCCGGCCACGGGCGAGCTGCCCCGACTAGACGATCCTGGCGCGAGCGATCGCCGCCAACTGGAGGCGATGAGTGCCGCCCTCCGATCCATCGGCAGCGAGCCTGCCAAGCCGGTGGCGGAGGCTGTTCGGCAGTCGCCGGTTCCGGTCAGAGAGCTGGTGAAGGAGCCGGAAATCGAGATCGACCACGATTACGACTTCGACATGTGAGACATCGCGTTGCGATTACGGGTGGGCGGATCAGCTTCGTTCCTGCTCATATGATCTGGGTTTGCCGGCCGTCGAAGCGGACATCGTAGCGGCCAAGGATGGCGGAGATCGGACGACCTTAGCGAGGCAAGCAGGTAATCCAGATGCTGCAGGACATGGCCAACGAACCGGACTTCGGGGTGGTCGCCGACCGGGGCGAGGGCATCGGCGCCGTGCAGCCCATGAAAATGGGGCAGGGCGGGCCGCGGTACCGCGACGCCGTCGACCTCGCGATCGAGCTGACCGCCAAGTCTGCCGCCTTCCGCAGCAGTCTGCCGCCCGCACTCCGGGCTGGGCTCGCCGGTCTCGTCCGAACGGTGACCTGCTACTACAGCAACCTGATCGAGGGGCATGATACCCACCCCGTCGACATCGAGCGGGCGCTGAAGAACGACTTCAGCGCTGACCCGGCCAAGCGGGACCTGCAGCTCGAGGCGACCGCCCATTTCGCGGTCCAGGGCTGGATCGACGGGGGAGGGCTGGCGGGCCGGGCGACGAGCGTGGAGGGCCTGCAAGAGGTTCACCGACGCTTCTGCGAGCATCTGCCCGAGTCGATGCTCTGGATTGAGCCGGTCGAGGGCGGCGAGCGCGTTCTGGTCGAGCCCGGTGCCCTGCGGACCCGCGATCTCCGGGTCGGGCAGCACATTGCGATCAGCCCCGGGGCGGTGCCGCGCTTTCTCGAGCACTTCGCCTGGGCGTATCAGAAGCGCGGCGCGACGGACGCCATCGTATCTCTCGCGGCCGCGCATCACCGGTTCGCCTGGATTCACCCTTTTCTCGACGGCAACGGGCGGGTCGCCCGCCTCATGTCGCACGCCATGCTGCTCGACGCGCTCGACACGGGCGGCGTGTGGTCCATCGCGCGCGGCCTCGGCCGCAACGTGCAGGCCTATAAGCGGCACCTTGCCGCCTGCGACCTACCCCGCCGCAACGACCTTGATGGGCGGGGCTCGCTAAGCGAGGAGGAGCTGGCGAGCTTCACGACCTTCTTCTTGAAGACCTGCATCGACCAAGTCGACTTCATGGCCGGCTTGGTCGAGCCCGACCAGCTGCGCAGTCGCATCCGGCGCTGGGCGGCCGAAGAGACGGACGGGGGAAGGCTGCCGGCCAAGGCCATCCAGGTAATTGACGCAGCGCTGTACCGAGGCGAGCTCCCGCGCGGCGAGGTAGAGAGTATCGTCGGCACTGGCGAACGCCAAGCGCGCCGGGTTACCTCCGCGCTGACGAGTCTCGGCGTGCTGACGGCCGACAGTTCCCGGGCGCCCCTGCAGATCGCCTTTCCTGCCACGCTGGCGGGGCGCTGGATGCCGGGACTGTTCCCAGAAGCGCGTAGCGGCTTGCGTCAGCCGCTGGAATCATCAGCGGTGCGACACGGGGCGGCCAATGGTAAGGTGTCGTGACCGCGATGATGCGGATCAACTCGACGGAGGCAACCTTCCCGTTCTTCAGCCGCAACGACTTCCAGGGTCAGCCCAGCAGCCGTGTTTACCGACCCTACAAGGCATTCGAGATCATCCTCGACCGTGTTCTCGGCGAACGGGTGAGAGCGGATGGCGCGTGCGCTGTCGACCTCTGGTGTGCGCTCGCCAACATTCGTTGGTCCGGTCCAGATGGCATGGACGTCTCCTACGGCTTCAGGCGGGCCGGCGAGGTGGTGTCCTGGGTGCGCGAGGAGGGAGACTATCTCACCTGGTATTGCAGCGGCGAGCCAGGGCACGTTGCCACTTGGATCGACAGAGCGCTCGCGGTAGCGGGATGGTCGTGGAGGCGGTTGGAACCGGACGCCGCGGACACCGGCGAGAGGGCCGACGACAGTTAGCGCTTGGCGTAGAGTTCGGGCTGCCGCTCCACGACAGAACGGCGGACCGCGCGCAGCCGAATGGCTTCCGGTCGAGCGAAAACGGGTACTGATTGCGTGTAGGCCGATCAGGAGTGTGGACGCCCACAAGTAGATAGTTTGGAAATGCCAATCGTGACACTTTGCCCAGCGGCAAAGTGTCGCAGCCGACAGAAACGCCGCCGGCCGAACCGGAAGGGATTCACACGATTCCCGTTTCGTGCTTCTCCTGTTCCCATGATTCAAGGTGACTTGTTCTCCGCATCCCCGGTGGCCCCGCCGAGGATTTCGTCCCAGACGCCTTAGCCGAGGGTCTGCCGTCGATCATCGATGTTATCGCGCAGGTGTCGACCCGGCCGCGCTACGCCTTCATGGTCTTGAACCTGATCGCGCGCGCGGCAGGGCAGGGGGGCAAGGCAGGACCCTACGTCCTCCGGCAGGGGCAGGCCGTTCGGCTGCGCGACTGGTTGTGCGACTCCCTCGCTCCCATGGCAGCCCGCGATCATAAGCGGGCAGCGCTGGCCGAGCAGGTGAGGGTGGAACTGGCAGGGCAGGAGCAGCTGCCAGGAGACCCTGACGCAGCGTCACGACTAGTGGAGCAAGTGGTGCTGGAGCGGGTGCGCCGCTCCGGCCGGTGTAATGTCAGCCGGGCGGTGTCCGAGCTGGTCCGGGCAGGGCTGGTCCGGCGCCACTATGAGGGCTGGCGAGTAGATCACCACAATCGAGGCGCCCGGCGCGAAGCGGTGTACACGTTATTGCCCGATACGATGCGCGCACTAGGCAAGGCGTAGAGCTAAATCCGCGCTGGTCATGACAACCCTCAGTCTGCTGGATCAGGGTCGCATGGCAATATGACGCTCTTGAGCTTGCCCGTGAGCTAGGCTTACTGTCGCGAGACCCGCCGGCAGGAATTGCTTGCCAGTCCAGAAGCCGCTCGAGTGTACGCTCTCGGCGGCTCCTGCTTATGATTTAAGAAGCGCTGTGATCTCAGCCATCCAGCGCGGCGAGATCAGGCTGTTACGGATCAGCTCGGTGGCGCTGGACGGGATCAGCGGGGGAGTCGTGCGCGATCCGAGAAACAGGGCGGTGCTTGACCTTGGTGACGAGCGGTCTGACCGTCGGCGAAGTCAGCCTGCCGATCACCTAAGCAAGTCCAAGCGAGGTGCTCCGACCCTTTGCCGATGCAATCAGCTTCGACGTCGCGACGGGAACGATCGCGCTAGTCGGGCCGGTGCCATGGACGCCGCTTGCGCGGCGAGACGGGGAGGCGCATATTACTGTCATGGCGACCCGGTCCGATACGATTACCACCAAGGGGAGCAAGCCAGGCGTGCTCGGGCGCAGCGCAGCGACGGGCCGTTACGTTCTGGCGCCGGTGGCAACCAAGAAGGCGACCGTCTCCGACCAGCGTATCGCCGCGGCAGTGAAGAGCGTTCTGGCCAAGAAGAAGTAGTTTGCCGGTCGTTCAGACGTCGACGGATGACGTCTTCATCAATTGCCCCTTCGACGATGCGTTCGCGCCGACGTTCCGCGCACTGATCTTCGCCATTCTCGTCTGCGGCTTTCGCCCGCGCTCGGCGCGCGAACTGGATGACGGTGGCCAGACTCGGATTGACAAGATCTTCGCTCTGATCGAGCAGTGCCGCTACGGCATTCATGACCTGTCACGCACCGAGCTGGACGCGGTCAACAACCTGCCGCGCTTCAACATGCCGCTCGAACTCGGGCTGTTCCTTGGCGCCAAGCGCTACGGTGGCCAACATCAGAAGGTAAAGCGTATCCTGATCCTCGACGTGGAGCAGTTCCGCTACCAGCGTTTCATCTCCGATCTGGCTGGCATGGACATCCACGAGCATGGGGGCGACCCGACTCGAGCACTTCGCGAGGCGCGTGATTGGCTCGCCAACGTGTCGCGTCGCGAGCTGCCGAGCGCCGACCGCGTGCAGCGCGTCTATAAGGCGTTTCTGGCCGACTTGCCCGATCTGGCGGCCGTGCTAGAGTTTCACCCAGATCGGATCCCGTATGTCGATTTCGAGCGGGTCGTCGGGCGATGGCTGATCGAAGCGCCGGCCGCGATTGGGGCAGCTTGAGGCGCCGCTGAGCCGTTACGCTCTGTTCCCGCTGATTAGAAAAGACACATTCTGCCCCAAATAGAAATGACACACGGC
>NZ_CAKZHV010000064.1 GCF_936927845.1 uncultured Sphingomonas sp.
CATCGTCGTGCTCTTCCTGCTGCTCGGCAACTTCCGTGCGGCCCTGATCGCGGCGCTGGTCATCCCGATTACCATGATGCTGACCGGCTTCGGGATGCTGCGTGCCGGTGTCTCCGCCAATCTGATGAGCCTCGGCGCCTTGGACTTCGGTCTGATTGTCGATGGCGCTGTCATCATCGTCGAAAACGCGCTGCGCCGGCTTGCCGAGCAACAGCATCATGAAGGACGATTGCTCAGCGTCAAGGAACGGCTCGCGACCGTGGCTTCCGCTGCGCGTGAGATGATCCGTCCCTCGGTGTACGGGCAGGCGATCATCATCCTTGTCTATGTGCCGCTGCTCACGTTGACCGGCGTGGAGGGCAAGACGTTCGTGCCGATGGCGCTCACCGTCATCATCGCGCTCGCCTTCGCCTTCATCCTCTCTCTCACCTTCGTGCCGGCGATGATCGCGATCTGGCTATCGAAGAAGGTTGAGGAGAAGGACGGCCGCATTATCACGTGGCTGAAGAAGCGCTACGAACCTGGTCTTGATCGGGCGATGAAGCGTCCGACCGTGACGATCGGGGCGGGTGTCGCGAGCCTTGTGGTGGCGGCGCTGGCCTTCACCACGCTCGGCTCGGTGTTCCTGCCGCAGCTCGATGAAGGCGATTTGCTGATCCAGTCGCTCCGTATTCCGGCGACGTCGGTCCAGCAGAGCCAGGCGATGCAGGTGCCGATCGAGCGAATGATGTCGAAGCAGCCGGAGGTGCAATTCGTCTATTCCAAGACGGGCACCGCCGAGCTGGCGGCCGACCCGATGCCGCCGAACGCAACCGACATGTTCGTTATCCTGAAGCCGCGCAAGGATTGGCCGAATCCTGAGCTTCCCAAGGAGGAGCTGGTGAGCCGGATCGAGGGTAAGCTCGCGAAGATCCCGGGCAATGCCTACGAGATCACCCAGCCCATCCAGATGCGCTTCAATGAGCTGATCGCCGGCGTGCGCGGTGACATCGCGGTGAAGGTGTTCGGGGACGACTTCAACCAGATGAACCGGACGGCCGAGCAAATCGCTGCGACGCTGCGTAAGACGCAGGGTGCCGCGGACGTGAAAGTCGAGCAAACGACAGGTCTTCCCATGCTCGACATCCGCGTCAATCGTGACGCGATGGCGCGCCTGGGCGTCACGGCGCAAGACGTGCAGGACACCGTGACTGCCACGATCGGCGGGCGGACCTCGGGCCAGATCTTCGAGGGCGATCGTCGCTTCCCGGTGGTGATCCGCCTGTCTGAGGCGCAGCGCGCCGACATCGGCCTGCTCCAGCAGGTGCAGGTGCCGGTCGCAGGCGGCGGCTATGTGCCGCTGTCCAGCGTCGCCGAGATCAAGGTGGTCGACGGTCCCAACCAGATCAGCCGCGAGAACGGCAAACGGCGCGTGGTGGTGCAAGCCAACGTGCGTGGCCGCGACGTCGGATCGGTGGTTGCGGATGCGCAGGCAGCGATCGCCAGCCAGGTTCGGCTGCCTGCCGGTACCTATCTCGAATGGGGCGGCCAATTCGAAAACCTGCAATCGGCAAGCGAGCGGCTGAAGCTGGTTATTCCGGCCTGCTTCATCCTGATCCTGTTGCTGCTCTATGGCGCATTGGGATCGGTCCGCGATGCCGCGATCGTCTTCACCGGCGTGCCCTTCGCGCTGGTGGGCGGTGTCCTGCTGCTCTTCTTGCGAGGCATGGACTTTTCGATTTCGGCGGCGGTGGGCTTCATCGCCCTGTCGGGCATCGCGGTCCTCAACGGCCTCGTGATGGTCAGCTCGATCCAGGATCTGATCCGGTCGGGGCTATCGCGCGAAGAGGCGGCCCATGTCGGCGCAATGCAGCGTCTGCGGCCTGTCGTCATGACCGCGCTTGTCGCCAGCCTCGGCTTCGTGCCGATGGCGCTTGGCGAGGGCGCGGGCGCGGAGGTGCAGAAGCCCTTGGCGACCGTCGTCATCGGCGGCCTGATCTCGGCGACGCTGCTGACGCTGTTCGTTCTGCCGACGCTCTATGCCCGGTTCGGGCAGAAAGTGATCGAGAATCCCGAGCACTACAATGAGGAGCATGAAGGGGACGACCACGGTCAGACCTTCGTGAACAACTTGGCCTGATGGGTGAGCGGGGCGGTCCGCGATCGCCCCGCTCATCTCTGGGAGATGGGGATATGCCTCGCACCATAACCAGCTCAATGCTTCACGGCGGGCCACTGCGGATCTGGTCGGCGATCACCGATCCGGATCATCGTCGGGCTTGGAGTCCGCTCGCATTCCTCGACAACCCGTGCCTGCTTGGCGAGACGGAATGTACCTTCGCGATCCAGGGCATCACCCGGCCAATTCGGACGCCGGCCCGGGTCGATCAATTCGATAAGCCGCACGCCTTCGCTTGGTCCTGCGGCATCCCTTATCTGTTCACGCTCGAAGAGCGGTACGAGCTGGCAGGGGACGATGGTGGCACCAGGCTAACACATAGCTGCACGCTGCGCGGGGCGCTCTCTCTGCCGTTCGCGGCGATGATGTTGCGCCGCCTGCGGTCCCTGATGATCGAGGCCGACGACCGCCTCGCAACCTATCTGCGCTGGCGGGTGGGTCAGCCTGCCCGTGAGATCAATCGTCAGCGCGTCCCCTCCCGCTACAGGAGGAAGGCGCGATGATGCCTGGGATCCGGGTACTACCCGCCCTCATCCTCGTTGCCGGGTTGGCAGCTTGCTCGGAAAGCAAGCCGCCGGCTCCCCCAACGGAGCAAGAAATCCATTCGTCCGACAGCGCTGTGGCGACTGGGGAAATGGGGCGACACCCCTATCGCTGTTCCGACCGGGAACCGCTGTTCGTCGATTTCAAGGACAACGGCCTGCAGATCGATTTGCGGCGTTCTGGCAGCGGGACGCCCGTGACACTGACCGCTCCAGCGCAGGGCCTCCAGTATGTCGGCGAGACGGCCACCGCGACCTTCAAAGGAACGCAGCTCACCATCGTGGAAGGCGATGGCCGGACCCGGACCTGCGAACGGGAGGGCGCCAGATGAACCGTCCTGTCTTCCGACACGTCGCGCTGCAACGGGAGAGAAGCGATGTCTGACACGTCGATCTCGAATGTGATGGTCATTCGCGCCGAAGTGATCGCGCGAAGCCGCGCTTTGCGCGAGGCACAGCCGACGGCACCGCCCGGCGTGACGCCCACCGCTCCGGCGTCGAACTTCGCCGACACCCTCAATGCCGTGGTCGCGAAGGTCAACGAGACCCAGGAGCAAGAGGATGTCGTCACGGAAGCATATGAGCGTGGCGAAACCACCGACATTGCAACCGTCGCGCTCATCCAGAGCCGCGCATCCATAACTTTCGAAGCGACCCTGCAAGTCCGGAACAAGCTGCTGTCCGCTTATCGGGACATCATGAACATGCCGATTGGATAACGATCGCAAAGGGATTTAGGGCAAAGTTGATATGATTGTTGGCGCGAGACCACGGTTTAGGCAGATCATTGTCGAGGTTTGGAAGCCGCTCACGATCTTGTTCGTGTGGGACGTAGCCGTGACGGCATTCCACATAATGACCCCGATTAAGGAACCGCCTTTGCCGACGGCGCTTTTCGGCACTGCCATCGCGCTCTTCATGGGGTTCCGCACCAACGCTGCTTATGCTCGCTGGTGGGAAGCGCGAACCCTTTGGGGCGCGCTCATCAATGCGTCGCGCAGCCTGGCCCGGATCACGCGCAGCCTGACCAAGGGGGAACCCGAGGGCAGTGAGATGCGGCACAACATCATTCTGCGGCAGATCGCCTTTGCGCACTCGATGCGCTGCCAGCTTCGCCGACAGTCGCCCTATGAAGAGATTGCTCGGGTCGCCGGAACGGACGTCGCCGATATGGCGGTCGGTCGCCTGAACCCTGCCAACGCGCTCTTGGAAGACATATCGGGCATCTACGCCGACGCGCTCGCGGAAGGTCGGACCACTGAGATCCAGCAGGCAACTGTCGAGCGCGTCCTGATCGACATCGCCAATGCCCAAGGCGGCATGGAGCGGATCAAGAACACGCCGCTGCCTAATGGCTTTAGGTTCTTCCCGAACCTTTTCACGCGCGTGTTCTGCGTGCTGCTCCCGATCGCGCTGGTCGAATCTCTGGGCCTTGCCACGCCGATCGGATCGACGCTGATCGGACTCGTCTTCCTCGCGGTGCTGAGCATCGGCGAGGATCTGACCGATCCGTTCGCCAATAGCGTCCACGATGTCCCACTCACGGCCATGTGCCGCACGATCGAGATCGACCTTCTTCAGACGGCGGGACTGCCAGCCCCTGAGCCGCTGACGCCCGATCACGGCGTGCTGTGGTGAGTGCGGTGCGCGCTTTGCGTTACCTGCCTTGCCTGACAGCCGCGCGCATCGGCGCCGTTCTGTTCGCGGGTATGGTCGCCGGAGCGTGCAATCCCGCGCCGAGCGAACCTGTCGAGCCGGCGCATGAAACGCATCTGACGCCCCGATTGATCGCGCAACGCATCATGTATTGCGACGACGGATCGCGCGCCGATGTCGACTTCATCGACGACGGCCTGAAGATGGCTGTCACCTGGCTGCCCAACGGCAGGACCGAGATCCTGCACGCGCAACGAACGGGCGATGAGTTTCGCGGCGACCGGTCGCGGGCAGTCGTGGCGGGTGGGTCGATCGCCTTCACGCAGGGCGGGAAGATCCGCGTCTGTCACCGAACCCCGGAGGGATCATAGCATATGCAAGCATTGCTCTACACGCTTGCGCCTGTGCTGGCGGTCGTGCTCGGCGCGATCATTGCGAGCCGCACCAAGTTGAATCCTGGCCTCGTGGCGGGCCTACAGCATCTCGCCGCCGGCGTCGTGTTTGCGGCGGCAGCGACCGAAATCCTGCCGCAGGTCAAGCATGAGGCTTCGCCCAGCGCGACGCTGATCGGTGGGGCGGCGGGTGTCGCGACGATGTTGGGGCTCAAGGCTTTCGAGGCCCGCTTCAAGGGACCGATGGCGTTGCTGGCGGCGATCGGCATCGACATTCTGGTTGATGGCCTGGTGCTCGGCCTCGCGTTCGTCGCGGGCGAGAAGGCAGGGTTCCTGCTGACGATCGCGCTTACGCTCGAAGTGCTCTTCCTGGGTCTGACGCTGACCGACGAGCTGGCGGAAACCTATCGCTCGCGCCTGCGCATCATCGTGATCGTTTCGGCATTGGCGTTGCTGCTGCCGATCGGCGCGCTCGCGGCCGTTCCTGTCGCCACGCTTTCGCCGGTAATGGTCGCTGGCTTCCTGAGCTTTGGTCTGATGGCGCTGCTCTATCTCGTCACGGAGGAGTTGCTGGTCGAGGCGCACGAGAAGCCTGACACCCCGCTCATCAGCTCGATGTTCTTCGTGGGGTTCCTCGCCCTGCTGACGCTTGAGGAGATCATGGGATGATCCCGAACAATGACAATAATGGCGGGCGAGAGCGTCGTACGCTCTGGATTGTCCTGCTGCTGAATGCGGCAATCGCGGCTGGCTTCTTTATTTCCGGCTTCTTCGCGGATTCGAGCGCGCTGATCGCCAACGGCGTCGACAACCTGTCGGATACCGCCGTGTACGCGCTGAGCCTCGTGGCGCTCACCCGGGGCGAGACATGGAAGACGCGAGCGGCGACGGCCTCCGGCGTCATGCTGCTGATCTTCGCGGGCGGCATCCTGATCGACGTTGGCCGGCGCTACCTTCAGGGCAGCGAGCCGATCGGACCGACCATGATGGTCATGTCGGCGATCGCTGGCGTCGTGAACTACCTGTGCCTGCGGCTGCTCCAGCGGCTCAAGGATCCGGACGTCAACCTTCGGGCCGCCACCACCTTCAGCTTCAATGACTTCATTTCCAATGGCGGCATCCTGATCGCCGGCGTGCTGGTGCTGTGGCTGGGCACCAACTGGCCGGACCTGCTGGTCGGCTTCGCCACTGCCATCATCGCCATCAAGGGCGGTGTCGAAATCCTGCGCGACGCGCGCGCCGAAACCAAGAAAAGGGAAAGGAGGTCGTCATGAACGACAAGCTCGAACTCGATATTCCGGTCCTGCTGCCCGACCTTCCTGACGCGGCCGACGCTTGTCTGGACCGTCTCGTGTCGACCCTGTCGAAACGCGAAGGCGTCGAGCGGGCCCATGTGATCTGCGTCGACGGCGACACGCCGGCGGCGCTGTGCATCCATTTTGACGCCGCCAAACTGCCGCTGCCCCGCTTGCGCGAAATGGTGCGCGCCGCTGGTGCCGAAATCACCGAACGCTACGGTCATGCGATCTGGCAGGTGACGGGTATCAATCACGCGCGCCGGGCGCGGACCGTCAGCGATGCGCTGTGCGCCTTGCCCGGCGTCGTCCAGGCAAGCGCCAGCACCAGCGGCTCGGTTCGGGTCGAGTATGATCGCCGGGAGACCACCGAAGAGGAGGTCCGCGCCGCACTTCGCAAGCTGAAGGTCGGTGTAGGCAAGCGGGTCGCGGCTGACGACCATGCTGGCCATGACCACGGGCCGGGTGGCCACGGCGCGGACGAGGAGAAGCACGGTCCTGGCGATGGCCACGACCATAGCCATGCCGAGTTTCTTGGCCCCAACACCGAGCTGATCTTCGCGCTCGCCTGCGGCGCACTGCTGGGGATCGGCTATGCGATCGAGAGGCTGGTTGCCGGCGTACCGGAGTGGCTGCCCACCGCCTGCTATGTCGCGGCCTATTTCTTCGGCGGATTCTTCACGCTGCGCGAGGCGATCGACAACCTTCGGATGAAGAAGTTCGAGATCGACACGCTGATGTTGGTCGCTGCCGCCGGCGCCGCGGCGCTGGGCGCATGGGCCGAAGGCGCGCTGCTGCTGTTCCTGTTCAGCCTTGGCCATGCGCTTGAGCATTACGCGATGGGCCGCGCCAAGAAGGCGATCGAGGCGCTGGCGAAGCTCGCGCCCGAAACCGCGACCGTGCGACGCGGCGGGCAGACCAGCGAAATCCCGGTCGAGCAGATGGTCGTCGGGGACATTGCCATCGTCCGCCCGAACGAGCGCCTGCCTGCTGACGGCTTCGTCATCAAAGGCACCAGCGCGATCAACCAGGCCCCGGTGACGGGTGAAAGCATCCCGGTCGACAAGGTGCCGGTCGCCGATGCCGCAGCGGCGCGGGCAAAGCCTGATGCAGTGGACGCGGAAAGCCGGGTTTTTGCCGGTACAATCAACGGCGGCGGCGCGATCGAGATCGAGGTGACACGCCGTTCCAATGAAAGCG
>NZ_CAKZHV010000065.1 GCF_936927845.1 uncultured Sphingomonas sp.
CCTGTGGCTTGCGCATCACCTCGTCAGCAAGGCGGAGAAGACCGGACGCTTACGGTAAAAGCGGCCCTCTGCTGATGCTGCAAAGCGACGCCGAAAAGGCTGACATTGTCTTACATGAATGTACGGCAGATTTCGGGAGGCGCGACAAGCGGTCCGAACGACTGCAACTGGGTCGTTAAGCTGAACTGAGAGCCGGGCTAAGGACGAGGAGCGGCTCAGCTGTTTCCTCGCGGGCCATCCGCAGCCAACGATGTGGACTTAAGCCGTGTTCGGGGAGCATTGAAAGAGGCGCCGAGCGCGTGGCCGCTCTAGCCTCGCGCTCGCGGAACTTGGCTGCCAGTGGCTCGGCCTTATCGCTTGCCAACCGAATCTGCGTCGCCCAACCAGCCGAGCCCGGCGCCATGCCAGGTGGCAGCGAGGACTTAACGAGTTCCACGAGCCCAATCTTTCCAGTAAGAGCGGTCACCTGATCAGCGCACTGCTCAGCAATCCTTGTCGCTAATTTATCCTCACTGGCTGCCATCGCGGCGGAAAAGCGTAGTCCGCCAATCGTCGACAGTGCGTCGACCATGCGGTCGGCCACGGCGTAGGCTGGCGACGGGCCAGCCAGCAAGCGCTTGGCTCGATATTCGAACAGGTCTTGGTACCGACGGGCCTCGCTTGCGATCGCGCGCCATTCATCTTCAGCCTTGTCAATGTTGCGCCAAAACCACGCCTCTTCAAATCGTTGGAGAAACGTAGATAGCATAACAAAGTCTTCTTCGAACTTCTCTTCACGAAGCAGCTCGATGTTAGCCGATAAGGCCTGCACGTCGGTGCGTAACGCGTTCAGCTTAGCATTCATCACAACGAAGCCCGCTACCGACACGCCGATGTCAACCGCTGAGAGAGCCACGTTCGCGAACTGCGAGACCTTCAATAGCTGCAAGCCCTGGGAGACATGGGTGAGCTGTCCCGAAACCTCGTTCACCCCTGCAAGTAACTTTGCTGGATTGAAAGCAGCCGTTTCCTGCATGTGGCTATGGATGCCGCCACCCACGTGATAGATTACGCTGCCGATCCGCTGTAATGTTCCATCCACCAGACCCTGTACAGCATCCGGCTTAGGAATGAAGGATTGTGCGAAGGCAGCGGCGTCGTTCATGACATCTTCCCTTGAAAACTAAACGTGACTTGATCGACGGCATCAAGTATCACTGTCATCGCTCCTGGTGGGTCATTGCCACTTCCGACCCAGACCTCTTTGACGCGCGCGTCAACGGCGGACGCAATCCTGTAAGCGAACAGCGGCTTGGCTAGCGTCGCAGCTCCATAACCCATAACGCCGATCAGAGCCTCGGGCGCGATTATCGCCGCCGTGGCGCCAGCAATGCCGAGTTGCACCGCCCGGGATTGCCAAGATGCATCGAGGTCGAACGGCCAGGGTGGAATCTGATCCTTTTCTTCGTCTGGGCGGGGTAATGCCAGCACTGTGGGACCGATGGCTGCTTTCACTGCGGCTGTTAATTCAACCTCTAGCAACTCGCTCGAACAACCAAGGCTTCGAAGATGCGTGAGCCCTTGGTGCAGCGTCGAGCACATTGGCCGAGCTAAGGCGTCCCGCATAGCGGCGTCGATGCGAGGATACGCGAAGGCAACCGGATCCCAGTAGGTGTCTCGTATGCCTGCCTTGGGAATTTGGCCTGCCACGCGGTCCACCGCCGCCTGCGTTGCGAAATCGAATGCTAGCCAAGTGGCTCTGGTGAAGGCGTCGCGCCAAGCCATCAGAGCCTGTCCGCAACGGAGTCGATCTAGCATCACTGACGTTCATCACCCCCGAGCGATCACGATGTTACGCGGGCTGCATTCGAACGAGAAGACCGTTCTGCACTTCAAGCCCCGCGCTGCTGGTAAACAGGATCGCAACGAAGCCTATAGCCGGATGAACGGACGGCAGAAGTTGGTAAGCCGAAACTAACCCGCGAGTGACCGGAAATGGGTCTTTTCCGCAGATGTATCTGTAAATATGGACTGGCGGGCACCCGCCTTACCCCTAAATCATCGCGATCAATCCTGAACAACAATCTCCGTCGTTCATAATGAGCAGCGCCGTAGTCCTTATTTGTTCCTCGTTCGGACAAGCTCGTACGTCTCCAATTGGCCGCTAGCTCACAAGGGTATATGCAGATTGGCTATGACGAACGACGGCAATCCACATCCGATCCGAGCGGCGCGTGTCTACCTGCGCGTCAGCACCGACGAGCAGGATCTGACGCGGCAGGAGGCGATCGTCGCGGGCGCGCGCGCGGCGGGCTATTACGTCGCGGCGGTCTACCGCGAGAAGGCGTCTGGCGCGCGCCCCGACCGGCCGGAGCTGTTGCGCATGGTAGCGGACCTGCAGCCGGGGGAGGTAGTGGTCGCGGAGAAGATTGACAGGATCAGCCGCCTTCCGCTCACGGAGGCTGAGCTCCTTGTCGAGGCTATTCGCTCGCGAGGCGCGCGACTCGCGGTGCCGGGGATTGTCGATCTCACGGACCTGGTCGCTGACAGTGCAGGGGTCGCGCGGATCGTGCTGGAGGCGGTCCAGGACATGCTACTGCGCGTCGCGCTTCAGACCGCGCGAGATGATTATGAGACCCGGCGGGAGCGGCAGCGCGAAGGGATCGAGCTCGCTAAGAGGGCAGGGCGCTACACCGGTCGCAAACCCGATCTGGCTCATCACCGTCGCATCATCGGTCTGCGTGAGGCGGGCATGAGCATCGCCAAGACAGCCGAACTGGCGGGATGCAGTATCGCCCAAGTCAAGCGCATCACCGCGCTACACCGATCGAAGCCCGCTTCGACAGAGATGGCGACGATCAAGGATGCGGAAACAGCCGGTTGAGCTGCAGCGGTCTGGCTGTTGGGCGAATAAGTTGCTCGCTCAAAAGTAGCTCCTCTGCTTTTGAGTTTTGGGTGGGAAGCGAAACGGCCGCTTTCTAACGCGGACAGGGGTAAGCGGCCGTTCGTTCAAACATCGCCAGCCGGCAGCCGCCCTTGGTGTTTCCTCCGCGTCGGCGGGCTCCCGGCGGAGGGCCGCAGCGTCGGCGGCAACGCCTTGTCGTTTACCCGATACGCGATAGGTTGAGGCGACGATCCGCCCGACACAGGTGGCGCATCGATGCGGGGAGACGATGCGCTACGTTTCGAGGTCGGCCATTCCGGAGCCGGAAATCCTTCGAGGTCGCCTGGCCAGCGAATATCGCAGGGCGGTCGAGCGCTATCTCGCGTCGGGAGAGCGGGACCGGCGGCCTCCGCAACCTCCCGAACCCGTGCTTGGAGACGAGCGCCTCCGCCAAGAGCTGTTCAGGCTGTTCTGGGGCGCGTGCGCATATTGCGAGACACCGCTTCAGGATGGCGGGTTCAACATCGACCATTATCGTCCGTGGCAGGGAGCCGACCGGGGCGACGGCGAGGTCGACTTCCAATACTATTGCTGGCTCGGCCTCGAGTGGGCCAACCTCTATCCGGCATGCAACGCGTGCCTGCGCGCGAAGCGCAATTTCTTCCCGATCCGGCAGCGCGGGGGCGCAGAGGGGGACCCGCGGTCCGCCCCACTTAGCGCCGAGGGCGCCATGCTCCTCGACCCATGCTTCGACGCGCCGGCCGAGCACCTGATCCTCGACGGGAACGGCCTTCTCTCCGGCATCGACGACCGCGGTGCCACGACGATCGAGGTGCTATCCCTGAACCGCCCGGACCTGCGGCATGCGCGTCTGCAGGTCCTTCGGTCCCTCGACCTCGCGCCGGATCGACCGCTGGCGCCCGGGCAGCGGCGCTCGAGCCTCGTCGCCTCCGCCATCGCCGACCGCGTCGGCTTCCAGGGCATTATCCTGATCCGCCTTGTCCAGGGACTCCCCGCGGGACACCCGTTCAGGGCATGGTCCCGCCAGGAGCTTTCCCCGGAACGCGCTGCGCGGCTGGTCGAGGCGGTCGAGCAGTCGGCGAGCGGTGGCGCAGGCCGCGACTCCGCGACGCCGTCGGAGGTGAGGGCCGGCGAGAGGCGGTACGTACGTCGCGTCGTGATCGACGGGTTCCGCGGCATCGACCACGCCGTGGTGGAGTTCCCGGCACGCGGCGCCGGAGGCGGCAAGGGGGCGGGCTCGATAGCCGTGCTCGGGGAGAACGCCGCTGGAAAGACGTGCCTGCTCCAGGCCGTCGCGATCGGCGCGATGGGACCGACGCAGGCGATGGAGGCCGGCGTGGTAGCCAGATGGTGCCTCCGTGACGGCGTGCATCGAGGCAGGATCGGGGTGCAATTCTTCGATACCGACGACACGAACGTCGTGACGTTCGAGGAGGGCGATGCCGTGCTCGGCGGCCACCGCCGAGTCCCGGTGACGGTCCTGGGCTACGGAGCCTACCGACTGCCGGCTCGCGGACGTCTCGGCGAACGCCGCCGGCGCGCCGACTTCCGCGTGCATACGCTCATGGAGGAGCGCTTCTCGGTCAACGGGCCGTTCGGGCTCGAGCGTCACCTTGCAGGTCGCGAAGGGGCGAGTCGAGCGGAGGACGTCGCGCGAGCGCTCAACGAGATGCTCACCAGTGCGGCGACCGCGTTAATCGAACGGGACGGGCGACTGGCGATAGAGGAGGGAGGGCGCCGGCGCCGGCTGACGGACCTCAGCTCGGGCTTCAAGAGCATCCTGTCGCTCGGCACCGACGTGATGGACGTGATGTACGAGACCTGGGGCAGCCTGAGTTCCGCCCAGGTGCTCCTCCTTGTTGACGAAATCGATGCCCATCTTCACCCGGAGTGGCGACTGCGGGTCGTCGACGCGTTCCGCAGGGCGTTTCCGCTCAGCCAGCTCATGCTGACCACGCATGATCCGCTCGTGCTTCGCGGCTTGTCGCAGGAGGAGGTGCGGCTTCTCGATCGTTCACCGGACGGCAGCCCGACCTTGTCGGAGCCGATGATACCCAGCCTGGACGGGCTCGACGTCGACCAGATGCTGACGTCCGACCTGTTCGGATTGCGCACGACGCTGCGGCCGGAGGTCGATCGCGATCTTGCCGCCTACTACCGGCTGCTCGCCCGACCGACGCCCGACGGCGCGGATGATGCCGAACTGGAGGAAATCCGGGCGCGCCTGAAGCCGAGCCTTCCGATGGGACGTACGCGCCGGGAGCGGCTGCTCTATGAGGTGATCGATCGGTACCTCGCCAAGACGGCTGGGGAGCGTGATCCTGACGTCTGGGATGAGGAGGCGGTCGAGCAGATCCTGGACGAATTCGAGGCTGCCGAGGTCGCCGAGGCGGGGGAGGCGTCGTGATCCGGCGTCTCAACGCGGCGAGTTTCGCCCCGGCCTGCCTAGGCGCAGGTGCCGCCACCGCCGCTTCCAAGGAGAGGGCGAAGGCCAAGGCGCACTATCAGAAGGTGCCGCCGCCCACGTCGGCCTACCCGTTCGAAGTGTACGGGCGGGCGGAGGTCAAGAATGCGCTGGCCGCGCTCTTCGGCGGGAAATGCGCCTATTGCGAGTATCGCATCGACGGCGCTCCCTTCGACGTGGAGCATTACCGGCCGAAGGGCGGCGTCCTCGAGGACGATGGAACCATGTCGGGCGGCTACTGGTGGCTTGCGTCGGAATGGTCGAATCTTCTGCCGGCCTGCCAGGACTGCAATCGTGCACGCTACCATCCCGTCCCGGGTGGCGGCGAGGCGAAGTTCGGCAAGGAGAACAGGTTCCCGCTCCTCGGCACGCCGCGATCGACGGCGCTCGGAGGCGAAGCGGCGGAGGCTCCCGCCCTGCTGAACCCCACCGTGGACGATCCGCGTCCGCACCTCGCATTCAGCATCAGGCCGCAGCCGGACGGGCACGACGGCTCGGTCGTTTCCCTTCTGACAGCGCGAGGAGTGGGGACGGATGAAGTCGTCGGCTTGAACCGGCCCCGGCTGGTCCGCGCTAGGATGGAGCGGATCACGAGTTTGCGCTTCGCCTTGCGCTCGATCGAGAAGGAGTGGAAGCTTGCCAAGCTCGCGACCGGAGTTCCGGAGCGAGCAGCCGCGCTGGCGGTGGCAAGCGAAGAAACCGAGGAGGTCTGGACCCATTTCCTTAAATGGGACGCGCCCTTCTCGGCGGCGTGCAGGGCCGATTACCGGCGCTGGCGAGCCGACATACTAGCGATGATGGCCGCATGAAGGAGATCAGCGATGCCCGATCGCGTGATTTAGATCGCGAGGCCCGACTACCGGCTTTGGACCGAGGCCAATCCTATGGCATTGTACCCGGCCGAGGCTCCCTGGCGGCCCGCCGGAGAGCACCGCATCCCGGAGCCGCAGAACTTCAAGGAGGTGCTTCGCCCTCAACCGTACACCTACAGTTCGCCGGAAGTCAGCTCCGCCGA
>NZ_CAKZHV010000066.1 GCF_936927845.1 uncultured Sphingomonas sp.
CCCATCGCAGCCTGGACGACGTCGTGGAGCATCTTGAGGCTGGCGGTGACCGGCATGTCGACCCGGCGCCAGATGGCGGGGTCGATGTCGTTGAGGACGATATGCAGGCGAGCGACGGTTTCGGCAGTCATGCCGCCAATCTGACAGGTTCGCGAGACCAGTTCCACGGCATGAGCTCATCCCATCGGCTTGCGGGCCAGTCGTCGGCGACCTTGGCGATGACGTCGGCGATATAGGCTTGCGGGTCGACGCCGTTGGCCTTGCAGGTCTGGATGACGGTGTAGATCGCGGCAGCTCGTTCACCGCCTGCTTTTGAGCCGGCGAACAACCAGTTGCGGCGACCGACAGCGATGCCGCGCAGCGCGCGTTCGGCGATGTTGTTATCGATCTCCAACCGTCCGTCTTCGAGGAAGCGGGACAGCGCCGGCCAGCGCCTGGTGCCATAGGCGATGGCCTTGGCCATGTCGGACTTAGGCGACAGGCGGCGTAAGCCGGCGTCGAGCACCTCGCGCAAGGCGTCGACCAGCGGTCTGCTTCGTTCCTGCCGGGCATGATGGCGTGCATCCGGCGGCTGGCCGCGGACCTCGGCCTCGACGGCATAGAGCGCGCCGATTTGTTCGAGGATGTCGGTGCTCAGCGGCGTGGGGACACGCTCGTGCAGGTCGAACACCTTGCGACGGAAGTGGGCCCAGCACGCCACCTCGGTCGCGCCGCCCCGGTAAAGGCCGTCATACCCGGCATAGGCGTCAGCCTGGAGAAAGCCGCGGAAGCCGGCGAGATGCGACAGCGGGTGTGCAGCGGTGCGGTCGGGCGTGAAGCGATACCATGTCGCGCGCAGCGCCGTGCTGCCCGACGCCCGGTCGTCGGTTGCGTAAACCCATAGTCGCCCGGTCGCAGTCTTGCCCCGGCCGGGATCGAGCACCGGCACCGGCGTGTCATCGGCGTGGATCTTGTCGGCCTTGAGCACCGCATCGCGGATGCGGCTGACCACCGGGTCGAGCAGCGCTGCGGCTTGCCCACTCCAGCCCGCGAGCGTCGAGCGGTCGATGTCGAGACCCTGCGCAGCCATCATCTCGGCCTGGCGGTACAGCGGCAGGTGGTGGTCGAACTTGGCGACGACGACGTGCGCCAGCGTCGCGAAGGTCGCCTTGCCCCGCGCCACGGCGCTGACCGGCGCGGGTGCCTGGACGATTTTCTCGCAAGCCCGGCAGCTGTATTTGGGACGGACGTTGCGCACGACCCGCCAGCACACCGGCACGATGTCGAGCATCTCGTGCGCGTCCATGCCCAGCCGGCGCAGCGCACCGCCGCAGTCCGGGCAGGTGCAGACGCCGGACGCGGGCTCGTGGATGATCTCCTCACGCGGCAGGTGACCGGGCAGGCTGCGGACCGGCGCCGGTCGGGGCATCATGTCGGGCGCGGCGGTCTCAACTGCGGAAACATCCCGCTCCGTTTCCAGCTCTTCCAGCGCCAGTTCGAGCTGCTCGATCTCGCGACCGAGCTTCTCCGACGAGGCGCCGAACTGCATCCGCCGCAACCGGGCGATCTGCCCGCGCAACGTGTCGATGAGCAGGTCGCGGGCGGCGAGCGCGGCATTGGCCCGGGCGAGCGAAGCCTCCAGCGCGGCGATCCGCGCGGTCGCATCAGCAGGGGAAACGGGCGCTTCCGACACGCAGAATTCATAGCAGATCGCACTCTCTCGGGCGAGCAGAACTCATGCAAAACCGCCGTTTTCAGCCCGCCAGCGCCGGCACGAACGTGCGCTCGGGCCGGCGCCAGTCGATGCCCTCCAGCAGCATCGACAGCTGCGCCGGCGTCAGTGTCACCGTGCCCGTGGCCGTCACCGGCCAGACGAAGCGGCCGCGGTCGAGCCGCTTGGAGAACAGGCACAAACCCTGGCCGTCGAACCACAGCAGCTTGACCAGATGGCCGCGCTTGCCGCGGAATGCGAACAGCGCACCGGAATGCGGGTTCTCCGTCAGCACCTGCTGGACCAGCACCGCCAGCCCGTCGAACCCCTTGCGCATGTCGGTCACGCCGCAGGCCAGGAACACCCGCGTCGGCAACGGCGCCGGGCTCACCTCAGCACCGACAGCACCCGCGCCAGGGCGCCGGCATCCACCGCGCCGTCCACGCTCACCCGCACGCCGCCCGGCAACTCGATGCAGATGAGGCCCGGCGCGGACGTCGCCGGCTGTGGCACAGGAGCGGCGACCTCGGCCACACGCACCTCGGCGAAGGTCGGCAGCGCGGGCGCGACCCCGCTCAGCTTGCCCAATCGCGCCTGCTTGCGCCACGTGTAGATCAGGCCGCTCGACACCTCGCGCCGCGCGATGACATCACGGACCCGCACGCCCGGCCGGAACGCCTCGGCCAGTATCTCCAGCTTCTCCGCGTCCGACCAGCTCCGCCGGCCCGACACCCGGCCAATCACCTCTACGCGACCAGTCATACGAGCGCTCGTATGACCAGTCTCAGACCCGAAAACTTCCCGCACCGTCCGCGTCCTCGTCAAAGACGACAAGCATCCCCGCTACGGCCGAATAGGCAAGGCGGCCCGTAGACCACGCTTACTGGCGAACTGGCGGTTCTGTCGGAGACGCATGCCGCGCGCTGCAACCAGGATGTGTGTTGGGCGACGCGGCGGGTCGGCATGCGTCGTGTGACGCTGCTCGCCACCCGCAGCGGCTATCTAGTCGATGCAGGCGCCTTCATCGACCTGTGCCACCGTGTCGACATCGTGGTGAGCGAACGACGCGTACCCCGTCGCTGTCGTGCGCGCTGGTTGACGTTGGATCGCGCGGCTTTGCAACGGACCGGCGGCGTCGCGGTGAGTTTCGCCAACGCTCAGATCGAGGCGGTGCGCGCGCCAGCCGACGCGCACCCGTGGGTCACGCGTAGCGGCGAAGGATACCGGCGAGCTTGCCTTGAACGCGGACCTGGGCGGGGGTGTAGCGCTGCGGATCGTAGGCACGATTGGCGGGATCGAGCCGGACCATCGCGCCTTCGTGACGGAAGTATTTGAGCGTCGCCTCACTGTCGTCGATCAGCGCGACAACGATCTCCCCGTCACGCGCGACCTCCTGCTTGCGGATCAGCGCGTAATCACCGTCGAGGATGCCCGCCTCCACCATCGAGTCGCCGGACACTTCGAGCGCATAGTGTTCGCCTGCGCCGAGTAGGGCAGCCGGAACGGGCAGGCTGGTCGAACCCTCGAACGCCTCGATCGGCACACCGGCCGCGATGCGGCCGTGAAGCGGGATCTCGACCACGTCGTTCGCGGGCTGAGGTAGATCGCGAGCAGCCGCCGCCGGCTTCGGCGCGGTGCCGTCCGAGCGCTCTGGCACGCGCAGGATTTCGAGCGCCCGCGCGCGGTTGGGCAAGCGCTTGATGTAGCCGCGCTCCTCGAGCGCGCTGATCAGGCGGTGGACACCCGATTTCGACTTGAGATCGAGCGCTTCCTTCATCTCTTCGAACGAAGGAGACACGCCGGTGGTGGCCAGCCGATCTTCGATGAAGCAAATCAGCTCATGCTGCTTGCGGGTAAGCATCGCGCGGCTCCTTTCGTGAACAGATAAAGAACCTTTATGGAACAACGTGTGTTCCGTCAAGCGACGTGCTTACGCGATCATCAGGACTTCCGCCGAGTCGCCGGCGGTCGCCGCGGGTGCGTGCGGTGGGCGCACGATCAGGCAGGTCGAGCGCGCGAGCGTGCGCAGCATTGAACTGTCCTGGATGGTGGACGCATAGGCGCGACCGTCGCGCAGCTCGGCGCGCAGATAGTCGCTGCGCGCGCCATTGGCGGCGAGCGGCTCTCCCAGGATCGCGCTGGTCGGACACGGGAAGGGGTGAAGCGCACCCGACAGATGCGCGACGAGCGGACGCACGAACAGCAAGGCGGTAACGAACGCCGACACCGGATTTCCTGGTAGGCCAATTACCACGGTCGCGCCGCGACGCCCGGCGAGCATCGGCTTCCCCGGACGTAGCGCGATGCGCCAGAAATCGAGCGAAAAGCCCGCGGCGTCGAGCGCGGGACGGACCAGATCATGGTCCCCGACCGACGCGCCGCCGGTGGTGACGAGCACGTCGGCCTCGACCTGCGAGAAGGCGACGGTCAGCGTGTCGAGGCGATCGGCCAGGATGCCGAGATCGACGAACTCGACCGGCAGATCGGCGAGCAGCGCGCGCAGCAGCAGGCGGTTAGATTCGGGCAGCGCGTCGGCCCCGGCGTCGCCGCCGGGTTCGATCAGTTCGTCGCCGGTGGCGGCGATCGCTACGCGGATCGTCCGCGCGACGGGAATGCGCCCGACGCCGCCTGTCGCACAGACCGCGAGTCGGGCGGGCGTGAGCCGTTCGCCCGCGTCGACCAGCACGTCGCTAAGCGCGAAGTCGAGCCCGCGGCGGCGGACGTTGCGCGCGAGGAACGGTGGACCTTCGCCTGCGAGGATGAGGCGGTCGCCGTCGCGCTCGGCTTCCTCCTGCACCAGCACGGTGTCGGCCCCGTCGGGCATCGCGGCGCCGGTGAAGATGCGTGCGGCCTCACCCGCCTCGACACGGCCGGCGAGGGGGTTGCCGGCCGCGCTTTCGCCGACGACGCGCCACGGTCCGGGCAGATCGGCGAACCGGATCGCGTAGCCGTCCATCGCGGACAGGTCGCGCGCGGGCTGCGTACGCGCGGCGACGATCGGCTGCACCGTCCAACGACCGAGCGCGGCGTGGATCGCGACCTCTTCGGACGCGACGGGCGTGCCGAGCGCCAGCACGCGCGCCTGCGCTTCCTCGACGGGCAAGAGGGTCATGCGGGGTTCCATCGATGGAGGCGGCCGAGCACGATCGCGAGCGCGGCGACGTGAACCGCCTGCTGCACCTCGCCTGCCATTGCGCGGCGAACGACCTCGTCGACTGCGATCCAGTGGCGGCGGACGCGCTCGCTCGGCTCGTCATGCGGCAGGGCGACACAGCGGATGCCGCGTGCGAGGACCGCGTGGCAGCGGTTCGTGTGGATCGCGGGATTGGGGCTGAGCGAGGCGACGACCTGCCAATCGTCGGCGACGCAGCCGGTTTCTTCGAGCAGTTCGCGACGCGCGCCGGCGAGCAAATCGGCGTCGCTCGCGTCGACGCCGCCACCGGGCAGTTCGAGCGAGACGATGCCGCGCGTGTGGCGGTATTGCTCGATCATCAGGATGTTGTCGGCGTCGTCCAGCGCGACAATCAGCGCCCAATCGGGATAACCGGTGACGTAGTAGGGCCCGACCGTCGCACCTTCAGCGGTCACGCAGGTGTCGGCGTGGAGCGTCAGCCAGCGGTCGGCGATCAGCGTCTCGCGCGCGGTCGTGCGCCACGGCACGATTGCCGGATCGCCGAAGTCGCTCACCGTTGCCAGTCGCCCGATCGGCCGCCGCTCTTCGCGATCACCTGAATATCGTGCAGGATCATCGCCTTGTCGATCGCCTTTGCCATGTCGTAGACGGTAAGGAGCGCGACCGAGACGGCGGTGAGCGCTTCCATCTCGACCCCGGTCTTTCCGTCGGTGCGAACGGTCGCGGTGGCGGCGACGCCGTCGTCGGTCACGTCGAGGTCGAGCGAGGCGTGGGTGATCGGTAGCGGGTGGCAGAGCGGCACGAGGTCGCTGGTGCGTTTCGCCGCCATGATGCCCGCGACGCGCGCGACCGCGATCACGTCACCCTTTTTCACCGCGCCGGCGCGGATCGCGGCGACCGCCTCCGCCGACATCGCGATGCGCCCCGTAGCGGTCGCCTCGCGGCGGGTGACGTCCTTGTCGCCGACGTCGACCATGTGCGCGGCGCCATCGGCGTCGAGGTGGGTGAGCGCGCTCATCCGACCAGCGCGCGGGTCGCCGCCTCGACGTCGGGCTGGCGCATCAGCGCCTCGCCGATGAGGAAGCAGCGGATGTCGTGCGCAGCCATCGCGTCGAGATCGGCGCGGATGGTGAGCCCGCTTTCAGCGACGAAGGTGCATCCCTCGGGCGCGTGGGCGACGAGATCGTAGGTGCGACGATAGTCGACCGTGAAATCGCGCAGATCGCGGTTGTTGACCCCGATGAGGCGCGAGCGCAGCCGCGCGGCACGCTCCATCTCGTGCGCGTCGTGCACCTCGACCAGCACGTCGAGCCCGATGTCGATCGCGGCGGCCTCGCATTCGGCAAGCGTCGCGTCGTCGAGCGCGGCGACGATCAGCAGGATCGCGTCGGCACCCAATGCGCGCGCCTCGATCGCCTGCCACGGGTCGATCGTGAAGTCCTTGCGGATCACGGGCAGGTTGCATGCGGCGCGCGCAGCCTGAAGAAAGGCGTCCGAGCCCTGGAAATAGCGTTCGTCGGTCAGGACCGAGAGACAGGTCGCGCCGCCCGCGGCATAGGCGCGCGCGTGTGCGGGCGGATCGAAATCGGCGCGGATCAGCCCCTTCGACGGACTTGCCTTCTTGATCTCGGCGATGAGCGCGTGGCGGCCGGCGGCGACGGTGCGATCGAGCGCGGCGCGAAAGCCGCGCGGCGGCGATTGCTCGGCGATGCGCGCGTCGAGGTCGGCGCGGGTCGAGGCCACCTTGCGCGCGGCGACTTCCTCACGCTTGGTGGCGATGATCTGATCGAGGATGGTCATGCGTAAGCGATCCAGCGATCGAGCAGCGCGTTCGCGTCTCCGCGGTCGATTGCCTCGGCAGCGCGGGCGGCGGCGTCGCGGAGTGCGGTCTGTGTGCCCGAGAGAACGAGCGCCGCGGCAGCGTTCAACAGCACTGCGTCGCGGTACGGGCCGTGCTCGCCGAGGAGCAGGCGGCGCAGCGCCATCGCGTTGAACGCGGCGTCACCGCCGCGGATCGCGCTGGTCGGGTGGCGCGTGAGCCCCGCGTCCTCGGGCGTGATGCGTGCGGGCAGCGCCACGTCGCCGATGCTGACGACGACGGTCGCGCCCGCGCCGGAGATCTCGTCCAGCCCCTCTTCGCCCGAGACGACGAATGCGCCCTCACTGCCGAGCTGTGCCAGCGCCTCGGCATAGACGGGGGCGTAATCGGGGCGTGCGATGCCGATCAACTGGCGCGTCACGTGCGCGGGGTTGGCGAGCGGGCCCATCAGGTTGAAGATCGTGCGCCGGCCGATGCGGCGGCGGATCGGGGTGATGCGGAGCATCGCCGGGTGATGGTTGGCGGCGAACAGGAAGCAGATGCCGAGGTCGGCGAGCGTCTGCTCCGCCTGCGCGCCCGCGCGGTCCATGTCGAGCCCGAGCGCCTCGAGCGTGTCGGCGGCGCCCGCCTTTGACGAGGCGGCGCGGTTGCCGTGCTTGGCGACCGGCACGCCGCACGCTGCAACGACGAGGCTGACGGCCGTGGAGACGTTGAGCGTGTGCTGCCCGTCGCCGCCGGTGCCGCAGACGTCGATCGCGCCCGCCGGCGCGGTAATCGGGATCAGGCGCTCACGCAGCGCGCGCGCGGCCTCGGCGATCTCGAGGCTGGACTCACCGCGGATCGACAAGGCGACGAGGAACTCGGCGATCGCCTCCTCGGTGGTGCGGCCGTCGAGGATGTCGGCGAACGCCTGCGCCGCGCTCTGCCGGCTGAGCGGCGAAGCGGGATCGGGCAGTTGCGCGAAACTGGTCACGCCGTCGCCCCGGTTTTGATGCCCGTGATGCGCAGGAAGTTGGCGAGCAGATCGTGGCCGTGCTCGGTCGCGATGCTCTCGGGATGGAACTGGACGCCGTGGATCGGCAGCTCGCGGTGGCGCAGGCCCATCACCGACGTGTCGCCCGCGGTCGCGTTGACGATGAGGCTGTCGGGCACGTCGGTGACGATCAGCGAATGGTAGCGCGTCGCGGTAAAGGGCGAAGGGAGGTCGGCGAACAGGCCGGTCCCGTCGTGCTCGACCGGGCAGGTCTTGCCGTGCATCAACCCGCCGCGGCGCACGGTGCCGCCGAAATGTTGTCCGATCGCCTGATGCCCGAGACACACGCCGAGCAGCGGGCGCCGTGCCTCCGCACAGGCGGCGACGAGGTCGAGGCTGATGCCCGCCTCATCCGGGGTGCACGGACCCGGCGAGATGAGGAACCCGGTCGCGTTGCTCGCCAGCGCGTCGGCGGCGGAGAGCGCGTCGTTGCGCATGACCTGAACCTCCGCGCCCAACTCCATCAGGTAGTGGACGAGGTTCCAGGTGAAGCTGTCGTAATTGTCGACCACGAGGATCATGCGCGTCGCCATAGCCGATGCGTGGCGGCGCGCAACGTGTTGCACCGGCGTTACGCGTGCGAAATCGTCGCGACACACGATAAGCGGCTTTGCGTAAGGAGATATTCAGGGGGGCAGGCGTTTGTAGCACTGCCCAAGGAGCCACGTCGCATGCTGCGTTTCACCACCGCCGTTTCCCTGATCCTTCTGCCGATGGCGGCGTCAGCGCAGAGCGTGCCGCCCGTCGGTACCAGCACCGGCGCGCCGGTGAGCTCGACCGCGCAGGCGCAAGCGGAGACCGACCGCCCACCGAGCCGCATCCGCAACGTCCAATTGACCGGTAACGACAAATGCCCGGTCGCGCAGGGTGACGAGGTGGTGGTGTGCAGCCGGATCAACCCGGACGAGCAATATCGTATCCCCAAGCAGTTGCGGAACACCGCTGAGCCGGCCGCCCAGAATCAGAGTTGGGTGAACCGTACCGCATCGGCCGACGAGGTCGGACGTGTCGCCGGTGGTCTGCCCGATACCTGTTCGCCGGTCGGCACGGGCGGGCAGAGTGGCTGCACGCAGATGTGGGCGCGAGCCTATGCCGCGGAAAAGCGCGCCGCGGAAAAGAACGATGCCATGATGCCGGGGGCGCCGCAATAGGGGCGGCGTGAGGACGGAGGCGTCGGTCCGAGTGTTCGCTGAACCCGGCGTCCTCCGCCGATAGTTCGAGGCCGGCGGCCTCAGGCTATTGCCCGAACCCAGCGTCACTCGCCTGCGCGATCGCCTCGCGCGCTGCGGCGAGAAGCGCACCCGATTTCGCCTCACACTCGCGCTGTTCGTACGCAGGGTCGCTGTCGGCGACGATGCCTGCGCCGGCCTGGACGTGCATGACGCCGTCCTTCACCAGTGCGGTGCGCAGCACGATGCACGAATCCATGCTGCCGTCGGGCGAGAAATAGCCGACCCCGCCGGCATAGACACCGCGCTTCTCTGGCTCCAATTCGGCAATGACCTCGCAAGCGCGGACCTTGGGCGCGCCGCTGACGGTGCCCGCGGGAAAGCCCGCGAGGATCGCGTCGATCGCGTCGTGCGCCGGGTCGAGCCGGCCGACGACGTTCGAGACGATGTGCATGACGTGGCTGTAGAATTCGACGATGTAGCTGTCGGTGACGGTGACGCTGCCCGCCTGCGCGACGCGGCCGACATCGTTGCGGCCGAGGTCGAGTAGCATGAGATGCTCGGCGCGCTCCTTGGGATCGTCGAGCAGCGACGCGCGGTTGGCGGCGTCCTCCGCCGCGGTGCGCCCGCGCGGGCGGGTGCCCGCGATCGGGCGGATCGTCACCTCGCCGTCGCGCGCACGCACGAGAATCTCGGGGCTCGACCCGGTCAGCGAGAAGCCGGGCAGATCGAGGTGGTAGAGGAAAGGCGACGGGTTGATCCGGCGCAGCGCGCGGTAGAGCTCGAACGCGGGCAGCGGAAAGGGCGCGGTGAAACGCTGCGCCAGCACGACCTGAAAGATGTCGCCGGCGTAGATATAGTCCTTCGCCGCGGCGACCATCTCGGCGTAGCGGCCCGCGGGCAGGGTCGGGGTGAGCGCGATCTCCGCCGCGTCAGCGCGGACGCGCGGCGGCAGCGCGGCGGTCGCGAGCCGCGCCTCGACCGCATCGAGCCGTTCCTCGGCCGCGGCGACCAGCGCGTCGGGCGCGCGGGCGGTGTCGGGCCAGACCGGGGCGACAAGAAAGAGCGCGTCGGCGAGGCGATCGAACACGAGGATCACGGTCGGGCGCACGAACATCATGTCGGGTACGCCGAGCGCGTCGGTGGCGGGCGCGGGCAGATCCTCGACCAGCCGAATCGTGTCGTAGCCGAAATAGCCGACCAGACAGGCGAGCGCGCGCGGCAGTTCGGGCGCAACGGTCATCCGGCACGCGGCGACCAGCGTGCGCAGCGCCTGGAGCGTCGGTTCGGTGCAGGGGGCGAAGGCGTCGCGATCCTCAAGCCAGCGCGGATTGATCGCGGCGCGCTCGCCCTCGGCGCGAAAGACGAGATCGGGGGCGAGGCCGAGCAGGCTGTAGCGCCCGCGCACCGCGCCGCCCTCGACCGATTCGAGCAGGAAGTCGCCGCGACCGGGCTCGAGCAGCTTCAGCGCGGCGGCGACGGGCGTTTCAGTATCCGCGATGCGCCGCCGCCAGACCAGCGCGGGGCGACCCGCGGCCAGTTTGTCGCGCGGGTCGACAGGACCGTCCGGCACGCTGCCGGGATTGCCGTTAGGATTACTGATTGCCACCCTGACCCGCCAGTTCGCGCTTCAGGTCCGCGATCGCGTCGGGCTTGCGCTTGACGCCCACCGTGTCGACCGCGGCGCGCGTGAATTGCTGTGCATATTCCTGACCGATGACGCGGCCGAGGTCGGCGCGCGTCGCCGCGATCACGCCCGGCTTAGTCCGCGCGTCGCCCGGCGTCACGCGGTCGAGCTTGATCAGCAGCCAGCCCATGTTGTTGGGCGCGGCGAGCATCTTTGCGCTGCCCTGCTTCATCGAAAAGAGCAATGCGAGCGTCGGGTCGACGCCGCGGCGATCGGCGTTGAGTTGCGCGCGGGTCGTGTCGATCCGCTGCGGCGCGGGACCGCGCACGCCGGTCTGCGCGAGCACCGCGGGAAGCGTTGCGCCCTTGTCGAGCTTCGCGAGCGCCTGCGTTGCGATCTGCCTGGCGGCGTTGCGCTGCCGCTCGGCCACGACATCCTTCACCACCTGCGCGCGGACCTGCGCGAGCGGGCGCGGCGCGGCGCGCACGACGCGGTCGAGCCCGACGACCGCGAAGCCGCCATCGATGCCGAGCGCGACGATCGTCGGCGTGTCGCCTTCCTCCGCCGCGAACCCCGCCTGCATGATCGGCACGAGGCGCGGATCGGGCTTGGTCGCGGCGTCGTCGGGGTCGATGCCCGAGGCGAGCAACGGCTTGGTCGTCGCGACGCTCAGCTTCTGGTCGGCGGCGACCTCGTTGATGTTGGCATTGTCGGAGAGGGCGTCATCGATTTTGTTCTGTGCCTGCGACAGCGCGTCGGCGGTCTTGGTCCGGGTCAGTGTCTGGATGATCTCGTCGCGCGCCTGCGCGAGCGTGCGGCCGGGAACCTGCGTGACCGCATCGACGCTCGCGACGACGAAGCCGATTGCGCCCTTGATCGGGCCGACCACCGCGCCCTTTTGTGCGGCAAACAGCGCGTCCGCGACCGCGGCCGAGCTCTGCGTGGTGAGCGCGGCCTTGTCGGCCTTGTCGATCGTGCGCGGCTCTAGCCCGGCCGCGCGCGCCGCGGCGGCGAGCGCGGTGCCCGCCTTCACCTTGGCCGCGAGCGCGTCGGCGGCCTTCTGGTCGAGCACGGTGACGAGGCTGACGGTGCGCTGTTCGCGCGGGCGGTAGGCGGCGGCGTTGCCGTTATACGCCTGCTGGATTTCAGCGTCCGAGGGGGTCGCCTGCGCCTTCACGCTGTCGGGGGTGACGATCGCGTAGCGGACGACGCGACGTTCGGGCACGGTGTAGCGCGGCAGATGGCCGGCGTAGAATTTCTGCACCTCGGCGTCGGTCGGCGCGGCGCCGGCGGGCACCGCGGCGGCGGGGATCAGCGCGATCTGCCCCTCGCGGCGTTCGAGCAGCAGCGATGCGTAGGGAAGCGCCAGCTTCTCCGATACCTGGCTCGCGCCCACTGTCGGGATGACGAGGAACTGCGTCATGATGCTGCGCGCGAACTCGTCCTGCATCTGCGCGTCGGTCAGGCCGCGCTGCGCGATCAGCCGCTCATAACTGGCTTGGTCGAACTGGCCGGTCGGGCCCTGGAACGCGGCGATGTTTTTGATCTCGCTGCCGATCAGCGCACGGCTGACACGGATGCCCTGGTCATGGCCAAACTTCTCCAGCCCGATCGCGTTCGCAATCCGCTCGATGATCGACTCGACGCCGCCCAGTTGGACCAACTGCGCCATGTCGAAGCCCGGCTGCTGCGTCTGTGCGAAGCGGACCTCGTCCTGCGCGCGCTTACGCACGTCGGCGGCGGTGATGCCGGCGTTGCCGACCGTTACCACCGAATTGCCCAACAACCCGCCGCCGCCCGACGACAGTCCGGTCACGTCGCCGGCCGCGAACGACAGCGCGATGATGCCGAGCAGCGCGAGCGTGATGAAGACGCCAGCCTTTGAATTGACGATGCGGCGAAAGAAGCTGAGCATGAACCGGAAAGCCGTGAGGTCAAGGAAACCGGGCGGCTTTAGGCACCGCTCCCCGCATAGGCAATGCCGCTTGAGGCGCGCGCCCGGCGTGGCGCCACGGCGCAGACCCCGCTATCGCGCGCTGATCGTAACAGCAGAACAAGGGGAGAGCGGGATGACACGGCGCAAATTGGTGGCGGGCAACTGGAAGATGAACGGTAGCCGTGCGGCGCTGTCCGAACTGTCGGCGATTGCGGATGCGGCGGCGGCGCACGCAGGGGTGGATGTGGCAGTCGCGGTGCCCGCAACACTGATCGCGCCGGCGGCCGAGCAAGTTTCCGCGCTTACGATCGGAGCGGAGGACGTCCACGCCGCCGACCAGGGCGCGCACACCGGCTGCGTGTCGGCCGCGATGGTGAAGGAAGCGGGCGCGCGCTTCTCGATCGTCGGCCATTCCGAGCGCCGCGCCGACCAGGGCGAGCGCGATGCCGACGTGAGAGCAAAGGCAGCGGCGTTGCACCGGCACGGGCTGCACGCGATCGTCTGCGTCGGCGAAACGCTGGACGAGCGCGAGGCGGGGCGTGCGGAGGCGGTGGTGACCGCGCAGGTCGCGGGGTCGCTGCCGCACGGGGCGAGCGGAGAATGGTGCGCGATCGCGTACGAACCCGTCTGGGCGATCGGCACCGGGCGGACGCCAACCGCGGACGACGTGGCGGCGATGCACGGCGCCATCCGCGACAAACTGCGCGCCATCATCGGCGAAGAAGCCGACCGGGTGCGTATCCTCTACGGCGGCTCGGTGACACCCGACAATGCGCGCGAACTGCTCCATGTCGCCGATGTGGACGGTGCATTGGTTGGCGGCGCGAGCCTGACCGCGGCGAAGTTCGTGCCGATCATCGCCGCGGCTGATTGATGGCTCAGGTGGGGAAGCGGCGGCGCAGCAACTCGAACGCGGCGCGCAGGCCGTAAGCCTCGCCACCCTTGGGACGTCCCGGCTTGGCGGTCGGACGCCACGCGAACGTGTCGAGGTGCGCCCAGGGCGTGCCCGCCGCGACAAAGCGGCGGAGGAACAAGGCAGCGGTCACCGCGCCCGCTAACCCTCCGTCGGGCGCGTTGACCATGTCAGCAATGTCGGACGCGAGCATCGCGTCGTAGCCGTCCCATAACGGCAATCGCCACAGCGGGTCCTTCACCGCGTCGGCGGCGGTGGACAGGTCGGCGGCGAGCGCGTCGTCGTTGACGAAGGTGGCGGGCAGATCGGGGCCGAGCGCGACGCGCGCGGCGCCAGTCAGCGTCGCGAAATCGATGATGAGTGCGGGGGCGCCTTCGCCCGCCTTGGTCAGCGCGTCGGCGAGGATCAACCGCCCTTCGGCGTCGGTGTTGGTGTTTTCGACCGTCATACCCTTTCGCGTTGTCAGCACGTCGCCGGGGCGGAAGGCGTCGGCGGAAATCGCGTTCTCGACCGCGGGGATCAGCAGGTGGAGGTGGACCGGCAGCCCCGCCTGCATGACGAGGCTCGCGAGTGCCAGCGCGTGCGCGGCACCACCCATGTCTTTTTTCATCAGCCGCATGCCTGCCGACGGCTTGATGTCGAGCCCGCCCGAGTCGAAGCACACGCCCTTGCCGATGATCGCGACGCGGGGATGGCTGGCGTCGCCCCATTCGAGTTCAATCAGGCGGGGGGCGCGGTGTTCGGCGGCGGCGCGACCGACCGCGTGGATCATCGGGTAACCTGTCTTCAGCGCGTCGCCGCTGGTGACCGCGAGCGTGGCGGAATGGCGGTCGGCAAGTGCCGCGGCCTCGGTCTGTAGCTCCGCGGGTCCCATGTCGCTGGCGCCGGTGTCGACCAGGTCGCGCACGAGGGCGGTCGCGCGCGCGAGGTGGACGGTCTGCTCGATCCCGGCATGATCGTCGGTCAGCAGAACGCGGTGCGGTGAGGGCTCGCCCGTGCGATAGCGGGTGAAACGGTGCTGCGCGAGCAGCCAGCCGAGCCCCGCTGCACCGACGGGCGCATTGCCGGCGAGGCGATAGGTGCCCTCGGGCAGGCCATCGCCGAGCGAGGCAATGCGCCAGGGTGAGTCGAGGTCTTCGTTGCAGACCAGCAGCATCGACCAGTCGTCTGCCTCGTCGCCCGGCAGCACCGCGCGGTTACCTGCCTTGCCGACCACGCGATTGGCAGCGAGCGCTGCGCGGACGCGGGGCGTCTGCTCTGCTGCCCAAGTCTCGTACAGGTTCGGGTGGACGACGTGGATATCGCGCGCGGGCTGGCCACGGTCGGGCTGGAGTAAGAACGTGAAGTCGGTCATGTGCGCGACCAAAGCAGGACTTGGGAGTGGGCGCAACGAAGCTGTCGCGGCGCACAGTTTCCAAGCCGCACGCAGCGCCCTACATCCCGCAGCATGACGACACATTCGACTCGCATGCTCGTGCTCGGCTCGGGCCCCGCTGGGCTGACCGCCGCCATCTACGCCGCGCGCGCCGGCATGAAGCCGATCGTGGTGCAGGGCATCCAGCCCGGCGGGCAGCTGACCACCACCACCGACGTCGAGAATTACCCCGGCTTCGCCGACGTGATCCAGGGTCCGTGGCTGATGGAGCAGATGCAGAAACAGGCCGAGCACGTCGGTACGCGGATGATGTGGGACACGATCGTGAAGGTCGACCTCGACAGCCGGCCGTTCCGCCTGACCGGCGACGGCGGCGACGTGTACGAGGGCGAGGTGCTGGTGATCGCGACCGGCGCGCAGGCCAAATGGCTCGGGCTCGACAGCGAAGACGCGATGAAGGGCAAGGGCGTCAGCGCGTGCGCGACGTGCGACGGCTTCTTCTACCGCGGCAAGAAGGTGGCGGTGATCGGCGGCGGCAATACCGCAGTCGAGGAGGCATTGTACCTGACCAACCATTCGGACGATGTGACGCTGATCCACCGCCGCGACAGCTTGCGCGCCGAGCGCATCCTGCAGGAGCGGCTGCACGCGCATCCGTCGATCAAGGTGCTGTGGAACAAGGAAGTGCGCGAGTTCGTCGACGGCGGCGGCAATGCGGGGCTGGTCGCGCTCGAGCTGGAAGACACACAAACGGGCGAGCATTCGCGCATTCCGGTCGACGGCGGCTTCGTCGCGATCGGGCATCACCCGGCGACCGAGCTGTTCCGCGGGCATCTCGCACTCGACGACGACGGCTATATTGCAGTCGAGACCGGCACCACCAAGACGAGCGTGCCGGGCGTGTTCGCGTGCGGCGACGTGATGGACAAGTCGTACCGCCAGGCGGTGACCGCGGCTGGGACCGGCTGCATGGCCGCGCTCGACGCCGAGCGGTTCCTGGCGGCGGTCGAGTTCGAGGAGTTCAAGGAAGCGGCGGAGTAATCCTGCCGCTTATTCCGCCAGCCAGCGCGTGACGATGTCGGCGAGCGCCTGCTTGTCGGCGGCGCGCGCGAAGCTGTGCGAGGACGTGTCGATCGTCTGCGTGCGGAAGGTGTGAGCGCGCGCGGCGTCGACGAAAGCGCGGGCGGTGTTGTCGTCGCGGGCGAGCAGGACGGTCGCGTCGTTGCCCCAGCCCGCGATTGCATCGGTCACGCGGCGTGAGAGGGTGCCCTGGTCAGACGGGGTGCAAACGATCTTCGCCAAACCCCTGATCGCCTTGCCGACGTCGATTCCGCCCCCGAACAGGCGACGCCACTCGGCCGGGTCGCGCAGCTGGCGCGCGTAGCCGGCGCGGATCGCGGCCGCGGGGGGCAGGTCGTCGGTCTGCTCGATGGTCCAGGGATTCGCGAGCAGCACGCGCGAGACGTCGGCGCTGCGACCATCGAGCGCGAGCAGGGACGCGGCATCGCAATTGCCGAAGGCGCAGAGACGGGTGACGTGCGGTGCGGCGCGGCGGAAGGCGGCGGCGGCGGCGCGCAGATCGTCGCCCGCGTGCGCGAAGCCGCGGTTCTCGCCCTCCGAGTCGCCGACGCCGCGATGATCGTAGCGGAACACCGGCGTCCCCTGCGCGGCAAGTCCCTGCGCCAGCATCGCCATGCCGCGGTGCGCGCCGTGGCGCACCTCGTTGCCACCCGCGACGATCAGGAGGCCGGTCGTGCCCGCGCCTTCGTCGAGCGAGCCGGCGAGGGTCGTGCCGTCGATGGCGAAGGTGATCAGCCGGCGCACGCGGCGAGCCATGTGGCAATGTCGTCGGCGAGGTTCGCGACAAGCGCGGGATCGCCCGCAGGCTCGCTCGCACGCCACGGTGCCGCGCCAAAGAACTTCAGGTCGGCGGGGCGCGGATCGGTTTCCATCCGCACGACGCGCGGGGGCGGGGTGATCGTCGGCTCGGCGGCCGCGAGCTGCGACAACAATACCTCGGACACGACGTTGCCGGCATAACCGTCGCCGTCACCCAGATCGCGCAGCCGCGTGAGTTCGCGCACTTGCTCCGCGCCGGTTAACGGCGACCAGTACCAGCGGCTGTCCGCGGCGACGTCGGCGTCGATTACCGCGCCGGCGCGGACCGCGACGACGTGAATCGGCGATGCGAGCTGTGCGGCGGCGGCCTGCGCGGCGGCGCGCCAGTCGTCGAGGGTGACCTGCGCGAGCGGAAGCAGGCTTTCGCCCTGACCGGGCAAGTCGGGGAGCGCGACCGACCAGCCGGCGTTGGCGAGCCGGCGCAGCACGCCGACGAGGATCGCGCGGGTGCGATTGGCTTCCTCGAACAAGGCGGGGAGAGCGAGGATCGTCGGGCCGCCGTCCGGCCCCATGCGCAGCATCGCCTCGCGGCCGCCGCGCCAGTCATAGTCGACGTAACGCAGACCGCTCAGTTGAGGACCTTGGTCGCGGCGAAGGTCGTGAGCGCGCCAAAGGTTTCGAGCATCTCGCCGTCGACCTCATCGTCCTCGATCACGATGCCGAGGCGATCTTCGAGTTCGGTCAGCACGCCCGCGACCGCCATCGAGTCGAGTTCCGGCAGCGAGCCGAACAATCCTGTTTCCGGCGTAAAGGCGGCGACGCGCTCGGGCGACAGGCTCAGCACGTCGGCGAGCACCGCGCGCAAGGTCTTCTCGATCTCGTTGGTGCCTTCCGGAATCACGCGCGTCTCCCCTGAATGCTGTCGCGTTCTTGCTGCGGTGCGATAGGCGCGGGGGGTGAAATGCGCAA
Source organism: uncultured Sphingomonas sp. (assembly GCF_936927845.1). GTDB lineage: Bacteria > Pseudomonadota > Alphaproteobacteria > Sphingomonadales > Sphingomonadaceae > Sphingomonas. The sequence goes on from NZ_CAKZHV010000066.1 coordinate 17,504, forward strand.
CGGGGGCGCTATGAGAGGACGATGGTGCCGCTCGACCCGAACGCCCGACCGATCGACCATGTCCTGTGCGGCGCTGCGAATGCGCCCGCGCTGATCGACCGCGCGGGCGAGATGACTTTTGCGCAGGCAGAGGCGCGGGTGGCGCGGCTCGCCGGGTGGCTGGCACGCGCGGTGCCCAAGGCGGGGGCGCGGGTCGCGACGTGGCTGCCAAAAACGCGTGAGGCGTGCCTGATGCCGCTCGCCGCGGCGCGTGCAGGACTGGTGCACGTGCCAATCAACCCGGCGCTCAAGCGCGCGCAGGTGGGGTACATACTTGCAGACAGCGTTGCGACGCTGCTGCTGACGCAGGCGGCGCGCGCGGCGACGCTGGAGGCGGGCGACGTGCCGGATGCAACGCAGGTGCACGTCGAGGCGGGCGAGGGTGAGGCCCTGCCGCCGTCCGACGCAGACCCGGATGCGCTCGCGGCGATCCTCTACACCTCGGGGTCGACCGGGCGGCCCAAGGGCGTGATGCTGAGCCACGCGAACCTGTGGCTCGGCGCGGTGTCGGTCGCGCATTACCTTGGCATCGACGCCGCCGATCGCGTGCTCGGCGTGCTGCCGCTGTCGTTCGATTATGGGCAGAACCAGCTGTTCTCGACCTGGCTCGCGGGCGCCGCGGTGGCGCCGCTAGACTATCTGACCGCGCGTGACGTGGTGAAGGCGGTCGAGCGGGTCGAGGCGACCACACTCGCGGGGGTGCCGCCGCTGTGGACGCAGTTGCTCGAGGCGGAATGGCCCGCCGAGACGGCGGCGCGGTTGAAGCGGCTGACCAACTCTGGCGGCGCGCTGACCCCGGCGATGGTGCGTGCGCTGCGGGCGCGTTTCCCGGCAGCGGATCTTTATCCGATGTACGGGCTGACCGAAGCATTCCGCTCGACCTATCTGCCGCCGGCGCTGGTCGATGCGAACCCCGATTCGATCGGGCGGGCGATCCCGTTTGCGGAGGTGATGGTGGTGCGCGGCGACGGCAGCGCGGCGGCTGCGGGCGAGCCGGGCGAGCTGGTCCATGCCGGGCCACTCGTCGCTCAAGGGTATTGGCGCGACCCTGAGCGAACCGCGCAGCGTTTCCGCCCCGCGCCGGCCTTCGCGCGCGCGGGCGGGACGGCGGTGTGGTCGGGCGACAGCGTGGTCGCCGACGCGGCCGGGCTGCTGCGCTTCGTCGGGCGCGATGACGAGATGATCAAGACATCGGGCAACCGCGTCAGCCCGCAAGAGGTAGAGGAAGCGGTCACCGCGGGCGACGAGGTGCGCGAAGCGGTGGCGATCGGCGTCGCTGATACGCGGCTAGGGCAGCGGATCGTGGTCGTGGCCCGAGGGGAGGCGGGCGGCGAGATCGCCTTGCGAGCGCGACTGAGACGTGACCTGCCGACCTATATGCAACCGGCCGAGATCGTTTGGCGCGCCGAGCTGCCACGTAATGCGAACGGCAAGCTCGACCGTGCAGCGATAGCGGCCGACATCAGAGGTACGCTGTGTTGAAGCCGATCGGACCAATCCCGCCTGCCTTCGCCGATCAGCGCGGCATGCTGTTGATCGCCGGGCGTCCGGCCGACGCGTGGGTGGCGGAGCATGGCTCGCCGATGTTCGTGTACGATGTCGGCGTGGTGCGCGAGAAGGTGGCGCGTTTCCGGGCCGCTATGCCGGCAGGCGTGCGACTCCATTATGCGGTAAAGGCAAATCCGTTCGTGCCGCTGGTTCAGGCGATCGCACCGCTGGTCGACGGGCTCGACGTCGCGTCGGCGGGGGAGCTCGCGGAGGTGCTGACGTTCAAGCCGGGCGTGGCGATCAGTTTCGCGGGGCCGGGCAAGCGCGATGCCGAGTTGGAGGCGGCGGTGTGCGCGGGCGTGACGCTGAACGTCGAATCAGAAAACGAGGCCGCGCGCGCGATCGCGACCGGGGAGCGGATCGGCGTCGCACCGCGGCTCGCGGTACGCGTGAACCCGGACCTGGAGCTGCGCGGGTCGGGGATGAAGATGGGCGGGCGCGCGTCACCCTTCGGCGTCGATGCCGAGCGCGTACCCGCGCTCGTGCGCGCGATCGTCGCGAGCGGGGCGGAATGGCGCGGCTTTCACATCTTCGCGGGCTCGCAGGCGCTCGATACCGATGCGTTGATCGAGACGCAGGCCGCGACGGTCGCGCTCGCTGAGCGGCTGGCAGTGGAGAGCGGGCAAGCGCCGCCGATGGTTAACCTGGGCGGCGGGTTCGGGATACCGCACTTCGCCGGTGACACGCCGGTCGACGTGGCGCGGATCGGCGCGGCGCTGGGTGAGACGCTGGACAGGCGTGGCGCGATACTTGCGGGCACGGCGTTCGCGATCGAGCTCGGGCGGTGGCTGGTCGGCGAGGCGGGCGTGTACCTGACGCGCATCGTGGATCGGAAGGAGAGCCGCGGCGAGACGTTTCTGGTGGTGGATGGCGGGTTGCACCACCAGCTCGCCGCCAGCGGTAATTTCGGAACGGTGGTCAGGCGCAACTATCCGGTCGCGATCGCGGGACGGATGGGCGAAGCTGCCGATGATGCAGTGTCAGTGGTCGGTTGCCTGTGCACCCCGCTCGACCGACTGGCCGACGGCGTCGTGCTGCCGCGCGCGGACGTGGGTGACGTGATCGCGATCTTCATCGCGGGCGCGTACGGGCTGACGGCGAGCCCCAGTGCCTTTTTGGGACATCCCGCGCCCGCCGAAGTGCTCGCGGGCGCGTCCTAAACGCTATCTTCACCTCTACGACGCATAGCTGACTGCTGGCGCAACCGGTCGGTGGGACGTGATCCCCGCGAGGCCGGACACGGGCGCGCACGGAGGATTGCATGCGGTTCGCGAAGGTTTCCAAGGGTCTCATCGCAGCGTTGATGGCGTCGACGACGCTGACCGCCTGCGCCCGCGGCGGGGCCACACGGCCCGAACTGCCGCCCGCAACCTTTGTCGCGAGCAAGGAGCAGCCGGGCGAGGAATATGTCATCGGCCCGCTCGATTCGCTCAGCATCTTCGTGTGGCGCAATCCCGAATTGTCGGCAAAGGTGCAGGTGCGCCCCGACGGCCGCATCACCACGCCGCTGATCAGCGACATGCCCGCGGTCGGCAAGACGCCCGCAATGCTCGCCGCCGACATGAAGCTGGCGCTAGGCGAATATATCAAGGACCCGATCGTCTCGGTGATCGTGGACAGCTTCTCCGGCACGTTCAGCCAGCAGGTGCGCATCGTCGGCGCGACGCAGAAGCCCGCGAGCCTGCCGTACCGCGCCAACATGACGCTGCTCGACGCGATGATCGCGGTCGGCGGCCTCGGCGAATATGCCGCGGGGAACAAGGCGCGGCTGATCCGCTACGACCGCGCGACAGGCAAGCAGACCGAATACGGCCTGCGGATCAACAAGCTGCTGAAGGACGGGGACGCGAGCGCCAACGTCCGGCTCGAACCCGGCGACGTCATCATCATCCCCGAAAGCATGTTCTGAGGTAGCGCGGGTGGGCGGTATCATCGACGAAGCGCGGGTCGCGCTGCACGCGATCTGGACACGGCGCTGGATCGCGCTGGCGGTCGCATGGGCCGTGTGCATCGCGGGCTGGCTGGTCGTCAGCCAGATACCCAGCCGCTACGATTCGAAGGCGCGCGTGTTCGTGCAGATGCGATCGGTCCTGCCCGCCGGCGCGGATTCGATGCAGGCGGCGAACGACGACGCGCGCGACATCGACACCGTGCGCCAGACGCTGACCAGCGCGGTGAGCCTCGAGAAGGTCGTGCGTGGGACCGAGCTCGCCAAGACGGTGTCGAGCGACCGCGACATCGCCGACCGGGTCGCCGGGCTGCAGACCGCGATCAAGGTGACGGCGCAGCAGGACAATCTGTTTGAGATCACGACCACCGCCGCCAGCCCCAAGCTCGCCTCGTCGATCACGCAGAAGCTGATCGACATCTTTATCGAAACCAATCTGTCGACCGATCGGTCGCAGAACACGCAGACGCTCGCCTTCCTCGACAACCGGTTGCAGGCGCTCGGCACGCAATTGCAGGACGCGGAGGCGAAGCGCGCGGCGTTCCAGAACAATTACCTCGGCTCGCTGCCCGGCACCGGCACGATCAGCGATCGCATCGGCGCTGCGCGCTCGCAGATGAGCCAGGTCGACGCCGATCTGGCGGCGGCGCAGTCGAGCATGGCGGCGCTGTCGGGGCAGATGGCGGCAACGCCCAAGACGATCGCGGGCGCAGGCATCGCGCCCGGCGTCGGCCCGGCGCGCGCGCGACTGGCGGCGATCCAGGGCCAGCTCGCCGACGCGCGCGGCCGCGGCTATACCGAGAGCCATCCCGACGTGATCGCGCTGAAGCAGCAGCTCGCGCAGGCGCAGGCGGCCGCACGCGGCGAGCCGCTGACGGGCGGGTCCGATGGGGGCGTCTCGAACCCGGCATATGGGTCTTTGCAGGCGTTGATGGCGGACAAAGGTGCAACCGTCGCGGCGCTGCAGGCGCGCAAGCAGCAATTGCAGGGCGATCTCGACCAGTTGAACGCGAAGCTGGTCGGCAATCCCGCGGTCGCGGCCGAGCAGGGCGAGATCGACCGCAATTACGACGTGCTGAAAAGCCAGTACGACCAGTTGCTCGCGCAGCGCGAGCAGGTGAGCCTGCGCAGCCAGGCGCAGACGCAGACCGACGCGGTCAAGTTCAGCGTGATCGATCCGCCCACCGTGCCGCGTACGCCGACCGCGCCCAATCGGCCGCTGTTGCTGACGGGCGTGCTGATCGCCGGACTGGTCGCAGGCGTCGGGGCCGCCTTCGCGCTCGGGCAGCTGCAAGGCACGTTCCCGACCGCGCAGAAGCTCGAAAAGGTGACCGGCATGGCGGTGATCGGGTCGATCGGCGAGATGGTGACGCGCCAGCAGACCGAGTTGCGCCGGCGCCGGCTGACGTGGCTGGCGGGCGGGTTCGCCGCGCTTGGCGTCGCTTACGTGGCGCTGCTCGGCGTCGAGATGCTCCAGCGGGGACTTGCCGCATGAACCGTTATCCGAAATCCGCGACCGAGGAGTCGCTGATCGAGCGCGCGGCGAAGGTCTACGACTTCGGCGCCCATCTTCGCGCCCGGGGAGTGCCGCCGCTGGAGGAGCAGGATGCCCCCGAGGCGGATCATCTTGCCGATGAGGAATATGTCGCCCTGGGGCAGGATCAGCCCCGCGCGGCAGCGGACGATGGCGTGGCAACGCGACCGGTGCCGCCGACGCTTGCCGCGATCCCTGCGGAGTTCCTGTCCGACACCGACGACGACGGGCTGGACGAGTGGGAGGCGCCCGAGAGCGACGTCGCGCAGATCGACCGCACGATGCTCGCCGAAGCCGGAATGCTGGTGCCCGGCGCCCCGGTCGGCGCGCTCGCCGAGGAGTTCCGGCTGGTCAAGCGGCAGTTGCTGCTGACCGCGCGCGAGATCGCGGATGGACCGATCGGGCAGCGCGCGCGCACGATCATCGTCGGGTCGGGCAAGCCCGGCGAGGGCAAGACGTTCTGCGCGATCAACCTGGCGATCAGTCTGGCGGCGGAGCGCGACGTCGAAATCCTGCTCGTCGACGGTGATTTCGCCAAGCCCGACATCATGCAACGGCTCGGACTGGAGGACAGCGTCGGCCTGCTCGACATCCTGGGCGACCCGCGGCTCGATCCGGAGAGCTGCGTCGTCAGGACCGACGTGCCGCAATTGTCGCTGCTGCCGGCGGGCAAGCGCACCCACGCCGACACCGAACTACTCGCCTCGCACCGCACCGAAGCGGTGCTCGACCGGCTGCTGGAGGCGAACCCGCGCCGTATCATCATCTTCGACACGCCACCCGCGCTCGCGGCCTCGCCCGCGTCCACGCTGGCGCTGCTGGTCGGGCAGGTCATGCTGGTGGTGCGCGCCGATCGCACCACGGAGGCCGACGTGCGCGAGGCGGTGAACCTGCTCGACGGGTGCGAGCAAATCCATCTGGTCATCAATTCGGTCTCGTTCGAGCCGGGGCGCGGGCGCTTCGGCAGCTATTACGGTCAGGAGAAATAATCGTGGGCCGTTTTCCCAATTTGGCGACGGGTGCGCTGCTGGCGACGGCGACGATGGCGGGCGTGCTCGCCGCCGCGCCTGCCGCGGCGCAGTCGCGCTATGTCACGCCCTATATCGAGGCGACGCAGGCGGTCGCGGCGGAGCTGTCGAACGGCGACGACGTCGTCACCTATACCTCGCTCGCGGCCGGCATCGATGCGGGCATTTCGACGGCGCGAACCGATGCGCAGATCAGCTACCGCTACGAACGGCGCTTCTCCTGGGAGGACAACACCGAGGACCTGAGCGTCCATAGCGGTCTGGCGCGCGCGACGACGCAGGTCGCGCCGTGGCTGTCGCTGGACGGCGGCGCATTGGCGACGCGGCAGCGCAGCGACATTCGCGGCGCGGCGCCGATCAACCTGATCGGCACCACCGACAATCTGACCCAGGTCTATTCGCTGTTCGCCGGCCCCAGCGTGCAGACGCGCGCCGGGCCGTTCGACGTGACCGGCAGCTACCGCTTCGGCTATACCAAGGTGGAGGGCGACACCGACATCGCACTGGCGCCCGGTTCTCCGCGGCTGGATGGCTATGATTCCTCGACCAACCACGTCGTCCAGGCGAGCATCGGCGTGCCCGCCAACCGGATCGCGCTGGTCGGCGTCACGCTGAGCGGCGCGTACGAGCGCGAGGACGCGAACCAGCTCGATCAGAACTACGAGGGCTATTACGGCCGCGGCGACGTGGTGCTGCCGGTCAGCCGCACGGTCGCGCTGCGCGCGGGTGCGGGTTACGAGCGGATCAAGGCGACGCAGCGCGATCCGCTGGTCGACACGGCCGGCAACGCGGTGGTCGACTGGAACGGCCGTTTCGTGACCGATCCGAACTCGCCCGAGCGGATCGCCTACGACACCGACGGGCTGATCTACGACGCGGGCGTGATCTGGCGTCCGTCGCCGCGCGTCGAGCTGCAGGCCACCGCGGGCTACCGCTACGGCGGGGAAACCTACACCGGCGCGCTGTCGTGGCGCATGTCCGAGGCATCGGGGTTGCAGGTCATCGTCTACGACGCGATCGAGACGTTCGGTCGCCAGTTGCGCGACGGGATCGCGGGGCTGCCGACCAGTTTCCAGACGCAAAACGATCCGTTCGGGCAATTGTTCGGCGGCTGCATCTTCGGACGCCAGGGCGGCAGCCAGCAGAACGGCGCCGGCGGGTGTTTGAACGACGTGTTCCAGTCGATCTCGACCGCGAGCTACCGCGCGCGCGGGATCGACGGCGCGTGGAGCGTGCAGCAGGGCCGCACCGGCTACGGCATCGGCGCGGGCTACGCCAACCGCCGGCTGTACGCGCCCCGCGTCGCGGTCGGCACGCAGGTGCTGGGGCTGGAGGACCAGAGCGCCTATGCGCAGGTGTTCTATTCGCGTGCGTTGAGCCGCGTGTCGCAGTTCGACGCGAACCTGTACGCGAACTGGTTCTCCAGCGACCTTCCGGGTGCGCAGGACGTGTACGGAACCGGGTTGAACGGCACCTACAGCCGCAACTTCGGGCGGCTCGGCACCGCCTTGTCGGCGGGTATCTACGCGTTCGACCAGGGCGATTTCGACAAGCAGGTGTCGGCGCAGGCGCTGCTCGGCGCGCGCTACAATTTTTGAACGGATACGGCCATGTACGAGACGTTCTTCGGTTTCCACGACCGCCCGTTCCAGTTGACGCCCGACCCGCGTTTCTGGTTCGATACCGCCACGCACAAGAAGGCGATGGCGTATCTGGGCTATGGTCTTGCGCAGGGTGAGGGCTTCATCGTCATCACCGGCGATATCGGTGCGGGCAAGACGACGCTGGTCGGGCATCTGATGGACCAGATCGATCCCGCGAACTTGAAGGTCATAAAGATCGTGTCGACCGCGATCGAGGCCGACGACCTGCTGCGGATCGTCGCGACCGGGCTGGGGATCGACCATTCGGGTAAGAACAAGGCCGAGTTGCTGCTGCTGATCGAGCGCGGGCTGCACGGCGTCGCGCGGACGGGCCGGCGCACGCTGCTGATCGTCGACGAGAGTCAGGCGCTGCCGACCTCGGCGCTGGAAGAGCTGCGGATGCTGTCGAATTTCCAGGCAGGGGGTCATGCATTGGTGCAGATCTTCCTGCTCGGCCAGCCCGAGTTCCGCGAGCGGCTGAACGGGTCGGCGCGGCTGGAGCAGTTGCGCCAGCGCGTGATCGCGGTGCACCACCTCGATCCCATGGAGCCCGACGAGGTCGCCGATTACGTCGGCCACCGACTGCAGATCGCCGGATGGACCGGGCGGCCGAACTTCACCGAGGACGCCTTTCCGGTGCTGTACCGCGCGAGCGATGGCGTGCCGCGCCGGTTGAACCAGTTGATGAGCCGCGTGCTGCTCCACGCTGCGGTGTCCGAGGTCGAACTGATCGACGCCAAGGTGGTGCGGGCAGTGGTGAACGATCAGCGGCGCGAGATGCCGGCGGTGGCCCACACCGCACCCGAGCGTCCCGCGGCAGCGAACACCAACGACGACGAGGCCGAAGTGGCGCCGCCAGTGCCCGCCGCACCGGCAGCAGGGATCGACGACGAGCGTTTCGCGGCGCTGGAGGCGCGGATCGCGGAACAGGACGCGGCGCTCAGGCGCGTGCTGACTCTGCTGATCGACTGGGTCGAGCGCGACGACTTGCGCGACGTACCGGTCCGCGGGGCAGCCTGAAGTCATGACGAAGCCTCGTGTTCTGAACGGCATGTCGGTCGACGTGGAGGAATGGTTCCAGGTCGGCGCGTTCGAGCGCACGATCGACAAGCGCGATTGGAACACGCTGGAAAGCCGGGTTGCGGGCAACACCGCGCGCGTGCTCGACCTGTTCGCCGAAACGGGCACGCGCGCGACCTTTTTTACGCTTGGGTGGGTCGCGGCGCGGCAGGGCGCACTGATGCGGCGGATCGTGGATGCAGGGCACGAGGTCGCGAGCCACGGCTGGGACCATCAGCGCGTGTTCACGATGGATGCGGACGCGTTCCGCGCCGATTTGCGGCGCGCGCGCGGCGCGCTGGAGGATGCGACGGGAGTCGCGGTCACCGGATACCGCGCGCCCAGTTTCTCGATCGACCAGCGCACGCCTTGGGCGCACGTGGTGCTGGCGGAGGAAGGCTATCGTTATTCCTCCAGCGTCGCGCCGATCGCGCACGATCATTATGGCTGGCGCAAGAGCCCGCGGTTCGCGTGGCGGCCGCTCCCCGACGCAGGGCTGGTCGAGCTGCCGGTGACGGTGGGCGAGGCGGCCGGGCGGCGCTTCGCGACGGGCGGCGGCTTCTTTCGCCTTCTGCCCGCGGCGGTGACCGATTTTGCGGTGCGGCAGGTCAACGCGCAGGCGCAGCCGGGCATGTTCTATTTTCACCCGTGGGAGGTCGATCCCGACCAGCCGCGCGTCACCGAGGCCCCGCTCCGCTCCAAGTTGCGCCATTACAGCCGGCTGGGTGCAATGGCGGGGAAGCTGCGCGGATTGCTCGAACGGCACGATTGGGGCCGCGTCGACGCCGTGGTGGAACGGCTGGCGGCATGACGATGCCGCTGCTCGCCAGACCGGTTGGCGTGCGTGCCGCCGCGCCCGCGGATCGCGCGCGCGTCGACGCGTTCGTGCGCGCGCACCCGGAAGCGACACCGTTCCATCTGCCGGCGTGGGGCGAGGCTGTCGCCGCGGGGTGCGGGCAGCGCGCGCATGTCCTGCTCGCCGAGCACGGCGACGGCACGCTCGCGGGCGTGCTGCCGCTGACCGAGATGCGCTCGCCGCTGTTCGGGCGCGCCCTTGTGTCGAGCGGGTTCGCGGTCGATGGCGGCATCCTGGGTGAGACGTGCGCGATCGAACCGCTCGCTTCTGCGGCGCGCGAGCTGGCGGGACGGCTTAACTGTCCCTCGATCGAGTTGCGCGGTGGCGCGCATCCGGCGGATTGGGCGATCGACGAGGGCAGCTATCTCGGCTTCGCGCGCGATCTGGCGGCGAGCGACGAGGCCGAACTGCTCGCCATCCCGCGCAAGCAGCGCGCCGAGGTGCGCAAGGCGCTGGCGAACGATCTGGCAGTCGAGATCGGCCGCGACGCACGCGCGCTCGCCGATCACTACCGCGTCTATGCCGAATCGGTGCGCAATCTGGGTACGCCCGTCTTCCCGCGTGCGCTGTTCCGCGAGGCGGTGGCGCGGATGGATGCGGACGTGCTGACGGTGCGGCACGCGGGTGTGCCGGTTGCGAGCGTGCTGAGCCTTTACTGGAACGGCACAGTCTATCCTTATTGGGGCGGCGGGACCGATGCCGCCCGCGGGTTGCGGGCCAATGACCGGATGTATTTCGCGCTGATGGCGCACGCGCGCGCGCGCGGATGCACGCGGTTCGACTTCGGGCGCTCCAAGGTCGGCACCGGTGCGGCGGCGTTCAAGAAGAACTGGGGTTTTGAGGGGCGACCGCTGTCCTATGCGTCGTGGAGCGAGGGCGAGCGGCGCGAGGTCAACCCGCTCAATCCCAAATACGCGCTGATGGTGCGGACGTGGAAGAAGCTGCCGCTGCCGCTCGCCAATGCATTGGGGCCGTGGATCAGCCGCGGGTTGGGCTGAGGCGATGGAGATCCTGTTCCTCGCGCATCGCGTGCCGTTCCCGCCCGATCGCGGCGACAAGATCAGGAGCTTCCACGTCCTGCGGCACCTGGCGGCGCGCGCGCGGGTGCATCTGGTCGCCTTCGCCGATGACCCGCGCGACCTGACACCGTCGGCGGAGTTCCGCGACATGCTGGGTGAATGCGTGGTGGTGGAGCGCACCAAGCCGCGCTGGCGTGCGGGAGTCGAGGCGCTGGCGAGCGGGCGGCCGCTGTCACTCGCGGCCTTCGACTACGCGCGCGTGCACGCTGCGGTGGCGCGGATCGTGCGTGAGCGGGGGATCGACCGGGTCTACGCCTTTTCGGGGCAGATGGCGCAGTACCTGCCGGCTGGCGTGCCCGCGGTGATGGATTTCGTCGACGCCGATTCGAAGAAGTTCGCGGCTTTCGCCGAGGATGCGCGCGGCGTGTCACGCTGGATGTATCGGCGCGAGGCGCGGCTGCTCGGTGCGTATGAGCGCGCAGTCACGGCGCGCGTCGAGGCGAGCCTATTCGTCAGCGCGGAGGAAGCCGCACTGGTGCCGGGTGCGCGCGCGTTGGAGAATGGGATCGACACCGGCGTCTTCGGTCCGGCCGCCGCTTTCGTGCCCGTGACTGGGCAGGGACGGCTGATCGTCTTCACCGGGCAGATGGACTACAAACCCAACGTCGACGCGGTAATCGCGTTTGCGCGCGAGGTGCTGCCGCGGGTGCGCGAGGCTCACCCCGAGGTGCGTTTCGCGATCGTCGGGCGCGCGCCGGTGCGCGAGGTGCGCGCGCTGGTGAGCGAGGCGGTAATCGTGACGGGCGAGGTGCCCGATGTGCGCGGCTGGCTCGCCGCCGCCGACGTGGTCGTCGCGCCGCTGGCGCTCGCGCGCGGCATCCAGAACAAGGTTCTGGAAGCGATGGCGATGGCGCGCGCGGTGGTCGCCTCGCCCGCCGCGGCCGAGGGGATCGACCATGCGGGGACGATCCGCGTCGCGGCGGATCCGGCGATGGGTGAGGCCGTGATCCGGCTGCTGGACGATGCGGAGGAGGCGCGCATGCTGGGACAGGCGGCGCGGGCGCGGGTGCGCGCGCGTTATGCGTGGGACGCCTGCCTTGCGCCGCTCGACGCGCTGATGGGGCTCGACGCGCCCGCGCGGGCCGCCGCGTGACGATCGCCGTGCACCGGCGCGCGTTCGCGGTGGGGGCGTGGACGAGGCATCTCGTCGTGCTGGCGCTCGCCGCCGCGGCGTTGCTGCTGATCTTTACCGGCGACGTGCGCGACGTGGTTCATCTGTGGTGGACCAGCACGACGTTCGGGCATTGCCTGTTTATCGCGCCGGTCGTTGGCTGGCTGGTCTGGGCGCGGCGCGTCGAGCTGGCGCAACTCAGGCCGATCGCCTGGGCGCCGGGACTGCTCGTCGTCGCTGGTGGCGGGGCGGGGTGGCTGCTGGGCGAGGTCGCGGGCGTCGCGTTTGCGCGGCAGCTAGGGCTGGTGCTGATGCTGGAAGGCGCTGTCGTCACGACGCTCGGTCCGAATGTCGCGCGCGGGCTGCTGTTCCCGCTCGGCTACGCGTTCTTCATGGTGCCGTTCGGGCAGGAGCTGGAGCCGCCACTGCAGGACGTGACGGTTGCGATCACGATGCCGCTGCTCCACCTGTTCGGCGTGCCCGCGGTGGTCGACGGCGTGCTGATCCACGCCGGACGCTATTATTTCGAGGTCGCCGAGGCGTGCTCGGGGGCGAAGTTCGTCATCTCGATGGTGGCGTTCGGCGTGCTGGTCGCCAACCAATGCTTCACCGCGTGGCGCAGGCGCGCGCTGTTCATGGGCGTGTGCGTCGTCGTGCCGGTGATCGCCAACGGCGTGCGCGCGTTCGGGACGATCTACGCCGCGCATCTGACCAGCGTCGAGGCGGCGACGGGGTTCGACCATATCGTCTACGGCTGGGTGTTCTTCGCGATCGTGATGGCGGGGGTGCTCGGACTGGCGTGGCGGTGGTTCGATCGTTCGCCCGACGATCCGGCGTTCGACCCTGCCGAACTTCAGACAAGACCGCGGCTCACGCTGGAGGTGGTGGTCGCGGGCGTGCTGGTCGTAGCAGGCGCGGGCGTATTCCCGGCGAGTGCGGCGGCAATCATGGCGCGCTCGGCGCCGCTGCCGATGCACATCGCCTTGCCCGAGGTTGCCGGCTGGCGCCGCGTCGATCTCGACCCGCGCGCGGCATGGTCGCCCTACCATCCGGGCGCCGATCACTTCCTGCTCGGCCGCTACGCCGATCCGGCGGGCGATGCGGTCGACATGAGCGTCGCGGTGTTCGCCCGGCAGGAGGAAGGGCGCGAGCTCGTCTCCTACGGCACCGGGGTGCTGCGCGAAGACGATCGCTGGGTGCGCGTTGCCGACCTGCCCGATCTGAACGGTGGCCGCGCGATGCGGATCGTCGCCGATGCGCCGCCGGGTACAGGCGGCGGGGAGGTGGAGCGCGTCGTCGCGACATGGTACCGCGTCGGGAACACGGTGACCGGGGACGACAAACAGGTGAAGCTTGCGACGGTGAAGATGCGGCTGTTCGGCGCGCCGGAGCCCGCGATCGTGCTGCACCTGTCGGCGGTCGCGGCACCGGGGCACGATCCGCGCGCGGCGATCACGCGCTTCCTGGCGCGCCTGGGCGATCCGGGTGCCGCCATGCTGCGGATCGCCGAGACCCCACGCTGATGTGCGGCATCGCGGGGCTGTTCTATCCCGCCACGCCCAAGCCGGTCGACCCGGCGCGGTTGCGCGCGATGGCGGATGCGATCGCGCACCGCGGGCCCGACGGCGCGGGCGTGTGGACCGCGCCCGGCGTCGGCTTCGCGCATCGCCGGCTGTCGATCATCGACCTCGAAGGGTCGCCGCAGCCGATGGCGACCGCGGACGCGCGGCTGACGATCGTGTTCAATGGCGAGATCTACAATTATCGCGAGCTGCGCAGCGAGTTGCAGCGGCGCGGCGCGGTGTTCGCGACTGATGGCGACACCGAAGTGCTGCTCCACGGCTATGCCGCCTGGGGCGCGGCGATGTTGCAGCGGGCGAACGGCATGTTCGCGTTCGCGATCCATGACGCAGCGACGCAGACGCTGTTTCTCGCGCGCGACCGGATGGGGGTGAAGCCGCTTCACTGGGCCGAGCTGTCGGACGGGGCGATCGCGTTCGGGTCCGAGCTGAAGGCGCTGCTCGCGCATCCGTTGCTCAGGCGAAAGCCGGACGTGCGCGCGGTCGAGGATTACCTCGCCTACGGCTATGTCCCCGATGACGCGTGCCTGGTGTCGGGCGTCAACAAGCTCGCGGCCGGGCATTACATGCTGATCGAGCGCGGCAAGGGCGCGGCGAAGCCACGGCAATGGTGGGACGTGTCGTTCGCCAATCGCGCGCGCGGATCGGCGGCGGCGTTGGGCGAGGAATTGCTGGAGCGGATGCGCGATGGCGTGCGCTCGCGCATGGTCGCCGACGTCCCACTCGGCGCGTTCCTGTCGGGCGGAGTGGACAGTTCCGCGGTCGTCGCGCTGATGGCGGAGGCGAGCCGCGCGGCGGTCAAGACCTGCACGATCGGCTTCGACGAGGCGGGCCACGACGAGCGGAGCCACGCCGCCGCGGTCGCGCAGCGGTTCGCGACCGACCACCACGTCCGCGTCGTGCGACCCGACGATTTCGGATTGATCGACACGTTGGTGGCCGCGTTCGACGAACCGTTCGCCGATGCCTCCGCGCTCGCCACCTACCAGGTCGCAGCACTGGCGCGCGAGCACGTGACGGTGGCCTTGTCGGGTGACGGCGCGGACGAGGCGATGGCGGGCTATCGCCGCTATCGCTTCCAGGCGGCGGAGGAGCGGGTGCGCGGACTGCTGCCGCTCGACCTGCGGCGGCGGGTGTTCGGGACGTTGGGGCGCGTCTATCCCAAGGCGGACTGGGCTCCGCGTCCGTTGCGCGCCAAGACGACGCTGCTGGCGCTCGCCGACGATGGGGCGGAAGCCTATGCGCGATCGGTCGGGGTGACGACGCCTGCGCTGCGCCGTGCCCTGTTCAGCGACACCGCGCGGCGCGCGCTCGGCGGGCACCGGGCCGAGGATCGCTATGTCGCCGCGATGCGCGATGCGCCTGCGCGCGACGCGATCGACCGCGCGCAATATGCCGACATGAAGATCTGGCTGCCCGGCGATATCCTGACCAAGAGTGACCGCACCAGCATGGCGGTCGGGCTGGAGGCGCGCGAGCCGCTGCTCGATCACCGGCTGGTCGAATTCGCCGCGACGCTGCCGCAGGCGATGCGGTTGCGCGGGGGTGAGGGCAAGTGGCTGATGAAGCGGTCGCTCGAACGCTATCTGCCGCGCGACATCCTCTACCGACCCAAGATGGGGTTCGTGACCCCGGTCAGCGCGTGGTTCCGCGGGAGCCTGGCGGGGGAGGCCGCGGGGTTGGCGCGCTCGCGCGTGCTCGGCGACAGCGGCTGGTTCGACATGGGCGAGATCGCGCGCGTCGCCGACGCGCATCGCAGCGGGCGCGAGGAGCACGGGCGGACGTTGTGGCAGTTCGTGATGCTCGAGCGCAGCCTCAGGCGGCTGTTCGCCTAACCCAGCAGCGTGCTGAGCACGTCGGGGTGGAAGCCCCAGCCGGCGAACCCGCACAACGACAGGAACAGCCCGAACGCGCCGAACACCCACGCGGCGGCGAGCACCCAAGGCGCCTCGACCAGCGCCGCCACCGCCGCAACCGAGATCGCGGTCGAGAGCGCCGCCTCGCTCGCGTCGAACTGATCGTCGTGGATGTTGAGCGCGTCATACTGCGCCTCAAACTCCTGCGCCTGCGCCTTCAGCTGCGGGGTTTCGTTTTTGTAGCGCGCGAGGTCGGCGGTGAATGTCGCGGGCGCGGTGCCGCGCGCGGCGGCGACCTCGGCCATGCTCGTCTCGACGACGCGCGCCTTGACCCGCGTCGCCTGATATTCGTTCCAGCGATCGACGCTGCGCGCCTGCGCCTGCTCCATCGCCTGGACGATGTTGCCGTCCTTGATGTTGCCCAGCCCCATGGCGACCGACAGTACGACAACGGTGACCGCGACGCCGCGGTTGAGTCGCTTGTCCTTTGCCTCGGCGCTGACTTCGATCTCCATGCGCCAGGATATGCGCCGCGGCGGATAACCACGCCAATTAACTCGCGGTCATCTCACCGGCTCATTTTCCAGGCGGAGCGCCGATCTGGTGAACGAAGCGGAGATCAGTTTTCGCGTTAGCCGCATTCTGCTGCGCGATGACGAACAGCGACTCCCCCCTATCCGCTGTGACGCGCTGCCTGCCCTCGGCGTGGATGCGCATCGTGCCGACACGCTGATCGAACGGCGGCATCGCGCTGAAACCCTCGTGATCAGCGGTGAACCGTGTCGCCGCGGCTTCATAGCCTGACAGATCATAGCCCGTGTTCGGCATGTCGAAGCGCACCGAGCAGGCGTGGAACGGCGGCAGTTCGAGGAAGACCAGCATTCGCTCCGCGCCGTCGCCGATCTGCCAGCCGCGGCCGGGATCGTCGCGCAGCGTCACCTTTACCTGCTCCGCGGTGAGCGGTTTGGCGCCACGCTGCGTCATCAGCCCGTCGATCGCGGCGTCATCGGGAAAGGTTTTCAGGCACGCGGCCTCGTACAAATCAACCGCGCGCGCCAGCCGCGCTGCAGCGAGATCGGGTGCTGGTGTCGTCGCGAGCAGCAAGGATAGCAGGATCATCATTCGCCCCCTTCAAGGTTGCAAAGGATGGCGTCGGCACGCGCGTGTCGTCCAGCGCGCGCCCTTACAATTCAGCGCAGCTTGGCGATTGACAGGCCGTCGGCCTTGGCGCGGTCCTTGGTCGATTCCTCCGACCGCTTGAGCGCCTTGGCGATCGCTTTCAGCGCCATGCCCTTTTTCGCCAGCGTATGGAGTTTCTGGATCTCGTCCGCGGTCCAGGGTTGGCGGTGCCGCTCGAACGTTTCGCCTTTTGCCATGTCAGAATACCGCCAGACCTGCGTGAAGCGTCAGTGCGGCGAGGACCAGCGACGACGCGATGAAGAGGTAGAAGCGCACCGAGACGCGGTTGACCGTCGCCTGCCAGATGCTGTGCGCGATGCGCAAGACGACATAAGCCCAGGCGAGCGCGACGTTCGCGCCGTAGCCGGTGCCGGTCAGCACGATCACGCCCGACACCGCGTAGAACAGCACGGGTTGTTCGAGCAGGTGATTGTAATTGTGCGCCTTCCACTGTGCCTCGGCGGGAAGCGAGCGGTCGGCGTCTGCGGCCTTGCTGCCGACGAGTGTGGACAGCTTGACCCCGGCGCGCGCCATCGCGGGCAGGCGCGTCGCGAGCAGCCAGCCGAGCATCGCCAGCGTCCAGGCGATCAGGACGACGACCGGTTGGAGCATGGCGTTCGCCGTGGTGGGGATCGGGTCCATGTCGCAACGCTAGTGCACGCGCCGGCGTCGGGGAAGGGGACTCGGTCGTTGGGGGCGGCGTCACGGGGGTGAACCCCGTGACGTCGGACGCGGGTGCGGGCACCCGCGCCTGCCGGGCTTGAGCCGTCTCGCGGACAGGCGTTACCTGCCCGCGTGCGGCTCAGACCGCGAACAGCTTCGCCCAGCCGCGCTTGGCGCGGTCCTTCCAGTGGCCGCGGTGATAGGCGTCGCTGGCGAGCAGCGGCATCACCGATCCGGCCTCGGCGAAGACCATCTGCTCGATGCCGGTGTTGACCTTGCCCCAGCTCGCGGCTTCCTGCAGCGTCGAGGACGAGCAGGCACCATCGCGCACGTCGGCGACGGTGATCTGCACCGCGTATTTGTGTACCTCGACGTCCTCGTGGCCGAGGATTTCGGCGCAGACGACGGTGTCCTGGATGAAGTTCTTCGGCACGCCGCCGCCGATCATCAGGAGGCCGGTGGTGCCCGCCTCGATCTTGATCTGCGTGAGCTCGCGGAAGTCGGCGATGGCATCCAGCACCATGTACGGGCGGCCTTCCTTCGCCGCATCGACCTGATGCTTGACGAGGCCAAAGCCGGCCGAGGAGTCGACGAACGCCGGGCAGAAGATCGGCACGTCATGCTCGTAGGCGAGCTTGACGAGACTGTTGTCCTTCTTGCCGTGCTCGACCAGATACTTGCCCATCTCGCGGATGAAGGCGCGGCTCGAATAGGGCTTGGGCTCCAGGCTTTCCGCGATCTTGTTGATCGTGAAGTCGCAGTCCTGCAGCTGCTCCTCGTCGATATAGGTGTCGTAGATGCGGTCGATGTAGAGCGAGCGCAAAGTGTCGTCGTCGGGCACTTCGAGCGCCTGGTAATGCTTGTGACCCAGACCCTCGAAGAAATCCATGTCGACGATGGTCGCGCCAGTGGCGACGATCACGTCGACCATCTTGTTGCGCACCAGCTCGGCGTACAGGTCCATGCAGCCGCCCGCTGAGGTAGAGCCGGCGATGACGAGCACGACCGTGCAGTCCTTGTCGGCCAGCATGTCGTTGTAGATCTTGGTCGCACGGCCGAGATCACGGCTGGTGAAGCTCATGTCGCTCATCGCGTCGACGATCGGGCGCGCGTCGAAGCTCTTGATGTCGATGTGCTTTACCTGCTTCGACAGCAGTTCGGCCTTGCGCGTGTCGTTGATCGGCGCGTTGGCGCCCGCGGTCTTGTTCAGGGTATCAGTCATGGGATGCTCCCGCATGATCGGCGCGGCGTCGTTCGAAGGGGACGCGCAAACCCGTAGAAACGGCGACGCCGATGTGCGTCGCCGTTTAACCATTGCAAGTGCTTGATTACAGCTTGACGACGTTCGAGGAGACTTCGGCGTTGTCCTGCTCGATCGCGTCGTAGAGCGATACCATCGGCTCGTCGTCGACGATCACCGTTTCGTCCGAGCCGAAGCCGTTGAACGCGGTGCGCATCGCCGAGCCATAGGCGCCGAGCATGCCGATCTCGATATAGTCGCCCGCCTGAACGTCGGCGGGCAGCAGGAACGGGCCTGCCATATGGTCGAGGTCGTCGCAGGTCGGACCATAGAAGGAGAACGGGTGATCGCGCACGGTCGACTCGGGCTCGCGCAGCAGCGTGACGGGGAAGCGCCAGCCGATGTGCGCCGCGTCGAACAGCGCGCCATATGCGCCGTCGTTGATGTACAGCTCGTTGCCGCGGCGACGCTCCACGCGCACCACCACGCTGCTATATTCCGCGCACAGCGCACGACCCGGCTCGGCCCAGAGCTCGGCCGAATAGGAGATCGGCAGGCTCTCGAACGCGCGGTGGATCGTCTCGAAATACCGCTCGAGCGGGGGCGGCTCCATGCCGGGATAGCTCGACGGGAAGCCACCGCCGACGTCGATGACGTCGACCGTCACCGCTGCGTCGACGATCGCGGCGCGCACGCGCTCCATCGCGTCGGCATAAGCGTCGGGCGTCATCGCCTGGCTGCCGACGTGAAAGCAGATGCCAAGCGCGTCGGCGGCCTGGCGTGCAGCGAACAGCAGCTCCTTCGCCTCGTGCGGCGCGACGCCGAACTTGGACGCGAGGCTGAGCTTCGAATGCTCGGACGAGACGCGCAGGCGAACGCAGAGCGTCAGGTCGGTCGCATTGCCCGTCGCGCGCATGATCTTGTGCAGTTCCTCGATCGAATCGAGGCTGAACGTGCGGACACCGTGCGTCGCATAGGCTTCACGCACCGCTTCCTCGGCCTTGACCGGGTGCATGAAGCAGAGAGTCGCACCCGGCAGCGTGCGCGCGACGAGGCGCACTTCGGTCAGGCTGGCGACGTCATAATGCGTGATGCCGTTGTCCCACAGGATCTGCAGGAGTTCGGGGCTAGGGTTCGCCTTCACCGCGTACATCGAGCGGCCCGGAAACTTCTCCGAAAAGAAGCGGGCGGCCCGCGCCGCAGCGTGGGGACGAACGAGCGTAACCGGCTGAACCGGTCCACCCTTGGCGATGTCGATGCCGCCACGGACGGCAGTCGATTGGGGCGCTAACCCCAGCGCGCGATGATGCTGGTGCAATTCAAGGGACCTCCGCGCCACGGCGACGCCGCGGACTTGTTGTTCGACAGATCACTGCCTTGCGGTGGAAGTCCCTTGGGGCAGCGGAGGGGTCACATAAGAGTGACCTACCCCCCTGTAAAGCGTTTCGCGGCCCCTGGTTTCATGCCATTCTGCGAAACGTGACAATTTTACGACAACCGACGCGCGCAGGGGTGCGCGACGCTGCCGCAAAGGTCGCGGCGATCCTGCCGCAGACGCCGTTGTACGTGGTGATGATCGAGGGCGTGGCGGTGGCGATGAAGGCCGAATCACTCCAACCGATCGGCGCATTCAAGATACGTGGCGCGTGGCACCGGCTGACCGCGATGGACGAAGCGGCGCGTGCGCGCGGCGTCGTCGCTTTCTCCAGCGGCAATCACGCACAGGGGATCGCGTGGGCGGCGAAGCGGCTGGGCATGGCGGCGACGATCGTGATGCCGGCGGACGCGCCCAAGGCAAAGCGGGAGGCGACGCTCGCGCTGGGGGCCGAGGTGGTCGATTACGACCGGATGAGCGAGAGCCGCGAGACGATCGCGGCACGGCTGGCGGAAGCGCGCGGCGCGACGCTGGTACCGAGTTTCGACGATCCGTGGATCATCGAGGGGCAGGGCAGCGCGGGCGTCGAGGCGGCGGAGCAGATGGCGGCAGCGGGGCTGCCGGCGTGTGTGCGCGCGGTGATCCCGTGCGGCGGTGGCGGGCTCGCGGCCGGGGTCGCACTGGCGCTGAAGGATGCCGCGATCACCGTGGTCGAGCCCGAGGGCTGGGACGACATGCGCCGCAGCCTGGAGGCGAGCTGGATCGAGCCGGTGGGTGCGAACCCGCCGCCGACCGCGTGCGACGCGCTGCAGACGAAACAGGTGTCGCCGCTCACCTTCGACGTGCTCAGTCGGCGTGACGCGACCGGCGTGGCAGTGAGCGAGGCCGAGGTGCGCGCCGCGCAACGCTGGGCTGCCGAACGGTTGCGGCTGGTGGTAGAGCCGGGCGGGGCTGTGGCGCTCGCCGCGCTGCTCGCGGGCAAGGTCACGCTGGAGCCGGGGCTGCTGGTCATCCTGTCGGGCGGGAACGTCGACATTGACGCCTACGCGCGGGCGATCGCGTGACCGAGGGCGTGTACGGCTCGATCGCCGGGGCGGCGCCGGGGATCGCGATGCTGGCGGTGTTCGCCTGCGTGATCGGGGGCGTTTACCTGATCAGGACACGACGCGACCGGCGCAAGGGCGTGTTGATGATCGCGATGGCGCTGGTGTTGCTGGGGAACGTGCTGATCTGGACGATGTGAGGGGGTGGGTTAGAAGTGGGCTGGGCGACAGGGCTTAGCCCGTGTCGTCGCTTGGCGCTGGTGCGCCGCCGGCCGGGCTCGCCGGCGCGACGCGGAATAGGTTGGGCTATTCCGCTTCGACGAACTCACCGGATCGGTGAGTTCGGGTCGAGCCGCATATCCAGGTAATTGTCCACGCTCTTCATTAGGTCGGGCATCTCGTGCTCGAAGAAGTGGTTCGCGCGCGGGATCACGTCGTGGTGGATCGTGATGTGCTTCTGCGTGCGCAGCTTGTCGACCAGCTTCTGCGTCGCGGGCGGAGTCGCCACCTCGTCCTCGGCGCCCTGGATGATGATCCCTGACGAGGGGCAGGGAGCGAGAAAGGTGAAGTCGTAGAGGTTGGCGGGCGGCGCGATCGAGATGAAGCCGCGGATTTCGGGGCGACGCATCAGGAGCTGCATGCCGATCCACGCGCCGAAGCTGAAGCCCGCGATCCAGGTCGTCTGCGCTTCGGGATGGAAGCTCTGGATCCAGTCGAGCGCGGCGGCCGCATCCGACAATTCGCCGACGCCGTTGTCGAACACGCCCTGGCTCTTGCCGACGCCGCGGAAGTTGAAGCGCAGCGTGGCGAAGCCGCGGCGCTGGAACGTCTTGTAGAGTTCCTGCACGATGCGGTTGTTCATCGTGCCGCCCGCGTTCGGGTGCGGGTGGAGGATCATGGCGACGGGCGCGCGCGGACGCGGCGCAGGGGCGAAGCGGCCTTCGATGCGACCTTCGGGACCGGGAAAGATGACTTCGGGCATGGTCACTCGTTATATGATGCGTGGGGACGCGCGAGCGCCCGGAATGGCGCGCTATATAGGCGCAGAGCCCGAGAATGGAACGTTTTGTGTCTGACCGTCTCTATCTGGATCACGCCGCGACGACGCCGATGACCGCAGGCGCGCGCGCGGCCGTGCTGGCGGGCATGGCGATGTGGGCCAATCCGTCGTCGCCGCACGGAGAGGGACGGGCGGCGCGCAAGGCGTTGGAAGAAGCGCGCGCGCAGGTGGCGGCGGCCTATGGCTGGACGAGCGAAGTGCTGTTCACCAGCGGAGCGAGCGAGTCGCTCGGGATCGCGCTCAACCGCGTCCATGCGCCCGCGCGGTACGCGAGCGCGGTCGAGCATGACGCGGTTTGGCGGTCGGGCGCGGACCCGCGGGTGCTCCCGGTCGACGAACAGGGCGTGGTGACGCGGGAGGGGCTGGACGCGATATCGGGCGGACTCGTGTGCGTGCAATGGTGCAACAGCGAGACGGGGGTGCGGCAACCGATCGCGGGGATTGCGGAGGCGGTGCATGCCGCGGGCGCGCTGTTGCTGGTCGACGCGGCGCAGATGCCCGCAGGCGAGGGGGCGGAGGTTGCGGCGCACGCCGATCTGGTGGCCTTGTCGGCGCACAAGCGCGGTGGACCGCCGGGCGTCGGCGCGCTGCTGGTGCGCGATCTGGCGGTGCTGGCGCCCTCGGGCGGGCAGGAGCGTGGGTATCGCGCGGGGACGGAGAATCTACCGGGCGTGCTCGGTTACGCAGCGGCACTGGAGGAGGCCGAGCCGGTCGAACGCTGGGTGCGCTTACGCGCGCGGCTCGACGACGCGGTCCGGCGATCGGGCGGCGAGGTGGTGGGCGAGGGCGCCGCGCGGCACCCCGCGATCGGCAGCTATCGCATGCCCGGCGTCGCGGCGAACGCGCAGCTGATCCGGTTCGACCTGGGCGGGATCGCGGTGTCGGCGGGGAGCGCGTGCGCGAGCGGGAGCCTGAAGCCGAGTCACGTGCTACGTGCGATGGGGTGGAGCGAGCCACGCACGCGAGAGGTGGTGCGGGTCAGCTTCGGTCGCACGACGAGCGAGGGCGATATCGAGCGTTTCATCGCCGCGTGGCGCGGCGTGGCGCGCGAGACGCGGACGTTCGCGGCGTGATCTACCTCGATTATCAGGCGACGACGCCGCTCGCGCCCGAGGCGCTGGACGCGATGCTGCCGTGGTTGCGGGACGGGTTCGCCAACCCGCATTCGCCACACCGCGCCGGACGCACGGCCAAGGCGGCGGTCGAGGTCGCGCGGGGCGAGGTGGCGCGACTGTTGCCGACGGGCGGGCGCGTCGCCTTCACCAGCGGCGCGACCGAGGCGCTCAACTGGGCGATCAAGGGGACGACCGGCGGCATCGTCACGCTCGCGACCGAACATGCCGCCGTGCTCGACACGGTTGCCGCGGAGGCCGCGCGCGGGCGGGCGGTGACGGTGCTGCCGGTCGGGCAGGACGGAATGGTCGATCTCGACATGGCGCGCGCGGCTATCGTGCCGGGCACGGAGCTGGTCGCGGCGATGCTGGTCAACAACGAGATCGGGGTGGTGCAGCCGGTCGGAGCACTGGCCGACATGGCTCACGCGGCGGGGGCGCTGATGCTGTGCGACGCGGTGCAGGGCTACGGCCGGGTCCTGGTCCCCGACACGGTCGATCTGGTCGCGGTGTCGGCGCACAAGGTGCATGGGCCCAAGGGCGTCGGCGCGCTATGGATGCGCGAGGGGGTGACGCTCGCGCCGCTGCTCCACGGTGGCAATCAGGAAGACGGGCGCTCTGGCACGCTCAGCCCGGCATTGTGCGCGGGGTTCGGGGTGGCGGCGCGGCTGATGCGCGAGCGCGCGGACGAGGATGCGGCGCACGTCGAGCGACTGTGGCGGGTGGCGGTCGATCTGCTGCCGGGATGGGCAATCAACGGTGCGGTCGACCCACGTTATCGCGGCAATCTGAACGTCCGCCGCGCTGGGCTCGACGTCAACCGATTGATGAGCGAGCTGCGCGAGCTGGCTTTCTCGGCCGGCAGTGCGTGCGCGAGCGGATCGGGTCGCGCCAGCCACGTGCTGCGCGCGATCGGGCTCTCCGACGCCGAGGCGCGTAGCTCGATCAGGCTCGGCTTCGGGCGTTACACGACCGAGGAGGAGCTACGCGCCGGGATTGGTCGGATCGCCGCTGCCGCCGACGCGCAGAGGATCGCGGCATGAGATTGTTCGTGACCGATGGTGACGCGGTGTCCGAGTTTGCGGGCGAGCCGGGTGAGCGGTTGCTCGATGCCTGCCAGCGCGCCGGACTCCCGCTCGAAGGGACGTGTGGCGGGGACATGGCGTGCGCGACTTGCCACGTCATCTTCGCCGCCGCCGATTTCGATCGCCTGCCGCCTGCGAGCGAGGAGGAAGAGGACATGCTCGACCTGGTGCCGAATGCGCGGCGCACCAGCCGGCTGGCGTGTCAGATCGTGCTGACGCCGGCGCTGGAAGAACTGGGGCTCAGCCTTCCTGCCGCCTGACTCTCGCCTGACCGACCGGTTCAGGAACCAGCAGGACCACTGGCCTATTCTGCGCGTGGTGGGTGGGCGCGTAGAGGAGTAACAGGCATGAAGCTGATGATGTTGAGCTTGGCCGGCGTGGTGACGGCGAGCGCGATGACGCCGGTCGCGGCGGACGCGCAGCGCTGGCGCGACGAGCGCGGCTGGCATTCGGGTCGCTATTACCACGGTGGCCGTTATTACGCGCCGCCACGCCGTTTTCGCGGGCGCGGCTACGGTTATGACCGTCGCTGGCGCGGGCCGCGCTTCCGCACTGTCTGTCGCTATCGCCCGGCACGCTACGGCTCGGTCCGCCGCTGCTATCGCGTTCGTTACTGAGGAGAGCGTACAATGAAGGCTCTGTTTTCCATGCTGGCGTTCGGCCTCCTGTCGATGACCGGCGTTGCGGCGACTGCTGCACCCGCCGCCGCGCAGGAGCGCGTCGTGGTGCGCGAGCGCACGGTGGTGCGTCACACCGGACCGCGTTACCGCGGGCGCTGGCACAACCGCCGCGTGTGCGAGAAGCGCTGGCGTCACGGCCGCCGCGTCACCGTCTGCCGCACGGTGCGCTATCGCCGCTGAGCCGGTGCTAATGGCTTGATCACACCGCCCGGCTCCGCCATAGGGCGCGCGGGAGTCGGGCGGACGTGGTCGTCGCCAACCTGGTCAGGTCCGGAAGGAAGCAGCCACAACGATTTCGCCGCGGGTCGTTCCGGCTCCCACCGCGCAGCGTGCGAGTGTGCAGCAAGCTGCACCACGCCCGCAAGCGCGGCCGGCGGTGCGCCGCACCGTCCGACGACGCGGCTTGGCCGCGGCGCCCCTTCTCCTCAGCGGCAGTGAGGAAACAGCGGGAACCCGGATCAAGTCCGGGATGACGGTTGGCTAATCGCTTCGACAAACGCCGCTTCGCACCCTACATCATCCCGACATGTCCGACTCCTTCGACCTCGGCTCTCCACCTCAGCCCGCGGCACCGGCCAAGCCGGAGACGTATCGCGTGCTCGCGCGCAAGTACCGGCCGCAGACCTTCTCCGCGCTGATCGGGCAGGATGCCATGGTGACGACGCTCGCCAACGCGATCCGGCGCGGGCGGCTGGCGCACGCGTTCCTGCTAACGGGGGTGCGCGGGGTGGGGAAGACCTCCACCGCGCGGCTGATCGCGAAGGCGCTCAACTGCATCGGCCCGGACGGGCAGGGCGGGCCGACGATCGATCCGTGCGGCGTGTGCGAGCCGTGCCGCGCGATCGCGGAAGGGCGCCACATCGACGTGATCGAGATGGACGCCGCGAGCCACACCGGGATCGACGACGTACGCGAGATCATCGAGGCGTCGCGCTACGCCGCGGTATCGGCCAGGTTCAAGATCTACATCGTGGACGAGGTCCACATGCTGTCGAAGGCGGCGTTTAACGGGTTGCTCAAGACGCTGGAGGAGCCGCCCGCGCACGTGAAGTTCCTGTTCGCAACCACCGAGGTGAACAAGGTGCCGATTACGGTGCTGTCGCGCTGCCAGCGGTTCGATCTGCGGCGTATTCCGGCGGAGAAACTGGCGGATCACTTCGCGCGCGTGTCCGAGGCGGAGGGTGTCGAGGCGGAGGCGGAGGCGCTGGCGCTGATCGCGCGTGCGGCGGAAGGGTCGGCGCGTGACGGTTTGTCGATCCTCGACCAGGCGATCGCGCACGCCGACCTGGAGGGTGGGGGCGTGCGCGCCGACGCGGTGCGCGAGATGCTGGGACTGTCGGACCGCGGCGCGGTGCGTGACCTGCTCGCGCTGCTGCTTCAGGGAAACGCGCCCGACGCGCTCGCGGCGCTCAGGCGGCAATATGCGCTGGGCGTCGATCCGCAGACGGTGATGCGTGGGCTGCTGGAAGCGGTGCACGGCGTCACGCTGATCAAGGTCGGTGCCGCCGAGGACCCGGCGCAGCCTGTCGAGGAGCGGGCGGCCTATCGCGAATGGGCGGGCGGCATGTCGTTCCCGGTGTTGCACCGGCTGTGGCAGTTGCTGCTCAAGGGGTACGAGGAAGTGAGCGGCGCGTCCTTGCCGATCGAGACGGCGGAGATGGCGCTGCTGCGCGTGATCCACGCCGCGAGCCTGCCCGATCCGGGCGAGCTTGCGCGGCGGGGACCGGCGGCTGCTGCACCCGCCGCGGCGTCGTCACCGCCCGCGGCGGTCGCTCCGCCTGCACCGGCCGATCGTACGCCGCGTGAGTTCGCCGCCGCGCTCGATCTCGTTGAAGGCGCAGGGCAGATCGCGCTCGTCGCGCGGTTGCGCCACGCCGCGCGACTGGTCCGCTACGCACCGCCCGAGATCGAGTTTAGCAACACGCGCCCCTTGCCCGCCGACATGCTGGTCGAGCTCGCCGCCGCATTGAAGGAGGCGACCGGGCGCGTGTGGAAGGTCGCGATGGTCGACGCGCCCGGTGCGCCTTCGGTCCGAGAGGCGGAACTCGACGCGGTACAGGCGCGTCACGACCAGGTCGCGCAGAGCCCGGCAGTGCTGGCCGCGCTTCAAGCTTTTCCCGGGGCGGAACTCATCGATCCGCCCGCAGCCAAACGGAGTCTCTCGTGAAGGATTTGAACGACATTCTGGCGATGGCGCAGAACGTCCAGGCCGAATTGCAGAAGGCGCAGGACGGGCTCGACACGATCGAGGTCGATGGCGCGGCGGGCGGCGGGCTCGTCAAGGTCAAGGCGTCGGCGAAGGGCCGCATCATTGCGGTTTCGATCGACGAATCGCTGTTGCAGCCAAGCGAAAAGCAAATGGTCGAGGATTTGATCGCCGCCGCGATCAACGACGCGCGCGCGAAGGCGGATGCGGCATCCTCGGCCGAAATGTCGAAGATGACCAGCGGGTTGCAGCTGCCGCCCGGGTTCAAGCTGCCGTTCTGATCGGCGCGGAACAAGGATGACGGACGGCGGAGGCGTGTGCGACGCGCCTCCGCCGTTCGCACGTGCAGCGTTCGTCACGCTGACGGAACAACTTCGATACGATTCGGTTGTCGCCACCATCAATCAGAGGAGGATGGCATGGCTGAGGATCGTATCACCCAGACCCCGCACACGACCGTGATCGAGCGTCGCGGATCGAACGCCGGGCTGGTCATCGGGCTCGCGGTGCTGGTGGTGGTCTGCATCGCCGCCTACTTCCTGTTTGCCGGCACCAGCAGCGAAGTGTCGAAGAACAACGCGATCAGCTCGGCGGCCAAGAGCGTCGAGTCGACTGCCGACAAGGCTGGCGCGGCGATCGACAAAAACAACTGAACCGGCGGCGCGGTGGCGGGCAGGTCGCTCGTCACCGCGCGCCGACCAGCCAGCCTGTCACTTGAGGCAGGCGTCGAGCCCTTGCCGCCGCACCACGCCGACGCGTGCGGCGATCGCGTTGCCGTGGCGGCGGACGAAACCGCGCGGATCCACGGCCGCGCGCTTTTTCGGCAGTGGAAAGACCGCCGCCATACGCCCCGCCTCGATCGCGCTGAGGCGATCGGCGGGATGGTTGAAGTATCGGATCGCACCCGCCTGAACGCCGTAGGTGCCGATACCGGTCTCGGTGAGGTTGAGATACACTTCCATGATCCGGCGCTTTCCCCAGATCAGTTCGATCAGCATCGTGAACCACGCCTCCAGCGCCTTGCGGACGTAACCGCCGCCTTGCCACAAAAAGGCGTTCTTCGCGGTCTGCTGGCTGATCGTCGAGCCGCCGCGGATGCGCCCGCCCTGCGCGTTGCGCGCCGCCGCCCCCGCGATCGCGCGCCAGTCGAAGCCGTGGTGGAGGCAGAAGCGCGCATCCTCGCCCGCGATCGCCGCGCGCGGCATATCGGGGTCGATGTCGGCGAGCGGAGTCCAATCCTTGGTGATCGAGCGCCCCTGCATCAGGTCGCCGGCCATCGTCAGCGTGAACGGCGGCGGCACCAGCGCGTAGATGCCGACCCACAGGACCGACAGGACGACGAACCACAAAGTCGCCTTGAACAGGATGCGTGCCGCCCGGATCATCGTGCGCGCGGGCTTACGCAATCGGCGCGGTCGGGTGAAGGACCTACGTGCGCCGGTCGAGCGCGCGAAGCACTCCCGCGGCGGCGGCGAGGCCGGTGTCGCGCGCGCCGTGCGCGGTGGAGAAGTCATGCGGCGAACACGCCTCTCCAGCGAAGAACAGCCGATCATCGACGGTGCCGGCGAGGGTTGCACGCTGATGCGCGTGGCCGACGCGCGCGTGCGAGTAGCTGCCCTCGATCCATGCCTCGTGCCGCCAACGCGTCGCGGTGATCGGCGTCAAGCGCGCGCGCCACGCGCTGCCGAGCAGCGCGACCAATTCCTCGATCGCGAAGTCAGTGGCGTCGCCGTCCTCGAGTTGATCGGCGCAATCGCCGCCGAAGAAGCTTTCCACCACCGGCCAACCGAACGGCGACAGACGGTGGCTGGCGGTACAGGCACTGTGTGGGTTGCCGATCAGGTGCGCGTCGTGCGGCCAGTGTGCGCCGGTGACCGCCAGGAACGCCTTGTCCGCGATCCCGAGCGGCAGCGCGGCGGCGGCGGCGTGCTTGTCGGATAGCGCGGGGGTGAACGACAGTCGCTCGTCGGCGAGGATGCTCGTCGGGACCGCAACAATCACCGCGCGCGCGGTGATCGTGCCGGCGGTTGTCGTTACGTGCAGCGCGCGATCATTGTGGTCGACGTGGCTCGCAGCAACGCCGGTTCGAACCGCGAGCCCGGCGGCGTGATGCGCGACGAGCGTGCCATAGCCCTCGCGCAGCGCCCAATTGTCGTTGGTCGCGGCATCCTCGTAGGCGAGCCAGTCGTGCAGGGATACGTCCGACAGGTTGGCGCCGTTGACGTAATCCGAGATCGCGTCGAGCATCGGGCGCCAGCGCTCGTCAGGGGCGACGAAGGCGGAGAGCGGCTGGTCGGGCCCGCCGGCCGCAGCGCGCGCGCGCGCCTCCCACGCGTCCCATGCGCGGCCGAACGCGGCCTGCTCCTCGGCGGAATAGCCGAGGTCGCGGTACTGCTCGCTCCAGTTGGCGGTGTCGGTCGCGATCGTGAAGCCGGCCGCGCGCGCCACGTCGGTCCAGCTGTTGCGCCGTGCCGAATGGAGCCAGCCGCAGCCGAGGTCGAGCGCGGCGTCGCCGTGATGGATCGTGCGCGCGCGCCCGCCGATCCGGTCGCGCGCCTCGATCAACAGGGTATCGACGCCCGCGTCGTGCAGCGCGCGCGCGGCCGCGATCCCCGCCGCGCCCGCGCCGATGACGAGGACCTCGGGGCTCATTGAAACGACGGCACGGGGTGTGGCTGATCGTCGGCGAACAGCGACACCTGCTTGCGGTCAGCAGCGTCGCGCGCGGCGACGTACTTGGCCGCGGTCATGGTCAGCGCGAGGAAGCCGACCGCCACCGCGTCGAGCGCCAGCATGATCCACACCAAAGTGGGCGGGCGACCGATCGCGCCGAGCCCCAGCGCGTAGTGGAGCGCCATCAGCGGGATCACGCCCGCGAGCAGGTAACCGACCGCGCGCCAGAAGCTGCCCGCCATCACCGCGCACGACCGCAGCGGACCGAGGCTCGCATTGCCGAGCGGCCAGGCGACGAACCAGGCGGTCAGGTAGATGCCGAGCACCGATTGCGCGATCGCGAGCCCAGCCGTGACGAGCGACGCCGCGCGTCCGTCCAGCCCGAGCAGAGGGCCGAGGGGCGGTCCAAACAGCATTGCATATTGCACGCCGCCCGCAAGTGCGAACTGTACCGCGAACAATCCCAGCGCGCGCGCGTCGAAGACGAGCGTGCGACGTAGGTCGCCGCCGAACGCCAGAAAACGCGTGAACCAGTAACCCGGCAGCAGCAGCGCCAGCGTCTTGGCAAACCCAAACGCCATGCGCGTCGGATCGCTCGCGACCGCGCGCGCCGCCTCGGGGCTGACGTAGAGGCCCGATTGCACCTCGGCGACGTGCTGCGCGAACTCGACCAGCACCGGTACCAGAAACAAGAGCGGTGCCGCCCGCGCGAACCGGACGGCGCCGCCGTACATCTGCTTGATCGATGGCCACATGGTGCGTTCCCCCGTCTAGCGGAGGAGAAGACCGGGTGGCCGGCGATCCGTCAAGCGGTCAGCAGTCGCTTCTCGCCCGCAAGCCGCATCATCGCGCGTTGCAGCTTCTCGAACGCGCGAACCTCGATCTGACGCACGCGCTCGCGGCTGACGCCGTAGACCTGGCTGAGCTCCTCCAACGTCTTGGGATCGTCGGTCAGGCGGCGCTCGGTCAGAATGTGCTTCTCGCGATCGTTCAGGTCCTCCATCGCGTTGACCAGCATGTCGTGACGGACGTCCGCCTCCTGCTGATCGGCGACGACCTTGTCCTGAAGCGGTGCATCGTCCTGCAGCCAGTCCTGCCACTGACCCTCGCCGTCCTCGCGCATCGAGACGTTGAGCGAGGTGTCGCCGCCCATCGCCATGCGACGGTTCATGCTGACGACGTCAGCCTCGGTAACGCCCAGATCGGTCGCGATCTTCTGAACGTTTTCGGGAGATAGGTCGCCGTCCTCGAACGCGTCGAGCCGCGCTTTCATCCGGCGCAGGTTGAAGAACAGCTTCTTCTGCGCAGCGGTGGTGCCCATCTTTACCAGGCTCCACGAGCGCAGGATATACTCCTGAATCGAGGCCCGAATCCACCACATGGCGTAGGTGGCGAGGCGGAAGCCGCGGTCGGGCTCGAACTTCTTCACGCCCTGCATCAGGCCGATATTGCCTTCCGAGATCAGCTCGGAGGTCGGCAGACCGTAGCCGCGATACCCCATCGCGATCTTCGCGACCAGGCGCAGATGGCTGGTGACGAGTTGCGCCGCGGCGTCAGTATCGCCGTGCTCCTGGAACCGCTTGGCGAGCATGAATTCCTGCTCGGGCGCGAGGATCGGAAATTTCTTGATCTCGGACAGATAGCGGTTGAGGCTCTGCTCGCCGCCGAGCGCCGGGATCGTCGCCGGGACGTTGCTGCCTTTTGCCATGATCCTTACGTCTCCCTTTCTCGCGGAGAACGCGTCGACGCTGTCCCGTTGCGGTGCAGCACGCGTGGTCCGAACCTATACGTCAAGCCGCCTGAACAGTTCCTGCATGTCAGCGGGCATCGGGCTGTCAAACGCCATGGTGGCGGTTGAAATCGGGTGAACGAACCCCAGCCGGGTCGCGTGCAGCGCCTGTCGGCGGAAACTAAGGGCATCCAAAACGCCCTTGTGAACTTGTTTTGTTCTACCATAAACCGGGTCGCCGAGCAAGGAATGGCCGAGCGACGCCATGTGGACGCGGACCTGATGCGTGCGGCCGGTCTCCAGCCGGCACTCGATCATCGCCGCGTCGCGCAAGTGGTGCAGCGTGCGATAATGCGTTACCGCGCGCTTGCCGCCTGCGACGATCGCGACCTTCTTGCGGTTCTGCGGACTGCGCGCGAGCGGGGCGTCGACACTACCTGCGGCGGGCATCGGGCGGCCGCCGACGATCGCGTGGTAGCGTCGATCAATCGAGTGCGCGGCGAACTGCTTCGCCAGCCCCTCGTGCGCGCGGTCGGTCTTGGCGGCGACCATCAGCCCCGACGTGTCCTTGTCGATGCGGTGGACGATGCCGGGCCGTGCGACGCCGCCGATCCCCGACAGACTGCCGCCACAATGGTGGAGGAGCGCGTTGACGAGCGTGCCGTCGAGATTGCCCGCGGCCGGGTGGACGACGAGGCCGGCGGGTTTGTCGACGACGATCAGATGTTCGTCCTCGTACGCCACTACGAGGGGGATATCCTGCGCCTCGTTGTGCGCGGGGGCGGGCGCGGGAACCGCGACGTTGAACCGCTCGCCGCCACGCGACTTGCGTGCCGGGTCACGCACGAGCGCATCGCCCTGCGAGACCTGGCCGGCATTGATCAACACCTTCAGCCGCTCGCGCGACAAGGTCGGCACCGCGTCCGCCAGCGCACGGTCGAGCCGCCAGCCGTCAGCCGCGGGCGCGATCGTCGCTTCAATGATGGAAACCCCCCGGTCCATGCTGCATCCTAGATGGCGATGAGGGTGGAAATTTCAATTACGGATCGGCAACGAATTCTCGATCACGCCGCGTTGTCGGCGCATGAGGTATGCGGATTGCTGCTCGGCGAGCCGGGGCGCGTGATGGCGGTGCAGCCATGCGCGAACGTGAGCGTGAACCCCGCGTCGCGCTTCGAACTCGACCCCGCAGCGTTGATCGCGGCGTGGCGCGGTGCACGCGCCGGCGCACCCAGCGTGATCGGCCATTATCACTCGCATCCGAGCGGCGACCCGCGCCCGTCCGCCACCGACGCGGCGGAGGCCGCGGCGGACGGTGCGATCTGGATCATCGTCGGCGATGGCGAGATCAAGGCCTGGCGCGCGGTCCAGCACGGCGCAGTACAGGGGCGGTTCGATCCGGTCGCGCTCGTCGTCGCCGGGCACCCCGCCGCGGATGGTTGACGCGGGGCTAACCATGCTTGCGCGGCCACCGCGCAGCCGCCACAACGCCCCATCAGTTCTGCGCACCCTTCCGAGGATCATCCATGGCCATCAGTCCGGTCGATTTCGCCAGCCTGCTCTGTTCGCGGCTGTGCCACGACCTGCTCTCGCCGGTCGGAGCGCTGAACAACGGGCTCGAGCTGCTCGCCGACGAGACCGATCCGGCGATGCGCGCACGCTGCATGGATCTGCTCAGCGAAAGCGCGCGGGTGTCGGCGAACAAATTGAAGTTCTTCCGGCTCGCCTTCGGTGCGGCGGGCGGGTTTGGTGAGCGGGTCGACACGCGCGAGGCGCAGGCCGCGATCGAGGGATTGCTCGGCGACAACAAGCGGCTGACGCTCGACTGGGTGGTGGAGCGTGCCGACCTGACCAAATCGGCGATCAAGGTGCTGCTCAACCTGTCGATGATCGCGGGCGACGCCCTTCTGCGCGGCGGGCGGCTGACGATCGGGGCGGAGGATAGCGACGGGCTGACCGAGATCGTGCTACGCGCCGAAGGACCGCGCGTCGTGCTCGACCCCGTGTTGCGTGCGACACTGGTTGACGGTGCGGCCGACGACGCGGTCACGCCACGTGCCGCCGCCGCCTATATGGTGCACGCGATCGCGAGCGAGGCGGGCGGATCGTTGGTGGTGAGCGAGGGCGAGGACGGATCGCTTCTGTTCGGCGCGACGCTGCCGTCGTCGCGTTGAGCACGCGCCCGGCGCTCCTAAGCGGCTCTTAACCTAATGCTGCCATGCCGGGCCTCGCGAACATCGAGGCCCCATGGACGATCTGCTGCAGGAATTCATCGCCGAAACACGCGAGACGCTGGAAGCGCTGTCGGGCGAGATCGTGGGCTGGGAGCGTGATCCCACCGATCGCGCGCGGCTCGATGCGATCTTTCGTTTTGTGCACACGATCAAGGGCAGCTGCGGCTTTCTCGACCTGCCGCGTCTCGCGAGGTTGAGCCATGCGGCCGAGGACGTACTGTCGGCGGTACGCGCGGGTGACCGTCAGCCCGACGCAGCGACCGTCTCCGCGATCCTCGCGATCATCGACCGTATCGCCGAACTGGTCGAGGCGATCGACTCGGGCGAACCGCTCGACGACGGTGACGAAACCGCGCTGATCGCGATGCTGGAGCGCGGCGTTGAGGTGGCGGAGCCGGTCGTCCCGACGCCGGCCGCTGCCGAATCGGCGGCGGTGACGCGAGGCGCCGCCGCAGGGATGTCGAGCGGAGCGCGCGCGCCCAAGCGCAGCGTTCGGCTGTCGGTCGATCTGCTCGACCGCATGATGAGCGGCGTGTCCGACATGGTGCTCGCGCGTAACCAGGTCGCACGCCAGTTGCGGGATACGGGCGATCCGCAGCTCGAGGCGACGCTGGAGCGATTGTCGATGACGGTCGCCGAACTCAGGGACACGGTGACGCGGACGCGAATGCAGCGCATCGACGCGCTGTTCCAGTCGCTACCGCGGATGGCACGCGACACGGCGGCTGCGGTCGGCAAGTCGGTGTCGCTGGTGATCGAAGGCGGTGACGTCGAACTCGACCGCGAGATGATCGAGATGCTGCGCGATCCGCTCGCGCATATGGTCCGCAACGCGATCGATCACGGGATCGAGGCACGCGCCGACCGCGTCTGCGCGGGCAAGCCGGCGCAGGGCACGCTGCGAATCGCGGCGCGACAGGCGGGCAATCTGATCGTTATCGAGATCATCGACGACGGGCAGGGGATCGACGCCGATCGGCTGGTCGACAAGGTGTTGCGCGCACGACCCGACCGCGCCGGCGAGATTGCGACGTGGAGCGAGGCTCGCAGGCTCGACCTGATCTTCGAGCCCGGATTGTCGACGCGCGAGGAAGCCAGCGAGATTTCGGGCCGCGGCGTCGGCATGGATGTGGTGAAGGCCAACGTCGAACAGATCGGCGGGCGGCTCGCGTTGAAGAACGAGAAGGGTCGCGGGCTTACCGTCACGATCGAAGTGCCCTTGACGCTCGCGATCCTGAACGCGGTGATCGTCGAAGCGGCAGGCACGCGCTTCGCCCTGTCGCGGCAGGTGGTGGAGGAGATCGTCGCGGTCGACGCGCGCACCGCGGGCGGTGCGCTGCGGATCGATCGCTTCGGTGCGAGCGCAATGGCGGTGGTCCGCGGGCGGCGGATGCCGATGATCGACCTGCCGGCGCTGCTCGGGCTCGACACGCCCGAACCGGTGGCGATGGTCGCGATCGTCACCCTGCGCGAAGGTGTTTTCGCGCTGGCGCTGAGCGGCGTGGTCGAGACGCAGGAACTGGTGGTCAAGCCCGCTGCACCCGCGGTCATGTCGACCGGCATCTACGCCGGGCAGATGCTGCCCGACGACGGCGTGCCGATCCTGCTGCTGGATGTCGCCGGGATCGCGCAGCGCGCCGGGCTGCGTTTCGAGCGGCGCGAGACGCGTGTCGAGGACGACGCGGTCGCCGAGGCACCGCGCGCGTTGCTGTTCCGCGATGCCGACGACCGTCGCCGGATGATCGCGGCCGAGGCCGTCAGCCGCATCGAGCGGGTCGAGCCGGGCGCAGTATCGTGCGCGGGAGAAAATTGGTGGGTAACGCGTGAGGCCGCGGCGGTCCCGCTCTGGACCGGACGGATCGATGATCCGGCGCAGGTCAACACGATCCTGCGGCTGCAACTGGACGGCCGCGAGCTCGGCTATCCCGTGATCGAAGCATGCGAGATTGTCGACCTGCCCGCCGAGCTGGTCGAGGGGCCGGGGGGAACAACGGTGGTGATGCTCGGCGAGGAGCCGATCGAGTTGGTCGATCCGCTGGCGCTGTTCGATGGTTCGACGCGGCCCAGTGCGCGGCCCTTGTGCCTGCTGCACGGCAGCGAGAGCGGCTGGATGGAGGCGTTCCTGCGCCCGACGATCGAGGCTGCGGGCTATCAGGTCGTCCGACAGGCCGTGCCAGGAACCGCGATCGCCGTCGCGCTGGCGATGGACGAGGAAGCGAGCGGCGTGCCGGGCCGCGTCATCCGGTTGAGCCGGCAGGCCGGGGCTGGCCTCTACCGCGGTGATCGCGCTGCGCTGGTTGCCGCGTTGCAGGAGTGCCGGGCATGAGCGACCGCAGCTTGCAACTCGTCGCTCACGTGGGCGGACGCGGCATCCTCTTCGACGCGACCGAGGTGGACTCGGTGGTTGATCTGCCCGCGGTGGTGCCCGCGCCTGGTGCGCCCGCGACGATCCGCGGTCTCGCCGCGCTGCGCAGCCGGGTCGCGACCGTGATCGAGACGCACCGCGTGCTTGGCCTGGCAGGGGCGGGAGAAGGCGGCACGCGCGGTGTCGTCACGATGATCGACGGCCACCTGTACGCGATCGCGGTCGACACGCTGGAGGATGTCGCCGACCTGCCGGTATCGCCCGCCCCGGCTGGCATGGCGCTGGAGGGTGGCTGGTCGGCCGTACGCGGCGTCGCCGAGGGGAACAATGAAACGCTGATGATGCTCAACCTTCGTCGGCTGATCGAGCTGGCCGGTGCCTAGCCATTAACGCGACGCTTACGGCTTTGCCGCCACTGTACCCACACCATGATGCGAGTCGAGTAACAGCATGAAAACCTGCCTGATCGTCGACGATTCGAAAGTCATCCGCAAGGTCGCGCGCCATATCCTAGAGACGCTCAACTTCGCGGTGGTCGAGGCGGCCGACGGGCGCGAGGCGCTGTCGCAATGCCATGCGCATCACCCCGACGTGGTGCTGCTCGATTGGAACATGCCGGTGATGAGCGGCATGGAGTTTCTGCGCGCGCTCGGCGACGAGACGCTGCCAAAGCGACCCAAGGTCGTGTTCTGCACCACCGAGAACGGCATGGCGCACATCCGCGCCGCGATCGAGGCGGGTGCGGACGAATATGTGATGAAGCCGTTCGACCGCGAAACGCTGGAAAGCAAGTTGCAGATCGTCGGCGTCGCCTGAACCTGACCGGGAGCGCCGACGTGCCGCCTCCTTGCTCGCTCGCTCGCCCGATCGCCGGTCGCGCGTTGCCGCGGGTCCTGATCGTCGACGATTCGGCGGTGGCGCGCGCGGCGCTGTCGCGGATCGTCAGCGACAGCGCGCGCTACAGCCTGGCCGCGACCTGCGCCAGCGCGTCGCAGGCGTTGGCGTTGCTGCGGCAGACCTCGGTCGATCTGATCCTGCTCGACATCGACATGCCGCATACCAGCGGACTCGCCGCGCTTCCCGAGCTGCTGCGCGTGGCACGCGGAGCAAAGGTGCTGATCGTGTCGGGCTCCGCGGGTGACGGTGCGGCGGACGCGATCGAGGCACTGGCGCTCGGGGCGGCGGACACGCTGGTAAAGCCCGCGGCGGCGACGATCGGCACGCGCTTCGCCGACGTGCTGCTCGCCAAGCTTGACGGGCTTTCATCGCCCGACATGACCGTATCGGCGGTGGCGCGCATCGCACCGCGTCCTGCCTTCCCGTTCGACGTGGTGGCGATCGGCGCATCGACCGGCGGCATCCACGCGCTGACCAGCGTGCTGCGCGCGATACCACCGACGATGCAGCGCCCGATCGTGGTGACGCAGCATCTGCCGAGCAGCTTCTCGTCCTTTTTCGCGGCGCAGATCACCGCGGCGTCGGGGCGCCCGTGCGAGGTCGCAAGCGACCGCGTCCGGCTGGTGCCCGGTCAGATCGTCGTCGCACCCGGCGACGCGCATGTCGTCGCGGTGTCGCTGGGCGACGGCACCGCCGCGCTGCGGCTTTCGCGCGAGCCCGCGCCGACCGGCAACCTGCCGGCGGTCGATCCGATGTTCTCGACACTCGCGGCGGTGTACCGTGAGCGGTTGCTGGCGGTGGTGTTGAGCGGGATGGGGCGCGACGGGCTGGAGGGCGCGCGGCTGGTACGCGCCGCGGGTGGCACGATGGTGGTACAGGATCGTGACTCCTCGGTCGTCTGGGGCATGCCGGGTGCGGTCGCGGGCGCGGGACTGGCGCATGCGGTGCTCACACCCGGCCAGATCGCAGGCTTTATCGCCGCGAACGGACGCGCATGACGGCGGCGACACGCACGCAACCGCCCAGCGCAGGCGCGACGATGGTCTTGTCCGCGCTGCTGGAAGCGCGCACCGGGCAACAGCTCGCGGCCAACCGCAGTTGGCGGCTGGAAACCGCGATCGCGCCGCTTCTCGCCGAACTCGACCTGCCGCATGCCGATGCGCTTGTGGCGCGATTGCTCGACGGCCACGACCACCGCATCGGCGACCGCATCGTCGACGCGCTGCTCAATCACGAAACCTCCTTCTTTCGCGACGCGGGCGTGATCGAGAGCGCGGTCGAAGCTGTGCGCGCGATGACATCCGCAACGGCGGGCACGCGCGCGCGCATATGGTGTGCGGCGTGCGCAACCGGGCAGGAGCCGTTGTCGCTCGCGATGCTTTTCGCCGAGGACGGCGGGCCCGCGCCCGACATCCTCGCGACCGACGTATCGACGAGCGCGGTGGCACGAGCGCGCACCGGCAGCTACTCGCAATTCGAGATCCAGCGCGGTCTTCCGATCCGGCGCATGATGCGCTGGTTCGAAGGCGATGGCGCCAATTGGACCGCCAACAAGGCGCTGCTGTCGAGCATCAACTACCGCCGCCACAATCTCGCGACCGATCTGGTGCCGGGTCGTTTCGACCTGATCCTGTGCCGCAATGTGCTGTTCTACCTGACCCCGCCGGTACGCCAGGCGGTGCTGGAACGATTGGCGCAGGCGTTGAAGCCGGGCGGGCTGCTGCTGCTGGGCGCGGGGGAGACGGTGATCGGACAAAGCGAGCTGCTGCGCCCGAGTGCCGCACACCGCGGCTTCTACGAGCGCGCCGACGTGGACGCAGCAGCGCACGCGCAACGCGGATGAGCCGCGCTTCCCACGGCTACGCCCGCCCACTATAGCCCCGCGTCGCGACGGTGACGGCGGCGGGGGACAGGCGCGATGACGGAGGTGTGCGGGTGAGGGTGGTCGAGGCGCCATCGCCCAATTTCAACGAGCGCGCACTGCCGATCACGATGCTGGTGCTCCATTACACCGGCATGGAGAGTGCCGAAGCCGCGGTCGCGCGGCTGCGCGATCCGGCGGCCGAGGTTTCGTGCCATTATCTGGTGCACGAGGACGGCACCGTGCTGCGGCTGGTCGCCGACGAACATCGCGCCTGGCACGCGGGCAAGTCGCACTGGCGCGACGTGGAGGACGTGAACTCCGCCTCGATCGGGATCGAGATCGTCAATCCGGGGCATGAATGGGGTTATCGCGCCTTTCCGGAAGCGCA
This sequence comes from uncultured Sphingomonas sp., assembly GCF_936927845.1. Classification (GTDB taxonomy): domain Bacteria; phylum Pseudomonadota; class Alphaproteobacteria; order Sphingomonadales; family Sphingomonadaceae; genus Sphingomonas. The sequence continues at coordinate 56,578 of NZ_CAKZHV010000066.1, forward strand.
GATCGACGCGGTGGTGCGGCTGGTCGCGCATCTGAAGGACAAGTACGAGATCACGCGCGGCAACGTCGTCGGTCATTCCGACGTCGCGCCGGCGCGCAAGCGCGATCCGGGCGAGCTGTTCCCGTGGAATCGGCTGGCGCGACTGCGGTTGGCGCTGCCGCGGCCGACCCGGAACCTCGCCGATCCGTTCTGGAGCGAGGCGGGGTTCTGCCTCGCGCTCGAACGCTTCGGCTATGACGTGTCGGACCGGATGGCGGCGATCATGGCGTTCCAGCGGCGCTTCCGGCCCGAACTGATCGACGGCGAGATCGATGCCGAGTGCCGCATGATCCTGCTCGCGTTGCTGCTTCCCAAACCTCAGGGCGACGATTAGAGGCTCGTTTCGTCAGAGGGTCGGGCGGCCGCGTCGCATCATGCGTCGAGGAAAGTCCGGGCTCCGCGGAACGACGGTGGCGGGTAACGCCCGCCGGGGGCGACCCCAGGGAAAGTGCCACAGAGAGCAGACGGCCGCGCTTCGGTGCGGTCACGGTGAAAGGGTGCGGCAAGAGCGCACCGCGCGCCTGGTAACAGGGGCGGCACGGCAAACCCCACCGGGAGCAAGATCGAATAGGGGCGGCGCGGGGACCTTCGCGTTTCCAGGGTGTGTTCCCACCCGCTGTCCGGGTTGATTGCTGGAGCCCGCGTTCGAGCGCGGGCCGAGAGGAATGGTCGCCTATCCCTGCCGCCAAGGTGGGGTGGACAGAACCCGGCTTACAGACCCTCTGACATTCACCTTCGCGGTTGCCCTCTGCCGCGCGCAGCCTATCTCGGACCCTTCATGGCGCGTCACACCACACGATCGAACGACTGGGGCTTTCCACGCTGGCGTGGCTACGGCAGCGGGCGGGAGGCGCAGACGGTCAGGCTGTGCGACCGCCATGGCTGCGAGGAGCCGGGCAATTGCCCCGCGCCCAAGAGCCCGAACAGTCCGGAGCGCTGGTATTTCTGTCAGGTCCACGCGGGCGAATACAACCGGGGCTGGAATTACTTCGAAGGCTTGTCGGCGGAGGAAGCCGCAGCGCGCGAGGCGGACGAGCGGCGCGACGCCGGCGGCTTTGCGCAGTCGAAGCATCAGGCATGGGCAGGACCGGGCGACGGCACCCGCTCACGCGACGAGATGCGCGCGCTCGACGTGCTCGAACTCGAGGTCGACGCCTCGTTTGACGAGGTGAAACTCGCGTGGCGGCGCCTCGCCAAGTCGAACCACCCCGACGTGCGGCCGAACGATCCTGAGGCCGCGAAGCGGTTCCAGGCGATCCAGGCGGCGTACGAGGTGCTGCGCAGCGCCGAGGAGGCGCGGACGTGGAAGCCGGCCGGGGCGTGACTCGCGCATGAAGGATCACGTGCGGGCACGCTGGTCGGGCGCGGTGCTGGTATGCGGCAAATGCTCGAAGAAGCTCGGTGGCGGTTTCGGCGACAAGGGTCGCACGCCGCTCGCCAAGGCGCTGCGCGCCGAGCCGGGCTTCGGCAAGGGGCGCAAGGCGAGCGTCGGCGTGGTCGAGACCAAGTGCCTCGGCATCTGCCCCAAACGCGCGGTCGTCGTGGTCGACATGCGCGTGCCGAACCGCTGGCGGATCGTGCCGGCGGGCGCCGAGGTGGCGCTGCTGGGTGACGAATTACGCACCGACACCGACTGACTCTCACGCCTTGCGCGAGCGGCTGTTGCCGCAGTCGCGCGGCCGCGAAATGATCGCTTGGCGAGTGGGGGAGCGATATGCGAGCACGATGGCTGACGATAGCGGCGATGATGGCGGCAACGGCGGCGGCCGATCCGCCGCGTGACTGGCAGGCGACGCTGCGCAGCGACGCGCAGGCGTTCCACGATCAGATCGCGGAGGATCATCCCGGACCCTATAACCGGCACGATCCGCAGTTCGCGCAACGCAACGACGCCGGATTGGCGCTGGCGCTGCGACGCGCGGCTCAGGTTCGCGACTATCCGGGGTACCTCTGGGCGATGCGCGGCTATGTCGCCGGCTTCGATGACGGCCATGTCGCGCTCGACGTACAGAAGCCCGAGCCGGTGGCGCTTCAATGGCCGGGATTTCTGACCGGCTATGATGGCGCGGGGCGACAGGTAGTGCGCACCGTCGCCGATGGCATCGCGCTGCCGATCGGTGCGGTGCTGGAGGAATGCGATGGTGTCGACGCAGAGCGGCTGGCGGCGCGCAACGTCGGTGCGTTCCGTGGCCGGTGGCAGCTTGCCAGCCAGCGTGCGACGCAGGGCGGACGATTGTTCGTCGACGCGCGCAATCCGTTCATCACGCGGCCATCGCACTGCACTTTCCGGGTCGCGGGCAAGCGCCAAGAGGTGGCGCTCGCGTGGCGCCCGATGTCCGATGCCGAGTTGGACACGCGCTTCGCCGCGACTGCGCCACGCGCGCGGCCCGCGATCGGCGCGCGCGCGCTGGCGGATGGGACGCGCTGGTATTCCATCAGCAGCTTCGACGGCGATCCAGAGGGTGCGACTGCCAAGGCGCTGCGCCCGATGATCGCCGACATGACACGCGATCGTGCCGCGGTCGTGGCGGCGCCGCGTATCGTGCTCGACCTGCGTGGTAATGGCGGTGGGTCGTCGGAATGGTCGCAGCAGATCGCGCGCGTGATCTGGGGCCGCGCCGCCGTCGACAAGGTGGAGGTCAGCTCGGAAGCGGTCGACTGGCGCGCGTCGGCGGGGAACCTCGCGACACTGCGGGGCTACAAGACGGCGTGGCAGGCGTCGCCCGACGGTTCGCCGGAGGCGATCGCCTGGGCCGGGAAGATAGCGGACGGAATCGCCGCCGCTCGCGAGCGCGGCGAGCCCTTGTGGCGCGATGCGACCGACGCGACTGAGCCTGCAAAGGTGAACGAGCCGCCGGTGACGCCGCCGGCCGCGCGCGTGTTCGTGCTGACCGATTGGGGCTGCGGATCGGCGTGCCTCGACGCGGTCGACCTGTGGACGGCGCTGGGGGCGACGCAAGTCGGGCAGGATACGTCGGCCGACACGCTCTACATGGACGTGCGCGAGAAGATGCTGCCGAGCGGCGTCGCGCAGGCGGTGATTCCGATGAAGGTCTATCGTGGGCGAAAGCGCGGATCGAACGAGCCTGTCGTTCCGCGCTTTCGGTACACTGGCGACATGCGCGATGACGCCGCGCTGGCGCGGTGGGTGGGGGCGTTGTGACGTGAAGGGCTTGCGGTAACGGGTCGGTTTAGCACCAGCCTGCGCTAATTGGCTCGTCACCCCGGACTTTATCCGGGGTCCTGCTTTTCGGGCTTCACGAGAGAAGGCAGCGGGATCCCGGATCAAGTCCGGGATGACGAAACGGGGGCAGGATCGAGTCAGTTCGACGCGTCATTGCCGCGGGTTCGAATACTCCGCGTGATCGTTACGCGTAGCGGGCGGCCGTCTCGCGGATCAGCGCGATCATGTTGGGGATGCCCTGCGTCCGGTTGGAGCTGAGCTGCGCCTTCAGGTTGAAGGGTGCGAGTTCGGCGTCGATGTCGGTTGCGAGGATATCGGCGGGTGCGCGGTCCTGAACGGTCAGGAGGACCAGCGCGATGATCCCCTTGGTAATCGCGGCATTGCTGTCGGCGAGGAAGTGGAGCGTGCCATCGTCCTTGACGGTCGGATAAACCCAGACCGAGGCGGAGCATCCGCGTACCAGGGTCGCCTCCGTCTTCAACGCCGCGGGCATGTCTTCCAACTCGCGGCCCAGATCGACCAGCAGGCGGTAACGGTCGTCGCCTTCGAGGAACTCATATTCGTCGCGAATGTCGGTGAGCGTGGCGGGGGCGGCGTCGGTCATGGCAGCGTCGCTATCGTTTGGCCGCGCGCCCCGCAACCGTGCGGCTGCGCGCCGGTGGCGGGGAGGGCGCCCGCCGCCGTCGTCACAGATCGACGCCCGCCGCGATCGCCTCGAGCTTGCGGATGCGCTCCTTCAGGTCGGCGATCTCGATCCGTGCGCCGGCGGTAGAGCCGCTGGGGGCGGCGGTGAGGTGGTCCTGCGCCATCTGCTGATGCTTGAGCTGAAGCCACCCGCGCCAGCCGTTCAGTGCGGCATAGGTGAGCATGGCGAGGCCGGCGAGCGCGGCGGCGGCCATCGTCAGGTAGAAGTTGGGATCGGACATGACGGTCATCTCCTCTCGTGTCGCGGTCGGTTCAGCGGTCGCGCAACCGCGCGATCTCGCGGTCGAGATCGAGGCTGTTGTGGTTCTCGGTGATCACGCGCTCGAGCACCTGGACACGTTCCTTGAGCGCGCGGATCTCTTCCTGCGCGTGGGTGACCTCGTGCGGGGCAGGCTGCTGACTGCCGAGCATGTGATGGTTACGGTGACGGGCGGTCTTCGCGATGGCCGTGATCATCACGATCATCACCACCATGAAAGCTACGGACCAGGGCATCGTTGTTCTTTCCGAAAAAGAGTGGATGTCAGTTGAGCGCGGACGGCGCAGACGGCGCCGGCGGGGTGCGCAGTTGTTCGATCTCGCGGGAAAGATCGCTGCCGCTGTCGGTCGCGATCCGTTCGAGCACGCGGACCCGCGCCTCCAGCCGCTCGGTTTGGGCGGCATATTGCGCCGCCTTCTCCGCGGTCTGGGCGTTCAGCGCGGCGCCCATCACTTCCTTGTGCTGCAACCAGCGTTTGAACATCTCGCTGCCGATACCGAGTACCACCACCGCGAAGACGGCGAGGCCTAGCAAAAACAGGGGTGCGATCATGTCGTGATCCATCGCGTCGTCTCCTCAGCGATCACGCAGCGCGTCGATCTCGCGCGCGGTGCGGGTGGCGGGATCAGTGGCGATGCGTTCGAGCACCGTGATCCGCTCCTCAAGGCGGCTGACCTTGCCGGTCAGCTGCTCGTTCTCGCTTGAAAGGAGCGCGATGTGCCGGCTGGCGTTCGCGTCGCCCTTGTCAATGTTGCGGCCCCAATCGTCGCTGATCGAGTAGCCGTGCTTGGCGCGTATCCAGTTGTTGATGATCCAGGCGGCCATCGACATCGCGATGATCGAGAGGACGAACCAGGGACCGTGCATTGTTCTTCTCCCCTTCTCGCAGTCGCTCAGCGCAGGCTGTCGATCTCGTTGGCGAGCGCGCTGTTGCGGCTGGTGTAGTGCAGCTCGATATCGGCCAGGCGCCGGTCGAGTTCGCGGAACTTCGAGCGGACTTCGGCGGTCGAGCGCGTCGGATTGGAGCGCACACCCTGCCAGAATTTCTGGTCGTCGCGGTCCTGATAAAGGTTGATCGGCTTGGCCTCGGCCATCCAGGCGACCAGCGCATAGGCGATCAGCGTCCAGGGAAATCCGCCGGCGAGCGTCAGCAGGATCATCGCGATACGGACCCAGATGACCTCGATCCCGGTATAGTCGGCGACCCCGGCGCAGACGCCCTTCCACTTCGCGTCCTGCTTATCGAGGTAGAATTTGGTGCGGCTGTCGGACATCAGTTCCTCCGCTCATACGAGGGACGCTGTTGGCGGTGCGCCTCGAAGCGGGCGTCGCCGCTTTCGAGCCGGTAGTCGGGCTGACCGCGGTAATCGGCCAGACCGGGGCGGAAATCGGGATTGTCGGCGGCAACGATCCGCTCGACCGTGTTGACGCGCTCCTCGAGCCGGCGCGCGAGATTGTACATCTCGTCGAGCAAGCGCTCGTCCTCGTCGGTGATACGCGGCGCGGTCTTCCACTTGGTCACGTAGTGAAAGATCAGCCACGGCAACCCGATGAAGAGGATCGCGCAGACGAAGACGGGTGTCAGGATGTCTTCCATATCAGCGGTCCTTGTTCATGCGCGCTTTCAGCGCAGCGAGCTCGGCGTCGATCTTGTCGCTCGAGCGCAGTTCGTTGAATTCGTCTTCCAGCGTCTTGGGGGTGAGCCCCATCGCCTCGGCGCGGCCCTCCGCCTCGTCGGCGCGGCGCTCCAGCAGCTCGAAGCGGCTGAACGCTTCGTGCGTCTTCGGGCCGTTCCAGAGTTCACGCAGGCGCGCCTTGGTATTGGCGCTTTCCAGCCGCGTGGCGATCGCGTTCTGCTTGGTTCGCGCCTCGCGCAGCTTCGATTGGAGCTTGGCGATGTCGTCCTCGCTGGCGCGCAGGCTGTCGTCGAGGAGCTTGACCTCGTCGCGCAGCTGCTGCGCCATGTCGCCCGCCTTGCGGCGTTCGACCAGCGCGGCCTTGGCCAGATCCTCGCGGTCCTTGCTCAGCGCCAGCTCGGCCTTCTCGGTCCAGCTATGCTCCAGTTCGGACAAGCGTTCGATGTGGCGGCGCATTTCCTTGCTGTCGGCGATGGTGCGCGCGGCGGAGGCGCGAACCTCGACCAACGTGTCCTCCATCTCCGAAATGATCATCCGGATCATCTTCGCCGGGTCGTCTGCCTTTTCGAGCAGCTCGGCCATGTTGGCGGCGACGATGTCGCGGGTTCGGGAGAAAATGCCCATGTAGTTTGGACTCCTGGTGATACGCGCTTCTTACTCGTTTCCGACGGGGGCGAAAACGGGCGCCCGGCGTCGGTGTCGCGTCAAGCTAGGCGTGAGAGGTGGGTATCGTGCCCGATCGCGGTGGCGGGCCCGACCGCGCCGAAGAGCATGGTGGCGCTGACGACGATGGTGCAGGCGATCGCGGCGAGCTTGCTGGTGATGTTGGTCATTAGTGTCACTCCCTGTGTGCGTTGTTGTCCCATGCTCTGCAGGGAGCGTGCCAATTCGCAAAAGACTGCGATTACAACGACTTGTCTCGCCGGAGACGAATTGTGAATGTTTGTGGCTTGCCAAGACTTGGCGAACTTTGCCAAGCTTTGGTTCATGCGGCGAACCACGCAGGTCATCGGGCAATCGGGTGCCTTTCTCGACGCGCTGGAACGCGCGAGCCGCGCCGCCGCGCTCGACCGTCCCGTGCTGGTGATCGGCGAGCGTGGCACGGGCAAGGAACTGGTGGCGGAGCGGTTGCACCACCTGTCTCCGCGCTGGAGCCAGTCGCTGGTCACGATGAACTGCGCGGCCCTCCCCGAAACGCTGATCGAGGCCGAGTTGTTCGGGCACGAAGCGGGTGCGTTCACCGGCGCGACCAAGGCGCGCGCCGGGCGGTTCGAGGAAGCGGACGCGGGGACGTTGTTTCTCGACGAACTCGGCACGCTGTCGATGGGTGCGCAGGAGCGGCTGCTGCGCGCGGTCGAATATGGCGAGGTGACGCGGATCGGGTCGTCGCGCGCGATGACGGTCGATGTCAGGATCGTTGCCGCCACCAACGAACATCTGCCCGACCGCGTCGACGCCGGCACGTTTCGCGCCGATCTGCTCGATCGGCTGTCATTCGAGGTGGTGACGCTGCCCCCGCTGCGCGCGCGGCGCAGCGATATTCCGGTGCTCGCCGAGCATTTCGGACGGCGAATGGCCTCGGAGCTGGGGCATGACGAATTCGTCGGCTTCGGACCCAAGGCGACCGAGGCGCTGATGGATTATCGCTGGCCGGGCAACGTACGTGAGCTGCGCAACGTGGTCGAGCGCGCGGTGTACCGCTGGGAAGAGGCGGGGCCGATCAACGCGATCGAGATCGATCCCTTCCATTCGCCCTACCGACCCGGGACTGCCAAGCCGGCGACGAGGAGCGAGACGCCGGGTGCGAAACCACGTGACCTGCCGGAGGAGGATACCCCGGTTGTGGCGTGCGAGGAGGGGCCGTCCGACTTCAAGTCGCGCGTCGCGCGGTTCGAGCGCGAACTGCTCGCGCGAACGCTCGCCGAGCATCGTTTCAACCAGCGCGCGACCGCCGAGGCACTGGGGCTGAGCTACGATCAACTACGCCACGCGCTGCGACGCCACGACCTGATCGGAGCGGTTGCGTAACGATCGCACCGGAGCCATTTGGGAGCGGTCGCGTTCACCGTCGCGAGCCCCATCAAGGAGGATTTCCATGGCTTTCGAACTGCCCCCGCTGCCATACGATTATGACGCGCTGGAGCCGGTCATCTCCAAGGAGACGATGACGTTCCACCACGACAAGCATCACGCGGCCTATACCAACAAGCTGAACGAAGGCGTCGCGGCCGACCCAAAGCTGGAAGGCAAGTCGATCGAGGAAATCCTGGGCTCGATCTCGCAGCAGCCGCCGCTCATCCGCAACAATGGCGGTGGTTACTGGAACCACGACTTCTTATGGAAGATCATGGCGCCCAAGGGTTCAACGCAGCCGTCGGGCAAGCTCAAGGAAGCGATCGACGCCTATGGCGGGCTCGACAAGCTCAAGGAAGACTTCAACACCAAGGGTGCAGGCCAGTTCGGCTCGGGCTGGGCGTGGGTGATCGCGGACAAGGACGGCGCGCTCAAGGTCACGTCGACGCCGAACCAGGACAATCCGCTGATGGACGACGCCAAGGAACCGGGCACGCCGATCCTGGGCAACGACGTGTGGGAGCACGCTTATTACCTGACCTACATGAACGACCGTCCGGGTTATCTGAAGGCGTGGTGGGACGTGGTGAACTGGGACGAGGCCGGGCGCCGCTACGAGCAGGCGGCGGGCTGAAGATCCTGACGAAGTAACAAGAAGGGCGCGCCGGGTGGCGCGTCCTTTTTCGTGTCGCTCAGCCTTCGGGCGGCAGCGGCGGCTCCTGACCCAGTTGCGCACCGTGGCGCAGCAGCATCGGCACGTTGGCGACCGCGAAGACGAGCGTGAGCGGGATCACCACCCACAATTTGTAGATCGCCCACAAATCCCACCCGCGCGACTTGCCGTACAGCGCGTAGGCACCGCGCCACACGGCCTCATTGGCGATCGCCATTGCGGCAAAGAACAGGATCCAGTTGATCGTGAGGCGCCGCCACCCGGCTTCGCTCAAGCCCGGATAGGTGCTGCCGAGCAGGTCGCGCAGCAGCGGCTTGTGCGTGACGAGGCCGCCCAGCAGCACGCCCGAGAGCAGGGCGTAGACGATCGTCGGCTTCATCTGGATGAAGCGCGCGTCGCGGAAGTACATCGTCAGTCCGCCGAACACGAGCACCAGACCGGCCGAGATCAGCAACAAGGGCGGCACGCGGCCGAGCTTGACCTTGGCGAGCACCAGCGCCGCCGCGCTCGCGATCACGAAGGCGGCTGTGGCGAGGATCACGCGCGCCATCAGCAGCATCTCGACCTGCGCCATGCCGTCGAGCGCGCGGGTGAAGTGCGACACGATTCCGCGGGCGGCAGTGGCCGGCACGAGGAAATTCACCAGGAAGAAGACGACCAGCGGGCCGTAGTCGACGAGATGCTTAATGCCGCCACCTGGCTCGGTGGTGGGGCCTGGTGTCTGCGTCGGAGCCGTGCTCACTTGCGCGGGCCCGTGTCGACGCCCGCGATGATGCGGCTGACCTCGTTGGCGTTGAACGGGCGCAGATCGTCCATCTGTTCGCCGACGCCGATCGCGTGGATGGGGAGGCCGTATCGCTCCGCCGCCGCGACCAGCACGCCGCCGCGCGCGGTGCCGTCGAGCTTGGTCATGACGAGGCCGGTGACGCCCGCCACCTCCTTGAACACCTCGATCTGGTTGAGCGCGTTCTGGCCGGTCGTCGCGTCGAGAACGAGCAGCACGTCGTGCGGCGCGGCCGGATTGAGGCGGCCGAGGACCCGGCGGATCTTGGCGAGTTCGTCCATCAGCTCGCGCTTGTTCTGCAGCCGCCCGGCGGTGTCGACGATCAGCACGTCGGTGCCGATCTCGGTCGCTTTCTTGACCGCGTCCCACACGATGCCGGCAGCGTCGCCACCCTCGGGCCCGGTGACGATCGGCACGCCGATCCGCTCGGCCCAGGTGCGAAGCTGGCCGATCGCGGCGGCACGGAAGGTGTCGCCCGCCGCCAGCATGACGGCATAATCCTGCTCCATGAACAGGTGTGCGAGTTTGGCGATCGTCGTCGTCTTGCCAGATCCGTTGACGCCGATGACGAGGATCACCTGCGGACGGGGGAACGCCTCAATCTCGATCGGTTTGGCGACCTGCGCCAGCACCTTTTCAACTTCTTCCGCCACAACGACCCGGATGCCGAGCTCCTCCATGTTGCGCTCGAACGTACCCTCGGAAAGGCGCGTGCGGACGCGCGTAGCGGTCTCGGGCCCGAGGTCGGAGGCGATCAGCGCTTCCTCGATCTCGTCGAGCGTGTCGTCGTCGAGCCGCGCGCCGCCCAGACCCGCGAGGTTGCCGACGAGGCGGTCGGAGGTGCGGCGAAAACCGCCGAGCAGCTTGTCGTGCCAGCTGGTGCTCATTCAGGAGTCCCGATCAGGTGGGTGGGGGTAGCCGCGGTGACGCGGGCGTTGACGATGGAGCCGACCGGTACGGCGGTGCCGAGCCGCAGTTCCGCAAAAGCGGGGGTGTGGCCGCGGTCGCCCGGACGCTCGATAAGGACGGGTTGAACGGTGCCGACCTGCGTGGCGAGCATAACGGCGCGGCGCCGCGTACTTGCCGTGCGCAGGGCCGCGGCGCGGGTGCGGGCGAGGTCGGGCGCGACCTGCGGCATCCGCGCGGCGGGCGTGCGGTCCCGCGGGGAGTAGGGAAAGACGTGCGCGTGAGTGATGTCCGCTTCATTCACCATCGCCAGCGTGTTGGCGTGCGCAGGCTCGCTCTCGGTTGGAAATCCCGCGATCAGATCGGCGCCGATCGTGATCTCAGGCCGCGCGGCCTTGAGCGACTGCGCGAGCGCGATCGCCTGCGCCCGGCTGTGGCGACGACGCATCCGCTTGAGGATCAGGTCATCGCCCGCCTGGAGCGAGAGATGGACGTGCGGCATGACCCGCGGTTCCTGTGTCAGCAGCGCGAAGAGGTGATCGTCGACCTCGGCGGGGTCGAGCGAGGAGAGGCGAAGGCGCTGGAGCCCGGGCACCTGCGCGAGCAGTCGCTCGACCAGCACGGGCAGGCGCGCCCCCCGATCATCGTAGCTCGTCAGGTCGACACCGCTCAGCACGACCTCGCGCTGCCCGCCCTCGACCAGTATCACGACGTGGTGGACGACCTCGCCGATCGGGTCCGACCGACTGCTGCCGCGTCCCTGTGGGATCGCGCAAAAGGTGCACGCGTGGTCGCAACCGTTCTGCACACCGACGAAGCCGCGCGTATGGCGCCGCGGCGGGGCCGTGTTGGCGCGCGGGCCCCAGGTGCTGGGCAGCAGCTTGGCGGAATTGGCGACGACGCGGTCGACCTCGGGCATCGCCTCGAACGCGGCACGATCCATGTCGGAGGCGCAGCCGGTCACGACCAGCTCGGCAGTCGGACGTTCTCGGCGCAGGCGGCGGATCGCGGCGCGGGTATCCTTCACCGCCTGATTGGTGACCCCGCAACTGTTGACCACCGCCACGTCGCGGCCGTCGCGGGTGGCGTGAACGAGTTGGCGGATCGCCTCGCTCTCGGCGATGTTGAGGCGGCAGCCCAGCGTGACGATGGGCTGGGGGGAAGCGGACATGGTGCGCGATCTAGGGTCGGGAAGCGGGCAAGTCCACGCCGGGCGCGTGCCGGACGTGAAAAGGGCGCGAATGGCATGCCACCCGCGCCCTCACACTGCCGTCAGGAAGGCAGCGTGCGATTACTCGGCAGCGACCGCGTTGGCGCGGTTGTCGCGACGCTCGGCGATACGCGCCGACTTACCCGTGCGACCGCGCAGGTAGTAGAGCTTCGCACGACGCACCGCGCCGCGGCGGACGACCGTGATCGATTCGATGTTCGGCGAGTAGAGCGGGAACACGCGCTCCACACCCTCACCGAACGAGATCTTGCGAACGGTGAAGCTGGAGCCCATCGCCTTGTTCGAACGCGCGATACACACGCCCTCGTAGTTCTGGACGCGGGTACGCTCGCCCTCGACCACGCGAACGCCGACGCGCAGCGAGTCGCCGGCGCGGAATTCGGGAATCTCGCGGGCGGCGGTCAGCTTGGCGATCTGCTCGGCTTCGAGCTGCTGAATCAGGTTCATGTATATTCAACCTTCGTCATCGTGCCGCGCGCCAGAGGGCGACTGGACCCGAGCGCCGGAGTGACGCTCCCACAGGTCCGGCCGCCGTAGCCGTGTATCGGTCTCCGCCTTCAGCTTGCGCCAGGCAGCGATCCTCGCATGATCCCCCGATCGCAGCACTTCGGGGATCGTGCGCCCTTCCCATTCGAATGGTCGAGTATAATGCGGATATTCGAGGAGGCCGCTTTCGAAGCTTTCCTCGTCCCCGCTGGAAGCCGCGCCCATTACGCCCGGAACGAGCCGGACGCAAGCGTCGAGCAGCACCAGCGCCCCCATCTCGCCGCCCGACAGGACGTAGTCGCCGATCGACACTTGCTCGATCTCGCGTGCGTGGAACAATCGCTCGTCAAACCCTTCGAATCGCCCGCACAGGATGACCGCCCCGGGACCAGTGGCGAGCGAGCGGACGCGTGCCTGGGATAGTGGAATACCCCTGGGCGTCATCGCCAGGATTGGGCGGCCGTCGCTCACCGCGTCCAGCGCGCGTGCGACCACGTCGGCACGCAGCACCATGCCCGCGCCGCCGCCTGCGGGCGTATCGTCGACGGTGCGGTGGCGATCGGTGGCGGAGTCGCGGATGTTGACCGCGTCGAGCGACCACAAACCGTTGGCAAGCGCGCGCCCGGCGAGCGCGTGGCCGAGCGGGCCGGGAAACATGTCGGGGTAGAGCGTCAGGACGGTGGCGTGAAAGGGCACGGGCTGGCTTTTCGATGAAAGATCGGTCAGCCCCTCAAGGATGGCGCGCGCGTGGTCAACCGCCCGATCGGTGCGACGCGCCGCCTGCGTAAAATAGCGATTATTGCTCGGTGACGAAGGACAGTTCTTCCGCTGGTCCGACCTTCTGTTCGCCTGCGAAGATGCGGTCGATCCGTTCCTCGATCTCTCGCCGCGGATCGCGCGAGCAGTAACGGCGCGATGGACCGATCAGCAGTTCGTCCGCGATTGCCCGTTTGACGTTGCGCAGGCCTTCTTCGCTCAGCGCATTCGTTTTGCGCAGCTCGATGCACAATTGGATCAGGCCGACCGCAGTCGCCTGCGCGCGCAGACCGACGTTGGTCACGTCGTGATGAAGCTGTTTCTGCTTGTCGGATGGGTGGCCCACGCATCGTCTCCTTCGGTCTGTGGCGCGCTCGTGCGGCGGCTTGGCGAAAGTAAAGCATGAAACGCGGGCGGTGTTCAATGCGCGCGCCGGTGGACTGTGAGGGACGCGCGCCTCGACGAGGTTGCCTGCGCGTCGCCGATCGGCTAGGGCGCATCCACGTTCCATTGGTGAACGCTTGAGCAACGCGCCCGCTGCGGCGCACGCTGGCCGGCGAGGTTTCGCCCGCCGGCGCTTTTGCGTTTGGCGGTAGGCGGGTTTGGCCGGGTCGATCAGCGATGGTGCCGGCGGAAGGAATTGGGATGTTCGAGAGCCTCAGCGATCGTCTTGGTGGAGTGTTCGACCGGCTGCGCGGCCGTGGCGCGCTGACCGAGGCCGACGTGCGTCAGGCGATGCGCGAGGTCCGCATCGCGCTGCTCGAAGCCGACGTGGCGCTGCCCGTCGCGCGTCAGTTCGTCGACAAGGCGACCGAGGCGGCGATCGGGCAGAACGTGCTCCGCTCGGTCACGCCGGGCCAGCAGGTCGTCAAGATCGTCAACGACGCACTGGTCGAGATGCTGGGCGGCGACGACGCGGAAGCGGCCGAACTCAAGCTCGACGTCGCGCCGCCCGCGGTCGTGATGATGGTTGGCCTGCAAGGATCGGGCAAAACGACCACCACCGCCAAGATCGCGCGGCGGCTGTCCAAGGGTTCGATCACCGGGCGTGCAACCAAGAAGGTGCTGATGGCGTCGTTGGACGTCAATCGCCCGAATGCGCAGGAGCAGCTGGCGACACTGGGCACCCAGGTCGAGGTGGCGACGCTGCCGATCGTGCCGGGGCAGCAGCCGGTCGACATCGCCCGGCGCGCGCTACAGGCGGCGAAGCTGCAGGGCTTCGACGTGCTGATGCTCGACACCGCGGGTCGCCTGCATGTCGATCAGGCGCTAATGGACGAGATGAAGGCGGTGGCCGAGGTCACGACGCCGAACGAGATCCTGCTCGTCGTTGACTCGCTGACCGGCCAGGACGCGGTCAACGTCGCGCAGAACTTCTCCGAACAGGTGCCGCTGACGGGCGTGGTGCTGACGCGCATGGACGGCGACGCGCGCGGTGGTGCCGCGCTGTCGATGCGCGCGGTCACCGGCAAGCCGATCAAGTTCGCGGGCGTGGGCGAAAAGATGGACGCGCTGGAAGCGTTCCAGCCGAGCCGCGTCGCTGGCCGCATTCTGGGCATGGGCGACGTCGTCAGCCTGGTGGAGCGCGCTGCGGAGGCGATCCAGCAGGAAGATGCCGAGCGGATGACCGCGCGGCTCGCCAAGGGTCAGTTCGACATGAACGACCTGCGCGCGCAGCTCAGCCAGATGCAGCGGATGGGCGGTCTCGGCGCGCTGGCCGGCATGCTGCCGGGCATGAAAGGCGCGCAAAAGGCGATGCAGTCGGGCGCGGTGGACGAGAAGATCCTGCTGCGCATGGACGCGATGATCACCTCGATGACCGCCAAGGAGCGCGCCAAGCCCGAGCTGATCAATGCCAAGCGCAAGATCCGCATTGCCAAGGGTTCCGGCACCAACGTGCAGGAAGTCAACAAACTGTTGAAGATGCACCTGGAAATGCAGACCGCCATGAAGAAGATCAAGAAGATGGGCGGGATGAAGGGTTTGCTGGGGATGCTCGGCAAGGGCGGCCTCGGCGGGCTCGGCAACGCGCTGGGCGGTGCGGAACTCGGCGACATGATGTCCAAGGCGGGCGGACCGGGCGGCAGCCTGGCGGGCATGCCGGGGCTGCCGGGGGCCAAGGGGCTGCCGGGCGCCGGTCCGGGCGGGCTGCCGGGGCTGCCCGGCGGGTTCAAGTTCAAGAAGTAAGTTTCACGTGCCCGCTGCGGCGGGCGTTCAAAGTCGAAGAAGGAAGAAGACTAACATGGCACTGAGCATTCGTTTGTCGCGTGGTGGTTCCAAGAAGCGTCCTTACTACCGCATCGTCGTCGCCGACGCGCGGTCCCCGCGTGACGGCAAGTTCATCGAGAAGATCGGCAACTACAACCCGCTGCTCGGCAAGGACGACGAGAAGCGCGTGGTGCTCGATGCCGAGCGCGCGAAGCACTGGATCGGCGTCGGCGCGCAGCCGACCGATCGTGTCGCCCGCTTCCTCGACAAGGCCGGGGTGAAGGAGCGCGCCGCGCGCAACAATCCGACCAAGGGCAAGCCCGGCGAGAAGGCGACCGAGCGCGCCGAGGAGCGTACGGAGAAGCTGAAGGCAGCGCAGGAAGCCGCCAACGCTCCGGCCGAAACCGAGGCAGCGGAAGCCTGAGCCCAGATTGGCGCTGTGTCGACCGGTCGGTGTTCGCACCGGCCGGCACCGGATCGGACATCGTGCGTTCCCTTGTTATCACGAGAGGAGCATGCCTTGACCGATCCCGACCAGCGCACGCAGTCAGACGACCATGAAGACGCCACGAACCAGGGGGCATCGTCCACCGAGCCAGCAGAAGGCGCCGACGATGCCCCCGGCGGCGACGACGGCTCCCCAGCCGCCGCGTGAACCGAGTTCCTCGGCGGCACCTGCGCGAGCGGTACCGCCGGGGCAGGTTGTGCTTGCCGCGATCATCGGTGCACACGGCGTCGGCGGCGAGGTGAAACTGAAGGTCTTTGCCGAGCAGTTGGAGGCGCACCGGTCGTTCAACGACGGTGCGCTTAACCTCGTGTCGTTGCGCAACGGGACGATCGCGCGCTTCAAGGAAGTCGCCGATCGCAATGCTGCCGAGGCGATGCGCGGTACCGTGTTGAGTGTGCCGCGCGATGCGCTGCCGCCGCTCGCAGAGGGCGAATATTATCATGCCGATCTGATCGGACTCGCGGCTGCCTCGACTGAGGGCGAACCGCTAGGCCACGTCGTCGCCGTGGAGAATTTCGGTGCGGGCGACGTGATCGAGATCGAGCGTCCACCCGTTGATGGACGACCGGGCAAGCGCTTCATGGTGCCGATGAGCGCGGTGCCGGAGTGGGATGACACGCGGTTGGTGATCGAGGCGGCGTTTGTGGAGTGAGCGCAAATCGCGCTCGATCGGGCGAAGCGCTGCGCACCCGTCGTCTCCGGACATGACGCGGGAACACCTTTTTTGGTTCAGTACGACAGCGTAGGTCGCCTCGGATCAACTACGTCGGGGCGATCACCACCTAGCCTGGGTCACCGCCAGAGCGGCTTCTGTTCGCTCAGCATGTTGCGGATCGTTGTTGCTGCGACACCGGCCTCGCCCATTGCGTGGCTGATCTGGTCCAGCCCCTTCACGACATCACCGGCGGCGAACAGGCCGGGGATGCTGGTACGCTGGTGGTCGTCGACCTCCAGACAGCCGGTGTCGGTCGCCGCCGCGCCCGCTTTGACCGCGAGGCGCGAGCGGATGCGTGAACCAAGCGCGGGGTAGACGCTGTCGAACGCCATACGTCCGCGCGCGGTATCGAAGGCGAGTTGTTCCCCCTCGATCGCGTAATTGCCGCACGGACCGTTGACGCGCGCGATGCCGGCCTCGTCGAGCTTGGCGGCGCACGCGGGGTCGAGCGCGTGCTCGGCCTCGGGCGCGATCAGCGTCACGTCGCGCGTATAGCTGCGCAGGAACAAAGCCTCGCGTGAGCCGTGGTCGCCCGTGCCGATCACGCCGACCTTCTTGTCGGTTACCTCGTAGCCGTCGCAGACCGGGCAATAGCGCAGCAGGCCACGTTCGAGCGCCAGGTCGTGGACGTCGGGCAGCAGGTGGCGCGGGCGATGGTTGACGACGCCCGTCGCCAGCAGGACGGCGCGGGCACGGTAGCTGCCGTCCTCGGTCTCCAAAGCGAAGCCGTCGTTGTCACGACGGAGCTGCTCGACGCGAACGCCCTGGCGATGGACGCCGTACTTCTCGGCCTGTTCGAGCATCAGCGCGAGCAGTTCCTTGCCCGCGATACCGTCCGGGTAGCCGGCGTGATTGCGCGTACACGGGATCATCGCCGCGCGGCTCGATCCGCTGTCGAACAGCCGCACGCGCAGGTGATAGCGCGCGAGATAGATTGCGGCGGTCAGCCCCGCGGGGCCACCGCCGATGATGATGCAATCGTCCTCGGTCATCGCGCGGGCAACACGGCGTAACGATTACGGTTCCGTCTGCGCATCGGATAGCGCCGGGTGGTCTATCGCCGACGCGGTCGCTAATCGGGCAGGAGACAAGCCGCAGCAGCGCGGCGCGGAGGATGAGATGCGGTCATGGTGGAGCGTGAGTGTGGCGGCAGCGGCGATCGCGTGCGCGAGCGGAGGCAGCGCGGTGGCCGCTGATCGTGCGGGCGTGACGCGAGGCCACAAGGCCGAAGCGAGCGCATCGACGCTGACGCTGGCGCGGGTGTTCGGCAGCCCCGATCTCGCCGGACCGCAACCGCAGTCGCTGCGGCTGTCGCCCGACGGCACGCTGCTGACCTCGGTGCGCAACCGCGCCGACGAGCGGCAGCGCTATGATCTGTGGGCGCTCGACACCAGGACGGGTGCGGAGCGGATGCTGGTCGACAGCAAGAAGCTGGGCAGCGGTGCCGAATTGTCCGAAGCCGCCAAGATGCAGCGCGAGCGCGATCGCTCGCTCACTGGCAAGACCGGCGTGCTGCAATATGACTGGTCACCCGACGGGCAGAGCCTGCTGGTGCCGATCGACGGCGAATTGTTCTTGGCCGGGCGCGACGGCAACGCGCGCAAGCTGGAGGGAACGCAGGGCGCGCTCAACCCGACGATCAGCCCGCGCGGGCGCTACATCGCGTTCGTGCGCGACCAGAATTTGCAAGTCGCGCCGCTCGCCGGCGGTGCCGCGAAGACGGTGACGAAGGGCGGCGCGGGCACCGTCCACTGGGGCGAGGCCGAGTTCGTCGCGCAGGAGGAAATGGACCGCCGGACAGGGTACTGGTGGTCGCCCGACGAGCGCTACATCGCGGTCGAGCGCTTTGACGAGGCGCCGGTCCATGTCGCGACGCGCGCCTCGATCGGCGCGTCGGGGACGAGCATCTACCAGCAGCGCTATCCCGCGGCAGGGACGCCCAACGCGATCGTCGATCTCTATATGATGAAGCCCGACGGATCGGGGCAGGTGAAGGTCGACCTCGGCACCGATCCCGACATCTATCTGGCGCGGGTCGACTGGACGCCCGATGGCTCGGCGCTGCTCGTCCAGCGCGAGAACCGCGCTCAGACGCGGCTCGACATGCTGCGCGTCGACCCGGCGACGGGCAAGTCGAGCGTCATGTTCACCGAACAGGCGGGTGCCAAGAGCTGGATCAACCTGACCGACGCATACCGCGTGCTGGGCGACGGCAGCGTGCTGTGGCGCTCCGAACGCGACGGGTTCGGGCATCTGTGCCTGTGGCGCGCCGGCGCGTGGCAGCAGTTGACGAGCGGGCCGTGGGTCGTGACCGGGTTGGTCGCGGTCGACGAGGCGGCGGGGCGTGTCTACTTCCTCGCCAACAAGGACGATGTGCTGGAGCAGCAGCTCTACGCGCTGGACATGAAGTCCCGCGCGATCACACGGCTGACCGAGCGCGGCTGGTGGAATGCGGCGACCGCGGACGGATCGGGGACGCGGTTCATCGTGACCCGGTCGAACCCGCAGCAACCGGCGCAGACCTACCTCGCGGACGCGAGCGGCAAGCGCGTCGCGTGGATCAACGAGAACCGTGTCGCGGGCGATCACCCATACGCGCCGTTCGTGGCGGCGCACCGCCCGACCGAGTTCGGCACGTTGAAGGCCGCGGACGGGACGCCGCTCTACTGGCAGATGATCACGCCCAAGCTGGAGAAAGGGCGCCGCTACCCGGTGTTCTTCCAGCATTACGGTGGGCCGCACAGCCAGCAAGTGATGCGCAATTGGAACGGCGCGTTGGCGCAATATCTGGTGAGCCAGGGCTGGATTTTCTTCCAGCTCGACAATCGCGGCTCGATCAATCGCGGCAAGGCGTTCGAGGACACGATCTATCACGCGATGGGTACGGTCGAGGTCGAGGATCAGAAGGCCGGGGCGGATTATCTGAAAACGCTGCCGTTCGTCGCGCCCGACAAGATCGCGACCTACGGCTGGTCGTACGGGGGATATATGTCGGTCAAGATGCTGGAAAAGACGCCGGGCGTGTACGCCGCCGCGGTGGCCGGCGCGCCGGTGACCGACTGGCGATTGTACGACACGCATTACACCGAACGCTACATGGGCGATCCGCGGCAGGTGCCCGAGGCTTATTCTGCGTCGGGCGCGATTGCGGACGCGGCCAAGATCCGCGACCCGCTGCTGCTGATCCATGGCATGGCGGACGACAACGTGTTTCTCGACAACTCGACCAAGCTGGCGGCCGAGTTGCAGAAGACCGCGACACCGTTCGAGATGATGATGTACCCGGGCCAGACGCACCGCGTCGGCGGTCCAGGCATCAGCGAGCATCTGTGGACGACGATCCTGAACTTCCTCGACCGCACGGTGAAGAACAAGCGGGCGGCCGCGAAGGATGCGGCCAAGTAAAGCTTGGTTGGCGACGCCAAGTCGGGCGGCTAGAGCCGCGGCGAGTTATTGAGGGGTGCGGTTGATGGGTTACCGGGTGGTGGTTGCGGGTGCGACCGGGAATGTCGGGCGCGAGATGGTCAACATCCTGGCCGAGCGGCAGTTTCCCGCCGACGAGATCGCGGTGCTGGCATCGTCGCGCAGCCAGGGCGACCAGATCGAGTATGGCGACACCGGGCGCATGCTCAAGGTGCAGAACATCGAGCATTTCGATCCCGCTGGGTGGGACATGGCGCTGTTCGCGATCGGAAGCGAGGCGACGCAGGTCTACGCGCCCAAGTTCGCGGCGGCGGGATGCACCGTGATCGACAATTCGTCGCTGTACCGCATGGACCCGGACGTGCCATTGATCGTGCCGGAGGTGAACGCCGACGCAATCGACGGGTATCGCGCCAAGAACATCATCGCCAACCCGAACTGCTCGACCGCGCAGATGGTGGTGGCGCTGAAGCCACTGCACGATGCCGCGACGATCAAGCGCGTCGTGGTCGCAACCTATCAGTCCGTCTCGGGCGCGGGCAAGGTCGGCATGGACGAGCTGTTCGAGCAGAGCCGCAACATCTTCGTCGGTGATCCGGCCGAAGCGAAGAAGTTCACCAAGCAGATCGCGTTCAACGTCATTCCGCACATCGACAGCTTCCTCGACGACGGGTCGACGAAGGAAGAATGGAAGATGGTGGTCGAGACCAAGAAGATCCTGGGTGCCAAGATCAAGGTAACCGCGACCTGCGTGCGCGTGCCCGTCTTCGTCGGCCATTCCGAGGCGCTGAACGTCGAGTTCGAGAACGAGATCTCCGCCGAGGAAGCGCAGCGTATCCTGCGCGAGGCACCGGGCGTGCTGCTCGTCGACAAGCGCGAGGACGAGGGATACATCACGCCGGTCGAGGCAGCGGGCGACGATGCGACCTACGTCAGCCGCGTGCGTGAGGACCCGACGGTCGACAATGGCCTGTCCTTGTGGTGCGTCAGCGACAATCTGCGCAAAGGCGCCGCCCTGAACGCGGTGCAGATCGCCGAGCTGCTCGGACGGCGGCACCTGAAGAAGGCGGACTGATCCCCATGCGGCGCGCAGCGGCGGGGTTGATCGTGCTCCTCGCCGCGTCCGCGTGCCAGCCCAATCCGCGCAACGAGATCGCAGCGATCGCCGACGCTGCGATGGAGGAGGTCGCGCGGACCGCGCCGGGGCAGAAGCTCTGCGTCAACCGTGTCATCGCGCCGTGGCAGCCGGCTGATGAAATGCGGCGCGTCGACCCACCTGCGCCGCCCGGATACACTGACCTCTACGCACAAGGCACCTTCCGCGGCGGAGGCGGCATCAAAGACGCGACGATCGGCGGCGTTCCCATCAGCACCGCGGCCGCTTGCTTCGACCTGCGCGGCCCGCTCGTCAGCGGGGACCGCGCGATGATCGAGGTGCATCTGCCGGGCACGGGGCTCAACGTCTGGGAACGGCGCACCGATGGCGTCTGGCGCGTGGTAACGACGACGACGAGCATCTATCCCGGCTGACCGGCATGGGCGCTTGGCCGGGGGCGCTTCGCGGAGGATATGCTGATGGGTGAGCAGATGGCGGGCGGGTGCCAGTGCGGGCGGGTTCGCTACACCGCGCAGGTGGAGGGTGACGACGCGTACCTGTGCCACTGCCGGATGTGCCAGCGCGCGACCGGCGGTGTGGCGGCCGCATACAAGCAGGTGATGCGCGACGCGGTCACATGGACGCGCGAGCCCGACCGGTTCGCCTCCTCACCGATCGCGCGGCGTGGGTTCTGCTCGGCATGCGGCACGCCGCTGACGTTCGAATATGTCGATGGCCCAGCGGACGGACGGCCGGCGAAGATCGATCTGACGCTGGGCAGCTTCGACGATCCGTCGCGTTTTCGCCCGACGTCGCATTTCGGCTGGGAAAGCCATCACGCGGCGTGGCTCGACACCGCGGACTTGCCACGGCTGCGCAGCGACGAATATCAGCCGCTCGTCGCCAAATGGGAGAATGCGCGTGACGGGTAACGAGATCGAGCCGCAGTTCTTCGATAGCTTCGACGGCACGCGTGTCGCGTGGCGAGAACTGGGCGAGGGGCGGCCGGTGGTGCTGATCCACGGCTATTTCTCCGACGCGAAAACCAACTGGCTGCGCTACGGCCACGCCGCGGCGATCGCGGCGGAAGGTTTCCGCGTCATCATGCCCGACCTGCGCGGTCACGGCCACAGCGCCAAGCCACACGATGCGGCGCGCTATCCGGCGGACGCGCTGATGCGTGACGGACTGGCGCTGGTCGCGCATCTGGGGCTCACCGACTACGACCTGGGCGGCTATTCGCTCGGCGCGCGCACGACCGTCAGGATGCTGGCGAACGGGGCGACGCCCGCGCGCGTCGTGCTGTCTGGGATGGGGCTGGCGGGGATCACCTCGACGGCAGGGCGGGGCGGCTATTTCCGCAACGTGCTGACCAATCTCGGCAGCTTCGAGCGCGGCAGCCGCGAGTGGCTGACCGAGGCGTTCCTCAAGACCACCAAGGGCGACCCGGAAGCGCTCCTGCGCGTGCTCGACACCTTTGTCGACACACCGCGCGCCGCGCTCAGGGCGATCACGCAACCGGTCCTGGTCGCGGCCGGCGCGGATGACGACGACAACGGATCGGCGCAGGAGCTTGCTGACGCACTGCCCAACGGCCGTTACGCCGAGGTGCCCGGCAACCACATGAGCGCGGTGACCAAAGCCGAGCTGGGTCAGGTGATCGCGGCGTTCCTGCGGCGTTAGCCGCACGACCGCGGCGGGAGCCGGCCGCCGTTACGCGTGACGAATGCCGAGCTGGTGATGAGTGACGAGTGACGGCGCGGCGCTCGCTCCGGCTCAGGACGTTTTAGGCACGCCCGCGTCGGGGATCGTATTCTCATCCGCGATCCCGGCTTCGAACGATTGCGACGCGTCGGTACCATCGGGCTGGTGCGCGCTGACGCTGGGCGTTGCCGCGCCAGGCTGCTTCGCCGCACCCGGCAGGAGTGCTGGCTGATAGCCCTTCGATTTGGCGGATGAGCTACGCAGCGACAGCAAGGCGGCGGTTGCCGCCGCACCGATCGCGGCCACTCCACCCGCGATCGCAGCAGCACCCCATTTGCCGCCGACCTTGTCGGTCATTTTGGCGGCGGTGGTCGTCGCTTTCTTCGCGTTCGAGCGGGTACGGCGTGCGGCGGTCTTTGCCACCTTGGCCGCGCGTTCTTCGGCCTCGGCGACGGCCTCGCTGACCTCATGCGCAGTTTCAGCCACGCGGGTCTTGGCGGCGGGTTTCGCCGCGGGCTTGGGCGTGCTTCGCTTGGTTGAGCGCGGTTTCGGCGGCGCCTTCGCCGGCTTGGTGGGAGTTTGCGTCTCAGCGTCGGTCCTGGCCGGCGCCTTGGGCTTTCCGGCAGGCTTCGCCGCCGTCGTCTTGCGCGGTGCGCGACGGCGCGGCGTCGCAGGAGCCGGGTTGCTCGGCGGCGGGGTCGGGGTGTCGCTCTCGTCGGCCATGGTCAGCTCCCAGCAGAAATGATTCCGCCTGCGTAACGCATGGCCGGACGTGGGTTTCCGCTGCCGCGTGCCAACCAAGATCAAGCGCTGGTCCTCAGCGGAACGGCGGCTCGTTGAATGCGCGCAGCTTGCGGCTGTGAAGCCGGTCTCCCTCGCGGCGCAGTTCCTCGCACGTTTCGATGCCGATCCGCATGTGTTCGCTGATCGCGCGTTCGTAGAAGCGGTTGGCCTGACCCGGCAATTTCAACTCGCCGTGCAGGGGCTTGTCGGAGACGCACAGGAGCGTGCCGTAGGGAACGCGGAAGCGGTATCCTTGAGCGGCGATCGTCGCCGACTCCATGTCGATCGCGACCGCGCGGCTGAGCGAGAAGCGCAGCGCCGAGCGGGCGTAGCGCAGCTCCCAGTTGCGGTCGTCGGTGGTGACGATGGTGCCGGTGCGCAGACGCCGCTTCAATTCCTCGCCCGACTGGCCCGAGATCGTCTCAGCGGCGCGGGCGAGCGCCTGCTGAACCTCGGCGATGGCGGGGACCGGGATCTCGGGCGGCAGCATGTCGTCGAGCACATGGTCGTCGCGCAGATAGGCGTGCGCCAGGACATAGTCGCCGATCCGCTGGCTGGGGCGCAGCCCGCCGCAGTGGCCGATCATCAGCCATGCCTCCGGTCGCATGACCGCGAGATGGTCGCAGATCGTCTTGGCATTTGAAGGGCCGACGCCGATGTTGACGAGCGTGATGCCGGTGCGATCGTCGGCCATCAGATGATAGGCCGGCATCTGCAACCGCCGCCACGCGCTGTCGTCGAGCATGGCGGGATCGTCGCCGGCGCGGAACATGACGCCGCCCGGGCCCGAGAGCGCGGTGAAGCGCGAGTTGCCGCCGACCTGTGCCGCGGCCCAACGGACGAACTCGTCGACGTATCGGTGGTAATTGGTGAACAGCACGTAGCGCTGGACGTGCTCGGGCGGAGTGCCGGTATAATGGCGCAGTCGCGCGAGGCTGAAATCGGTGCGCAGCCCGTCGAATAGCGCGAGCGGGCGCGTGCCGTCGAACGATGCCCACAGGCCGTCGGCGATCTCGTCGCCGATGTACGCGAGCTCGGTGGTCGGGAACCAGCGCGCGAGCTCGGCGGCGGACACTTGGTCGAGGCTCAAGGCGCTGCCGGCGTCGAGCACGTAGGGGAAGGGGATCTCCTGCCGTCCCGGCACCGCGTCGACCTGGACCTCGTAATCCTCGATCAGGAAGGTCAATTGCTCTACGAGGTAATCGCGGAACAGATCGGGCTTGGTCACGCTGATCCGGTACTCGCCTGGTGTGACGAGGCGGCCGAACGAGCGCGGCGGCGCGGTGCGCGACGGCGCGCCCGAGAAGCGGATACGGATTTCGGGATAAGCGAACGAGCCGTCCTTGCGCCACGCCGGGTCGGGCTCGGTGCGATCGGCGATATAGGCAGCAACGGCGGTTTTCAGCCGTTCGACCGAGGCGGTGTAGAGGCGGTCCAGTTCGCGGACGATGTCGGCAGCAGTCATCACCAGCGATTATGCCCGGTGTGTTGCGCTTTCAAGTCCGCTAGCCGAACAAAGCGGGCGGCGCGTTGACGCCGCCCGCTGCCTCGCCGCCGTTGATCAGAGCTGGCCGAGCATGTGATCGGCGGAACTGACGCTGAACTCGCCCGGACCCTCGACGTTCAATTGCTCGACCGTGCCGTCGTTGACGACCATCGAATAACGCTGGCTGCGCTTGCCCATGCCGAACTTGCTGCCGTCCATCGTGAGGCCCAGCGCTTCCGCGAAGTCGCCGTTGCCGTCCGCCAGCATCGTCACACCGTCAGCGTTCGACGATTTCGACCACGCGCCCAGCACGAATGGATCATTGACCGAGGTGCACACGATTTCGTCGATGCCTTTGGCCTTCAGGTCGGCATCCTTGTCGACGAAGCCGGGCAGGTGCTTGGCCGAGCACGTGGGGGTGAATGCACCGGGGACCGCGAACAGCGCGACGCGCTTGCCCTTGAAGTAATCGCCCGTGTCGACCGGCTCGGGGCCTTCGGCGGTCATCTTGGTGAGCTTTACCTGCGGCAGTCGCTCGCCGACGCTGATCGTCATGTTCGTGTTACTCCTGTGAGATCGGTGACCACGCTGTCGCGCGGGGGATCAGCTAACACAAGTCTTGGCGCACGCGCGTGCACGTGCCTAGACTATGTGGATGGAAGAGACGCGCTATCTGACCGGACAGTTCCTGCTCGCCATGCCGGGGATCGGCGATCCGCGCTTTGAACATTCGGTGATCGCGATGTGCAGCCACGACGAGGACGGCGCGCTGGGGATCGGTGTTGGCGTGACGATCAACGGCCTGGGCCTCCACGACGTGCTGGAACAGCTCGAGATCGCGCCGGGCGCTGCACCTAACGCGCCGGTGCATTTCGGTGGCCCGGTAGAGGCGCGGCGCGGGTTCGTGCTCCACTCGACCGACTGGGGCGGGCAGGACACCCTGTCGGTCGCGGGGCGCTGGTCGTTGTCGAGCACGCTCGACGTGCTGCGCGCGATCGCCGGCGGGACGGGGCCGTCGCGCTGGATCGTCGCACTCGGTTACGCGGGCTGGGGCGCGGGGCAGCTCGATGAGGAATTGACGCGACACGGCTGGCTCAACGTTGCCGACGACGACGCGATGCTGTTCGAGACGCCGGCGGAGGAGCGCTGGCGACGTGGCTTCCGGGTGGCGGGCGTCGATCCGCGCTTGCTGGGGTTTGAAGGAGGGCGGGCTTAGGTGCTGCTCTGTAGAGGCTCGCGACGCGGGAGTTAATCCCGCGTCGTCGGTCGGCGCTTGGGCGCCGCCGGCCGGTCGAGTGCGGTCGGCCTAGCCCTTGGGCTGGCTGACCTCACTCGACATATAAAGATATCTTTATATTTGCCCGGTCGCGCTGGCGTCGCTAAAGCGCCCGGCATGTCGTCCGGTGCGTGTGTTCACCTTGGGCGGCCTCACACGATTGGAGAAACGCCGTGGCGACCGCCCCCGTTTTGGACAACAACGATTACGTCATCGCAGACATCGGCCTCGCCGATTTCGGTCGCAAGGAGATCGAGATTGCCGAAACCGAGATGCCGGGTCTGATGGCACTGCGCGAGGAGTTCGGCGCGTCGCAGCCGCTCAAGGGCGCGCGGATCACCGGCTCGCTCCACATGACGATCCAGACCGCGGTGTTGATCGAGACGCTGACCGCGCTCGGTGCCGACGTGCGCTGGGCGACGTGCAACATCTTCTCGACCCAGGATCATGCGGCGGCCGCGATCGCGGCGGCAGGCATTCCGGTGTTCGCGGTCAAGGGCGAGAGCCTGGCCGATTACTGGGATTATGTCGGTAACATCTTCGACTGGGATGACGGCAACGGCCAGACCGCCAACATCATCCTCGACGACGGCGGCGACGCCACGATGTTCGCGCTCTGGGGTGCGAAGCTCGAGCGCGGTGAGAGCTTGGGCGAGCCCGAGAACGCCGAAGAGGTCGAGTTCCAGCGCGCGCTCAAGGCATTTATCGCCAAGAAGCCGGGTTACCTTACCGAGACGGTCAAGAACCTCAAGGGCGTGTCGGAAGAGACGACGACCGGCGTCCACCGTTTGTACGAGATCGCGAAGAAGGGCGAGCTGCCGTTCCCCGCGATCAACGTCAACGACTCGGTGACCAAGTCGAAGTTCGACAATCTGTACGGCTGCAAGGAATCGCTGGTCGACGCGATCCGTCGGGCGACTGACGTGATGCTGGCGGGCAAGGTCGCGTGCGTTGCGGGCTTCGGTGACGTCGGCAAGGGTTCGGCGCAGAGCTTGCGCAACGGCGGCGCGCGCGTGATGGTGACCGAGATCGACCCGATCTGCGCGCTTCAGGCCGCGATGGAAGGCTTCGAGGTCGTGACGATGGATGAGGCGGTCAAGCGCGCCGATATCTTCTGCACCGCAACCGGCAACGCCGACGTCATCACCGCCGATCACATGAAGGCGATGAAGCCGATGTCGATCGTGTGCAACATCGGCCACTTCGACAGCGAGATCCAGATTGCGGCGCTCGACAATTACGAGTGGACCGAGGTCAAGCCGGGCACTGACTTGGTTAAGTTCCCCGATGGCAAGCAGATCATCATCCTGGCGAAGGGCCGGTTGGTGAACCTGGGTTGTGCGACCGGCCACCCGTCGTTCGTCATGTCGGCGAGCTTCACCAACCAGACGCTCGCGCAGATCGAGCTGTGGACCAAGGGTGAGAACTATCAGAACCAGGTCTACGTCCTGCCCAAGCACCTCGACGAAAAGGTCGCGGCGCTGCACCTGGAGAAGCTGGGCGTGAAGCTGTCGCAACTGACCCCGAAGCAGGCGGGCTACATCGGCGTGCCGGTGGAAGGCCCGTTCAAGCCGGATCATTACCGTTACTGATCACCAGCATACACGCTGGCGCTTAGGAAGGGCGGGGCTTCGGCTCCGCCCTTTTTCGTTCCCGCTTATTTGTTTCGGTCGCGAGCAAAAAAAAGGCGCCGCGGTTCGATCCGCGGCGCCTTTTCAAATACCCGATCGGGTGCGGCTCAGAAGCTGAGGCGGAACCCAGCATAGTAGCGGCGGCCAAGCGGATCGTACGCGCTGGTATAGGTATCCTGACCCGCATCCGAGCCGATGTCCGCGACGAACGGAGGCTTGTTGTTCAGGAGGTTGAACCCGCCGACGTAGAACTCGAAATTGTCGGCCGTCCGGAAACGCAGCTGCGAGTCGAGGTAGAATTGCGGACGGACGCGGTACGCGATGTTGCTGCCCGGCCGTGCACCGGTGAACTGATCGTCCAGGCTAGCCTGGCCCAGCCACGTGCCCGTAACCGTCAGGCCAACGCCGTCGAGGTCGTAACCGGACACGACCGTGAAGCGGTCGCGCGATGCGCCGAGCTCACCCGCGAAATAGTCACGCTCGGCACCCGGAGCCGGGATAGTATAGCCGCTGATCAGGTGCGTGTACGAGCCCTTCAGGTTCAGATTACCTGCCAGCCCGAGATTAGCGAGGTTGGTGCGCCAGTCCACGACCACGTCGAGGCCCGACGTCTTCACGCCGCCGCTGTTCACCGGCGAGGTGTTGACCTCGTCCAATGATCCAGCGCTGTTGGGCCCAACCGGAGCAGCACGACGGACGATCAGATCGCAGAATTGCTGCAGGCCTCCATTGTAGCACTGGTTCAGGATGAACTGCAGCGGCGTGCTGACGATCGCGTCCTTGATGCGGATGTTATAATAATCAACCGTGACTACGAGGTTGCGCAGTCCC
This sequence comes from uncultured Sphingomonas sp., assembly GCF_936927845.1. Taxonomy (GTDB): domain Bacteria; phylum Pseudomonadota; class Alphaproteobacteria; order Sphingomonadales; family Sphingomonadaceae; genus Sphingomonas. Next base: position 84,972 of record NZ_CAKZHV010000066.1, read on the forward strand.
GCAATCGAGCGCGGGTTGATTACGACACCGGCGGTAAAGGAGTCGCCCTTTTCTTCCTGAAGAGCCGGGTTGCCGCCGCCAAAGCTGGTGATCCCCTGCAGATCGGCCTGATTGCCCGTGAACGCGCCGTTCGCCGCGATGTTGGCGGCAACGCCCGCGGCCGCGCGGCACTGCGTGCCCAGCGTGCCCGCCGTGTTGGCGGTAACGCCCAGACACGGATCCTGCAGACCCGATGGGAAATCCTGCTGCGCCGGTTGGAACAGCTCATTGATGTTCGGCGCCCGCACCGAACGCGCCTGCATCACGCGGAAGCGAACATCCTGGATCGGTGCCCATTCACCGCCGTAATTGTAGCTGACCGTCGTGCCGATCGTCGAATAGTCCGATACGCGCACCGCGCCCCGGATCGACAGCGAATGAAAGAAAGGCCGATCCTGCAGCAGCGGAACGATCGTCTCGCCGAACCCTTCGAACAGGTGAAAGCTGCCCCGCGTCGACGGAAGCGCGTTGTTGCCGTTCAGGCCTTGTTGCGTCAGCAGATCGAACGCGTTTGAGCTCGTCTCGCGGCGATATTCCCCACCAACGCTGAACCCGATCGGGTCGGCGCCGAAGAGCGAGAACAGCTTGCCCGAAACGTTGCCGCCAGCGACCGTCTGCGTCACCTTGGAGTCAAGCGTCGTTGGCGCCTCGATATATGCCGCAGCGGGTGCGAGGCTGTTGATGCCGAACAGGTTGGCCGGCACGCAGCCATCGGCACGCGCAGCCGCATCCACGCATTCGATCGCGCCCGTTACCGGGTTACGATAGGAATTCAGCGCCTGCAGGAAACGGCGGCTGTCGTACTGTCCGCTGCCGACCTGACTGTCCTTGGTCTGGCCGTAGATGCCGTACACTTCGTAGCTGAACTGTTCGGTCGCGCCGAATTTGCCGTTCGCACCGCCCGCGATGCGGAACAAGTCGCGGTTTGAGCGGCTGGTCCGTGGCCCGAAATCAGCCAAGCGTCGATCAAAATAGATGTCGCGGTAACCGTCGCCGTCCGTGTCGGTCGCCGCATTATAGATCGCATCGGGGACGAACGGATTGCGACCGAACTGATTCTCGACGTTGATGTTGCCGCCGTTCGACAGGTTCACGAGATCGGAAGACAACGGGAACGGCTCGATTTCCGTATTCGCCTTCGTCTTCGCGTAATTGCCCTCGACGAAAAGGTTCAGCGCTGACGACACTTCGAAGTTACCGCGCATGGCGGCCGTGTACCGCTCGACCGGAACCGCCAGGTACCGGAAGTCGGAACGATTGAAGCCGCCGCAGCTAACGTCGGTGCAGTCGCGCAACACGTTGTCGTTGCCGTAGCTGAAGGTGCGATCGCCCGCGTAGAAGCGGCCACCCGGTGTGAAGCCCGACAGCAGCTCGACCGGCGTGAAAAGGTCGGCGTCGAGGCCGGTCAGATTGGCAAGGCTGGTGCGATCAACGGCGCTCGAGCCTGCCTCGGTGGAGCGATCGCGTTTCAACACGGTGCCCTGCTTCGAATAGCCGCCGAACACCATGATGTTACCGCGACCGTCGGCGAAGTTCTTGCCCGCCAGCAGGTTGACCTGACGATCGAAACCATCGCCGTACTGCGAAATCCCGGTCTGCGCGTCGAGCTGCAGGCCGTCGAACTTGGTCTTGTAGACAAAGTTAACGACGCCTGCGACCGCGTCCGATCCGTACACCGCCGAAGCGCCACCGGTCAGGGTATCGATACGTTCGATGAACTGCGTCGGAATGACGTTCAGGTCGACCGCCTGGCTGCCCGGCAGCCCCGAGACGAAGCGTCGACCGTTGACCAGGACCAACGTGCGGTCCTCGCCAAGGTTACGCAGGTTGACCGTTGCGATGCCAGCGCCCTGGGTCGAAAAGCTCGAATTGGTGCGGCTGACGCTCGGAACGCCAAAGGTCGGATTCTGCAGCAGCACGTCCTGAACGTTGATGACGCCGGACTGTTGGATCTGTGCCGCACCGATTACCTGCAGCGGTGACGCAGCCGTCGCCGACGGTGACGCGATACGCGACCCGGTGACGACGATATCGCCTGCGGGCTCGTCGCCCTGACCAGCGGCTCCGTTTGCCTCCGCGGCGGGGTCCGTCGTGCTTGTGGTCGTGGCATCTTGAGCGTTAACACCGCCTTGCCCCTGCGTCGCATCGGGTGCCGACGCCTCTGCTTCGCTCGCCGCGCCAGTCTGCGCGGCGCGTGCCGGGTTTGCTGCGTCCTGCGCGAAGCTCGGCGTGGCAACCAGCGTAGCGCCAGCCAGAAGAGTGGTGGCCAGCAGACGCTGGCGTGAAGACGATATCATCGAAATCCTCTCGAATACCTTGAACGGCAGTCGGGCAGCATCGCTGACCGATGGGTTCGCCCCGCGTTTATGCGCGCCGGTCAGAAGAGGATAGGTACGGCAACATCACTGCCCGTAATAACTTACAAATGTGACGATCGTGCAACACCTGCCAACAGCACGCCGCATTCTTGCTGGGGTGAGGCAAGCGGGATAGGGCTGTCATGATGCCGAGATCGACACCAGCATGATCGTGAGCGGAGGATGGACCTTCGTCGCCGCGGGTGCGGTGCTCGCGATCTTCGTAGCGCTGGCAGCCTATATGCTCGCCGCAGGTCTGCGAGCGCGTGCGGCCGCTGCCGGGTTGGTTCATGCACATGTGCGGCTGACGGCGTTGCTCGCCTCTGCTCCAGCGCAGTCGCTGCTGATCCGGTCGGACGGGGGGATCGAGGTTGCCCCGCGCGTGGCCGAGTGGCTCGGCTGGTCGAGCGCGCCACGCAGCGTGTCGGAGCTTCGTGCGGCAGACTGGGGGCTCGCGGCGGACGAGGTGGCGGGGCTGACCCGCGACGTGGACGCGCTGCGTCGCGCCGCGCGTCCGTTCGCACGCGTCGTTCGCACGCGTGATAATGCGCGTGCGTTGCGCGTCACCGGCGAGCGGCGCAGTGACGAGCTGGTGCTGTGGTTCAGCGACGTGACCGCGAGCGAGGAACAGGTCGCGCGGCTGCGCGAGGAAACGGCCGAACTGAACGAGGCATTCGCGGCGCTGAGCGGCCTGATCGAGGCGGCACCACTGCCGATGTGGTACCGCGACGCCGACCTGCAGCTCGCCATGGTCAACTCCGCCTACGTCACCGCGGTCGAGGCGCGCGATGCGGCGAGCGTGATCGCGCGCGGGCTGGAGCTGACCGAAGGGTCGGGGCAGGGCGGACCGCGCGCGGGTGCGATCGCGGCGCGCGACAGCGGGCGACCGCAGGAGCGCGTGCTGCCGGCGACGATCGGTGGGGCGCGACGCGCGCTCAAGCTCTTCGACGTGCCGCTGCCGGTCGGCGGGGTCGCCGGTTTTGCGATCGATATCGAGGAGCTGGAACAGGCAAATGCGCGCGAGAAGCGCTTCGCCGAGGCGCAACGCGCGATGCTCGACCGATTGTCCGCGGGCGTGGTACAGTTCGGGCGCGACCGGAGTCTGATCTTCTGCAACCAGCCGTTCCGGCGCATGTTCGCGATGCGGCGTGAGTGGTTGTCGGACCGGCCCGAGTTCGACCGCGTGCTGGAACGCATGCGCGAGGCCGGGCGCGTGCCCGAGGTGCGCGACTTTCCGGGGTGGAAGGCGGAGCGGCGCGGCTGGTTCCTGAACGCGGATGGCGCGGCGGAGGAGAATTGGCATCTGCCCGGCGGCACGCACTTGCGCGTCGTGGCGCAACCGCTGCCCGACGGCGGGCTGCTGCTGATCTTCGAGGACCGGACCGAGCAGGTGCAACTCGCCAGCGCGCGCGACACGTTGCTGCGGGTGCGCACCGCGACGTTCGACAATCTGTTCGAGGCGCTGGGCGTGTTCGCCGCCGATGGCCGGCTGCAATTGTGGAACAACCGTTTTCGCGCGCTGTGGAATTTCGAGGAGGAGTTCCTCGCCGGGCACCCGCGCGTCGACGCGATCGCCGAGCGGCTCGCGCCGCAGCTCGCCAACCAGGCGCGCGCCGCGCTCGTCTCCGAGCTGGTCCGCTACGCGACGGTCGAGCGCAAGCAGCGCGGCGGCCGGGTCGCACTGGCTGATGGGCGCCACTTCGAGTTCGCGGCGGTGCCGCTGCCCGACGGCAACGCGTTGGTGACGATGCTCGACATCTCCGACAGCCGCCGGATCGAGCAGGCGCTGCGCGACCGCAACGAGGCGTTGGAGGCAGCGGACCGGGTCAAGACTGCGTTCGTCGCCAACATGAGCTACGAATTGCGTACGCCGCTGACCTCGATCAGCGGGTTCGCCGAGATGCTGCACGGTGGTTATGCGGGAACGCTGTCGGGTGAGGCGATCGCCTATGTCGACGCGATCCTCGACTCGGTCGAGCGATTGGGCGTGCTGATCGACGACGTGCTCGATCTCACGCAGGCGGACAGCGCGACGCTGGAGCGCGAGGATCTCGAGCTCGGCGCGGTGGTGCGCGCGGCGGCGGACGCGCTGACCGCATCGGCCAGGCGGCACCGGATCGAGTTCGTGGTCGAGGTGCAGCGTACCGCCGGGCGCGTCCACGCCGATCGTCGCCGCATCCGCGAGGCGGTCGAGCATCTGCTGCGCCACGCGGTCGGCGCGACGCGCGCCGGCGGGCGCGTGCTGCTCCACGTCGATGGCGATTCCAAGCGCGCGCGGATCGTCGTCTCCGACGACGGAGCGGGGATGACCGCGGAGGAGGCGGCGCGCGCGTTCGACCGTTTCGCGCAGCCCGGCATCACCCCGGGGCAGGAGCGCGCGCTGGGGCTCGGCCTGCCGCTCGCGAAACAGTTCGTCGAGGCGCACGGCGGCACGGTGTCGCTGGTGAGCGAGCCGGGGCAGGGCTCGCTCGTCACGGTCGAGTTGCCGCGGCGATGAGCGGTGAATTGTTCCTGGCGGACGCGGCGGCGACGGAGGCGCTGGGGCGTAGCTTGGCGCCGGTGCTGCGCGCGGGCGACGTCGTGCTGCTGTCGGGCCGACTCGGGATGGGCAAGACGAGCTTCGCGCGCGGCGTGTTGGCAGGCCTGGGGCTGGCGGGCGAGGCACCGAGCCCGACGTTCGCGATTCTGCAGCCTTATGCACTGCCCGAGGTGCGCCTGCCGGTGGTGCACGCCGATTTGTACCGGATCGAGGACGCGGGGGAACTGGAGGAGCTGGGGCTCGACGACGCGCTGTACGATTCGGCGCTACTGGTCGAGTGGCCCGAGCGCGTGCCGGCGAGCATCTGGCGCGATCCGCTGCACCTGACCTTCGCGCGCGCACCAGCCGGCGGGCGCAGCTTGACTTGGCACGCGTCGGCGGCATGGGAGCGGCGATGGGCACCGAGATGATTTCCGGCGACATGATGCCGCCGCCGCACGCCGCCGCGTTTCTCGACAGCGCTGGCTGGCACGGCGCCACGATCGAGCCGTTGGCGGGTGACGCCTCGTTCCGGCGTTACTTTCGCGTCGAGGCGGGGGGGCGTCGTGCGGTACTGATGGATGCGCCGCCGCCGCACGAGGACCCGCGCCCGTTCATCGGCGTGGCGCAGTGGCTGAACGAGCGCGGGTTCGCTGCCCCTGCGATCCACGCGATCGATCTCGAGCGCGGGCTGGTGTTGCTGGAGGATTTCGGCGAGGTGCGCATGCGCGAAACGGTCGACGCCAATGCCGACGCACTAATGCCGCTCTACTCGGCGGCGGTCGACGTGCTGGTCGCGTTGCACCGCCATCCCGCGGGTGACTGGCGCGCCTACGATCTCGCCGAGTTGCAGCGTGAGGCGGGGTTGCTGGTGGAATGGTACTGCCCCGCGATCGGGTTGGCCGTCGACGGAGACGGCTACCGCGCGGCGTGGGACGAGGTGCTGCACCACGCGCTGACCGCGCAGCCGGTGACGGTGCTGCGCGACTATCATGCCGAGAATCTGATGCTGGTCGGGCCGGAGCGGTCGCTGGGGTTGCTCGATTTTCAGGACGCGCTGGCCGGGCACCCGGCCTATGATCTCGTGTCGCTGCTGCAGGACGCGCGGCGCGACGTGGAGCCCTCGATCGAGGAGGCAATGCTCGCGCGCTACACCGCGGCAACGGACGCGGGTTCGGCGTTCCTTGATGCCTATCACGTGCTCGGCGCGCAGCGGAACGCGAAGATCGTCGGCATCTTCACGAGATTGTGGCAGCGCGACGGCAAGCCGCGCTACCCGGCATTGTGCCCGCGCGTCTGGGCGTATCTGGAGCGCGACCTGAGCCACCCGGTGCTCGCCCCTGTCGCGCGCTGGTTCGACGCGAACATTCCGCCCGAGCTGCGCGGCGACCCGATGCTCGTGCGCGGAAGCGCGGCGTGACACGCCCACGCTACATCCGCCCGGTGCCCGATGCGGGCGTGCCGAAGACCGCGATGGTGATGGCGGCGGGGCTGGGCAAGCGGATGCGCCCGCTGACCGCGCTGCGTCCCAAGCCGCTGATCCCGGTCGCGGGCAAGCCGTTGATCGACCACGTGTTTGACCGGCTGCGCGATGCCGGCGTCGAGCGCACGGTGGTCAACGTCCATTATCTCGCCGACGCGCTGGAGGCGCATGTCACGCACCGTGTCTCGGGCCTCGACATCATCGTGTCCGACGAGCGCGCGCAGTTGCTCGAAACCGGCGGCGGGCTGGTCAAGGCACGCGAGATGCTGGGCGACGCGCCGTTCCTGGTCGTCAATAGCGACAATCTGTGGCTCGACGGGCCGACCGACGCGATCCGGCTGCTGGCGTCGCGTTGGGACGACGACGCGATGGACGCGCTGTTGCTGCTGGTGCCGTATGCCCGCGCGCACAACCACCGCGGCCAGGGAGATTTCCACATCGATGCAGCCGGCAGGATCACCGGGCGGCGCCGGCCGGGCCGTGTCGCGCCGTTTGTTTATACCGGCGTGCAGATCCTGTCGCCGCGCGTGATCGCCGACTGGCCAGAGGGTCCGTTCTCGACCAACCTGTTCTGGGACCGCGCGATCGCGGCGGGGCGCGCGTTCGGGGTGGTGCATCAGGGATTGTGGTTCGACGTCGGCACGCCGGGCGCGATTGCGCGGACCGAGGCGATCCTGGCGGATGGCTGAGCGCCGGTGAACGAGGCGCGCGGGCTCCACCTTTTTACCATTCCGGCGCACCGGGCGATCGCCGATGCGGCGGTGGCGGGATTGCTGCGACGGTTCGGCGGTGATCGGCTGACGCTCGCGCGGGGCCTCGTGCTGGTGCCCAACAAGCGCGCCGGGATCGCGATGACGCGCGCGTTCGTGCGCGCGAGCGGCGGTGCGCTGCTGCTGCCGCGGATCGTCAGTCTGGCGGGCGATGATTTGGGTGAGGCGCTGGGTGCCGCACTCGACCCCGCGGGCGTCACGCCGCTGCTGCCGCCCGCGATCGACCCGCTCCAGCGCCGCATGGTGCTCGCGCGCATGGTCGAGGAGGAGCGCGCGCGCGTCGGACACCCGGTCGATGCGGCGGAAGCGGTGCGGCTGGCGGGCGATCTGGCGCGGACGCTCGACCAGTTGATCGTCGAGGAGGTGGACCCGGCGCGGCTGGCCGAGATCGACCCGGGCGAGGGGCTGACCGAGCATTGGCAGCGCGCGCTGGAGCTGTTCCGCATCGTGCTCGATCGCTGGCCCACGACACGCGAGCGGCTGGGGCGGATCGAAGCGGGGGTGCGGCGCATCAAGCTGCTCGACGCGCAGGCGGCGCGCTGGCGTGAGACGCCGCCGGGCGGCTTCGTCTGCGCGGTCGGCATCACCGACCCTGCGCCTGCGATCGCGCGGCTGCTGCGCGTGGTGGCGGGATTGCCGCAGGGGATGGTCGCATTCGCCAACCTCGACACGCGCATGCCCGAGGAGGAATGGGAGGTGCTGGGCCCGCACCTGCCCGACCCGGTAACGGGTATGCGGCGGCGCGCGATCGAGGTGCATCCGCAATTTCATTTGAAGCTGATCCTCGATCGCATGGGCGTGGGGCGCGGTGAGGTGCGCACCTGGCTCGGCGGCAGCGACCATGACGCGAGCGCAGTGCGTGGCCGCGCGATCGCCAACGCGCTGGCCCCGGCCGATTTTACCGGCAAGTGGACCCACCTCGACGCATCCGAGCGGCGGCTCACCGGGGTCGAGGCGGCCGAACTCGCGACCCCGGCCGAGGAAGCACAGGCGATCGCGCTGGCGATGCGCGAATGGATCGAGCAGCCTGGGCGGACCGCGGCGCTCGTCACCCCCGATCGCGCGCTGGCGCGGCGGGTGGCGGCGCATTGCGAACGGTGGAACATTCCAATCGACGACAGCGCCGGGCGCGCGCTGTCAATCCTGCCGCCGGGCACGCTGTTGACCGCGATCGTCGAGGCGGCGGCGCAGGATTTCGCGCCGATGGCGCTGTTGACGCTGCTCAAGCATCCGTTGGTCAGGAGTGGCGAGGCGCGCGGGCGTTGGCTGGAGGGGGTGCGCCGGCTCGACCGTGCGCTCCGCGGACCGCGCCCGGCGCCGGGGCTCGCGGGGATCACCGCGCATCTGAACGACGGGCCGGAGCGCGAGCGCGAGCGCGAGTTGCGCCGCGCCGCGCTGCCGTGGTGGGAAGAAGCGCGCGCGCTGCTCGAGCCGGTCGCCGCGGTGTTCGGACGCGAAACGGCGAGCCTGCCCGAGCTGGTCGCGGGCCTGCGCGAGTCGGCGCAGGCGCTCGCGGGCGACGAGGTATGGCGCGGTCCCGCCGGGCGATGCGCGGCCGAGTTGCTGACCAACCTGGAGCGGCAGGCGCCGCTCGGGCCCGCGAACGCGTCGGCGGCGGGGTTCGCGCCGCTGCTGCGATTGCTGATGGACGAGGTCGCGGTCAGGCAGATCCAGGGCGAGCATCCCCGGCTCGCGATCTACGGCTTGATAGAGGCGCGGTTGCAGACCGCCGACCTGATGATCCTGGGCGGGTTGAATGAGGGCGTGTGGCCGGGCAACCCGCCGCCCGATCCGTGGCTCGCGCCGCGCATCCGCGCCGAGCTGGGCCTGTCGGGCTTGCAGCGCGCGATCGGCACCGCGGCGCACGATTTCGGACAGGGACTGGGTGCGCCGCGCGTGCTGATCACGCGTAGCCGGCGCGATGCGCGCAGCCCCGCGCTCGCGTCGCGCTTCTGGTTGCGGCTGGAGGCGATGGCGGGCGAGCGGTTCGTGCGCGCGCACCGGCTGGAACGCTGGACGCGGCTGCTCGACGACGGCGCGACGCCCATGCCCGCCGAGCGGCCCGCGCCGAGCCCAGGCGCCGAGCTCAGGCCGACCAGCATCTCGGTCACCGAGGTCGACCGGCTGAAGGCCGATCCGTTCGCCTTTTACGCGCGACGTATTCTTAAGCTGATGCCGCTCGACGCGGTTGATGCCGATCCGAGTGCGGCGTGGCGCGGCACGGCGGTTCACGGCGTGCTGGAGGAATGGGCCAAGCACGATGCCTGCGCGCCCGACCGGCTGGTGCCGCGCGCGCTGGCGATGCTCGACGACCCCGCGGCGCACCCGCTGCTGCGTGCGCTGTGGCAACCGCGGCTGATCGCGGGGATCGAGTGGATCGCGGCGACGATGCAGGCGAACCGTGCCGAGGGGCGCGATATTCTGGCGGCGGAGGGGCAGGGGTACACGATGCTGTCGGGGATCAAGCTGACCGGCCGGTTCGACCGTGTCGACCGCGCCGCGGACGGATCGATCGTCGTCGTCGACTATAAGACCGGCAAGGCGCCGTCGGTCGCGGCGGTGCGCGGCGGGTTCAACCTGCAACTGGGGCTGCTCGGCGCGATGGCGGAGGAAGGCGCGTTCGAGGGCGTTGAGGGCCGCGCGGGCGGGTTCGAATATTGGTCGCTCGCGAAAGGACGCGACGGGTTCGGCGCGGTGACCAGCCCGGCCGATCCGGCGGGCAAGAACGGGCGCATCATGACCGACGATTTCACCCGTGCCGCGCGCGACAGCTTCGCGGAAGCGGCGGCGCGCTGGCTGACCGGCGAGGAAGCGTTCGTCGCCAAGCTCCATCCCGAGTTCGCGCCGTTCGCGGAATACGACCAGCTGATGCGCCGCGACGAATGGTATGGCCGTGAACGCTGACGCGCTCGCACCATTGCCGGCGCTGCAGGGTGACCAGCAGCGCGCGAGCAACCCCGACGCGCATGTCTGGCTGTCCGCCTCGGCCGGGACGGGCAAGACGCAGGTGCTGGCGGCACGCGTGTTCCGCCTGCTGCTGGGCGGGACCGATCCGTCGGCGATCCTGTGCCTGACCTTCACCAAGGCGGGCGCGGCGGAGATGACCGCGCGGATCAGCCGGCGGCTCGCCGCCTGGGTGCGAATGGACGACACCGCGCTGTTCTCGGACCTGCGGGCCTTGGGCGAGCCGGGCGATCCGCGGCAGATCGCGCGCGCGCGCACCTTGTTCGCCAAGGTGCTCGATGCGCCCGGCGGCGGCCTGCGCATCCTGACGATCCATGGTTTCTGCCAGAGCCTGCTCGCGTCATTTCCGGTCGAGGCGGGGTTCGTCCCCGGCTTCCGCCCGATCGAGCCGCGCGAGGAAGCGCTGCTCAGGCGGCAGGCATTGTCCGACATGCTGGTCGCGGCCGAGCGTGAAGGACGCGACGCGCCGGTCGCGACGATCGGCGCGCTGAGCGTCCGGCTGGGTGAGCAGGGCGCGGAGCAGTTCCTGCACGAGTGCGCGCGCGCCGGCAGCGCGCTGGAGGCGCTGCCGAGCGGGATCGCCGCGTTCATCCGCGGCGCGCTGGGTGTGCCGCTGGGCGACATCGCGGCGCACGTGCGCGAGCGGTGCGCGGGGCTGGACGAGCGTGCGATCCGGCGCATCGCCGCGGCCAACGCAGCCTGGGGTACGGCGACCGGGTTGAAGCATGCCGACGCGGTCGCCGCCTGGCTCGCGGCGGACGCGGCGGGACGGGTCGAGCGGCTGGGCGCGTTGATGGCGGTGGTGCGTACCGGCACGGGCGAGCCGCGCAAGGCGTCGGCGAAGCTGATCGCGGCGGAAGCCGATTACGTCGCGCTCGCGGAGGAGCTCGGCAACGCGTGCGCCGACCTGCTGGGTTTGCAGGTGCGTGCCGCCTACGCCGACCTGCTCGGCTCGGCGCTGGAGGTCGGGCGCGAGTATGCGCGCGGCTATGCGGCGGCGAAGCGGCGCGCAGGGGCGGTCGATTTCGACGACCTGATCCGCGCGACGGTCAACCTGCTCAGGCAGGAGGGGATCGGCGAGTGGATCCGCTACAAGCTCGACCAGATCACCGAGCACGTGCTGGTCGACGAGGCGCAGGACACAAACGTTGCGCAGTGGACGATCATCCGCGCGCTGGTGGACGAGTATTTCGTCGGGCGCGGCGTCTATGCGCCATCGGTCCGGACGCTGTTCACGGTCGGCGACACCAAGCAGGCGATCTTCGGCTTCCAGGGGACCGATCCGGTCAACTTCATGGCGGCGGAGCGCTATTTTGAGGCACGTGCGGCGATGGTCGCGGGCGACAACGACATGCCGGCCGATGAGCGCGGGCTTCCATTCGACCGCCTGTCGCTGGTCGACTCGTTCCGCTCGACCGCGCCGGTGCTCGAGTTCGTCGACGCGGCGATCGAGCATGTCGGGCCGGCGCAGTTCGCGGGTGAGGACATGATCCCGCCGCACGGCAGCCGCATCGCCGGGCCGGGGCAGGTGATACTGATCCCCGCCATCGCCGCCGGCGCGAGTGAGGCGGAGGAAGGCGGCGAAGAGGGCTGGATCGATGACGCGGTGCGCGCCAACGCGACGCGGATCGCGAAGCTGGTGCGCGGCTGGCTTGATGGCGGTCTGATGCTGGAGAGCAAGGGGCGTGCGCTCAGGCCCGAGGACGTGATGATCCTGGTCAAGCGGCGCGGCGAGCTGGCGCAACTGCTGGTCGCGCGGCTCTATGCCGAGGGTGTGCCGGTCGCGGGCGTCGACCGGTTGCGGTTGAGCGCGCCGCTCGCGGTGCAGGATCTGCTCGCCGCGATCCGCTTCGTGCTGCAACCCGACGACGATTTGAGCCTCGCCAGCCTGCTCGTCTCGCCGCTGATCGGCTGGACGCAGGACGAGTTGCTGGCGCGCGCGGTGCCGCGCAAGGGAACGTTGTGGCGACACCTAACTGAGACGGCGCCGTCGCTGCTCGGCGACCTGGAGCTGATGCTGGCGCGCGCTGACTTCCGCACGCCGTACCAGTTCCTGGAGATGATCCTGTCGGGGCCGCTGGAGGGACGGCGCAAATTGCTGTCGCGGCTGGGCGAGGAAGCGCGCGATCCGATCGAGGAATTGCTCAACGCCGCGCTCGATTTCGAGACCACGACGACGCCGTCGCTGCAACGCTTCCTCGACTGGTTCGAGCGCGACGAGGTGGAGATCGTGCGCGACGCCGCCGCGCCGCTCGACGCGGTGCGCGTGATGACCGCGCACGGGGCGAAGGGGTTGCAGGCACCGCTCGTCATCCTGGCGGACGCGACCGCGGACCCCGACTCGGCGCCGCGCTCGACCGTGATGTGGCAGCCGGGTGGGCTCGACGAGCCGATACCGGTGTTCCGTCCTCGCAAGGCCGAGCGCGCGGGCGAGGTCGACGCGGCGCTGGCTGAGACCGAACGGCGCGAGCGCGAGGAGCATTGGCGGCTGTTCTACGTCGCGGCGACCCGCGCGGAGGAGCGGCTGGTGGTGACCGGCTCGCTCAGCGCCAAATGGAAGGGCGAGGCGCCGCCCGCGAGCTGGTACGCGGTGACCGAGCGGACGCTCGATGAATTGGGTGTGGCGAAGGCGGACGGTGAGCCGCGCGTGTTTCACGGCACCAAGCCACGCGCGCCGGTGCCGGTGCGCCGTGCGAGAGCGGCGGAAGCGCGCGACGAACTGCCGCTGCCTGCCTGGGCGCGTACGCCGGCACCCGAGGAACAGCGCCCGCCGCGCCCGCTCGCGCCCTCGTCGCTGGGCGAGGACGACGCGGGCGACGCACCGCCGACGCCCGAGATGCAGGCCGCAGCTGAGCGCGGCACGCTGATGCACGCGCTGTTCGAGCGGCTGCCGGCGGTCGCGCCGCCGGCGCGCGAGGGGGCGGCGGATGCGTGGCTCGCCTCGCGCGAGGTGCCGGTGGCGGACCGGCCGGCGATCGTCGCGCCGGTGTTGCGCGTGCTGGATGATCCCGCCTTCGCCGATCTGTTCGGGCCGGAGGCTCTGGTCGAGGCGCCGATCAGCGCGGTCTTGCCGAACGGGCGCGTCGTCTCGGGCACGGTCGACCGGCTGCTGATCGGCGACACCCGCGTCCGCGTGATCGACTACAAGACCGGTCGGCAGGTGCCGCGCGACGCGTCGGCGGTGCCCGACTATCACATCAAACAGATGGCGGCGTACCAGGCGGCGCTCGCAGTGATCTTTCCCGATCACGCGATCGAGGTGGCCTTGCTCTACAGCGGTGGGCCGGTGCTGATCGCGCTCGACGATGCGGCGCTCGCGCGCGGCAAGCGCGGCTTGGCGGCGGCGGAGCAAAGCTTGGTCGCGGATGGTTGAGGGTCCGGCAACGGCATCCTAGATGACGCAGCGAACAAGGAGTTTGACATGGCTACCAAGAAGATCACCGACGCCAGCTTCCAGAACGACGTGCTGTCGGCCGACAAGCCCGTGCTGGTCGATTTCTGGGCCGAGTGGTGCGGGCCGTGCAAGATGATCGGGCCGAGCCTGGAGGAATTGTCCGACGAGTTGGGCGAGCAGGTGACGATCGCCAAGATCAACATCGACGAGAACCCCGATGCGCCCGGCCAGTACGGCGTGCGCGGTATCCCGACGATGATTCTGTTCAAGGGCGGTGTGCCGGCCGCGACCAAGGTGGGTGCGGAGCCCAAGGGCCGGATCAAGGCATGGCTCGAGGGTGAGCTGGCGTGATCCTCGCGGCGCTGCTGCTCCAGGCGGCAGCGCCGGTTGATCGATGCGCGTGGGGAGCACCGTCTGCCTCACGCCGCATGACGGGTGTGTTCGTCAACGAGTTTGAAGCACAACGTTTTTATGAAGACGGCGACGTCGCCGCGATCGCGCGAGACTCGTCGTTCGCACTGATCGATCGCGACAAGGCACGACAGCATGCGTCGGTCGGACCGTGGTTGCTCGGACATGTATTTCGCATCGAGTTCATCGGTGTCGAGCGCGCGGCCCCGACGGGGTCGGTCAACCGCCACGGTCCTTGTCCACCTAGCTCGGGCGAAATGAGCAAGGCCGACGTTACCGAGATCGTTGCGCAGGAAGACCTGGGACCTGCGTCCGAGGTCCTGTCGAGGCGACGACGCTGACCGGCACGCAGCCGCCGTGCGGTCAGGCTGGGCGTTGTCCTAAGACGCGCGCGCCACGTTCCCACAATTCGACGGATGCAGCCGCGAGCAATCCCTTTCCGGTGTCGGTCAGGCGATAAGGCTTACCGTCCGGGCGCGCGACGTGGCCGCCGGCTTCGGTCAGGAACAGCGCCCCCGCAGCATGATCCCATGGATAGATGCGCTCGAACCGCGCAATGTCGTGCGTGCCGTCGACCAGCGCGGCATATTGCGCCGCCGCGCAGCGCAGGCCGTGACGCAGGTCGAGCACGCCGGTGGCCGCGGTCTCGATCGCGGCGGCTTCCTCGGGTGAGAACCAGTAATTGGAATAGGTGGCGACCGGCACTCGGTCGATTAGGGGCGCCGCCGTGACCCGCACGCTGTCGATGAACGCGCCGCCACCACGTCGCGCGAAACACAGCCGTTTCGTGACGGGCGCGTAGATCCAGCCCGCTTGCGTCACGCCGTCTTCGACCAGCGCGATCATCATGCCGAACGGCTCGCGTGCCGCGGCGAAGTTGTTCGTGCCGTCGAGCGGGTCGACCAGCCACACGCGGCCGTGCGCGACCGTGTCGATCAGCGACGGATCGGCCGATGCGGCTTCCTCGCCGACGACGCGCGCATCAGGGTCGAGGCTCTGCAGTTCGTCGGTGATGATCGCCTCGCTCTCGCGGTCGGCGATCGTCACCCAGTCGCCCGGCGTCTTCTCCGCGGTGTCGGCGACGCTCAGGCGACCGAAGCGCGGCAGGATTACTTCGCCGGCAACGCGCTCGAGCAGCGCGGGGATGGCTTGGTCGAGTGCGTCCACAAACGGCTCAGCTACGATAATCGGCGTTGATGCTGATGTAACCGTGCGTCAGGTCGCAGGTCCACACGCGCGCGCTGCCGTCACCAAGCCCGAGGTCGACACCGATCTCGATCTCCCGACCCTTCAGGTGCTCCGTCACTGGCGCTTCGTCGTAACCCTCGACCGCCAAGCCGTCACGCGCCACCTGGGTCACGCCGAAGCGGATCGACAGCCGGTCACGCTCGGCGGGCTCGCCGGCCTTGCCGACGGCCATGACGACGCGGCCCCAGTTCGCGTCCTCGCCCGCGATCGCGGTCTTGACCAGCGGCGAGTTGGCGATGCTCATCGCGATCCGATGCGCGGAGCGGTCGCTCTCCGCACCCTCGACGGTGATCTCGATCAGCTTCGACGCGCCCTCGCCGTCGCGCACGACGAGCAAGGCGAGTTGGCGGCACACGTCGGCGAGCGCAGCGCGGAACGCGTCGGCGCCCGCATCGTCGTCACTGGCGAGCGGGGCGTTACCCGCCTGGCCGGTCGCGAAGGCGAGCACGGTATCGCTGGTCGAGGTGTCTCCGTCGACCGTGATGCACGAGAAGCTGCGCTCGTTCGCGGCCGACAACGCGGCCTGGAGATAGCCCGGCGTGACCGCCGCGTCGGTGAAGATAAAGCCGAGCATCGTCGCCATGTCGGGCGCAATCATGCCCGATCCCTTGATGATCGCGGCGATCGTGATCGTGCGGCCATCGACCACTGCGGTCGCGCTCGCGCCCTTGGCGTAGGTGTCGGTGGTGGCGATCGCGTCGGCGGCGTCGCGCCATCCGGTCGGCGGCGCGGTGAACGCCGCGTCGAGCCCTTCCTCGGCCTTGTCGATCGGCAGCGGCACGCCGATCACGCCCGTCGATGCGACGAACACGTCGGACGGCTTGCATCCGAGCTGCGCGGCGGTGCGCGCGGCGATCGCCTCGACCGCGGCGCGGCCGCGATTGCCGGTGAAGGCGTTGGAATTGCCGGCATTCACGACCAGCGCGCGCGCCTCGCCCATCACCAGCGCGCGGCGGCACCATTCGACTTCCGGCGAGGGGCATTTCGACTGCGTCAAGACGCCCGCGACCGCGGTGCCAGGTGCGAGCTCGACGAAGGTCAGGTCGGCGCGGTCCCACGCCTTGTAGCGCGCGCGCGCGGTGCGGATCGCGACGCCGTTGATCGGGGGCATCTCGGGAAAGGGCAGCGCGAGCGGCGAGGCGGCGGTGGACTGTGACATGCACGCGCCATAGGCTGCGGCGGAAGCGGTGGGTAGGGCGATTGATGGACGACCTGGAGGATCTGGCACGGCGGCAGGCGCGCGCGCAGAACGGGCTCGATCCCAGCCACGCGCGGCCGCAGCCGTGGTTCGTCGGATCGGGCAGGGGTCTGATGCTGCTGGTCGTCACGCTGGTTGCGGTGCTGATCGCACTTCGCGGCATTACGACCGTGTGGCTGGCGCAGGACGCGTGGGAGTGGTGGACGCATCGCCCGCCGGCGCGCGTCGCGGGTTCGCCGCCAGTTATCGCTTCGCCTGCGCGTGTCGGCCCGGCGCCGCCAACTATTGTGTTGCCGCCAGGGGCGAGCAAGCCGAAGGGCAATCCGGCCGCGTGGTTCGACGCCGACTCTTATCCACCCGCAGCGATCAGGGCCGAGGAAGAAGGCCGCACTGTCGCGCGGGTGCTGATCGGCACCGATGGCCGCGTACAATCGTGCGGCATCGTCACGTCGAGTGGCAGCGCCTCGCTGGACGCTGCGACGTGCAGCATTCTCATCCGTCGCGGGTCATTCGAGCCCGCGCGCGATGCTTCCGGCGTGGCGATCCGTTCCACTTGGAATTTGCCGGTCCGCTGGGTGTTGCCGCGCGACTGATTGCGTCACGCGCACGCCACCGGTGGACGGGTGCGCCCGCCCGCCTTATGTCCGCACGCGTGAACCTGCTTCTTCTCTTGTCTGCCCTGCTGTCGGCGCTGACCGGCATCGGCGCGAGCGCGCGCCAGCCGCAGCTCGCGCAGGCGGTGGCGCAGGAGAAGGTTGCGCGGCCCGCCGCCGCGGTGCGCGCGGTGCTGCTCGCACGGCCGATGCAGATACCGGCAGGTCTGGTCATGCTCGCGCGCGCGCCGATCGCACGCGTCTGGTCGCTGATTCCCGCCGAGCCCGCGTTTGCCGGGCGTCGGCGCGAGTAAAGCGCCCGCGCGGCGACAACTGCCGCCCTTCTGCCGTTTTTGTTCAAGCGTGGGCAGCCGGGAAGCGGTGCCTGCGCCGCTTCCAGCTACAGGATCCGCACCATGTTCGGTGGCATCGCCAAATCGCTCTTCGGCTCGTCCAACGACCGTTATGTCAAGTCGCTCAACCCCATCCTCGCCAAGATTGCCTCGTTCGAGCCCGCATTGCAGGCGATGGATGACCCGACGCTCGCCAACCAGACGGTGCTGTTCCGCGAGCGGCTGGCGAACGGCGAGACGCTCGATCAACTCCTGCCCGAAGCGTTCGCGACGGTGCGCGAGGCGGCGCGCCGCGTGCTCGGCCAGCGCCACTATGACGTCCAGATGGTCGGCGGCATCGTGCTCCACCGCGGCGAAATCGCGGAAATGCGCACGGGCGAGGGCAAGACGCTGGTGGCGACGCTCGCGACCTACCTGAACGCGTTGCCGGGCGAGGGCGTCCACGTCATCACCGTCAACGATTACCTCGCCGCGCGCGACGCGGACTGGATGAGCCGGGTGTACGGCTTCCTGGGGCTAACCACCGGCGTGATCGTGCCGAACCTGTCAGACGAGGAGCGGCGGCAGGCCTATGCCGCCGACATCACCTACGGCACCAACAACGAGTTCGGCTTCGACTATCTGCGCGACAACATGAAATATGAGCGCAGCAGCATGGTGCAGCGCCCGTTCGCGATGGCGATCGTCGACGAGGTCGATTCGGTCCTGATCGACGAGGCGCGCACCCCGCTGATCATCTCCGGCCCGACCGACGACAAGAGCGAGCTCTACATCAGCGTCGACGCGGTGGTGAAGCAGCTCGACGAGGGCGATTATGAGAAGGACGAGAAGCAGAAGACCATCGTCCTGACCGAGGACGGCACCGAGAAGGTCGAGCGCATCCTGGAGAGCGCCGGGCTGCTGGAAGGCGCCAACCTCTACGATTTCGAGAACACGCAGGTTGTCCACCACCTGAACCAGGCGCTGCGTGCGAACGTCATGTTCAAACGTGACGTCGATTACCTCGTCAAGGACGGCAAGGTCATCATCATCGACGAGTTCACCGGGCGCATGATGGACGGTCGCCGCTGGTCGGACGGTTTGCACCAGGCGGTCGAGGCGAAGGAGGGCGTGCAGATCGAGCCCGAGAACCAGACCATGGCCTCGATCACCTTCCAGAATTACTTCCGCATGTATCCCAAGCTGTCGGGCATGACCGGCACCGCCTCGACCGAGGCGGCCGAGTTCTTCGACATCTACAAGATGAACGTCGTCACCATCCCGACCAACCGGCCGATCAACCGCGTCGACGAGGAGGACGAGTTCTACAAGGACACGCACGACAAATTCCGCGCGATCGCGAAGAAGATCCGCGAGCATGCCAGCAAGGGCCAGCCGGTGCTGGTCGGCACCGTGTCGATCGAGAAGTCGGAGTTGCTCAGCGAATTCCTGACGCAGGAAGGCGTCGATCACTCGGTCCTGAACGCGCGCTATCACGAATCCGAAGCGCACATCGTCGCGCAGGCGGGCCGCCTGAGTGCGGTGACGATCGCGACCAACATGGCGGGCCGCGGTACCGACATTCAGTTGGGCGGTAACCTGGAGTTTCGCGTCGAGGACGAGCTCGCCGGCATGGCCGAAGGGCCCGAGCGCGAGGCGGCGATCGAGCAGATCCGGCAGGAGATCGCGGCGGAGAAGGCACGGGTGCTGGAGGCGGGCGGATTGTTCGTGCTCGGCACCGAGCGGCACGAGAGCCGGCGGATCGACAATCAGCTGCGCGGCCGTTCGGGGCGTCAGGGTGACCCTGGGCTCAGCCGTTTCTACTTGAGCCTTGAGGACGATCTGCTGCGCATCTTCGGGCCGGACACGCTCTTCGCGCGCATGATGCGCTCGAACCTGGAGGACGGCGAGGCGATTGGGTCGAAGTGGCTGACCAAGGCGATCGAGACCGCGCAAAAGAAGGTCGAGGCGCGCAACTACGACGTGCGCAAGCAGGTCGTCGAGTATGACGACGTCATGAACGACCAGCGCAAGGTCATCTACGAGCAGCGCGCCGACATCATGGACGCCGACACGGTCGGCGACGTGGTCGAGGACATGCGCGCGGAAACGGTCAACGCGATCGTCGGCGATGCGTGCCCGCCCAACTCCTATCCCGAGCAATGGGATATCGAGGGGATGAAGACGCAGCTCGCCGAGGTGCTGAACATTCAGCCGCCGGTCGACGAGTGGCTGAAGGAGGAGGCGATCGATCCCGAGATCGTCACCGAGCGCGTCCAGGCCGAAGCCGATGCAATGGTCGCGGCGAAGGCGGCTGATCTGGAGCCCGAAACGTGGACGCAGGTCGAGAAGTCGATCCTGCTCCAGAACCTCGACCATCACTGGAAGGAGCATCTGGCGACGCTCGACGCGCTGCGTCAGGTCGTTCACCTGCGCGCCTATGCGCAGAAGACGCCGATCAACGAGTATAAGCAGGAAGCCTTTTCGCTGTTCCAGCGCATGCTCGACAGCATTCGCGTCGACGTGACAAAGACGATCGCGCAGGCGCAGTTCCGCATGGAACCGCTGCCCGAATTGCCCGAACTGCCCGACTTCATCACCACGCACTTCGACCCGTTCACCGGCGAGGATAACTCGGCCGACGTGGATGCGGGCACGCTGGGGCTGATCCAGACGCAGTTGCCGCCGATGCAGATGGTGCAACCGGGTCCGATCGATGTCGGCGACGATCCCGCGCAATGGGAAGGGCAGGTCAGCCGCAACGCGCCGTGCCCGTGCGGGTCAGGCCGCAAGTACAAGCATTGCCACGGCGCGGTATGACGCGTCGTTCGTAGGTGCGGGCTGCCCGTGGAGTTATTCCGCGGGTCGTTTCGCTGAGTGGAGGTTCACCCGGCGGTCAGCGCCGCGCTGCCGCTCAGAGCTGCGCTACGCTGACGCTTAGCGGCTGTCGGGATTGCTGGTGAAATCCCGCGAGCGATCAAAGAAAAAGGCTCCCTGCCGCGTGGCAGGGAGCCTTTGTTCATTCGGGTGGCGTGCGATCAGCGCGCCTCGGGCAGCTTGATCGTGGGCCCAAGCGTCTGGATGACCTGGCGCGCATCAAACGCGCGGACGTTGCCGGGCTCCGGCCGGCCGCGGAACATCACGATTTCGGCACTCGCCTCGTAGCGGTCGACGGTGCGGATATCCGCGCCGCCGCCCCAGCCGCCCCAGCCATTGCCCCAGAACGGATCCCAAGAGCGATAGCCGAAGCTGCCGTAGAAGCCCCAGCGCGGACCCCAAAGCCCGCTGTACGGGCCAAAGCCCGGACCCCAGGCCCCCGGCGTCGAATAGGTACGTCCCTGGCGATCGGTGTCCCGGTCCGCCATCACGAAATAATCATAACCATTCTGCGTCGTCAGCTCGGCGGCACGGAACAGCAGGTATCGCTCGACCACGTCGCGGTCGGTGATCGAATTGCCGGCAAACGTCACCCGGTAACGGTTCGGGGTGATCCGCGTGTCGCTATATCCGGTGCGATAGAAGCCCGATCCGGTCGCGGGACGATAGGCGGTTTCGGTCGCGCAACCCGCGACAACGGTCGTGCTCGCAGCCAGCGCAACCACCAGCGCCGTGCGGCTCAATCTCCTCATCATCTCACACATCTCCGCTCACGCCCGGCCAGGGCGCGATAAGCGCCGTTTAGCCGACCCGAGTGGAACGTGCGATGAACGGATTGGCTCCGCGCGACGCGGAGCAGCTATCAGACTTGATTTTGCTCAACTTTCGTGTTCGCCGCCGGTTTGGCGAACATGGCCAGTGCAACCGGCACCGCAATGAAGGATGCGGCAACCAGGCCCATCGCGACTTCGATCATCAGCATCCGTCATCCTCACCCAAATTGTATTTTTATGTGTCGGACGTGAGTGTGGCGCGAACACAACAAGCTGGCAAGAAAAAGCTGCATAGCGACAAATCAACCCGCTTCTCGGGCACTGATTGCGACTTGCGCGGTTATCGACTGGGCGACACGTACGTGTCGTCGGGACCGTCAGTAGTGTAACCACGCAGCCGGGCCGATCATCGAAGGAGAATTGACCATGCTGAAGAAGTTCCTTGCCGCCGCCGCCGTGGCATCGCTGTCCGTCTCGCCGGCGCTGGCCGCGACGGCGAACCCCGCCGCCAGCCTGTCGGTCGCCAAGAACGTCCGTGCGAGCACGCCGTCGGCGAAGCAGAACGAGCTGGGCGGTGGTTTCGGCTTCGTCGGCCTCGCGATCCTCGCAGGCATCGTCGCGATCGGCGTTATCGCGATCGTGAACGACGACAACTCGGACAGCAACTGAGCTGTTGCGCCCGGTGCCTCGTGCACCGGGCGTCTTCGGGCGCGGAAACGCGCCATCTGTCATGGAATACCGTCGCGACGACGCGAGCGGAACGCGTCATTGCGTCCGCCTACGTGCTCGGATGATCAGCGAACTGGCGCCGGCGCGACGGTTTTCCAGGAATATCGGATTTGCAGCAGCACCGTCGCTTCTAAGCAGCGGAAAATGGCTCCCTGAGTAGGATTCGAACCTACGGCCGCTCGATTAACAGTCGAGAGCTCTACCGCTGAGCTATCAGGGAACGCTGCGCGGAGCCGCGTCTATAAACGCTGATTTTCGACGCGCAACCTCTTTTTGCCGTTCTGCAGCATGAGCGTCAGACGACAAATTGCTCCATCGAGATGCGGTCGTCGAGCGCGTGCTCGGGATCGAACAGCAGGGTCAGTTCACGCGCACGGTCCATGCACACTTCGACACAGGCGACATCCCGTATCTCGCGCTGATCGGCGACCGCGGACACCGGACGCTTGGCGGCATCGAGGATGCGCAGCGTCACCCGCGCCCGATCGGGCAGGATCGCGCCGCGCCAGCGCCTCGGCCGAAAGGCGCTGATGGGGGTGAGGGCGATCATCGCCGAACCGAGCGGCAGGATCGGACCATGCGCCGAAAGATTGTACGCGGTCGATCCTGCCGGTGTGGCGACCAGGATGCCGTCGCATGATAATTCCTCCAGCACGACACGGTCGTTGACGGTGACCTCCAGCTTAGCGGTCTGTCGCGTTTCGCGCAGCAGCGACACTTCGTTGATCGCAGGAAGCGAGTGGACGCGGCCGTCGATGCCGGTCGCGGTCATCGCGAGCGGCGTGACCTTGAACGCCTTGGCGCGGCGGATACGCTCCTCGAGCCCATGATGGCGCCATTCGTTCATCAGGAACCCGACGGTGCCGAGATTCATCCCGAAGACCGGCACAATCGGCTTGCGGCGTTCCAGCAGCGTGTGGAGCGTCTGGAGCATGAAGCCGTCGCCGCCGAGCGCGACGACCAGATCGGCTTCCTCGAGCGGCACCCAATCCCACGCGTCGGCGAGTTCGGCCCGCGCCGCCTGCGCCGGCGGCGTCGGCGAGGCGACCAGCGCCCGCCGCGGATAATCGTTCATCCGCCGGTGACGCTCATGTGGCGCGCGACCGCGGGCGCGCGGTCGCGCTCGATACGGAAATCGTGGCGGCGCGGCTTGGTCATCAGCGCGCTTTCGATCGCGGCGTCGAGCGCAGGCGTGCCACCCTGGCGAAGTGCCTGGCGCAGGTCGCGCTGATCGTCGTGGCCCAGACAGGTGTAAAGCTTGCCCTCGGTTGTCAGCCGCACGCGGTTGCAGCCGTCGCAGAAATTGGCGGTCAGCGGGGAGATCAGCCCCAGCCGCGTCGCCGATCCGTCGACGCGCCAGTAACGCGCCGGGCCGCCGGTGCCGTTCAGATCGCGTTCGAGCGTGAAGCGCGCCTCGATCATCTCCTTGACCGCGGTCAGCGGCATGAAGCGATCGGTGCGATCCTCCTCGACCTCGCCGAGCGGCATCGTCTCGATCAGCGTCAGATCATGACCTTGGTCGATACACCAGGCGAGCATGTCGCCGATCTCATGCTCGTTGAAATCCTTGAGCGCCACCATGTTGATCTTGACGCGCAGACCCGCGGCCTTGGCGGCGGCGATGCCGCCCAGCACTTCGGCGACATCGCCGTGCCGGGTGATAAAACGGAACTTGTCCGGGTCGCGCGTGTCCATGCTGACGTTGATCCGCCGCATGCCCGCACCCGCCAACAGGTCAGCATATTGCGCCAGCCGCGTGCCGTTGGTCGTCATCGTCAGCTCGTCGAGGCCTTGGCCGACGTGCCGGCCCAGCCGCTGCACGAGATCGATCACGTCGCGCCGCACCAGCGGCTCGCCGCCCGACAGGCGTACCTTGTTGACACCGCGCGCGATGAACCGTTCGGTGATGATCGCCAGCTCGTCGAGCGTCGCGATCTTGGCGCGCGGCAAAAAGGTCATGTGCTCCGCCATGCAATAGCGGCAGCGCAGGTCGCAGCGGTCGGTCACCGACACGCGCAGATACCGGATCGTGCGGCCGAAGCCGTCGACCAGCGACGACTCCGTCCTGTTCGATGTCGTGGTCATGGACGAAGAGCTAAGCGGGGTCACGGCGTGTCACAAGAGCATGACGAACGATTGGCGGCTTGGTTGCGTCGCGCTACATACGGTTTGGGCGGTTGAGGAACATGTTGTTGGGGGATGGAAGTCGAGAGCGACGCGGCGTCGGGGGCGACGGCGCCAACCCGGTCGTCGCTGCATGGCTGGCGCAAGGCCGTGCGGTAACGGTCGCGATCGTCGCACTCGCCAGTTTCGAGATCATCAACGCCGCTTACGGTCGCGACACGGGGGACGCGCTGGTCAGCGCCGCGAGCGAGCGCATGGCGCACGCGCTCGGTTGTGATGACGACGCGGACCTCGTACGCGAAGGGGCGGTGTTCACGCTGGCGCTGCCGGCCGGGCTCGACGCTGCATATCCCCTGATCACCGCGATCGAGTTCGCGCTCGCGCAGCCGTTCGCGGTCGGCGCGACGACGGTGCACGTCGGCACGCGGATCGGGGTGGCGAGCGGGCAGGGCGAGGAGGCGGAGGCGCTGGTGTCGCGCGCGCGCGCCGCGCTCGCCGACGCACGCGTGGCCGAAGGCGCGACCACGCGGATCGCGCCGCCCGCGCCGCATCGCCCGATTGCGCAGCTTGCCGCCGACCTCCACCGCGCGATCGAACGCGGTGAGATCGCGGTCCTGTTCCAGCCGCAGGTGGCGTTCGCCGGCGGCGCGATCGTGGGGGTGGAGGCGCTTGCGCGCTGGAACCATCCCGAGCTGGGCGTGCTCGGCGCGGAGACGCTGCTGGCGGCATCGGATCGCGCCGATCTGGGCATCGCCTTGTCCGACCACATTCTCTCGCGCGCGCTGGCAAGCGTCGCCGGCTGGCCCGAGGCGCTGGCGCGGCTGCGCGTCGCGGTCAACGTCACCGCGGCCGACCTCGCGCGGCCCGATTTCGCGGCGCGGTTCCTGGCGCGCGTGGATGCGAGCGGGGTGGCGCGCGCGCGCGTCACCGCTGAGATCACCGAAGGCGGGTTGATCGACGATCTGGATAGCGCGACCGAGCTGCTGGAGGCGCTGCGCGACGGCGGCTGCCGCGTCGCGATCGACGATTTCGGCACCGGTTACTCGAGTCTCGCCTATCTGACCGCGCTGCCGGTCGATTACCTCAAGATCGACCTCAGGCTCACGCAGAGCATCGTCGGTGATCGTCGCCACCGCGTGGTCGTCGAGGGTGTCATCGCGATCGCGCGCGCGCTGGGCTTGGAGACGATCGCGGAGGGCGTGGAAACCGACGAACAGCGCGAACTGCTGGAGGCGCGCGGTTGCACCTATTTCCAAGGGTTCCTGTGTTCGGGCGCAGTGGAAAGTGCCGAACTGGTCCGGTTGGTCGAACGGTGAACGGGCGTGCTCCTCTTCTCGGTCCGGAAGAGGAGCGCGAGGTTCGGTTTATCCGGCGGCTTTGGCCAGCCCCTTCGACAATTGCAGCGCGCCGTTCAATCGTGCCTTCGGATCACCCCAGGCGCGGCTGACCGCGAGCTTGCTGTCGGGTCGCAGCTTGGCAATGGGCCCCAGCTTGTCGACATAGGCGAGCAGGCCGGTGACGTTGGGCGGCGTGTCGTCGTGGAACGCGACCAGCGCGCCCTTCGGCCCCACGTCGAGCTTGGCGATACACGCCTTCTTCGCGTTGAGCTTGATCTCCATGATCTTGACAAGGTTGTCGGTCGCCTCGGGCAGCGGGCCGAAGCGGTCGATCATCTCGGCGGCGAAGGCGTCGAGCCCGGCGCGTTCGTCCACTTCGTTCAAGCGGCGATACAGGCCCATGCGCAGGTCGAGGTCGGGGACATATTCCTCCGGGATCAGGATTGGCGCGTCGACGGTGATCTGGGGCGAGAAGTCGCGCGGCGCGTCACGCAGGCCGCCAGCCTTTGCGTCCATGATCGCCTCTTCCAGCATCGACTGGTAGAGTTCGTAGCCGACCTCCTTGATATGCCCCGACTGTTCGTCGCCCAGCAGATTGCCCGCTCCGCGGATGTCGAGGTCGTGGCTGGCAAGCTGGAACCCGGCGCCGAGCGTGTCGAGGTCGGACAGCACCTTCAAACGCTTGTCCGCCGCCTCGGTCATCTGCCGCTCGGGCGGGCTGACCATATAGGCGTAAGCGCGCGTCTTCGATCGCCCAACGCGACCGCGAAGCTGGTAGAGCTGCGCGAGACCGAAGCGGTCGGCGCGGTTGACGATCATCGTGTTGGCAGACGGGATGTCGATCCCGCTCTCGATGATGGTGGTGGAGACGAGCACCTCGAACTTCTTGTCGTAGAAGGCGCCCATCCGCTCCTCGACCTCGGTCGGGCTCATCTGCCCGTGCGCGACTACGTAGCGGATCTCGGGCACCTCGCGGCGCAGATATTCTTCGATGTCGGGCAGGTCGGCGATCCGCGGCGTGACGAGGAAGCTCTGCCCGCCGCGATAATGCTCGCGCAGCAGCGCCTCGCGCAGCACGACCGGGTCCCACGGCATGACATAGGTGCGCACCGCGAGGCGATCGACCGGCGGGGTCTGGATCACCGACAGCTCGCGTAGGCCCGACATCGCCATCTGCAGCGTGCGCGGGATCGGCGTGGCGGTGAGCGTCAGCATGTGCACGTCGGCGCGCAGCGCCTTCAACCGCTCCTTGTGGGTGACGCCGAACCGCTGTTCCTCGTCGACGATGACGAGGCCAATACGCTTGAAGTCGAGCCCCTTGGCGAGCAGCGCGTGGGTGCCGACGACGACGTCGATGCTGCCGTCCGCCAGCCCCTCCTTGGTCTTCTTGGCCTCGGCCGCGGGAACGAGGCGCGAGAGGCGGCCGATGTTGATCGGAAAACCCTCGAACCGCGCGGAGAAGTTGGTGAAATGCTGCCGCGCGAGCAGTGTCGTCGGGCAGATCACCGCCACCTGCATCCCCGCCATCGCGGCGACGAACGCGGCGCGGAGCGCCACCTCGGTCTTGCCGAAGCCGACGTCGCCGACGATCAACCGATCCATCGGTTTGCCAGCCGCCAGATCGGCCAGTACGTCGCCGATCGCGCGGTCCTGATCGTCGGTTTCCTCGTACGGGAAGCGGTCGACGAAGGCGGGGTAGCCGGCGCTGTCCGGTTCGGCGACCTCGCCCGGACGCAGTGCGCGCTCAGCGGCGGTCTTGATGAGCTCGCCCGCGATTTCGCGGATGCGCTCCTTCATGCGGCTCTTCCGGCGCTGCCACGCCTCGCCGCCGAGCTTGTCGAGGCTCGCGCCGTCCTCGCCGCTGCCGTAGCGTGACAGGACTTCGAGGTTCTCGACCGGCACGTACAGCTTGTCGCCGCCGGCGTAGCTCAAGGCGACGCAATCGTGCGGTGCCTTGCCGACCGGGATCTGCATCAGCCCTTCGTAGCGGCCGATGCCGTGGTCGCTGTGGACCACCAGATCGCCGGGCGAGAGCGTCGCCAGTTCGGCGAGGAACGCGTCGGCCGATTTGCGCCGCTTGGCGCGGCGGACCAGCCGGTCACCAAGCATATCCTGCTCGGTCAGCACCGCGACGCCGGGCGCGGTGAAGCCGTGGTCAAGCGCGACGACGGTCAGCGCTACGCCGCGCTCGGCCGCGCCCATTGCCTCCTGCCATGTGTCGGCGAGGCGCGCGCCGGTCAGGTCGTGGTCCTCAAGCAGGCTGCGAAGCCGTTCGCGGGCGCCGACCGAGTAGCTGGCGAGGATCGGCTTGCGACCTTCCTTGCGCAGCCTGGTTACGTGCGCGACCACCGCCTCGTAGACGTTGGCCTGGTTGGCGCGCTCGGGTGCGAAATCGCGCGGGCCGTCGACCTCGAAGTCGAGCACGCGCGCCGAGGGCGGCTCGTGGAACGGGGAGATCAGGTGCGCGGGCGCGGCGGTGACCTCGGCCTGCCACTCGTCGGCGTCGAGGTAGAGCGTCTTGGCGGGCAGCGCGCGGTAGCTGCCGGGCTCAGCCGCCTCGGCGCGCTTGCGGTTGTCGTAATAGTCGGCAATCGCCTCCAGCCGCCCTTCCGCCGCCGCGGGTGCGCCGCTGTCGCGCACCACGACCGCGTCGCCCAGGTGATCCCACAAGGTCGCCAGCTTGTCCTCGAACAAGGGCAGCCAATGCTCCATACCAGCGAGGCGGCGCCCGTCGCTGACCGCCTGATAGAGCGGGTCGCCCGTCGCGGTCGCGCCGAACTTGTCGCGGTAGCGGGTGCGGAAGCGCTTGACGCTTTCCTCGTCTAGCAGCGCCTCGGACGCGGGGAGCAGCACGAAGCCGTCGACGCGCCCCGTCGTGCGCTGATCGGCGGGGTCGAACGTGCGGACAGTCTCGATCTCGTCGCCGAAGAAATCCAGCCTGAGCGCCTGTTCCTCGCCGCTTGGGAACAGGTCGACGATGCCGCCGCGCACCGCATATTCGCCCTGATCGTGCACCGTGTCGGTGCGGACGTAGCCGTTCGCCTGCAAGAGCGCGGCGAGCTTGTCGCGGTCGATCCGCGCGCCGGGCTTCAACTCGGCGACGAGCTGACGAATGCGGAACGGCGTCAGCGTCCGCTGCGTCGCGGCGTTGACGGTGGTGAGGACGAGCTGCGGCCCCTTGGGTTTCGCCTGCAAGCGGTGCAGCGCGCCGATCCGCTCGGCCATGATGCGCAAGGTGGGCGAGGCACGATCGTACGGCAGGCAGTCCCACGCCGGCAGCTGCACGATCTCCAGCTCGGGCGCGAACCACGTCGCGGTCGCTGCCACCGCGCGCATCTGCGCCTCGTCGGCCGCGACATAGACCGCGCGTAGATGCGCCGCGCGCGCGATGTCGGCGAGGAGCGAGGGCAGGAACCCCGACGGCACGCCCGACAGTGTAAGCGGCACGGTGGCGTCGAGGATCGTCTTCAATTCGGGCAAGTGGCGGCTATCCGGTCGTGATGGTGTGTCAGTGTCAGGGCAGCGACACGAAGTCGAGCGAACGCATGCCCTGCATCATCGGTCCGTTCCACTGCGGCGGGCAGGGGATCGATCCGATCGCCCAGCCCATGATGTCGACGTCCTGCTCCTCCAGCAGCGCCTCAAACCAGGTGAGTTCGTCCGCGCTCCACGATGCGTGATGTGCGTCGAAATAGCCGCCGATCATCAGATCGGCCTCGCGCGTGCCGCGGTGCCAGGCGCGGAAGCGCAGGCGCTTGATGCGGATGTCCTGCTCGGTCGTCGGGTCGGTCATGGGCGCGTTCCGCGTGAAGGATGAAGCACTCGCGCCCGACACGCTTTTTCTGGCAAGTCGGGGAGCGCGTAACTAGGTCGCGCATGTAGTCATGCGTCCCGATATCCTCAATCCGCTGTTCGCCGAAGTCACGTCGTTGAAAGGCGTCGGTCAGGCACTCGCGCGTCCGCTGGAGCGGCTGCGGATCGCGCGCGTGATCGATCTGCTATTCCATCTGCCGAGCGGATGGATCGACCGGCTGCCGCGCGACGAATTGATGCAAGGCGATGTGGGGCGCACGATCGTCATCACGCTCACGGCGCGCGATTACCGCACCAGCAGTTCGCCGCGCGCACCCACGCGGGTGCAGGCGACCGACGAACACGGCAATTACGTCAGCCTCACCTTCTTCGGCGGATCGTCGGGCTGGGCGAAGAAGCTGTTCCCGATCGGCGAGGCTAAGCGCGTGTCGGGCAAGCTGGAGCAGTACGGCGACCAGCTCCAGATGGTGCATCCCGAGCCGATCGAGGACGGCGATGCTATTCGCGAGCGCGAGGCGATCTATCCCCTGTCCGAAGGGATCACGTCGAAGCGGATCGCCGCGCTGGTGGCGCAGGCGCTGACGCGCGTGCCGGTGTTGCCCGAATGGATCGAGCCGAGCCTAAAAGCGAAGCACGACTGGCCCGACTGGCACGAGGCGGTTGCGCGCGTCCACGCCGATCCGGCGGATGCGAAGGCGCGAGCGCGGCTCGCCTACGACGAGGTGTTCGCGAACCAGCTCGCCTTGTCGATCGT
Organism: uncultured Sphingomonas sp.; assembly: GCF_936927845.1. Classification (GTDB taxonomy): domain Bacteria; phylum Pseudomonadota; class Alphaproteobacteria; order Sphingomonadales; family Sphingomonadaceae; genus Sphingomonas. The sequence goes on from NZ_CAKZHV010000066.1 coordinate 114,686, forward strand.
GCGCGCGGACACGCGGCGACGACGCGGGCGCGCGCTGACGGGCGACGGGCGCCTGCGCAGCATGCTGCGGCTGCCCTACGCGCCGACCGGCGCGCAATCGCGAACGGTGTCGGAGATCGAGGGCGATCTGGCGCAATCGGCACCGATGTTGCGGCTGCTCCAGGGCGATGTCGGCGCAGGGAAAACGCTGGTCGCGCTGATGGCGTTGCTGATCGCGGTCGAGGCGGGTGCGCAGGGCGCGATGCTCGCACCGACCGAGATCCTGGCGCGGCAGCATTACGAGTCGCTCCGCCGGCTGCTTGCCGGACTGCCGGTCGAGATTGCGGTGCTGACCGGGCGCGACAAGGGCCGCGCGCGCGAGGCGACGCTGATGGGGCTCGCCGACGGATCGATCGACCTGCTCGTCGGCACGCACGCGATCTTCCAGGAAGCGGTGGGCTACAAGGACCTCGGCCTCGTCGTGGTGGACGAGCAGCACCGCTTCGGCGTCGCGCAGCGATTGCTGTTGCAGGACAAGGGTCGCGTCCCGCCGCACGTGCTGGCGATGACCGCGACGCCGATCCCGCGCACGCTGACGCTCGCGCGCTACGGCGAGATGGACCAGAGCCAATTGGACGAGATGCCGCCCGGACGCGAGCCGATCGAGACGCGCGTCGTCTCCGAGGATCGTACCGACGAGGTCGTCAACGCGCTCGGCCGGCATCTGTCGGAAGGGAAGCAGGCCTATTGGGTCTGTCCGCTGGTTGAGGAGAGCGAGACGAGCGACCTTCAGGCAGCCGAGGCGCGCGCGGAGACGCTGGTGGCGCGGTTCGGCGCACGCGTCGGGCTGGTCCATGGCCGGATGAAGCCCGCGGAGAAGGACGCGGTCATGGCCCGCTTCGCAGGCGGCGAGCTGGGCGTGCTGGTCGCGACCACGGTAATCGAGGTCGGGGTCGACGTGCCCAATGCGACGCTGATCGTGATCGAGCATGCCGACCGCTTCGGTCTCGCCCAGCTCCATCAGTTGCGCGGTCGCGTTGGGCGCGGCGGGGGCAAGTCGGTGTGCCTGTTGCTGCGCGGCGCGGCGCTGAGCGAGACGGCGCGCGCGCGCCTCGCGCTGATGCGGGAGACCAACGACGGCTTCCGCATTGCCGAGGAGGATCTGCGGCTGCGCGGCGGCGGCGAGTTGCTCGGCACGCGCCAGTCGGGCGAGGCGGTGTTCCGGCTCGCGACGCCTGAGCTGCTGGGGGAACTTCTGCCGTCCGCGACCGATGACTCGCGGCTGCTGATCGACCGCGACGGCGGGCTGGCGGGGGCACGCGGACAGGCGGCGCGCGTCGCGCTTTACCTGTTCGATCGCGATCAGGGCGTACAATTGCTCCGCTCGGGCTGAGGAGAGACATGCAGGCGCTGTTCCCGATCCTGGCCGTGCTGATCGCCGGCATCGGCGTCGCGCTGCAACCGCCGACCAACGCGGCACTCGCCAAGGTGTCGGGATCGGTGTGGCTCGCCGCGCTGATCTCGTTCGCGGTCGGCACCGCGGCGTTGTTCGTCGTGTGGCTGGTCGACCGCACGCCCTTGTCCGCCACCAAGGCCGCACCTTGGTGGGCGTGGCTGGGTGGTTTCTACGGTGCGGCGTTCGTCGCCGCGCTCGCCTTCGCGACCCCGCGCCTCGGACTGGCGGTGACGCTGACCGCCGCGGTCGCAAGCCAGCTTGTCACCGCGATGCTGCTCGATCGCTTCGGGTTCCTGGGTCTGCCGCAGCAGCCGATCACCCCGACGCGGTTAATCGGCGTCGCGCTGGTGATCCTGGGCGTGGTGGTCGTGCGGCGCGGGTGAACGCGCGCTCAGCCCGGATTGACCATCCCGTGGTGCTTCTTGCCCGCCGAGACGCGGACCGGTTCGGTGCCGATCGCGACCACCGCGGCTTCGTCGCCGACCTTCTCGCCCGCAACGCGCGCGCCGCCGCCCTTGATCAGCCGCCGCGCTTCGCCCTTCGAGCCCGCGAAACCGAGCGCGACCAAAGCGTCGACCAATGCGATTGAGCCGCTGGCGGTGATCGACGGCAACGCCGCCCCGCTCGCGCCCTCCTCGAAGGTCCGCCGCGCCGTCTCGGCCGCCTCGTCGGCGGCGGCGCGCCCGCGGCACATCGCGGTCGCCTCGTTGGCGAGCACCTTCTTCGCCTCGTTGATCTCCGCGCCGTCCATCGCCTCCAACCGTGCGATCTCGTCGAGCGGCAGATCGGTGAACAGGCGCAGGAAGCGGCCGACGTCGCGGTCGTCGGTGTTGCGCCAGAATTGCCAGTAATCGAAATGCGGCAACTGATCCTCGTGCAGCCACACCGCGCCTTCGACCGACTTGCCCATCTTGGACCCGTCCGCCTTGGTCAGCAGCGGCGTGGTCAGACCATAGACCTCCGCACCGTCCATCCGGCGCGCGAGGTCGACGCCGTTGACGATGTTGCCCCACTGATCCGACCCGCCCATCTGCAATCTCACGCCGCGGCGGCGGTGGAGCTCTGCGAAGTCGTAGCCTTGCAGGATCATGTAGTTGAATTCGAGGAAACTCAGCGACTGTTCGCGGTCGAGCCGGAGCTTGACCGAATCGAAGCCGAGCATCCGGTTGACCGAGAAATGCTGCCCGACCTCGCGCAGGAACGGAATGTACTCGAGCTTGTCGAGCCACTCGGCGTTGTTGACCAACACCGCGTCGGTTTCGCCATCGCCGAAGGTCAGAAAACGCTCGAAGATGCGCTGGATGCCGGCGATGTTCGCGTCGATCGTCTCCTGCGACGACAGCTTGCGCGCTTCGTCCTTGAAGCTCGGGTCGCCGATCTTGCCCGTGCCGCCGCCCATCAGCACGATCGGCTTGTGCCCGGTCTGCTGCATCCGCCTGAGCATCATGATCTGCACCAGGCTGCCAACGTGGAGCGACGGCGCGGTCGGGTCGAAGCCGATATAGCCCGGCACGACCTGCCTGGCGGCCAGCGCGTCGAGCGCGGCGGCGTCGGTCAACTGGTGAATGTAGCCGCGCGCGGACAGCGTACGGAGCAGGTCGGATGCGTAGTCGGTCATGTCGGCGGCGCCTCTAGCATCATGCGAGACCGTGCGCTCAAGTTTTACGACATGGCTTTAGAACATCAATGCGCCGGCAACTGCCGGATCGGATCGACCGGGGTGCGTCCCTTACGCAGCTCGAAATGCAACTCGGGCCGGTCGGCGAAGCCGGTGTCGCCCGACAGCGCGATCGTCTGACCCTTCTTTACCGCCTGTCCGCGCTGGACGAGCAGCTTGCTCGCGTGACCGTAGACCGAGGTCCACCCGCCGCCATGGCGGATGATGACGAGCCCGCCGAGCGCGGCAATCCCGTCGCCGACATAGGCGACGGTGCCGTCGGCGGTCGCCCTAATCGGCGTCTGCAGCGGCAGAGCGATCTTGATCCCGTCGTTGCGCTCGCCCGAGCCGCCGGGGCCGAAGCGCCGGATCAGCTGTCCCGTGGCGGGCCAGGCGAACTGCCCCGGCGCCCCCATCGGCGCGGCAACCGGCGTGGTGGCGGCGAGCACACGGCGCGTCGTGGCGACGGGCTTGGCGGGCGCCTGGTTGACCGCGACCGCAGGTTCACCGCCGGTGAGGATCGAATCGACGTCGAGCGTGAAGGCAGCGGCGCGCTGTGCCGCGGAGACGCCGCGCGCCGGCTCGCCCGGGATCAGCACGCGCTGCCCGGTGCGCAGCGTGTACGGCTCGGCGAGCTGGTTGGCGGCGATCACCTGCGACCACGGTACGCCGTAAGCGCGCGCGATCGCGATGCCGGTCTGTCCGGCGCGGACCAGATGATAGCGCCCGCCAGGGATCGTCAGCCGTTGTCCCACGCGGATAGTGTACGGCTCGCCCAGATCGTTGGCGCGCGCGATCGCGTCGGCGGCGACGCCGGTACGATCGGCGACGCGGCTGAGGGTGTCGCCGGGGGCGACGACGTAATCCTGGGTCGCGATCTCGCGTGCGTCCGCCTCGACCGGGCGGGCTTCCCACGCGGGGGCAGGGGCGGGAAGCTGTGCGACGCCGGTGTTACGATCGACCACGGTGCGCGCGGCAACGCTGCGGTCGGCGGCGGGCAGGCCGCGCGGCGGCGACTGCTCGGCTCGGCGGTCGGCCCGGTCACGATCACGAGCGCCGTCTCTGGGACGTGACGCGGCGCTGCCACGCGCATCGTCGCGCTCGTCGTAATCGGGCGCGCGATCCTCGTCGCGCGAACGGTCCCATCGTCCGCCGTCGCGTGGCGCAGGCGGCGCGGGGTCGTACGATCCGCCATCGACCCCGCCGGGAATGCATCCGGTCAGCGCGCCGCCGATGAGCAGGACCCACCCCGCCGACGCCAACCGCCTCATGACCTTACTCCTCGCAATACACGCGCGAGAGCGATGCTAGCGAGGGTTCGTGCGTCAGGTCCAGATGCAACGGCGTCACGGTGATCCAGTCGTCGGCGACCGCCGCCAGATCGCTGTCGGGGGCGGGGTCGCCGCGCATCGCGCCGAGTGCTAGCCAGTGATAATCGAAGCCGCGCGGGTCCTTGCGTGTCTCGAAACGGACGCGTCCGTAATCGCGCAGGCCCTGGCGCACCACCTTGATCCCGCGCACGTCGCCGGGCTCGGCGGCGGGAAAGTTGACGTTGACGATCGTGCGCGGTGCCCATTGGGCATCCAGCAGCGGCTGGATCGCGCGCACGCCCCACGTCTCCGCGACCGCGAACGACACGTTGTCACCCGGTTGCAGCGCGCCGTAGCGCTGGCTGAGCGCGATCGAACGGATGCCCGCGAGCGCGCCCTCCAGTGCCGCCGAGACGGTGCCCGAATACATCACGTCCTCGGCCAGATTGCCGCCGCGGTTGACCCCCGACAGGATCAGGTCTGGCGCGCCGTCCATCAACTCGGCGAGCGCGATCATCACCGCGTCGGTCGGCGTACCGGTAACCGCGAAGCGCCGCTCGGCAAACGTCCGCACGCGCAGAGGCCGGGTGAGCGTCAGCGAACGCCCGGTGCCCGACTGTTCCTCGGACGGCGCGACGATCCACACGTCGTCGGACAGTTCGGCCGCGATTCTTTCCAGAACGGCAAGGCCGGGCGCGTGATAGCCGTCGTCGTTGGAAAGCAGTATGCGCATCAGCGCGGGCTCAGCCGATCGACGCCGCCCATATAGGGTTGCAGCACGGCGGGCACGGCGACCGAGCCGTCCTCCTGCTGGTAGTTTTCCAGCACTGCCACCAGCGTCCGCCCGACCGCGAGGCCCGAGCCGTTGAGCGTGTGCACGAAGCGCGTGCCCTTCTCCCCTTCGGGTCGGTAGCGCGCATTCATGCGGCGCGCCTGGAAATCGCCGGTGGTCGAACAGGACGAAATCTCGCGCCACGCGTCCTGACCCGGCAACCATACCTCCAGATCGTAGGTGCGCCGCGCGCCGAACCCCATGTCGCCGGTGCACAGCAGCAGGCGGCGATAAGGCAGGTCGAGCGCTTCCAGGATCCCTTCCGCGCACCGGGTCATGCGCTCGTGTTCCGCGTCACTGTCGTCGGGACGGCAGACGGTGACCAACTCGACTTTCTCGAACTGATGCTGCCTGATGAAGCCGCGCGTGTCGCGCCCGGCCGCGCCCGCCTCGCTGCGGAAACATAGCGTGTGCGCGGTCATCCGCATCGGCTCGGCGAGGTCGCCCAAGATTCGATCCGCGACCGACGCCGTCAGGCTGACCTCCGACGTCGGGATCAGCCAGCGGCCGTCGGTGGTTCGAAACGAATCGTCGGCGAACTTGGGCAATTTGTCGGTGCCGTACATCGCGGCGTCCCCGACCATCACCGGCGGGTTGCACTCGACATAGCCGTTATCCTCGACTTGGCGGTCGAGCATGAATTGCGCGAGCGCGCGGTGAAGCCGCGCCATGCCGCCGCGCAGAAAGGTGAAGCGTGCACCCGACAGGCGCGCGCCGGTTTCGAAGTCCATGCCCAGCGCGGGGCCGAGATCGGCGTGTTCCTTTGGCGCAAAGGTGAAGGTGCGCGGCGTACCCCAGCGCTTCTGCTCGACATTGCCGCTCTCGTCGGCGCCGACCGGAACGTCGTCCGCGGGGACGTTGGGGATGCTCGCCAGTCGCTCGGCAAGCGTTGTGGCGACGGCTTTCTGTTCCGCCTCCAATTCGGGCAGGCGTTCCTTCAGCGCCGCGACCTCGGCCATCAGGTCGGTCGGATCATCGCGCCGTGCCTTGGCCGCGCCGATCGCCTTCGACGCTTCGTTGCGGCGAGCGAGCACCGCCTGCACCTCCGTCGTCAGCGCGCGCGCCCGCTCGTCGATCGCCAGCAAGTCCGCCGACAGCGGGGCAAGCCCGCGCTTCTTCATGGCGGCGTCGAAAGCGGCGGGATCGTCGCGGATCAGGCGGATGTCGTGCATGGCGACCGGGCTATGGCGATGCGCCGGGATAGGCGCAACCCGCGTGGGGAGGGCAGCGTTGGGAGGGGGCGAAAACAAAGGAGAACGCGATGCAGGTCCCTCACAATTCCGTCGTGCTGGTGGCGGACGGACGCAAGCTCTTGTTCCTGCGCAACGAGGGCGATGCCGAATATCCGAACCTGGTCGTCGAGACCGCGCAGGAGAAGCCCAATCCGGCCGACCGCGATCAGAAGACCGATGCCGCGGGTGGTGCGTCCTCGACGCAGTCGGGCGCCGGCGCGCCGCCGGTCGCGCAAGGCGGCTCGGGCCATGGTGGCGGCAGCGGCGCGCAATTCGCCCCGTCGCGCGGCAGCATGGCCGAGACCGATTTCCACCAACTGGAGGAAGACCGCTTCGCCGCGGAGGCCGCCGAACTGCTGAAGAAGCGCGCGTTGGCGAACAATTACGATTCGCTGATCGTCGTGGCGCCGCCCAAGACGCTGGGCGAACTGCGCAAGCACTACCACAAGGAAGTCGAGAACCGTCTTTCGGGTGAACTGGACAAGGACCTGACCGGTCACCCGATCGACGCGATCGAGAAGGCGCTGGTCGCCGCCTGAGCGGCATCAACGAGAAAGGGGCCGGCGCATCCGCTGCGCCGGCCCCTTTTTTGTGTCCGAACGAGCTGGATCAGGCGGCGACCGGCTCGCGTTTCGCCAGCCGCTTGCGCGCGACCAGTGCCGCGGCGGCGGCGCCGAACAGCAGCATCATCGGTGGCGCAGGGACCGGGGCGGGCGTGCCGTTGCTCGATCCCGGCGGCGGCGCGCAATTGCCGCCCTTGCAGCCGTGTTCCCACCCGTTGCTCGAACTCCAGCCGTTGCTCGACCCCCAACCCTTGGAGCTCGAACCATAGGAGGACGACGAGGTGCTGGTCGAGCTGGCCTGGTGCTGGTCCTGATTCTGGTTCTGCTGCTGGTTCTGTTCCTGCTTCTGATCCTGGTTCTGGCTCTGCTCGTTCTTGTTGCTGTTTTGGTTATTGTTGTTGTTCGTGTTGTTGCTGGAATTGTTATTATTGCTAGAGTTGTTGCTCGAATTATTCGACGAATTGTTGCTCGAGTTGTTGTTTTCGTTCTTGCTCGAATTGTCGACGTTGTTCTCGTTCTTGTTCGAATTGTCGATATCGACCTTGGCGCCACCGGTCGATGATGAAGTCGAGGTAGAGGACACGACGATCGCACCGCTGCTGCCGCTGCTGCCGCCCGATCCGCCGAAGAAGCCGCCGGCGAAGAACCCGCCGCCACCGCCGCCGTAAAAGCCGCCGCCACCGAACGCCGGGGCGTAACCGCCGCCGCCACCGCCGCCGACAAAGGCCGGAACAGGCTCAGGCAGCGGCACGGGAACCGGCGCGCCGGTGCTGGCAACCGTTACCGTGGTCGCGGGGCAATTGTTGCCCACACTACGCACGACCCGACGCACGTTGCCCTTGCTGCTGTAGCTGCGGCGCACCACGCGGTTGGTCGCCTTTTTCGCGTACACCGTGCGGTGCTTGGCGGTTTCCGCCACGTGCACCGCACCGCCACCGATCAGCGCGCCGCCGCACGTGCACGCGCAAAGTTTTGCCAACGCCATCCGCACAGACATGCCATCACTCTCTCGTTGGCGACGAAGCGAACCGTCGCGAAATCCAAAGCAGCGCTCTCACGTTGCCCATGACTGCAAAGTGCAAAACAAAGGCTTAAGTGCAACGCCGTTAACCATCATTGTCACCGCGTGAGCGCTTTGTAACGCACTGCGTCCGGCCGGATCATGGTTAACGTGTCACGCTGGGACTGAATGACGCGATCATGCACGTATTTCGTTCAGCGCGCCGTCATCGACATGATCGTACGGGTGATGCGCTGTTCGCTTGTCGTTATGTGCGACCGCGGTTATAGGCCCCGGCAGGGGGCGCACCAGCGGTGTTGACGATCATTCCTGGCGCGCAGGCGGGAGAGTGTCGATGGCTACGGTGTTGAATCGTATTGACGAATTTTCGGTCGCGACGACCAAGGGCGACGATTACCGGCCGAGTGCCGACGAACCGTTCATGAACCCGCGCCAGCAGGCGTATTTCCGGCAGAAGCTGTACGACTGGAAGGAAGCGATCCTGCGCGAAAGCCTGGGCACGCTGTCGCAGCTCCAGATCGATTCGCTGCGCGAACCCGATCTGACCGACCGCGCGTCGAGCGAGACCGACTGGTCGATCGAGCTGCGCACGCGCGACCGGCAGCGCAAGCTGGTGTCCAAGATCGACGCCGCACTGCGCCGGCTCGACGAAGGCGAATACGGCTATTGCGAGGTGACGGGTGAGCCGATCAGCCTGCAACGGCTGGAAGCACGGCCGATCGCGACCATGACGGTTGAGGCGCAGGAACGGCACGAGCGCAACGAAAAGGTGTCGCGCGACGACTGACGCAGCGGCCGCCGGTAAGCGGTTGTTTACCGTCCGCCGCCTACGATGGCGCGTGGACCGGCAGCCGGTGGGGGCGATGGAGCATTTGGGGAAAAGCGTGTTCGAGCCCGATCCCGGTATCAACGCCGGGTCGGTCGCGACACGCGGTCGTGACAGCCTGTTTCTGATGGCGCAGATGCGCGTCGGCGGCGGTACGCCGGTCGCCGTTCGCGTGCGCAACCTGTCTCCGGGCGGATTGATGGTCGAACTGCCCTATCCGGTCACGCCGGAAGGAAACGTCGAGATCGAAGTGCGCGGGCTCGGGTGGATTCCCGGGCGTATCGCGTGGCAGACCGAGGGTCGCGCCGGCGTCGCCTTCGACCGCGAGATCGATCCGCAGCGCGCGCGCAAGACGCCGGGCGAGGCGCAGCCGACCGTCAAACGGTTCGGGGCGGCTGCCTTCAAGCGTTGACCCGTATTGCCCTGGTGAACGCGCTCACCCTGCACAAACCGGCTGGACGCGCGCGCATTTGACTGCCACAGGGGCAGCCACCACGCGGGCGTGGCGGAATTGGTAGACGCGCTAGACTCAAAATCTGGTTCTGGTGACAGAGTGTCGGTTCGAGCCCGACCGCCCGTACCACCATGGGGTGGCCTTCATCGATCAACGGATGTGGCGACTGACGACCACGTCGGCACCGGACATGGGCGCCGCCGCGGCGTGCCGATTATCATCGATCAATGATTGATCTGCGTCGAGGACGCGCGGCGCATAACGTGTCATCGCATCCGGGTGCCACGATTCCACCTGCATCTGCATGATCGCGGCGGGGTTATCCACGACCCCGACGGTATCGACTTGCCGGACGTGGCCGCGGCACAGCGCGCGGCCGTCGCGGCGCTGCGCGACGTGATCGCGGCCGACGCGCGCGAGGGTATGCTTGATCTGCGCGGCAGTATCGCGATCTGCGATGACCGGGATGCGGTGATGCTGACGGTCCGCGCGCGTGACGCGGTTACCGTCGTGGCGGACGACTGATCCGGCTCAATCGAGCAGCGACAGTGCGTTCTCGCTCGACCACGGCTCCAGATAGCTACGATCGAACGCCGCGGCGCGGGTGAGGGCGGCGGGGTCTTTGATCGTGAGATCATGCTGCACCAGGTCGATCATGCCTTCGCTGCGCAGCCGCTGGATGACGCGGTTGGTGTGGACCGACGTGATGCCGAGCGCGTTGCCGATCTCCTCCTGCGTGAGCGGCAGGCGGCATTGCCCGTTGGCGGCAAGGCCGATGATCGCGGCGCGCACGTACATCTCGCACAACAGATGGGCGACGCTCTGGTACGAGTCGTTCGAGAACAGCAGCCACTTGCGCAGCACCGCCTCCTCGATCAGCTTCGCACGCCAGATCGCCTGGTTGATCGCGCTCGACCGGTGCGCGACCTCGGCGAACGCCGCGCCATCGATCCGCGCCAGCGTGCATTCGGTCAGCGCGATGATCGCATGGTCCATCGCGGCGTGGCAGATGGCGTGAATGCCGCAGAAATCGCCGGGCAACAGGAAGCCGGTGATACGACGCGACCCGTCGGCGCGCACCTCGTAGCGCGCCGCCCAGCCCGACTGAATGACATAAACGAAGTCGGGCATCGTGCCCTGCGCCATGATGGCGCGCCGGCGCGGCGTGGTCGTCTCCACAACCGGCAACGCTTCCAGTGCGTGCCGATCATCGTCGGTGAGCGCGATCAGACTTGCGACCTTGGTGAGCAGCGCGCCGCTTTTCATCGTTCCCCACTTCGGCAATCGTGATCCGACCACGGACGAACCGTGTGACACACGTGATACCGAGTCGCCGAAGTCATGCATTGATTTCGGTTAGTTATCAAAGCGGCTGATCACCGCTGCTCGCTTGGCAGGCGTCGGATCAGCCGATCCCCAGGTCGGATGGGCCGAAGGCGTCGGCCAGTAGTTGCGACAAGGAGTAGCTCGCGATCGCATCGCCGTGCGCACCGGCGCAGTGGACCGCAACCTCGCGGCGGCCCATCTGCGCGGCCTCGTTGATGACTTGGCGGCAGCGTCCGCATGGTCGCACCGGCTCGTCGCCGGTCGCATTCCCTTGCGCGTCCATGAGACCGCCGATCACGCCGATCGCCACCACATCGCGCAGGCGGCCCGCGGCGCTGACGCTCGCGATCGCGACCGTTTCCGCGCATAGCGACAGGCCGTAGCTCGCATTCTCGACATTCGCGCCGGTCACGACGCTGCCGTCGGTCAAGAGCACCGCGGCCCCCACGGCGAAACGCGAATAGGGGGCGTGCGCGTTGCGCGCCGCATCGCGCGCGGCGGCGATCAGCCGGGAAGCTTCGTCTGACATGGTTCAAGCCTTGATGTGGAGGACGCAGATGAGCGTGAACAGGCGGCGCGCGGTATCGAAGTCGATCTCGATCTTGCCCTGGAGCCGCTCCTTCAACAGCTCGGCCGCCTCGTTGTGGATGCCGCGGCGCGCCATGTCGACCGTCTCGATCTGCGCCGGCGTCGACTGGCGGATCGCCTGGAAATAGCTGTCGCAGATCGCGAAATAGTCGCGGATCGGCCGGCGAAACCGCGCCAGGCCGAGGATCAGCGTCTCGAGCGAGCTGTCGTCCTCGCGCTTGATCTGGATGACCAGCCGACCTTCCTCGACCGATAACAGCACGCGGTAGGGGCCGGCGTAATTGTCCGGCGTCGGGCGCTGCGGCGCGAAATGGTTTTCCTCGATCAGGTCGAAGATCGCGATCCGGCGTTCCTGCTCAATATCGGCCGAGCGCCACAGGATCGTGCCCTCGTCGAGCTGGATGTCGATGATCCGCGGATCGGCCATGTTCGTGTCGATAGACACGAAGTCAGCCCGCGACAACGTTGGCGCCGCCCGGCTTATCACCGTCATTCACCGCAGACGCGGTTCCGATCGCGGCCACTGCCGGGTATGGAGGCGCCATGGCGACATTGGCATTTCCGCAGCCGACTCCGGTCGAGCCCGTTCAGCTTCCGCGCAACGTCGAGGCGGAGGCCGCGATGCTCGGCGCGATGATGATCGACAATCGCCTCGCCGACGATCTGGTCGACCGGCTGGAGCCGGCGCATTTCTACGAACCCGTCCACGGCCGCGTCTTCGCCGCAATCAAGACGCTGCGCGCCGCCGATATGCTGGCGACGCCCGTCACGCTGCGCCCCATGTTCGAGGCGGACGAGGGTATGAAGGAATTGGGCGGCCCCGCCTATCTCGCCAGTCTGACCGGATCGGGTGCGGGGCTGATCGGCGCGCGGCAGTTCGCGCAGCAGATCTACGATCTCGCGATGCTGCGCTCGCTCGTGTCGGTCGGGCGCACGCTGGTCGACCGCGCGATGGACACGTCGGAGGAGGTCAATCCGCGTGCGCAGATCGAGCTCGCCGAAGAGGAATTGTTCAAGGTGGCGGCCGATGGCGCGACCGAGAACAGCATCAAGTCGTTCGCGCAGGCGAGCACGATGGCGGTCAAGATGGCCGAGAAGGCGCTCAACTGGGGCGGCAATCTGTCGGGCGTCACGACCGGGCTCGACAGCGTCAATCAGAAGATCGGTGGTCTGCACCATTCCGACCTGATGATCCTCGCCGGGCGTCCCGGCATGGGGAAGACCTCGCTCGCCACCAACATCGCGTTCAACGCGGCGCAGCGCTGGATGCACGACATGCGCGACGGCATCCCGCCGTCGAAATCGGTCGGCGCGAAGGTAGCGTTCTTCAGCCTCGAAATGTCGGCCGACCAGCTCGCGACTCGTATCCTCGCCGAACAGTCGCGCATCTCGTCCGAGGCACTGCGCATGGGCAAGATCAGCAAGCAGGAGTTCGAGCAGCTCGCCGCCGCCGCCGCCGAGCTGGAGAATCTGCCGCTGTTCATCGACGATACCGGTGGTCTGTCGATCGGCTCGCTCCACACCCGCGTCCGGCGGTTGCAGCGGCGGCACAACAACGAGATCGGGCTTGTCGTGATCGACTATCTCCAGCTCCTCTCAGGCTCGGGCAAGTCGTCGGACGGCAACCGCGTGCAGGAAATCTCCGAGATCAGCCGCGGATTGAAGACATTGGCGAAGGACATGAACGTGCCGGTGCTCGCGCTATCGCAGCTGAGCCGCGCGGTCGAGCAGCGCGAGGACAAGCGCCCGCAGCTCTCCGACCTGCGCGAATCGGGCTCGATCGAGCAGGACGCCGACATGGTGTGGTTCGTGTTCCGTGAGGATTATTACGTCGCGGCAAAGGAGCCCAAGCGCCCCGTCGAGGGGGACAATGCCAAGATGTTCGAGGACCACGCCGCCTGGGCCGCCGACATGGAGCGCGTCTATGGCCTGGCCGAGCTGATCGTCGCGAAGCAGCGCCACGGCGCGACCGGCAAGGTGATCTTGAAGTTCGATCCGACGATCACGCGATTCTCGGATTACGCCGGCTATTGAGTGAGCGGCGTCAGCGCGGACGGTAGGTGATGTTGGCCTGACCGGTGACCGCGACGGGCATGAACAGTCCGGCACCGGTCGCGGCGATACGCCCATTGCGCACGCCGGTGATCCGCGTGCGCAGCACGAAGTCGCCCTCGCGCCGCTCGCCGATCGCGCGTTCCACCTTGCCGAGCAATTTGCGGTAATCGGGCGCGAAATCGTGGGAAAGCCCGGCCGCGACACTGGCGCGCACCGCCGGGTCGGCGAACAAGGCGGCGAGCAGGTCGACCAGTGGCGAGTTGGTCTTGGTCGCGAAGGTGACGTTGCGCGCCTCGACTCGCTGCGATCCCGGCTGGTTGAGCGGCTCGGCCGACAGCCACGCATCGCCTTCCGCCGCGGCGATCGGGCTCGACCGTGCCTTGACCTTGGCATGGACGCCGACCGCGATCCGGTGGTCGGTGGTGGCGTAAACCGTGACGCGCCCGAACTCGGCGTCGACCGGGCCGATGCCCTTCAACTTGATGCCGCGCGCGGCGAGCTTGCGCAGCGTCCGCTGGATGACGGGTTCGAGCTGCGCATAGTCGGCGAGCACGGGAATGAAGAAACGCACGCCGGGCTCGCCCATGTGCGTCGACGGCGGCGGCAGCGCGGTCGGCGCGAGGTCGGCGGGACGATGCCCGACGAACGTCTGCGTCAGCGCGTCGGCGCGCAGGGTCAGTCGCAGCGAGCGCCCCTCGACGCGGTAGCCGCCGTAGCCGAGCCGGCGCGGTGCGACGCGCATCCATACCGGCGGGTTGCGACGGCTGAGCTGGAGCGTCGCGAACGATTGGCGCCACACGCGATCGAGCTGCTGGCGCAGGTGGAGCCGCGAGAGTTCCTGCGGCAGGTCGCGCTCCAGCTTGGCGAGCACCGGTCGCAGCTTCTCGTCGGCCTGATCGGTGAAGGCGATGCGCTGGCCGAGCAGGTCGACGCCGGGCGGCTGCGTCCAATCATAGGATAGCTGCATCCTGGCGGTCGGCTGCCAATCGCCATTGATCGCGACACGTCCGCTCGCACGCACGATCGCACTGCTGGTTGCGGTCTCGCCCGCGACGCCGCCGACGTCCCTGACCGAGATGCGCGCGTGAATCGGCAAGGTGACGACGAGCCGATCACCGCTGCCGCCGATCTGCACGGGGCCCCGCGTCACCGTGCCGACAATGCGGCAGCCGAGGTCGGGGGTCACCTTCACCTTGGCGATGCCGAGGTCGAGGTGCTTGGCCTTGACGCAGCGATCGAGGTGGCGGTCGATCGTCCAGAGATTGCGCGGTGTGCGCTGGTCGAGCCCGCGTTCGAGCTCATCCAAATCGGCGTCGACCGGCACGATCACCGTTGACGGCTGCTCGGGCATGGTGATGCTGCCCGTGACCTTGGGCGGTGCCGGGTTGCCGACCTGCCGACTGCACCCTGCGAACACGAGTGGTGCGACGAGCAGCAGGCAGGTGAGTGATCGTTGCACCTGCACTTAACCCAGATCGGTCCGGTTCGATCCAGTACCGAAACGAGCTTAGCTTAGAAGGCGGGTTCCTCGCCAGGCTTCTCGGGCACGTGGATGCCGCACTCGACCTTGTCCCAGCCGCGCCAGCGGCCCGCGCGCGGGTCTTCCCCCGGTTGCACGCGCGAGGTGCACGGCGCGCAGCCGATCGAGGGGTAACCTTGCGCCTCCAGCGGATGGCGCGGCAGCTCGTGCTCGGTGAAGTAAGCCTCGAGATCGGCCTTGGTCCAGGCGGACAGCGGGTTGATCTTCAACCGCCCATCATCCTCCTCGAACCGCGGCATCGCGCGGCGGGTCGATGCCTGAAAGCCCTTGCGACCCGAAATCCAGGCGTCGAACGGGAGTAGCGCGCGGCGTAGCGGCTCGACCTTGCGGAGTTCGCAGCAGCCATCGGGGTCGTAAGACCAGCGCAGGCCCTTGTCGTCCTTGAGCCGTAACAGCCGCGGATCAGGGCGGAACACGCGCAGGTCGGTGAAGCCGAGCCGTTCGGCGAGCTCGTCACGGTAGGCGAGGGTTTCACCGAACATCTTCTGCGTGTTGGTGAACACGACCGGCACGTCGCGGTCGACCTCCGCAATCATGTGGAGCAGTACTGCCGACTCGGCGCCGAACGAGGACACCGCGGCGATGCGGCCGCGCAACTCGCCGCTCAATAACTCGCGCAGCATCTCCTGCGCGGGCACGCCCGCGAAGCGCGCGGCAAAAGCGGCGGCGTCCGCCGCGGTGTAGACGCGGCCAGTGTCGATCGTGTCGAGCTGGCGCGCGGGCTCACCCATGACGCCGCTTCCACACCGGCACCGACGCGTCGGCGGCTTTCTGGTAATGATAGTCGTAGCGTTCAAGCGAGCGGCGCAGCGTCTCGCCGTCGATCGGCTTCTCGGGCGCGAAGCTGTCGAATCCGCAGCGGCGCATCAGCGGCACCTGATCGACCAGCACGTCGCCCGACGCGCGAAGTTCGCCTGTGTAGCCCGCTTCGCGCAGGATGCGCGCGACCGAATAGCCGCGCCCGTCGCGGAAGCTCGGGAACGACACCTCGATCAGCGCGATCCGGTCGAGCGACGGGAGCAGCGCGCGCGCGTCGTCGCCGGGTTCGATCCGGACCGCGGTGGCGTTGGACTGATCGACCAGGAACGAGTCGAGCGTGACCGCGGGCTCTTCGCGCACCTCGTCGTCGCGAAAGCGCAACTGCACGCCGCCGCCGCTGTCGGTCATCGTCGTCTGATCGGGATCGAAACCGTCAGCCACGTGCGTCTCCTCTCGGCAATTGCGCGATGACCTTGATCTCGAAATTGAAACCGTAAAGCCACGTCACGCCGACACCGGTCAGCGTCGGATGGGGCGCTTCCCCCCAGAATTCCGCCAAGACCTTCCACACGGTGTCGATGATGGTTTCGGGATCGACCAGAAAGACGGTAACGTCGACGACGTCGTCGAAGGTGCAGCCCGCCGCGGCGAGCACCGCGTTCAAATTCTCGAACGCGCGCCGCACCTCGGCCTCGAGTTCCGGCTCGCACGAGCCGTCGTCGCGGCTTCCGACCTGCCCGGAGACGAACAGCATGCCGTTGGTGCGGACGGCGGGCGAGTAGCGGTTCTGCTCGTACAATGCCTGCCGGCCGGGCGGAAAGACCACGTCACGCTTGGCCATAGATCGCCTCCTTGAACGGCTCCATGCCGACGCGCCGATAAGTGTCGACGAAGCGTTCTCCGCCCTCGCGCACTTGGATGTAGGTGTCTGTCACGCGCTCGATCGCGTCGACCACGCCGTCCTCGCTGAAGCCCGGCCCGGTAATCTTGCCGAGACTCACGTCCTGCGCACCCGACCCGCCGAGCAGCAGCTGGAAGTTCTCGACGCCCTTCTTATCGACGCCCAGGATGCCGATGTGCCCGGCATGATGGTGGCCGCAGGCATTGATGCAGCCCGAGATCTTGAGCTTCAATTCGCCCAGGTCACGCTGCCGCGCCGGATCGGCGAACCGCTCGGCAATCTTCTGCGCGAGCGGGATCGAGCGCGCGTTGGCGAGGCTGCAATAGTCGAGCCCCGGGCAGGCGATGATATCGCTGATGAGGTCGAGGTTAGCCTCGGCGAGCCCGGCCTCGACCAGCGCCTGCCAGACCAGCTTCAGGTCGGCGACGCGGACGTGGGGCAAGACGATGTTCTGCGCATGGGTGACGCGTAGTTCGTCGAAGCCGTAGCGTTCGGCCAGATCGGCCATGACGTCGATCTGGTCGGCCGAGGCGTCACCCGGAATGCCGCCGATCGGCTTCAACGACACGTTGACGATCGCGTAGCCGGGCTGCTTGTGCGGCTTCACGTTCTGGTCGAGCCAGACCGCGAAATCGGGATCGCTGCGGTCGATCTCGGTCGGCGCATCCGCCTCGAACGCGGGGGCTGCGAACATCACGGTGATCCGCTCCAGCTCGGCGCGCGGCGGGTCGAGGCCGAGCTGCTTGACGGCCGCGAACTCCTCCTCGACCTGGCGGCGATACTCGTCCGCGCCGATCTCGTGGATCAAGATCTTGATGCGCGCCTTGTAGATGTTGTCGCGGCGGCCGTAGCGATTGTAGACACGCAGGCAGGCCTCGAGATAGCTCATCAGGTCGTCGGCGGTGACGAAGTCGCGGATCTCGTGCGCGATCATCGGGGTGCGGCCCATGCCGCCGCCCGCGAAAATCCTCGCGCCCAACTCACCGTCGCGCATGACGAGCTGGATGCCGATGTCGTGCAGCCGCATCGCGGCGCGGTCCTCGTCCGCGGCGATCACCGCGATCTTGAACTTGCGCGGCAGGTAGCTGAACTCGGGGTGGAAGGTGCTCCACTGCCGCACCAGCTCGGCCCAGGGACGCGGATCGGCGACCTCGTCCGCGGCGGCTCCGGCGTACTGATCGGACGAGATGTTGCGGATGCAGTTTCCGCTCGTCTGGATCGCGTGCATCTGGACGGTCGCGATCTCGGCCAGGATGCCGGGCGCGTCGGACAGCTTGATCCAGTTGAACTGAATGTTCTGGCGGGTGGTGAAATGGCCGTAGCCGCGGTCGTATTTGCGCGCGATATGGCCGAGCATCCGCATCTGCCGGCTGTCCAGCGTGCCATAAGGCACCGCGATGCGCAGCATATACGCGTGGAGCTGGAGGTAGAGCCCGTTCATCAGCCGGAGCGGCTTGAACTGATCCTCGGTTATGTCGCCCGCCAGGCGGCGCTGCACTTGATCGCGAAACTCGTCGACGCGCGCGTCGACGATTGCCTGATCATATTCGTCGTACTTGTACATCAGATTACCCAATTCCCGGCCGTGGGGTCGGCCGGCTTCAACGTCAGGTCGGGGCGCACGGTAGGGCCGAGCGCGCGGATGCCGTCCTTGATGTGCGCGGGGCGCGGACCCTCCGGCGTGGCGACCCCCTCGATCACGTAGGGCACGTTGACGCGGCGCGAGGCTTCCTCCGCGCGCGCGATCGCCTCGGCATGGTCGCCCGCGTCGACCGCGTCCTCAATGTGGCGCGACCAGCCACTGCCGGTCCACCAGATCACGTCGCCGCTCGGCAGGTCGTTGCCCGTCACCAATTTCACGCTTCCACCTTCACGCAAATGTCTCCGCCACGCGCGCATAGCCGGCGAGCTTGTTCTCGGCATCTGACAAATCGACCACTTCGCCCACCACGATGATGGCAGGGCTGGCGACGCCCTCGCGCCGCACCATCGCGCCCAGATCGGCGAGCAACGTGCGCAGCGCGCGGTGGCCGGGACAGGTGCCCTTTTCCAGCACCGCCACGGGCATGTCGGGCGCGACACCGTCGGCCATCAATTTGTCAGCGATCTGATCGGCGGTGGCGACGCCCATGTAGATGACGAGCGTGCGGCCTTGCCCGGCGAGCCCCGACCAGTCCTGCTCGCTCAACCCTTTGCACTGGCCCGCGACGAAGCTGACGGCGCTGGAATGATCACGGTGAGTGAGCGGCAGCATCGCCTCCGCCGCGCAGCCGAGCGCGGCCGACACGCCCGGGATCACTTCGACCGGCAGCCCCGCGGCGCGCACCGCCTCCACCTCCTCGCCGCCGCGACCGAAAATGAATGGGTCGCCGCCCTTCAGCCGTACGACGACCGAGCCGGCGCGGACGTGCGCGACGATCAGCGCGTTGATCGCTTCCTGCGGCAGGGTATGGCGCGCGCGGCGTTTCGCGACCGAGATTCGCTGCGCCGCCGCGGGCGCGATATCGAGCACGCGCAGGTCGATCAGCCCGTCATGGACGACGACATCGGCGGATTTCAGCGCCTCCACCGCGCGGACGGTCAGCAGTCCGGGGTCGCCCGGGCCCGCGCCGACGAGGATGACGCGACCGCGCGCGTCGGGATCGAGCAGACTTGCCATGGGTGGCAGATGGGCCTGCCGCGCCGCGTGCGCAAACCAGCGAAGCTTGCCGCGCGCGTAGCCGAGGTTTCAGTGCCGCGCCGCGCCCCTGCCGCCGCGCGCTTTCTGCACCTGATGCACGACCAGTGCGATGATCGCGCCGACGATCAGTCCGATGACCCCCGACAGTGCCGCCGTGACCACCCACGCCACCGCGCGGCCGAGCGTCCCGGTTGCGTGCCCTGCGACCTCGGACGCGTGATGAACGACGTGCGCAGGCCCGGCGAGACCGAGTTCCTCCGCGCCGTGGAGCAGGATGCCGCCGCCGACCCAGATCATCGCCGCAGTGCCGATCACCGCCAGCCAGCGCATCATGACGGGCACGCCCTTGACCAGCCCGCGCCCGATCGCCTGGAGCGCGCCCAAGCGCTGCCTGGCGAGATAAAGCCCGACGTCGTCTGCCTTCACGATCAGCGCGACGACGCCGTACACCCCCGCGGTGATCGCGATCGCGACCAGCACAAGCGTGATCGCCTGCGTCAGGATCGGCGTGTCACTGACCTCGCCCAATGCGATCGCCATGATCTCCGCCGACAGGATGAAGTCGGTGCGGATCGCGCCGGAAACCTTCTGGTTTTCCAGTTCGACGGGATCGGTGGCGACGGCTTCTTCTTCGCCGCCGTGGCCACCCGAGACAGCCTCGATCACCTTCTCCGCGCCCTCGAAGCAGAGGTAGAGGCCGCCCAGCATCAAGAGCGGCGTGATCGCCCAGGGTGCGAAGGCGCTCAGGATCAGCGCGGCGGGTAGCAGGAACAGCAATTTGTTGCGCAGCGATCCGAGCGCGATCTTGCCGATGATCGGCAGCTCGCGCTTGGGCGAGAGGCCGACGACGTAGCGCGGCGTCACCGCGGTATCATCGACCACGACGCCCGCCGCCTTGGTTCCCGCCTTCGCCGCCGCGCCCGCCACGTCGTCGAGCGAGGCGGCGGCGAGCCGCGTCAGCCCGGCGATGTCGTCGAGCAGTGCGACCAGCCCGCTTGCCATGTTGTCAGTACCCCCGATTGTATACTTCTACGCGTCGGCGAGCCCGATGCCGATCGACGCGCGCGCCGCCTCCGCCTCGTTCGAGACGACGGGATAGGCGCAATAATCCGCCGCGTAATACGCGCTCGGGCGGTGGTTGCCGGACCAGCCGATGCCGCCGAACGGCGCCGACGAGGACGCGCCGTTGGTTGGCTTGTTCCAGTTGACGATGCCGGCGCGCGCTCCGGCCCAGAAGCGGTCGTAGAGGATCGGCGTCTGGCTGACGAGCGAGGCGGACAGGCCGTAGCGGGTGTTGTTCGCTTCCGCGATCGCGGCGTCGAAATCGTCGACGCGGATCACCTGGAGCAACGGCCCGAACAACTCGATGTCGGGGCGGTCGGGCAGGTCGGTCACGTCGATAATGCCGGGCGTCAGCATCGGCCGCTCGGGGTCCGGGCGCGCCATGTGGCGGATCGGGCGTCCGCCGCGCATCATCAATGCGAGGAAGCTCTCGGTCAGCCCGTCGGCGGCCTCGTTGTCGATCACCGGCCCCATGAACGGCTGCGGATCGTCGTGCGGACGCCCGACGATCAGGCGACCGGCGAGGCGGTTGAGCTCGGCTAGGAAGTCTTCGGCAAGCGTTTCCTGCACGATCAGGCGGCGCGCGGCGGTGCAGCGCTGTCCGGCAGTGGTGAAGGCAGATTGCGCGACCAGCACCGCGGCGGCGGCGAGATCGGGCGTGTCCCACACCACAATCGGGTTGTTGCCACCCATCTCAAGCGCCAGAATCTTTTCCGGCTTCTCGGCAAAGGCGCGGTTGAGTGCGAGGCCGGTGCGCGCCGAGCCGGTGAACAGCAGCCCGTCGATCCCATCATGCGCGGCGAGCGCCCGGCCTTCGTCGGGGCCGCCGATCACGACGCGCATGCACTCATCGGGCACGCCGGCGGCGTGGAGGCATTCGCACAGGAATACGCCGGTCGCGGGTGTCTTCTCCGATGGCTTGAACACCACCGCATTGCCCGCGATCAGCGCGGGGACGATGTGCCCGTTGGGCAGATGCGCGGGAAAATTATACGGCCCCAGCACCGCGAGCACGCCGTGCGGCTTGTGCCGCAGCGCCATGCGGCTGCCCATCGGCGCGTCCATGCGGCGCTGCGCGGTACGCTCGGCATAAGCGCTGACCGAAATGTCGACCTTGGCGATGACCGAATCGACTTCGGTGCGCGCTTCCCACAAAGGCTTGCCTGTTTCGCGCGCGATCACGTCGGCGAAGGCGTCGGCGCGCTGGCGCACGACATTGGCGAAGCGCCGCATCGTCTCGATGCGGAAGGTGACGGGGCGCGCCGCCCACGTCACCCAGCCGTCGCGCGCGGTCGCGACCTCCAGATCGACGTCGCTCGTCGCCCCGCGCCACAGCTCGACACCCGTCGCGGGCTCAAACGAGATCAGCTCACCCATGCGGCGTTCCTTACCGCAATAGGGAAGGAGCGAAAGGGGTCAGTCGGCGAGTGCCTGTCCCATTTGCCTGATCGCGCGCACCTTGGCGTGGAAGGGCGACCAGTCATCGTCGCGGTCGATCGCGGACCAGATCGCCTCGACCTCGTCGATCAGCATTGCGCACGGCTCGCCCGACCAGAAGGCGTGGTCGCGCGATTTTCGCGACGGGTAGCCGGACAAAGCGGCGCGCACCTCGTCCCACTCGGCGCCGTAGCTGGCCGGCAGATCGGTCGCGAACACGTCGAAGAAGAAGCGCGCGATCTCGACGCCCGAGCCGCGCAGCGCGCGCTCGACCGCCTGCACCAGTGCGCGGTCGCGCTCATGGTCCCGCGGGGAGCGACCCAACCGCCACAGAATCGCGGCGGTGACTTCGCGCTGATAATGTTCAGGAAAGCGGTCCAGCGCGGCGATCAGCGGTTCGGCGTCGCTGATCTGACGGAGCGAAACCGCGAGTTGCATGACGTCCCAGTGGATCGCCTCGGGCTGGCGGCCAAAGGCGTAGAGGCCGGCATGGTCGAAATAGGCCGCGACGATCGACGGATCCCATTTGGGCGCGAACCGCCACGGACCATAGTCGAAGCTCTCGCCGGTTACGTTGATGTTGTCGGAATTAAGGACGCCGTGGACGAAGCCCGCCGCCATGTAGCGCGCCGCGAGCCTCGCTGTTCGCTGGACGACGAGGTCGAGCAGGCGGACCGGATCGTCGCCGTCCTCACCGTAAAGGTGGCGCAGCACGTAGGCGGTGAGCGCACGCAGCCCGTCCTCGTCGCGGAGGTAGGCGAGCCGCTGGAACGTGCCGATGCGGATATGCCCGTGGCTCAATCGCACCAGCACCGCCGATCGGGTAGGCGACGGCTCATCGCCGCGCTCCAGCGCCTCGCCCGTCTCGATCAGCGAAAAGCTGCGCGAGGTGGGAACATCCAGCGCTTCGAGCATCTCGCTCGCCAGCACCTCACGCACGCCGCCCTTGAGCGTCAGACGACCGTCGCCGAAGCGGCTCCACGGCGTCTGGCCCGAGCCCTTGGTGCCGAGGTCCATCAATCGGCTGCCGCGGTCGCGCAGCTGCGCGAAGGTGAAGCCGCGCCCGTCGCCGAGCTCGGGATTGTACTGACGGAATTGGTGCCCGTGGTAGCGCAGCGCCAGCGACTCCGGCAGCGTGCCGGGCAGCGGCGTGAAGCGGCCGAAATGCGCGAGCCATTCCTCGTCAGCGAGCGTGGCGAGGCCGACCTCGTCCGCGGCGCGGTCGTTGCGGAAGCGCAGCACCGTTTGCGGGAAATCGGCGGCCGCGACGGGATCGTAGAAGCTGTCGCCCAAGCCAAGGATCGTCGTTTCGGGGCGGTACACTTGCGGGTCGATCGGCATGCGTCAATATGGGGGCGCAGGCGACCGGGGTACAAGCGTGACAGGTTCTGGGGCAGGGTTCGAGGACTTCTTCTGGTGGTCGGCGGACGGGCTGCGGCTTCACGCGCGCGCTTATGCCGGGCGCGCCGACAGACCCGCGATCCTGTGCTTGCCCGGGCTGACCCGCAACGCGCGCGATTTCGCGTCGTTTGCCGAGCGTCTGGCACCCGACTGGCGCGTCCTCGCGGTCGAGTTCCGCGGTCGCGGCGAGAGTGCGTACGCGAAAGACCCGATGAGCTACGTCCCGCTCACCTATGCGCAGGACATAGCGGCGCTCATCGAGGCGGCGGGAGTGAACCGCTTCGTCGCGATCGGCACGTCGCTCGGCGGCATCGTCGCGATGCTGCTCGCAGGCATGATGCCGGGCCGGATCGCGGGCGCGGTGCTGAACGACATCGGTCCGGACATCGAGCCCGCCGGCCTCGCGCGGGTGCGCGGCTATGTCGGAAAGTCGAGCAATCATCCGACGTGGATGCACGCCGCGCGCGCGCTGCAGGAATCGAGCGGATCGGTTTATCCCGACTGGGGCGTCGAGGACTGGCTCGCGATGGCGAAGCGCGTCTATCGCCTGAGCAGCGCCGGTCGGATCGTGCTCGATTACGACGCGCGGATCGCAGAGCCGTTTCGGCTGCCCGGCAACGAAGCCGGACCCGACATGTGGCGCGCCTTTGCCGCGTTACGCGACGTGCCGGTGCTGGTGGTGCGCGGCGAGCGGTCCGACATGCTGTCGAGCGCGACCGCCGAGCGCATGCTCGCCACGCTGCCCGGCGCGCGGCTGGTAACGGTGCCGCGCGTCGGGCACGTGCCGACGCTCGCCGAACCCGAAGCGCTCGGCGCGATCGAGCAACTGCTTGAGCGAGTTGCGGAACCCGCCTGATCGCTCGGGCGTCTCGCCCGCTGAACGATCAGGAATCATCATGCCGCAAACCAACGTCGCCGACGCGCACACCCATGTCCTGCCGCTCAAGGGTCGGCGCGCGGTCATTAGCGGCGGCTCGACCGGGATCGGCCGTGCGATCGCGGCGCTGCTCGCCGCTGAGGGCGCGCGTGTGTTCATCGGCGCGAGCACGCCCGAACATCTGGATGACGCACTCGCGCGCATCCGCGACGTAGGCGAGGGCGACGGCGTCGTGCTCGACCTCGCCGAGCCGGACAATGTCGGCCGCTTCCTCGACGCGGCGCGCGAATCGCTCGGCGGATACGACATCGTCGTCGCCAACGCGGCGGTCGGCGCCAGCGGCCTGACCGAAATGGATGAGCCCGCGCTGCGCCACGCAATCTCGCTCAACTTCACGCATTATCTGCTGCTCGCGCAACAAGCTGCCGCGGCGATGCGCGACGAGGGCGACATCGTGCTGGTGGGATCGATGAGCGCCTATGTGCTCGGACCGCACTCAACCGTCTACGCCGGGATCAAGGCGGGCATACAGGGCTTCTCGGTCGCGCTGCGCCGCGAATTGGGCGTGAAGGGCATCCGCGTCGCGCTGGTGGAGCCCGGCATGACCGGCTCGTCGATGCAGGAGCCCGACATCTCGCCCGAGGAACAGCGCGAGCAGATCGGCGAGGAGAAGATGCTGCGCGCGGAGGTTATCGCGGCGGGCGTTCATTACCTCCTCACGCAACCGCGCCGCACCGTGATCCAGCGGCTGACGATCAGCCCGCGCGTGCAGGACGGCGAATGACACAAGCCGCGCCCGCCGTCGCGCACGACGCGCTGATCCTCGATCCGCGCGATGTCGAGCTGTCGCGCTCGCCGCTGGCGGGCAAGATCGACGCCGAAACCTATGTGCTCGGCGCGTTCAATCCTGGGCTGACACGGTTGCCGAACGGTAATCTGCTGATGATGGTGCGCGTGGCGGAGGCCTTGCGGCACCCGATCAAGGGGGGCCACGTCCACGCGATCCGCTGGGACGAGGGCGCCTACGTGCTCGACGCTTGGCCGCTGCAACTCGTCGACACCAGCGATCCGCGCAAGTTCATGATGCGCGGCGGCGGGTGGAAGGTGATGGCGCTCACCTCGCTGTCGTGGCTGCTGCCGGTCGAGCTGAACGGGGACGGCACCCGCATCGAGGCGATCCACTACGATCGCGCCGTGGCTCCGCGCCGCGCCTACCAATGCTACGGTGTCGAGGACGCGCGGATCAGCCGGGTCGACGACCGCTATTACATGACGACCTGCTCGGTTAGCCCGGAGCGGCACTCGACCACGCTCTACACCAGCGACGACGCGCTCGACTGGCAGCTGCAGGGGATCGTGCTCGATCATCAGAACAAGGACATGCTGATCTTCGAGGGGAAGGTCGCAGGCAAGTTCTGGGCGCAGACGCGGCCGCTCGGCGATCTCTACTTCGCGTATCCGCCCGATTCGCCGTGGCGTGCAGGGCCGTCGATCAATCTCGCGACTTCGCCCGATGCGCTCCACTGGAAACCGTATGACGAGCCCGGCATCCGCCCGCACGCCGCCACCGTCGCGACTGCGCGGATGGGCGGCGGCGCGCAGCCGGTGCGCGCGAGCGTCGAGGGGCAGGAGGGCTGGCTGACCCTGTGGCACGGCGTCGAGCCGAGCGGCGTGGTCGGCATCTATCGAACCTATTGGACATTGCTCGACCTCGACGATCCGTCGCGCACGATCGCGACCTGCCACACGCCGCTGCTCGAACCGGCACCGGCGCTGACCGAGCCGTTGCGCGACGCAATGTATCTCGACAACGTCGTCTTCACGACGGGCATCGTCGACGGCGGCAATCACTGGATCGTCGCGAGCGGGGAGGCCGATCTCGCCTGCCGGATCACGCACGTGCCCAAGGATGCGCTGCGCGCTTCACCATCGCAGTAGGTGCGCATTAGCGTGTCGCGGGCTATGCCCTCGCGCATGACGCGGCCAGTTTCGATCCTGCACCTCCACTCGACCTTCGACCTGGGTGGAAAGGAGGTGCGTGCCGTTCGGCTGATGAACGCGTTCGGCGACCGCGCGCGGCACACGATCGTGTCGTCCATGCCCGACGCGCTCGGCGCCCGCGCGCGGATCGATCGTCGGATCAGCTACGAGATCGCGCAGAATGCGCCGTCTCTGACCGGCAAACCATCGGTCGCGCGCTACGAGGCGATCGCGCGCTACATGCGCGGGTTCGATCTGGTGCTGACATACAATTGGGGCGCGATCGACGGCGTGATGGCGCGGCGCGTCTTCTCCAAGGGCGCACCGCCGCTGGTTCACCACGAAGACGGCTTCAACGCCGACGAGGCGGGCGGGTTGAAGCGAGAGCGCAACATCTATCGCCGCCTCGCACTCGGCGCAGCGCATGCGTTGGTGGTGCCGTCCGAGAGCCTGGAGCAAATCGCGCTCGATACCTGGAAGCAGCCGCGCGCGCGCGTCCACCGCATTCTGAACGGCATCGCGACCGGATTGTACGCGAAAGAGCCTGAGCCGAAGGCGATCCCCGGCTTCGTGCGTCGCGCGAACGAGGTGGTGATCGGAACCGCCGCGGGCCTGCGCGCGGTCAAGGACCTGCCGCAACTCGTCCGCGCGGTCGGCGGCGTGTCGGCGCGCTTCCGCCTGGTGATCGTGGGTGAGGGGCCGGAGAAGGTCGCGATCGAGCAGGCGGCGCTCGCGATGGGGATCGACGACCGGCTGGTGATGCCGGGTTTCCTCGACCGGCCGTATCGCTTCATGCGCCACTTCGACCTGCTCGCGCTATCGTCCAAGTCGGAGCAATTTCCGATCAGCGTGGTGGAGGCGATGGCGGCGGGGCTGCCGATCGTCGCGCCCCCGGTCGGCGATGTGCGCGCGATGGTGGCGGAGGAAAACGTGCCCTTCATCACCGAGCATCACGGCGAGGTCCGCCTGCGCGACGCGATCCAGGCGCTCGCGGCTGACGCCGATCTGCGCCACCGCGTCGGGCAGGCCAACCAGGTAAAGGCGCGGGCGCTGTTCGACGAGGAAACGATGATCGCGCGCTATGCCCAACTCTACGCCGAGGCGATGGGGCGTCCGGGGGTGCTCGGCTGACGCGCAACGCTATCGCCTTGCCGCGACTTTGGTTTATAGCGGTCCGAATTAGCAACTGCGGGAAGTGACAGCAGCGTGTTCAAGGGCCTGAACCCCATCGTCTATGCCGGTCGCGAAGTCTGGCCATTGGTGGAGGGCGGAAAAGGCGTCGCTGCGACCAACCACGCCTCGGCCGGCGCCTGGGCGGCGGCCGGGGGGATCGGCACTGTGTCCGCGGTAAACGCCGACAGCTACGATCCCGAGGGCAAGATCATCCCGCAGGTGTATCGCGCGCTGACCCGGCGCGAGCGGCACGAGGAATTGATCGCCTACGCGATCGAGGGCGCGGTGCAGCAGGTCCAGCGCGCGTGGGAGATCGCGGGCGGCAAGGGCGCGATCAACATCAACGTGTTGTGGGAAATGGGCGGCGCGCAGCGCGTGCTCCAGGGCGTGCTTGAGCGGACCAAGGGCATGGTCGCGGGCGTCACCTGCGGCGCGGGCATGCCGTACAAATTGTCCGAGATCGCGGCGTCGTACAACGTCAACTATCTGCCGATCGTCAGCTCGGGTCGCGCGTTCCGCGCATTGTGGAAGCGGGCCTATTCCAAGGTGTCGGAACTGCTCGGCGCGGTGGTGTACGAAGACCCGTGGCTGGCGGGCGGACACAACGGTCTGTCGAACGCGGAGGACCCACTGCGGCCCGAGGACCCGTATCCGCGCGTCAAGGCGCTGCGCGACACGATGCGCGAGGGCGGCATTCCCGACACGACGCCGATCGTGATGGCGGGCGGTGTCTGGTACCTTCGCGACTGGAACGAGTGGATCGACAATCCCGAGCTCGGGCAGATCGCCTTCCAATACGGCACCCGCCCGCTGCTGACGCGCGAGAGCCCGATCCCCGACGATTGGAAGCAGCGGCTGATGACCGTGGAGGAGGGCGACGTGCTGCTCCACCGCTTCTCGCCGACCGGTTTCTATTCCTCGGCGGTGCGCAACCCGTTCCTGCGCAGCCTGGAAGCGCGCTCGGAGCGGCAGATCGCCTTTTCGACGCAGGAAGCGGGCGACCACGTCTTCCAGCTCGATGTTGGCGTGAAGGGCAAGAACTTCTGGGTGACGCGTAACGACCTGCTTCGCGCGCGCGAGTGGTTCGGTCAGGGGTTCACCGACGCACTCAAGACGCCGGACAACACGCTGGTGTTCGTGACGCCGCTGGAGAAAGGCGAGATCCGCAAGGATCAGGCCGATTGCATGGGCTGCCTGTCGCAGTGCTTGTTCTCGAGCTGGGCCGATACCGAGACCAACTCGACCGGACGGCTCGCCGACCCGCGCAGTTTCTGTATCCAGAAAACGCTGCAGGAGATCGCGCACGGCGGCGACGTCGAGCAGAACCTGATGTTCGCCGGGCACGCTGCGTATAACTTCAAGCGCGATCCGTTCTACTCGAACGGCTACGTTCCCAGCGTCAAGGAACTGGTCGATCGCATCCTGACCGGTGATTGAGGATAAACGGGGCCGCGTGGTTGAACGCGGCCCCGTTCGATCAGTCGACGACGGTGCCGACCACCGCACCACCGACCCCGCCGACCGCCGCGCCTTTCTCGACGTTTCCGCCGGTCGCTGCGGCAACGCCGGCTCCGCCCGCTCCGCCGATCGCAGCGCCCTTGAGCGTCGAGCAGGCCGAGGTGGAAAGGGCGGCGAGGCCGAGGACGGCGATCAGGGCGGCATTGCGCATGGGATTGGCTCCGTGTTGCTGAGGGAGCCGGTTGAATGACGAGCGCCAGCGTGGGTTCCGCCACGACACCCTTTGTTACAGTCGCCTAACCGATCACCGCTGCGACCGTCCCACTCACACCCAGCCTTCGAGCACCTGATCGGGCGGGCGATGGCCGTCGGCCCACATGCGGATGTTGGCGATGACTTTCTCGCCGCTCGCCACACGCCCCTCGTAGGTGGCGGAGCCCATATGCGGGGTCATGACGACGTTGGGCAGTGCGAGCAGCCGCGGGTCGATGCGCGGTTCGTGCTGCCAGACATCGAGCCCCGCGCCCGCCAGTCGCTTGTTCTCCAGCGCGTCGACCAGCGCGTCCTCGTCGAGGATGCCGCCGCGGCTGGCGTTGATGACGAACACGTGCGGGCGCAGCAGCGCGATCCGGCGCGCGTCGATCAGGTCGCGGCTGTCGGCATTGAGCGGTGTGTGGAGCGTCAGGATGTCGATCGCGCCCAGCATCTCGTCGAGGTTGGGATGCCATTCCGCACCGAGCTCGCCCTCCAGCACCTTCGGCAGCCGGTGGCGGTTATGATAATGGATCGACAGCCCGAACGCGCGCGCTCGCCGCGCGACGGCTTGTCCGATCCGGCCCATGCCGACGATGCCGAGCGCCTTGCCGCCGATGCGGTAGCCGAGCATCCCGCCGGGGCTCCACCCATTCCACTCGCCCGAGCGGACGAGCTTTTCCCCTTCGGCCAGCCGCCGCGGGACCGAGACGATCAGCGCCATCGTCATGTCGGCGGTGTCCTCGGTCAGAACGCCGGGGGTGTTGGTGACGATGATCCGCCGCGCGCGCGCCGCCTTCAGATCGATGTGGTTCACGCCCGCGCCGAAATTGGCGATCAACCGCAACCGCTCGCCCGCCCCCTCGATCAGCCCCGCGTCGATCGTGTCGGTGACCGTGGGAACGAGCACGTCGCAGTCTGCCATCGCCGCGGCGAGTTGATCGCGCGTCATCGCGGTGTCGCCGCGGTTGTTGGCGGTATCGAACAGCGCCTCCATCCGCGACATGATCGTGTCGGGCAATTCGCGGGTGACGATCACCTTCGGCGACGCGACGCGGGCACCGCTGGAGGGATAGGCAACACGGCGCGTGTCGGGCATGGGCGAGGAGTGGCGCAGTCGCTGCTGATCGTCAACATTCGAAGCGCGCGCCTGAACGGTTGAAGCGGGCAGCGGCGCGGGGCAAGATGCGGGCGGCAGGGCATTTCTTGGGGGGCAGCTACGGTGAACAGGCGTTTGAGGATCGGCATCGTGGGAGCGCTCGCCACGCTTTGCGTGGCCGATGGCGCGTTTGCGGCCGAACCCAAGCAGAAGGCGCCTTATTACGCCTCGATCGCGCCCGCGCGCGCGCGGATGCGCAGCGGGCCCGGCCGCACCTATCCCGCGACCTGGCTTTATGTGCGCCGCGACCTGCCGGTTCGCGTGATCGACACGTTCAAAGAATGGCGAAAGGTCGAAGACCCGAGCGGCACCCAGGGCTGGTTCCTGGGCAATCTGATCAGCAGCACGCGCACCGCGATCGTGCAGAACGGCCAGCCGATCGAGATGCGCGAACGGCGCGGCGGCGGTAAACTCCTGTGGCGCGCGGCGCCCGGCGTCGTCGGGCGGCTGAGCCAGTGCGGCGGCGGCTGGTGCCGCTTCGACGTGCACGGGCAGGCGGGCTGGGTGGAAAGCGACCGGCTATGGGGTGTCGAGCCGACCGAGACGCTGCCGTGACCATCGCCATCCAGGGTTTCGACCTCGACGCCTTTGTCGCCGCCACGCTCGCGGAGGATCTGGGGGAGGGCGGCGACGTGACCTCCGCTGCGGTCATTCCGGCCGAGGCGCGCTTCGCCGCGGTGATGGACAGCCGCGACGCGATCACGGTCGCCGGACTGGAGATCGCGGCGGCGTTCTTCCGACAGCTCGCGCCCGATGCCGCCATCACGCTGCTCGTCGGCGACGGCGAGCAGGTGACGGCGGGTACGCCGTTGATGCGGATCGAGGGGAACGCGCGCGCGCTGCTGACCGCCGAGCGGTCGGCGCTCAACACCGTGCAGCATCTGTCGGGCATCGCCACACTGACCCGCACGTACGTCGATCGGATCGCAGGCACGGGTGCGACCTTGCTCGATACGCGCAAGACGATCCCGGGGCTCCGGCAATTGGAGAAATACGCGACCCGCATGGGCGGCGCGACCAATCACCGCATGGGGCTGTGGGACGCGGCGATGATCAAGGACAATCACGTCGCGGTCGCCGGCGGCGTGGCGCAGGCCGCCGCGCGCGCCAGGGCCGCAGGGGTCGCGCGGATCATCGTCGAGGTCGACCGTCTCGACCAGATCGAGCCCGCGCTCGCGGGCGGTGCGACGCACCTGCTGCTCGACAACATGGCACCCGCCACGCTGCGCGAGGCGGTGGGGCTGGTGGCCGGCCGCGTGCCGACCGAGGCGTCGGGCGGCGTGACGCTGGAGACGATCCGCGCGATCGCCGAAAGCGGCGTTGACTTCGTCAGCGTCGGGCGGATCACGCAATCGGCGCCCGCCGCCGACATCGGGCTCGACTTCGCGCTGGCGTGACGCCCGCAACCCACTCAACCGCAGGACCACAAGACACCATGCCACGACCGGCGTCGATCATCACCTTCGAGCGGCTCTATCTCGCCGGCCTCGCGCTTTCACTCGTCAGTTGGGCGCTGGACTGGCCGCTGATGCAGGCGCGGCTCGCCGCCAATCCGCAGACCGCGCCGTTCGGCTGGATGCTGAGCGTCATGCTATTGCTCAACATCGCGGGCTCGCTACTCTTGTGGTTCTTCACCGCGCGTCGCGCCAGCGTCGTCGCCAAATGGCTCGTGGTGGTGTTCGCGGGACTATCGGCACTGCGTTTCCTGCTTAACCTGCCCGCGGCGCTGGGCGGTGCGATGACCGCGACGTCGCTGCTCCTCGCCACCCTGACGACCGGGCTGAGCGTTACGGCGGCGGCAATGCTGTTCCGCACCGACGCGCGCGCCTGGTTCGGTGAGGACGTGGACGGCGACGACGACGTGGTGGAGGATGTGGCATGAAGCGCACGACGATGCTCCTTCTCGGCGCGGCGGCAATCGCGACGCCGGCCATGGCTAGCGCGCAGGCAAACGTCTGCCGCATTCCTTCGACGATCGAGCGCCCGCGCCCTGACCTGCCGTCGGCGAGCCAGCCGGTGCGTCGCCTCCCTATCGGCAGCTACACGCTCGCGATCAGCTGGAGTCCGGAATATTGCCGCTCGCGCTCGGTCGATCGCGGCGGGCGCAGCGACCTGCAATGCGGCGGCGGCAATGATTTCGGCTTCGTGCTACACGGGCTCTGGCCCGATGGCGTGGGCAAGGAGTGGCCGCAATATTGCCAGGCGACTCCGATCCTTCCGACCGCGCTGATCCGCCAGCATCTCTGCGCGACGCCGTCGCCGCAGCTGATGCAGCACGAATGGTCGAAGCACGGAACCTGCATGCCGGGCACCTCGCCGCAGGCTTATTTCGCGCGCTCGAACGCGATGTTCGCGCGGCTGCGCTTCCCCGACATGGACGCGCTGTCGCGACGGCCGCTGACGGTGGCCGAGTTCCAGCGCCGCTTCGCCGCGGTCAATCGCCTGCCCGCGGCTGCGGTGCGGGTGACCACCAAGAAGGCGGGTTGGCTCGACGAGCTGTGGCTCTGCACCGACAAGCGCTTCCGCTACACGCCCTGCGACGCCGAACAGGGCGGCGGTGCACCCGCGGGGCAGCGATTGCGCATCTGGCGGGGGTATAGCTGAGCCGCGAAGGGTCACGCGACGGTCACGCCAACGTGGGGCTTGGCGGTTGTCTTTCGTAAAGCGTTAGGTCGCTTGGATTGCGACCTCGCTCGGATGATACCATCAGTGATGAGAAGCAGCGGATTTTGGCGCTGACACGTTCCGACCGTGTTGAACAGCGGGGAGGCGGGGCTCGCGATGCTACATAGCTGCTCCCGCTTTCGATGAAGGGCGACGAGGCAGGCGGTACTCGACCGATCTACTCCATTGTCATCCCGGATCATGTCCCGGACGACAGGTCGGTCTGAGTGCTGAACCTGTTTCAGGGCAGATGGTGAAAGGGACGGCGTCCATCACCGCTTGCGCGTCAACTCGCGCATCGCCTCGTCCAGCCCGTCGAGCGTCAGCGGATACATGCGGTCGGCGATCAGCTCGCGGATGATCTTGGTCGACTGCGAATAGCCCCATTGTGCCTTAGGCGTCGGGTTCAGCCACACAGCGGCGGGGTAGGTGGTAGTGAGGCGCTGTATCCAGACCGCACCCGCTTCCTCGTTGAAATGCTCGACCGAGCCGCCGGGATGCGTGATTTCGTACGGGCTCATCGCCGCGTCGCCGACGAAGATCAGCTTATAGTCGTGCGGGAATTTGTGGAGCACGTCCCACATCGGCGTGCGCTCGGCGAAGCGCCGTTTGTTGTCCTTCCACACGCCCTCATACGGGCAGTTGTGAAAGTAGAAGAATTCTAGGTTCTTGAACTCGGTCGTCGCGGCCGAGAACAGTTCCTCGCACAGCTTGATGAACGGGTCCATCGACCCGCCGACATCGAGGAACAGCAGCAATTTGACCGCATTGCGGCGTTCGGCGCGCATGTGGACGTCGAGCCAGCCCTGCCGCGCGGTGCCCGCGATCGTCGCGTCAATGTCGAGCTCGTCGAGCGCGCCCTCGCGCGCGAACTTGCGCAGTCGCCGCAGCGCGATCTTGATGTTGCGGGTGCCGAGCTCGCGCGTGCTGTCCAGGTTCTTGAACTCGCGCTGGTCCCACACCTTCAACGCGCGCTTGTGCCGGCTCTCGCCGCCGATACGGACGCCTTCGGGGTTGTAGCCCGAATTGCCGTATGGGCTGGTGCCGCCGGTGCCGATCCACTTGTTGCCGCCCTGATGGCGTTTTTCCTGTTCTTCCAGCCGCTTCTTGAGCGTTTCCATGATCTCGTCCCAGGAGCCGAGCGACTTGATCGCCTCCATCTCCTCGGGGGTGAGATACTTCTCCGCAACTGCCTTCAGCCAATCGGCGGGGACCTGCGCCTCGTTGGTCGCGAAGCTCGTCTCCAGCCCTTTGAATACCTTGGCAAAGACCTGGTCAAACTTGTCGAGCAGCCCTTCGTCCTTCACGTAGACCGAACGCGAGAGGTAATAGAACTCCTCGGGGCTACGCTCGATCACCTCGGCTTCGAGCGCTTCGAGCAGGATCAGATGCTCCTTCATGCTGGCCGGGATACCCGCCGCGCGGAGCTCGTCGAGGAAGTGCAGGAACATGCGCGCGATGATGCCGCGCGCGGGCATTGGTGTCGAGCGCGGTTTGCGCGCGTCGGCGCCCGTCAGTGCGCGCCAGCACCCGGAACATAGGCGTCGATCAGCGCGCCGACATAATCGGGATTGCGCCCGGTCAGCTCGCGCGCGGTGTCGCCGGTGCCGTAGATGAAGCCCTTCACCGGATAGATGCTGCCGCCCAGACCGTTCGAGTCGCGGTACCAAACCTTGACCCGGCTCCAGTCGTTGTCGTCGGATACGTCGTAGAGCGTCACGTCCTGCTCGGCGTGGCCGCGTTCACCGTTCTGGCGCGACCAATTGGCGTGGGTGAGCATCAGCACACGATCCTCGACCACGCGGCTGACCACCGCGACGTGACCCAGACGCAGCTGCCCGGTCTTCGCGAACACGATCACCGCGCCGATTTTGGGCGTGTGGCCGCGTTTGTAGCGTCCCTCGGCCTGATCCCACCACGTCCACGCGTCGCCGTAGATCTGGATACCGGACGCGGCGCGCGCGAAGGGTACGCACTGACCGACATAATCGAGCAAATTGGCAGAAGCCGGTGCCGCGGTGAAGAGCGCGGCGAACGCGGTGGCCAGGGCGATGCACGTGGGGGGAACGCGAACCATGACCCTTTGGTATCGTGTTCATTGTAAGGATGCGTTTGACGGGGATGGTTAGCGAACGGTTATCCCACTCGGCGTCTCGTGCGCAGCGCTCGCCACGTCGCGACGCGCGCGCATGACGGCGAGCACGTAGGGATTGCTGCGCTGCATGAACCGCCTCGGCGTCGTGTCGAGGAAGCGCCGCGCATCGCGCAGAAAGTGCGATTTGTCGAAATAAGTCGGCGCGATGCCGGTGTAGTCGGCGTCCCCGCCGGCCAGCATCATCCGCACCAGTGAGCGCATGAATCGCGCGCGTACCAACAGCAGCTTGGGAGGATAACCGAAGAAACGGATCGACAGGCGTCGCAGCGCGGCCGGCGTTAGCCCAAGTTGCTCGCTGGCAGAGGCGATGTCTTCGATGCGCTCGTCGTTGATCAGGTTCGTCAATCCGCGGATCGCATCCTCATTGGGGGTAGGTGGCAGCAGACGAGCGCGCAGGAACGAGTCCAGGATCGTCGTGAGCTCGGTGGTGAGGTCGGCGCCGCGCAAGTCCGCCACCAGCGCGTCAACCGCCGGGGCAGGCATTAGCGACGCGAGCGGCACGACCTGATCGCGCACCTTCTCGGCGGAGATTGGGAACAGGCGCGACCAGCCGAGCGGGGTGATGCCCAGTCCGACCGTGATGCCGCCGTGCGTGGTCGTCTGCATCGCGCGCGTGGTGGTGCCGTAGAGGGCGGCGACGGGCAGCGGATCGTAGCAGCGCGGACCAATCTGCAGCGAGATCGGCCCTTGCGTCAGCGCGACGCGGATCATCGGCCAGGAAGGGAGCGGGTAACTGACCGCGCCCGAGTGGACCTCCGCGTCGGAGTCGAGCACGTAATATTCGGTGAAGAAGTCACGAAGGTCAGCGGCGGGCAGTTCGATGCGCAACGCGGTACCCGGCGGCAGCGCCCACCCGCGTGGATCAACGCCCGCCACACCCGTCCCACTCTCGATCATCCAAGCCCCCACTCGAATGGACGAGGGCTAGCAGGCGCTTTGGCCGGAGAAAAGACGTGCGCGCATCAACCCTTGTTGGCTTGCCGTCGTGCCATGAAGGCGAGGCGCTCGAACAGCATCACGTCCTGCTCGTTCTTGAGCAACGCGCCGTGGAGCGGCGGGATCGCCTTGGTCGGATCGCGGTTCTGCAGCACCTCGAGGGGCATATCCTCGTGCAGCAGCAGCCGCAGCCAGTCGAGCAGCTCGCTGGTTGACGGCTTTTTCTTCAATCCCGGCACTTCGCGCACGTCGTAGAAGATGTCCATCGCACGGCTGACCAGCATCTTCTGGATGCCGGGAAAATGCACGTCGACGATCGCCTGCATCGTGTCGCGATCGGGAAATTTGATATAGTGGAAGAAGCAACGGCGCAGGAACGCGTCGGGCAGTTCCTTTTCGTTGTTGGAGGTGATGACGACGATCGGACGCTCGACCGCGCGCACTGTCTCCTTGGTCTCGTAGACGTGGAACTCCATGCGATCGAGTTCCTGGAGCAGGTCGTTCGGAAACTCGATATCTGCCTTGTCGATCTCGTCGATCAGGAGGACCGGCGGGGTGGGGCGGGTGAACGCTTCCCACAATTTGCCGCGGCGGATGTAATTGGCGATGTCGTGGACGCGCTCGTCGCCGAGCTGACCATCGCGCAGGCGCGCGACCGCGTCATACTCGTAAAGGCCCTGCTGCGCCTTGGTGGTCGACTTGACGTTCCACTCGATCAACTCGGCATTGGCCGCCTTGGCGATCTCGTGCGCCAACACGGTCTTGCCGGTCCCT
Organism: uncultured Sphingomonas sp.; assembly: GCF_936927845.1. Classification (GTDB taxonomy): domain Bacteria; phylum Pseudomonadota; class Alphaproteobacteria; order Sphingomonadales; family Sphingomonadaceae; genus Sphingomonas. The sequence goes on from NZ_CAKZHV010000066.1 coordinate 151,193, forward strand.
GGTTCACCCTTCACCAGCAGCGGGCGACGCAGCGTAACCGCCGCATTGACCGCGACCTTCAGATCGTCGGTCGCGACATAGCTTTGCGTTCCCTGGAAGCGCTGCATGGGCAATCCCGTCCTGTTCGATTGTTCAGACCGGGATAGCGGACTGCTGCAGCGCTATGCAAGCGAATGACTTAGCAGTGCGCGGGAAGCGGGGGCGTTAGTTGCGGTCGCGTGCGGAGGCACGCGCTTCAAGCAGGTGCCACAGTCCACGGTGCTGCGCGAGCATCTGCTCGGCACCGAACAGCATGGCGCGCTCGACGCCTGGGGCAGTCGGTGACTGCGCGAGCAGCGCGTCAATCTGGCGCGCGAACTCGTGGATCGCACTCGGGCTTGCCCCGAAGAGTCGGCGGGCGGCGTTGTCGAGCACCGCACGCACCGCGACCCAGTCGATCGTCTCCGCAATCGCCGCGCCCAACGCGCAGCCGGCGCGATCGGACGCGTAGAGGCGGTCGAGCACGTGGCGCTGCGTGACCAGCGCTGCCTCGCTCGCGGCATGGCCCGGGGTTGAGGGGACCGGCCCGACATCAGCGGCGAGGCGAGCGAGGAAGGCGTGCTCTTCCGCGCGGATGCTCGACACGCGCGCGATCCAGCTCGCCAGCGCGTGGTCGGCCCCAGCGAGCGGCGGTGCACGGCGGTCGGTTGAGCTGTGGATGACGCACAAGGCGTGCACCGCATCGGCAAGGTCGCGCATCGATGCAGCCCGTGTGGTCAGCAGCTTCGCGTGCGGCGCCGCGGCGGTGCCGTCGGTCGCAACCAGCGACGCAAGCGTGCGCGTGCCAGCCGACCATGCTCCGCTCGATGCAACAACCACGCGCGCCTCCGCCTCCATCACCGATTGCCAGCCCCCCGGCCCGTTCGGGATAGCAAGCGAGTGTGAAGGTCGAGTTTACGCTGTACGGCGCGCCGCCGGCGATATGAAACCGAGCGACGAAGCGACGCTGATCCGCGATCGAGTGCTTCCATCGTCCGTCAAGCCGCAGCCGGGGTCAACACGGCGCTGATCTCCTCCACGCGTCCGGCGCGCTCGACAGGCGCGAAACCGATTGCGATCGGCACGGCCGTCGCGCCGCGGACGAGCAGGTGCGCGCGGGTGCCGACGGCCGCATTGTTGGCATAGGCATAGTCGATCATGTCCCCGACGCGCGCACGATCGGCGACCGCGACGAGCGTCAGGAAGCGTGCGCTCGCCAGTTGCTCGGGCGTGGTGCCGGTTATTCGCGCGAGCGCGGCGTCGGGCTCGATCAGATAGCCGCGGGGATTGATCCGTGCGCGCGCGGCACCGTTCGACACTTCGATTGCGCGTTCGAGGGCGTGCAACTCGGCGGTGCGGGTGCGTGCTTCCTCGCTCGCGGTAGCGTCGCGCGCGACCAGCAGACACCCGCTGGCGAGCGGATCGATGCGAGCGTGGAGGCGCCGGGCGGGATAGCGGTCGGACACGAGGTCAAGCGTCTCGGCGGTACCGCTGTCGAGCACGCGCGCGACCGCATCGGCGAGGAACGCACCGCTCACGCCTGACAGCTGACGCGCGGGTCGATCGAGCTGGGCGCCGGCGCCGAAGCGCGTGCGGGCGACATTGTTCGCGTGCTGGACGCGACCGCTCGCGTCGAACAGCACGATCGCATCGTCGAGCAGATCGATGAGCGCGGGGATCGCGGCCTGGGGATCGAGCGCGCTCTGCGCGTGCGGAGTGCACAAGGAGTTCATCAGTTCGAGCGACAGCAATACGAGGCGCAGGCGCCCGCGGTGGTGAATATAGACCGGCGCGCGCGCAGCGCGATCCTGCCATGGCCCGAAATGGCGGACGAGCTCGGACGCGGTCACCTGCTGCTCGGCGCCAAGCTGGGGACGGGTTGCGTAATCCATACGACGAGCGTGATCCCGCCGCGGTTACGCGTAAACGGCTTCGATCAGAAACGGATCTTTCATCCGTATGTGATCGGTCACGCATGCTCCGGAATGGAGCAAACGCACGGCGTCGGCGGTATCTACGAGTCTTATAAAGTAACGCCGGCAAGATGGTGTCGTTGCCGGCGTTCACTGTTACTGGTCGAGGAAGCTGCGCATCTTGCGGCTGCGGCTCGGGTGCTTGAGCTTCCGGAGCGCCTTTGCCTCGATCTGGCGAATACGCTCGCGCGTGACCGAGAATTGCTGCCCGACTTCCTCCAGCGTATGGTCGGTGTTCATGCCGATGCCAAAGCGCATCCGCAGCACGCGTTCCTCGCGCGGGGTGAGCGAGGCTAGGACGCGGGTGACCGTTTCCTTCAGGTTCGCCTGGATCGCGGCGTCGACCGGGATGACCGCGTTCTTGTCCTCAATGAAGTCGCCCAGGTGGCTGTCCTCCTCGTCGCCGATCGGCGTTTCGAGGGAGATCGGCTCCTTGGCGATCTTCATCACCTTGCGCACCTTCTCGAGCGGCATGGAGAGGCGCTCCGCCATCTCTTCGGGCGTCGGCTCGCGGCCCTGCTCGTGAAGGAACTGGCGGCTGGTGCGGACCAGCTTGTTGATCGTCTCGATCATGTGGACCGGAATGCGGATCGTGCGCGCCTGGTCGGCGATCGAACGCGTGATCGCCTGTCGGATCCACCAGGTCGCGTAGGTCGAGAACTTATAGCCGCGGCGATACTCGAACTTGTCCACCGCCTTCATCAGGCCGATGTTGCCTTCCTGGATCAGGTCCAAGAACTGCAATCCACGATTGGTGTACTTCTTCGCGATCGAGATCACGAGGCGCAGGTTGGCCTCGACCATCTCCTTCTTGGCGATGCGTGCCTCGCGCTCCGCCTTCTGCACCATGTTGACGATGCGACGGAATTCGGCGAGCCCCATGCCGGTCTGCTGTGAAATCTCGGCGATCTCGCTCCGGATCCGCTCGACCGCCGCGGCCTCGTTGGTCGCGAACGCGGTCCACTTCTTGTCGATGCCGGTGACCGAACTGAGGAACGTGTCGTCGAGCTCGTGGCCCATGTAGCGCTTCAGGAAGTCGGCGCGGCTGACCTTATGACGCTCCGCCAGCCGCAGCATCTGCCCGCCCAGTGCCGTCAGGCGGCGGTTGTACGAGTAGAGCTGGTCGACCAGAAACTCGATCTTCGCCTGGTGGAACTGGACGCTCTCGACCTCGGCGGTCAGCTCCTCGCGCAGCTTCTGATACTTGCGCTCGTCCGCGGCCGACAGCTCGTTGCCGCCGCCCATCGCACCCAGACGGTTCTCCTGCATCTTGGAGAACTTCTTGTAGAGCGCGGTGATATTGGCGAACTTCTCGAGTGCCTGCGGCTTGAGCGTTTCCTCCATCTGCGCGAGGCTAAGGGTGTTGTCCTCATCCTCGTCGTCGCTGGGACGAGGTGCGCGCGGCTCGCCCGATTCATCATCGTCGTCGGCTGAGGGTTCCTCGGCAACGTCGTCTTCTTCCTTGAAGCTGGTCCCGGCGTTCTTCTCGCTGATCTCTCCGTCGTCGTCCTCGGCGCCCTCGACCTGCTCGGCCGACGGGCCCTTCGACAGCATCGCATCGAGATCGAGGATCTCGCGCAACTGCATCTGGCCTTCGTTGAGCGCGGTCGACCAGTCGATGATCGCGTTGAACGTGATCGGGCTTTCGCACAGCCCAAGGATCATCGTGTCGCGCCCGGCCTCGATCCGCTTCGCGATCGCGATCTCGCCCTCGCGCGAGAGGAGCTCGACCGCCCCCATCTCGCGCAGGTACATGCGAACCGGATCGTCGGTGCGATCAACGGTTTCCTTCTTCTTCTCGACGACGGGCGCGCTGCTGTCGGTGTCGGCATCGGTCGCTTCGACCTCGTCCTCCTCCTGGCGCTCCTCGGTCTCGCCTTCCTCGCCCTGCTCGTCGTTCTCGACGATGTTGATGCCCATCTCGTTCAGCGCCGAGGTGATGTCCTCGATCTGATCGGACGACATTTCGCCCTGCGGCAGCGCGTCGTTCAATTGATCATAGGTGATGTATCCGCGCTTCTTGGCGCGGGCGATCACCTTCTTGATGTTCGCGTCGTTCAAGTCGATCAGCGGCGCATCCCCGTTGTCCTGAGCCTCGGGTGCTTCCGCCATATTCGCCTTCGCCATCAATTGTCCTCGGTACCTAGCGCGCGGGCGTCTTCGTTCGCCTGCACGAGATTTGCAAGCCGCACGTCCAGCGCCCGTTGTTCGTTGACCAACGCCACTTGCCGCTCGAACGCTTCATCGGTGAAATGCGCCTGCATCGCGGACGTTGCGTCCGCCAGCGCCGCATCCACTTCCGGACGCGAGACCAGGATCGCGATCGCCTCGTCGAGGTCCTCGCGCGCCTTGCTCTCGTCCGCCGACTTGCGTGTAAACGAATAAGGCATCGTATCGGCCCTCAGCAGGTCGGACGCGACCTGTTCGAAACCGGACCGTGCCAATATGGTGACGAGGCGCTGGCTATCAAGCGCCCGGTCTTCCAGCGCGACGTCAACCACGGCCTCGAACAAACGCCCGAGTGCGCCATCGGCGAGTTTGAGGCTGCCGAGCACTTCCATGTGGGTCGCGATCTCCGCCGGGTGGCGGATCAGGCCGGCGAGCACAGCCTTTGCGAGCACGCGGTCGATCCCGCCGGCGGCGCGCACCGCCTTGGCGTCGTCGGTGACGGGGGCGGGGGGCGGCGACCATTTCTGCCCGGCGCGGCGCTGCTGGTAGGGGAAGAAGGGGGTGCGTGGCTGCAGGCCACCCGCACCTTGCCGCCCGCGTGCGAATTGTTGGTCAAAGCGGTGGCGGAACTCGGCAACGTACTCCGACTTAACAGTCGGATCGCCGATAGTGTTCGCGAGGTCGGAGAGGCGGCGCTTCAGACCGGCACGCTGCTCGGGCGTGTCGAGCGGTTCGGCGGCGAGCTCGTGCTTCCACAGCCGCTCGACCAAAGGCTCGGCCTCGCGCACCAGTGCCTCGAACGCGCGCGCGCCACCTTGGCGCATCAGATCCTCGGGGTCCTGCCCCTCCGGCAGCGTCACGAAGCTGAGGCTGCGCCCCGGCGCCAGCATCGGCAGCGCACGGTGCGCGGCGCGGATCGCGGCCTTCTGCCCGGCGCTGTCGCCGTCGAGGCAGATGGTGGGCACGTCGATCATCCGCCACAGCCGCTCCAGCTGCGCCTCCGTCAGCGCGGTGCCGAGCGGGGCGACGACCTCACCCACGCCGCCCTGGGCGAGCGCGACCGCGTCCATGTACCCCTCGACCACGAACACGCGGTCGGCCTTGCGCGCCGCCGCCGAGGCTCGGTCGAGATTGTAGAGCGTCCGCCCCTTGTCGAAGAGCGGCGTGTCGGGGGAGTTCAGGTACTTGGGTTCGCCCTCTCCGATGATGCGGCCGCCGAATGCGATCACGCGCCCGCGCTGGTCGCGGATCGGGATCATCAGCCGGCCGCGGAAACGGTCGTAAGGCTCCTTGTTGTCGACCTGGATTAGCAGGCCGGCCTCGACCAGCATCGCGTCGCCGTATTCCTTGAGCGCGGTGCGGAGCTTGCCGCGGCTGTCTGGGGCATAGCCGAAGCCGAAGGCTCGCTGCGTCGCGGTGCTCACCCCGCGGCGGTCGAGAAGCGCCCGCGCTTCCGCGCCGTCGAGCCCGCCGAGTTGCGCGGCAAACCAGTCGGCGGCGGCCTGCATCACGTCGTGGAGCGACTTGGCGCGCTCGGCCTTCTGCGCCGCGCGCGGGTCGGCCTGCGGCACTTCAAGCCCGGCGGTGGCGGCGAGTTCCTTCACCGCGTCGATGAAGGGCAGGCCCTGGTGATCGGTCATCCAGCGGATCGCGTCGCCGTGAGCCGAGCAGCCGAAGCAGTGATAGAAGCCCTTCTCGTCGTTGACGTAGAAAGACGGCGTCTTCTCGTTGTGAAACGGGCAGCAGCCGCGCATCTCGCGGCCGGCGCGCGTCAGCTTGACGCTTTTGCCCACCAGCGCCGACAAATGCGTGCGGCCACGCAGTTCGTCGAGAAAGGCGGGCGAAAGCGACATCGCGCGATTCTACCTATGCCGGATCGGCGCACGCGCCACAATGTGGCGAAAAGGTAACGCTTTACGGCCCGTCGGATAGGGATCGCTTCACGGCTCGCGACGTGCAGTGGCGATGCGGATCGTCGGGGCGAGCATCTGACCCTTCATCACGCCTTGCCCTTCCGTCGGCGAGGTGGGTGAGGCGAGGATGCGGCGGATCACGTCCATGCCCTCGATCACGCGGCCGAACACCGCGAAGCCCGGATCATTGTCGTGCGCGTCCATTGATTTGAGGTCGCCGACGACGACGAAGAAATCGCCCGCGGCGGTGCCGGGCTTGGCCATCGCCATCGACACCGCACCGTCGACGTGGCTGAGACCGGTCTTGCTGGTCGGCTCGAACGCGACCGGCGGCAGCGTGCGCTTGGGATCGTTGCGCGTGCCGAACTGCGCGAGACCGTAGCCGTCGCCGACCTTCACCGCGCGGTAGAAGGCGACGCCATCGAGCTTCTTGCCGTCGACGTAGCGCAGGAAATTGGCGGCGGTGAGCGGAGCGTGCTCGCGATCGACCGCGATCACGATCGGCCCGGCCGCGGTGTCGAGCCGGACGTTTACCGGCGCGAGCGCGGAGTTGGTGGCAGCGGCCGAGGTCGGCGTCGCAGCGGGTGCGGGCGTGGCAACCGGCGTGGGCGTGGTGGCCTGGGCGAGCAGCGCGAGGAACGGCAGGATCATGTCATTTCACCCGAACGATGGTGGCGGGAAGGGTCTGCACCGGCGCGCCGGTCAGCTGCATGACGTAGCGGCCGGGGCGGAGCGGAAAGTCGACCAGCTTGGCGACGCCGGTGCAGCGCGTCCCCATCGCGTGCGCGCTCGACGCGACACCCGCGCGGCCGCGGATCACGTCGATCCACGCCTTCTGCCCGAGCGCGACACGGTAGGTGCCGGTGCGCGGCACCTGGAACATGGCGAGTCCGGCGTAGCTGCCTGCGGGCGGCGCCTTGCCCGGTGCGATCCGCGGCTGCACCGCGTTCAATGGAGCGAGCCGCAGGTCGACGGCGCGTCCGATGCCGAGCACGGGCGCGTTGCGCGGCGCGGTGCCGGCGGTAAGCGGCGTGCGCACGCTCCAGTGTGACAGCTCGGCGGGGATCGCGACGCGGACGTTGGCGCACGAAGGATCGGTCGCCGGGTCCTGCATCGCGGCGCCGGCCGGGTGCGAGACGCCGACCGCGGCGGCGATGCCGGCGACCAAAGGTTCGAGCATCGTGGGCAGAAAACGGACCATGCGCCCTCTCTACTGCCCGGCCGCGCGGGCCGCCAGCCTGCCGTCGCGGCAACTTGCGCGCGCGCGGGCGCTGTGTTGAGGGAGCCGCCACGCGCAACGGAGCATCTGCGATCATGGCGAGCAAACCCAAGGACATACCCGCCGTCGCGGCCGTGCCGATGCCGGCGGCGCTGCCGGTGATCGGCCACCTGCACCAGATCGCGCGCGCCGGGTTGATTGGCCATTTGCTGCGCGTCAGCCGCGAGGTGCCGCAGGGCATCTTCAAGCTGCGTTTCGGCAGCCGGGTGTCGATCTTCGTCACCGATCCCGATCTCGTCGCCGAACTGTCGGACGAGACGCGCTTTCGCAAGATGCCGGGGCCGGCGCTGCGCGTGGTGCGCAAGTTCGCGGGCGACGGGCTGTTCACCGCGTTTAGCGAGGAGCCGAACTGGGGCAAGGCACACCGCATCCTGCTGCCCGCTTTCTCGCACCGCGCGATGCGTGGTTATTTCGACATGATCGTCGAGGTGTGCGACCAACTCGTTGCCAAGTGGACGCGCGCGGCGGGCACCGACGTCCATGTCGCGGATGACATGACCCGCCTGACGCTCGATTCGATCGCGATCGCTGGCTTCGGTCACCGCTTCAACTCGTTCGAGCGCGACGAGCTCGACAGCTTCCTGGTCGCGCTGGGGCGCGCCTTGTCGGAGGCGCTCAACGTCATCACGCGGATGCCGATCCAGCGGCGTTTCGCGAGGCGCGCGGCGACGCAATACGAGGCCGACATCGCCGAGATGAACGCGCTGGTCGACGGGATCATCGCGGATCGCCGCGTCAATCCCAATGACGGCCGCGATCTGCTCAACCTCATGCTGACCGCGATCGACCCGGAAACGGGCGAGGGATTGGACGACCTCAACATCCGGTATCAGGTGCTGACCTTCCTGATCGCGGGGCATGAGACGACGTCGGGAATGCTGACGTTCGCCTTCACCTACCTGCTGCGCAATCCCGCGGTGCTGGCGCAGGCCTATGCCGAGGTCGATCGTGTGCTCCCTGGCGATACGCGGCCCGACTACACGCATGTCGCGAAACTGGAGGTGATCGAGCGTATCTTGAAGGAAGCGCTGCGGCTCTGGCCGACCGCACCTGCGTTCAGTGTCGCGCCATTTGAGGATCAGGTGATCGGCGCGAAGGATGGCCAGCCGGGCTGGCGGATGCGCAAGGACCGTCCGGTCAACATCTTCACCCCCGGCCTGCACCGCGCGACGAGCGCGTGGGATGATCCGGAAGAGTTCGACATCGACCGCTGGCTGCCCGAGGCGGAAGCGGCGCGCCACCCGCACGCCTACAAGCCGTTCGGCAACGGCGAGCGCGCGTGCATCGGGCGGCAATTCGCGATGGTCGAGGCCAAGATCGCGCTCGCCATGCTGTTGCGCCGCTTCGCAATCAGCGATCCGCACAGCTACAAGCTACGGGTCAAGGAAACGCTGTCGATCAAGCCCGACGAGTTCACCATGCGCGTGCGGCTGCGCGGGAGCCACGAGCGGTTGCAACTTGGCGAGACCGCGGCGGCGGACACGTCGGTCGAGGTCGGCGCGGTGGCGGGGTCGGGGCAGCGCTTCGTGCTGCTCTATGGCACCTCGCTCGGCACCGCGCGCGACGTGGCGGAGGAGATCGCCGAACGCGCGCGCACCGACGGTTTCGACGTCGTCGTCCGGTCGATGGACGAGAGCTTCAACGGCGGGGCGGCGCCCGATGACAAAGTGATCGTGATCGTCACCGCGACCTACAACGGCCGCGCACCCGACAGCGCGGTCGAGGTGGAGCGCGCGCTCGATGCCGGCGCGTTTGATGGGGCGGACTGGTCGGGTGCGCGCTACGCAGTGCTCGGGATCGGCAATAGCCAGTGGCCGAACTTCCAGGCGTTCCCCAGCCGCGTCGACGAGGCGATCGCGCGCGCAGGCGGCGAGCGGCTGGTGCCGCGCGGGCAGGCCGACGGGCAGGGTGACTTCGACGGCGCGGTCGCGGCGTTCGTGCGCGACCTGTGGCAGGCGCTCGGCGCGAGCGCGGAGCCGACCGCGAGCACCGCGACGCTGTCGCTGGTGCCGGTCGACGCCGCGGAGACGCGGGCGCGCGTCTTACCGGAACACGCGCAGCGGCTCGAGATCGTCGCCAACGACGAACTGGTGCGTCCGGCCGATGGTTTATGGGATTTCGCGCAAGAGCCGCCGCGGCCCTCGACGCGGCTGATCCGAGTGCGCCTGCCCGCGGGGCAGCATTACGCCGCGGGCGATCACGTCGCGATCTACGCGCGCAATCGGCCCGAACTCGTCGCGCGCGCGCTCGACCTGCTGGATGTGAACGGCGCAAGCCAGGTGCGCGTCGATGCGCAGGGTGGACGCTTCAAGCATCTGCCAGTCGGCGCGACGGTGACGGTGGAGCAGTTGCTGACCGACTTCGTCGAACTATCGGAAGCGGCGTCGCGGCGGGCAATTGCCGGGCTGCGCGGGGCGACACGCTGCCCGCACACCGCCGCGGCGTTGGAGGCGATCGAGGCGGGTTACGACGCGCAGGTGGCCGACAGGCGCGTGTCGCTGCTCGATCTGATCGCGCGGCACCCGGCTGCCTCGGTGACGCTCGACCAGCTGATCGACTGGTCGCCCGCGATCCAGCCGCGCTTCTACTCGATCGCATCATCGCCGCTCGTGTCGCCCGAGGTCGCCGACCTGATCGTCGGCACGATCGCGGCGCCGGCCTGGTCGGGGCTGGGCGAGCATCGCGGCTTCGCGTCCGATTACATGAAGGCGCTGGCGCCGGGCGAGCACGTCTTCGGTTACGTGCGGCGGCCCAATCCGCCGTTCGCCCCGCCCGCCAACTCTGCGCAGTCCATGATCCTGATAGGGCCGGGCACCGGTTTCGCGCCGTTGCGCGGGTTTCTGCAGGAACGCGCTACGCAGGCCGAGAAGGGGGCGGAGGTCGCGACCAATCTGCTGTTTTTCGGTTGCCGCCACCCCGATCACGATTGGTTCTGCCGCGAGGAGATGCAGCGCTGGCAGGCCGAGGGGCTAGTCGAGCTGCACCTGGCCTTCTCCGCCACACCGTCACACCCGTGGCGGTTCGTGCAGGACGCGCTGTGGGCCGAGCAGGAGCGGGTGTGGCGTGCGCTGGAGGCGGGAGCGAGCGTGTTCCTGTGCGGCGACGGGCGCTACATGGCACCCGCGGTGCGCGACACGCTCGTGCGCATCTGGATGCAACAGGTCGGTGGCGAGCACGCGCACGGCTCGGCCTGGCTTGAGCAGATGATTGCCGATGGGCGTTTCCACCAGGACGTGTTCGGCTTCGGCAAATAGCGCGTGCAACCGCTTCGTGCGGGCGTGGTTCTGGCCTGAAGCGCGGCGCATCGTGCGTCCGCGGAGAGGAGCGTGATCATGGCGGACGAGAACACGGGCGCAGCGAACAGCGGCGCGGGTGCAGCATTCGAAGGCGCGCAGCGCGCCGGAGAGGCGATGCGCGCGCAAGGGCAGCGGATGGCCGACCATTCGTCGAGCCTGGGTGTGGCGATGATCGACCAGGCGCAGGAGAATGCGCAGCAGGCGTTCGCGGCCATGCGCGCGGCGGCACAGGCCAAGGACTTGAGCGACGTGATGCGGATTCAGGGCGACTATCTGCGCGAGCAGAGCCAGCGCTCGATGAACCAGGCGCGCGAGATCGGCGAGCTGATCATGAAGTTCGGCCGCGACGCGGTGGCGCCGATGCAAGGTGGGGGCAAGAGCGGCTGAGTAGCTCCGCCCCGTTGAGGGGTGACGTGCCGCGTCGACCTACAGTCCCGCGCCTCGCCAATTGGCAAGACGGATTAGCGTCTTTTTGGGGTGATCAGCGCTCCGACCGGGCGGACGAAGTGGCCGCGCTCGTCGTCGGCGGTACCGGCCCCTGCGCCGTCGCCTCCAGCTGCGAGTCGCCGCCCAGTGTCTGGTACAGCGTGACCAGGTTCGACGCGCGCGTGAGTTGCGTCTGCACCACCGTGCGCTGCGCAGTGTAGAGCGAGCGTTGCGCGTCGAGACTGGTCAGATAGGTATCGATCCCGCCCTGGTAGCGCGCGTTGGCGAGTTGCAGCGTATCGGCGGCGGCGTTCAGGAAGCGCTGGTTGGCGGCGAGCTGGTCGGTGATCGTGCCGCGCCGCGCGAGTGCGTCGGACACCTCGCGGAACGCGGTTTGGATCGTTCCCTCGTAGGTGGCGAGCGCGGCGTCGCGCTGCGCTTGCGAATATTCGACACCCGCGCGGCCGGCACCGGCGCGGAAGATCGGATAGCTGACGTTGGGCGCGACCGAATAGTTGAATGCGCCACCGGTGAAGAGCGTGCGAAGCGCCGTACTGGCGAACCCGACCACGGCGGTCAGCGCGACGCGCGGGAACAGTTCGGCTCGCGCTGCGCCGATTTCTGCATTGGCAGCGCGTAGCGAATATTCGGCTTGGACGACATCGGGCCGGCGCAGCAGGATGCCCGAATCCAGCCCCGCGGGCAGTTCGGCCAGGTTGCGCGCGGCGTCTTCGATCGAGGACGGAAGCAGCGTCGCGTCGACCGGCGCGCCGACCAAGAGTTGCAACGCGTTGACGTCCTGCGCCAGCAGGGTCCGTTGTTGCGCCAAGTCAGCGAGCGCGGTTTCCAACACCTGCTCCGCCTGACGCACGTCGGTGCGCGGCGATACGCCGCCTGCCAGGCGTGCGCGGGTCAACTGCACACTGCGCCGCGCGCTGGCGGCCGTGTCTTCGGCGATCTTCAGCAGGCTGGCATCCGAGCCGTAGGTGACCCACGCATTGGCGATGTCGGCCACCAGCGTCAGCCGCGTCGCGCGTGCCGTCGCTTCCTGCGCGAAATACCGGTTGAGCGCGGCGTCTGTCAGCGAGCGCACGCGGCCGAACAGGTCGATCTCAAACGAGGTGGCGCCGAGCTGTGTGGTGAAGCTGGTCGAGGAGGATGAGGTGGTGGTCGTCGTGCCGCCCGTAGCCGTACCGCCCGTTCCGGTGCCACCCGTGCCCGTTCCCCCGGTACCTGTGCCTGTGCCCGCTCCCGTCCCCGCGCCGCCGCTTCCGGTACCGGTCGTCGTGCCGGTCGTAACGCCGGTCCGCGAGTTGCGGCGGTAGCTGAACGTGCCGCTCGCATCGATCTGCGGCAGCAGGTCGGCGCGCTGGATGCGATATTGCGCGCGGGTCGCCTCGATATTGGCGACCGCGACCCGCAGGTCGCGGTTGTTCACCAGCGCTTGGTCGATAATCCGCTGCAAACGCTGATCGCGGAAGATGTCGCGGTAAGTGACGCTGGGCAGCGGCGCCTCGGTCTGGCGCAGGTATGCGTCGCCGACCGGCCACGACGGCGGCACCGGCAGCTCGGGGCGAACGTATTTCGGCGCGAGCGAACACGCGGTGAGGGCGCTCGCGGTCAACAGGGTGGCGAGCAGGCGGAAGGGCGGGCGCATCAGGCGTGGTCCGGCGCGGGCAGGGCGGGGTGATCCGCCGGGGCGGGTAGCTGCGGCGTCGGCGGCTGATCCTTGGGACCATCACCCTTGTTGTCGTCACCAGCCTCGGGATCGCTCGGGTCGGCACCGCGGCGCAGCCCCTTGATCCCGTCGCGCGTACCGCGGCGGACGAGCACGAAGAATAGCGGAATGTAGAAGATCGCCAACACCGTCGCCGTGATCATGCCGCCGATCACCGCCGTGCCGATCGCGATACGGCTGTTGGCGCCGGCACCGGTCGAGATCGCCAGCGGCAGCACGCCGAAGATGAAGGCGAGGCTGGTCATCAGGATCGGACGCAGACGCAGCCGCGCCGATTCCAGTGCCGCATCGATGATCCGCGCACCCTTCTTCTCGGCCTGTTCGGCGAACTCGATCATCAGGATCGCGTTCTTGGCCGCCAGTCCCATCGTCGTCAGCAGCCCGATCTGCAGATACACGTCGTTGGTCAGCCCGCGCAGCGTCACGAGCGCGACCGCGCCGATCAGCCCGAGCGGGATGACGAGCAGCACCGCGATCGGGATCGTCCAGCTTTCATATAGGGCCGCGAGACAGAGGAACACGACGACCAGCGAAAGGCCGTAGAGCAGCGGCGCCTGACCCGAGGACAGTCGTTCCTGATATGACAGACCCGCCCAGGCGATGCTGGTGCCGGGTATCTCTCCCGCCAGTTGCGCGATCCGCTCCATCGCCTCGCCCGAGCTGACCCCCGGGGTTCCCTGACCCTGGAATTCGTAGGAGGATATCCCATTGAACCGCGACAGGGTCGTCGGTGCCTGCGACCAGCCGAGGCTGGCGAACGAGCTGAACGGCACCATCGTGCCCGCGCTGTTGCGCACGAACCACTGGTACAAATCCTCAGGCTCGGCGCGATAGGGCGCATCGCCCTGTACGTAGACGCGCTTTACACGGCCGCGGTCGATGAAATCGTTGACGTAGCGGCCGCCCCACGCGGTCGACAGCGTCGTGTTGACGTCGCCCTGTGACAGGCCGAGCGCGGCCAGCTTCTGCGGGTCGGCATTGACCTGGAGCGTGCCGATGTCGGGCAATTCGGTCAGGCGTACGCCGGCGAGCTTGGGGTCAGCATTGGCCTTTTCCAGCAAGGCGTCGCGCGCCTCGTTGAACTTTTCCTGGCTCATCCCGCTCGCGTTCTGGAGCTCCATGGTGAAGCCTTCCGACTGGCCGAGGCCGCGGATCGCGGGCGGCACTAGCGCGAACACCTGCGCGTCGCGCAAGCCGCGGAACGCCGCGGACGCGCGCGAAACGATCGCATCGGCGCTGTCGGTCTTGTCGGTGCGGTTCGCCCAGTCAACGAAGGAGATGAACGCCTGGCCGGTGTTCTGGCCGCTGGTGCCCCCGCCACCGCCGCCCGCGACGCTGAACAGCGTGCGAATGTTGTGGCCCTCGTTCTTGGCGAAATACCGCTCGACCTGGCGCTGCACCTCTTCGGTGCGCCCCCGCGTCGCGCCGGCCGGCAGGCGGAACTGGACAATGGCGCCGCCCTGATCCTCGGTCGGTAGAAAGCCGGTCGGCAAGCGCAGGAACAGGAATGCTAGCAATGCGAGGATGCCGCAGTAGATCAACACAAAGATCCAGCGGTGATCAATCACGCGCTCAACCGCGTTGGTGTAACGCTTCACCATGCGATCGAAGCTGTCATTGAACCAGTTCTTCGCCGCTTCCAGTTTGTCGGCGACCCAGGGTGCCTTGCGACCCAGCCAGGTTTCGTGAAGATCGCCGTTCTCGTCGTGCTTGGCCTTCAGCAGGTGCGAGGTGAGCGCGGGGCTGAGGATCAGCGCGACCAGCACCGACAGGATCATCGCCGAAATGATCGTCAGCGAGAACTGGCGGTAGATGACTCCGGTCGAGCCGCCGAAGAACGCCATTGGCAGGAACACCGCGGACAGCACCAGCGCGATCGCGACCAGCGCGACGGTGATCTCGTTCATCGACTCGATCGTCGCGTCGCGCGGGCTCATGCCCGGGTTTTCTTCCATCAACCGTTCGACGTTCTCGACCACGACGATCGCGTCGTCGACGAGCAGGCCGATCGCGAGCACGAGTCCGAACAGCGTCAGCGTGTTGATCGAGAAGCCGGCGAGATAGAAGACCGCGAACGTGCCGAGCAGCACGACCGGCACCGCGATCGTCGGCACCAACGTGGCGCGCCAGCTTTGCAGGAACACGAACATGACGATGACGACGAGGATGATCGCCTCGACCAGCGTCTTGATCACTTCCTCGATCGACAGCTTGATGAAGTCGGTAGTGTCGTTGGCGTAGGCGATGCGCAGATTGGGCGGAAACGTCTTGGCGACACGCGCGATCTCGGCCTTTACCAGTTCGGCGGTTTCCAGTGCGTCGGCGCCGGGGGCGAGCAGCACGGCGATGCCGGCACCCGGGTGCTGGTTCACCCGGCTGAACGCGGCGTAGCTCTCGCCGCCAAGTTCGATCCGTCCGACATCGGCCAGCCGCACGGTTGCGCCGCTGGTCGTGGTCTTCAGAATGATGTTGCGGAACTGCTCGGGCGTCTGCAGGCGCGACTGCGCGGTGACGGTGGCGTTCAGCATCTGCGTCGACGGCATCGGCTGTCCGCCGATCTCACCCGCCGCGACTTCGGTGTTCTGGTTGGTGATCGCGGTGACGACGTCGCCCGGCATCAACTGGTAACTCGCCAGCCGCGCCGGATCGAGCCAGATGCGCATGGCATATTGCGCGCCGAACACGTTGGTGTCGCCCACACCCTGAACGCGGCCTAGCGGGTCCTGCAGGTTCGACACCAGGTAATCGGACACGTCCTGGTTCGTCATCTTGTCGCTGATGTCGTAGACACCCGCGATCAGCAGATTGTCCGGGTTCGACTTGCGGACAACGAGTCCCTGCTGCTGCACCTGTTGCGGCAGGCGCGACACTGCCTGCTGGACCTGATTCTGCACCTGAACCTGCGCAATGTCAGGATCGGTGCCCTTTTCAAAGGTGACGGTGATCGTCACGGACCCGCGCGAGGACGATGAGGAGCTGAAATACAGCAGCCCGTCGATGCCGGTCAGCTGCTGTTCGATCACCTGCGTGACCGAGTTCTGGATCGTCTGCGCGTTGGCGCCCGGATAAGTCGCGCGGATCGACACTTGCGGCGGGGCGACGTCGGGATATTGTGCGATCGGCAGGCCGAGAATGCCGCCGACGCCCGCCATCATCACGATGATCGCGAGCACCCAGGCAAAGATCGGGCGATCGATGAAGATGCGTGACAGCACTCAGCCGGCCTTGCTCTGGCCGCCCTGGCCGCGTCCCGTGGTGTCGCCGCTCTGGCCCGACTTGCCGTCCTTGAACGGCGGTGGCGCGACCTTCTGCGGAGTGTTCGCGGGCACGGGACGGATCGGCGCGTTCTCCTTCAGCGTACCGGTCCCCTGCGTGATGATGCGGTCACCGTTCTTCAGCCCGCCAGTGACGACCCAATAAACGCCTTGCGTGCGTTCCGCGGTGACGGTGCGCTCGACCGCCTTGTTGCCGGGGCCGACCAGCCACACGGTCGCGCTGCCCTTGGGATCGCGCGACACCGCCTGCTGCGGCACCAGGAAGGCGTTCTGGTCAATCGACTGGCTGAACTGCGCGCGGACGAACATGCCCGGCAGCAGCAGTCCCTTGGGGTTGGGAAGACGGGCGCGCAGCGTTACGGTGCCGGTCGACTGGTCGACGACGACCTCGGCGAACTCGACGCTGCCGACCAGACCATAGTCGCTGCCGTCCTCCAGCTTCAGACGCACGTCGGCGCGCGCGGGAACCGAGCCTCCGCTAGCGAGCGCGCGGCGTAGCGCGAGCAGTTCGGCGCTCGACTGCTGAATGTCGACGAAGATGGGATCGAGCTGCTGGATCGTGGTCAACGGGTCGGTCTGCGTCGCGCTGACCAGCGCACCGACCGTGAACAATGATCGGCCGATCCGCCCGCTGATCGGGGCGGGGACCGTGGTGAAACGCAGGTTGATCCGCGCGGTGTCGAGCTGCGCACGGTTTAACGCGATCTGCGCCTGCGCCTGGCGCTGGGTCGCGACCGCGTCGGTGTAATCCTGTTTGCTGATCGCCTCGATCTGCGCGAGCGGGCGGTAACGTTCGGCGCGGATGCGCGCGGCCTCGGCGGTCGCCTGCGCGTTGGCGACGCTGGCGCGGGCTTCGTTCGCGGACGCGCGATAAAGCGACGGGTCGATCTGATAGAGCGGCTGGCCCTTCTTAACGATTGAGCCTTCGGTGAAGAAGCGGCGCTGGATCACGCCCGACACCTGCGGGCGCACTTCCGAGCTTTGGAACGCGACCACCCGGCCGGCAAGCTCGGTGGTCATCGGCACGGAGGTGGGTTGAACGACGACATAGCCGACCTGCGCCGGACCCCCACCGCCACGACCACCACGCCCGCCGCCCGCGCCTCCGCCATCGCCGCCCTTGCCCTTGGCGTCTTCGCCGCCGCCGCACGCGGCGAGCGCCAGCACGGCTGGAGCAACGGCGATGCCGAGCAGGAGGCGACGCTGCCGCCCTTGGTCACGCTTGATCAATTGTTCACCCGCCAGCCTGTGATGCCACTCACGGGCGCGTCGCCCGTGGCAGCCTGTCTGTCCCAGATGCGCTTATCGGGCGTTTGTCGCAAATGTTTCGCAGCGACAGCGGTTATTTTCCCACATGCCGTTTGCGTGCATCCGCGACCGGACCGTCAACCGCGCACGAAGTTGCCCGCGCGACGCTCACCGACCGCCTTGATCCCTTCGCGAAAGTCGGCGGTCTGCATCAATCGGTCCTGCTCGGCGCGCTCGTGCTCGGTTCGCGTGCGCACCGCTTCGGCCAGATCGCCGCGCAAGGTCGCGCGGGTCGCCTCAACGGCGATTGGTGCGTTGCGCGCGATCTCGCCCGCGAGCCGCTCAGCCGCGGCACGCAGCTCATCGAGCGGCGCGATCTCGTCGACCAGCCCGAACCGCAGTGCATCCTCCGCCTTCACGCGGCGGCCGGTCAACAGCATCAACGACGCGTGCTGTTCGCCGACGACGCGCGGCAGCGTCGCGGTGATGCCGAAGCCGGCGTGAAAGCCGAGCGTAACGAAATTGGCCGAGAAGCGCGCCTCGGGCGCCGCGACGCGGAAATCCCCGACGAGTGCCAGGCCCAGGCCGGCCCCGACCGCCGCACCCTGCACCGCGACCACGACGGGCTTCTTCGATGCGAACAGGCGATAAGCGCCGCGGTAGAGCGCGGGCGTCTCGCTCTCGCCGCTCTCGTCGGCGAGCGGCTTGTCACCGGTCAGGTCGGCACCGCCGCAGAACACCTTGCCTTGGGTCGCGAGCACGATCGCGCGGACCTCGTCGTCGCGGCCGAGTTCCTCGAACACGTCGGCGAGCGCGTTGACCAACGCGGCGTTGACGTGATTGTGCGGCGGGCGATCGATGACGACGGTCGCGACATGGTCGGCCGTGGTGACCGCGATATGCTCTCTCATGCTCGTGTTCCCAGCAGGTTGCGGGCGACGACCCAATTGTGAATCTCGGTCGGGCCATCGTAGATTCGCATCAGCCGGATGCGCGCGGCCATCTGCTGCAGCGGCATCTCGCGCGTCATGCCCATCGCGCCGAAGCATTGCATCGCGTGGTCGAGCACCTCCCACGCGGTCTCCAGCGCGAAGCTCTTGATCATCGACACTTCGGTGCGCGTGTCGCGACCCTGGTCGAGCTTCCACGCGCAATCATAGGTCATCAGGCGCGCGGCGTGCAGCTTGATCGCCGCGTCGGACACCCAGTTCTGGATCGTCTGCCGCTCGGACAAAGGCTTGCCAAAAGTGGTGCGCTGCGGCGCATAGTCGATCATCATGTCGAGCGCGCGCTGCGCCATGCCGATCGCGTTCGCCGCCATCTCAGCGCGGCGCGTGGCGAGGCGCAGCTGCATCGGCGCGAAGCCCTGGCCCTCGGTGCCGAGCAGCTTCCATGCCGGTACGCGGCAATCCTCCAGCACGACTTCGTACAACGTCTCGCCCCCGATCACCGGGATCGGGCGCACGACCTGAAAGCCCGGTGCATCGCGGTCGACCAGGAACGCGCTGATCCCGCCGCGCGCGCCTTTCTGGCGGTCGGTCACCGCCATCAGGATGGTGAAGTCGGCACGGTTCGCCTTGGTGATCCAGATCTTGCGACCGTTGATGATCCAGTCGTCGCCGTCCCTGACCGCGTAGGTCTTCATCCCCGCGGGGTCGGCTCCCGCGCCGGGCTCGGAGATGCCGATCGCGCTGATCGTCTCGCCGCGGACATAGGGGGCGAGGTATGCCTCGCGCTGACGGTCGTCGACGGTGGCGGCGAGCATGCGCAGGTTGGGCGAGTCGGGCGGCAGCGTGTAGGGTACGATCGTGCGGCCCATCGCCTCGTTGACGCCGACCATCGCGACCGCGGGCAGGTCGTGGCCGCCGACATCCTCGGGCGCGTCGAGTCCCCAGAGCCCCAGTTCGCGCGACACGGCATTGACGCGTTCGGTCTCTTCAGGCGTCAGTTGCACTTCTTCACCCGCGATCGCGCGGTCGAGCACGCCTTGCTCGAGCGGCACCAGCTCGTCCTCGACGAACCGCCGCACCAGGTCGGCGATCATGCGATGGTCTTCGTCCAGCTCGAAGTTCATGGGCTCTCCCGCGTGTCGTTGCGCCGTCCTTACGCGCGCTGCCGACACGATGCCAACATGGCGCAAGCGAAAAGTCGTGGCTCGACGCGGCAACCCATTGGAGCCAAAAGCGTTGCAGATCAGACGGAGGTGTAACGGTAAAGCCGACATCTCGCGCAAAGGGGCGTGTGCGTGGGTTTACCGACGAGAATGGCATTGCTGGCGGCATCGTCCGCCCTGGCGCTGGCGGCGCTTCCCGCCGCGGCGCAGATGAACCAGCCCGGCACTGCACCCGCAAAAGGCGATGACGCACCCAAGTCGGCGGTGCAGTCCGCGGGCAACAATGCCACCGATCCGCAGGCCGATGCGCCGATCGTGCCAGATGCCGCGTTCAACAGCGCGCTGCCGCCGCTCAGCAACGACATCAACGCCCCGCTCGAGCCGATGCCGCTCGACGATGCATCGACCACCATTGCTGTTCAGAAGTCGAAGCTGCCGGCTCTCAATGCGCCAGCTCCAGTCGCCCAGTCCGCCGCACAGGCGCCGATTGTGCCCGGCGCGCTGCCCGCCCCCGCGCCGATCGATCCGCAATTGGCTGCGCCGCTCGAACCCTTGTCGACCTTCAACACCGAGCCGTTGCAGTCGGTCGCAGAGGTAAAGGGCCGCAACGCACCCGAGATCGCCTATGACACCGAGGTGCGCGGGCTCGACCCCTTGAAGCTGACCGACGAATTCAACTCGCTGTCGGCATTGAAGGAGGGCAAGGGCAAGGCCGCCAATGCGACACAGGTGTCAGCGCGCGCGCGCGAAGACGAGGCGCTGGCCGTGCGGCTGATGAAGTCGCTTGGCTATTATGACGGCACGGCGGTGTCGACGCTGGAACAGCCCGCGGCGGGCTCGGGCAACAAGCTGCGCGCGATCGTCAGCGCGACCCCGGGCAAGATCTACACCCTCGGGTCGATCGAGGTGCAGGCTGGGCCGACCGTTCCACCCGATTTGGTACGCCGCGAATTGCCGCTCAAGGTCGGTGACCCGATCGAGGCGGCGCGCGTACAAGGCGCGGAGGCGAACGTCAGCCTCAAGTTGCCGCAGCACGGCTATCCGTTCGTCAAGGTGGGCGAACGTGACATCCTGCTCGACGATGCGACGTGGAAGGGCGCCTACACGCTGCCGGTCGACACGGGGCCGCGCTCGTCATTCGGCGTGCTGCGCACCGAAGGCGATCCGGTTTTCTCGGTCGAGCATTTGAACGTTTTCCCGCGCTTCGATCAGGGCCAGCTCTACGACGTCCGGCTGACCGACGATCTGCGCCAGGCGCTGGTTGCGACCGGGCTGTTCTCCAACATCTCGGTCGAGCCTGTGCGCACCGGTCAGACGGGACCGGACGGGACCGAGCAGGTCGACTTGCTGGTGCGCCAGACCAAGGGGCCGTTCCGATCACTGTCGGGCAGCGCGGGCTACGGCACCGGCGAAGGTGCCAAGGTCGAGGCCGCGTTCACCCACCGCAATCTGTTCCCGCCTGAGGGTGCGCTGATCGTGACCGGCGTTGGCGGGACCCAGCAACAGGGCGCGTCGGTCACCTTCCGGCGGCAGAATGCGGGCAAGCGCGACCGCACGGTCAGCCTGCTCGGCAGCGTGCTCCGGCAGGATTACGACGCGTTCAACGCGGTGACCGCGACGGTGGCGGGGCGGATCAGCTACGATTCGACACCGATCTGGCAGAAGCCGCTGACGTACGCGTTCGGGTTCGAACTGGTCGGCACCAACGAGCAGACCTACGATTTCCAGGCCGGCGGGCGACGTCGGCGCAATTACGGCATCGCCGCGCTGCCCGGACAGGTGCTGTTCGACAAATCGAACGATCTGCTCAATCCAACGCGCGGCTACCGCCTCAAACTCAACCTCAGCCCTGAAGCCTCGGTGTCCGATGGCGTGCGACCCTACGCACGCACGATGGTGGAGGCGACCGGCTATTACCCGGTCAACGACAGCCTGGTGATCGCCGGCCGCGCGCGCGCGGGCGCGATCTTCGGGATCGAGCGCGACGATCTCGCTCCGTCCAGGCGCTATTACGGCGGCGGCGGCGGATCGGTGCGCGGCTACGGTTACCAGCGGCTCGGGCCGTTCGATCCCGAAGGCAACCCGGTCGGCGGCCGCAGCCTGAACGAGTTCGCGGTTGAGGCGCGGTACAGGTTTGGCGACTTCGGTATCGTACCGTTCTTCGACGCGGGTAACGCATATGAAGGAACGTTCCCGACCGCGAAGAACCTGCGCTACGGCGCGGGGATCGGCGGGCGGTTCTACACCAACTTCGGGCCGATGCGCGTCGACGTTGCGACGCCGCTCAACCCGCGTGAGGGCGATGGCAAAATCGCGCTCTACATCTCGATCGGGCAGGCGTTCTGATGGCTGACGACACGCTCCCGGTCGACGAGGTCGTCGTGATCAAGCGGCCGTTGTGGCAGCGCGTGCTCAAGTGGATCGCGGTCGTGCTCGTGGCGCTATTACTGCTGGCGTTCGCGATCGTGTTCGGCATCAACACCGATCCCGGCCGCCGCTTCGTCGCCGACCGGATCGGCGATTACACGACTGAATCGGGGCTCAACATTCGCGTCGGGCGGATCGAGGGATCGCTCTACGGGCAGATGTCGCTCGTCGACGTCCGCGTGAACGATCCCAAAGGCACGTTTCTGCAATCGCCGCGGATCGACGTCGACTGGCGGCCATTCGATTACCTGAACAACCACATCGACGTGCGTCGTGCGTCCAGCCAGCTGATCACGCTGCGCCGCAATCCCGAACTCAAGACCGTTCCGCCCAAGCCGGAGGACGCCAATGCCCCGATCCTGCCCGATATCGACATCGACATTGGGCGCTTGCAGATCGCGCGCTTCGTCATGGAGCCGCCGGTCGCAGGGCAGCGGCATATCGCGCGTTTCGACGGGCAGGCGCATATCGCGGATCGCCGCGCACAATTGACCGTCGATGCGGTTGCGTTGCGGGCGCCCGGCGTCGCCGGTGGAGACACTGCGCGCGTCAAGATCGATGCGGTGCCCGACGACAACAAGCTCGACATCCGCGCCCGGATTGCGGCGCCCGCGGGCGGAGCGGTCGCGCAGATCGCCGGATTGAAGGCCCCGCTCAACGCCACGATCGACGGCCGCGGCAGCTGGAAGGACTGGCGTGGGCGGGTATTCGCAACGCTGGGTGGCGGCACGCTCGCCGACTTGGCGGTGCAGGCGAATGACGGACGCTTTCAGATCAACGGGCTGACGCGTCCGGGCCTCTACCTGGAGGGGCCGGTCGAGCGCCTGACCGCGCCCGGACTGCAAGTCGCCATCGACACGCGACTGAATGAGCGCCGTGCCGACACGCGGATCAAGCTCAAGTCGGATGCGCTGTCGGTCGACGCTGGCGGCCTGATCGATCTCGCTAATGCGCGTCTAGGCGATTTTGCAGTCGACGCCGCGCTGCTGACGCCGGGTGCGATCGCGCCCAATCTGCGCGGTCGCAACGTGCTCGCGCGCGTGGTGCTGAACGGCGCGTTCAAGACGCCAACGGTTGACTACAAGGTACGCGCGACCTCGCTCGGCTTCGCCGACACGACGCTGGAGAACGTCTACGCCGAAGGACTGGCGCGGGTGAACACCGACCGCATTCTGGTGCCGCTCCACGCGCGTGCGCGCCGTATAACCGGGCTCAACCCGGCGCTAGGTGGATTGACCACCAATGTGCGGCTCGACGGCGACCTCGCGATCGCGATGCCGAATATCCTGTCGGACAATCTGCGCGTCCGCTCCGATAACATCGACGCGACCGCGGTGATCGCGGCTAATGTCGCGACCGGCCGCTACACCGGCGCGTTGAAAGGCCGCGTCAACAACTTTCGGGTCGAAAGCGTCGGGATCATCGACCTGACCACCGACGCCAATCTGGTGCCGGGACCGAATGGAGGATTCGGTATCACTGGCCGCGTTGCGCTGCGCACCAAGCAATTGTTCAACGCCGGCGTGCGCAACTTCCTCGGCGGGAATGCCGTCGCGAGCACGCGCTTCGGTTACTCGCCCGAAGGCATCGTGACCTTCACCGATCTGCGGCTGAACGCGCCGCAGTTCCGCGTCACGCGCGGGCAGGGGCGTTACGATCCGCGTGGCGGCTTGCTCGTCGATGCCGATGCATATTCGACGCAATACGGACCGCTCTACGCGCGGGTGACCGGATCGACCGACGCGCCGGTGGTGCGCCTGCGCGCGTCGCGCCCGGGGGTCGGTATCGGGCTTGCCAATCTCGATGCGCGCGTCGTCGGACGCGGCGGATCGTACCAGGTGAATGCGACCGGGGGGACCAACTATGGCCCCTTCACCGCCGACGTGCTGGTCACGCCCGGCAACCAATTGGCGGTTGATATCCGCCGCGTCGTGTTCGCCGGAGTCAACTTCGCCGGACGCGTCGTACAGACCGCGGCCGGGCCGTTCGCTGGGCAAGTGCGTTTCGCTGGATCGGGACTGACCGGCATCGCCGAACTTGGCGCGCAAGGCCGTTACCAGCGGGCGAGCGTCAATGCGCGCGCCTATGCCGCGACGATCCCCGGCACGACCGACTTCACGATCGGTCGCGCCATCATCAACGGCACCGTGGTGCTCTACGACGATGCGCCTTCGGTTGTCGCCGATGCGCAGGTTGCCGACCTGCGTTATGGCCCGACCGTGATCCAGGCCGGGCGGGTCAAGGTGAACTACACTGGCGGACGCGGCACCGCACAGGCGTTGCTGACCGGGTCCAACAGCGTACCCTTCCGCGTCGCGGTCAACGCCAACCTGTCACCGGGTGAGTATCTGGCGGCCTTGCAGGGGCAGGCGAACGGCATCGCATTCCGCACCGCCAACCCGGCGCGCATCGTCGCGGCGGGTGGTGGCTATCAATTGCAACCGACGCGGATCGACTTCAACCAGGGCAGCGTGCGCTTGGCGGCACGCTTCGGCGGCGGGGTCACAAGCGCGCAGGCGCGGCTCGACCGGCTCGACCTCGGTATCGCCAACGCGTTCGTGCCGAACATCGGTCTGGGCGGCCAGGCAACCGGCAGCCTCGACTATGTGCAGCGCTCGGCGAGCGCAGTGCCCGAGGCTGACGTGCGCCTGAACGTCAGCAACTTCACCCGCTCAAGCCTGTCGGCAGTGTCGGAACCGGTCGATATCGTGTTCCAGGGCCGGCTGGACGCAGCGGCGGGTGAGGGGCGCGCGCTGATCAAGCGCGCAGGGACCACGGTAGGCCGGCTGGTGGCCCGACTGACGCCGGCGGGTAGCGGTAGCTGGTCGACACGATTGATGCAGGGCCCCTTGTCGGGCGGCATCCGCTACAACGGCCCATCGGCCGTGCTGTTCAGCTTCGCCGGGCTCGCCGAGCAGCAATTGTCCGGTCCGATCGCGGTCGCCGCCGATTTCGGTGGCACGGTGTCGGCACCGCGCGTGAACGGCCTCGTGCGCGCAGACAATCTCACCTACGACAATGAAACGTACGGGACGCGATTGTCTCAGATGCGCGTCGCCGCACGGTTCAACAACGATCGACTGGAATTGACCAACCTGGCCGCCCGTGCCGGCGACGGCACCGTTCAAGCACAGGGCACGATCGGCCTCGCCGCTGCACAAGGCTTTCCGATCGACATCACTGCACGATTGAACGACGCGCGCCTTGCCAAGTCGGACGCGCTCGGCGCAACCGCGACCGGCACCGTTCGCGTGCAGAACGGCGTCAATGGCGGGCTGATCAGCGGCGACATCAACATTCCGGAGGCGCGCTACCAGATCATCCGCCAGGGCGCGGCCGAAGTCCCGGAGCTGACCGGCGTGCGCAAGAAGAGCGAGATCCGCGTCGCAAGACCGACCGATCGACCGGCGGCACCGTCGGTGGGCCTGTTCAAGCTCGACCTGCGCGTGCACGCCGACAATCAGTTGTTCGTGTCCGGCATGGGGCTGGAGAGCGAGTGGGAGGCTGATATGCGGATCGGCGGCACCTCGGCGGCGCCGACGATCGCCGGCGGGCTCGACATCGTGCGCGGCACCTACTCGTTCTCGGGTAACCGCTTCGACGTGACGCGCGGGCGTATCCGCTTCCGCGGTGGCGCGCTGACTGACCCCGATATCGACATTCTGGCGACCACGACGAAGAACGGAACCACGTTTAACATCGCGATTACTGGAACGGGGCAGCGGCCGCAGATTGCCTTTACCTCGACGCCCGCGCTACCGCAGGACGAGGTGCTGAGCCGGTTGCTGTTCGGGACCAACCCGGCCAATCTGTCCGCGACCGAGGCGATCCAGCTCGCCTCCGCGCTCAACTCGCTGCGTGGATCGGGCGGAGGTGGGCTCAACCCGCTCGGCAAGCTGCGCTCGGCCACCGGGTTCGATCGGTTGCGCGTGCTCGGCGCGGACCAGGCGACCGGCCGGGGTACGTCGCTGGCAGCGGGTAAATACCTGACCGACGACATCTATATCGAGATCGTCACCGACGCGCGCGGCTTCACCGCCACGCAGCTCACGGTGGCGCTGACCAAGGCGATTAGCGTCTTGTCGCAGGCCGGGTCGTTCGGCGGGTCGAACGTGCAGTTACGCTATTCGAGGGATTTCTGATCGGTCTTTCATCGCTACTGACATGTGTGTAAGCCGGCGGGAGGAAGAGGAGCCGGCCATGACCGAGCAGTTTGACGTGATCATCGTAGGCGCAGGCCTGTCGGGGGTGGGGGCCGCCTACCACCTGCAAAAGAATTGCCCGGATCGAAGTTTCGCGATCCTCGAAGCGCGCGAGGCGATCGGCGGGACGTGGGACCTGTTCCGCTACCCCGGCATCCGCTCCGATTCAGACATGCACACGCTTGGCTATGATTTTCGCCCCTGGACCAAGGCCAAGGCGATCGCGGACGG
Source organism: uncultured Sphingomonas sp. (assembly GCF_936927845.1). Taxonomy (GTDB): domain Bacteria; phylum Pseudomonadota; class Alphaproteobacteria; order Sphingomonadales; family Sphingomonadaceae; genus Sphingomonas. The sequence goes on from NZ_CAKZHV010000066.1 coordinate 177,501, forward strand.
TCCGTCGATCCGCGAGTACATTCAGGAAACGGCGCAGGAATACGGCATCGATCGCCACATCCGCTTCGGCCAGCGTGTGAAGAGCGCCGCCTGGTCGACCGAGGATGCGGCCTGGACGCTGGAGATCGAGCAGGCGGGTGAGCGGCGGCAGTTACGCTGCAACTTCCTCTACATGTGCTCGGGTTATTACGATTACGCCAAGGGTCACGCGCCTGTCTTTGCGGGGACCGAGCGTTTCGCCGGGCGCATCGTCCACCCGCAATTCTGGCCCGCCGACCTCGATTATGCAGGCAAAAAGGTGGTCGTGATCGGCAGTGGCGCGACGGCCGTGACGCTCGTGCCCGAAATGGCGAAGCAGGCCGCGCACATGACGATGCTGCAGCGCTCACCCACCTATGTCGTCTCGCGTCCGGCGGAGGATGGGCTCGCCAATCGGTTACGTGCCATGCTGCCAGCGAAAGCGGCGTACGGCGTGACGCGGTGGAAGAACGTGCTGTTCGGCATGCTGTTCTACAATCTCGCGCGTATGCGGCCGGAGCGCACCAAGGAGCGGCTGCTCGGCATGGTTCGCGAGCATCTGGGCCCGGACTATGACGTCCAGACTCACTTCACGCCGCGCTACAATCCCTGGGACCAGCGGCTGTGCCTGGTGCCCGACGCCGACCTGTTCGACGCAATCAAGCGCGGTGACGCGTCGGTCGTGACCGACACGATCGACACCTTCACCGAAACCGGCATCAAGCTCGCGTCGGGCAAAGAGATCGCCGCAGACGTGGTGGTGACCGCGACCGGGCTGGAACTGGCGCTGATGGGAGGTGCGACGTTCAGCATCGACGGCCGATCGGTGCGGCTGGCCGATTCGTTCCAGTACAAAGGGATGATGTTCTCGGACGTGCCGAACCTCGCGTTCACCTTCGGCTACACCAATGCGTCGTGGACGTTGAAGGCCGACCTGGTCGCGCGCTACGTTTGTCGCCTGCTCAACGCCATGCGGCGCAAGGCCGTGCGCCAGGCGACGCCGCGGATCGGCGACGCGACGATCGCGCCGCAACCCTTCGCGGATTTCTCATCGGGGTACATCCAGCGCGCGATCGACAACCTGCCCCGGCAGGGTGATCGCAAGCCGTGGCGGCTCAACCAAAATTACGCGTTGGACGTGATGGCGCTCCGATTCGGATCGATCGAGAACGCAATGGAATTCAGCAATCCGGTGAGCGTCAGCCGTAAGGAAGCCGCCTGAACGCGGTTACTGCCTTGATCGAAAAGTGGTTCGGACGATCATCACCGCGCCATGGCGCTGAAGGGTCGTCCGAACCCGCTGTTGTTACCAGGGGCGAACGATCGGCCCGGTAATCAGCGCGAAAATGAACGCGAGCATGATTTTCTCCCAGAAATGCCCTCCCGTCGGAAGGCACGTTCTGGTTACGCGATCTTAATGATTCTCACAACGCGGTTAAACCCTCGTTAACCATCTTCTTTGGTCTTAAGCGATTCTTCAGGTCTGCGGCCTAGTTTGAGGGCATGGACGCGTTCCTCGGCACCTCCCAGCTCCTGCCACTCGGGTCAGAAACGCGCGCGACGTGCCGTTTTCACGTTCTCGTCGAAGCAGGCAACTTCGCCGATCTGCGCCGGTACCTGGGTTGCGCGCGCGCCGACGTGCTGGTCGAGGACATGGCGACACGTCTGCGGCAAACGCTGTTCGATCCGCGCGTGCGGACGGTTGGGCGCAATCTGATTGAACTGGACGTAGAGGGTGGCACCCCCGAGCAACTAGACACGTTGATGGCCGCAGCGTGCCGGGCTTTCGAGGCACCACTCGACCTCGACGGCGAGAAGCACCATGTTAAGATCGTCATCGGCGGGGCAGTCGGAGCGTGGCATGCCGACGAGGTTAAGCTGGCCGAGGAAGCCGAGCGCGCGCTCGCGAGGGCGCGTGACTGCGATTGCCCGGTGACCCAGGCGATCGAGACGCTGCCGCATGATGCGAAGAAGCTAGCGGGAGAACTTGATCTCGCGATTGATCGTGGTGAGCTGATGCTGTTCTATCAGCCCAAGGTGCACGCGCGCCGGCAGGAGATCACCAGCGCGGAGGCGCTGATCCGGTGGCAGCACCCGACACGTGGGCTGATCCTGCCGGGCGACTTCATCCCGGTGGCCGAGCAGGCCCAACTGATCCACCGATTGACGTTGTGGACGATTGCGCGGGCGATCGCCGACGCGGCAACACTGCGCGATGCCGGTTACGACCTGCGCCTGTTCGTCAACATCTCCGGGCAGCTCCTGTCGGACGAATTGTTCGTCACGAGCGCGTGCCGCATGGTGGGTGAGAGCGACGCGATGCTCGGTTTCGAGGTCACCGAGACGTCGGTGATTCGCGACCCCGAAAGCGCAATCGCCAATCTGCAGCGCTTCGCCGATATCGGCATCCGCGTTGCGATCGACGATTACGGCGCCGGTTTGTCGAGCCTTGCCTACCTCAAGCAATTGCCCGCACGCGAGTTGAAGATTGACAAGCTGTTCGTAACGCAGTTGACCAGCTCGAACCGTGATCCCCTAATCGTGCGATCGACGATCGATCTCGCCCACGCGCTCGACATGGAAGTGGTGGCCGAGGGCGTGGAGACGCACGCGGCGCTGGCGCTACTAACAGTAATGGGTTGCGACATGATCCAGGGCTTTCTGATCAGTCGGCCGATCGCCTTGGACGCCTTTGTGTCGTTTCTGCGCGAGGATCGCCATTGTCGGGCTCCCGAGGTGTCACGCGACAGTTTCAACCGATTGGCAGCGACGTGGAAGCGCGGCTGAGTAAGCGCGTTCGATTGCGGCTGTCGCTTGCGGCTTCAACTACCCTGTTGTTGGCGGCAGCACCGGTTAATCTGAACACGCAAGCTACTGCGTTTGATCAGGCAATTGCGCGTGCCAAAGAGGAAATGCTGGTTTCACCGCAGCGAGCAGATGTTGCTGCTTCGCGAGCACAACATCTCGCTCGCTCATTTGCGAACGTGGATGCGCGTCGGACTGGCTTGGCTTCTTCATTGTGGCTGCAGGGCGAAGCCGCGAGTCGGAGCAACAAGCCCTTGGAAGCGATTGCGTTGCTCGAACAAGCCGAGCAAGAAGTCGCATCTGTCCGCCCTCTCCCGCACGTATATGCGAACATCCTACTCTCAAAAAGCGGTTCGCTGATCGAAGTAGGGCGGACGGCTGAGGCTTTGCCGACCCTGCAGCGTGCCCATACCCTTTTTGCTAGCGGTCGCGATCGACGAGGACAGGCGAAGGCTCTCATCACGCTCGCGCTTCTGTACGACAGCGCGCGCGATCGATCGTCGGCGTTACGATATTTCGGCCAAGCAATCGAAGCATATGCCGCCGACCCAGGATTGTTGATTGCAATGTATCTGGGGCGTGGCAACGTCTACGCTGCAGCTAACAATTATGGTGCTGCGGAGCGTGACTTCTTCAGTGCCTTGAAACTTGCCGAGCGGCTTGGAAGCTCTGGCATTGCGCACATCGCATTGAGCAATGTCGCCAATGTTCGCCTTCTTCAAGGGAAAGTAGCTGAGGCAGAGACGCTAATTAGACGAGGTCTCTCGACGCCAGGAGACGAAGCGACACGGCTGACCTTTCTGCGCTTGGCCGCGCAGTCCGCGCTTCAACACGGCGATCTGGCTCGCGCCCGCGCGCTGATCGACCAGCGGTTCGCCGGCGTCGATCTCACCAAGACGATCTTGACCGAGCGTGACGATCATCAGACCGCTTATTCGATCTACACCGCGCTCGGCGACGAGCATCGGGCGTTGCAGCACCTGGCCGCGCTGAAGCGGCTTGACGACCAGGCGACGGAGGTCGCGCGCTCGAACAGCGCCGCACTCGCGGCCGCGCGTTTCGACTATACCAATCAGGAGCTGCGCATCGCCAAGCTGAAGGCGGACGAGCTTCAAGCCACAGTCGGGCATGAACGCGAGCAGGCGCGCATGCAGCGCACGATCTTCGTCATCGCGGGGCTCGGCACCGCGCTGATCATCGCATTGCTCGGCTTCGGTATGCTGACGCTTCGGCGCAGCCGCGACCGTCTGCGGGCCGCACGCGACAAGCTGGCGCGTGCGCTCGCGGTCAAGACCGAGTTTCTGGCCGCCACCAGCCACGAGATACGCACCCCGCTGAACGGCATTCTCGGCATGACCGAGGTGATGATTGCCGATCGCACGCTCGACGCGGCCACGCATGACCGCCTGTCGGTGGTGCACGGCGCCGGTGTCACCATGCGCGCGCTGGTTGACGATATCCTGGACGTTGCCAAGATCGAGACGGGCAAGATGACGATCGAGGAAGCGCCGTTCGATCTGCGCCGTGTGATCGACGAAGCCTGCCGGCTGTGGCGCGATCAGGCTGAAGCAAAGCGGCTGGCCTTCGTGGTGCAGATCGACGCCTGCCCGGGCTGGATCGTCGGCGACGCGGTCCGGTTGCGGCAGATCGTGTTCAACCTGCTGTCCAATGCGGTGAAATTCACGCCGGCGGGACACGTCAGCGTCAGTGTCATCTGCACTGGCGACCGCTTCCGCGTCGAGGTCGCCGACACTGGGATCGGTATCGCGCCGGATGCGCATGAGCTCATCTTCGACTCGTTCCGACAGGCTGACGCCGGCACGACGCGGCAGTTCGGCGGCACCGGCCTGGGCCTGTCGATCTGCCGCAGCCTGTCGCGCGCGATGGGCGGAGACGTGACGGTCGCGAGCGCGCTGGGCAGCGGAGCGGTGTTCACGCTCAACCTGCCACTGGTCGCTGCCGCCGCGCCGGTGTGCGCGGTAGCAGCGCCGCCGATCCTGCTCGTGGTGCGCAGCCCGATCACGCGCGCGATGTTGAAGACCTTGTTCGAAGGCGAGGATGAAGTCGCGATTGCGGCCGATCCCGTCACCGGTGCGGCAGTGGCGCGCGAGCGCGGCGTGCAACGCGTGCTGATCGACGCCGACGACGCGGTGCTCGATCAGGTGGGTGCTATCGCCGCGCTCGTCGACGCGGCGGCGGACGCTCCCGTCGCGCTGCTGACGCCCGCGCTGACGCCGGAGCGACGGGCGCGGCTGTCGGTATGCGGACTGTCTGCGGTGATCGAGAAGCCCGTTAGCAAGAAAGTACTAGTCGAACGTGTCATGCGGCTCGAACGGGTGCTTGTGCGCGGCGCGGCTTAGCGTAAGGTGTGCTAGTGATAGGCAACACGAGCGGCACGGCACCTTCGCGGAGACGGGAACGGGCATGAACGTCCTCTTTATCGAAGACGATCGCATGAACCGCCGAGTCGTGCGCGACATGCTCGATGTCGCGGGCGCGCAGATGGAAGAGGCCGAGAGCGCGGAGATCGGGCTCGAGCGGATCGAGGCCGAGGACTTCGACATGATCCTCGTCGACCTGCGGATGCCGGGCATGGACGGGCTGACCGCGATCGGACACATCCGCGCGCGCGACGACGCCAAGGCGAAGCTGCCGATCATCGTCGTCACCGCCGACCGGGCGGTGGACCTGCGCGAGCGCTGCCTGGCGGCGGGTGCGGATGACGTAATCTTCAAACCGGTCGCGATGGACTCGCTGTTCGAGGCGATGGGTCGGCTGCTCGCGGCCGGCGATGACGACGACCTGATTTAGTTGAAGCGTTCGGGCGGACGCGGCAGCGCGGAGCCATTCGCCGCCGTTGGTGCGCGGCGCCCGGCGTCCTGATCCGGCGCGGGCGCCCAGCCGGTCAGGAATACGATCTCGAACCGCTCGGGCGTGCGGCCTCCCAGATCGGCGCGCGCGGCAAAGGCAGTGGCGGCGCGGGCAATGGTTTTGCGGGTGAGCGGGGTACGATCCTGCAGGACGTTGCTCGCTGCCATTCCGCGCAGATCGTCCAATAGCCGGCCAAGCGTCGCGTAGCGGACGGTCAGCGACTCGGCGTCGGCTACGGGCAGGCGAAATCCTGTGCGCAGCAGCAGGTCGCCCGCCGAGCGGACCTCCACCTGCGGGTGGATGCGCATTGCCGGTCGTTCCGCTTCCGCCTCGCGCAAAACCGCGCGCAACGTCGAAAGCGATCCTGCGCCGAGGAACGCGCCGAGGAACAAGCCGCCGGGGCGCAGCACGCGGCGGATCAGCGTCATCGCGCCCGGCAGGTCGCTGATGGTATCGAGCGTTCCGGCGGCGACCACGAGATCGAAGCACGCATCGGCGAAGGGCAGCCGATCCTCGTCGCCCTGCACGCCGCGTGCCGCTCGCGCGAAGGCGTAGCCTGGGTCGAAGCGCGCGACGCGGGCGCCCGCTGGCGCTTTCAAGCGCGCGTCGAAGCAGCCGAGGTCGAGCACGTCGTCGAACCCGCGCAACACCGCGGAGAGCCGCTCCTCGATGCCGTCGAGCATGACCGCGCGGACGAAATCGTGTTCGCCGAACGATGCCGCCGCACGGTCGCGCTGGCGTCGCCGCGTGGCGCGGTCGAAGATTTCGGGTGGTGCCGTCACCCGGCCGCTTGTGGCGACTGCCTGGCCCTGCGACAAGGGGTTGGAGGAACCGCGATGCACGTGTCGGGCAAGGTGCTGGCGTTGCTGCGCGACCTCGCGCTCCCGCCGCGCTGCGCGGGATGCGGCGAGATCGTCGGCGCGGCGCATCGGTTCTGCGCGCCGTGCTGGTCGAGCCTGCGGTTCATCGGACCGCCGTGGTGTGCAGGCTGCAACGTGCCGTTCGAGCACGACCGCGGTGAGGGGATGCGATGCGCGCGCTGCCTGGCCGATGCGCCCATGCACGATGGGGTTCGCGCGGCGGTCGCCTATGGGCCGGTCGCGCGCACGGTCGCGCTTCGACTCAAATACGCGCGGCGCACCGCTTACGCCGAAACCGCCGCCCGGCTGATGGTGCGGCACCTGCCGCCCGCCACGACCGTGCTGGTGCCAGTCCCGCTGCACCGGTCGCGGCTATGGCAGCGGGGGTACAATCAGGCAGCGCTGATCGCCGATCATCTGTCCCGCCTGAGTGGGGTACCAAGCGATCGTACCTCGCTCGTCCGCCACCGCGCCACCGCGCCGCTGCGCGGCCATTCGCGCCGCGCGCGCGCTGAGGCGGTTCGTGCCGCCTTTCGCATCAGTGGCGATGCGCTCGCCGGACATCACGTCGCGCTGGTCGACGACGTGTATACGAGCGGCGCGACCACCGACGCGTGCACCGGCGTGTTGTTGCGCGCCGGAGTCGCAAGTGTGACGATCCTCGCCTGGGCGCGTGTGCTGGACAACGAGCGCGAGCGCGACGCGTTCGAGGCAGTGGATTGACAAGCGGCGTGGACGACCACAATTCGGAGCGATGGCACAGGTCGAAATTTACACCAAAGCGTTCTGCCCGTATTGCGCGCGGGCGCTGCGGCTGCTCGGCGACAAGGGCGTCGACGTGCAGGAAACCGACATCACGATGGATCGCACCAAGCGCGAAGAGATGCTCGGCCGCGCCAACGGGCGTACCACCGTGCCGCAGATCTTCATCGACGGTCACCACGTCGGCGGCTGTGACGACCTGATTGCGCTGGAGCGCGCGGGCAAGCTTGATCCTATGCTCTCCGCCTGAGGCCGGCAGGCGCACCCTCGTGATTGTCTTTGATCTGCGCTGTTCGGGCGATCACGTGTTCGAAGCGTGGTTCGCGTCGAGCAGCGCATTCGAGGATCAGCGCGCGCGCAGGCTGGTGACGTGTCCCGTGTGCGGCGCGACGGAGGTGGAAAAGGCGGTCATGGCACCGCGCGTTGCCGCCAAGGGCAACAGCACCGCCGCCGCGAAGCCCGACATCGCCGGGATGATGCGCGCGATCGCGACGGCGCAAGCGGCGGCGCTCAAACAGTCGCGCTGGGTCGGCAGCGACTTCGCCGATGAAGCGCGCGCCATCCATAACGGCGAGAAGCCAGACACGCTGATCCACGGTCAGGCGACACGCGAAGAGGCGCTCGCACTGGCCGACGACGGCGTACCGATCGCGCCCCTGCTGGTGCCGATCGTTCCTCCTGACATGCTCAACTGAGCCGGGCTTCCAGTTGGTCTGGAGCGGCAGTGGCAAGCGGGGTTGCAAGCGCGCGATCAATAAGCCCGGTTGATCCGCGAAAGGCTGGAGCCACAAAGCGTTGGGCCTCGATATGCCGCGTAGCGGGATGGTCGCACCGGCTTGAAACCCGCGCGACGATCCCGCCGAACATCGCTCATGCCGTTGCCGCGATCACGCGCCCGCTGCGCTCCAGCTTGTTCCAGCCGACGACCCAGCCCCCGATCGCCGAGGCGATCGCGCGCAGCACGACCCAGTACATGATCTGGCGATAGATCAGCCGCTGCGCGACGAGCAGGTGCGCGGGGTAGCGCGCCTGGTGTCCGTCGAGCACGTAGGCAACCCAGCCGCACAGCACGTCGATCGCGGTGAACGCGAGCCAGTAGAGCCCCATGGTGCTGACATCGCCGCTGGTCTGCGCCCAGCCGTGCTGCGCGACGCGGAGTGCCGTGCCGACGATCGAGAGCACGAGCGCGAGATCGATCAGCGGCGAAATCGCGGCAAACAGGATCTGGAACAGCCACGCCTGCGGCATGCCCACGAACGCCAGCCCGCGCGGGCGCCGCCGCTTGAGGATGCCGCGGTGCTTCCACAGGCATTGCAGCGTACCGAACGCCCAGCGATAGCGCTGCTTGGCGAGCGCGCGGAAGCTCTCGGGCGCCTCGGTCCAGGCGATCGCACGCGGGTCAAAGGTGACGCGCCAGCCAGCGCGCTGGATCGCGATCGTCAAATCCTGATCCTCGGCGAGCGTGTCCTCCGGGTAGCCGCCGACCGCGTCGAGTGCGGCGCGCCGCCACGCGCCGACCGCGCCCGGTACAACGGTGATCGCGTCGAACCCGGCAAGCGCGCGACGCTCCAGGTTCTGAGAGGTGATATATTCCACCGCCTGCCAGCGCGTGACGAGATTGATGCGATTGCCGACGCGCGCGTCGCCGGCGACCGCGCCAAGCCGGGGGTCGGCGAACCAGCGCGCGAGCCGCCGGATCGTCTGCGCCTCGAACTGCGTGTCGGCGTCGAGCGCAATCACGATTTCACCGGTCGCGTCCTTGAGCGCGCGATTGAGCGCGGCTGCCTTGCCGCCGTTTCTGAGCGTCAAGAGCGTGACGCGTGCGTCATCGCCGTACGTCTCCGCGACGATCGCGCTAGTACGGTCCTTCGATCCGTCGTCGACGACGATCACCTGCAACGCGGGATAGTCGCTGGCGAGCACGCGCGCGACCGAAGCGGCGATTACGCGTTCCTCGTTGAACGCCGGGATGATCACCGACACGCTGGGGGTGAACACCGGCGGTTCGGGCCGCTTCTTGCGGCTCTGGAGCCAGGCCAGCGCCGCCATCATCACGCCGCGCGCAATCCCTAAGCTGATCGCGACAAAGAACAGCCAGCCGAGCAGCGCCGACAGCGCGGCGAGCGCGATGAATACTGCGACATCGGTGCGAACCGCGAGCAGGTCGTGCCCCGACACCTTCGGCATCGCCTGCGCCGGCGATACGCCGACGAGCTCGGAGGCGGTGACGAAGCGGTAGCCCTCTGCCTGCAAGGTCGCGATGATGCGCGGCAGCGCCGCCACCGTCTGCGAGCGGTCGCCGCCACCGTCGTGAAGCAGGATGACGTTGCCGGAATTCTCCGGCGTCGCGGCGTGGACCTGATCGAGCACTTGGCTGACGATCGAATCGACGCCGGGGCGCTGCCAGTCGTTCGGATCGACGTGGAGCCCGACCACCGTATAGCCTGCCTGCTGCGCGGCGAGTGCCGGGCCGAGTTCGTCGGTGGTGGTCGGCTCGGCGTCGCCGAAATAAGGCGCGCGGAACAGGCGCATCGAGCGCCCGGTATAGGCCTGCACCATGCGCTGCGTCGCGTTCATCTGCAGGTCGGTCTCGCGCGCGCTGGCGGCGGCGAGATTGGGATGGGTGTAGGTGTGATTGCCGATCTCGCCGCCGTCGGCGATGATGCGGTTAAGCAGTCCGGGATGCTCGAGCGCATTCTCGCCGATTACGAAAAAGGTGCCCGGCACGTGCGCCTGTTCCAGCACGTTCAGGATGCGCGGGGTCCAGGTACCGTCGGGTCCGTCGTCGAAGGTGAGCGCGAGCTTCTTGGGATCGGCCGCGCCCGCGCGCCGCACGACATAGGGCGTCGGCAGCGCATCGTAGCGTTCCTGCCGGATGATGCCGGCGGCGTCGGTCGCGATCGTGCGATGGCCGGTCTGCGGCGTTGCGGTGATCCGCAGGATCTCGCCGCTGCCCTCGACATCGGTGTTGAGCAACTGGTTGAGCGTCGACAGATCGGGCTTGCCGCCGGTGCGGAACGCGCCCAGGTCGGACCAGAAGCCAGGGTCCTCGCTGCCGAGCCGCCACAGCGCGACGTCGCCGATCCCCAGGCGTTTGAGCACCTGCATCTGGTTCCAGTTCGTCGCGGCATCGAGCATCCAGATCGCGTGATGCGTGCCGTTATCGTCATAGGCGAACCCCGCATTGCCGCTGGCGGGATCGAAGCTGATCGAGGCGTCGCTATCGTGCGCCGCCAGCCATGCTTCCTCCATCGTCAGCGCGTCGGTGTCGTCGCCGTGCCAGTCGTAGCCATAGCTGCCGAGGGCGACGACCAGCTTCTCGCGTCCCACCCGCTTCAGCGCGTCCTGCACCTGCGCGACGAACCAGTCCTGCGCCGCGATCGGTCCCGCAGTGCCGCCCTCCCAATGCTGGTCATAGGCCATGAAGATCAGCTTGTCGGAGGCGCGCGCGAGTTGCGCGAGCGGCCACGCCTCGTCCTCCGCCGGGGCGGTGATCGCGAGCTGCGATCCCTTCGGCAGTGCCACGCGCACGTTGCGCAGGAAGCGCAGATAATCGGGCATCGCGCTTTCGGGCAGCGTTTCCAGGTCGAGCACGACGCCGCCATAATGACGCTGGGCGACCATCTGCCCGAGTTTGAGGGCAAAGCTGCGCCGTGCGGCGGTGTTGTGCAGCAGCGCGGCGGCGCCTGCACCATCCCAATCGGCGTTGCCGAAATTCTGCACCATTGGCAGCACCTTGGGCGGATGCGGCATCGCTGCGATCATGCGGTTGAAGCGGACGTCGTCGTTGACCGACACGCGGTGCTGCGGTCCCGACACCGTGATCAGCGAGGGCACGACCCAGTCGAGCGAGCCGACGTGGCGACGCAGCGACGCGATGCTTGCATCGTCGCCGGGCGAGTAGAAGCCGATGCTGAGCGCAGTGTTCGAAGCCTTGCCGGCACGCCGGGGCAGCCAGGCAGCCAGGCCATGACGTGGCGGGCTGCCGCGCAATTGCGACGCGTGCGGCTGCGGCATCGGCAATGCGAGGTCACGCTCATGCGGTACGCGCACCAGCGTCGAGGCGAAAGCAATCGCGGCGAGGATCACCGACAACAGGATCAACCCCAGCAGCCGCTTCGACCAGCGGCTGCGCCGCCCGGTCGGATCGAAGAAAACGGGCGCACGCATGGCTCAGTATGCTCCCGGTCGGGTCGGCGGCGTGATGGTGGTGAACATGATGAACGGCTCCCGGTACGGGCTTCACACCCGATGCTGCCGGGCTACGCCTTGAGCAATGGCGCGCCGCTGAGGCGCAGCTTAACTTCGTGTCATGTTGCCGCGTTGCCGCGCGTGTTCATGGACGTTTGTTCATGCGACGCTCAGCGCGTGAACAGGCGCCGGCGGGCAGGGAGGCGAGGCGACAAAGGACACCCGCCATGGCCACCAACCCGCTGCACGTGATCGTCGGCCGCTTGATCGGCAAGACTCCCGCCGCGCTCGACGCGGAAGAGCAGCGCGTGCTCGCGACCATGCAGGAGAAGCGCCCGGTCTCGCGCGACGCCGCCGACGTGGCCGACGATGTCGCGACCTTCGGCGATCGCCTGTCGGACAAGGTGGCGGCGGTCGGCGGATCGTGGAGCTTCATTGTCGCGTTTACCGCGATCCTGCTCGGCTGGATGCTGATCAACAGCGACGTGCTGACCCATTGGGGTCACGCGTTTGATCCGTATCCGTACATCTTCCTCAACCTGATGCTGTCAACGCTCGCCGCGGTGCAGGCTCCGATCATCATGATGAGCCAGAACCGGCAGGCGGCGAAGGACCGGCTCGCCGCACGACTGGATTATGAGGTCAATCTGCGCACTGAGCTCGAGATGCTGCGGCTACACGACAAGATCGATCTCGCGGTCGCGGCGCGGCTCGATGAGGTGCTGGAGCAGTTGCGCGGCCTTCCCGTGCCATCGCCCGCCTCGCGCCGCGCTTGACAGCGGGCGCCGTTTATCGGCGTCGTGAAACGAGCTGAAAGGGAGCATGCGCGTGGCGAACAAGATCCTGCTGGTCGAGGATGACGCCTCCACCGCCGATTTCATCGCCAAGGGGCTGGGCGAGGAAGGCTTCGTCGTTGACCGCGCGACCAACGGCCGCGACGGGTTGTTCCATGCGACGGACGGCAGCTATCACTGCATCGTGCTCGACCGCATGCTGCCGGGCATGGACGGGATGGCGGTGCTCGCCGGCATGCGCGGGGCGGGTGTCGAGACGCCGGTGATCGTATTGTCCGCGCTCGGCGCGCCCGAGGACCGGATCAAGGGGCTGACCGGCGGCGCCGATGATTATTTGACCAAGCCGTTTACGTTCGCGGAGCTGCTGGCGCGCATCCGCCTGCTGATCCGGCGCGGCGCGCCCACCAACGCGCCCGAGACGCTGCTGCGCTGCGACGATCTGGAGATGGATCTGCTCGGCCGGCGTGTGCGTCGCGGCGGTCGCGCTATCGACCTGCAACCCCGCGAGTTCCGGCTGCTCGAGTTCCTGCTACGCCACGTCGATCAGGTGGTGACGCGCACCATGTTGCTCGAAGGCGTGTGGGATTATCATTTCGACCCAGGCAGCAACGTGATCGACGTGCACCTGAGCCGATTGCGCAAGAAGGTGGACGAGGGGTTCGCGCGCCCGCTGCTCCATACGGTGCGCGGGGCGGGGTACCGGCTGGGCGTCAACCCGTGATCGGGCGCGGGGCGGCGTGAACGCACGCTCGACCACGCTGCGCATCGCTGCTCTGGTATTCGTGCTGCAACTGGCGGCGGCGACCGTGCTGCTGCTGGGCGTCGGTGCGATCGTGCGGCAGCAGAGCGCGGCCGACGCTGCCGCGACCGTCGACGTGCTACGCGACGATCTGGTCGCCAGCTACGCCCGCGGCGGCCAGCGGACGCTGATCGAGACGGTGGCGCTGCGCTCCAGCCGGCGGATCACGCCCAACACCGTCATGTTGCTGGTCGACCGTCGCGGGCGGACGCTGGCGGGGAATCTCGACGGCTGGCCCGCCGGGCTGAACGGTGAGACGCGCGCGGTCGAGGTTCGGCAGACCCGCCGCGGACACGCCCAGCCCGAGGCCATGCGCGTCCGCGTCTCGCGATTGGCAGGCGGCGAGCGGTTGCTGACCGGCGTGATCGTCGAGGAAGACCGGCGGTTGCTGCACCAGCTCGAGGCAGCGACATCGGTCGCGCTCGCGCTGGCGGCGCTGTTCGCGGTGCTGGCGGCGGCGCTGACCGCGCGCATGATCGCGGGCCGCATCGGGCGCACCGTCGTGACCCTCCGCGCGGTGCGCGACGGCGACTTCCTCCGCCGCGTCGAGCAGCATCGCTCGGGTGACGCATTCGACGAGCTGGCCGGCGAGGTCAACGCGACGCTCGACCGGGTCGAGGCGCTTCTGGGCGAATTGACGCTCGCGACCGACGCGCTGGCGCACGACCTGAAATCGCCGCTCACCCGCCTGCGCTCGGCGCTGGAACGCGCCGCGGTCGAGGTGCGTGAACCCGCCGCGCAGGAGGCGGTCGATCGCGCGGTAGCCGAGGGCGAGCGCTTGCTCGCGATGGTGGAAACCGCGCTCAGGATCACGCGCGCCGAGGCGGGAATCGGCCGCGACGCCTTTACGCCCACCGATCTCGCCGACGAGCTCGCGCAGATCGCCGAAATCTACGGCCCGCTCGCGGAGGATCACGACCGCGCGATCATCGTCGACGCACCGGCCACGGCGATCGTGCCGGTGCATCACGAACTGTTCGGGCAAGCGCTCGGCAATCTCGTCGACAATGCGCTGAAATACGGCGCGGGCACGATCACGCTATCGCTTGCCGCGGCACCACGCGCGGTGATGGTCAGCGTCGCCGACGAAGGCATGGGCATCCCGGCCGAGCGCCAGGCGGAGGCGCTGCGCCGCTTCGGTCGGCTCGACGAGGCGCGCAGCGCGGGCGGCTCGGGGTTGGGCCTGTCGCTGGTCGCCGCAGTGGCGCGGCTGCACGGCGGCACGATCCGGCTCGGTGACGCAGCGCCGGGTCTGCGCGTCGAGATCGAGCTGCCGACCGCCGCATGAGCGTGCTAGGTGCGCGGCCATGACGATCGCCCATCACCACGCTGCCGACGATGCCCCGTGGTGGCAGCGCGGCACGATCTACCAGATCTACCTGCGCTCCTTCGCTGACGCGAACGGAGATGGTGTCGGCGACCTGGCAGGGATGGAAGCGCATCTCGATCACGTCGCGTCGCTCGGCGTCGACGCGATCTGGCTGTCGCCGATCTTTCCCTCGCCGATGGCGGACTTCGGCTATGACGTCGCCGATTACTGCAACGTGTCGCCGTTGTTCGGCGATTTGGCCGCGTTCGACCGGTTGATCGCAGACGTTCACGCGCGCGGGCTCAAGCTGCTGCTCGACTTCGTGCCCAATCACTCGTCCGACCAGCATGCGTGGTTCCAGGCGAGCCGATCGTCGCGGAATGATCAAAAGCGCGACTGGTACATCTGGCGCGATCCTGCCCCCGGCGGCGGTCCACCCAACAACTGGATCAGCGATTTCGGCGGATCGTCGTGGGAATATGACGACCACACCGGCCAATATTACCTTCACGCGTTCCTGAAGGAGCAGCCCGACCTCAACTGGCGCAACCCCGACCTGCGGGCGGCGATGCTCGAGGTGCTGCGTTTCTGGTTCGACCGCGGTGTCGATGGGTTCCGCATCGACGTACTCTGGCACATCGTGAAGGCGGACGGGTTGCCCGACAACCCACCCAACCCCGCATGGCACGCCGGCATCACCGAGCGCGACAGACTGATCCAGCTGCACTCGACCGACCAGCCCGAGGCGCACGACATCGCGGCTGAGTTCCGCGCGCTGGCGGACGATTACGGCGCGCGCGTGCTGGTGGGCGAGATCTTCCTACCCAACGACCGACTGGCGCGCTGGTACGGCACGCCCGAGCGGCCCGAGGTGCACCTACCGTTCAATTTCGCGCTGATCGAGACACCGTGGCAGGCAGACGTGCTCGCGCGTGTGATCGATGATTATGAGCGCTCCGTGCCGCCGCACGGCTGGCCCAATTGGGTGATCGGCAGTCACGACGCGCCGCGGATCGCCGCGCGCGTCGGCGAGGCGCAGGCGCGTGTCGCCGCAATGCTGCTGCTCACCCTGCGCGGCACGCCGACGCTCTACCAGGGTGACGAGATCGGCATCGGGTCGGTAACGATCCCGCCAAACCGTATCCGCGACCCGCAGCATTTCCGCCAGCCGACACTCAACATCGGGCGGGACCGGTCGCGTACGCCGATGGCGTGGGACGATCGCGCGAACGCCGGCTTCAGCAGTGTCGAGCCGTGGCTGCCGCTGCACGACGATTGGCGGACGCGCAATGTGGCCGCGCAGGCGCGTGACGCGGGTTCGATGCTGTCGCTCTACCGCGATCTGCTGGCGTTCAGGCGCGCGACGCCGGCGCTGTCGCTCGGGGGCTATGCACCTGCCCAGGCGGACACGGACGTGCTCGCGTTTGAGCGGACGCACGGCGAGGAGCGTCTGTTGGTCGCGCTCAACCTGTCGACCTCGCCAAGGCGCTTGATCCTGCCTGCGGGAACGATCATCGCCGCGGTCATGCATTCGACGCTTCCGCCACGCACGCCCGATGGCACGCTCGCGCCCGATGAGGGACTGATCCTGCGGCTGACCCGCGCGTGACCATTCGCGTCGCGATGCTGGCCCCGATCGCGTGGCGCACTCCACCGCGTCATTACGGGCCGTGGGAACTAGTCACCTCGTTGCTGACCGAGGCGCTGGTGGAACTGGGCGTCGACGTGACGCTGTTCGCTACGCTCGACAGCGTGACGTCGGCCAAGCTCGACGGTGTCGTGCCCGCATCCTACAACGAAGACCCGAGCGTCGACGCCAAGGTGTGGGAATACCGTCACCTCTCGCACGTGTTCGCGCGTGCGGGTGAGTTCGACATCATCCACAATCAGGCCGATTTTCCCGCGCACGCGTTTGCGCCGCTGGTGGACACGCCGGTCGTCACGACGATCCACGGCTTCGGCAGCGACCGCATCCTGCCGATGTACGAGCCGTATCAGGACCGCATCCATTACGTCGCGATCAGCGACGCCGATCGCCATGCAAGGTTGCGCTACGCCGCGACCATCCATCACGGCATCTCCGTCAACGATTTCACGTTCGATGCGGCGGGAAGCGATGATCTGCTGTTCTTCGGGCGCATGCACCCCGACAAGGGCGCGGCGGAAGCGATTGCGGCGGCGAAAGCGAATGGGCGCGCGCTCGACCTCTACGGCATCGTGCAGGACCAGGGTTATTTCGACCGCGCGGTCGCGCCGCACCTCGACGGCAGCACGATCCGTTACCACGGCGCGGTCGGCGGCGAGGCACGGGTGCGCGCGCTGGGGCAGGCGCGCGCGCTGCTTCACCTAATCAACTTCGATGAGCCGTTCGGCTTGTCGGTGATCGAGGCGATGGCATGCGGCACGCCGGTGATCGCGATGCGGCGCGGGTCGATGCCTGAGCTGATCGAGCACGGCGTCAACGGATTTCTTGTCGACAGTCTCGACGAGGCAGCGGCGGCGATCGACCGCGTGGATGAGATCGATCGCGCCGCCTGCCGCCAAACCGTCGTGGAACGGTTCAGCGTGCACCGGATGGCCGAGGAATACATGGCGCTCTATCGCCGCATCCTCGGCCATTAAGGGCTTACGGATTACCCTTGCCGCCGTTGCCGCCGACCGCGCCGCCGGTGGTGTAGCTCGACTCGCCCGACGCGAGCAGGACGTAGTGCGCGGCGAGTTCGGCCGGCTGCCCCGCGCGGCCGAGCGGTTGCGTCTGCCCGAACTCGCCCATCTTGCCCGGCAACTGCCCGCCCGCGACCTGTAGCGGCGTCCAGAACGGCCCCGGCGCGACCATGTTGACGCGGATGCCGCGCTTGGCGAGCTGCTTCGCCAGCCCCTTGGTGAAGATCAGGATCGCGCCTTTGGTGGAGGCATAGTCGAGCAGCTCGGGCTCGGGATCGTAGCTGTTGACCGATCCGGTGTTGATGATGACCGAACCCGGCGGCATCGACGGGATCGCCGCCTTGCTGATGCGAAACATGGCGAAGTAATTGGTCTCGAACGTGCGGACCATCTGTTCGTCGCTGATGTCGAAGATGCTTTCCTTGCTCTGCTGGTACGCCGCGTTGTTGACCAGGATATCGAGCCCGCCCAGTTGCCGAACCGCGCCCGCCACGATCTTCTCGCAATTGTCACGGCTGCGGATGTCGGCGGGCAGCAGCACCGCCTTGCGCCCCGCGGCGCGGATCAGTTGTGCGACCTCCTGCGCGTCGGGCTCCTCGGTCGGATAATAGTTGATCGCGACATCCGCACCTTCGCGCGCGAAGGCGATCGCGGCGGCGCGGCCGATCCCGCTGTCGCCGCCAGTGACCAGCGCCTTGCGTCCGGTGAGCTTTCCCGAACCACGATAAGATGTCTCGCCGCAATCGGGCCGCGGCGTCATCTTGCTCTGCAATGCCGGCCACGGCTGGCGCTGCTCGGCGAACGGCTTGTTCGTGTATTTGGTGCGCGGGTCCTGCAATCCCGCCGCCGGTGTCCCCTGCGCTGGCACCGCTCCGGTGCCGCCCTGCGCGTCAGCCGCCCCGCTTCCCAGCACCATGCCGGCTGCCGCGGCCGCACCGCCCAATACCGTACGCCGCGTCGTTCCCGTGTCGTCCATCGCCATTCTCCACCTGTTCTAGCCGCAACGGGCAGGGCGGGCGGAGGTTCAACGGTTGTTCGGCTCAGGGCCCGTTCGCAGCCAACTCGTCCAGCCAGACCTTGGCGGTGCCGTCGGACGGCGCGCGCCAGTCACCCCGCGGCGACAGCGCACCGCCTGCCGATACCTTGGGACCATTGGGGATCGCCGATCGCTTGAACTGGCTGATCTGGAAGAAGCGAAACAGGAACCGCTCGAGCCACAGCATCACGGTGTCGAGGTCGTAGGCCGTCTTCGCTTCCTCCGGGTAACCGCTAGGCCAGCGGCCGGCTTGCGCGTCCTGCCACGCATGCCAGGCAAGGAACGCGATCTTTGACGGTGCCAGACCGTGGCGGATCACGTAATGCGCGAAGAAGTCGTTGAGCGCGTAAGGGCCGATCTTCGACTCGGTGCTCTGCAACTGCTCCCCCGGGACCAGTTCGGGCGAAATCTCGGTGCCTAGGATTGCCGCCAGCACGCGGTCGGTCTCGGCGTCATATTGATCGGTGTCGATCGCCCAGCGGATCAGAAACTGGATCAGCGTCTTGGGCACGCCCGCGTTGACCGCGTAATGGCTCATCTGGTCGCCGACGCCATAGGTGCACCAGCCGAGCGCGAGTTCGGACAGGTCGCCGGTGCCGACTACCAGCCCACCGCGCTGATTGGCGATGCGGAACAGATAGTCGGTGCGAAGGCCCGCCTGCACGTTCTCGAACGTCACGTCGTACACCGGCTCGCCGCGCCCGAACGGGTGTCCCATGTCGGCGAGCATCCGCGTCGCGGCTGGACGGATGTCGATCTCCTCCGCCTCGCATCCCAGCGCGCGCATCAGCGCCCAGGCATTGCCCTTCGTCCCTTCGCTGGTCGCGAAGCCGGGCATGGTGATGCCGAGGATGTCGGAACGCGGGCGCCCGAGCCGGTCGAGCGCCTTCGCCGCGACGATCAACGCGTGGGTTGAATCGAGCCCGCCCGACACGCCGATCACCAGGCGCTCGGCACCGACCGCCTGCAACCGCTTCGCGATGCCCTCGACCTGGATGTTGAACGCCTCAAAACAATCCTCGTCGAGCTTGTCGGGCGTGTTGGGGACGAAAGGGAAACGCCTGATCTCGCGCCGCAGGCCGACGTCGGCATAGCCGGGCTGGTGCGCGAAGCCGATGCGGCGCACGTCGAACTCGGGATGATCCAGCACGCGCGCCGCGTCGTTGAAGGTTCCGTTACGCAACCGCTCCTGGATCAACCGCTCGCAATCCACGTCGGCGACGAGCAATTCGGGTTCGTAGGCAAAGCGGCTCGACGAGGCGAGCAGCTCGCCCAATTCGTGAACGCTGCCTTGGCCGTCCCAGGCGAGGTCGGTCGTGCTCTCGCCCGGCCCAGCGGCGGAATAGACATAGGCGCAGACCGCGCGCGCCGATTGCGACGCGGAGAGCATCATCCGCTCGCGCGACTTGCCGATCACGACGTTCGAGGCCGACAGATTGCAGCACACCAGCGCCCCTGCGAGCGCGCCGTTGGTCGAAGGCGGGGTGGGGGCCCAGTAATCCTCGCAGATCTCGGCATGGAAGACGAAATGCGCCAGGTCGTCCGCGGCGAAGATCAGGTCGGTGCCGAACGGCACGCGTTCGCCACCCATTTGGATGTCGAGCCCCGTCAGCCCCATGCCGCTCGCGAACCAGCGTTTTTCGTAATATTCGCGGTAATTGGGCAGGAATATCTTGGGCACTACGCCCAGCACGCGCCCGCGCGCGATCGCGACCGCGCAATTGTAGAGGCGTCCGTTCCGCTCGAGCGCGGCACCGACCAGCAGGACGGGGCGCAGGTCGGCGCTGGCAGCGCGGACCGCCTCGATTGCGGCCAGCGTCGCTGCCTGCATCGCGGATTGCAGATGAAGGTCGTCGATCGCATAGGAGGTAATGTTGAGCTCGGGAAAGACGACGAGGTCGACCGCGTCGGCGTGGGCCTGCCGTGCCAGCGCGATCGTCGCCTGCGCGTTGGCGTTCGCATCGCCGACGCTCGCGCGCGGGGTCGCCGCGGCGACGCGCAGCATGCGATGATGGTGGATCGACCGGAAACGTTCGCTCATATCACAGCGTGTTAGGCGGTCGGCGCGGCAAATGGCAACTTGCGCACGTCGTGACCTCCGTTAAATCCTGTCGGTACGATGAACGAGGTTCGCTCCCTCACAGCCCTCTTCGCCGGCTCCGAAATGGGCGAGCGGATCGCGGCACACGATTGGCGCGGTTCGCCGCTCGGTCCGATCGATGGCTGGCCGGTGGAACTGGTCAACGCGATCGCGCTGTTGCTTCCGGCCGCCGCGGAAATCGTGCTGTTTTGGGGCGAGGAATATGTCGCCTTCTACAACGACGCCTATGCGCCGACGATCGGCAACAAGCACCCCGCCGCGCTCGGCCGCCCCGCGCGGGAGGCGTGGAGCGAACTCTGGGACGATCTGAAGCCGCTGCTCGATCATGTCCGGACGACCGGCGAGACCTACGCCGCCAAGGACCGCCCCTTCTACATCGAGCGGCATGGCTACGGTGAGGAAGTCTTCTTCGACATCTCTTATTCGGCGATCTTGCAACACGATGGTAGCGCCGGCGGTGTGCTGTGTATCGTGTCGGAAACGACCCAGCGTGTTCGCGCCGCTCGCGCGGTGGCCGAGGATCGCGCTCGGCTGGCCGAGATGTTCGATGCCGCGCCCAGCTTCATGGCGGTGCTAGCCGAACCGGGGCATCGTTTCGACCTTGCCAACGCCTCGTTCCGGCGGTTGATCGGCGGACGCGACGTGGTCGGCCAGACACTGACAGGGGCGCTGCCCGAAGTGGCCGAGCAGGGCTTCCTCGACTTGCTCGACACGGTGGTGACGACGGGAACGCCGTTCTTCGGGCAGAACCGTACCTTGCGGCTGGCAGGCAGCGATGGGCAAGCGGGTCAGGAGCGGCTGCTCGATTTCGTCTATCAACCGATCAAGGATGCCGACGGCGCCGTCACCGGTGTATTCATCGAAGGAATCGATGTCACCGAGCGTCACCGCGCCGAAGAGGCGCTGCTGGCGAGCCGCGAATCGCTCGAACTCGCGACCGAGGCGGCGGAGATCGGCACATGGGATGCCGATGTGCTCAATCGGCTGCTTAATTGCTCGGTGCGGGCCAAGACGATCTTCGGCATGCCGCTCGACGAACCGGTGACGATCGAGGATTTCTACGCCTGCGTGCATCCGGATGACGTTGCGATGGTGCGCGCCGCGCTGGAGGCGACCACGGACCCGAATCGTCGCGCCGCTTATGATGTCGAATACCGCATCATGCGCCCGGGCACCGGCGAGGTCCGCTGGCTGACCTCCAAGGGGCGCGCCTTCTTCGACCGCGCCGGGCGATGCACACGCGCGCTCGGCAGCTTGATCGACGTGACGCGGCGCAAGATCGAGGGCGAGAAGCTGCGCGAAAGCGAGCGGCGGTTCCGGGCGCTGTCCGACAGCCTGCCCGCCCTCGTCTGGATGTCGGACGAGCATGGTCGGATGCTGTTCGCCAATCGCGGGTTCGAGACCATGCTGGGGGTTTCACCCGAGCGGATGCTCGATGAAGGCTGGTCGGCGATCCTGAGCGAGGCGGACGTGCACCTGCTCGACGAAGCGCGACCCGCCTTCCTCGAGCAGCGCAAGTCGCTCGGTCGCGACTTCCCGGTGCATACTGCGACCGGTGAGCGCCGCTGGATCCATGTCGAGGTCCGGCCGCATCTGATCGGCGACACCTTCCTGGGGCATGTCGGTTGCGCGATCGACGTGACCGACGCGCATCTCGCTGGCGCAGCGCTGGAAGCACGGATCGCCGAGCGCACGGCGCAGTTGCGCGAGCAGGTCGGTGAGCGCGAGCGGGTCGAGGAAACGCTGCACCAGATGCAGCGGCTGGAGGCGATCGGGCAGTTGACCTCCGGCGTCGCGCACGACTTCAACAACCTGCTCACCGTGGTGCTGGGCAACGTCGACGTGATCGCACGAACCGCGCAACGCGCCGGGCTCGATCATCGCACGCTCACCCGGCTCGATCACGTCCGCACCGCGGCACAGCGCGGCGCGACGCTGACCGCGCAGTTGCTCGCCTTTTCACGTCGTCAGCATCTGGAAACCAGGACCGTCGATCTGAACACCACCGTATCGGGCATGGGCGCGCTAATGCAGAGCACGCTGGGCCGCTCGGTCACCGTCGAGATGACGCTCGCCGACGGGCTCTGGCCCGCGCTCGTCGATCCGACGCAGATCGAGCTCATCATCCTGAACCTTGCGATCAACGCGCGCGACGCGCTGCCCGACGGCGGCACGCTGACGATCGCGACCGCCAACGTGTCGCGTCATGCGCCCGAGCGTGCGGAGGAGCCGGCCGCGGGCGATTACGTCGCGGTGTCGGTGTCCGACACCGGCACCGGCATGAGCGAGGCGGTGCTCGCGCGCGCGTTCGAGCCGTTCTTCACCACCAAGGAGATCGGCAAGGGCTCCGGCCTCGGGCTCGCGCAGGTGTTCGGCTTTGCCAAGCAGTCGGGCGGCGGCGTGCGCATCGACACCGCCGTTGGTCGTGGAACGACGGTCAGCGTGTTTCTGCCGCGCGGCGCCCCGGCGATCGAAGCCACGGCCGATCAGGTCGCCGCCGCGCCGGCCGACGTCGCCGGTCGAACGGTTCTGGTGCTCGACGACGACGACGCGGTGCGCAGCGTCACCGCCGAGGTGCTGCGCGAGGCGGGATGCTGCGTGATCGAGGCCGCGGACGGGCAGGGTGCGCTCGACGCGTTGGAACAGCTTGGTCACGTCGATGCGGTCGTCGCCGATTTCGCGATGCCTCGCATGAACGGCGCACAATTTCGCGTCCTCGCGCAACGGCAGCGTCCGGGCCTGCCGATCCTGTTCGTCACCGGTTACGCCGACCTGGACGCAATCCGCGACGTGCCCGACGAGCGCGTGATCCGCAAACCGTTCACGCGCGAGGAGCTGGTATCGCGGTTGCACGCGATCTGCGTGCACCCGCGTCCCACCCACTGAATCGGCTGGCAGCCAGGGCGCTTACGCCGCCATCGCCGTGTTCCGATGCCGGATCATGTCCGCGGCCTTTTCCGCGATCATGATCGTCGGCGCATTGGTGTTCGACCCCACCAACGTCGGCATCACCGAGGCGTCAACCACACGCAGCCGATCGATCCCGCGCACGCGCAGGTCACCCCCGACCACCGCCATCGCGTCGCCGTCCGCGCCCATCTTGCACGTGCCAACGGGGTGGTAGATCGTTTCGGCGGTGGCGCGGACCCAGGCGTCGATCTCCTCGTCGCTGCGCACGCTCGCACCGGGATAGATTTCCTCGGCACGATACGGATCGAGCGCGTGCTGGCTCGCCACGTCGCGGCCGATCTTGACGCATTCGCGCATCACGCGGCGGTCCTCGGGCGCGGCGAGGTAATTGGCAAAGATGACCGGGTCGGCCGTCGGATCGGGCGAGGCGAGCGTAATCCGTCCGCGGCTCTCCGGGCGAACCTGGCATAGATGCAGCGAGAAGCCGTCCTGTTTCACCTGTGTGCGGCCGTGATCGCGCATGATCGCGAGCACGCCGTGGATCTGCACGTCGGGCCGCTCCAGCCCCTCGCGCGAGCGCAGGAACGCCCCCGACTCAAGAAACTGCTGCCGCCCCAGACCTTGCCCGCGCAGCATGTAATTGACACCGGTCTTGAGCATCGCGAGCCCGCGCGTCGCCGAATAACCGGTGACCAGCCCCTTGGTCGTCCAGTTCATGATGACGTCGAGGTGGTCCTGCATATTGGCGCCGACGCCGGGCAGGTCGTGGACCGGGGTGACGCCAACCTCGCGCAACGCAGCAGCGTCGCCGATGCCCGACAATTGCAGGATGTGCGGCGACTGCACGGCGCCCGCGGCGAGCAGGGCCTCACCCAGCACCTCGACGCGCGCGCGCTCGGTGCCGCGCAGATATTCGACCGCCACCGCGCGCCCGCGCTCGACCACGATGCGCGTGGTGCGAGCGCCGGTGATGACGGTCAAATTCGGGCGCGACATCGCCGGGCGCAGATAGGCGGCGGCGGCGGACCAGCGCTGACCGTTGCTGATCGTCAGGTCGTAACGGCCGAAGCCCTCCTGCTCGGCGCCGTTGAAGTCGTCGGTGACCGGATAGCCCGCCTGCCGTCCCGCCTCGATCAGCGCGTCGTGGAAGGGGCTGTCACTTTCCCCGGCCGAGACGTGCAGCGGGCCGTCGTGGCCGTGCAGTCCGTCGCTCGGCCCGCGGTGATGCCCCTCCAGCCGACGGAAATAGGGCAGCACGTTATCCCAGCCCCAGCCGGTCAGTCCCATCTGCCGCCAGTCGTCATAGTCGCGCTGATGTCCGCGCATGTAGATCATGCCGTTGATCGCCGACGATCCGCCGAGCCCGCGCCCGCGCGGCCACCACAAGCGGCGGTTGTTCAGATGCGGCTCGGGCTCGGTCCAAAAGCCCCAATTATGCTTGCCCTTGTCCTTGATCAGATTGCCGACGCCCGCGGGCATCCGCACCAGCAGTTCCTTGTTGGCGCCGCCCGCCTCGAGCAGACAGACGCTTGCCGACGGGTCCTCGCTCAACCGCGCCGCGAGCGTGCAGCCGGCCGAGCCGCCGCCGATGATCACGTAATCATATCCAGGCATCTGCTTCCTCTCCTTGGTGGGCGTGCCCCGCTCATGCGGCGGGGTCGCGCCTGCTTCGTCTAGATCATGGCACCAGCACCAGCTTGCCGACCAGCCGGCTGTCGCGCATCGCCTCGAACGCGTCGCGCCAGTGCTGGAGCGGCACCTCGCGGCCTACACGCGGGGTCAGGCGACCTTCCTCCGCCAGCCGCCAGACCGCGTCGACATTCTCGCGGCCTTTGTCGGGAAAGCGCCGGCCATATTCGCCCGCACGCACGCCGATGACCGAGAAGCCCTTGATGAGCGGCATGTTGGTCGACACCTCCGCGATCCGGCCCGAGGTGAAGCCAACGACCATCAATCGGCCGCCGAACGCGATGCAGCGGACCGATTCGTCGAATACGTCGCCGCCGACCGGATCGACGATCACGTCCGCAGCGCCGCCGGTGATCTCCTTCACTTGGTCGCGGAAGCCCGGCAGCGTGAGCGCAGCCTCGATCGGCAGCGCGCGCGTGATGAGGTCGAGCTTTGCCTGATCACGCCCGGTCGCGATCACACGCGCGCCGAGCGCGTGCGCGAGATCGACCGTCGCCCAGCCGACCCCGCCGGTTGCGCCGTGGACCAGCACCCATTCGCCCGGCTCGACGCGGGCAAGCCGCACCAATGTGACATAAGCGGTCAGGTACGCGGTGCCGACGCTCGCTGCCTGCGCGAATGATAGCTGCGCAGGCTTGCGCCGGACCGCGCCCGCATCGACCGCGACCAGTTCGGCGAAGCCGCCCAGCCGCGTCCCTGCGACGACTGGCTCACCCGGTGCGAACCCGTCGCCCGACACGACCTCGCCCGCGACCTCCATGCCTGGCACGAACGGCAGCGGCGGCTTCAACTGATAGTCGCCACGCGTCATCAGCAGGTCGGGGTAGTTGAGCGCCGCGGCACGAACGCGGATCAGCACCTGACCCTCACGCGGTTCGGGCGCGGGCACCTCGGCCAGCGCAATACCCGACAGATCGGGCGATAGCGCGGAGACGACCAGTGCCTTCATGCTCAGGCCGGCCGCGCGACCATGATGTCGAGTAGCGAGTCGAACAGCGACGCCATGTCGAGATGCGGCGCGTGCACCTTGCTGAGACCGAGCGTGATCAGGCCATAGGCGCGGATCTCCGCCTCCGCCCGCGTGAAGCCCGCGCTCGTCAGGCAACGCGCCAGAAAATCGAGCATCAGCGTGTCGTGTCGCTCAACCGCGGTGCGCGCGCGCGGGTCGCTCTCGGCCCAGGCGCGCATCGCGATCGCCAGCCGCGACGAACCGCGGCGACGCACCGTCTGGCCGAGCAGGCGGATACGCTCGATCGGATCGGATGTCGCGCGTTCCAGCGCGTCGATCAGGTCGCTCACCTGATCCTCGGCGAAATAGCGCGCGAGCTGTCCCTGATAGTCGTCGAAATCGCGAAAGTGATGATAGAAACTGCCGGTCGAGACGCGCAGCTCCTCGGCAAGCGGACGCAGTTTCAGCGCGCGAAGCCCGCCGCGGCGCAGCAGCGACTGCCCCGCTTCCAGCCATGCCGCGGGCGTCAGGTCGGGTGTCCGCGCACTCGCGGGCTTGCGGGCGGGGCGATCCACGACGCTTGACATGTCAGCTACCATAACGAAGGTTATGCCGGAAAAGCGCGGCGGTAAAGAGCCGCGTGTCTAGGATCAGGAGAGTGGATCGCATGGCCGAGGCTTATATCATCGACGCCGTCCGGACGCCGCGTGGGATCGGCAAACAGGGCAAAGGTTCGCTCGCGCACATGCACCCCCAGCATCTCGCCGCGACGGTGCTGAAGGCGATCAAGGAGCGCAACGGCATCGACACCGCCGAGGTCGACGACATCATCTGGTCGACCTCGACACAGCGCGGGATGCAGGGCGGTGACCTCGGCCGTATGGCCGCGCTCGACGCGGGGTATGACGTGAAGGCATCGGGTACGACGCTGGATCGTTTCTGCGGCGGCGGCATCACGGCGGTAAATTTCGCGGCGGCGCAGATCATGAGCGGCATGGAAGACCTCGTCATCGCCGGCGGCACCGAGATGATGAGCCTGACCGCCGCGATGAGCCAGGAGGACATGGAGGCTGGCAAGCCGATGCTCGGCATGGGTTCGGGCAACCAGCGGCTGAACCTCAGCCACCCGCAATCGCACCAGGGCGTGTGCGGCGATGCGATCGCGAGCATGGAGGGGATCGGCCGCGAAGCGCTCGACGCGTTGGGGCTCGAATCGCAGCGGCGCGCGAAGGTCGCGATGGACGAGGGGCGGTTTGATCGCTCGGTCGTGCCGGTAACCGACGACGACGGCAACGTCGTGCTGGGTCGTGACGAGTTCCCGCGCCCGCAGACGACCGCGGAAGGGCTGGCGGCGCTCAAGCCCTCGTTTGCCGCAATGGCCGACATGCCGTACAACAAGAACGGCGACACCTTCCGCAAACAGATCAATCGCCGCTATCCCGATCTCGACATCCAGCATTTCCACCATGCCGGGAACTCCTCGGGCGTGGTCGACGGCGCGGCGGCGGTGCTGCTCGCCTCGAAGGATTATGCCCAGAAGCATGGGTTGAAGCCGCGCGCGAAGATCGTGGCGATGGCAAACGTCGGCGACGATCCCACGCTGATGCTCAACGCGCCGGTGCCGGCCGCCAAGAAGGTGCTGGCGAAGGCGGGGCTGACCAAGGACGACATCGATCTGTGGGAGATCAACGAGGCTTTTGCGGTGGTAGCGGAAAAGTTCATCCGCGACCTCGAGCTCGACCGTGACAAGGTCAACGTCAACGGCGGCTCGATCGCGCTCGGTCATCCGATCGGCGCAACGGGCGCGATCCTGATCGGGACGATCGTCGACGAGTTGGAGCGGCAGGAAAAGCGCTACGGTCTCGTCACGATGTGCGCGGCGGGCGGGATGGCACCCGCGATCATCGTGGAGCGCGTGACCGAGTAACGACGAACGCCAAGCACCGGCGCGAGCGAAGCGCAGACTCCGCCGCGCCCATGACGGAGAGGCCGATGCATCCCTACAAACACGCCGCGGTCACGCCCGACAAACCCGCCTACATCATGGCGGGGTCGGGCGAAGTGGTGACCTATCGCGAGCTCGACGCGCGTGCGAACCAGGGCGCGCGACTGTTGCGCGCGCTCGGGTTGGCGCTAGGCGACGGAATCGCGGTCATGATGGACAACAGCCCGCGCTATCTTGAGGTGATGTGGGCGGCGGAGCGGATCGGCGTCTACACCACCTGCATCTCCTCCAAGCTTACCGCCGAGGAAGCCGCCTACATCATCCGCGACGGCGACTGCCGCGTGCTCATCACTTCCACGGGCACGGCGGCCTGCGCCGAGGCGCTGCTGCCGCTCACGGATGATCTGCATCGATTGATGGTCGGCGGCACAATCCCGGGCTTTGACAGTTACGAGAGCCTGCGCGACCGGCAGCTGGACACGCCGATCGACGACCCGACGCCGGGGCAGATTATGCTCTATTCCTCCGGCACGACCGGCAAGCCAAAGGGCGTGCGCTTCGCGCTGCCGCACGAGCCTTACGGCGAGAACACCTCGCCGCTCGCGCTGCTGGGGCAGGCGCTCTACGCTTTCACGCCCGATATGGTCTATCTCAGCCCCGCGCCGCTCTATCACGCGGCACCGCTGCGCTGGTCGATGGCGGTGCAGCAGATGGGCGGCACGGTGGTGGTCATGGGGCGGTTCGACGCCGAACAGGCGCTCGCCGCGATCGAACGCTATCATGTCACCCACGCGCAATGGGTACCGACGCACTTCGTCCGCATGCTGAAGCTGCCCGACGAGGCGCGCGCCCGCCATGATCTGTCGTCACTGCGTGCGGTATGGCACGCCGCCGCGCCTTGCCCGGTCCCGGTCAAGCAGGCGATGATCGACTGGTGGGGGCCGATCATCGGCGAATATTATGCCGGAACCGAAGGGAACGGCTTCCACGCCATCTCCGCTGCCGAATGGCTGTCGCACCCCGGATCGGTTGGGCGCAACCTGACCACGATCACGCACATCTGCGGCGAGGATGGCGCGGAATTGCCGCCACGCCGCGAGGGCACCGTCTTCTTCCAGTCGCCCGTGACCGAGCATAACCCGACCGGCGCCGCGCCGTTCAGCTATCACAATGATCCTGCCAAGACGCGCGATGCGACCGACGCGCGCGGTTGGACGACGCTGGGCGATGTCGGCTGGATGGACGAGGACGGCTACCTCTATTTAACCGATCGCAAGAGCTTCATGATCATCTCGGGCGGTGTGAACATCTACCCTGCCGAGATCGAGAATCTGCTCGTCACCCACCCCGCGGTCGCCGATGTCGCGGTGATCGGCGCTCCTAACGAGGAAATGGGCGAGGAGGTGGTCGCGATCGTCCAGCCGCGCGACCCGCTCGCCGATCGCGACGCACTCGCCGCCGAATTGCACCAGTTCGCGCGCGCGCACTTGAGCCACGTCAAGGCACCGCGTCGCGTCGACTTCCGCGACGAACTGCCGCGCCACGAGACGGGCAAGCTCTACAAGCGGCTGTTGCGCGACGAATATTGGGGCAAGATGGCGAGCAGCGGGTCCGCGGCGGCGTAGCTGTCAATTCGCTGACGGATCAATTCAGCAACGGTTCGACACTCCTGCGGCATCACAACAGCGTCGATGATCGGGTCCGCCGATCAACGAGGCGAGGAGGTGCTGGTCTTGTGACCGGCGTGTGGGAGTGTGCGCGATGGTGAGATCGGTGGTGGCAGGGCTGCTCGCGGCGGCAGCGGGGATCGTACCCGGTGCGGCAAGCGCGCAGGACGGATCGATCCGCGACCTGATGCGCGCGCGGATGCAGGCGCGGGTCGAGGCGCAGGCGGGCGCGCAGCAACGCGGCGAACGCGCTCAGTCGCCCGAGCGCAGTGGTGATCGCGGCGGCTGGCAACGGCCGGAGCGCGACGGTGCCGCAGCACCCGGCGCCTGGCATCGCGACGAACGCCCGGACCGACCCGACCAGGACAGACGCGGCCAGGGCCGAGCGGGTCAGGACCGAGATCGCGCCGATCAGCGCGCTGACGTGCCTGCGCCGACGCGCGATTGGAACCGTGACCGGCCCGAGGCGGAACCGCGCCCGGATCGTCAGCGCAACTGGGCATCCGATCGCGGAGACGTGGCGGGTCGGCCCCGTCGCGAGGAGCAGCGACTCGAGGACCAACGCGGCGAGATGTCGCCCGGCCTTTCCGCCGGGCGCGGCGCCGATCGCGACGGGCGCGGCGACCGCCCGCGCGGCGACGGGCAGGGGGGATGGCGTGATCGCGATCGCCCGCAGGATAGCGGCAACCGGGGTGATTACGCGCGTGCACCCGACCGGGGGGCCTGGGACGGCCGCGGCTCTGCCGGACGCAACTGGAACGGGCGCGATCGGAATGACGCGCGCGACTGGCGCGACCGCTCGGACACGATCGATCGACGCGACTGGAGCTGGCGCTCGGGCAATGCGGGCGGCTGGGGACGGCAGGCGCAGCGTGGCCCGGATCGTGATTGGGATCGTCGGTGGGATCGCGGCTGGCGGCAGGACCGGCGCTACGATTGGTCGGGCTATCGCAACAGCAACCGCGCGGCGTACCGGCTGCCGCGCTACTATGCGCCCTACGGCTGGAACGGTGGCTATCGCCGCTTCGGGATCGGCGCGCGACTGTCGTCGCTGCTGTTCGCGCAAAACTACTGGATCGACGATCCGTTCGCCTATCGCCTGCCCGAGCCGTACGGACCGTACCGTTGGGTGCGCTACTATAACGACGCCATCCTGGTCGACGTCGACACGGGCGAAATCGTCGACGCGATCTACGACCTGTTCTGGTGATCGCGCATCGGGTCGGCGGCGGGCGGGCTTGCCTCGCCCGCCGCGGCTTGCAAGGGTGAGGGCATGGCGGTCACGAGCGTTCCCCCCGGTCACCCCTCCCCAGCGCGCGCCGTGATCGGCCGGTCTGTCGCCGCGCGGCTCGACGCCGATCCGCGCATGACGCGGCTGCCGAGCGAGACGATCCAGGCGTATCGTTGCCTCAGCTTCCTTGATGATGCGACGTGCGACCACCTGATCGCGTTGATCGAGCGGCAGCGTCGACCCTCCACCCTGCTGTCGGACAAAGGGCACGGCGCCAACCGCACCAGCGAGAGCTGCGACATGGATCGCAACGCCCCCGACATCCGCGCGATCGACGAGCGGATCGCGGGCGCGCTCGGGCTCGACCCCGCGCACGGCGAGACGATGCAGGGGCAGCGTTACGCGCCCGGGCAGCATTTTCGCACCCACCACGATTATTTCCACGAAGGCGAAAGTTACTGGCCCAAGATGCAGGCGAGCGGCGGCCAGCGCACCTGGACGGCGATGATCTACCTGAACGACGTGGAGGAGGGCGGCGCCACCTGGTTTCCGCAAGGCGGGGTGCGCGCGTCACCGCGGCGCGGCATGCTGCTGACATGGAACAACATGGAAGCCGACGGTCGTCCCAATACCCGCACGCTCCACGAAGGCATGCCGGTGGTGGACGGGGTCAAGTACATCGTCACCAAATGGTTTCGCGAACATCCCTGGGTGATGCGACAGGCGTGAGCCGAACGCGCGTGCGGGCGCGTGACCGCGGTACCGATTTCGGCTAAGTGTCGGCAATGCGGAACGTTCTGGACATCGATCGCTCGATCCTCGGGCAGACGTGGCGGTGGCGTGCGCTCGCTGACGACCAGCGTTCGGGCATGGTGCCCGATGACCTGATCACCCAGATCCTCTTGTCACGCGGCTGCCCGCGCGAGGCGCTCGATGATCATCGCGCGCCGTCGATCCGCGGCTTCATGCCCGACCCATCGATCTTTCGCGACATGGACAAGGGTGCCGCACGGCTCGCCGACGCGGTCGAGTGCGGCGAGAAGGTCGCGATCTTCGGCGATTATGATGTCGACGGTGCGACCTCCTCGGCGCTGATCGTGCTGCTGCTGCGTGCGCTGGGGCGCGACGCGCGCGTCTACATCCCCGACCGCCTGAAAGAGGGTTACGGCCCCAATGCCGCGGCGATGCGCCTGCTCGCGGACGAGGGCGCGACGCTAATCGTGACGGTCGATTGCGGCGCGCAGGCGTTCGAGGCGCTCGCCGACGTGCCCGTCGACGTGCTGGTGGTCGACCATCACAAATGCGCCACCGAACTGCCGCGCGCGCACGCGGTGGTAAACCCCAATCGGCTCGACGAGACCGATGGCGCGGCGCACGGGCATCTCGCGGCGGTCGGCGTCTGCTTCCTGCTCGCGGCGGCCACCGTGCGGGTGCTTCGGACCCGCGGCTATTTCGCCGACCGCGCGGAGCCCAAGCTGCTCGACCTGCTCGATCTCGTGGCCCTGGGGACGGTGGCGGACGTGGCGCAACTGCGCGGGCTCAACCGCGCCTTTGTGGCACAGGGGCTGAAGGTGATGGCGGCGCGGCGCAATCCCGGCATCGCCGCGCTGATCGAAGCGTCGCGCCTGACCCGCGCGCCGACCGCGACCGACCTCGGCTTCGCACTGGGCCCGCGGATCAACGCGGGCGGACGCGTCGGGCTCGCCGACCTTGGCGTCCGGTTGCTGACAACGCAGGACGCAGGTGAAGCGCGCATGATCGCGGCCGAGCTCGACCGGCTGAACGAGGAACGCCGCGCGATCGAGGCGATCGTGCAGGAAGGCGCTGAGGCAAGCATCGTCGCCGATCGCGGGGTCGTCGTGGTGGCGGGGCAGGGGTGGCACCCCGGCGTCATCGGCATCGTCGCCGGGCGTTTGAAGGAGAAGCTCGGGCGTCCCGCGATCGTGATCGCGCTCGACGAGCACGGCGTCGGCAAGGGCTCTGGCCGCTCGATCACCGGAGTTGACCTGGGCGCGGCGATCCTGGCGGCGAAGGAGCACGGGCTGCTCGTCGCCGGGGGAGGGCACGCAATGGCGGCGGGATTGACCGTCGCCGCCGACCGGATCGACGCGCTCGCGGCATTCCTCGATGAACGGCTCGCCGCGGCGGTCGCGCAGGCGACCGCGAACCGCGCCCTGCTGGTCGACACGGTGCTGGCACCCGGCGGTGTCACCCCCGATCTCGTCCAGGCGCTGGAGGCAGGCGGGCCGTACGGCACCGGCTGGCCGTCCCCGCGTGTCGCGGTCGGCCCGGTGCGCACGATCAAGGTCGACGTGGTCGGCAACGGCCACGTCCGCGCGATCGTGGCGGGCGACGACGGGCGCAGCATCAAGGCGATGGCGTTCCGTGCGGCCGACACCCCGCTCGGGCAAGCACTCCTCGCCGCCGGGCCGACGCGACGATTGTGGTTGGCGGGCCGTGCCAAGCTCGACGATTGGGGCAGCCGCCCCGCGGCCGAGCTCCACCTCGACGACGCCGCCTGGGCGAACTGAGCCGCGGACTCGGCTCGGGCCGACAAGAGGCTTGACCGGCCGTCGCTTTTGCCGCAATGCGCCGCCTCGCCTCACGGCCCCTTCGTCTAGCGGTTAGGACGCGGCCCTTTCACGGCTGAAGCACGGGTTCGATTCCCGTAGGGGTCACCATCGTCGTTCCAGTGCGACGAGGCGACAGTATTTCATCAGATCGTGTTTTCGCGGCCTTGGTAGATGTGCACCGGCGTGCACGGTAGATGCGACAGCATCGTCGTTCCAGCCATGTAACATTCTGTTGCGCGCGGCTGGATGGGTTGCATTGCGGTCCGATTGCGGGTCCGAACGGGCCTATGTCGCGCCAGTCCGCCTTCTCCACCTCCGGCATCGAGGCCGCGAACATGCGCGCGCTGACGCTGCTGATGACGGCGGGCGGCGTCGTGATCTTCGCGATCGTGGCGGTGCTGTTCGCGCTCGCGATCCGGTCGAGGCGCGACGCGATCGGTCACCGCGGCGGGATGCGGCTGGTGCTATGGGCAGGGGCGATCGTGCCGACGTGCGTGCTCGCGGCGTTGCTCGTCGGGACGTTGCCGGCGATGCGGCCGATCAGGGCAAT
Organism: uncultured Sphingomonas sp.; assembly: GCF_936927845.1. Lineage (GTDB taxonomy): Bacteria > Pseudomonadota > Alphaproteobacteria > Sphingomonadales > Sphingomonadaceae > Sphingomonas. The sequence continues at coordinate 211,225 of NZ_CAKZHV010000066.1, forward strand.
GCCAGGCGATCTGATTGTCGACGTGGCGGGCGAGCAATTCTGGTGGCGCGTCGGCTACCGCGATGCGGACGGCCAGCCGATCGCAGCGGCGAACGAGGTGCGTATCCCTGTCGGGCGCACCGTCGACTTTCGCCTGAGCGCAGGCGACGTGATCCACAGTTTCTGGATCCCCGGGCTGGCGGGGAAGGTCGACATGATCCCCGGGCGCACGAACCGCTTGGTCGCACGCGCGACGCGAGCAGGTCGTTATCGCGGGCAGTGCGCCGAATTCTGCGGTTTGAGCCATGCGCTGATGGCGTTCGACGTCGTCGCGATGGAGCCCGCCGCCTTTGATCGCTGGCTCGCCGAGCAGCGCCGGGCCGCGCTTGCGCCGGCCGATGCAGTCGCGCGGCGCGGCGCGACGCTGTTCGCCGACAACGGCTGCGGCGGGTGCCATGCGGTGGCAGGAACGGGGGCGGCGGGCAGGATCGGGCCCGATTTCTCGCACATCGCCGCGCGTACCACGCTGGGCGCGGGGATCATGCCGATGAGCGAGGCCAATCTGATCCGCTTCATCCGCAATGCGCCCGCGGTGAAGCCCGGCGCGCGCATGCCCGCCTACACGCATCTCGCGCCCGCCGACGTGACGGCGATCGCGCGCTACCTGGAAACGCTGAAATGACCCGCCGCGCCGGAGCGATCGCATGAGCCTCCATGCGCAAGACGACCCTGACCTGCGGGCCGAGCAGGAAGAGCGCCTGCGTGCGGTGTGGAAGCCGCCATCGGGTTGGTTCTTCCGCTGGACCGACGTCAACAACAATCGCGTCGGCGTGTGGTATACGCTGACGGCGTTCGGCTTCATGCTGTTCGCGGGCGTGCTGGCGCTGATCATGCGCGCGCAGCTCGCCGTGCCGGCGAACGATCTCGTTACCGCCTCGACCTTCAACCAGCTGTTCACGCTGCACGGGTCGATGATGATGTTCCTGTTCGCGGTGCCGATGTTCGAGGCGGTGTCGATCATCCTGCTGCCGCAGCTGCTCGGCGCGCGCGACCTGCCGTTTCCGCGATTGTCGGCATTCGGTTACTGGAGCTTCCTGATCGGCGGCGTGTTCGTCGCCGGCTCGATCTTCTTCGATGCGGCACCCGACGGCGGCTGGTTCATGTACCCGCCGTTCACGACGCGGACCGACTTGGCCGGGCTCGGCGCCGACATCTGGATGCTGGGGCTGAGCTTCATCGAGGTATCGTCGGTCGCCGCCGCGGTCGAACTGATCGTCGGCGTGCTCAAATGCCGTCCGCCCGGCATGCGATTGAACCTGATGCCGCTTTACGCCTGGTACATCCTGGTCGTGGCGGTGATGATCCTGTTCGCCTTCCCGCCGCTGATCGCGGGCGACGTGCTGTTCGAGCTGGAGCGATTGCTCGGCTGGCCGTTCTTCGATCCGGCGAAGGGCGGTGATCCGCTCTTGTGGCAGCACCTGTTCTGGATCTTCGGCCACCCCGAAGTCTATATCGTCTTCCTGCCGTCGATCGCCTTGTTCGCGATGATGATCCCGACCTTCGCGCAGCGGCACATCTTGGGCTATCCGTGGATCGTGCTGGCCGCGGTCGGCACCGCGTTCCTCAGCTTCGGTTTGTGGGTCCACCACATGTTCGCGACCGGGCTGCCCAAGATCAGCCTGGCGTTCTTCTCCGCCGCGTCCGAAGCGGTGGCGATCCCGACGGGCGTGCAGATCTTCGTCTTCATCGCGACGTTATGGGCCGGGCGCGTCGTTTTCTCGACGCCGCTGCTCTACTGCCTGGGTGCGATCGCGATCTTCGTCATCGGCGGGCTGACCGGCGTGATGGTCGCGGTGGCGCCGTTCGACTGGCAGGCGCACGACACCTATTTCATCGTCGCGCATCTGCATTACGTGCTGATCGGCGGAACGCTGCTGCCGCTGTTCGGCGGCCTTTATTACTACTGGCCGCTGATCACGGGGAAGAAGCTGTCCGACCGGCTGGGGCGCACCGCTTTCTGGATCCTGTTCGTCGGCGCGAACCTGACCTTCTTCCCGATGCACATTACCGGGCTGCTCGGCATGCCACGGCGCGTGTTCACCTATCCTGCCGAACTGGGGGTCGACGGGCTGAACCTCGCCTCGACGATCGGCAGCTATCTGTTCGCTGCGGGCGTGCTGGTGATCGTGATCGACCTGGCGCTCAGCCCCCGGCGGGCGAAGGCACCGCGCAATCCGTGGAACGCGGGCACGCTGGAATGGCTGGCACACCCCGACGACGAGGATTGGGGCATCCGCTCGGTCCCGCTGATCGAGAGTCGCTACCCGATCTGGGATCAGAAGGACTTCGTCGCCAAGGTCGACGAGGGTCGCTTCTTCCTGCCCGACGCGGAGGAAGGCCGGCGCGAGACGATCATCACGACGACGCTCGACGCGCGTCCGGCGCAGGTGATCCGACTCGGTACGCCCAGCGTGATCCCGATGATCACCGCGGTGGCGCTCGGCAGCGTGTTCATCCTGACGACCTACCATCTCTACTGGCTGGCGCTGGGCGGCGCGGTGGCGACGCTCGCCGCCGTGCTCGTATGGCTGTGGTCGACCGCCGAGATCCCGGAAAAGCCGGAGAAATCGATCGGCCACGGCATCGTCCTACCGCTCTATCGTTCGGGTCCCGTCGCCCCCGGCTGGTGGGCGATGTTCATCACGATGCTGGCGGACGCGACGGCATTCTCCGGGCTGGTGTTCGGTTATTATTTCTTCTGGACGGTGCATCCGGACTTCCCGCCGTCGGGACCCGGTATGGACGGACCTGGCGCATTCTGGCCGATGGTGGCGATGACGCTCACGCTCGTGTCATGGGCGACCACGGTGGCGGCGCGTGAGCTGAACGCGCGCGGGCAGGTCGGCGCGGCGCGTGCGTTGCTCGGCCTGGGGATTGCGGTCACGCTCGCCAGCCTGTTCGCAGGGCTCGCCGGACCGTGGTTCTCCGATCTCGCGCCCAAGCTGCACGTCTACCCGGCGATCGTCTGGACGCTCGCGATCTGGACTGCGGCGCACGCGGGCGTCGGCGTGATCTGCCAGGCCTATACGCTCGCACGGAGCCTCGCCGGACGCATGACCCCAGAACATGACGCGGACATCCGCAACATTACCGTCTACTTCCACTTCCTCGCGCTGACCGCGATCGTCACCTATGCGACGATCGGGCTATTCCCGTCGACGTCATGAGCGACGAGCATCAGAGCGACCTTGCCGCGCGGTTGCGGTCGCGCCGCGTCACCTTGTGGACGCTGATCGTGCCGCCGAGCGTATGGGCGGTGCACTTCATGTTCTGCTACCTGTGGGTGGCGGTATCGTGCGCGAAGCTGGGCGAGTTCGCGCGCTTTCCGGTCGCCTTCGTCGTTGGCACGATCGTCGCGTTGGCGATCATCATCGCCTCGGGCGCGGTCGCCTTCGTGCAGAGCCGCACGCCGGGCGACCCGCCGCCGCACGACGAGAGTACCGAGATCGATCGCACGCGCTTCCTCGCGACAGCGACGCTGCTGCTCGCCGGATTGAGCGTCGTCGGCGTGCTGTTCACCGCTGCGCCCGCGCTGCTGCTGACCGATTGCCGATGATGCGCGTGGCGGGCCTGTTCGTCGCCGGCGTCTCGGTCGCGCTGTCGGTCGCGCATCTCGGCATGACCGGCCACATGCTTGGGCACATGCTCGCGGTCGCGGTCGCCGCACCCATGCTCGCGTGGCGCAGCGAGGCGGGCGCGGACCGTGGTGCAGATGGCGGGACAGGGCAGGGCGCGCCGCTGCTGATCGCCGCGCTGGAATTGGTGGTGGTGTGGAGCTGGCATCTACCCGCGGCGCGCGCGGCGGCGGACGGTTCGACCATGGTCGCGCTCGCCGAGCAGGCGATGTTCCTGGGCGTCGGCTTCGCCTTGTGGCGTAGCGCGCTGGTGCGGCCGGCGGGCGGGGTTGCGGCGCTGCTGCTCACCTCCATGCACATGACGCTGCTGGGCGTGTTGATCGGGCTTGCGCCGCGCGCGCTCTACGCCGGCATGGCGATGCACCCGGCATTCGGCCTCGACGCGCTCGCCGACCAGCAACTCGGCGGCGTGGTCATGCTGGTGATCGGGGGGGCGAGTTATTGCCTGGGCGGATTGTGGATGCTGGCCGGTCTGCTCCGGTATCGAGCAGGGGAGGTGCGCGCGTGACGATTCGGCTGACGTGGAAGCGGGTGATCGTCTCGCTCCTGGGCCTCGCGGCGTTCGGGATGGCATTCGCGTGGTCGGGCATCTTCAACGTCGCTGCGTCGAGCGGGCATTGGGCGATCAGCAACTGGTTCCTCCACTGGGTGATGCGCAATTCGGTGCGGACGCACGCCGCCGTGTCGACGCCCGAGACGATCATTGACCGCGGCGGGATGGTGAGCGCGGCAGGGCATTTCGCGCAGGCCTGCGCTTCGTGCCACGGCGCACCGGGCGTTCGGCCGCTGCCGGTCATGCAGCGTGCGACGCCGCACGCGCCCGACCTGTCGGTCAACGCGCGCGAGTGGACCGACCGGCAGCTTTTCTGGATCCTGCGCCACGGGGTCAAATTCTCCGGCATGCCGGCCTGGGGCAGCGACGGACGCGACGACGAGATCAGGCGCATGGTCGCGTTCGTGCGCGCGCTGCCGACGATGAGCCCGGCGCAATATCGCGCGCTGGTCGCGACGCCGGTCGCCCCCGCGACCCTGCCGGCGGCGAACGCGGTGGTGATCGCGCGCTGCACCGGCTGCCACGGCGCGGACGGGCAGGGACGCGGGCAACGCGACATACCGATCCTTGGCGGGCAGCGCGTCGCGGCGCTGGAGGCGGCGCTCAGGAGCTACCGTGCCAACGTTCGCCACAGCGCAGTGATGCAGCAGGCGGCCGCCACGCTCGACGATGCGCAGATCGCGATGCTGGCGCGACATTTCGCCGCGATGCCGGGCCTGATCGACCAGCCCGCGCGCCCGGCGATCGCGTCGCCCGCCGACATGCGCGCGCGACAGATCGCGGAGCAGGGCATGCCGCGCATCCAGTTGCCTGCCTGCGCGAGCTGCCACGGGCCGGGCAAGCCGCAGCCGATCCTGACTGGGCAGCGCGCCAGCTACATCGCGCAGCGGCTGCGCGACTGGCGCGGTGATGAAAAGGTGATCGACGCACGCCAGTCGCAGGCGATCATGCCGGTGATCGCACGGCGCATCCCCGAAGAGATGATCGATCCGCTGGCGCGCTACCTGGCGGGCGAGCGCCGCTGAGCCGATGGCGGCGGCACGATCAACGGCTTCGATCTAGCGCGAAGGGCGTTTACCCGACCGCTTGTCACGAGACGAATGGGTGGAAATGGCCGCTGTTCATGATTGGCTTACGGCTCGGCCACGTCCGCTACATGGCGATGCCCATGCCCGTCATGTCCAGAAGGCCTACCCGTTTCAAAGAGGTGGACATGTTGCGGATCGCCATGTCCGCGCCGCGGTCGTGGCTGGGATTGCTAGGCATCGTGCTGCTACGCCTGCCTGCGATACTGGCGATGACGTACCTGCTCGTCAGATGACAGTTATTCGTCCACGCAGCGACCAATCTGCGATGATCGTACCATGTTGCGCCATTGGGCGCGGCAGCGAAGGGCCGCGCTTCTCGGCGCGGCCGGTCGTGGTCAGCGCTTGAGGCGCGCCTTGCGGGCGGCGTAGCGCGCGTCGCGCGCCGCCTTCATCTCGGCCTCGGTCGGCACCTTGCGCATCTTCTGCTTGGCTTCCTCGGCCAGCCGCGCTTCCTCCGCGGCGGCCTCACGCGCGGCCTTCTTTTCGGCGATCGCCTGCTCGCGCGCGGCCTTCTTTTCCGCGCTCAACCGCGCCTGTTCGGCGGCGCGCTCTTCGGCGATCTTGCGCTGCTCGGCGAGCACCGCCTCGTCGACCGGCGGCTTGGCGCGCAGCTTCGCGATCGCGGCCTGTTTGGCCTTGGCGGCGAGCGCGGCGCGCTCCTGAAAACTCTGTTCCTTGAACGCAGCCATGAAGGTCGTTGAATTCCCAATTGTTGGTGAACGTGCCGGCACGCGGATCGCGCGCCTGGGCAGCTCTCATATAGCGCGCTGCTGCCATTTTACCAAAACATTGCGAGCCACGGTCGCCAAGGCGCGCGCATCGGCGTAACGCGCGTCCTTTGCGCCACACCTACGAGCATCCATCATGGTTCCCAGAGAATTGATCGGCACCGCGCGCGTGCCCGGCGGCGAGGACCTGCGGCTGTTCCGCCGCGGGGCTGACTTCATGATCGTGCTCGATCGCAACGAGTTGATGAACAGCCGCATGAGCGGGTCGGAGGAAGCGCTCGCCACCATGACGATCGAGCGGCTGGGCACGCGACCCGCGCCGCGGCTGCTGATCGGCGGCTACGGCATGGGGTTCACGCTGCGCGCTGCACTGGCCGCGCTGCCGGGCAACGCGCGTGTGACGGTGGCCGAATTGGTGCCCGAGATTATTGCTTGGGCGCAGGGACCGATGGCGTCGCTGACCGCCGGCTGCCTCGACGATCCGCGAGTCGGCGTGGCGCAGATCGACGTGGCCGACATGATCGCGGAAGGGCCGGGTGAGTATGACGCGATCCTGCTCGACGTCGACAATGGCCCCGACGGGCTGGTGCGCGCGGCGAACAACCGGCTCTACGCGATGCGCGGGCTCCATCTGGCACGCGAGGCGCTACGGCCCGGCGGGGTGCTGGCGGTCTGGTCGGCCGCGCCCGACGCAGCCTTCGCGCGGCGACTGTCGTCGGCGGGCTTCGCGGTGGAGGAGCGTACGGTGCGAGCGCGCAGCAATGGCAAAGGCGCGATCCACACGATCTGGTTCGCCACCGTCCGCGCCGACGCGGTCGGGTAGGCTCAGGCAAGCGTCGCGCGCGCGTCCATGCCGGTGCAGCCGTCGGGATCGGTGGTCCACAATGCCACCGGTGAGCCGTCCGCAAGGTTGAGCCGCAGCGCCCGATCGGCGAACATCGGGCGCACGCCGCGATAGGCGAAGTGGGTGAGGGTGCTGCCCGGCCGCTCACGCAGCAGATGGTCAACCAGCAGCATCGCCTGCAATGGGCCGTGCACCACCAGATCGGGATAGCCCTCGACCCATTGCGCGTAAGGGCGATCATAATGGATGCGATGCGCGTTGAAGGTCAGCGCCGAGAAGCGGAACAGTGCCGTCACGTCGGGCACAATTTCGCGGCTCACGGCGGGCTCGCGCAGATCGGGGTGGGCGGCGGCGGGTGCGCTGACGTTGCTGGGTCGGAAAACAAGGTCCTGTTCCTCCGTCACCGCGAGCATTCCCGCGGCGTGAACCTCGTGGCGCACCGTCACGAAGTTGAGCGCGCCCGAGCGACCAAGCTTCTCGCGCACGTCGGTGACGATGCTGTGGCGGGTGGCCGCGGCGCCGATCGGAAGCGGAGCGTGGAACGTTACGCGCCCGCCCGCCCACATCCGCCGCGGCGCATCAATCGGCGGTAGGAACGCGCCGCGTACCGGGTGACCGTCCGCCGCCAGCCTGGATTGCGCGTCATTCGGTAGAAAATAGAGCCAGTGGGCGAGCGGCGGCAGCGAATCGTGCGGCCAGTGCGCGGCGTCGTGGTCGAACAGCGCAGCGAGGCGCTGCAGCGGTCCCGCGACCAGCGTGTCGGTGCGTCGCTCCTCGACTGGGGCCCAGCCCTGCGTCATCGCCGTCTCCTCACGCCGGATCGGTCTCGATCACCTCCACGCCCGCGTCGCGGCACGCGGCGGCGAGCGCGGGGTCTATCCGGTCGGTCACCAGATAGTCGATCGCATCGACGCCCGCGATCCGTACCGGCGCCGCGCGGCCGATCTTGCTAGCGTCCGCGACCAGGATCACCTTGCGCGCGTGCGCGATGATCGTCTGCGACACGCGCACTTCCTCGACATCGAAGTCGAGCAAGGTGCCGTCGGCGTCGATCGCCGAGGCGCCGATCACCGCGTAATCGACGCGAAAGCCGCGGATGAAGTCCATCGCCAGCGCCCCCACGATCGCGCGGTCGCTCGCGCGCACGCGCCCGCCCGCCACGATCACCGCCACCCCGTCACGGGCTGCCAGGATGTCCACCACGTTCAGGTTGTTGGTGATGATCAGCAGCTCGCGGTGCGTCACCAGCGCGCGTGCCACCGCCTCGGTGGTGGTGCCGACATTGACGAACAGGCTGGCGCCATCGGGTACGAGCTTCGCCGCGGCGGCACCGATCGCCGCCTTGGCGTCTGCCGCGACCGCGGCACGAGTCTCATGGTCGAGGTTGCCGACACCCGATGTCACCACCGCACCGCCATGGACGCGCGACAGCATCGCCCGCGCGGCGAGATCGTTCAAATCCTTGCGGATCGTCTGCGGCGTGACGCCGAGCTGTGCTGCCAGCGCCTCGACCGCGACGCTGCCGGTCTGCCGCGCGAGCTCGAGGATGCGGCGGTGGCGATCGGCGACGAGGTCGAAGGCAGGCTGGTTCATTTGTTCGCGAGATAGGCTGCCAACTGCGCTTCCGTTCCTTCGGGTACGTGAAGGCCCATCTTGCTGCGTCGGTAGAGCACGTCCTCCGCGGTCTTCGCCCATTCCTGCGCCACGAGGTAATCGACCTCGGCGGTGAACAAGCCGCCGCCGAGATCCTCGCCCAGTCCGCCATCGAGGATGCGGTGGACGCGCGTGCCGTACGCGCGCGCCAGCCGCCGCAGCAGATCGGGTGCGACCTCGGGATGATCCTGCGTCAGATGCGCGAGAAAGCGTTCGAAATCGTCCATGTCGCCGCCGGGCAGATCGGCCCCCGCGGTCCACGCCCCGCGCGCCTGCGGGAAGAACGGCGCCAGCTCCGCCATCGCGTGCTCGGCAAGCTTGCGGTATGTGGTGATCTTGCCGCCGAAGATGCTCAGCATCGGCGCGCGACCGTCACCGCCGTCGAGGTCGAGCACATAGTCGCGCGTCACCGCCGAAGCACTGCCGGCCTGATCGTCGTAGAGCGGACGGATGCCGGCGTAGCTCCACGCGATGTCGTCGCGGGTCAGCTGCCGCGTGAAATAACGGTTGGCGGTTTCCAGCAGATAGTCGGTCTCGCCCGCGCTGATCTGCGCCTTGGCGGGTGCGCCTTCCCACGGCTCGTCGGTGGTGCCGACCAGCGTGTACTTGCCCTCGTACGGAATCGCGAACACGATGCGGCGATCGGGATTCTGCAGCATGAAGGCGTGGTCGCCTTCGTAGAGCTTCGGCACGACAAGGTGGCTGCCCTTGACCAGCCGCACGCCGCGCTCGCTGCGGTTCGCACCCGTCCGCCCGATCACGTCGGCGACCCACGGACCCGCGGCGTTGACCAGCGCGCGGGCGTGGATCGTCTCGCGACCCACAGCGCTCTCGATCGTCGCCACCCACGTGTCGCCATCGCGGCGCGCGTCGAGGAGCCGGGTGCGCGTGCGGATGTCGGCGCCTCGCTCGGCGGCGTCGCGCGCGTTCAGCACCACCATGCGGCTGTCCTCGACCCAGCAGTCCGAATAAACGAACGCCTTGCCGTCGGCGTCCTTCAGCCCGTTGCCGTAGACCGTCTCGCCGAGCGCGATCGTCTCGGTGCCCGGCAGTTCCTCGCGCCCGCCGAGGTGATCGTAGAGGAACAGCCCCAGCCGCACCATCCAGGCCGGGCGTGGCGACTGGGTCTGCGGCAGCACGAAACGCAGCGGCCAGATGATGTGCGGCGCCATCCGCCACAGCCGCTCGCGCTCGGTCAACGCCTCGCGCACCAGCCGGAACTCGCCATATTCGAGATAGCGCAGGCCGCCGTGGATCAGCTTGGTCGAGGCCGACGAGGTGTGGCTGGCGAGATCGTCCTGCTCGACCAGCAGCACCGACAGACCGCGTCCAGCCGCATCGCGTGCGATCCCCGCGCCGTTGATGCCGCCGCCAACGATCAGCAGATCATTGATAGGGGAAAGTTCGTTCATCATGCGCCGCTTTCGTTTACGCTTTCGTATATAGCACGAACGCGCCAAAACGAAAGTGTTGACGTCGGGGTAGAAAGCGGGCGAGTGCTGACGCAAGGGCGCGAGGAGAGGACGAACAGTGGCGAAAACGCACATTCTGGCGATCGATCAGGGCACGACCTCGACGCGCAGCATCGTGTTCGACGCAGCCGCGAAACGCATCGCGAGCGCGCAGACCGAGTTCGCGCAGCATTATCCCGCGCCCGGCTGGGTCGAGCATGATCCCGAGGACATCTGGCGCGACGTGCTGTCGACCGCGCGCGCGGCGATCGCGGAGAGCGGCGTGGGCGCGGACGGCATCGCCGGCATCGGGATCACCAACCAGCGCGAGACGACGCTCGTCTGGGACCGCGCGACCGGCGCCCCGATCCACAACGCGATCGTGTGGCAGGACCGCCGCACTGCGGATACCTGCGCGCGATTGAAGGAGGGCGCCGAGGACCAGGTGCGCGCGCGAACCGGATTGCTGCTCGACCCCTATTTTTCGGGCACCAAGCTCGCCTGGATCCTCGATCACGTCGAGGGCGCGCGCGCACGCGCCGAGGCGGGAGAACTCGCCTTCGGAACGATCGATTCGTTTCTACTGTGGCGGCTGACCGGAGGCGCGGTGCACGCGACCGATGTCACCAACGCATCGCGCACCTTGTTGTGGAACATCCGCGATGGATGCTGGGACGAGGCGATGTGCCGGCTGCTGAACGTGCCGATGGCGATCCTGCCCGAGGTGCACGACAACGCGTACATCTACGGCCACACCGCCGAGGGCCTCTTCGATGCGTCGATCCCGATTGCGGGCATCGCGGGCGACCAGCAGGCGGCATTGTTCGGGCAGGCGTGTTTCACGCGCGGCATGGCCAAATCAACCTACGGCACCGGCTGCTTCATGCTGCTCAACACCGGGGAGGAGGCGATCGCGTCGGAGAACCGGCTGCTGACGACTCCGGCGTACCGGCTCGATGGCCGGACGACCTACGCGCTCGAAGGCTCGATCTTCGTCGCGGGCGCGGCGATCAAATGGCTGCGCGACGGTATCGGCGTCATCACGCACGCGAGCCAGACCAACGACATGGCGACTGAGGTACCCGACAGCCACGGCGTCTACATGGTGCCCGCCTTCGTCGGGCTCGGCGCGCCGCACTGGGAGCCCGACGCCCGCGCCGCGATCTTCGGGCTGACGCTCGGCGCAACGCAGGCACATCTCGCACGCGCCGCGCTGGAGGCAGTCGGGTACCAGACGATGGACCTGGTCGAGGCGATGGTCGCCGACGGCAGCGCGCGACCCGCGACGATGCGCGTCGACGGCGGCATGGCGGCGAACGACTGGCTGTGCGCCTTCCTGGCCGACCTGCTCGAAGTGCCGGTCGAACGCCCGGACGATCTCGAGACAACCGCGCGCGGCGCGGCATTCCATGCCGGGCTGGCGACCGGCGTGTGGTCCGGGCTGGACGAACTCGAACGCCTGTGGTCGCGCGAACATTGTTTCGAGCCGACGATGAAGGCAGAAGCGCGCGCACCGCTGATCGCCGGCTGGCGCGACGCGCTCAGGCGGACCTTGGCGTAGCGGTACCGCACCATGCCGGAACGAGTGCCCGCTTCCGCCCAATGCCGGATGCTCGGGTTGCTACACACGGCTTTCGAGAGCGGTCATTCGTTCAGCGCGACTGACGTGCTCCCCTGAAACTCCGCCAGTTTGAGCTAGAGTCCGCCTTCGTGAGGA
>NZ_CAKZHV010000067.1 GCF_936927845.1 uncultured Sphingomonas sp.
AGTTGGTAGAGCATGCGACTGAAAATCGCAGTGTCGGCGGTTCGATCCCGTCCCTGGGCACCACATGCTCCCCTACACCGATGACGCTGACGCAACCTTCTATGTGGCTGCGCCCATCCATCGCATGAGCCGTCACCTATAGCGCGATGCCGATCGTCGCGGCCGCGGTGTAGCCCGCTGTCGAGTTGCCGGTGAACACCGGTGTCTGCTGCGCGATCTGCGCCGCACTGTTGTCGCCGAACACATTGTCGGAGGACAGCCACACGCGGACGAAGTTGCTGCTGCTCAAGGGATAGGTAGTCGTATCCGCGTACACCGTCGTGCACGTCGGCGCTGGCATGGCGAGCTGCGACGTCAGCACGGCGTATCGCCCCGAAAGTGCGTTCGACAGGCTGGAGAAGACCTCGAAATGGATGTGCGGCCAGCGCCCGTCATAGCATCCGGGAAAGATCGTGGTAAAGGTGACCTGCCCTGCTGCGTCAGTCACCTGGACGCCGCGCAGGTAGCTCTCGGTACGCGCGGTGTAGAGCGAGTAGTTGCCCGATCGGTCGCAGTGCCACAGGTAGATCGCGTAGTCCGCGAGCGGCGCACACGCGGCGTTGACGTTCACCAGCGTGAGCGTGAGCACGACCTTGACCCCGCCCGCGATCGTCGTCGACGAGATGAAGCTCGCCCGGATGTCGGAGCGGACGATGCCGCTGACCGTCAGCACGTTGGAGGTCGATCCGCTCGCGGTGTTGGTGCCGTCGCCGGGATACGGTCCGGCGGTTTCTGCCGGGTCGGCGAGACAGCCAGCGGTTCCGGAGGTCGGCGTCGGCGTCGGTAACGGGGTCGGTGTCGCCGTTGCACTCGCGGTCGTCGCCGCGGTGGTAACGGTGTCGGAGTCGCTGCCGCCGCAGCCTGCGACGATCGCTGCGGTGCCTGCACCCGCGAACCATTTCAGCGCGCGCCGGCGCTCAAGCAGTGCGCGCAGCCGCGGCAGGTCGTCGGCCATGCGGTGGCCGTGGTCGTGTTCGATCGTGTCGTGGTCGTGCATCGCCTACTCCCAGAAGGTCGATCGCCTTTTTGGACGCGATGGCTCACCCCTGTATGTCGCCAGGCACAGCGATTGTTGCCGCGCGTGACGGATCGGCTGCGCCGCGTGTCCGTCGTGACATACGCTTAGGCGGCGAGCGGCAGGGTCACACGCGCGCGCGCGCCGGTGGGTCCGTTCTCCAGCAGCGCCTCGCCGTCGTGGCGCGCCGCGATCGAGCGCACGATGGCGAGGCCGAGCCCCGTTCCCCCGGTCGCGCGGTTGCGCGACGGATCGCCGCGCACGAACGGCTCGAACAGGCGTTCCACCTGCGCGGGGTCGACGCCGGGCCCGTGATCGTCGATCGTGACCACTACCAGACCGCTCTCGATCCACCACGCGATCGCCGCCTGCTGGCCGTAACGCACCGCATTCTCGACCAGGTTGCCGAACAATCGGCGGAGCGCGACGCTATCGCCGCGGATGATCGCGCGCGGACCCGGCGTCACCGTCACCGCACTACCGGCGTCGGCCACGTCATCCGCCAGGCTCTCCAGCAGACTGCCGAGATCGAGGCGTTCGCGCGCGCCGACCGCCTCGTCGCGCGCGAACGACAGCGCCGCCGCGATGAGGCCGCGCATCTCGGCGATGTCGGCGGCAGCGCGGTCGCGCGCCGCCTCGGGCAGTTGTTCGACGCGGAACGCGAGCCGCGACAAGGGCGTGCCCAGGTCATGCGCGATCGCGGCGAGCATGGTGGTGCGCCCCTCGGCGTGCTTCGCCAAACGCTCGTGCATCGAGGCGACCGCGTTCGACAGTGCGCGCACCTCGCGCGCGCCGCCGCTCGGCAGCGTCGACAGCTCGGCACCCGCGCGCGCGCGCTCGGCAGCACGCGCCACCGCGCGTACGGGACGCGAGATCGCCTGCGCGATCAGCCACGCGGGGATCGCCAGCGCGATCACCGAGATCAGCATCGCCAGCAACGTCTTGATGTGCCACGGCGCGAGCCACGGCCGCGCGGTCTCCACCACCCGCCAGCCGGACGCTGTACGCCGCGCCAAGACGAAATCGGGCCCGAACGCGCCCATCTCCTGCGGCGAAGGCCGCCTGGTGTAGGCGATGATGTCGTCCGGCCGCATGCCCAGGCTGGTCGCCAGCGCCTGCCGTGCGATCGGATCGACGCGCATGCTACGGACCGGCGCGGGCGGCGCGTCGCGTGTCGTGACCGACAGATCGGGACCGGCGGCACGCGGCGTCTCGCCGGTGCGCAGCGCCTGCGTCACCGTCGACAGCGATTGTCCCAAGCGGCGCGGCGGCGGACCGCTGAAGGTCACCGCGAAGATCGTCGTCGCCACAACCACGACCGAGACGATCACCAGTGCAAAGATCGGCCAAGCGATCGTGCGACCGCCCACGCGGCGCTCAGCGGCGCTCGACATCGGCCGCGAACATATAGCCTTCGTTGCGGACCGTGCGGATCAACTCGTCGCCGCGTCCGCTGCTTCCGCCACCGTCGCGCATCAGCTTGCGGCGCAATCGGCTGACCTGCACGTCGATCGCGCGATCGAAATGTTCCGCGTTCGCCCCGCGCGAATGGTCGAGCAGGAAATCGCGCGTCAGCACGCGGCGCGGATGATCGACAAAGGTCATCAACAACCGAAATTCGCCATCGGACAGGTTGATGACCACGTCGTCGGGATCAAACAATTGGCGCGCGATCGGGTCGAGCCGCCAGCCAGCGAACCGCTGGAAGTGACGGCTGGGTGAAGCCGTTGCGGCGAGCGGCCGCTCGCCCTGTCGGCGCAGCACCGATCGGATCCGCGCGAGCAGTTCGCGCGGCGAGGCGGGCTTCGCGATGTAATCGTCGGCTCCCATCTCCAACCCGACAATGCGGTCAACCTCTTCGCCGATCACCGACATGACGATGATCGCGGGCGCAGTGGCGCGATCGAGCGAGCGCAGGATCGACAAACCGTCCTCGCCCGGCATCATCACGTCGAGCACGACCAGCGAATAGCTGTCCTTGGCCAGCGCACTGCGCATCGCGACACCGTCCTCGACTGCGTCGACGTCGTAACCGTGCGCTTGCAGGAACTGCTTGGTCAGCTCGCGAATGTCGGAATCGTCGTCGACGATCAGGAGGCGACCGCCGCGATCCATCAGATCGTCGACACCAATGTGGGTCTGGAACATGGGTCGGACATCGAGGTCCGGCGTATCGCCCGCATTGCAGCGCTGCAATATGCCCAAAAAGCGATAGGCTGTGTCCATTATAGCACACGATCAGCACGACTGATTTCTGGCGTACGAAGCGGCGCGGTCGATAACAGCGTGACATAAAGGCGACGTGGCGGGAACAAGCGGAGCGGAGCGTCCGAACCACGCTCCGCGCTCGCGCCCTATGACAGCACGCTACTGGAACGTCGCGCCCGCAGCCATCGCCGCCGAGGGGCTGAGCCCCTGCTGCTCGAGGAAGTTGTTGAGCGCCGCGACCAGCGCCTGCGCGGTCGATATCGGCAACACGAGGCGGCCGACGACGACGCGCTCCATCACCGGCTCGGCGCGCGTATGGTCGCAGCGTCCGCTTTCCAGCGTGATCGCGATCAGCCCGCCGATATTGGCGAACCCCGCCAGGCCGTTGGCATAGACTTCGGGCGCGAACGGATTGTCGATCAGCGCGGGCTGAGGGGCGGCGAGGACCGGCGCGGCGATCGACGGCTGCTTGCTGGTGATGAACATCGAACAACTTCCTCTTGGCGTCGCCCGGGGATGCAAAGGCGACCGCCACCGTGTCGCGTCACTGCGTCGCCGCGATATGTCAGCTTGCGTGTCGGATACGCGCACGCCTGACACATGGTGCGCGCACCGCCGCCGCGGCCGCACTGCGGGCCCGCGCACACGACCCGGAGGCGCAAATGTGATGGCGTCATCACATTCGGTCGCGCTCGGCAACGAAGCGGAGACGCGGCGACATCCCGCGGCGACGCGCCCGCCGCACTGCCAGCGCCGGCGGGGGCAAGCACCGCAACAGGGCAAGCACAGGAATCGTTCGCGTTGATAGCCACTCTTCTGCTCGCCGCACCCGCTACCGCGTTGCCGCGCCCTGTCCCGGACGCTGCGCGCGACAGCGCTCGCGACGCGGCACCGACCGCCAAGGTGATCGCGTCGCTGACCGTCGCGGGCACCCAGCGGATCGAGCCCGAGACGGTCATCGCCTACACCAAGCTGCGCGTCGGCGTTCCTTATTCAAACGAGACGCTCGATCAGGCGCTGAAGGACATCCAGGCCTCCGGCCTGTTCGCCGATGTGACGATCGAGGGCGTGACGAGCGGCGCGATTACGATCCGCGTGCGTGAAAATCCGATCGTCAACCGCATCGTGCTGGAAGGCAATAAGCGGTTGAAGGACGACAAGATCACCAAGGAGCTGAAGCTCGCGCCGCGGCAGGTCTTTTCGCGCAGCAACGTGCGCGCCGACGTGGCCCGGATCGTCGAACTGTACCGCCGCCAGGGGCGGTTCGCGGCGAGCGTCGATCCCAAGATGGTGCTGCTCGACCAGAACCGTGTCGATATCGTGTTCGTGATCAGCGAAGGGCCGAAGTCGAAGGTCCGCCAGATTAACATCCTCGGCGCCCATCAGTTCGGCGAGGACGCGTTGCGCGCGCAGCTGGCAACCAAGCAGGCGCGCGCGTGGCGGCTGCTGTCGTCGACCACGACCTACGATGCCGATCGGCTCGCTTATGATCAGCAGAAGCTGCGGCAATTGTACCTGACGCAAGGCTACGCCGATTTCCGCGTCACCTCGGCGGTGGCGGAGCTGACCCCCGACAAGCGCGACTTCGTCATCACCTATGTGGTGGAGGAAGGACCGCGCTACCGTTTCGGCGATGTGGGCGTGGAGAGCGACATCCGCGACTTCGATGGCACGAAACTCGCCGCCACGCTGCCGTTCAAGCAAGGCGACTGGTACAACGCCAAGCTGGTCGAGGACACGGTCGAGAGCCTGGAGCAGACCGCCGGGCTGTTCGGCTATGCCTTCGCCGACGTGTCGCCCGAGTTCCAGCGCGACGGCGAGGCGCACACCATGTCGGTGTCGTTTCACATCGCCGAACGCCGCCGCAGCTACGTCGAAGGGATCGATATCACCGGCAACACGCGCACGCGCGACAAGGTGATCCGCCGCGAGTTGCGGCTAGCGGAAGGCGATGCGTTCAATAGCGTCCAGGTCCAGCGCAGCCAGGACCGGATCAACTCGCTCGGCTATTTCCAGGACAAGCTGGAGGTGAAGCAGGTGCCGGGGTCGAACCCCGACGCGGTGGTGCTGCAAACCAGCGTGGAGGAGAAATCGACCGGTGAGCTTTCCTTGTCGGCGGGCTATTCCTCGCTCGAGAGTTTCATCGTCCAGGCAGGCACCACGCAGCGCAACTTCCGCGGAATGGGGCAGGAGTTGCGCCTGAACGGCAGCTATTCGGCCTATTCCAAGTCGGTCCAGCTCGGCTTCACCGAACCCTATCTGTTCGACCGCAACATTGCGCTAGGCGGCGACATCTTCCGGCGCGACTATAAATCTTACAATACCACAACCAGTAACGACACCACCTACCAGCAGATCAGCACTGGTTTTCAGGTTCGCGCAGGCACGCCGATCAACGAATATTGGTCAACCGCAATCCGCTATGGTTTGAGCTACGATCAGGTCTCCCTCGACCAGGACACTTATTACACCAACGGCGTCTGCGATGCCGCGCTGGCGGGCACGTATCTGTGCGAGGCGGTCGGCAATCGCTGGACCTCGCAGGTCGGCTATTCCTTCATCTACGACACAACCAACAGCCGCACGCGCCCGACGCGCGGCACAACCTTCTCGTTCAGCCAGGATTTCGCCGGACTGGGCGGCGACACGCGCTATCTGCGCACCACCGCCAAAGCGACGAAATACTGGGATCTGGGCAAGCAGTTCGTCTTCTCGGCTCACGCGGAGGGCGGCTACATCGACGGATTGGGGCAGGACGTGCGGCTGACCGATCGTTTCTTCCTCGGACAACCGCAACTGCGCGGATTCGACATCCGCGGCATCGGGCCGAGCGTGACGCGCACGACCTACGACACGTCGACCGTGCCAGCGACGCTCTATACCGGATCGGATTACCAAACGCGCGAGGCGCTGGGCGGTACGGCCTATTACATGGCCCGCGCCGAACTCGCACTGCCGTTGGGAGCGGGCGCACGCGAGCTGGAACTTCGCCCGTTGATCTACATGGATGTGGGCGCGGTGTTCGGCGGCAAGACGCCGACGCTAATCGACACGTGCGCGACCGCCAATGCCGCGAGCACCGCGTGCACGACGACGACACGTCAATATACCAACTCGTCGGGGGATCTGTTGTACCTCGATTCGAGCGGCGCCTCGACCACCACGAACACCGGCACGCCCTACACCTACTCGCTCAGCGCCTATCAGGAGCGTTACTATGGCAACAGCGCGAGCCCGCGACTGTCGGTCGGCTTCGGCATCGACTGGAGCTCACCGTTCGGTCCATTGCGGATTGACATCGCCAAGGCGTTGCTCAAGCAGCCGGGCGACGACACCAAGCTCATCACCTTCAACATCGGCACGACGTTCTGATGCACCGGCAAAGCAACGCTTGCTACAGACGATGTAACTCCTCGTAATAAAGCGTGGTGACTACAACACTGAATTGGCTAAGCAGAAAGACGTAGCTGATCAAGCGTTGATACGACGAACCCGAAGTGCTCCGATGCGAACCGCAGACACTTGCTGCGCGACATATCGCTCAACCACTCGACACAGAGTGGCCTTCGGGGAGTTCATTGATGTATCCTACCAACCGCCGGTGGTTACTGGCGTCGACGCTGCTCGCCACCGTCACGTCGCCCGCCCTCGCGCAGACCAATTCCGCGACCAGCGCGGTCGCCGCCGATGGCACGCCGTCCGATGCCGCCGCGCAAGGCGACATCGTCGTCACCGGCTCGCGCCTCGCCCGGCCCGAGCTGACGCAGGCCGCGCCGATCTCGACCGTCACCGCGCAGGAATTCGCCCTATCGGGGCAGGTCAACGTCGAGAACGTGCTGAAGGACCTGCCGCAACTCATTCCGAGCACGACGGGGGCGTCGAACAATCCCGGCGGCGGCGTCGCGACCGCCGACCTGCGCGGGCTCGGCTCGACGCGCACGCTCGTGCTCGTCAACGGGCGGCGATACGTCTCGTACGACGCCAATCAGGTGGTCGATCTGAACACGATCCCGACCGCGCTGATCGAGCGCGTCGACATCGTCACCGGCGGCAAGTCGGCGGTATACGGCTCCGACGCGATCTCGGGCGTGGTCAATTTCGTGCTCAAGCAGGATTTCACCGGTGCCGAGGCGAGTGCGGATTATCGCATCAACCAGGCGGGTGACGGCGGCACCTTCAACACCAACCTGCTGCTCGGCGGCAATTTCGACGAAGGCCGCGGTAACGCGACGATCTATTTCGATTATACCAAGCGCAACGCGGTGCAGCAGAACGCGCGCAGCTATTCGCAGCAGGCGCTGGTCGATGACGGCTCGGGCGGGCTGATCGCAGGCGGGTCGGGGTCGATCCCGGGCACGCGCTTCGTGGTCGGCGGGGTCAACCGCAAGTTCGAGCAGGATGGCAGCTATTCGAGCTACAGCTCGCTGACCGACGCGTACAATTATACCCCCGACAATTACCTGCAGGTGCCGCAGGAACGTTTCCTGTTGAGCGCGCAGGCGCATTATGACGTCAGTGACAGGCTGACCGTCTATGCCGAAGGGCAGTTCATCAACAACCGCGTCAAGAATCAGCTCGCGCCGACGCCGTTCACCGGATCGGTCGCGCTCGACGTCGATTCCTCGTTCCTGTCGGCCTCGTCGCAGTCGCTGCTGCGGTCGCTCGACACCGATGGCGACGGCTACGTGACCTCGACGATCTACCGCCGCCTGAGCGAGGTCGGCCCGCGCATCTCCTCGATCGACAACGACGCTTACCGTGTCGTGCTGGGCGGGCGCGGCAATCTGGGCGGCGACTGGTCGTACGACGCTTATTACAGCTATTCGCGCACCAAGTCGCAGGAAACGCAGACCGGCAACGTGTCGCGCAGCCGCGTGCTGCAGGCGCTGCGCACGACCTATGACGCGAGCGGCAACCTCGTCTGCTCGAACACCGCCAACGGGTGCGTCCCGCTCAACATCTTTGGCGCGGGCAACATCAGCTCGGCCGCAGCGGCGTTCATCACCATCCCGGTGCAGAACAGCAGCACGATCAGCGAACAGGTGGCGAGCGCGTCGATCACCAACAAGAACCTGTTCGATTTAGGCGCGGGGCCTGCAGGGATCGTGTTCGGCACCGAATATCGCAAGGAAGCGGGCAGCTACAATCCCGACTTCTCGCTGTCGTCGGGCGACGTCGTCGGCTTCAATGCGGGCGAGGGTTTGAGCGGCGGCTATGACGTAAAGGAGCTCTACACCGAAGTCGACGTGCCGCTGATCGCGGACAAGCCGTTCTTCAACCGGCTGGAGGCAAACGGCGCGTACCGGTACAGTTACTATTCCACCGCGGCGAAATCGGTCAGCACCTATTCGGGCGGGCTCGTCTGGGCGCCGATCAAGGACATCAGCCTGCGCGGGCAATATTCCCGCGCGGTCCGTGCGCCGACCGTGTCGGACCTGTTCAGCGGATCGACGCAGAACTTCCCCGCCGCGACCGATCCGTGCACGCTCGCGGTCGCGCTGACCAACGCGACGCTCAACGCCAGCTGCCTCTCGACCGGTGTGCCCGCGGCATTGATCGGCACCGCCTATGACGGCGGCAGCACGCAGATCCAGACGATCCAGGGGGGCAACGCGAGCCTGCGCGAGGAAACCGCCAACACCTGGACCGGCGGCGTGGTGCTGCAGCCGCGCTTCCTGCCCGGTTTCTCGTTCACCGCCGATTATTATCGCATCAAGATCGACAATTACATCGCGACGCCGGGCACCGCGAACCTGATCAACGCATGCTACGGCAATTCGGGCAACGGTTACGTGCCGTTCGACACCAGCTACTGCGCCTCGCTGCCGCGCGACGGCAACAGTTACACGATCACCGACGCGGTCAGTACGCTCGCCAACACTGGCGGCGTCATCACCAAGGGCGTAGATTTTGAAGGGCGCTACAGCATGCCGCTCGGCTTCGGCGCATTCGGGGCGAGCGACAGCCGGCTGACGCTGCGTGCCAGCGGAACGCGTTTGATCTCGTTCGACTTCAATCCGCTGTCGGCGATCCCCGATCTGACGATCAACTGCGCGGGCAAGTTCGGCAATTCGTGCGGCAACCCGTATGCCAAGTGGCGGCTGTCGAACCGGCTGACCTGGGCATCGGGCCCGGTGACGCTGTCGGTGCTGCACCGCTACCTGTCGCCGGTCGACGACGACTCAGGCGATTATTCGGTCAGTCACATCAAGGCGTACAATTACTTCGACCTGTCGGCCGCGTTCGAGACCGAGGGCGGCTTCACCTGGTCGGTCGGCGTCAACAACGTGTTCAACCGCCAGCCGCCGGTCCTGGGCGACAATCAGGAACAGGCGAACACCTATCCCTCGACCTACGACCCATACGGTCGCGCCTTCTTCGTCGCGACGAAGCTGAGGTTCTGATGCGTTGGGGGCGGCACGTCGCGCGTGCCGCCCCGACCTGTCGCGTCAGGCGGCGCGGACCTGCGGCAGGAACAGATAGCCGCGGCTGCGCACGGTGCGCACCATCTCGTCGCCGCCGCCCGCCATCAGCTTGGCGCGCAAACGACTGACCTTCACGTCGATGGTACGGTCGTTGATCCCCCCTTCCCGGCTGTGGAGCAAATCGGCAAGCTTCTCGCGCGAGTGGACGACGTGCGGCTCTTCGACGAACAGCAGCATCATCTCGAATTCGCTGTCCGACAGCGGCACCAGCTCGCCCGCCGGGGTGACGACGCGGCGGGACAGCCGGTCGAGCCGCCAGCCGGCAAAGGTGAACAACAGCGCGGGCGAAGCGCCGCTGTCCGCTTCCTCCTTGTCGCTGCCGCCGGTCGCCAGCCCGCGCCGCCTGAGCACCGCGCGCACCCGCGCCAGCATCTCGCGCGGACTGTTGGGCTTTGACACGTAGTCGTCAGCACCCAGTTCCAGCGCGACGACGCGGTCGACCTCGCTCGTCACCGCGGAGAACATGATCACGCTGGGATGATCGGCCGCGCTCGTCAACGTGCGCAGGATCGACAAACCGTCCTCGCCCGGCATCATCATGTCGAGGATGATCAGGTCACACGGCCGATATGACAACCGCTCGCGCAGCGCCGCCCCGCTCGCGACCGCCTCCGCGCCTAGGCTGTGGCTGGTCAGGTAATCGGTCAACAATTCACGGATGCCGGGATCGTCGTCGACGATCACGATCCGCGGCGCCACTGGCGCGCCGGCACCAGGAACGCTGGGGGGCGAGCCGGTCGTGGCTAGGCAGGCGGCGGTCATCGGGCGCCGCCTGTCACATCGTGTGGGACGAGGCGTACGGACGAGTGCGCGAATGACATGAGCGTTTCCTTGCTAACGGGCCCGTAACGGGCAGCAAGACTGCCGTGTCAGCGTCAGATTTCCGGCAGATTGCACGATGTTGCAACGATCGCTCGCGCTCGTGTCACGCTGGACCGGCACCGCCCAGTAACGTGATTGTGCCGCAATCCTTCGTAACTCCTCAGCAGGATCGTATTTTTGTAAAGCTATTTGGCAATATAGTGCGGCACGCTTTCCACACGGTCCGATGATGATATCATGCATCGTCAAACCATCCATAGTTTTCACCAAAACATCATATTGCCCCACCACTTGAGACGCACTGCCGGAGCACAATGCGACGCGGCCAGTCAACTCAGAGCGGGAAGATTTGATGTTTCATGTATTAGCGGGCAGCGCAATGGCGCTGGTACTCGTCACGCCGCTGGCGGCGGCAGCGCAGTCGACCGGAACGGTCGACGCGGAAAACGAGATCGTCGTCGAAGGATCGCGCAGCCCGCGCGACGTGAACGGGATCGAGCTGCCCGACACGCCCAAGGCGAAGGCGGTGCTGACGCAGGAACTGATCGAGCGGCGTACGCCGGGTCAGTCGATCCTCGACACGATCAACCTCGTGCCCGGTGTCAACTTCACCAACAGCGATCCCTACGGCAGTTCCGGCGGCAATCTGCGCATCCGCGGCTTTGACGGCAATCGCGTGTCGCTGACGTTTGACGGCATCCCGCTGAACGACTCGGGCAATTACGCGATCTATTCCAACCAGCAGCTCGATCCCGAGTTGATCGAGCAGGTGAACGTCAATTTCGGCGCGACCGACGTCGACTCCCCGACCGCCAGCGCGTCGGGTGGCACCGTCAACTACCGCTCGCTGATCCCGAGCGAGAAGCTGGGCGCCATCGTCGATTATTCACACGGCAGCTTCGACATGAACCGCGTGTTCGGGCTGATCAACACCGGCGTGTTCACCACGTTCGGCACCAAGGCGTGGGTGTCGGCAAGCGAGCAGCGCTACGATCAATATCGCGGCTCGGGGGAAATCTACAAACAACAGTTCAACGCCAAGATCTACCAGCCGCTGGGATCGAACGGCGACTTCATATCGGTCGCGGCGCACTACAATCAGAACCGCAACAATTCGTACAGCAACCCAACGCTCGCCAACATCCGCACGGTGCTCGGCACCGGCGTCGTCCCGTCGAGCGGGGTGAGCGCGGACACGCCTTACACGCTCGACCTGAACAAGGCACAATATGACGCGGTGTTCGGCGACACCTCGTCGAGCTACCTCTACGACGCTTCATGCGCGCTGCCATCGGCGAGCGGCGTCTCGGGCACGAGCCAGAACGACCGCACCGCGTGCGGCAACGTCGCGGCGACCGCGATCAATCCGTCGAACACCGGCAACTTCCGCGTCAACGCGCGCAAGACGCTGAGCGATCGGCTGACCTTCACCTTTGACGGCGCGTACACCTTCACGCGCGCGAACGGCGGTGGGTCGACGGTGCTGGCCGAAAGCGATGGCAGCGCCACCAACGCGAGTGGAACCGCGGCGGCGACCGACGTCTACACCTATCAGTTGCAGCGGCTGGGCGCCGGTGTCGCTAGCGCGGTCGACCTGAGCGGCGACGGCGACACGCTCGACTACGTCCGCGTCTATTTTCCGTCGAACACACGAACGCAGCGTTTCACCGCGATCGCGGGGCTGCGCTACGAACTGGACGCCAGTAATGCGGTGCGCGTCGCCTATACCTGGGACCGTGCGCGCCACCGCCAAACCGGGGAGGCCAGTCTGCTCGACGCGACCGGCACGCCCTATAACGTGTTCAGCGCCCTGGACGGTGAGGGTGATTACGCGGTGCTCGACGCGGCAGGCAACGTCGTCAACAAACGCAACCGATTATCCTACGCAATCCTGCACCAGGTCTCGGGCGAATATCGCGGTAGCTTCTTCGAAGATCGGCTGAAGGTCGCGCTCGGCGTTCGCGCGCCGTTCTTCCGCCGCAACCTGACCAATTATTGCTACACCATCCCCGGCAATTCGAGCGACGCGTACTGCACCTCGCAGACCGCGGCGCAGGTGGCGGCGAATGCGACAACCGCGAGCTACGGCGCACCTTATGCCAATCGTATCAAGACCTACAATGCCGTGCTGCCCAACGTCGGTCTGACCTATCAGTTCGTGCCGCACCTGAGCATGTTCACCAGCTACGCCAAGGGTTTCTCGGCGCCGCGTACCGACAATCTCTACGCGTTCGATGACGTGACGATCGTCCCGACCAGCGCGGTCAAGCCCGAGAAGACCGACTCCTTCGACTTAGGGTTGCGTTATTCCTCGCGACTGGTCCAGGCGCAGGTCGCGGGCTGGTACATCCATTACACCAACCGCATCGTCTCGACCACGACGACGCTGGAGGGCGGCGGTACGCTGACCACCGACCGCAATGTCGGCACGGTAGAGAGCAAGGGGGTGGACGCGAACATCGGGATCACGCCGAACAAGCATCTGTCGCTCTACGGCTTTGCTTCCTACGCCGATGCGCGGCTGCAGGACGACGTGCTTGATGCGAACGGCGCGGTCCTGCTCGCGACCGCGGGCAAGTTCGTGGTGGAAACGCCCAAATGGCAATATGGCGGGCGCGCGCAGGTCGAGCTCGATCCCTTCTCGCTCGGCGTTCAGGTCAAGCACGTCGGACGCCGTTACGTGACCGACGTCAACGACCTGCTCGTCGCGGGCTACACCACCGTCGATCTCGACGCGCGCGCCAGCCTGGCGCGGTTCGGGCTGGAGAACACCTTTCTCCAACTGAACGTCACCAACCTGTTCGAGGAGCGCTATTTCGGCAATCTCTCGACCGCGACGAGTGCGTCGGGCACCACGCGCTATACCTTTGGCGCGCCGCGCACCGTGATCGGATCGATCCACTTCGCGTTCTGACGCGGCGGGGGCGCTGCCGCGTGCAGCGCCCCTGATCGTCGGCGCGATCCTATTGGCCGGCGGGCGTGCCGGCAGCCCTTGCCTGATAGAAATCGGAGAGGACGCCGAACGCTTCCTTGCGCTCACCCGTTTCTGAGATCAGCCCCTTTCGATTCCAGCCCTGCTGGAAATCGGGGTTCTGCCGCCTGGGCGAGCGGAAATCCTTCAGGATCCACGGCGACATGCCGCGCAGGGTCGGCAGCCGCGCCGCCATCGCCAGCTTCGCGCGGTAATAATCTGCCTGATAATCCTCCGAGAACTTCTGCTTGTTGGCGGGATCGTGGAAGCCCGCGCGCGCGTCGGCGCCGAATTCCGAGAAGATCAACGGCTTGTCCGCGGGCACGCGCCACTCGCTGGCGGGCAGGTCGCGCAACCGGTCGGGCGTGTACCAGCCGTTGTAGGTGTTGATCGCCAGCACGTCGAGCGCGGGAGCGAGCGGATCGGCGAGCGTCATCACCGGATGGTTCACGTTCGGCTCGCGCTCCACCAGCAAGGCGGCGCTGACCAGCCTTGTGTCGTCCATCCGCCGTGCGTCGGCGACGAGCGTACGCAGGAAGGCGTTGCGCTGATCGTTGACGGGCGTTTCGTTGGCGACGCTCCAGATCGCGATCGCGGCGCGGTTGCGGTCGCGCAGGATGTTCTCCGCCAGCATCGTCCGCGCACGCCTGAGCGTGTCGGGGTTGCCCCAGGCGACGCGCCAATAAACGGGCACTTCGCTCCACACGATCAGCCCGAGTTCGTCGGCGAGCCGCAGCGTCACCTCGGAATGCGGATAATGCGCCAGCCGCACGAAATTGCCGTGCAGCCCGTCCTTGATCTCCGACAGGAGCGCGCGGCTAGCCGCCGGGGTCATCGCGCGTGTCGGCTCGGCGCCCAGCTCCTCCTCGTGCATCGAGATGCCGCGCAGGTAGACGGGCCTGCCGTTCAGCAGGATATCGGCGCCGCGCAACTCGATTGTGCGGAACCCGATACGGTCGCGCCAGTGGTCCGCACCCGCCTCGATGCTCACGTCGTACAATTGCGGGCGCTCGGGCGACCAGCGCACCAGCGCGGCGGGTGCGGCCATCGTCGCGCGCCAGTTGCCCGCAGCGTCGGTGCGCCCGGTCTGGTCGAGCCCGAGCGCCGCGATCCGCAAGCGCACCGCACGGTTCGCCGCCTGCGGCCCGTCGAGATGGACGTCGGCCGCCAGCCGCCCGTCGCGGGTCAGCCGCACCCACGCATCGTCGACATAGGTGTCAGGGGTGGCGATCAACCGCACGGCGCGCGTGATGCCGCCGTAATTCTCCCAATCGGTGACGGGCGGCGGCACCGTCGCCTCGGTTGCCTGCGAATCGACCCCGACGGTCAATTGATTGCTGCCGTCGCGCAGCAGCCGCGTCACGTCAAAGGCGAAGGGCGTGAACCCGCCCTCATGTCGGCCGACCTCCTGCCCATTCAAGTACACACGCGTCGCGTAATTCGCCGCACCGAAGCGCAGGAAATACCGCCCCTGCCGCTTTGTCGGCGCGGCGAAATTGCGCTGGTACCACATCAGTCCATCGTAATGGCGTAGCTCGGCGGCATGGGTCAGCCACGACGATGGCAGCGAAGCGAGCGGCGAGCGCGCGAGATCGAACTCGTACAAGGTGCGACTGTCGCTCGCCATCGCCTGACGCACGTCGACGTCGCGCCAGCGCTGCTGCCCACTATCGGGCGCTTCACCGTGGAAGCCCGCGATGCCCGATCGGAACGGATCGATCGAATAATGCCACGGGCCCGACAGGTCGGTGCCGTCGCGCAGGTCGGCCGCGACGAGCAACGGCGTCGGGGGCGGCAGCGGTGCATTGGGTAGGGCTTGAACCGCGCCCGATGCCGGCGTGGGCGGTGATGTCTGCTGCGCCGCGATCGGACCGATCGCCAGCGCCGCGATCAATCCCGCACCTACCAGCGTGAACCTGCTCGACATCATCGCCTCTCCCGCCTCTTCATCGCCCGCGGTCGTTCGCCGCGGTGTTACTCGTCAGAATGTGTCGCGTGCGCGATCCCCGCTTCCAGCCCGCGCAACTCGGCCAAGCCGCGCATTCGGCCGAGCAGCGAATAGCCCGGATTGGTCACCTTGCTCAGATCGTCGAGCATCTGGTGCCCGTGGTCCGGGCGCATCGGGATCGCGCGTGCTTCACGCCGTTGCAGCCGGTGCACTGCCGCGACCACCGCCGCCATGCCGGCGTCACCCGCCAGATGCGGTGCCTCGTGGAATGCGCCGTTCGCCTCGCGCTGCACCGAGCGCAGATGGAGGAAGTTGATCCGCGCGCCCAGGCGATCGACCATCCCGGCGAGGTCGTTGTCGGCGCGGACGCCGAACGATCCGGTGCACATGCACAATCCGTTCGACCGGTTGGGCACCGCGTCGAACAGGGCGGCCACGTCGTGCTCGGTGCTGACGACGCGCGGCAGGCCGAAGATCGGAAACGGCGGGTCGTCGGGGTGGACGACCAACTGCACACCCACCTCGTCGGCGACCGGACAGACCGCGCGCAGGAACGCGACATGGTTCGCGCGCAGCGTGTCGGCGTCAATACCGTCGTAGCCGCGTACGGCGTCCAGGAACGCTGCGGCGGTGAAGCTTTCCTCGCTGCCCGGCAAACCGGCGATGATCGTCCGCTCGAGCCGGTGGCGCGCCGCCTCGTCCATCGCATGAAACCGGCGTTCGGCCGCCGCCAGCGTGTCGGGCGCGTAATCGCCTTGTGCGCCGGGCCGTGCGAGCATGAACAGGTCGAACGCCGCCACCATCTCGAGCTCGAACCTGAGCGCCAGCGCGCCGTCGGGCATCGGCCACGCCAGATCGGTGCGCGTCCAGTCGAGCAGCGGCATGAAATTATAGGTGACGACGCGGATCCCGGCCGCGGCGAGGTGACGCAGGCTGATGCGATACGCCTCGATCAGCCGGTCCCAGTCAGGCCCACGCTTCTTGATGTCCTCGTGCACCGGCAGGCTCTCGACCACGGTCCAGTCGAGCCCAACCGCCTGCACCATCGCGCGGCGCGCCGTGATCGCCTCGAGCGGCCAGACCTCGCCGTTGGGAATGTCGTGCAGCGCGGTCACCACCTCGGTCGCGCCGGCCTGGCGGATGTCGCGCAACGCGACCGGATCGGCGGGGCCGAACCAGCGCATCGTCTGCGTCATCCGTGGCGCGTCGCCGCTCCCCTCGTCGCTCACGACGCGGGCTCCGCCTCGAACCGCAGGCCGGTGGCGCGGCTCGGCTGGAACCCCTTCCACACGGTTGCGACCGGCGCGCCGGGGCTGAACCCGTCGTATCGTCCGATCGGCGCGTTCGGCCAGTTGCCGGCGTCGGCATCGCTCACCAGCCCGTCGAGATAGGCCGCCTTGGCCGTCTCACCCTTGGCGAAACGATCGAGGAACGCGGTGATGAAGTGCGTCTGGATCGGCAGCAGGCGGTCCTTGCGCCACACCGCATCCTCGAACCAGTCCATGTCCCAGAAGGTGCCCCGCATTTCGGCGGGCGCGCCGGCGAGTGCAATGCTGTGCCCCGCGCCCTTGAAGGTCAGCAGGTAGCGCGGTGCGCGCCGCTCTTGCGCGAACAGGGCACGCACCGCGTCATAGCCGACCGCATGATCGTGATCGCCTGCGATGAACAAGGTCGGCGCCGTGATCGCGCCGACGCCTGCCCCGGACGGCGACCAGGCCGGTATCTCGCCGAAGCGGCTGGCGGGCGCGATCGCGACCACCGCCTTCACGTTCGCGACCTTGAGCGATGCCGCGCGCGCGCCACCCGCGGCATAATCGGCGAGGATCCCGCGCGACAGCGATCCCATCTGCGGGTTGAGCGGCGCGCCCGCGGCGGTCAGCACGCCGTAGCCGCCCATCGAGTAACCGATCAGCACCGTCCGCGATGCGTCGGCGGCGGCGAACACGCCGTCGCGCCGCGCCGCGCGGCGCTGCGCCTCGGCGGCCACGAACGCGATGTCGAGCGGACGCCGCGTGATCGGCCCCGACCGCGCCGCGGCGGTGCGGATGCTGATCGGCGGATCGCCGAACGCGGGCGCAACGACGACATAGCCCTTGCTCGCCAAATTCTCGCCCAGCCAGGCGAGCGCTTCGGGCGCGTTGCCGTATCCATGTGCGAGGATGACCAGCGGAAACTGCCCCGGCGCCGCGCGCGCGTCGGGGGTGGCCAGCCCGGCGAGCGTGAACGGCACGTCGCGCCCGTCCGCGCCCGACATCGCGGCATGGTAGGTCGTGCCGGTTTCGGTACCTGACCTCCCGCGCGCCGCCGGGTACCAGACCAGGGTCGGCAGCCGCCGCGCGGTCACCAGCGGTTGGTCCGTGCCCTGCAACGGGTCGGCCTGCCCCGGCTGCACCAGCTCGACGCGCGCGAGCCCGACCGGATGCGCGCCCAACCGCGCGAGCTCGGGCCCGTCGACCGGTGGGCGGGCCTGCGCGTCGTCCGCCGGCTGGACGCCACCCGGTCTGATGGGGCGCGGCCCTGTAGAGCCCGGGCCGGCGGCGCGCGGCACCTCGGCGGCGATCGCCGCGCCGGTCACGGCCAGCACCGCACCCGCCAGCAGCACCTGCTTCACTGTCATCACCAATTCCCGCTCGTATCCCGCCCGCGCTTAGAAGTTCAGGCCCAGGCGCAGTCCGGCGTAACGCTTGAAATCGCGCGGCAGCACGGCCTGGGTCGCGATGTTGTTGCCGAAATTGCCCGCGGTGTTGACCAGCGCACCGTAATATTGCTGGTCGAACACGTTGTTGACGAAGGCAACCAGCTCCCAGCGGCGCTCCTCGTCGCGCACGCCGAGCCCGACGTTGACGATGTGGAACGCGGGCTGGAACAGCTGCGGATCGCGCGGCGCAAAATACAGGCTGCTTTGATATTGCCAGTTGAACTGCGCCACGCCGCGCAGCCCCGTGGTCAGCGAGGGCGAGTAATCGCCGCTGACGTTGAACTTCCATTCCGGCGCCTGCGCGACGCGCTCACCGTTCAGGTTCTGGCTCGCCGGCGTGCCGGTGCAGCCCTGCGCTGCGGTCTGCAGCGGATAGCATTGCGCGACCGGGAACGATTTATAGGTGGCATCGAGGTAGGTCACCGCGCCGTTCACGTTCAGGTCGTCGGACAGGCGCAGCGATCCCTCGAACTCGATGCCGCGGGTGTTCAGCTTGCCGACGTTGGTCAGCCGGTAGTTGGAGGTACCGTCGGCCAGCGTCTCGATCGTCTGCGCCTGCAGGTTGCGATAATTGGTGTCGAACAAGGTGACGTTCGCGGTCAAACGCCGATCAAAGAAATGGCTGCGGATGCCGAGCTCCTTGTCGCGCGAGCGTTCGGGGCGGATCGGGCCGGCAGCGGCGCGGTTCTGATTGAACCCGGTGGTCAGGTCGTAGGTCTGACCCTTGTACCCGGTCGCGTAGGTGAAGAACGCGTTGATGTCGCGCGTCAGGTCGTACTTGACGCTCGCGCGGTAGGTGCCCGCGGTGTCGCTCGCGTCACCCGAATAGAAGCGATTGGTCAGATTTTCGCGGTAGGTATAGGCGACCCGCTCATTCTGCACGCGTCCGCCGCCGGTGAGGGTAAGCCCAGGCGTCAACGTCCAATCGACCTGCGCGAAGCCCGCGATCTGGCGCGATTTCGAGGTCGCGAACCAGTTGGCGAGCGAGAAGACGGGGCCGCGCTGGAACGGCCGCTCGAACGCGTTGCTCGCTAGGTACACGCCGACCGTATAGCGGAACGGCTTGTCGCCCGGCGACTGCAAGCGCACTTCCTGCGTATATTGCTCCGAGTCGAACTGCCCGATCTGGTTGTTGTTGCCGATCGCGCCCGCGGCCGAGGTATCGTCCTGATCGAGGAAATCGTCGAGGTGGAAGCGATCATACGAGGTGATCGAAACCAGGTTCATCTCGCCCAGCGCGACCTCGCCGCGCAGATAGCCGCCGCCGCCCTCGTATTTGGTGCGCGAATTGTAGTTGTTGCTGATCTCGTCGTTATATTCCTCGACGCTGACGCCGGGCAGGACGACCGCCGGGGTGAGGCCGGCGGTGCCGCGCAGCCGTGCGTTGGGGCCGAAACGAACGAACGGGCGACCGACGTCGGTGTTGCCGTTGACGTAATTGAGCGACAGCGTCAGCGACGCGTCATCGACCGGCTCCCACCGCACCTTGCCGCGCAGGTTGAGCGTCTCGCGGCCGTTCACGGTCTTGCCGTTGAAGCGGTTCTTCACGTTGCCGTCCCAATTGTTGTACGCGGCGGAGATGACGTAACCGAAGTCGTCGCCAGCAGGCCCCGACACGCTGAAGTTCAGGCCGTATTCGTCGTCGGTCGTGGCGACGCCGTTCGCGCGCACGCGCAGCGTGCTGGTCGGGCTGCGCGTGATCAGATTGACCAGACCGGCAGACGCCGACTTGCCGTACAGCGTGCTCTGCGGTCCGCGCAGCACCTCGATCCGCTCGACGTCGGGCAGGTCGGTGAAGGCGCGCGCCTGGAATGCGAGCGGCACCTCGTCGACCAGCACCGCGACGCTCGACTCGACGCCGATGCCGAAGGCGAACGTCCCGACGCCGCGCAGCGAGATGTTGGAATTCTGCGGCTGTTCGGCCGGGCGCACGACGAGCGAGGGCGCGATCTTGCCGATGTCGGTGAAGTTGCGAACGCCCGCGCTGGCGAGCTGCGCCGGGGTCACCACCGCGACCGCGAGCGGCACCTGCTGGATATTCTCGGCCCGTTTGTTCGCGGTGACGATGATCTCACCCGTCGTCGCCTCGCCCTGAACCGCGGAGGTCGGGCCGCCGGGTGCGCCCTGCCCATCCTGCGTCAGTTGCGCGGACGCGGCGTCGGCTGATGTCGTGTCGGGGGTCGCCGGCGTTTGCGTCTGCGCCGTGGCCGGCGTGGCAGCGGTGGCGAGTGCAACCGAAATAGCGATGGTCGCGGCGGACGTGCGCAGGTTCATCGAAATCCTCCCTTTGACGTGTCGCCGCTCTCGGTCGGCTGGACATGGTGCAGGCGTACCAACTGGCCTTACCATTGGCAAGCGAGATTCGTAGCTGGTAAGACCGTCACGTCGACTACGCCGACAAGACGGCGCGTTGCAGCGGTGTAGCCAACCCGCTAGGTTGCACAGCCATCCGGGAAGAGTTGCATTGATAAGACCACTTCGCGCGTCGCCGTCGCTCCTCCAGCCCGACGGCCGGAAATTGTATCAGCAGGCCGCCGCCGCGATCGCCGCCGCGATCCAGCGCGGCGACTATCGCCCCGGGCAGCGCATCCCGTCGGAACGCGACCTGGCCGAGGAGCACAAGGTCAGCCGCCCGACGATCCGCGAGGCATTGATCGCGCTCGAGGTCACGGGCCTCGTCCGCTCGCGCCACGGCTCGGGCATCTTCGTCGTCGACAATCCCAGCAGCGACGCGCTGTCGCTCAGCCTCGACATCGGCGCGTTCGAGCTGACAGAAGCGCGCCGCCTGTTCGAGGGAGAAACCGCCGCGCTCGCCGCGCTGTCGATCACCGAGGCCGATCTCGTCCGGTTGGAGGAGCTGATCAGCGACATGGAGCGCGAGAACCAGCAGCAGGTCGGCGGCGAGCGCGCCGATCGCGAGTTCCACCTGGTCATCGCGCGCGCGACCGCGAATTCGGCGATCGTTGGCGTGATCGAGTCGTTGTGGGATGCGCGCTACAGCTCGCCCTTGTGCGCCGAGATGCTGGAGCGCGCGCGCAAGGTCGGCGTGCAGCCGCGCATCGACGAGCACCTCGTCATCATCCAGGCGCTGCGCAACCGCGATCCGGCCGCCGCACGCACCGCGATGCGCGACCATCTGGCGCGCGTGATCGACGGGCTGCTCGAGGCGACCGAGATCGATACGATGGAACGCACGCGAGCC
Organism: uncultured Sphingomonas sp.; assembly: GCF_936927845.1. GTDB lineage: Bacteria > Pseudomonadota > Alphaproteobacteria > Sphingomonadales > Sphingomonadaceae > Sphingomonas. The sequence continues at coordinate 21,389 of NZ_CAKZHV010000067.1, forward strand.
GAACTGGAGGAGAAACGCAGCGCACTGGCGCGCCGCGTCTCGGTCTGACGCCAGCGGGTGGTCAGACCAGGCTGATCTTTACTCCTACGCGGTTGTCGTGCCTGACCACGCTGCCCGCGCCGTCGTTCACGATCAGCCGTCGCGTGTCGCCGGGCGGCAGCAGCAGCGTGACATCTGAGCCGCCGCACGTGCCGGGACCATCGCGGCGTACCTGTACCGACACGCTGTCCGCGTCGGCGCTGCCGGTCACGAGCCAGCGGTCGATCGGCCCATCGCCGTCGCCCGCATCCTCCACCGCATCCCAGGCGAACGTGCCGTCACGCGGCGGGAACAGCCACAATCCGCGGCGATACGGCTCGGGCCGCCAGCCACCGCGCGCCAGATCGACCAGCATCGCCGATCCTGCGCGCGCAAGCAGCGGCGGGGCGCCGTCGAGCGGGGCGTCGAGCAACACCTCCGTGCCGCCCGCGATCTCTTGCCCGCCCCAAACGTCGATCCAGTCCGCGCCCGCGGGCGCGCGCACGCGCCGCGTCGTCGCGCCCGGCTCCATCACCGGGGCGGCGAGCAGGTTGGGCCCGAGCAGATGCTCGTCGCACTCGTCCCAGCTTCGCGCGTCATCCGCGAAGTCGAGCCAGACCGGGCGCACCATCGGCTCATAGTCGCGCGCGTAGCGGTGGAGCAGATCGTAGAAGAACGGGATCAGCGTCTGCCTGAGCGCCATCAGCCGGTGGATCGCGGGCAGCACCTCCGGGTACATCCACGGTTCGTTGACGCTGCGATCGTCGTTCCAGCTATGGATGCTGAAACGCGGCATCAGAATGCCCGCCTGTATCCAGCGCACCAGCAGTTCGGGCGACGGCGCCGGGCCGGAGAAGCCGCCGACGTCGTGCCCGCTGTTCGACACGCCCGACAAAGCGAGCCCGATCGACTGGCGCGCGTTGTAGCGGATCGTCTTCCACTCGGTCCGGTTGTCGCCCGACCAGGTCTGCGCGTAGCGGTGCAGCCCCGCCATCCCCGAGCGGGTGACGACATAGGGACGTTGATCGGGTTTCGCCTCGACCTGCGCGCGCCGCGACGCGCGCGTCATCAGCATCGGCTGCACCGGGCGCATCGCCGCCGCAGCCTGCGCGGTGCCAAACCCGTTGAAGCGCGCGCGCGCGTCCCACAGCTCATATTCGTTGTTGTCGTTCCACGTTGCCTCGATGCCGTGATCGAGCAAGGCTCGGCCGACCTCACCGCGCCACCAGTCGGCCGCGGCGGGCTTGGTGAAATCCAGGTAGCTGCCGACTTCGTCCCAGAATTGCGCCTCGACCGGCACGCCGTCCTCGTCGGACACGAACAGCCCGGCTGCCGCCACCTCGTCGTAGCGCGGATGGCTGCGCAGAAGCGCGGGCTTGATGTTGGGGACGAGCCGCACGCCCGCCGCGGCATAGCCGGCGACGAACGCGGCGGGATCGGGGAACTTCTCGCGATTCCAGTGGAACACGTACCTTTTGTCGCCGATCGAGGTGTAACCCGATGACAGGTGGAACGACGTGCACCCCAGATCATGCTCGGCGCATTGGTGGAGGAACCCCGCCATCTGCACCGCGGCGTCGGGTGCATCGGTATAGGTCATCGTCGAGCCCGAATAGCCGAGCGACCAGCGCGGCATCATCGCCGGACGCCCGGTCAGCCAGGTGAAGCGCCGCGTCACCGCCAGCGGGTCCGGCCCTGCGATCATCCACAGGTCGAGGTCGCCTGCGTCGGCGACGACGTGGCGATAGAGGCCGTGATAATTGTCGAGCTCGCGCCCCAGATCGACCGTCACGTCGGCGACACTGTCGTAGAACGCGCCGTGGCAACGACCCGCGCTATCGGCGACGAGCAGGTACGGGATCGACTTGTACATCGGGTCGCTGTGCTCGGCGTCGAACCCCATCGGGTCGACGTTGGTCAGCCGGAAGCGCCGCCCGGCGCGGTCGCAGTCGCCGGTCCGATCACCCAGGCCGTAGAAGCGCTCGCCCGGCTGACGCGCGACATAATGGTGCGCGCGCCCGTCCCACCAGCCGAAGTCATACGCCTGCGTCGGGCGATCCGCCGCCATCAAACACCAGTCTCCGGCCTCCGCGTCGCGCTGTTCCCAGACGCAGTGCAGCCCGGTGAGCGCGATCGTCACGCGGATACGCGCGGTCGCCACGACCAACGTGCCGTCCTGCTCCTCGCAGCTGAAATCGGGCAAGGCGAAACCGGCGGTATTCATCCGGTCCCGCCCCGGCTCGGCGAGGTCGCTTGCACCGGGCGCGATCGCCCAGCTCGGCGGGCTGGTGACGCGCCCCTCGGCGAGCAACAGCAACCGCATCACGTCGTCCTCGAGCACGAAGACGTGCGCGACGGCGCCCGTATCGGCGGTGAGCGTGACGCGCCCCGGCACGCGCGCCGACAGCGTAAAGATCGGGGGGCGGGATAGCGTCGCGCGCCTCATGCGGAGAGTTCCTTGGCTGAATTCGTCTCGGCTGGGGTCGGCGCCGTCAGCTTGCCGATAAAGATGATGAAGATCGCCGCGCCGATCAGGTCGAGCACTGCGAGCACGCCGAACAGCGGACCATAGCCGACCGTATCGGCGAACTGCCCGATCAGCAGCGAGAAGATCAGCCCGCCGATCCAGCCCGCCTGCCCGATGAAGCCGTTGGCGGTACCGACCTCGCCGGGCGCGAACACGTCCGCCGACAGCGTGTTGATGAGCCCCGAGATCATCTGATGCGCGAAGCCACCGATCGAGAACAGCAGGATCGCGGTATACGGGCTCGCGGCCAGGCCGATGCAGCCGGGCGCGATCATCAGCACCGCGCCGAGCGCGATCCCCGCGACGCGCGACGGGATCAGCGCGACGCCGCGGCGCATCAGGAAGGGTGACAGATAGCCGCCCAGGATGCCGCCGAAATCGGCCGCCAGGAACGGCAGCCACGCGAACAGCGCAATCTGTTTCAGGTCCATGCCGCGCTCGGTCGCGAGATACAGAGGGATCCAGAAACTGAACGTCTGCCACGCCGGCTCGGCGAGGAAGCGCGGGACTGCGATCACCCAGAAACGCTGACTGCGCAGGATCTCGCGCGGACGCGCGCGCGCCGGCGGCGTGGCGGGCCTGTCGGCGGCGATCATCGCGCGCTCGTCCGCGGTGATGGCATTGTGCTGCTCGGGCGGGCGGTAGCAGGCGTACCAGGCGATCGCCCAAATCATGCCGACCGCACCCGTGACGATGAACGCCCAGCGCCAGTTGGCCCAGATCGCGACCGCGGCGACCACCGGCGGCGCGATCAGTGCGCCGAGCGAGGTGCCCGCATTGAACCAGCCGACCGCGACCGAGCGTTCGCGCGCCGGAAACCATTCCGCCACCGCCTTGATCCCCGAGGGGATCGCCGCGGCTTCGAAGATGCCGAGCAGCCCGCGGAACAGCGCCAGGCTGAGCCAGCCGAACGCGAGCGCGTGGAGCATGTTGGCGGCCGACCAGGCGAGCCCGAACATCGCAAACCCGATGCGTAGCCCGAAGCGATCGACCAGCGCACCCGCGATCGGCTGCATGATCGTGTAGGCGAGCTGGAACGCGCCCACGACGTAGCTGTACTGCTGCGTCGTCATATGCAGCGCAGATTTCAGTTGGGGGGCGAGCACGCCCAATGAGTTGCGCGCGAGGTAATTGGCCATCGTACCGGCGCAGATTAGCGCCACGATCCACCAGCGCAGGTTCCGTACGCGCAACGCCTGTCTCCTCCCCGGCTCCTGCCGCCTCGCGCCGTGTTCGACGTCACCGGATCGACTAGCGCATTCGCTATGGCCTGTCCATATTGGTCGGGCCAATCATCTGCCCATAAGGTGCGCCAGCGGTTCGGTCGGGTATGGCGCCGCGCTGCATGACCACCCACCCCGCCAGCTCATGACCCGCGCGCGCGGCTGCGCGCGGCGCTTGATCACCGAGCCGCGCGTGGAGATAGCCTGCGTTGAAGGCGTCGCCCGCGCCGCTGGTGTCGACCGGCGACAGCACCGCCGCGGGGCGCACCAGCGTCCCATTGACCAGGCAACCGTCCGCGCCGCGTTTCAGCGCCACTTCCCCAACGCCGGCGCGCGCCCAGCCATCGAGGATCGCGTTCGCCGCATCCGCCCCCGTCTCCGTCTCCGCCCCCCTCAGCGCTTCCTCGTCCTCCAGCGTGGGCAGCCCGATGTCGGCGACCGCCAATGCGTCGCGGTAGGCCGCGCGCGCGTCTTCTATGTCGGGCCACAAGGCTGGGCGGAAATTGGTGTCAAACGCGACCCGTCCCCCGTTGGCGCGCACCGCACGCGCGAGATCGAGCAGCGCGGCGCGTCCCGCGGCCGGCAGGATCGCGAGCGAGATCATCGAGAATACGAGCAGGTCAGCCCGCGCCGCCGCGGCGATCACGTCGGCGCTCCCCGGCAGCGCGAACACCTGCCGCGCCGCGCTGTCGCTGCGCCAATAGGTGAACTGCCGCTCGCCGCGGTGATCGTTGCTGATCGCGTACAGCCCCGGACGGCGCGCCGGGTCGGCCAGCAGGAACTCGCGCCGCAACCCTTCGCCGACCCACGCCGCGCGCAACTGGTCGCTGAACGGATCGGAACCCAGCGCGGTCAGGAAGCCGACGTCGTGCCCCAGCCGCGCGAGATGGATCGCGGTGTTGAGCGTATCGCCACCGTATGCGAGCGTCCACGCGCGCGGCTGACCCGCGGGCGACAGCTCGATCATCCCCTCTCCCACCACGACGATCGTCATTGTGCGCCTATCTTGCCTGACCAATGTCGCGGCTCTGGTAAAATGAGTCAGGCTTGGCTAGCAAGCGGCAACGTGGAAGGAGAGAGGATATGCGAGAAAGCGCCCCGATCATCACGCGCGATCCGCGCCGATGACCCGCCCGCTGCGCCTCCACCCCGACCGGCTGTTCGCGAGCGATCCGGTCCAGCGCGACATCGCGCGCACCTTGTACGCCGCGGTCGCCGACCTGCCGATCGTCTCGCCGCACGGCCACACCGACCCGCACTGGTTCGCGACCGACGCAGCATGGGAGAATGCGGCCGAGCTGCTGCTGACACCCGATCACTACATCTTTCGCATGCTCTACAGTCAGGGCGTGCCGCTCGAGGAGCTCGGCGTACCGTCGCGCGAAGGCGCGCCTGCGACCGACCCGCGCGCGGCGTGGCGGACCTTTGCCGCGCATTACCACCTGTTTCGCGGCACGCCGTCACGGTTGTGGCTCGACCATGTCTTTGCCGAGATCATGGGCTTCGACGTGCAGTTGGAGGCGGCGACCGCCGACCTTTATTACGACGCGATCGCCGAGAAACTGGCCTCGCCCGCCTTCCGCCCGCGCGCGCTGTTCGACCGGTTCGGGATCGAGCTGCTCGCCACCACCGAAGGCGCGGAAGCCGATCTGTCGGCGCATCACGCGATCCGCGCGTCGGGATGGGGCGGGCGCGTCGTCACCACATATCGCCCCGATGGCGTGATCGACGTCGAGCACGAACAATTCGCCCCCGCGATGGCGCGCTTCGCCGCGCTGACCGGCGAGGACGTGTGGTCGTGGCAAGGCTATCTCGCCGCGCATCGCCGCCGCCGCGCCGACTTCCGCGCTGCCGGCGCGACCGCGACCGATCACGGCCACCCCGCGGCCCGCACCGCCAACCTGTCCCCGCGCGAGGCCGAAGCCTTGTTCGCGCGCGTGACGGGCCCCGATCCCTCGCCCGAGGATGCCGACCTGTTCCGCGCGCAGATGCTGACCGAGATGGCGCGGATGAGCGTGGAGGACGGCATGGTGATGCAATTGCACCCGGGGTCGTTTCGCAACCACAATGCGGCATTGTTCGCCAGCCACGGCCGCGACAAGGGCGCCGACATCCCGATGCGGGTCGATTACGTGTCCGCGCTGAAGCCGCTGCTCGACGTGGTCGGCAACGAGCGCGATTTCACGCTGATCCTCTTCACGCTCGACGAATCGACCTACGCGCGTGAACTCGCCCCGCTGGCCGGCCATTACCCGTGCCTGCGGCTCGGCCCGGCGTGGTGGTTTCACGATTCGCCCGAGGGGATGCGGCGCTACCGCGAGATGACGACCGAGACCGCGGGCTTCTACAACACGGTCGGGTTCAACGACGACACGCGCGCGTTTCTGTCGATCCCCGCGCGCCACGATGTCGCGCGCCGCGTCGACTGCGCGTTTCTGGCCCGCCTGGTCGCCGAGCACCGGCTGGAAGACTGGGAGGCCGCCGAACTCGCGCACGAGCTGACGGTCGGGCTCGCACGCCGGGCATACCGGCTGTGAGGCTCTCGCCCGCCACGCTCTCGCGCCTGCCCGGTGACGTCGAACGCCCGGACTATGACCAGACCGCTCAGCGCCGCGGCATCGTCCACTTAGGCATCGGCGCATTCCACCGCGCGCACCAGGCCGCCAATACCGACCGCGCGATGGCGGCGGGCGACCGCGACTGGGCGATCACCGGCGTGTCGCTGCGCTCGCCGCAGGTGCACGACGCGCTCGCGCCGCAGGATGGCCTCTATACGCTAAGCGAGCGCGACGGATCGGCCGAGCGGACGCGCGTCATCGGCGCGATCCGCGACGTGCTGGTCGCGCCGCGCGATCCTGCCGCGGTCGTTGCCGCACTCGCCGCGCGCGACACGCGCGTCGTCACGCTGACGATCACCGAGAAAGGCTATCACCGCCGGCCCGACGGCACGCTCGATCCCGGTGTGGCGACCGGCGGCGCGCGCACGATCTATCATTATCTGCGCGATGCCTTTGCCGCGCGGCGTGCGGCCGGGCATGCCGGCATGACGTTGGTGTCGTGCGACAATCTGACCGCCAACGGCCCCGCGCTGCAGCGATCGATCGCCGAGTTCCTGCAGGTCACCACGCCCGATCTGCGCGCGTGGTTCGAGGCCGAGTGCGCGTGCCCGTCGACGATGGTCGATCGCATCGTTCCCGCCGTTACCCCAACCGAGATCGATGCGCTCGCGAACCGGCTCGGCGTCTGCGACGAGGCAGCGGTCTTCACCGAGCCGTTCCGTCAATGGGTGATCGAGGACCGTTTCGCCGCCCCGCGTCCGCGTTGGGAAGCGGGCGGTGCGCAATTCGTCGCCGATGTCGCTCCTTATGAAACCGCGAAGCTTCGCCTGCTCAACGGCGCGCATTCCACGCTCGCCTATCTCGGGCTCGCGCGCGGATTGTCGTTCGTCCACGAGGCGGTGGCCGACCCCGCGATCCGTCCGCTGGTCGAACGACTGATGCGGGTCGAGGCCGCGCCGACGATCGACGCCGCCGCCGGGCAGGACCTGCCCGCCTATATCGACGCGCTGCTGCACCGTTTCGCCAACCCGGCGCTCGCGCACCGGTTGGACCAGATCGCGACCGACGGCTCGCAGAAGATCGGCCCGCGCTGGTTAGAGCGACTGGCGAGCGCGCGCGGGCGTGACACGCCGTGCCAGGCGACGCTGCAGGCGCTCGCCGCCTGGATCGTGTTCGTGCGCGGCGACCGCGGCACCATCGCCGACCCGCTGGCCGATCGGCTCGCCGCGGCGTGGCGCGAGGCAGGCGCGGACGGGATCGCCGACGCGCTGTTCGCGCCCGCGGGCCTGCTTCCCGCCCCCGCGGCGCTCGACGAGACGCGCCGCGCCGCGCTGACGCAAATGGTGAAAGGCATGATCGACAGCCCGGATCGCTGACCGGCGGCCGTTCCGCACCGCGGACGCACGCCGCGGGTCAGACTTCGGCGAGCGCGCCCGCCGCGATGACGGGCCCGGTGGGCTGGCCGGTCGGTGAACCGCCACTGGGCTCGACCGAGATCGCCACCTGATCGCCCGCCACCGGCAGCATCGCGCGCGCCAGCCGCAGGCGCGACGCGGTCGCCGCGGGCAGCACGCCCAGCGAGATCGGCTTGCCGCCGGGTGCGATGCGCCATAGCTGACCGACCCGGTTCGCCGGCACCTCGATCGCGCCCGCGAGCCGAACCGTCGCCCGCTCGCGCTCGATCACGATTGTCACCGGCTTCGCATCTCCGCTGGTGGAGGCGAGTGACGCGACGAGCAGCGACGGCGCGCGCGCGATCACGGGTGGCGGGACCACTGGCGGCGGCGGCGTGACCACCCAGGCGACGATCGTGGCAGCGAGTGCGCCGAGCGCACCGCCGATGCCGATCCAGCGCCACCGCGCAGCCCGCCGCCCGTCCGCCGCTCTGCCGCGCAAAAGCTCGTCAAGCGCAGGCGTGTCGAGCACGGGCACCCCCAGGCGCGCGTCGATCCGCTCGCGCAGGTGCTCGGGCGGCGGCACGTCCGCCCCCGTCTCCAGCAGCGGCGCGAGCTGCTGCTGCCACCATTCCACCTCGCGCGCGAAGTTCACGTCATCGCTCGCCCGCGCCTCTGCGCGTGACCGTTCCTCGCCCGCCAGCAGCCCGATCGCCAGTTCGGCGGCGAGCAGGCGATCCTCATCCGTCATCGCGCATACACTCCCGCAGACGGATCAGCGCGCGACGGATCAGGCTTTTCATCGTTGGCAGCGGCACCGCCGATCGCTCGGCGACCTCGGCATAGGTCATTCCGTCGAGAAAGGCAGCGTGGATTGCGGCGCGCGGGCGATCGTCGAGGCTGCCGATACAATGGCGCAGCCGGCCGTGCTCCTCGGCGACCATCAGCAGACCGTCGGCGAGCAGGCTGTCGTCCGCGATCGCCGCTGCCGCGGCCTCGTCGGTCGGATCGCTCGACACCAGCGCGATCGGCCGTCTCGACCGCCGCCAGTCGAGCGCGCGGTTGCGCGCAATGGTGCACAGCCAGGTGACCGGATTGCCGCGCGCGGGCTCATATGCCCCCGCCCGCCGCCAGATAATGAGATATACCTCCTGCAACACGTCCTCGGCTGCCTGTCGTTCACCACAGATACGCAGGCAAATGCCGAAAAGCTTCGGCGAGGTCATGTCGTAGACATGGCGAAAAGCGCGCTGATCACCCGCTGCACTGTCAGCGAGTGCGGTGATCAGCGCCGTACGGCGTGCCAACGCGTCCGATTTATCGACCGTCATTTTTTATGACCGTGCCCGCATCCTAACCCTGATTAGCCCCGTATCTCCAAGCGCCCATGTGATGGAAGCCGTTCCGTGACGATTTTCGTGGGCTGGGAGGTGCCTAGTGACGATGCAGGACGTTCGAGCCGAGCAGGATCAACTGATCGAGACATTTGACGGGCGCGCGCGCCGCCGGGCGGATCGCCGTGCATTCTTCACCGCGGCACTCGGCGTCGCGGCGGTGGGCGGTGCCTTCGCCTACGCCGATCCCGCGCTGGCGCAGACGACGGTGACCGACAATGACGTGCTCAATTTCGCGCTGAACCTCGAATATCTCGAAGCGCAATTCTACCTCTACGCGGTCAATGGCACCGGGCTTGCCAGCAATCTCACCACCAGCGGCACCGGCGCGGCCGGCGGTACCGTCACCGGTGGCGCACAGGTCAACTTCTCGGGCGATCCGCTGGTCGGGGCCTATGCACGCGAGATCGCGGAAGACGAGCGCGCGCACGTCGCGTTCCTGCGCACCGCACTCGGCCAGGCGGCGGTGGCGATGCCCAACATCAACATCAGCTCCGATGCGAACGGCCCCTTCACCGCGGCGGCGCGCGCGGCAGGCGTGATCGGCGCGACCGAGACGTTCAATCCTTATTCCTCGCCGACCAATTTCCTGCTCGGCGCGTTCATCTTCGAGGACGTGGGCGTCACCGCCTACAAGGGCGCCGCCCCGCTGTTGAGCAACAAGACCTTCCTGGAGGCCGCCGCCGGCATCCTGGCCGTGGAAGCCTATCACGCCGCGATCGTGCGCACGACGCTCTACTCGAAGGGCGTGCAAGGGCTGATCGACGCGACCGAGAAGATTTCGAACGCGCGTGACACGCTCGACGGCAATCCGACGCTCGACGCGGTGCGCGGCATCGGCCCCGACGACGATCAGGGCATCGCACCCTCGGGCAGCGGCGCCACGCTGACCGCCAACCTTTCGCCACTCAACAGCAACGGCCTCGCCTACAGCCGCACGCCCGGCCAGGTGCTCAACATCGTGTACCTGAACGCCGGCACCGCGACGATGGGCGGCTTCTTCCCCAACGGCGTCAACGGAAACATCAAGTCGACCACCTGACGGGTGCTGCTTCGCTGATGTTCCACCGACGTTCTCAAGGAAAGTTTCACATGATCGACCCGTTCAAAGCCATCGAGATCCTCTCCGCCGCGGAGAACCGCCGCGCGGCGCGTCGCGGCTTCCTGAAGGCCGCCGGGGGCGGCGCGGTATTGCTGGGCGGCGCATCGCTGCTGTCGGCGTGTAAGGAGGACGAGAACTACCCACCGACGCCGCAGCCGACCCCGACCCCCACGCCGACCTCGGCCACGGTGTCGGACAGCGACATCCTGAACCTCGCGCTCAACCTCGAATATCTCGAAGCGCAATTCTACCTTTACGCGGTCAACGGCACCGGCCTGTCGGCGGCGCAGACCGCGAGCGGGACGGGAACCGCCGGCGGCACCGTCACCGGTGGCGCGCAGGTCAATTTCTCCGGTGATCCGGTCGTCGGCGCTTATGCGCGCGAGATCGCGGCGGACGAGGCGGCGCACGTGGCGTTCCTGCGCACCGCGCTCGGATCGGCTGCGGTGGCGATGCCCAACATCAACATCGACGGCGGCGCGAACGGCGCCTTCACCGCGGCAGCGCGCGCGGCCGGGGTGATCGGTGCGACCGACACGTTCAACCCTTACGCCTCGCCGGAGAACTTCCTGCTCGGCGCATTCCTCTTCGAGGACGTGGGCGTCACCGCCTACAAGGGCGCGGCGCCGCTGCTCAGCAACAAGACATACCTGGAGGCCGCGGCGGGCATCCTGGCGGCGGAGGCGTATCACGCCGGGATCGTGCGCACCGTGCTCTATGCCAAGGGCATGTCGACCGCGTCGCTCATCACCGCGACGACCAAGATCTCCGACGCGCGCGACCTGCTCGACGGCACGCCGACGAACGACGACGTGCGCGGCATCGGATCGGACGATGATCAGGGCCTGGTCGGCGCGAACAACGCCGCCAACCTGGTGCCCGCGAACGTCAACGGGATCACGTACAGCCGCAATAGCCAGCAGGTGCACAACATCGTGTACCTGAACGCGACCGGCGCCAACCGGACCGGCGGCGGCTTCTTCCCCAACGGCACCAACAACCCCAACGCGTCGCTGCGCGTCGGCTTGGGATGATGCCTCAGGTGCTCGGGCGATCCGCGATCGCCTGAGCACCGCCTCTTTGCATCGTCGCGTGGCATTCGAAGCGTCGGAGATCGGACGCAGCACCCGCCCCGATGGTAGCACGGCGGTCGTGGCTGTTGCCCAGGGTCGCCGTCAGACCTCCAGTCCGACGAAGATCGCGCCGGTCTCGCGCCGGTTCTGCGCCACCTCGAACGCTTCGTTGATGCGTTCGAGCGGGAACCGGTGGGTGATCAGCTCCTGCGTCTTCAGCTTGCCCTTCGCTACCAGCTCCAACACCGTCACCTGCTCCGCGTCGATGTCGTGGAAGGCGAAGCTCGCACTCGGGATCAGCGTGATCTCCGACATCTGAATACGCTGCCATTCGAGCGGGATCGTCGTCTCGCCCGCGTCGAACCCGCCGACGATCACCACCCTGCCGCCACGCCGCACCAGCCGGGTCGCCAGCGGCAGCGTTTCCGGCATCGAGGTGCCGCCCGCGCATTCGAACACCACGTCGGCGCCGCGCCCGCCGGTCATCGCCATCACCGCGTCGTGCGGATCACGCTCGGCCGAGTTGACGACGCGGTCGGCGCCCAGCCGCTCGGCGAGCGCCAGCGCGTGCGGCACGGTGTCGATGATCAGCACGTCGGCGCCGCTCGCTTTCGCGAGCATCGTCTGCGCCAGCCCGATCGGCCCCGCCCCGATGATCGCGACGCGCGCGTTGATGGTCAGCCCCGACAGATGCTGCGCGTGGAGCGCGACCGCATAGGTATCGAGCAGCGCGGCGTCATCGAACCCGACATGGTCGGGCAGCGGGTGGAACTTGTGCGCCGGGCCGACGACATATTCGGCATAAGCGCGCGACACGCTCGCGCGCCGCGTGGGATAGAGATCGGGGCAGCGATTGTATTGCTGCACGCGACACCATTCGCACTGCCCGCAGCCCAGCACCGATTCGATCAGCACGCGGTCGCCGACCGCGACGTTCGTCACATCACCGCCGACCTCGACCACTTGGCCCGCGAGCTCGTGGCCCATGATGCAGCAGTGCAGCTCCTCCTCCGCCTTTTGCCAGTGGCGCAGGTCGGTGCCGCAGATACCCGCCATTCGCACGCGCGCCTTGACCCAATCGGCGGCGGGCAGCACCGGCTCGTCCACCTGCCGGATCTCGAAGCGACCATCGGCGGTCTTGAGCGCGGCTTTCATCACAGAACTCCCAGGAATGCGGCGCCGGGCACGTCGGCGCGGGCGATGACCGCGCCCGGCACACCATCGTCACCGAGCGGCAGCAGCGTGACGCCGCCCGCCTGCTCGTGCGCGACCAGCAGGTGGCCCGCGTCGATCAACAGGAAGCGCGGCGAGGCGCCGCCGCTATGCGGCACCGCCAGCAGGTGAAGGTCGCCGGCATCGTCGATCGCGAAGGTGGCGACGCTGTCGTGGCCGCGGTTGCTGACGAACAGGCGGTCGCCGCGAAGCAGGATCGCGCCGCCCAGCGTGTCGCCCCGCTCGACGCCGTCCGGCAGGGTCGCGTGGATGCGCCGCTGTTGCAACGTTCCGTCGTCCGCGACATCGAGCACGGTGATCGTCGCGGCGAGTTCGCTGACGAGATAGACCACAGACAGTGTCGGGTGGAACGCGATCTGCCGCGGACCGGAGCCGGGCGGCGCCTGGTAAGCGACGCGCGGAGCGGCGAGCGCGTGATCGTCGGGGCCGAACACCAATAGCTGATCGGTGCCGAGATCGGTCACGTACAATCGTCCCGCCGCGTCGAAGCCGACCCAGTGCGCGTGCGGGCCGTCCTGCCGCTCGGCATTCGATCCACCCCCGTGATGCTGGTAGCGCGCGGGCGGCGAACAGGGCGCGCCATCGCCGTCGAGCGCGAACAGCGCAATAGTCCCGCTGCCGTAATGCGCGACCGCGAGGTGACGACGGTCGGCCGCGAGCGCGAGATGGCATGGCTGCTCGCCACCCGACGGCACGCGCGCGCGCTCGCGCCAATCGCGCGCTGCGTCGAGCAGCACCAGCTCGCCCGCCATCTCATCGACGAAGAACCAGCCCGTGCCCGTCACATCCGCGATGCCGGCCGACACGTTGCGCACCGGCGCGACGACATCGCTGACCAAGAGGCTGCCTGGGCCATGTTCCAGCAGGTACAGTCCCTCGGTACCCGCCTCGGCATAGCCACCCGCGATCACCCGCTGCATCCACCTGTACCCGACCGGTATCAGACCTTCGCCGCGCTCGACCCTGCCTCGGCGTAGAGGCTGGCGTAACGGCGCGTGACCATCGGCAGCGACTCATCGATCCACGTGGCCATCGCTTCCTCTTCGGCCAGCGATTGGCGCAGCAGCGGCAGCGCGTTGGGGAAGCCGCCGTCCTCGGCCATGACCAGCAACGATTTGTACGCCGCGATCTCGAAATGCTCGAAGGCGTAATTGGCGAAGCTGTTCTTGACGATCTCGTCGCCCGCCGCGCTGTGGACGATCGCGGCCATGCTGCCCGACATGCTCAGCCCCATGTCCTTCAATGCCGATCCGCTGGTCGCGAAGCCGTCCAGGATTTCGTCGAGCCGCGCGATCTGCGCATTGGTTTCCTCGATGTGGAGCCGCAACCGGTCGGCAACCTCGGGATAATTGACGATGCGCGACACCTGCGGCGTCATGATCGACAGCGCCTGCTTCTCAACTGCGTGCGCGTTGGTCAAACCGGTCACGAACAGGTCGCGCATGGTGTCTCATGCTGTCGCCATTGGGTTCACTCCTGATTGTGTGAACCGTTCAGACGCGCAACGATCACGCACCGATCCGCCCAATTTCCCCTATTTCACAGCAACATGGATCAGGTAGTCCGCACGCAACCGCGTACCCGGACGCAACGTTGCGTGCCGTAATGAGCCTGTCTCCACAGCCTGAGGTAACGCCTGCTGAGCAGGAGCGTGGGCTGCGGCTGCTCATCATTGAGGCGGTGTTCTCGGGCGGCGCGGCGGCGCTGACTACGGGTGTCATCCTGACCGCCTTCGCGCTTCATCTGGGCGCATCGACCGCGATGGTTGGCGTGCTCGCGAGCATTCCCTTTCTCGCGCAACTGCTGCAACTGCCCGCGATCCAGCTGGTCGAACGCTGGCGGCGGCGCAAGCAGATCGCGGTGGTATCCAGCCTGATCGGGCGGACGATGCTGGCGGTGATGGCCGCCGCGGCATTCTTCCACGGCACCGTGCCGCTCGCAGTGTTCCTGGTCGCGCAGGCCATCCTGTGCGGGCTGGGCGCGGTCGGCAGTTGTGCGTGGAACGCCTGGATGCGCGATCTGGCACCCGAGGAGCGGCTGGGTCAGTTGTTTGCGCGCCGCACGGTGTGGCTGACGGCGATCAGCCTGGCGCTCGGCCTCGTCGCCGCGCTGGCGCTCGACGTGACGAAGCCGGGTTCACCGCAGCGCGCCCTCGTGTTCGCGGGCATGTTCGCGATCGGCTGCGTCACCGGGCTCGCCAGCGCGCGCGTCGTCGCGATGATGCCCGAACCCGCCATGCTGCCCGCGACGATCCGGCTCGACCTGCGTCAATTGCTGCGCCAACCGCTCGGCGACCTCAATTTCCGCCGCTTGCTGGTGTTCGTGGCGAGCTGGCAGTTCGCGATCAATCTTGCGACGCCGTTCTTCACCGTGTTCATCGTGCGCCAGTTGCACTTCAACATCAGCTTCGTGCTGCTGTTGAGCGTCGCGAGCCAGATCGCCAACATCCTGGCGCTCAGGTCGTGGGGCACGCTGAGCGATCGGTTCGCCAACAAGTCGGTGCTCGCGGTGTGCGCGCCGGCGTACATCCTCGCCATCGTCGCGATGATCGGGGCGTCGCAATTGGGTGATCGCACCGCGGTCAAGCTGTGGCTGGTGCTGCTCCACCTTGTCATGGGCGCGACGATCGCGGGGGTGACGCTGACGAGCACCAACATCGCGCTGAAGCTGTCGCCCAAGGGATCGGCTACCGCCTATGTCGCGACCAACGCGATGGTGACCGCGATTGCGGCCGGTCTGGCGCCGATCCTGGGCGGGTTGCTGGCGGAATTCTTCGCCAAACGTCGATTGGAGCTGGTGGCGCGCTGGACCGGCCCGAACGGCGATCTGGCGCTGCCGATCGTGCTCAGCCAGTGGGATTTCTACTTTCTGATCGCAGGGATCATCGGGCTCTACGCGGTGCACCGGCTGTCGCTGGTCGAGGAACGCGGCGAGATCGAGCGGCGTGAGATGGTGGGGCAGTTGCTCAACGAGACACGCCGCACCATCCGCAACATTTCCAGCGTTGCAGGGCTGCGCGCGGCGACCGACCTGCCCGGCGCGCTGTTGCGTGATGCGCGGCTGCGCGCCCGGTTGCGCCGCGCACAAGCGGCGAAACAGCGCGGCCGACAATCTGCCTAGCCTGTATTAGCAACATGCTGGAGAGCCAGGCACAAGCCGGAACTCCCCTGCCCCGCGGCGCTTCACATGGCATCTGTCCCAAGGCGGCAAAGGCAATGTCGAACATCGCAACCATCGAGGCACCCACTCCGGTCAGCCCGCATGCGCTCGCGCTCGCGGCGGTGTTGCGCGAGGGCGGCAAGCCGCTGCACCGCTTCGACATCGGCGAGCTCTCGGTCGAAGTGCGGACGACCCACGATTCGGTGTTCGCGATCGTGCGGCGTGCGGGGGCAGGCGGGCTCGCGATCCGCGCGGCATATCTGACGGTCCCGTTCGAGGCGCAGGCGGTGCGCGCGTCACCGGGCGAGGCGGCGCGCTTGCGCCTGACGAGCGCGATAGGCGAGCATGTCATCAGCGTCACCGCGCGCCACGACGCGCTGGAGCATCTTCGGATCACCACGCGCTTCACGCCCATGCAAGCAATGGTGCTGCCGTTCGCACCGCGCGACCTGTATCCGCTCGGCAAGAATGACGATCCGCTGGACGTGCAAGGCAATGTCGAGGCGTTGCAGCGCGGGATCAACACCGGGCTGCTGTATTTCAGCATCGACGAACCCGCGTTCGGCAATGTGCTCTACGTTCAGAACCTGACTGCCTCGAACGATTACTTCCGCGCGACGGGCACCAAGCCTCGCGAGGCGGTGGGCGGTGCGTGGCCCGAGCTCGGCTACGACCTGCCGGTGCCATCATCCAAGGCCGATCCGAACGAGGTCGCGCTGCACGCCGGCGAGGTGGTGACGCTGTCCGACACGATCCTGGTGTTCCGCCACGACGCGCCCCCGCACGAGCGCGAGTCGGCGCGGCGTTTCATTCAGATGCTCGGCAGCGCGTATCGGATGCTCGAGCTGCCGCCGGTCGAGTATCGCGACTGGGTCGATCGCGCCGAGCGCTCGGCGCGCGACCTAGACGAAGCGCCCGAGGCGACGATCCGCCATTACGGCCACCGCTACGTCCACCCTTATGTCGCCGCCGAATATCCCGATGTGATGGTGCAGATGTCGGTCGTCGCCGCGCTGCACGACTGGGGCAAATGGCGCGGCGAACCGCACCCGCTGGAGGCCGAGTTCAAGGCCGGCGTGCGCAAGTTCTTCGACCCAAAGCTCGGCACGCTTCGTCGCTACCTGCCCAACGTCGGCGACGACAAGAACGCCGACGCGGTCGACAGTTGGTACCTCTACCATCCGCTGATCAACCTAGGCGCGCTGGCGCTGGACGGCGACGAGGACGCGCGGGCGCTGTTTCTCGACGGGATCGATTATGCGGTGAAGGCAGCCCGGCATTTCGACTATCGCTGGCCGGTCCAGTTCGACGTGACCGATTTCTCGATCATCGAGGAAACCGCGCCGGTCGACGGACGCGGGCAGACCGATGTCGGCGGCATCTACGCCTGGCTGATGCTGCAAGCGTTCGAGCTGACCGACGACAAGGCGTTCCTTGACGAAGCACGCGCCGCGATCGACGCGGCGATGGGGCTGCGGTTCAACATCAACTATCAGGCGAACCTGACCGCCTGGGGCGCGGCGGCGTGCATGCGGCTGTGGCGGATCACCAACCGCGACGTGTATCTGGAACAGAGCTACGTTTATCTCGCCAGCTTCCTGCACAATGCGGTGATCTGGGACAGCAAGCTGGATCACGCCGCGACGTACGAGACGTTCATGGGCGTCACCTGCCTTCAGGACGCGCCGTACATGGCGATGTACGAGTGTTTCGACAGCTTCGTCGCGTTCGAACATTACCTGAGCGACAGCGGCCCCGATCTCGATCCCGAGGCACGGATGCTGATTGCCGAATATTGCAAATATGCATTGTCGCGCGCGTGGTTCTATTATCCCGATGCGCTGCCGCGCGAGGCGATCGCCGACAAGCAGCGCGAGCCCAACGGCCACGTCGACCGCGCGCTCTCCTTTCCGCTCGAGGATCTGTACCCCGACGGGCAGCAGGCGGGGCAGGTCGGGCAGGAAGTGTACGGCGCGGGCGCGGCGTTCATCTTCGCCTCGCGCGCGTTCCACCGTATCGACGGCGCGCCGTTCCTCTTGTTCTGCGACAATCTGCTGCGCGCGGTGGAGCGGACCGGCGACCGCGTGCTGACGATCCACCTCGACGGTGGCGACACCTGCGTCGCGAACCTGCGGCTGGTGCGATCGAAGCGCCAGCATCTGACCAAGAGTACGCTGACCACCGCGGGCGGCGACGCGATCCGTGCACATGCGACAACGCGCGACCGCGTCGACTATCACGTGCCCGCGAACGGCCGGCTGATCCTGACCTGGGAGTGACCATGAGCATCGACACCACCAATCTCGCCGGCAAGCGCATATTGCTGACCGGCGGCACGACGGGCATCGGCCGTGCGACGCTGCTGCGGCTGGTGGCGGCGGGCGCGCACGTGCTGACGTTCGGGCGGCATCAGTCCGCGCTCGACGATGCGCTGTCGGCCGCGGACGGTGCGCACGCACCGATCGGCATCGTCGCCGACAGCGCAACGCGTGAGGGCATCGAGACGGTGTTCGCTGCGGTTGACGAGCGATTGGGCGGCATCGACATGCTGGTCGCGTGCGCAGCACTCGGCGCGCAGCCGATCCACGAAATGGCCGACGACGACTGGCGCTACGTGATCGACGCCAATCTCACCGGCTATCTCGCCTGCGCGCGCGGCGCGATCCTGCGGATGGAGGAAGCGGGCGGGCACCTGCTGTTCGTCGGATCGATCAGCACCGAGATCAAGGCGGCGGGCGAGAGCGTCTATGCCGCGACCAAGGCCGGCATCCAGGCCTTTGCCGAGACACTGCGCAAGGAGGTCGCCGACAAGGGGATCAAGGTCAGCGTGATCCAGCCCGGATCGGTCGACACCGAGATGCAGGAATGCAGCGACGAGGAGAAACGCGCGGCAGTGTCGGCGGGCAAGATGCTGGTTGCCGACGAGGTGGCGGACGCGATCCTGTTCGTGCTCACCCGCTCGCGGACGTGCGACGTCGTCAATCTCAGGATCGAGCCGCTTATCCAAAAGACGAGCTGATCCGCGCCTGACCTTCATCACCGTGCCAACGAATTGCGCGATTGGTGATGACGGTGGGTAAGGTGTTGGGCAGAGGCTCGATCGCGAGCAGCCGGCAGCGGCCCGCCCGCCACGCCAATCGCTCGGCAAACGGGAACAATGAACGCGCAAACCGACCGCTGCACGGGCAATCCCGCCGGCGCGACGCTGACCTTGGCGGCTGGGGTGTCGCCCACGTAAACAGATCTGGCATTATGCGGCGGGCAGCCAGACACCCGCCGCCAAGTCCATCCCAGTGACAATGCCACAGTGACGGTACACGGCGACGGTGACGGTGAAGAAGTGGTGGCGCCCGGCATGGTAGACCACACGACCACGAGTGCGCCCACCTGATCTCGCGTTGCGCCCGATCGATGCCCGAAACGGTATCTGAACAGTGCAAATAGCCTGGGTTAGTCAAACAGCATGAAAGGAGGCGCCAAACAGCGCTGCCACTTAACCTGCGCTAAAGCCTGAAAACTTCTTCTATGAGACACTGATCTTGGTTGGCGCTGGGAGAGACTGATGGAAATCGGACCAAGGCGCAAGGCGCTGGCATTGTTCCTGGAACGGCTGGGCGCGCGCTCGCAGCTCGGTGAGGCAGAACGCACCGCTGTGCTCGCACTGCCGGGATATCCGCAGACCGTCGCCGCGCACCGCGATGTCGTGCGCGTCGGCGAGCAGGTGGAGCATTGCTGCCTGGTGGTCGAGGGACTGATCGGTCGCTTCGCACAATTGGAGGACGGCAGCCGGCAGATCGTCGGCTTCCACCTGCCCGGCGACATGGTCGGGCTGGACACGCTGATGCTGGCGCAGGCCGCTTCGCCACTCCATGCCTTGACCAATTCGACGATCATCAAGGTGCCGCACGATGCGCTGCGCGATCTGGTCGCAGCGCACGGGGAATTGTCGGCTGCGCTATGGCGCGACTGCATCGTCGACAGCGCAATCCTGGCGCGCTGGCTGGTCAACGTCGGGCGCAAGAATGCGCGCAGCCGCATCGCGCATCTGCTGTGCGAGATGGCGCTGCGCTACGATCAGATCGGCCGGCTGCGCCACGGGACCTTCTGTTTCCCGATCACGCAGGAGCAGATCGCGGACGCGGTCGGCATGACCGCGGTGCACGTCAATCGCTCAATCAAGACGCTGCGCGACGAGGGGCTGATCCTGTGGGCACGATCGGAGATCACGATCCGGGACTGGCGCGCACTCGCGTCGATCGGCGAGTTCGACGCCGATTACCTCTGCCTCGGCGCGCCACGTGATCGTTCGGTGGCGCTCACGCGACGGGTGTCCTGACGCCGCACATGTCCTCGACGAGCTGAACCGCGCGGCCGAGTGCGATCGGCTTCTCCGCGCGCGCGTACGACGCGAACTCGACGGGATCGCGGCGCGATCGTAGCCGGTCACGAACGCGAACGGGATCGCCTGCCGCGCGAGCAGGCGCGGCAGGTCGAGCGAGATGCCGTTGCCGAGGTTCAGGTCGAGCAGCGCGCAATCGGGCCGATCGGCCGCGAGCGCATCGGTGGCGGTCGCCACGCAGGCGAACGGGCCGAGCACGCGCGCGCCGGCATCCTCCAGCGTGTCCTGCAAGTCGGTCGCCAGATAATAATCGTCTTCGAGGATGAGGACGCTCACGCCCTCCAGCCTGCGCTTGTCGTCGGTCATCGTCCGCCCGCGTCGGTTTGTAGGATGCTTTCCGCGTCGATCAGCGGGAATTCGATGCAGCTCTCAAGGCCACCGGCGCGCAATTCCAGGCTGCCGTGCCCCTTCAGCTCGTAAGGAATACGGCGGGTAACGAGCTCGGCCCCGAAGCCGCGATGCCTGGGTGCCGCGTCGATCACGGGGACGCCGCGTTCCTGCCATAACAGCACCAGCCACCGCCGATCGCCGCGATCCTCCAGTCGCCAGTTGACGCTCAACCGCGCATCGGCGCGCGCGAAGGCACCATATTTGGTCGCGTTGGTCGCCAGTTCATGGATCGCGAGCGTGACCACTTCCGCGGTCTTGGGCGACAAACACACCGCCGGCCCGCACAAGGCGTATTGCGTCTGCGAGGCTGCCTGCGATTGCAGTTCGTCGGCGATGATCGTCTCCAGATCGATCGCCTGCCCCGCCGCGCGCGTCAGCAGCACCTGCGTGCGCGCGAGCGCCCCGATCCGGCCGTGCAGATGCTGGACATAATCCTCGAGCGAGCGCTGGCCGTCGTCGGAGCGGCTGATGATCGCGCGCGTGATCGCGAGGATATTGCGGACACGGTGCTGCAACTCGGCGAGCAGCGTGGCCTGGCGCGCCTGCAGTCCGCGCAGATCGTCGACGTCGGTCGAGGTGCCGAGCCACTCGACCACTTCGCTTGCCTCGTTGCGGACCGGCGCGGCGCGGGTCTGGAACCAGCGGAAGCGTTGTTCGTCGGCGTGCCACAGGCGATAGTCGGCGTGAAATGCGCCGCGCGCGGTCGCGCCGGCCCAGATATCCATGACGCGGTCGCGATCGTCGGGGTGGACAGGACCCAGCCAGCCGAGATCGTGACTGTCGCGCTCGGCCTGCCCGGTGAACGCCGACCATTGCGGGCTTGCCCATGTCCAATGCCCGCCGTCGACCGCGCGCCAGACGAGCTGGGGAATGCCCTCGATCAGCGCGCGCTGCCAGCGCTCGTTCAATCGCAGCGCCTGTTCCGCCGCGCGGCGCTCGGTCAGGTCCTGCGCGATACCGCCGACGCGGATCACGCGTCCGTCGGCACCGAAGATCGGGAAGCCGACATCGACGATGTAGCGCAGCTCGCCGTCGCCGCGCACGATGCGATAATGCTCGGTCACCTGCTGCCCCGCGAGTGCGCGCGGCAAGGCTTGCAGCACGCGTTCGCGGTCCTCAGGGTGCAGCATCTCGGCCCAGCGTGCCGGATCATCGATGATGTCCTCGCGCGACACGCCCCACACGCGATTGAACGAGGGCGACAGGAATTCGGGCCGCTGGGTGGCCGCGTCGACGATCCAGATGACGTCGGAACTCGCATCGGCGAACTGGCGGAAGCGCGCCTCGCTGTCGCGCAGCGCCGCATCGGCGCGCGCGCGCTCGATCGCGGCCCAGGTTCGCTCCGCTGCTTCCTCCACCAGCGCGATCTCGGCCGCGGTCCAGCGGCGCGGCGTGGATGACACCGCGACCATCGAACTGAGCGGGCACTCGTCCCCGCGCCGAACCGTCGAGGCAAGCATCGCGCGCATGCCGAGTGCCTTGCTGTTGGCACGCTCGGCAGGCGACAGCCCACGTCGATCGAAATCGTCCTCGATCACCAACGTGTGGTGCAGTACCTGCTCATAAGCGTCGGGGAAATCCGACAAGCGCACCGTCGCGGGCAGCGCGGGCACCGTGTCGTTGCCGACCTGATACGGAAAGTCGGCCGCATCGTTCGCCGGGCGGTAATAAGTGATGTAGCAGCGATCGAGGCCCAGATGGTCCTGCACCAGGGCGATCGCGCGGTGTGCGACCGCGTCGGCGTCCTCCTCGGCGCGCAGCGCATCGCTCAGCCGGAGCAGGAAGGCTTGTCGCTCCTCGCTCGCGCGCAAGGCGTCCTCGGCCGCGCGGCGCACGGTCACATCCTCGAAGGTGACGCTCAGCCGATCGGTTCCGTCGGGATAAACGAACACCTCGAACCAGCGGTCGATCGCGCTGAACGGCTGCTCGATCCGCTCGGGCGCACCCTGCCGCGCGATGCGGTCGAACGCCTGCGTCCAGGAAGGGTCTAGATCGGGAAAGATCTCGCTTGCCAACCGTCCGGTGGCGCGATCGACCGCGATGCCGAAGATGCGTTCGAATGCCTGGTTGAACTCGAGGTAGCGTTGATCGATCGCGCGACCGTTCGCATCCCTGACCAGCTCGAAACAGCAATAGCCTTGCCCTATCGTCTGGAACAACAGCCGGTAGCGGTCGCGTTCGGCCTCTGCGGCGGCCAGCGCCGCCTGCACGGCCGCGAGGCACGCCGGTTCGAAGGAGGATGGATCACCGCTCAAGGTTCATGTCCGCAGTGGGCGGTTATCGGACGTGCCGGGTGCGGCGGCATTAACCTGAGTGCGGTTCGGGCCGATTTCTCATGAGCTGGAGATAGTATGCTTGCGAGCAGGAAGCGGCAGACGGTGAATGGCGCGGATTGTCGCCGCCGTAATCGATGGCCACGGGGCTTGCACGGGCGGCGGTCATGCTGACGCCGCCCGTCGTTCCCACGCGCGCAAGCATGCTGAGCGGGGAACAGGAAGTGCTCGTACCCTCGCCGGCGCGAGCGGGTTGGTGGCCGCTACACCCGCGTGCGCCGCTTAGCCGTTCCGTGCGACCTGGAAGCCCGCGAACGACTGGCTGACCGGCATCAGCTCGAGCCGGTTTATGTTGAGGTGCGGCGGCAGCGTCGCGATCCACAGCACGGTGGCGGCGATGTCGTCGGCGGTCATCGGCTCGGCCCCGGCGTAGAGCGTGTCGGACGCGCCCTGGTCGCCGCCGGTGCGCACCAAGGTGAACTCGGTTTCCACCATTCCCGGATCGATCGCGCTGACGCGCACACCGGTGCCGTGCAGGTCGGAGCGCAGGTTGAGCGTGAACTGCTGCACGAACGCCTTGGTCCCGCCGTACACGTTCCCGCCGGGATAGGGATAGGTACCCGCGACCGAGGCGATGTTGATGATTGCACCCTTGCGCGCAATCAGTCCCGGCAGCAGCCGATGCGTGATCGCGACCAGTGCGGTGACGTTGGTGTCGATCATGGTACGCCACTGTGCCAGATCGGCCTTCTGTGCGGGCGAAGTGCCGAGCGCCAGTCCGGCATTGTTGACGAGCAGGTCGATTCCTCGGAAGCGCTCGGGCACGGCGGCGAGCGCGGATTCGACCGCGGCATCGTCGCGCACGTCGAACATCGCCGGGTGGATGCGGTCGCCCAACTCGTCGGCCAGTGCGGCGAGCCGCTCGGCCCGGCGCCCGGTGACGATCACCTGCCACCCGGCACGCGCGAGCGCGCGCGTGGTGGCAGCACCAATCCCGGAAGTCGCACCGGTGACGATCGCGGTCTTCATGTTCACTCTCCTTCGGCGAGACGCGCCACAGTGCAAGCGTTTCCCAACGGCTAACGGCCGACCCCGTTGCGGCCGGGATGCTGATACGCGATGGGTCGGCGCGGTCCAGTGTCGCGTTCGCGCGCGGGTCGCTTGCGTGTGAAGCCGCAGCGGGCGTCACCCGAGCCAGCGGACGGCATCGAACCACGAGCGGATCGGCCGCAGCGTCGTTTTGCCAGCGCAGGTAGGTTGACATGCAGGGAGATCAGCTCGGCGTTGCCCCCGGTCCCCGCTGAAGTCTGGGTGAAGTCGAGCCACTCGGCAGCGCCTGCTATCTCGCGCAACATGGGTCGGATCGGGCGCGCGATCGGCGTCGGCGAAGCGGCACACCTCGCCACCGAAGGGCAGGAGACACCGGGAGTTGATTGTTGTAGCTCTACCGAGCTGGCGCATTCGCTGCGCCATGCACAAGCTCTTCTTGGCCGCGGTGTAGCGCACGCTGCTTTGCACTATCGCCCGCGCCCGGCATGGCTCCGTACATGATCGACGCTTCCGCACGCTATCCTTCGACAACCCGGCGGTTCGCAATCACGCGCGTGCCGGTCGCCGCGCGCATCCTGGTCGGACTGCTGGCGGGGCTGGGCGCAGGGTATGTCGCCGGTCCGGCGAGCACCTTTCTTCCCGCGCTGCAGATGGTCGGCGGCGTGTGGCTCGACGCGCTGCGGATGCCGATCATCCCATTAGTGTTCGCCCTGGTGGTGACGGGGCTGGGTAGCGGGTCGGGGCTCGACGGTTCGACCGCGGTGGTGCGGCGCGCGATGGCGGCGTTCGTCGTCCTGTTGTTCGCCTCCGCCGTCTTCGGCGTTACGCTCGGCGCGGCAATGTTCGGCAACTGGCACGTCGCCGGGCTAGATGCGGTGCGCGGCGCGCAGGACACATTGCCCGCGCTGCCGCCGCTCGGTGACACGCTGCGCGCGTTGGTGCCGGTCAACCCGATCGCGTCGGCGGCGGGCGGCGCGATCGTGCCGGTTGTAATCTTCGCGCTGCTATTCGCGCTCGCGCTGCGCCGGATCGAGCGCGCGCAGGCTGCCACGGTGATCGACTTCTTCCGCACCGTCGCCGACACGCTGCTGGTCATCATCGGCTGGGTGTTGCTGGCGGCGCCGGTCGGCGTCTTCGCGCTCGCGTTCGACGCTGCGGCGCGCAGCGGGGTCGCGGTCGGTGCGCTGCTCGCCTGGTACGTCGTCGCGCGTATTGTCGGCGGACTGATGCTGGCGGGCGCGTTCGTTCTGCTGGTCGCGGTGGCGGCGCGCACGTCGCTGTCCGCGTTCCTGCGCGCCGGCGCACCCGCGCTGTCGGTCGCGTTCAGCACGCAATCGTCGCTCGCCTCCTTGCCCGCGATGTTGCACGCGACGCGCGCGCTCGGCCTGCCCGAGCGGTCGGTCGGCACGGTGCTGCCGCTGGCTGTCGCGCTGTTCCGCATCAGCGCACCGACCGCGATCAGCCTTGCCGTGCTCGCGCTCGCGCGGCTGAACGGCGTCAACTTGGGCGTGCCGCAACTCGCGCTGATCGCGGTTCTGGCGGTGCTCAACAACCTCGTGATCGCGGGGCTGCCGAACCAGATCAGCTTCTTCGCCGCCTACGCGCCCGTCGCGCTCGCGGTCGGCGTGCCGATCGACCTGCTGCCGCTGTTCCTCGCGGTCGATACCATCCCCGACATGTTCGCGACGAGTGCCAACGTCACCGCCGACCTTGCGCTGACAATCGTGCTGACCGAACAGGAAGCGGAGGACGCAGCATGAGCCGCGCCAACACCCCGGATCGCACTATCGCATCAAACCGACGCCGTACAAGCCGAGGCCGATGAGCGACGAGGCGAGCAGCGTCGTGATAACCCCCGCGCGCGCCCGAAAGATCAGGTAACCCGCCCCCAGCGACAGCGCGACTGCCGCCGGATCGATGCTTGACAAGATTGGCGCATCGAAGCGCAGCGGCCCGGCCGCGACCAGCCGCGTCTGGCGGAACAGCGTGTGGAGCGCGAACCAGATCGCGAGGTTGAGGACCACGCCGACAACCGCGGCGGTGATCGCGGAGAGTGCACCAGCCACCGCGACGTTGCCGCGCAGCCGCTCGATGAAGGGCGCGCCGAGGAAGATCCACAGGAAGCACGGCACGAACGTCACCCAGGTCGCCAGCAAACCGCCGAGCGTGCCCGCCACGAGCGGCGACAGGCCGCCGGGATCGCGAAACGCGCCCAGGAAGCCGACGAACTGCAATACCATGATGAGCGGCCCCGGCGTCGTCTCCGCCATGCCTAGCCCGTCGAGCATCTCTCTCGGGCCGAGCCAGCCGTAATGCTCCACCGCCTGCTGCGCGACATAGGCGAGCACGGCATAGGCACCCCCGACCGTCACCGTCGCCATGGTCGAGAAAAAGGTGGCGACACGGCTGAACACGTCGTCAGGGCCGCGCGCGAGCAGCGACACCGCGACCGGCAGCAGCCAAAGCGTGAGCCAGATCGCTGCCGTCCGGATCGTGTTCGCCCATGTCGGGCGCGCATGCGGCGGCAGTTCCTCACCCAGTAGCGTATCGGCATCGGCCACCGTCACGCCTTTCGACGCGCCATGCCCGCCGCCACCGAAGACCGTGCTGCCGCGCCGCGCCGACCACCAGCCGATCAGCCCGGCCCCCAGCACGATCAATGGAAACGGTACCCTGGCGAAGAAGATCAGCACAAAGGCTGCCGCCGCGAGTGCCTTGGCCGGATAGCTCCTGAGTGCGCGCCCACCGATCCGCACCACCGCCTGGAGCACGACTGCCAGCACCGCGCATTTCAGACCAAAGAACAATGCCGAGACGATGCCGACGCGGCCGTAGAGGACATAGACCCAGCTCAGCGCCATGATCGCGACCGCGCCGGGGATGACGAACAGCACGCCGGCGACGATCCCGCCGCGCGTGCGGTGCAGCA
This sequence comes from uncultured Sphingomonas sp., assembly GCF_936927845.1. GTDB lineage: Bacteria > Pseudomonadota > Alphaproteobacteria > Sphingomonadales > Sphingomonadaceae > Sphingomonas. The sequence goes on from NZ_CAKZHV010000067.1 coordinate 48,111, forward strand.
GCCAGCCGATGTAGGTGGCGAGTTGCTGCGCCTCGGGACCAGGCAGCAGCATGCAATAATTGAGCGCGTGAAGAAAGCGCTGCTCGCCGATCCAGCGCTTCTCGTCGACCAGGATGCGGTGCATGACGGCGATCTGCCCCGCTGGTCCGCCGAACGACAGCAGCGCGATCCGCAACCACACCCAGAACGCCTCGCCGAGCGTGACTGGCGCCGGGCGCGCGCTTGCGGTATCGGGCGCCGCCGCGTTCATGCCGACACCGCGCTGCGCGATGACTGGTGCGAGGACCCGTCATGTCTCTCCCCGCGCGCGTCGCGACACCAGCGATAGAGCGCGTCGTACAACCCCATCCCGGCCTCGAGTTGAGCGTGATCGTCGCTGTGGATACGTGACAAACCGAGCGAGATCGCGAGCAAGCCGGCGGCCTCCGGCGCGAGGTCGAGCCGGTCGGTATCGGCGCCGCGCACGATGGTCGCCAGACGGGCGAGCGGTTCATGCGTCTCCAGCCCGAACGCGTCGACCATGACGTCGAACGTGCAGCGTTCGCCGCGGTGGCTCCAGAACACGCCTTCGTCCGCGACGTCGAACGGCTCGGCCTGCTGCTGCGCCGCGACGCTCAACACCTCGCCCGGCGCGACGAACAGGAAGCGCGCGGCTGGATCGACGAAACGGCGGATCAGCCACGGACAGGCGATGCGATCGACCTTCGGGCGCGCGCGCGTCACCCACCAGGTGCGCCCGTCCTCGTGGCGCGGCGGCAGATGTGCGAGCGAGACGGTGGGATGCCCCCTCGCCGCCCAGGCCGCGAAGCCGCCGTCCAGCACCTCTGCCGCAATACCGTCGCTGCGCAGGATCGCCGCGGCGGCGATCGCCCGACCAGCGCCGTCGGCATCGACGATCACGACGCTTGATCCTGCGCGATAATTCCATCGGATCGGGTCCGGGTGCACGGGCAACAGCGCCCCCGGTATCGTCAGAGATGGCGCGTCGCGCACATCAACGACATGCGGCGCGCCGGCCACAGCGACCAGGCGGGCGAGTTTGTCTGGCGTGATGATGTTCGGCGCAGGCATGACGCGTCCCTTGCAAGGCTTGTGCTGGACGCGATGCTCTAGCTGACGCCTCATGGGGAGATCGCGAACCCCATGACGACAATCAGCCACGCGGGCGCCATGTTGTCAACGGTGCGGGGTCGTGCAGCGGACGCTAGATCGAAGCGCCGATCCTGTGGGTGCGAGCACCGTAAAGAAAAAGCCAATCGGACCGGCCGGTTCGCATACACGAGCCGCGCACCTGCCCTCCCCTCCCCCGAACACCATTGGGTGCGCCTGGTTGACGGCCGACCAACCTCTGCGGCCATGTCGGTCGCGTACCTTCGCGAGACGCGCTCAGGTGGGTCTGTTAGCCAATACTGCGTCGAGCAGGCCGGGAAAGCGGCGATCGAAGTCGTAACGGCGCAACGTATTGATCATCTCGCGACCGACCTGTGTCGTCTCGATCAGCCCCGCCGCGCGCAACAGTTTCAAATGGTTCGACAGCGTGCTCTTCGGGATCGTATCGCACGGCGCTGCATCGGTGCAACTCAGCCGCTCGGTTGCGACCAGGCGAGCCACCATGGCTAGGCGGTTGGGATCGGCCAATGCGTGCAGTGCCAGGTCGAGCGGAACGTCCTCCAATCTCGGATGTGTGAAGCGCGGCATACAGCGCATATAGGCAGCTACCGTCATTTTAACAGTTCGGCATTATTGAAATGTTGCGAACCTACTCCATCTTTCGCCCTGCCGACCGCGCACGATGCCGTGATCGCGGGCGAGATATCGGAGGTTATTATGTCACTTCAGGGCAAGAAAGCGCTCGTCACCGGCGGATCGCGCGGCATCGGAGCGGCGATCGCAAAACGATTGGCGGCCGACGGCGCAGCAGTCGCGATCACCTATGCCGGCAACAAGGCTGCGGCGGACGCGACCGTGGCGGCGATCGAGCAGGCGGGCGGCACCGCCTTCGCGTTCCAGGCCGATGCTGCCGATCCGGTGTCACAGCGTCGCGGCATCGAGCAGGCCGTGGCAGCGCTAGGTGCGATCGACATCCTCGTCCACAATGCCGGCGTCGCCGAGTTTTCCACGATCGTGGACGACACCGACGAGGCCTTCGAGCGCCAGTTCGGCGTCAACGTGAAGGGGCTGCACGTCGGCACGCGCGCTGCCTTGCCGCATCTGAACGACGGCGGCCGCATCATCTTGATCGGCAGCATCTCGGGTGAAATGGCGTTCCCCGCGACTACGGTCTACAGCGCGACCAAGGCAGCCGTGGCGGCATTGGCGCGCGGATGGGCAAAGGATCTCGCGCCGCGCAAGATTCTGGTCAATACGGTGCAGCCTGGCCCAATCGATACCGACCTGAACCCCGCCGAAGGTGAGTTCGCGCAGCAGATGCTCGGCACCATTCCGCTGGGTCGCTACGGCCACGTCGACGAGGTCGCAGGTGCGGTCTCGTTCCTCGCCGGACCGGATGCGAGCTACATCACCGGCACCACGCTCAACATCGACGGCGGTATCACGGCGTGAACGTACGTCAGCGCCCGCGTCCGATCGGTTGGGATGCGGCGCTGATACCGGCTGTTGGCGAGCCGATCTGCAAGTAAGTTGGTTCGCACACGTGCGTCTGCCGCGCGCGGCTACCCTGCTGATCGCCTGCCTCTTGTTCAACTCGGCGTGGCACATCACCAGTAAGCGCGGTAGGTCAGACCGATGAAGCTAGCCGATCTCGCCGAATTGGCAGGGGTTTCCACCTCCACCGTGTCGCGCGCGCTTGCCGGGCATCCATCGATCAGCGCGGCCACGCAGGCGCGCGCGAAGGCTTTGGCGCGCGAGCATGACGTGAGGCCCCACCAGCTCGCGCGCAACCTGCGGTTGAAGACTACCAGCGCGATCGAGCTCGCGCTCCCGCTCGACCGCGCGCGAACACAGCATCTGACCGACCCGTTCTCCCTTACCTTGCTCGGCTTCCTCGCCGATCTGCTCGTCGAGCGCGACTATGACGTTCCCCTGTCCCGCCTGATCCCCGATCGTGACGTTTAGCTCGACCGGTTGATCGACAGCGGCCGGGACGACGGATTGCTGCTGGTCGGGCAGTCGGACCAGACCGCGGCGATCGAGTGCGCGGCCGCGCGTGACGCGCCCCTCGTGGTCTGGGGCGCCAATCGCCCCGATCAGCGCCAGGTGACGATCGGGTTGGACAATGTGGCGGGCGGGCACCTCGCGGCACGGCACTTGTTGGCGCAAGGGTTGCCGCCGACTGTTGTTCATCGGCGATTCGGCTCCACCCGAGTTCGCCGACCGGCTCGCCGGATTTTGCGATGGCGCGGCGGCGGCCGATCGGACGGTCGACGTGCTTGAAACCATGATGACGCCCGATGCCGTCCATGCGGCGGTGCGTCAGCTGCTCGCGCATAAATATGTCCCTGCCGGTATCTTCGCCGCGTCGGATATCGTCGCGATGACCACGCTGCGCGCACTTGCCGAGGCGGGGATCGACGTGCCGGGCAACACCGCAGTGATCGGCTATGACGACGTGACGCTCGCCGCCCACGCTTCGCCGCCGCTCACCACGATGCCGAAACGGGTGCGCGGTTGATGGTCGACGCATGGCTGGCGAAGATCGGCGGCGGCAATGCATCGTCGTGGATCATCGCCTCGCAGCTGATCGTTCGCGCATCGACCTGAGGAAATCGATCACACGTAAGTTAGGCTGGCAGTCGGCTTCTGCAGAGAGCCGTCCGGCAGGGAGGATCGAATGGAGGCTCACCATCACGTGCTGACCACCGTTGCGCTGTTTGCCGCATCCGCCGCGCACGCGCAGGTCGCCCTCGCCGAAAGCAACCCGTCCGATCAGGCCGCGCAGACGTATCAGTCCGCCGCCGCAGCTTAAGCAGAGGCCGCGAGCGAGGACATCGTCGCCACCGGCGTGGCGCAGGGACGTAACCGGCTCGATACGTAAGTCGCGGTCAGTTCGCTCGATGCGAAGCTCACCTCCAAGCTGCCACCGCGCAACACCGCCGAGATCCTGCGCAATCTGCCGGGCATCCGCGTCGAAGCGTCGGGTGGCGAGGGTAACGCCAACATCTCGGTGCGCGGGCTGCCGGTTGCGTCGGGCGGCGCGAAATTCCTGCAATTGCAGGAGGACAGCCTGCCCGTGCTGGAGTTCGGCGACATCATCTTCGGCATCTTCGGCCACCGACATCTTCATCCGCAACGACCTGTCGCTCGCGCGGATCGAGTAGGTGCGTGGCGGCTCGGCGTCGACCTTCGCCAGCAACTCGCCCGGTGGCATCATCAACTTCATCTCGAAGACGGGTGAGCAGGAAGGCGGCTCGTTCCAGCTTTCCTGCGGCCTCGACTATCGCGAATACCGCGCCGCTTTCGCTTATGGCGGCCGGATCGACGACGCGATGCGCTACGAACTGAACGGCTTCTACCGATTGGGCGATGGTCCGCGCGACGTTGGCTATGATGCGATGCGCGGAGGCCAGATCAAAGCCAACATCACGCGCGAATTCGACGGCGGCTACGCCATTCAACGCTTGCTATCGCCGGCACCGTCGCCGGCCCGAATCCGTCGCAGATCGATTCCTAGCCGTTTGACGCGGTAGTAGAAGGTGTCCCGCGGTATTCCGAGCTGGTCTACTGCAACAGTCACGTCGCCTCCTGCTCGCATCATCGCCTCGACGATCAGCGTCCGTTCAAACGCGCGTACGCGTTCCGGCAGCGACAATGCATTGCCAGTGTCCACCTTGTCATCAAGGCCTAGGACGATGCGTTCCACCGCCATCTCCAGTTCGCGAACATTGCCGGGCCATGCGAGCCGAGCAGCCAGATGTGCCACGTCGAACGCCGTCATCGTCGATCGCGTCACACCGTTCGCGCATGCCGCCATGAAGTGCATGGCCAAAAGCGGAATGTCCTCAGACCGCTCCGACAACGGCGGGAGTTGCAACGTTATCGCTGCCAACCGGTGAAACAATGCCGGCACCACGCGTTCGCGCCCGCCCGCGTCGATCGCCGCGACGATCCTCGCATTGACCGGCACCGGCTCGCGCGCGTCGAGCGCCACCACGCGGCGTTCGACGAATTGCGTGAGGCGGTGCTGTACACGTCCCTCGGCCCGATCGACGTTGTCGAGGAACAGCGTTCCGCGATGCGCCTGCGAGATCGCGCCATAAGCACCGAACAACGCGTCCTCAGCGGCCGATGGCAATGACGCGCAATCGACCGTGATGAAGCGATGACGCCCGCGTCGACCGCTGCGGTGGATCAATCGGGCGACCAACTGCTTCCCGGTTCCGGTTGCTCCTTCGATCACGACGTCGAGATCGGCGTCCGCCAACGTGGGTAGCATTTCCCGAATTCGACGGATCGCCGGGCTGCGACCAACCAGTTCATCCGCGCTGGAGGCCTCGGCCAGCGCGCGCAGGCGGCGGTTATCGATCGTCAACGCGCGTGCCTTCGCCGCCCGAGCTACTGCGGCAAGCATGGCATCGGGGTCGAACGGTTTGGTGAGGAAGTCCCAGGCTCCTGCCTTCAGCGTGGACACTGCCATGTCGATATCGCCATGCCCGGTCATCAACACGACCGGCAGTTCGGCATCGCGCGCGGCGAGTGCGCGAAAGAGTTCGATACCCGACATACCCGGCATCCGCACGTCGGTGACGACCACCCCGGCGAAATCGGTGTCGATTGCCGCCAAGGCGGAGGATGCATCAGCGAAGCCGCGCACATCATATCCCGCGAGCGACAGCAGTTGCGCGGTGGCTAGGCGCAGGTCGTCATCGTCGTCGACCAATGCGACGATCGAAGCGCTTGTATCTGCGATCGCGCTCACGCCGGCACCATGTCGATCTCGAAGCGTGCACCGTGGAGAGACGGCGCGTTGCGCAGCGTGCCGCCCAGTTCGACCATGATGTCATGCGCGATGACGAGCCCGAGCCCGAGCCCGTCCCTGCGGCTGGTTATGAAAGGCGTGAACAATCGCGCGGCGACTTCCTCGGCGATGCCGGGACCATTATCCGTCACCGAAAGGGTAACGCGGCATCCGCTCGATTGAAGCGTCAATGAGATGAGCGGGTCCGGCGTGTTGGCGACCGCCTCGATCGCGTTTTGAAGTACGTTCACCAGCACCTGCTCCAGCCGGACTCGTCCTCCCATCACCATCAGGCCCGGATGGATGGATTCACGCGCCATCGTCACGCCGCGCAGTTGCTCCTTGAGGATCAGCAGCGCGCCGTCGATCACCTCCGCCAGTGCCACCGGACGCAGCGCACCCGCCCGACGCCGTGCGAAGCCGCGCAGTTCCTGCGTCACCGCGCCAATCCGATCGGACAGGCGCGCGATTGCGGTCAGATTCTCGCGCACCGCTGCCATATCGCCGCGGTCGAGCAGCGCCGCACTGGTCTGCGCATAGGTGCGGATCGCCGCTACCGGTTGCGCAGTCTCGTGCGCCACGCTGGCCGTCACCTGACCCAGCGTTGCCAGTCGATTGGCCTGCCGCAAGCCTTCGCGCAGATCGGCGGCGCGCGCCTCACTAGCTGCACGCTCGTCGATTTCGCGGGTCAGTGCGGCGGTACGTGCGGCCACCGCTTCCTCCAGCTCCGCGGTGCGGCGGCGGGTGAGGTTGATGCGCTGTCGCAGTCCCCAGAGCAGCGCAGCGAGCGCGACGACGCCGAGCGCGGCACCGATTGCCGCGTTACGTGCCGCTGTACGTTCAACCGATCCGGCTGCGCGGCGCAGGGTCAAGGTCCAACCGGGATGCCCCGTCGGCACGGTGGCGACGACGTCGTCCGGCGACGTGGGCAGCATTCGCAACGTACCCGCGGACAGACTCGCCTCCGCCCGCACCGCGGCGAGCCGTTGCCGCGACAGTGGGCGGGTCGCCGCGAAGCGCCACTCCGGACGGCTGCTCACCACCACGACGCCGTTGGAGTCACGCACGAACGTATCGCCGCCCGCACGCGCCCAATCCGCCTCGACGCGCGTGAACTCAAGTTTCACAACCACCACGCCGCCTGCTGCGGTGCGCCGCGCGAGGAACAACCCTGGTCGGCGGCTGACCGTGCCGAGCGCAAATTGCGCCGCCGACCCCGACGGTCGTGCATCACGCACGTAGCGACGAAAGCGGTAGTCATTGCCGACAAAGCTCGAAGGCGTGCGCCAGTTGCTTGCCGCCACGGCGCGTCCCGATGGATCCACCAAATAGATGACGGCTGCGCCGGTTGTTCGCGCCAGCGACTCCAGCTTGCGATCGAGCGCGACCGATGCGCCAGACTGCTTCGCCAACGTGGCCGCCACGTCGCGGTCGTCGCCGAGTGCCAGCGGAAGCAGGCGAAAGCGTGCGATCTCACTGTCGAGGAGTGATGCGCGCAGGCGTGCGTCGGTCAGCACGCCCTCGGCCAACGCGTCGCGCGCTCGGCCGCGTGCGACATGCGCGGCAACGGCGACGATCGCCAACGCGGCCACGATCATGATGAGCCAGCGAGCGGATGAAACGAGATTGCGACTCATCCCTGTCCTTGTAGGACGGCTTAGCCGGTGTGTAACTTTTTGCATTCTAGCCAAGATGAGAATGCAAGTTTTTACATCAATCCGATGTTCGAAGCGGCTTGAGCCGGCACATAGGTCTTTGTTTTACCATATAAATCATCGCCGGCACGAAAACATGACGGCCCGCCACGATCGTCCTTCACCATCATGCCATCAACGACCCGCCCGTAAGTGGTGGAAAGGAGAGGTTCAAGCGCATGATCCAGGTCACCGATCCCGGTTACGCGATCCCGCCGGCCGCCAAGCCGTGGTACGCGCAGCTTTACATCCAAGTGCTGATCGCGATCACGCTGGGTGTGCTGCTGGGGCATTTTTACTCGCAGGTCGGCGAAGCGATGAAGCCCGTTGGCGATGCCTTCATCAAGCTAGTCAAGATGATCATCGCACCGGTCATCTTCCTGACGATCGTGACCGGAATTGCGGGTATGCGCGACCTCGGCTCGGTCGGGCGTGTTGCCGGCAAGGCCTTCGCTTACTTCCTGTTTTTCTCTACCTTCGCGCTCGTCATCGGCATGGTCGTTGCCAACGTCGTTCGTCCGGGTGCGGGGCTCAACATCGATCCCGCGACGCTTGATACCAGCAAGATCGCCGATTACGCGAGCAAGGCGCATGAAACGACGATCACCGGATTTCTGACCGGGATCATCCCTGACACGTTCCTGGGCGCACTGACCGAGGGTAATATCCTCCAGGTGCTGTTCGTCGCGATCCTGTTCGGGATCGGCCTCGCGCTGATCGGCGAGCGTGGCAACCGGCTGTTGTCGGCGCTGGAGGACGTGTCGCTCGCGGTGTTCAAGGTGGTGGCGATCCTGATGCGCGCGGCCCCGATCGGCGCGTTCGGCGCGATGGCGTTCACCATCGGCAAGTACGGCGTCGGTACGCTGGTCAACTTGGCGACGCTGGTAGGCACCTTTTATCTCACCAGCTTCTTGTTCGTCGTCATCGTACTCGGACTCGTCAGCCGCATGGCTGGCTTCTAGATCTTCCGCCTGATCGCGTATCTGAGAGCCGAACTGCTGCTGGTGCTCGGCACCTCGTCGTCGGAGAGCGCGCTGCCCTCGCTGATCGAGAAAATGGAGCGCGCCGGCTGTCCCAAGTCGATCGTCGGCCTCGTCGTGCCGACCGGCTACTCGTTCAACCTCGACGGCACCAACATCTACATGACATTGGCCGCCCTGTTCATCGCGCAGGCATGCAACGTTGATCTGACGATCGGCCAACAACTCCTCCTGCTCGCGGTCGCGATGCTGTCGTCGAAGGGCGCGGCCGGCGTGACGGGCGCTGGGTTCATCACGCTCGCCGCCACGCTATCGATCGTGCCCTCCGTGCCGGTCGCGGGCATGGCGCTGATCCTAGGCGTCGACCGCTTCATGTCCGAGTGCCGCAGCCTCACCAATTTCATCGGCAACGCGGTCGCGACCGTGATCGTATCGCGTTGGGAAGGGAAGCTCGACCGCGAACAGTTCGCTGCCGCGCTGTCGGGCCGCGCCCTCGCGCGGATCGACCAGCTGCCCGCCGACGCTGTTCCCGCCGAATAAGCGCCCGGGCGGACGCGCGAAACCCACGCGTCCGCTGCGCCAGCAAGGACTGCCACCCATGCCAATCCGTTCGCGCGGCTTCGCCGCTGCCACCTCCTCGCTCGCCCTGCTGACGGCGCTTCCCGCCGTGGCTCAATCCAGCACTAGCGCGGTACCGCCCGCGACGATCCAGAACGAGCGCGCGCGCCAGAGCCTCGCGGCGCCGCTGTCCGAATCCTATCCGATCGAGGCGGTCGGCGACGGCGTCACCGCAGGCGGCTACAACCAGTCGCGCTGGGTCGAGGATTGGACGCGCCTGCGTGATCCCGCCAAGCGCCGCGACGTGTTCGACCGGCTCAAGTACATCCCGCTGGGTCGCGACGACTTCTACCTGACACTGTCGGGCGAGGCGCGCGCGCGCGTCAACCTCACCACCAATCCCGACCTGCGCGAACGTGAAGCGCAACGCCAGGACATCGACCGGCTCGTCGCCGGCGCCGACCTCCACCTGGGCGAGCATGTCCGCCTGTTCGGCGAGATCGCGCACGGTGGCATCTCGGGTCCGAACATCGGCGCACCATCGGGCTTCCTGCGCAACCGCCTGGTGGTGCAGCAATCCTTTGCCGATCTCACCGCTACCGTCGGGGCGGCCGATCTTGGTGTGCGCGTCGGTCGCCAGACTTTTGCCGACGGGCCCAATCTGCTGGTGGTGCCGCGCGACAACAATACGATCTTCCTGACGTTCAACGGCGTGCGCGCCTGGGGCCGCGTCGCCAAAGCACGGGTCGACGTGTTCGATTTCACCCCGACCCGGCTCGGCAACGGCGGCACCGGCGACGACCGGAACGAGGACGGGCGCCGCTTTTCGGGCGTGTCATCCGGCTTCGTGCTACCCACTACCCTGTTCGGCGGGTCGAAGCTCTACGTCGATCCATTCCTGTGGCGGCTCCGCAATCGCGCCGCGGTGTGGGGCGGCGCGCCCGCGCGCGAGGTGCGCACCTTCTACGGTCTGCACGTCTGGGGCGACGCGGGGCCGGTCAATCTCGACTGGACGATCAACCACCAGGGCGGCAGCTACGACAATCGCGACATCTCGGCCTGGCTGCTGCTGCTCGCGCAGAGCTACCGGCTTGGCAAGGACCGCCAGGCGCCCCGCATTGGCTTCCACGTCGATTACGCGAGCGGCAGCGGCGCTTATGGCCGCGGCACGCTGCGTAACGCGCTCGCCCCGTTCGGCAACAATGTTTATTACAGCTACCAGCTCTACGCGACGCCGACCAACCTGATCGCGGCAGCGCCGAACGTCAGTTTTCAGCCGGTTGCCAAGGTGCGCGTGGCGCTGGAATACCAGCTATCCTGGCGCGACAGCGTCAACGACGCGGTCTACCGCGCCAACGGACAGGCGTTCGCGGGGACGCAGAATGTCAGCGGCCGCCAGATCGCGGACACCGCGCGCGCGCAGCTCGTCTGGTCGATCTCGCCGCGTCTGTCGTTCACCGGACGGTACGAACATCTCTGGGCAAAGGCGGCGCTGACCGACGCGGGGTACCGCAGCTCGGATTTTTTGGCGGGGTGGCTCAGCTTGCGTTTGTGACTCCGGCGGCGTTGTTATCGGAGTCCGGGACGCCGACGTCACCAGCACGGCGCATCACAGCCACCCCGCAAACGACACGCTGCTCGCCGCTTCCGAAGCCGGTGCGAAGAAGCAGGCAGCCGCCCAACCCCGCTCGCATGCGAAGGTCAGGCCCTGTTGATCACAGCCAAAAGGGTGACGGTAGCGGCGAAGGCGACGGCGGAGAAAAAGGCGGTGGGGCAGCGATCGTAGCGGGTGGCGACGCGGCGCCAGTCTCTCAGGCGGCCGAACATCATCTCGCTGCGGCTGCGTCGTGGGTAGCGGCGCTTGTCGTATCTGACTGGCTCGTTACAGGATTTCCGGCCTGGGATACAGGGCTGGATGCCTTTGGCATGAGGGGCGTCTCTGAACCGGTCTGCATCGTAGCCGCGGTCACCAAGCAGCTACTGTTCGTTTGGCAGATCATCGAGCAGCGCTGCCGCGCCGGTATAGTCGCTGACCTGGCCTGCTGTCATGGAGAAGCTTAGAGGGCACCCGTTCGCATCGGCGATGGCAGGGAGCTTGGTGTTCATGCCTCCTTTGCTGCGCCCGATCAGGCGGCCGAAGCCCCCCTTTTTTACCCGCAGGCTCGGTGCCGTGCGGTGCACCTTCAGGTAAGTCGCGTTGATCATAACCGTCTTCGGCTCGGCGTCCGCCGCAGCCAAGCCCTCCATTATCCGCGTGAACACGCCTGCCTCGCCCCAGCGCTTTCAACGGCTGTACAACGTTTTGTGCGGACCATGGTCCCTGGGGGCACCTCGCCAGCGCAGCCCGTTGCAATTGACGAACACAATACCACTCAGCACCCGCCGGTCGTCCACCCCCGGCTTGCCATGGCTCTTGGGAGGACGGCCGAAGCCGCTCTATCTCGTCCGTCAACCAGTACAGGTCGCTCGTTAAAGTCTCCTCTTGGAGTCTGAATCAGATCTCGCGCCTCACACCAATGAGTCCTGACCCTAACTCGACCTGTAACTATCGCCTCTCAGCGGTAATGGCGAGTGACGGCGTGTGCTGCAAAGCCGCCTGTCCGCTATCGGGCAGTTGGCTGCGGAGAAAGCCGGTTCGTTCAGGTGGTAGCTGTGAAAATCTGAATGCCCGTGCCTGGTACGAAGCGAGTTGGTCAGGCCAACGTGAGCGCCGGTCGTTCCCGTTTGCGTCCGTCACGGCGCATGATCGCGCGTTCGCGGCGACAAATCTCCGTGCCGTTCGCATTTTCGGCAAACCCGCGTCCTCCGTGTTGGTCGGGACCGCTGGGCGAAGCAGGAGATCGTAGGCGGCGACAACGCGGCCTTCGCCGCGAGCATGTGCCGATTGCGCCATCAACGTACAGCTATCCCGATCTCTGCGAGTGAAGTGGTAGACGGTCATGAATGAACGCGATTTCTCGCTTCTGCGCCGCTGACGTCATCCCCGACGCCGAGGTCGAGGGCCCGGTGAAGGCGTTCGCCAACGCGGTGCGCGCGCTCCACGCCCGCGCGAAACCTTGAGCGTCGTTCGGAGCGATCAGGTCGTCAACGCTGCGCCCGTCCCCAGCCGGCGCGCTCGGCGAAAAGCTTCTGCATCTCCGCCATGTTCTCCGTCCCCCACTGGCATAACGGCTCCAGTGCCTGGGCAAGGCTCTGTCCAATAGGCGTGAGCATATAGTCCACCCGGGGCGGCACTTCCTTGTAGTCGTTTCGGCTGAGCACACCGTCCGCCTCCAGCTCCTTCAACTGCTGGATCAGCACCTTGTCGCTGACGTCGCGAATGGCCCGCTTCAACTCGCCGTACCGGGTCGGGCCGCGCAGCAAGAAGTAGAGGATCAGCGGCTTCCACTTGCCCGAGATGATCTTCAGCGTGGCGTCGAGCCCGCAGGTGAAGGCGGGAGCAGCGATGGTCGCGCCTGGCTGATCGGCGTGGCGGGCTTCAGACATATCTCATACTTACCAAAAGGTGCATACTTGTCCTGAGGTATGCGGATGGTCAGCTGCGTGCAACCAATCAGTGGAGGCATGTATGACCAGACTCGAAGGAAAAATCGCGCTCATCACCGGCGGTGGCACCGGTATCGGTCTGGCGTCCGCGCAGCGGTTCGTCGCGGAAGGTGCGTTCGTCTATCTGTTCGGACGTAGGGCTGATAAGCTCCAGGCGGCTGCGAACATGCTCGGGCCTCAGGCGCGGGCCGTCGCGGGATCGGTCAGCGACGCGGCTGATCTGGACCGGCTGTTCGGCACCGTCCGACGCGAGCATGGCAGACTCGACATCCTGTTCGCCAATGCCGGCACCGGTGCGCTGCTGCCCTTGTCCGAGATCACGCCGGAGCACGTCGACGCGACGTTCGACGTCAACGTGAAGGGCACCATCTTCACGGTGCAGAAAGGCCTTACCCTGATGGAGCGAGGCGGCTCGGTCATTCTGACCGGATCGACCACCGGCGTCATGGGCACGCCCGCGTTCAGCGTTTACAGCGCATCCAAGGCGGCGGTCCGAAATCTCGCGCGCAGTTGGGCGCAGGACCTGCGGGGAACGGGTATCCGGGTCAACGTCCTGTCGCCGGGACCAACCCTGACCGAACTCGCCGCCGAGGTGGTCGGGCGCGACGCCATGATCGAGATGGGTGCGACGACGCCGATCGGCCATGTCGGCGATCCGTCGGAGGTAGCGGCCGCTGCCGCCTTTCTGGCGTCGTCGGACAGCAGCTTCATGACGGGAAGCGAGCTGTTCACCGATGGTGGTCTGGCGCAAATCTGATGCCGTGCGCCAGCCGGGGCAACACCGGCTGGCCGACACCAATGCATTCCCCCGTGAACAAAACCTAGATGTTGAAAGATGCGCGGCGGGCGAACGCTCGGAGTCACCCGCCGCCTTGAACGTGTTCGCCCGCGGGTTCAGCCCTGGTCGGTGCCGATCGTGTCCAGCTCGCTCATCGCCTCGTCCGGCAGCTCGATGTCGGCGACTTGCAGGTTCTCGCGCAGGTGAGACAGCGACGATGTGCCAGGGATCAGCAGGATGTTGGGCGAACGACGCAGCAACCAGGCGAGCGCCACCTGCATCGGCGTGGCACCGAGCCGGTCGGCCACGGCCAGGAGCAATGCCGACTGAAGCGGGTTGAAGCCGCCGAGCGGGAAGAAGGGCACAAAGGCGATGCCGTCCGCTGCAAGCCCGTCGATCAGCGCGTCATCCTCGCGATGCGCGAGATTGTACTGGTTCTGCACGCAGACGATCGGCGCAATGGCGCGCGCCTCGGCGACCTGCGCGGGGGTCGCGTTGCTGGTGCCGAGATGGCGGATCAACCCTTCCGCCTGCATCGCGGCCATCGCCTCGAAGCTGCTGGCAATCGACTGATTTCCGCGACCGTGGTGACCCGGATGCACCCGGAAATTGACCACCTCCAATCGCTCCAGACCAAGGTTGCGCAGATTGTCCTCTACCGCCGAGCGCAACTGCGCCGGCTCTTGCGCCGGGTTCCACGACGCATCCTCGCCGCGGATGGCGCCGACCTTGGTGACGATGACGAGGCCGTCCGGATAGGGCGACAGCGCCTCGCGGATCAGCTGATTGGTGATGTGGGGACCGTAGAAGTCGCTGGTGTCGATGTGATCGACACCCGCTGCCACCGCGTCGCGCAGCACCGCAAGCGCGGCGTCGCGGTCGCGTGGTGGCCCATAAACACCGGGCCCGGCTAGCTGCATCGCGCCGTAGCCGAGCCGCCGGACCTGTCGGTCACCGAGCTTGTAGGTTCCTGCGTGGTCAATCGTGCGCATGGTCGTTCTCCTCAAAGCGTGAACACGATTTAGGCGCATGACTTTCACGCGATTAGCGGCCACGATCCGCACGCCCTGTTCGGATAACCGTACGATGCCCGCCGATCTTTCCGACGTTCAAACGCTGCTGGCGGTGGCCAAGGCGGGTGGTTTCCGTGAGGCGGGGCGGAGCAGCGGGGCAAGCGCGTCGACGATGAGCGAGGCGGTGCGCCGGCTTGAGGAGCGGCTCGGCGTACGGCTGCTTCACCGCACCACCAGGAGTGTGACGCCGACCGAGGCCGGCCAGCGCCTGATCGAGCGGCTGGGTCCCGCGCTGGCCGAGGTGGAGGCCGCGCTGCGTGTCGTGGACGAGCTCAAAGGTCGGCCTGCCGGCACGCTGCGGCTGAACGTGCCGGTCAGCGCCGCGCGGCTGGTGCTACCCGCGATCCTGCCAGGCTTTCTCGCGGCCTATCCCGACATTCGCGTCGAGGTCGATGCCGAGGACAGTTTCGTCGACGTGCTGGCGGCGGGCAGCGATGCGGGGATCCGCTACGACGACCGGCTCGAGCAGGACATGATTGCGATCCCGATCGGGCCACGGGTGCAGCGCTTCGCGACCGCGGCGTCACCGACCTACCTTGACCGACGCGGGCGGCCGTCACACCCGCGCGACCTGCTGGCGCACGACTGCATCCTGGGTCGCTTTGCCAGCGGCGCGCTGACCTCGCCATGGGAGTTCGAGCGGGACGGCGTGGTGGTAAAGGTCGAACCGTCCAGTCGCCTGGTCGTGCGGGTAAACGGGGCAACGGACCTGGCGATCGATGCGGCGCTGGGCGGCACTGGCGTGATCCACTTGTTTGAGGACTGGCTGATGCCCCATCTGACCACCGGTACGCTCGAGCCTGTGCTGATGGAATGGTGGCAGCCCTTTTCGGGCCCGTTCCTTTATTATTCGCAGCGCCGGCTGGTCCCGCAGCCGCTGCGCGCGTTCGTGGATCACGTCAAAGCGCTGGGATGACGGGGCTCTGAAGCGGTCAGCCGCCGGCTGCGCCCATTAGCCCGCGAACCTTGTCGGCGTCGGCCGGTGTTGCGGGATTGTACACGATCATGCCCAGCTCAGGCCTGCCCTCGACCGCAAAGGATGAGAAGTCGAGCTTCACCAGTCCGACCTCCGGATGGCGAATCCGCTTCACGCCTTCGCTGTGCGCGACGACATCGTTGTCGCGCCACAATGCCGCGAACTCCGGGCTCAGACGGCTCAGCTCCTCAACCAGTCGGGCGGCCGTCGCACTGCCGTGCGCACCAGCCCGCGCCACGTCGGCGCGAAATGCGCCAACGACGAAGCGCGCCACGCTGTCCCAATCCTCGTTGCGACTGCGGCTTCTGCCGCCCGTGAACATCAGCCGCAGGATGTTGCGCCCGTCGGCCGGCAGCAGTGCATAGTCGGTCAGCAGTGCCGCGGCGGCGCGATTCCAGCCGACGATGTCCCACATCGCCGTCTTGATGATCGCCGGGCTGAACGGCATCCCATCGAGCACGCGCTGTAGCCGTGGAGTGATGCCGTCGATCGGTTGGTAGCGCTTGTCCGGCAGACGACCGAGGCCGAGCATGTAAAGGTGTTCGCGCTCGGGCTCAGTCAGCATCAGTCCCTTGGCCAGGCGATCGAGCACGTCGGCGGAGGGCGCACCGCCACGCCCCTGTTCCAGCCAGGTGTACCAAGTTGCGCTGATGTTGGCGCGGCTGGCCACTTCCTCCCGGCGCAGCCCCGGCGTGCGTCGCCTGCCACCCGTGTAGCCGAAGGTTGCCGGATCCAGGCGGGCGCGACGATCGCGCAGGTACACGCCGAGCAGATTGGGCGTTGTGCTGGCCATCACCGATCCTGTTGGTCGTTTTACCATGATAAGGTCACTACTTTAACATGCTGCCGTCGGCTGCGACATCCTTCTCCGGCAAGAAGGAGATTAACGATGCGCGTGTTCCTGACCGGCGCGACCGGCTTCATCGGCTCGCATCTCATTCCCGAACTACTTGGCCGCGGTCACCGGGTACTTGGCCTGGCGCGCTCCGACGCGGGTGCGCGGCAACTCGAGGCTGCAGGCGCCGAAATCCATCGCGGCGACCTTGAGCAGCCCGAAACGCTCGCCAACGGGGCGGCCATGGCTGACGCGGTGATCCATTGTGCCTTCGACCACAACTTCAGCACCTTTGTAGAAAACACTCGCAAGGACGAACGCAATATCGCCGCGATGGGTGACGGGCTGGACGGAACTCACAAGCCGCTGCTCATCACCTCGGGCGTCGGCATCGGCACGCCGCTCGGGGGCGGCGTGGCAACTGAGGACGTGCTCAATCCGCGCCATGCAAATCCGCGCATCGCGACCGAACTTGCGGGCGCGGCACTGACCGCGCGGCGCATCGACGTACGCACGATACGCCTGCCGCAGGTGCACGACACGACCAAGGCCGGGCTCATCACGCCGTTGATCGCCGAAGCGCGCCGGGCCGGCGCGATTGCTTATTTGGGCGAAGGCCGGACGCGCTGGGCCGCCGCACATATCAGCGACGTGGCCAGGCTCTACGTCCTGGCGCTGGAGAAGGGCGAGCCGGGCGCGCGCTACAATGCCTGCGCCGAGGAAGGCGTCCCCGCGCGCGACATCGCCGAGGCAATCGGCCGCGGCACAGGGCTGCCAGTCCGTTCGATCTCTGACGACGAGATTGAGCGATATTTCGGCTGGATGGCGCCGTTCGCCGGGCTCGACATGGTTGCGTCGAACGCCTGGACGCGGGCGCGGCTCGGCTGGGAGCCGATCGGACCCGATCTGCTCACCGACCTCGCCGAAACCGACTATGCGGTGCCAGCCGGCACCTGACCTGCGTGTCGACCTCGCGCTGTCAACACCACGCGCTCACATGAACGAACCGCCGCTTTCGCCGCCACCGAGAAGTGGTCTTCAACGGCTACCGCCGGATCATCCTCGATCGGCACCAGTTGGTAGCAGCGGAAGCGATCGCTGCCGCGAGCCCGTGGCCATCGCCAAGGCATTCGCCAGCGCAGCAGCAGTCGGCCCTTGCGCGCATTCGCCGGTGCCGAGGAACGGCGTACCGGGGCGGTCGATGATCTCGACCGCGACGGTGCGCGGCGCGTTGCCGAAGCGCAGGATCGGGTAGGTGCTCCAGTCATAGGCGGTGCGGCGCGCGCCGTCGTGGCTCGCCGCCTCGAACGCGGTCCAGCTCAGCGACTGGACGATCCCGCCCTCGACCTGGTTGCGGATGCCGTCGGGATTGACCGCCTCGCCGCTGTCGACCGCCGCGACCGCGCGGTGGACGATCAGGCGGTCTTCAACCGGCACGCGCTCGACGTCGAGTGCGACCGCCAAATAGGCGCCGTGGTTCTTGTAGCGCGCGAAGGCGAACCCGCGGCCGCGGTTGGGGGCGACGCGGTAGCGCGACCAGCCGAACCTCTCGGCTGTCCGGCTGATCACCGCCGCGGCGCGCGGGTCGTCGAGATGCGCGAGCCGGAACGCGACCGGATCTTCTCCCGCCGCCGCGGCGAGTTCGTCCATGAAGCTTTCGAGCGCGAAGATGTTCAGGTGTGCGCCCAATCCGCGCAGCGCCGACACGCGGATCGGCATGTCGGGCAGAAAATGGCTGACCACGCGCTGATTGGGAAAGCGGTACAGCGGAATCGCATTTCGATCCCCGCCGCCATTGGGTTGCGGGATCGGCTTTGGCGGGGTGGCCGGAAACGGCGGCACCATCTCCTGCCCGGCGAGCAGATCACCCGCCGCGGTCGGGCGCGTGCTGTGCGTGTTGCTCCAAACCTGGTGCTGCCAGTCGACGATCCGGCCCGCGGCGTCGAGCGCGGCGTCGAGCTGCGCCAGCATCGCTGGGCCGAGCGGCTCCCAGCCGTGTTCCTGCGCGCGGCTCCATTGCAACCGCACGGGCACGCCGGGCACGGCACGCGCGACCAGGGCAGCGTCACCCGCGACGTCGTCGGCACCGTTGTGACCGTAGCAGCCCGCACCTTCTCGGTGGACGCAGCGGATGCGTTCAACCGGCATGGACAGCAGTTCGGCGAGCGAATGGCGCAGCGGTTCGACGCCCTGGCTGTGCGTCCACACCGTCATCTGTCCGTCCCGGAACAGCGCCACCGCGCACGACGGACCGATCGCGCCGTGCATCAGGTACGGGCGGTCGTAGCGGGCCGACAGCCGCCGAACAGGGCGGGCCGCGGGATCGCCGCGCTCCTCCGCGATCGTCTGGCTCTCGCGCCGCATCGTCAGCAACGCGCCCGGCAGCGCGCCGGGAAGCTGCGCGGGCGGCGTTGCGATCGACCCGCCGCGTGCCGCGGCCTGGAGTGCACGTTCGAGCGGCCACTCGCGCGGACCAACGATCGCCGCGAAGTTCCCCAGTTGAACGACGCGGGTGACGCCGGGCTGTTGTGCGATCGCTGCCACGTCGAGCTTGGCGCGGGTGCCCGACATCGGCCCGCGCAGCACGCGTGCGTGCACCATGCCGGGCAGGCGCATGTCGTGGACGTAGGCGGCCTGCCCGGTCAGCTTGGCGGGGAGGTCGACCCGCGGCACGGGATGTCCGATCAACCGGCGTGCCGCGACACGCTTGCGCGGAACGTCGGCGCGCGCACGAACGGCAAGTGACGTGGCCCCGGCCAAGTCGGCGTAGGACAGGCGGCGTCCGTGTCCGTCAAGCACCGCACCGTCGCGCGTGAACAGGTCGGTTGCCGCAACACCCCAGCGCGCGGCCGCCGCCTCCGCCAGCAGGAGGCGCACGTTGGCGGCGGCATTGGCGACCGCCGTGCCGCTCTGTTCGAGCGTTTGACTGCCAGCAGTCACGCCCTCGTTCGGCGTCAGCCCGGTATCGGCGGTGATGAGGTTCACGTCAGCCATCGCGACGTCGAGTTCGTCCGCGGCGAGCTGCGCGATCGCGGTCTTGATGCCGGTGCCGAGCTCGGCCTTGCCGGTGAACACCGTGACGCAACCGTCCGGTGCAATACGGATCCAGGCGTCCAGGTCGGGAAACTTGGAAAGCGTGCCGGGCAGGTCGGGCGCGACCGTCGGCGGACCGCCGCTACCTTCGCCGCCGCCGGTCTGCGCCGCGGCCGGGGTGATCGCAAAGGCGACTATCAGCCCGCCGAGCATCTCGCGGCGCGATGGCGTCACGTGACCGGCTCCGCAGGCTCGACCACGCCACCGCCGCGCGCGACCGCGGCGCGGCGCACCGCGCGCAGGATGCGCATGTGCGTGCCGCAGCGACACAGCGAGGGCGCCATCGCGGTGCGCACCTCATCCTCGCTCGGCGTGATTGTCCACCGCAGCAGCGCCTCGGCGCGCGCGATCATGCCCGGGATGCAATAACCGCATTGGCCAGCCTGTTCGTGCAGGAACGCCTGCTGCACATCGCCGGGCGCCTCGGCGGTGCCAAGCCCTTCGACGGTCGTGATCGCGCGACCGCCGACCGCCCCCACGGGCAGCAGGCAGGAAAAAACCGGACGATCATCGACCAGCACGGTGCAGGCGCCGCACTGACCCAGCCCGCACCCGAACTTGGCGGCATGCAGGTGCAGATCGTCGCGCAGCACGTAGAGCAGCGGCGTCGCGGGATCGACGTCGGCGCGCGCTCTCGCGCCATTGACGGTCAATTCGATCACTCGCCTTCCTTTCTGGCCTTTGCGACCTCGGCTGGCAGGTCTTTCCACGCCGGGCCGGTGCCGTGACGCGCCTGCAGATACGCGACGATCTCGGCGATCTGCGCGTCGTTCAGCGCGTCGGCATAAGCCGGCATGTACGGGCCGCTCGCCGACACGGGCGGGCGCAGGCCTTGCAGGATGATCTGGATCGTGTCGCGCGGATTGTCCTCGTGCAGCGGCGTGCCGAGCGGCAGCAGCGGTCGACCGGCCACGACCATCGGCGCACCGGGTTCGTGGCAAACGGCACATGCACCTTCGTACAGCCTCGCGCCGATCGGATGCGCGCGCGTCGCCGACGCGCGACGGTCCGGCAGCGGCGGTTCGGCACGCGCGGCGGGTGCCTGGCGCATCCACCACGCGTAATAGGTCGCGAGTGCGTGCACGTCTTCGGGAGCGGCCCGCGCAAGATTGTAGGTGACCGGACCCATTGGTCCGGCGGCCGCGGCATGATGAACGCTCAATCCCGTGCGCAGATACGCGTCCAGCCGCTCGGGCGTCCACGCGCGCACCGCGGCCGAGCGCGCGTTGATCGGCGGCGCATACCACCCGCCCGACCAGCCGCCGTTATAGGCATCTTCGCCGCGCTTCTCCTGCTGCAACAATCCGCGCGGGCTGTGGCAGGCGCTGCAATGCGCCAGCGTTTCACCCAGGTAACGTCCGCGGTTCCATTCGGCCGACTGCGATGCGTCGGCGCGGACCGCCCGTGGACGAAAAAACAGCAGCTTCCATCCGGCGAGCAACGGGCGGAAGCCGAGCGGCGGGATCAGATCGTTGGCGGGTGGTTTGGCGCTCACCGGGGCGCGCGTCATCAGAAAAGCGTAAAGTGCATCGACATCGGCGTCGGTGATCCCGGCATAATGGGTGTACGGAAAAGCCGGGTAAAGATGGCTGCCGTCGCGCCCAACCCCGCGGTGCAGCGCACGCGCGAACGCGGCGCGCGACCAGCGGCCGATCCCGGTGTCGGGATCGGGCGTGATGTTGCTGCCGTAGATCGTGCCGAACGGCGTCTTGACCGGGTATCCACCGGCATAGGGTCGCCCTCCGCTCGACTGGTGACAGCTGACGCAATTGCCGACGCGCGCCAGGTTCGCGCCGCGCGCGACCAATGCAGCGTCGAACGAGCGGGGATCGGGGCGTGGAACCTCGGCGATCGAGGGCCGATAGGTAAGAAGCAGCAGCAGCAGCGCCGTAAGCAGCGCGACGACCAGCAGCAGCGTCAGCCGCCCCGCGCTTCCGGCCCTCACGATTGGTTCACAGGCAGCGCGGTCATCATCTCACAACACGCGAGCAGGTCAGAGGTTCGCTGGATTGATATGTTGTGCCGGCCTGCTGGGTAACATCGTGTGTCTCAATCGGCTGCCGTGGATATGCAGCCACATCGGATGGTTCTGCGGCCATCAAACCGGGAGTTCTCATGGTCAGGATCGTGCCGCGCCACCTGCTGCTCGCAACCGCAGCGCTCGCCACCAGCGTTCATGCGCAAGCGCCGAAGAAGATCGTTGGGCTGGAGCCGCAGCCCGAGCCTTATGCGACCAAATCCGTCATCAACCATCCGCGCACGATCGGCTGGCCCGAGGGACGCACGCCGGTCGCGCCGCGCGGCTATCAGGTGGTGAAGTTCGCAGGCGGCCTCGATTATCCACGACAGGCCTTGCTGCTGCCGAACGGCGACGTGATCGTGTCCGAGGCGCGCACCAAGCCCAAGCTCGATGCCGAGCCCGAGGTCCAGCGCGGACAGGCGTTGTCGAAAACCACCGGCTACAGCGCCAACC
Source organism: uncultured Sphingomonas sp. (assembly GCF_936927845.1). Taxonomy (GTDB): domain Bacteria; phylum Pseudomonadota; class Alphaproteobacteria; order Sphingomonadales; family Sphingomonadaceae; genus Sphingomonas. The sequence continues at coordinate 70,031 of NZ_CAKZHV010000067.1, forward strand.
GGCTGACGCTCCTGCGCGACGCCGATCGCGACGGCGTCGCCGAGCAGCGCTTCGTGCTGCGTGAAGGACTGAACCAGCCGTTCGGGATGCAATATGCCGGCGGTCGGCTCTACGTCGCCAACACCGACAGCGTGGTCAGCTTCCCGTTCCAGCCCGGGCAGACGCGCATCACCGCGGCACCGACCGCACTCGCCTCGTTGCCGGCCGGCGGCTACAACAATCATTGGACGCGCAACCTGCTGCTCAGCCCGGACGCGCGCACGCTCTACGTCTCGGTCGGCTCGGCCTCCAACGTCGGCGAACACGGCATGGCCGAGGAGAAGCGCCGCGCCGCGATCCTGGCGATCGATCTCGCAACGGGGCGTGAGCGCTTGTATGCCTCGGGGCTGCGCAATCCCGTCGGTATGGCATGGGCGCCCGGGACCGGCACGGGCGGCGCTACCTTATGGGCGGCCGTCAACGAACGCGACGAATTCGGCGACGATATCTCGCCCGATTACCTCGTCGGGGTGCGCGAAGGCGGCTTTTACGGCTGGCCGTACAGCTATTACGGCAAGCAGGACCCGCGCCATGCCAATGAACGCCGCGACCTGCTCGCCACCACCTTGCTGCCCGATGTCGCGGTCGGGGCGCACGCCGCAGCCCTTGGCATCGCGTTTGCCAAGGGTGCGGACGCCAACACCGCGTACGTCGCCCGCCACGGATCGTGGAACCGGTCGAGCTTCATCGGCTACGATGTGCTCGCCGTACCCTTCGCCGCCGGTCGCCCGGCAGCGGCGCCGCAGCCGTTCCTGACCGGCTTTGTCGCCGACGCGAAAAAGGGTGACGTCTACGGGCGACCAGTCAGCGTGCAGACGCGCGAGGATGGTGCGATCTTCGTGGTCGACGATGCCGGTGACACGATCTGGATGGTGCGCCGTACGTCGTGAGGCTGATCGCCTGGTGGATGCTGCTCGCCGCGGCGATGGTCGCGGCGCCACCCGCCGCCGCGCAATCGATCCCCTTTGCCGACACCGAGGATGCGACGCTATCCGAGATCGAGGTCGACGATGCAGATTTCCACCCGGTCGTCTCGGTCGACCTGCGTAACGGCGATTACGCGCGCGGCGCGCTGGACGACGACGATGCGGGGCTCGGCCGCGTGCCGCTCCATGTCGCGCTGGGTGGTGCGGCGGCGATCCACCGGCGAGCCGATGGCCGGGCAAACGTGTTCCTGATCGGGCAAAGCTCCAACGGCTTCCACGCGCCGGCGGACGACGAGCGGGCGCGGCCCCGGGCGTGGTACGAGAGCAACAATCTCCTCGGCCTCGCGTGGCGACCGGTCGACGGGCTGAACGCTGCGGCCACCTATACGATCAAGATCAGCCCCAACGGCGTGGCGCCGACCACCCATGAAGCGAGCCTCACCGTCCTCTATTCCGCGGATGACGGCCTGGGACGGCTGAAACCGCGCGCCGCCGTCACGCGCCGCACGCGCGGCGACGGCGGCTTCTACACCATCGCTGGCATCGCACCGTCGTTCGACCTGAGCGAGCGCGAACGCGGTCCCTCGATCAGCCTGCCGGTGACGATCGGCATCGGCTGGCGCGGTTTCTACGCCGCTGGCAGCGGTGATCGGCTGTTCGGCAGCGCGGGTGTGTCGCTCGCCCGGCCGATGCGCCTGGGCCGGGCGAACGCCACGCTCCAGGCCGAGATGCTGGGACTGCTGCGCGACGACCGGCTTCGCCGCCTCGATGCGCCTGGCGGCACCACCGCGACGATCGTGCCCTATGCCACGGTATCGTTTTCCGTGGCGCTGTAGGACGATGGTGACGTGACCCCGGCCCTTCATCCAGCGGCAGCCAGAGACCGATTGGGGTTGTCGGTGAAGCAACGGGCGTTAACTCCGCCGGTGTAACGGTCGACCCGGCGGGCAAGGGTCGCGCGAGCCTGACCGTCAACCCTCCTCACGGTAGAGCCGCTGAGCCTTGTCGCGGCTGATCGTGATACCGTCCCGACGGCGCCGGTTGAGCTTAGCGTCCACTTTTCAGAGTGCCCGCAACCGCTTAGCGCTGAGTTCCTTCAGTGCGTCGAACTCGGCCTTTCAACCATATTCGTTGGCGCTCGACACCCCGTGCTTGCGGCACAATTGCGTCACCACCGCACCCGCCTCGGCTTTCTTCAGGAAACCATTGATCTGCTCCTTGGGCGAACTGCTCCCGCTTGATTCTATCCATCCCTTCAAGAGATCGCTTTCTAGGCCCAGGTGGATCGAGAAACGGAGGGTCACGTCCATCCGGAGAAAGCTGTGTTCTTGGTTGGTGACGACGCGAACAAATTTCGAAACAAATACCGCTGGATCATGCGCGCGGCATGCGACGTTCTCGGCGGCGCTCCTCGGCGCGGGGAACCTTCGCGCGCTTGGCCGGTCGGGTACACGACATGTCAGGGATGAGAGAAATGCCAGAAGTTAGCTCGCTTCACGGGTTGATGGTCACGTGCCTGCGTGACCTTCGGAAAGGCGAAGAGGAGACGCTGAAGCGGTTTCCCGCGGTCCTTAACGCCGTCCGCGATTCGGCAACACAGCTCGCGATGCAGCAGCGCCTCTCCGATGCGCGCGAGCGGGCAAGTCTCCTGGACGACCTCGGCCGGACGCTGGAAATCAACCCGATGGGCGACGAGAATATCTGGATGGATGGCATGTTGACCGACGCGGAGGGCGACATGGAAACCGAAGAACCGGGTCCGCTGCTCGACCTCGCGCTGATCGGTGCGGTGCGAAAGATGGTGAACGCCTCGCTCGTCTCCTACGAAACGGCGGTGGCCGTCTCCGACCGGCTGCAACTCGCCGATGCCGCCGCCACGTTTCGCACCGCGCACAAGCACGAACACGATGCCGAGCAGGCGCTGCGCGCGGCGCTGTTCGACGTTGCCGCTAAGCGCTGACGAGATCGGGAGGCATCAACAGATGCCCTTCCAGGACCCGCTCCAGCGCGCAAGCGGCGCGAAGCATCGTGCCGACATCGCTGCACGCGGCTAGCTGAACGCCGACCGGCAATCCGGCGTCGCCGAGCCCGCCGGGGATGACGATGGCGGGCACACCAGTCACGCAGAAGGGCAAGGTCAGCGTCTTCTTCTCGAATGGCAGCTCTCCCTTTACCGCGCTGATCAGGTCGGCCTCCGCGTCCTGCGCGGGTAACAGGAGGACGTCGATGTCGCTGCACGCGTTCGCCATGCGCCGGGTCAAGGCTACCCGCTGGTGCAAGGCAGCGATGTAACGATAAGCCGGGATCGCCTCGGCCGTGATCAATCCTCGCCGCAGTAGCGGGCCGAAGCCGTCACCCCCGTCGTCAGACAATGCCCTGCTATGCGTCGCCAGCAATTCGGCGAGGGCAATCGTCCAGCCGCATGCTCGAAAGTCGGCGAGCGGCGGCAATTCGACCCGGGTGATCGCGGCGCCGTCATCGCGCAACGCGTCCTCGGCACGATCAAGGACACGCCGCACGGCCTCCGATATCTGCGCTTCCTCGCTCCACGACGGAGCGACCCCGATCCGCAAGCCCGCGGCCGGCCGGTCGATCGTTCCTCGGTAATCGATCCCCTGGACGCTGCCGAGCAACAGTGCCGCGTCACGTGCGGTCCGTGCCATCGGGCCTGCCACGTCGAGCGATGGCGCGAAAGGAAGCAAACCCTCTACGGAAACGGTGCCGTACCCTGGCTTCAGCCCGGTGACGCCGCACAATGCCGCAGGGTCGCGCAGTGAGCCGCCCGTGTCGGAACCCGACGCACCCAGCACCAGCCCGGCGGCGAGCGCGACAGCGCTGCCGCTGCTCGACCCGGCGGTGGACCGGTCGGGGTCCCACGGGTTCCGCGGCGGTGCCCAGGGCAGATCGAAGTCGGGGCCGGCGAAAGCGGCTTCGTAGCAGGCGGTCTTGCCGAGTGTGACGCAACCAGCGCGTGACCACGCGGCGACGACTGCGGCATCGCGAACGGGTGTTCGCTCCCGGTAGCGCGCCGAATTTGCGGTGGTCACGATGCCCGCCGTGTCGAAATTATCCTTGTGCGCGATCGGTACGCCGTCGAGTGGCCCGACCCGGCGACCTGCCATCTGCCGCGCCTCCGCGAGCCGGGCTTCGTGCAGCGCAAGTTCCGGGGTGAGCCGGACAAAGGCATGTAGCGAGGAGTTTAGTCGCTCGGCACGCTGGAGCAGATCGGTGACAATCTCGACCGGCGATACGCTGCGCGCGTTGTAAGCCTGGGATAATGCCGAGATGGTGGTGAACGCGGTCACCTTGCGACGTTCGGCAAGGTCGGTGCGGCCGGCTCGTTGGACCACGGCTCGGTCAGCGGGACCGCTTCCCATTGTTCCTTCGCGCACGTGGCGGACCGTTGAAGCATATGCGCATCGACGGTCGGGATCAGCGATCGAGTGAGGCGGGAGTCGGCCCCGTCAAGCCGAGGGAACAGCCACTCAAGCACCACAACGAGCAACCGTCTGGACCGGTGAACCTGCTGGATCGAACATCGTCTTCTCGCCGCGGAAAGAGCGTTAAACGTGCCCTGCGCCCGATCGTTGATTAAACTTTAATTTATAATTTTGGTTGGTGCTGCGCGTTTCCTCCGCCGCCTGGTTCAGGGTATCGCTCGCGGAGATGGTTCCATCGAGGTGCGGGAACTGTCGGGAACGCCGACAGGCAACGATGCCGCCCTCTGGAGCTGCCGTTCAGGATCTCGGCTCGATCACCTCGCGCGGAGTCTGCTAAAAAGGCAGGCTCAGCACCGACATGATGATCAGCATCACGCCCCAGGTGGCGTAGAAGTAGAATTCGCGCGGAAAGGATACACGGCCCGGCGTCTCGTCGATCCAGCTCAGATCGAGCTTCGATCGTGGATCCGAGCGCGGTTGCGGCATCAGCGACTTCGTCTGACAGGGCTCGCCAGTGCCGTCCCGCTCGATCGAGCGTCGTTCCTCGGTCATGCTCGCGTCGTGCTGCATCAGCGGTCCAATGCCTCGCTGGGGCTACCGGTCACGTGCGCGCCGATGTCACGTAGCGACTCGTGGTTCATCGAAACCGCAGCGCCACGTTGATGCCGCCGCCACGATGCGCGCTCCACGGGGTCAGTCGGACCGTCGCATCATGGGTGCGGGTCAGCAGCAATCCGCTCGCCATTCCGATACCGGCGCCCGCCAGAACATCGTGGACATAATGTTTGGACGCTTCGACGCGGGCGAGGCCGACGAAGCTCGCAACCGCAAACGCGGGCAGGCCTATTTGCCAGCCATACCGCTTCTCCAATGTCGCGGCAGCAGCAAAGGACACGGAGGTGTGGCCCGAAGGAAAGCTGCGATCGTCGCTGCGATCGGGTCGACGCTCGTGCACCAGTTCCTTGAGCGCGAAGGTGGTGCCGCCGGCCGCTGCAATGCTGCCGATCGCCATCACGTCACCCTGCCAGTCGGCCTTGACCGCTGGCACCCCGAGCGCCGCCGCGACGAGCGCATCGCGTGCGATGCCGCTTGCGTGACCCCACTCATGACCGCGCGCCTGCGCTGGCATCGGCACCAGAAGCGTCGCTGCGCTCAGCGACAACCAACGGACGGCGCGCCAATTGTTGAGCGCGGACCTTGTGGCCGGCTTGTTGCGTACAAGCGTTCGCACCAGAGCGCTTCTTTCTTCCACCGGCAAAGAGGTAAGCTTTTCGGCGGCGGCCTACGACTAAAACACCGTTCACTTTGTGAACCGCAATTCAGTTGACGCATCGACGCGGCGAGCGGACTAGGCTTTGTGGCGCGTATTCTATTGATCGAGGACGATCCCGGTACCGCGAGGGAAATCGTCCTGGAACTCACGCGAGACGGTCATTCGGTAACGCATGCGGACGTGATTGGCCGGGCGCTGCCGTTGGCGCTGTCGGACGGTGTCGATCTGCTTATCATTGATCGCCAATTGCCCGATGGTGAAGGACTGGACCTGATCGCGCATCTGCGCGCTGCCGGCAGCCGTACGCCCGCGCTCGTGCTGAGTGCGCTCGGAAGTCTCGACGATCGCGTGCGGGGGTTGCGCGCGGGTGGCGACGATTACCTTCCCAAACCGTTTGCCTTGATCGAGTTGGTCGCGCGGGTCGAAGCCTTGCTGCGCCGTCCGAACGATACGCGCGAGACGCGATTGATCGTCGGCCCGCTCGATCTGGATCTGCTCGCTGGCACGGCAAGCCGCGCGGGGCGTCCTCTCGACCTGCTGCCACGCGAGTTGAAGCTGCTGGAATATCTGGTCAGGCGCCCAGGACAGATCGTCACGCGCTCGCTGCTGCTGCGCGACGTCTGGGGCTACACGTTCGAGCCCAACAGCAACGTCGTAGACGTTCACATCGGCCGATTAAGGCGAAAGGTCGACGGAGAGGGCGAAACGCAGCTGATCCGAAACATCCGCGGCCAGGGTTACGTCTTCAATGTTCCCGGCTGATCCTCGCACGCGCGCAACGTTTCGCTGGGGTGGTGCGATCGCGGCGCTGCTGATCGTGCAATCGCTCGTCGCCGCAGCGATCTTCTGGGCGTTGCTGAATGCCAATCACACGCGCGATCTCGAACAATCGATGGCGGGCGATTGCCGCTTCTTCGCGCTGACCCCGGTAGCGGAGCGGACCGAGGAACTGCGCGAGGTATTGACCCGCGATATCCATCGTGAGCGGTTCCTCGGCCTGTTCGATGCATCGGGAAGGCTGATCGAAGGAAACGTCGCCGGTCGACCGCGCATCCCGGCGAGCAACGCCCGCTTCTTCACCACGACGGTCACCCCGACCGAGCTGCCAGGAAAACAGCGCGATGTGGCGCGCGTCACGCTCTGCGCGCTGCCGGGCGGCCAGCAATTGCTCACCGGCTTCGATCTGGACGACGCCGAAGAAGCGCTGCGGATCGCGGAACGCGCGCTGCTGATCGGGTTGGTGCCCGGCTTCGCGCTGGCGATCGGGTTCGGCTTGATCGCAGGTCGGCGCGCGGCACGCCAGGTCGACACCGTTCGACAGGTCACGCAACGCATCGTCGCGGGCGCGCTCGACGAGCGCTTGCCTGTATCGCGCCGCCCCGACAGTTTCGGACTGCTCGCGGTACATATCAACGACATGCTGGCGCGTTTGCAGTCGCTGGTGGCCGATGTGCGCGCCGTCGGCGATGACATCGCGCATCAGTTGCGAACGCCGTTGACGCGGCTGCGCGCGCGTGTCGAACGCGGCATGCGCGAAGCGCGCGACGGGGCAGAATTTCAGCTCGTCGCAGAAGCGTCATTGGTCGAGATCGACCAATTGCTCGGCATCATCGCCGCGCTGCTCCGCATTCGCGAACTGGAGGATCACGAACGCCGCAGCCGCTTCGCCCCCGTCGATCTCGCCCAGGTCGCGGCTGACGCGTGCGACCTTTACCGCCCCATCGCCGAGGATCGCGGGATCGACCTCGTCTGCGTGATCGAGCCGGTCGAGGCGGTGGAGGGAGACGCCAGTCTCCTCATCGAGGTGATCGCCAACCTCCTCGACAACGCCATCAAGTTCAGCCCCGGCGGCGGACGCGTGCTGCTGACGACGGCGCAATCGGCGGGGCAGATCACCGTCACGATCACCGATAACGGCGTCGGCATTCCAGCGGCCGAGCGCGACCTCGTGACGCAGCGCTTCTACCGCGGGCGTCGTGACTGCGACGGTGCCGGCCTTGGCCTGAGCCTGGCAAAGGCAATCGCGGACATGCACGGGTTCGCGCTGCACTTCGCCGAGCAGGTCAGCGCGGTGTCGCTCGTCGCGCCCGTCGCGCGGACCTAGGCGACTGCATCGGGACCAAATCGCGGGGAAACCAATCGCGTGTCGACTCCGACAGAATCGGACTGCGCGACACGCGGGCCCTTATCCGCACCGCTGCGTGACACGGCTCGCGCCGACGCTTACCTGCACCGGCCCGAGCCGCACGGCGCGGGCGAAATAGCGAGACGAGCCGCTTGCAGCCGCGGAAATCGCTGATATAAGCCGCGGCCTGCCCCCGACCTGGTCGGGTTCGGCACATGGTCGGGGAATAGCTCAGCCTGGTAGAGCACTGCCTTCGGGAGGCAGGGGCCGGAGGTTCGAATCCTCTTTCCCCGACCAATTTCATCATGCTGCGATAAGCCGGGTGCGCGTGGCCTCGCATCGCGCGCAAGCCTGATCGTTCCGTCGCAAGCGGCCCTGCCCGCATGCCAGGCCGAGACAACACCCGTCCCCTGCCCTAAGGAATAGCGGCGAAGCGGGCCGCGCGTGCGCGCGCAGGCGATGGAGGGGATCGGGATTGAGCGCTGTCGACATTGCCGGTTTGAGCAAGCGATTCGGCGACGCGGTCGTCCTGCACCCGACCGATCTGCGCATCGAGGAGGGCGAGTTCCTGGTCCTCGTCGGGCCGTCGGGATGCGGCAAGTCGACGCTGTTGCGGATGATCGCGGGGCTGGAGGAGCCGAGCGCGGGATCGGTCTCGATCGCCGGGCGCGACGTCACGCATGCGACACCCTCCCACCGCGGCGTCGCGATGGTGTTTCAATCCTACGCGCTCTACCCGCACCTCTCGATCGCGCAGAACATCGCCTTTCCCTTGAAGGTTGCGGGCGTCCCCAAGCGCGAGATCGCCGAGCGCGTGGCGGCGGTCGCCGCGATGCTCGACCTGGGCGCCTTGCTCGATCGGCGCCCGCGCGCGCTGTCGGGCGGCCAGCGCCAGCGCGTGTCGATCGCGCGCGCGATCGTGCGCAACCCGCGCGTGCTGCTGCTCGACGAACCCTTGTCGAACCTCGACACCGCGCTGCGCGCACGGATGCGGCACGAATTCGCGCGGCTGCACCAGCAGCTCGGCAGCACGATGATCTACGTGACGCACGACCAGCTCGAGGCGATGACGCTCGCCAACCGTATCGCGGTGATGAGCGCGGGGCGGATCGAGCAGGTGGGCGCGCCGCTCGACGTGTATCGCCGCCCCGCGACGCTCGCGGTGGCGACCGCGATCGGCTCGCCGGGGATGAACTTCGTCGCGGTGACGATCGGCGCGCGCGACGACGCGGGCACGGTCGTGCGGCTACCCGACGGCGCGCTGGTCAGAACCGCGGCGGCGGTGCCCCCATCGGCGATCGGCGCGCCCGCCACGCTCGGCGTCCGGCCCGAGCATCTGTTCACCGCCGACGACGGACCCTTCGTTGGCGCCGTCGAGCTGTTCGAGCGGCTCGGCCCGCTGTCGTTCGCGCATCTGGGCGCGGGAGGTGCGGCGGATACGCTGGTCGCGCAATTGCCCGGCGAGCGCGCGGTCACGCTGGGCGAGACGCTGCGCTTCGCGGTCGATCCCGCCAACACCCACCTGTTCGCGCCCGACGGCCGCGCTTATCCCCTAAACCCGTCTACCCCCTGAACCCCTTTACCCCTTCACGCTGCCGCCCAGCAGCCCGGTCAGGTAATAACGCTGGAGCGCCAGGAACAGCAGCAGCACCGGCATCGTCGTCACCACCGCGGCGGCCATCATCAGCTCGCCGTCGGCGGCATGTTCGCGCGCGATCGCGGCGACCGCGACCGGCAGCGTGTAGAGATGCTGGTCGACCAGCACGATCAGCGGCCACAGGAAATCGTTCCAGCTTCCCAGAAACATGAACACCGCCAGCGTGACGACGACGGGGGTGAGCAGCGGCAGCACGATCTGCGCGAAAATGCGCAGCTCGCTCGCCCCGTCGATCCGCGCGGCGTCGATCATCTCGTCGGGGATGGCGAGCGTCGCCTGCCGCACGAACAACACCGCGAAAATGCCCGCCAAGCTCGGCAGGATCACCCCGGCGTAGCTGTTGACCAGCCCCAACTCCTTGAAGATCAGGAACAGGGGCAGCATCGCGACCTGTCCCGGCACCACCAATGCGGCGACCAGCATCTGCAGCAACCGCGCGCGTCCGCGAAAGCGCAGCTTGGCGAACGCATATCCCGCCGGCACCGTCAGCACGAGCCCGAGCAGGGTCGAGATCGCGGCGACCAGCAGGCTGTTCAGCAGCGCGGGGAAGATGCGGTAATCGAACCACGCGCCGTCGAACTGCCGCCGGACGAGCAGCTCGTAATAATTCTCGATGCTCCAGCGCGACGGCCACAGCGGGGTCGGCAGCGTCGTCGATTCACCGCGCGGCATGAACGACACGATCACCATATACGCGAGCGGCAGCACCGTCAGCGTGGTCAGCAGCGCGACCGCCGCGGTCGCGAGGTACGGGCGCAGCCGCGTCACAGCCATCCGCCCCGTCACAGCCATTCGCGTCGCCGTCCCAGCCGGGTCTGCACGACGGTGACCGCCAGCGTCATCACGAACAGCACGAACGCGACCGCGCTCGCCTGCCCCAGGTTCCACCATTTGAAGCCTTCGTCGAACATAAAATAAAGCAGCGTGGTGGTGCTCTGCGCGGGTCCGCCCATCGTCATCACGTATGGCTCGGCGAAGATTTGCAGGAACCCCGCGACGCTCATCACCGTCGCCAGCAGCAGCGTCGGGCCGATCGCGGGCAGCGTCACGTGACGGAACCGAGTCCAGCGCGACGCGCCGTCGAGCCGCGCCGCCTCCATCAGGTCCTGCGGCACCGCGGCGAGCGCGGCGGTGAAGACGATCATGTTGTAGCCGAACACCTTCCACGTGACGAAGATCAGGATCGCGGGGATCGACAAATGCGGGTTACCGAGCCAGTCGACCGGCGCAACGCCGATCGCCCCCAGCGCGCGATTGATCAGCCCGAAGCGCTGATTGAACAGGAACCGCCACACCACCGCGGTCGCGACGATGCTGGTGACATAGGGCGCGAACAGCAGCACGCGCCACAACGGCTTCCACCGGACGGTCGCGTCGTTGAGCAGCAGCGCCACGAACAGCGACGTGCCGATCGCCATCGGCACGCCCAGCCCGGCGAAGATCAGCGTGTTGGCAAGCGCGCGCCAGAACAGCGGGGTCGAGAGCAGGTCGGTGAAATTGCCCAGCCCTACGAAGCGCAGGTTGGACCAGTCGGCGAGCGCGTAGATCGAATAATCAGTGACCGACAGGCACAAGGCCAGCGCGGTCGGCAGCACGAACACCAGCGCGATGATCGCGAGCACGGGGGCGGCGAACAGCCAGCCGGCGCGTTCCTGCCGCGTCACGCGATCACCCCCCGATTGAGCAGCGCGCGTCGCTTGGCGAGCAGGCGGTCGACCCGCTCGTCGAGCGCGGCGAGTGCCGCGTCGAGCGTCTGCACGCCGCGGATCACGCGCTCCGCCGCCGACTGGATCTCGATCTGGATGCGCTCCCATTCGATGACGTTGGGGGTCACCGACAGCGCGCGCGTCTGTTCGGCAAAAGGTTGCAGCACCGGCAACGCGAGTTGCGGCGCGCCCCAGGCATCGGTGCGCGCGGGCAAATTGCCGATCAGGCGCTGATAGTCGAGCTCGCTTTCGATCGAGGTCAGGTGGCGCACCAGCGCCCAGGCCTCGTGCGGGCGCCTGGTCTGCGTCGATACGCACAGGCTCGCGCTCAACCCCGATACTGCGCCATGACCGTTCGGGCCCGGCAGCCGCGCGGTGCCCCATTTATCGGCCGGGATCAGGTCGGCACGCCGCGCGAAGTCCTTCAGCGTCGGCGGTCCGCTCGGCCAGACCGAGCAGTAACCGGTCGCGAACGCGGCGACCGGGTCCTGCATCTCGGTCGACAGCACCATCGGCGCGTAACCGTCGGTGTAGAGCGAGACGTAATAAGCGAACGCCTCGCGCGCCTCGGGCGTCTGGAAATCGCCGCGCGTGTCGTGATCGCGCAGCATCGCCGCGCCCGCCTGCGACAACATCGTGACGAGCGCGGTCGGCCAGTTGAGCAGCATCAGGAACACGTAATCGTCGGGCCGCCGCCGCTTGATCGCGCGCGCCATCGCCCGCCACCCGGCCCAGTCCTCGGGCGGCGCGTCGTACCCCGCCTCCGCCAGAATGTCGCGGCGGTAGAATTGCACCTGCGGCGCGACCGACCAGGGTACGGCGTAATCGTGCGCGCCCACCCGCGTCGACGCACGCAGCGCGGGGAACACGTCCGCCACCAGCGGCGCGGCCGTGACCGGCGCGAGCGCGCCGATCGTCGCGAATTCCTTTATCCAGGTGTTGAACAGCATCAGCACGTCGGGCATCGCGCCGCCGGCAAAGGCGGTCAGCAATTTCTCGTGGCTGGCGGTCGTCGGCAGCGACTGCACGTCGACCTCGATCCCGGTCCGCGCGGTGAACGGCGGCATGAGGAAGGGCGAATAATCGCCTTCCCAGCTCATCGCCCACATGCTGAGCGGGGCGGCGGTGCTCGTGTCGACGCCGCGGCCGGCGCATCCCGCGAGGCCGAGCGCGGGGATCAGCTCAAGCGCGGCACGCCGCGTCCATCCGGTCCCTTGCCCCATCGTCGCGACCATGACGCATCGCCCGGCCGCGCACCACCCGGCGGCGAAATTAATCTATGTTTTCTTAGGGCCGACCGTCGTAAGATCAGTGTAACACGTCGGCAGGGGACAAGCCGGCGCACGCCCACGAGGCAACAGGGAGAATACCATGTCGCGTTTCCACCGCTGCCGCTGGCTTTCCGGCGCGGCGCTTTTCGTGTCGCCGCTCGCGCACGCGCAGGCCGTTCCGCCAAGCGACGCGCCCGTTGTAGCGCAATCCACCGCCGAGCCGACACCCGCGGCCGATCCAGTGCCCGGCGCGGAGCCGGCCGGGAGCGGCGACATCGTCGTCACCGGCTCGCGCATCCGTCGCCCCGATTACGAGGCGCCGACCCCGATCGTGTCGTTCGGCGCCGCCGCACTCGAACAGTCGGGCAACACCAACGTCACCGCGTTCCTGCAACGCGTGCCCGCGCTCACCAACTCGCTCGACAACACCCGTACCGCGGGCAGCAACCAGTCGGACGGCAGCTTCGGCCAGGTCGGGCTCAACCTGCTCGACCTGCGCGGGCTCGGGCCGACGCGCACCCTGGTGCTCGTCAACGGACGCCGCCACGTCGCAGGCCAGCCCGACACCGCCGCGGTCGACATCAACGCCATCCCTGTCGACCTGATCGAGCGCGTCGACGTGCTGACGGGCGCGGCCTCCGCAGTCTACGGTGCCGACGGCGTCTCGGGCGTGGTCAATTTTGTCATGCGCCGCGACTTCGACGGCGTGGCCGCACGCTCGCAATTCGGCGTGTCGGAGCGCGGCGACGCCGCCAACCGCTTCGCCTCGCTGGTCGCGGGGCGCAACTTCGCCGACGGCCGCGGCAATCTGACGCTCGCGTACGAATATAACGCCGACCAGCCGCTCGCCAACGACGACCGCGATTACCTGGCGCAGGGCAAGCGGCAGTATTTCGTTAACGTCGACGGCTATGATCCGACCCGCGCGGGCAGTTACCAGAAGGGGCCGGTCGGCGACCTGCGTTACCCGTACAGCTCGAACCAGGGCATCGTGTACATTGGTGACCAGACGTTCCGCGGCGACGGCGCGATCTACACGCCGGGGCGCTTCCTCGCCAACGACGGTTACACGATCGGCGGCGACGACACCCCGGTCGCTGGTTATATCGGCGACATCTACCCGCGCACCCGCCGCCACGCGGTCAACGCGCTCGCGCATTACGATGCGTCGGACGCGTTCAAGATCAGCCTGGAGGGCAAGTTCGTCCAGTCGACCGTCACCAGCTTCAGCGGTTACGGCGGCAATTACCCCGCAACGATCGCGCTCGACAATCCGTACATCCCGGCGAGCATCCTGAATGCCGCGCTCGGCGCCGGTCTGACCTCGGTCGACGTCAACCGCAACAATTTCGACATTCCGCGCCGCGGCGAGACCGATCGCCGCCGCACCTATCGCGGCGTGATCGACGTCGCGGGACGGATCAGCGATCACGCCAACTACGACGTTTATTACACCTACGGCCAGACCGACGTCCGCGCGACCAAGCTGAACGACCGCCTCAACACCCGCTTCCTCGAAGCGCTCGACGCGGTGCGTGGGCCGAACGGCACGATCGTCTGCCGATCGGCGAGCGCGCGCGCGGCGGGCTGCGTGCCGGTCAACACCTTCGGCGGCGACACCGTCGACCCGGCCTCGTTCGATTATTACCTGAGCAACCCGCAGAGCAACGCGCGGATCACGCAGAACGTCGTCAACGCCTCGCTGACCGGCGACTTCGGCCAGTTCTTCGAACTGCCCGGCGGCCCGGTCGCCTTCGCGGCGGGCGGCGAATATCGCCGCGAGACGAGCCGCTTCTCGCCCGCGCAGGCGCTCGTCGACAACCAATTCTACCAATATGACGAATACATCATCCCGACGCCCTCGTCGGGCAAGTTCGACGTGTGGGAAGCCTTCGGCGAGCTGAACGCCCCGCTGGTCAAGGACCGGCCGTTCTTTCACCTGCTGTCGGTCGGCGCGGCGGGGCGCTATTCCGATTACTCGACGGTCGGCTCGACCCGCGCGTACCAGTTCAACGGCATCTGGGCGCCAATCGCGGCGATCAGCTTTCGTGGCTCCTACGGCCGTTCGGTGCGCGCGCCCAACATCGGCGAGCTGTTCCGCCCGAGCACGGGGTCGAGCGCGTTCTTCTCCGACCCGTGCTACGTCGGCAACCGCAACGCGGGCAGCGCGTCGCGCGCCGCCAATTGCGTCGCACTGATCAACGGCCTCGGCGGCAATCCCGCGACCTTCACCGCGCAGAACAACCCCGACGCCAACATCTTCATCCCCGGCTCGGTGTCGGGCAATCCCGATCTGGCAGCGGAGGTCGCGCGCACCTGGACGGCGGGCGTCGTGCTGCGTCCGGACTTCGTGCCCGGGCTGTCGATCGCGGTCGACTGGTACAACATCAACCTGCGCGGCGCGATCAACAACCCCGACGGTGGCGCTGCCAACAGCATCGCCGAACTGTGCGTCGATCAGCCGACGCTCGACAATCCGTTCTGCGCGCAGATTTCGCGGCGGCAGGGCAGCGGCTACATCAACGGTTACACGATCCGTCCGGCAAACGTCTCGGCGTTCCGCACCGCGGGTGCCGAACTGAACGTCGCCTACCGCTTCACCACCGCGCGCGCGGGCACGTTCGACCTCCGCCTGGTCGGCGGCTATCTCGACAAGCTCGAACAGGTCGCGACGCCGGGCGCGCAGGTTGAGAACAACGTCGACCAGATCTTCCGCCCGCGCTGGAACGCGACCTTCTCGCCGACGTGGATCAACGGCCCGCTGACGCTCAGCTACAATCTGCGCTGGCAGGACGGCGTCCGCCGCTTCAGCCGGTTCGAGACTGACAACAACCCCAGCTACGTCGACCCGCGCTTTTTCCGCTACAAGGAGTTGTGGCAGCACGACGTCCAGGCGCAGATCGCGGTCGACGACGGCTTCTCCTTCTACGCCGGGGTCAACAACCTCGCTGATCAGAAACCCGACATCGGGTTCCAGACCAACGTTCCGATCTCACCCGTCGGCCGCTACTTCTACGCCGGCGCGAAGGTGCGGCTGGGCGAGCGCTAGCCGAACCGGCGATGGAGCCCGCCGCCGGTCAGAAGTGCGCGAGATAGCCGCCGTCGACGCTCAGCACCTGCCCCGTCACATAGGACGCGGCAGGGCTGGCGAAGAACAGCACGGCGGCGGCGACCTCCTCGGCGCGGCCCCAGCGGCCAAGCGAGGTGCGCCGCGCGAGATGCGCGTCGATCGCGGCATCATCCAGCATCGCGGCATTGGCCTCGGTCGCGATGAAGCCGGGGGCGACCGCGTTCACGGTGATGCCCGCAGGGCCGAGCTCGGCGGCGAGCGCGCGCGTCATCGCGTCCACGCCGCCCTTGCTCATGGTATAGGCGGCGTCGCCCGCGCGCGCGATCTGCCCGGCGATCGACGACACGTTGATGATCCGCCCGCCCGCCGGCATGCGCGCGGCGACCGCGCGCGCCAGGTCGAACGGCGCGACAAGGTTGACCTCCAGCACGCGGCGCACCGCCGCGCGGTCGAGCTCGTGCGCCGCGCGCCGGTCGCGCGCACCGGCATTGTTGACCAGAATATCGATCCGCTCGCGCCCGCCGAGCAGCCGCGCCGCCGCGTCCGCGTCGGTCAGGTCGATCGGCACCATCTCGGCCGAGCCGCCGGCCTCGACGATCAGGCGGTGCAGCGCGGTCAACCGCTCCTGCTCGCGGCCCTGGATCAGCACGTGCGCGCCCGCCTGCGCCAGGCTGCGCGCGATCGCGCCCCCGATCCCGCCGCTCGCCCCGGTCACCAGCGCTATTCTGTTGCGCAACGCGGTCACTCAGCCCCTCCCCATCGACGCGCTACCTAGCGCACGAGGAGGATCAGGGAACAGAGACGGGCTCGCTCGTGCGCGCCGGAAATTGCGCGATCGCGGCGTTGGCGAGCGTCTGCGCCACCAGCGCCGCGCCGCCTCCGGGCGTTCCTGACACGCGCGCGGTCACCGCCCCGCCCGACCACACCACCCGTGCATCGCTGCGGGTCGAGATGCTGACCGTCAGCTCGGTTACGACCAGATCGTCCAGCCGCGCGCCGCCCGCGGGCAAGCCGACGCTCAGCCCGCCGTTCAGGCTCACGCCCGGCGGACCGCCGCTCGCCCGGCCCGCGGTGACCACGCCGCGCGATCGGCGATTGACGGTGACCGCGGCGACGTAGCGGCCGTGCCCCGCGTCGCGCAGCAGCGTGAACCCGCGCGCGGCGAGCGCGCGCTGCACCGCATCCTCGAACACGGGTCGCGCCTGGTCGGTCAACCCCACGCCGGTGACCGACGCGATCGTGATCGTGCCGCTGGTCGGCACGGTAGCGGGCGCGGGTGCCGCGGGCGCGCCCTGGGCCAGTGCAACGATGAAAGCCGCGGCGGCGGGAATGGGCATGGGCGTGCGCTCTTCGCTATCGGCGGCGAAGCGCGGCCGGGGTCACTAACAAGGGCCTAACCGTTCAGCGGTTCCCGGTGATGCAAAATCGTCGCCGCACCCGCGAACCGCAGCGTCACGCGCAGCCCCGGCCGCGTGTTCACCAGCTCGAGCGCGGCACCCAGCCGCTGTGCCGCCGATCGGACGATCGCGAGGCCCAGCCCGCTGCCTTCCTGATCGCGGCTGGTCGACAAACGGACGAAACGCTCGCCCGCGCGCGCCAGCTCGGCCTCGGGCAATCCGGGCCCGTCGTCGGCGACCGAGACGAGCGTGTCTTGGCCGTCGCGCGCGATCACCAGCGCGACGCTGCCGCCGCGCCGATTGTAGCGGATCGCATTGTCGAGCAGGTTGGATACGATCTCGAACAGCAACGTTCGGTGGCTGGCGATCGTGATGTCGCCCTCGGCGGCGTCCAGCGTTACCTCGACACCTGCCTCGATCGCCTGCGCGATGCGGCGATTGATGACGACCACCGCCAGCGCGCGCAGGTCGACGGGTTCGAGCGGGGGCGAGGTGCCGGCCTCCTCCGCGCGCGCGAGCGCGAGCAGTTGCGCGACCAGATGCTCCAGCCGGTCGGCCGCGTCGGCGATCTCGGGCAGCGCGCGCGCGTCGCCGCGCTTGGCGAGCGCGACCTGAACCTTCAGCACCGACAAGGGCGTGCGCATCTGGTGCGACGCGTCGGCGGTGAAGCGGCGCACCCCCGCGGTTGCGGCATCGAGCCGGGCGAGCAGATTGTTGAACGCGTCGGCGAGCGGGCGCAGCTCGGCGGGCAACGGTCCGGTGTCGAGTGGTGACAGGTCGGGGGTCGCGCGGGTGTCGCGCACCATCACCGCCCCGCGCAGCCGCGCGAGCGGTCGCAAGCTCCACGCCAGCGCGGGACGGATCAGCAGCATCGCGACGCCGACCAGCACCGCCTCGCCGATCAGCAGCGCCGCGATCAACCGGTGGCGCAGCGCCGTACGCGCGTCCAGCGTCTCGGCCACCTGCACGATCACGGGCGCGTTGATGCGCGGCAGGTCGCGCCGCACCTCGGCGATCCGCACGTCCTGGTCGCGAAACCGCGCGTAGCGGAAGCGCGGCGTGTCGATCTGGAGCTCGCCCGCGCGCGGACGGGGCAGATCGGCATAGCCGGTCAGCAACCGGTCGCCGACGCCGACGCGGTAGTAAACGTTATCACGTTCGCTGTTCTCCAGCATCCCGAACGCGGCGGCAGGCAGGTCGAGCGTCACCTCGCCGCGTTCGACCTCGACCGTTTCCGCGATCGCGCCCAATGCGCCGCCCAGCACGCGGTCGTTGTTGCGTGTGACGACGTCGCCGATCAGCGCCGCGCCCGCGCCGCCCAGCAGCACCGCGATGACGAGCAGCGGGCCAAGCATCGCGGCGAGCAGCCGCGTGCGCAGTGCCATCGCCGCGTGCGCGCGCTCAGCCCGCATCCAGCAGATATCCGACGCCCCGCACCGTGCGGATCTGCGGACCACCTGGCGACAGCTTGCCGCGCAGCCGCGTGATGTTGACCTCGATCGCGTTGGGGCCGACCGGCTCGTCGAACCCGAACACCTCGGCCTGCAGCGTCTCGCGCGTCACGATCTGTCCCGCGCGCGTCGCCAGCGTGTCGAGCACCGCCCATTCGCGCCGCCGCAGATCGAGCGCGCGGTCGCCGACCCGCGCCTCCGCGGTCGAACGGTTGAGCACCAGCGCGCCGACGATCAGTTCGGGGGTGGGATCGCCGCCGCGCCGCCGGCCGAGCGCACGGATACGCGCCTCGAACTCCTCGGGCGCGAACGGCTTGCGCAGATAATCGTCGGCTCCGAGGTCCAGCCCGCGCACGCGGTCGTCGAGCGCATCGCGCGCGGTCAGCATCAACACCGGCACACGCTCGCCGCGCCGCCTGAGCGCCTGGAGCACCGCGAAGCCGTCTTGCCCCGGCAACCCGACGTCGAGCACGACCAGCGCGTAAGGCTCGCCCTGCGTCACCATCAACGCGTCCTCGCCCGTGCCGACATGGTCGACCGCGTGCCCCGCCCCGCGCAGCAACGCGACCAGGCTGCGCGCGAGCGCCGCGTCGTCCTCGACGATCAGGATGCGCATGGCGCGCTCGCTCCACCCCGCGGGCGATGCACGCGCCGGGAATCGTGAAAGGTTGGTGACAGGTTGGCGGCGTAGCGCATCACCTGGTGAGCTTACCCGAACGAAGAGCCGGGAAGCGAGAGGAGCTTTGGCATGCGTTTCCTGATCGTTCTGCTGCTGTTCGCCGCCGCGCTGCCGGCGCGGGCGGAGCGTCCCGCGGGTTACCCGCGATCCTATGATGCGCTGATCGCGGACGCGCGTACCGAAGGCCGCGTGCGCATCTACGGCAATGCCGATGCCGCCGCGATGGTGCCGGTCATCGCCGCGTTCCGCCGCCGTTACCCGGACATCGCGGTCGATTACCGCGACCTTGAATCGCGCGACGTGTTCCGCCGCGTCGTGGCCGATCGCGCCGCGCGGCGCGCCGGGGCCGACCTTGTCTGGTCCTCGGCGATGGACCTGCAGGCGAAACTCATTAACGACGGCTTCGCGCAAGCCTATCAGAGCCCGGAAAAGCCCGCGCTCCCCGCGACCGCGGTGTGGAAGAACATGGGCTACGGCGTCACCGCCGAACCGGTCGCGATCGTCTACAACAAGGCGCTGGTCGCGCGCGCCGCGGTGCCGCGCACGCACGAGGCGCTGGAAGCGTTCGTTCGCGCGCGCCGTGCCCGCGTCGCGACCTACGACCCTGCACGCTCCAATGTCGGCTATCTCTACCTGACCGAAGATTATGCGATCACGCGCGACACGCGCTCGCTGCTGGCGGCGATCACCGCCAATCGCCCACTGCTCGCCGCCACGACCAGCCCGATGCTCGACGCGGTCGCACAAGGCCGCGCGGCGATCGCCTATAACGTCGTCGGCCCGTACGCGCTGACGCGGGCGAAGCGCGATCCCCGGATCGGGGTCGCGTTCCTGCACGATTACACCATCTTCGCATCGCGCGTGGCGTTCGTCGCGCGCGACGCGGCGCACCCCGCCGCCGCGCGGCTGTTTCTCGATTTCCTCTTGTCGCGCACCGGGCAGACGTTGCTCGCGCGCGAATGGCTGCTGCCCGTCCGCCGCGACGTGCGTGCACCGCGGATGGAGCCCGAGCGGGTGCGCGCGATCCGCGTCGGGCCGCAGTTGCTCGTCAATCTCGACACGATCAAGCGTCGCCGTTTCCTTGACCAATGGAACGCGATGCTCACGCAAGGAGCCTCGCCGAAGTGAATCCGTATCGATGCGGCTGCGCGCTTGTCGCGCTTGTCGCCGCCACCCCTGCGCTCGCGCAGACCCCCGCACCCGCCGATCTCGAAGCGCTGGTACGCGCGCAGGCGACCGAGATCGCGACGCTGAAGGCGCGGCTCGACCGGCTGGAGGCGAATGCGAATACCGGCACCGATGTGGCGCAGGCCAGCCCGCCGCCGCTGGCTCAGGCCCCGGCGCAGGCCATCCCTCCGGTGCAGGTCGCGCAACGCGGCCGCCCCAACGTCACCTCGCCCTACGCGCCGCAGCTCGTGCCGCCGGGCCCGGCCGAGCGCGACGTGGCGCGCGCGCGCGAGGCAAATGCGGCGGGCGTGACCACCGAATGGGGCGCGGGGCTGCCGGTGTTCCACTCGGCCGACGGTGTGTTCACCTACAAGCCACGCGGGCGCATCCTGACCGACGTCAGCTCGACCTTTGGCTCGAAAAGCGACACGCGCAACATCACGACCACCGGCATGCGCGCGCTGCGCCTCGGCATCGAGGGCGGGGTCGGCACGCATTTCTTCTACCAGTTCGAGACCGACTTCTCCGAAAACGAGGTCGACATCGTCACCGCCTTCATCGGCTGGCGCAACCGCATCGCGCCCGGGCTCGACTATGACGTGCGCGCCGGCCACCTGTTCAACGACCGCGCGTTCGAGGGCTCGACGGGATCGGACTCGACCCCGTTCCTCGAGCGCAGCACCGTGTCGACCGCGATCATCCCGCAGCGCGGCTTTTACGGCATCGGCATCATGCCGCGCTTGTTCTGGAAGACGGGTCACGCCTCGCTGACGGTCACGGGCGACCGCGTCGACGGCAACCAGGCGGTCAGCGACAGCCGCACGGTCCTGGCGCGCGCGCACTGGAGAACGATCAAGACTGAGACGGGCGTGCTCCATCTGGGGCTATGGGGCTTCGACGAGTCGCTTTCCTCCGCTGCGACGACGCTGACGCGCAACACGGTGATCGGCGGACGCTTCAATGGTGCGCTGCGTGTGTCCACCGGTCCGCTGCTGGGCGGCACCGGCACCACCGGCTACGGCGCCGAGCTGGGCGGCTATGCTGGCCCCGTCTGGGTGATGGGTGAGGCCGGGCGACGCAACGCGCGGCTCGACGGCGGTCGCCCCGATTTCGTCAGCAAGGCGTGGAGCCTGTCGGGCGGCTGGTTCGTCACCGGCGACCTGCCGCCGTACAACCCGCGGCTCGGCAGCTTCGGGCAGCCGCGCGTGCTCAGGCCCGTGTTCGACGGCGGTCCGGGCGCCATCGAGCTGACCGCGCGCTACGAGGACCTCGATTACACCGATCTCGTCACCGGCGGGCGTGGTTGGGCCGCGACGATCGGCGCCAATTGGTATCTCAACAGCTTCGTCCGGCTGCAGCTGAACGCAATCCACTGGAACACCGACAACCGCACCGGCGCGGTCACCGGCGCCGACGACGGGCAGACCGTCAGCACGCGCGTCGCCGTTACCTTCTGATCCATCGGGAGCCCGTTTCATGAACCTTGCCCTGTACGGCTTCCTGATGGTCGCCACCTTCATGACGCTGATCATGACCAAGCGGATGACCCCGCTGGTCGCGTTGATCGTCGTGCCCACCGCCTTTGCGCTGATCGCCGGCTTCGCCGCCGGGCTCGGCGACATGATGATCGACGGGATCAAGAACCTAGCGCCCACCGGCGTGATGCTGTTGTTCGCGATCCTGTTCTTCTCGACGATGACCGACACCGGACTGTTCGATCCACTGGTCAACCGCCTGTTGCGGCTGGTTCACGGCGACCCGATGAAGATCCTGATCGGCACCGTCGCCTTGTGCGCGATGGTCAGCCTGGATGGTGATGGGTCGACGACGTACATCATCACGATCGCCGCGCTGCTGCCGCTCTACAAGCGCTACGACATGAACCGGCTGTACCTGTGCTGCCTGTTGATGACGACCAGCGGCATCATGAACCTGACACCGTGGGGCGGCCCGACCGCGCGCGCGGCGAGTGCGCTGAAGCTCGATCCCGCTACCTTGTTCCTGCCGCTGATCCCCGGCATGATCGCTGGGCTCGCCTTCTTGGTCGGCCTAGCCATCTGGTTCGGGCGCAAGGAGCGCGCGCGGATCGGGCACGTGCAGGCGAACGAGCCCGCGACCTTCACCGGCATGGCAGTGTCGCAATTCCCCGAGGCGCGCCGCCCGCATCTGCGCTGGTTCAACGCCGCACTGACGATCGCGCTGCTCGCCGGGCTGGTGTCGGGCATCCTGCCCTTGTCGGTGCTGATGATGCTCGCCTTCGCGGTCGCGATGATCGTCAACTATCCGCAGGTCGCCGAGCAGAAGGAACGGATCGCCGCGCACGCCGGCAATGTGCTCTCGGTCGTGTCGCTGATCTTCGCCGCGGGCATCTTCACCGGCATCCTCTCGGGCACCGGCATGGTGGAGGCGATGAGCAAGGAAGTGGTCGGCATCATTCCGCCAGCACTCGGGCCGTACATGGCGCCGATCGCCGCCGCGCTCAGCCTGCCGTTCACCTTCTTCATCTCGAACGACGCCTTCTACTTCGGGATGCTGCCGATCCTGGCGGAGGCCGGCGCGCATTACGGCGTCGCGCCGATGGCGATCGCGCGCGCGTCGTTGATGGGGCAACCGGTTCACCTGCTCAGCCCGCTGGTGCCGTCAACCTATCTGCTGGTCAGCCTGGCCGGGATCGATTTGGCCGATCACCAGCGCTTCACGCTGATCCCCGCCGCGCTCGTCTGCCTGGTCATGACCATTGCGGGCATGCTGGTGCTCGCATTCCCGCTGGTCGGCTGAGGGAGAACGCACGATGATCCGCAGGACGGTTCCGCTGGTGCTGCTCCCCGCCATGGGGTGCGACGGACAATTATGGGCGCGACAGGTGCTCGATCTGGGCGACATCGCGCATCCCGAGCTCGGCGACCTGACCGCCGACGACACGCTGGAGGCGATGGCCGCGCGCGTGCTCGCGCATGCCCCGCCGCGGATCGCGGTCGCGGGGGTAAGTCTGGGCGGCTATGTCGCGCTGGAGATGATCCGCCAGGCGCCCGAGCGGATCGAGCGCGTCGCCCTGTTCGCGACCCGCGCCTCGATGCAGATGCGCCCGCGCACCGTCGGCGAACAAGGGATGCTCGCCACTGCGCCGCACGCCGACCCGATGTTGAGCGGCCTCGTCAGCGGCCCGGTGCAGGCGATGGCCGAACGCGTCGGCGCGCCGGTGTTCGAGCGGCAACAGCGCGCGCTGCTCGCCCGCCCCGATATCGCGCCCGCGATTGCGGCGGTGCGTGTGCCGACGTTGGTGGCGGTGGGCGACCGCGACCGCATCTGCCTGCCCGACGACGCGCGCGCGCTCGCCGACCGCATTCCTGGCGCGCAGTTCCACGTGCTTCGCCACTGCGGCCATCTCGCACCGATCGAACGCCCGGGTGAGACGACCATGCTGCTCCGCACCTGGCTGACCGATCGGGCGAGCGGGTGAACGCATCGGCTCAGTCGGGCGTGGGCGCGTAGAGCCGCTCCTCGTCGATTTGTGCGATCGCGGCGCGCATCCGCTCGACCGAGCCGAACTGAAAGCCCAGTTGCGTGGTGTAAGCCGCGCACATTGCGGTGCGCGCCGCACGGTCTTCGTCACTCAGCGCGTGTCGCTGGCGGACCGGCTCGCGCGGGCGCTCGGCGGAACGCGTCAGGTAGGGCCAGTCCTCCCACAGCAGCATCGGCGCGCCGATCGCGACGAGCGCGTCGCGTACCAGCCAATGGTCGACGTGATTGCCGACCGCGAGCGGCCCGAGCAGCAGGTCGGGGGCGAGCGCGTCGATCTGCCCGGCGAGTGCGGCGGCCAACGGCGCGAGCATCCCGTCGTCGTCGCGGCGCGCGGCGAACAACGCCGACGCGCTGGCGTAGCCGCGGTGCGGCGCCTCGAGCAGCGGCAGGTGAATCGCTGTCGCGCCGATCACTGCGCACGCGGCGAGATCCTCGGCGCGACGCAGCGCCATATAGTCGACGTCCGGCGCCAGCCCCTTGTCGAGCTGGCAGGCGAGCGCGAAGCCGGTCGGCTGCGCGACGTTGCCGGTGAAGCAGGTCACGATCGTGACGCGGTCGCCTCCCCGCGCGTGTGCGGCCAGCAGCCCGCCGACCGAGAAGGCGGCATCGTCGAGGTGCGGCGAGATCGCGACGACATGGGTCATACGATGGGCGTCACAGCAGATGCGGCTCGGCGCGAAACCGGCACGGCGTGATCGGAATATGCGGGTCGATGCCGGTCGCGGGCATGGTCCCCCGAAGCTCCTCGTAGATGCCCGCGATCTGCCTGCCCACCGCGTGCCAGCTATACACGCGGCGGCATTCGGCGAGCCCGGCGGCGGCGAGACGTTCGCGCAAGGCGGTATCGCTGACGAGACGCGACATCGCAGCGGTAAGCGCGGGCACGTCGCCCGGCTCGACCAGCAACCCGTTCTCGCCGTCGCGGATGCAGTCGGTCACGCCCACCGCCCGGCACGACAGCACCGCCTGCCCGCTCGCCATCGCTTCCAGGATCGTGTTGGAAAACCCCTCGGCATAGGTGGGTGACACGAACACGTCGTGGTCGCGGTAGCGCTCGGGCACGCTGTCGTAGTCAGCGTAGCCGGTGAAGGTGACGCGGTCGCCGAGGTCCAGCTCGGCGGCGAGCGCGTGTGCCGCGTCGACGTCGGGGCCGATACCCGAGATCGTGCAATGCCACGCGCCCGCGACACCCGGCAGCGCGCGAAGAAGGTCGAGCACGCCTTTGCGACGATCGACGCGACCGTGGTAGAAGAAGCGCACGACGCCATCGTCGGCGCGCATACCCGGTGCGAAGCGATCGGTATCGACCGCGCCGGGGACGATCGTGAAGCGCTCTATCGGCGTGCCGAGCCGGTCGTGCACCTCCTGCGCGAAACTCCTGCCGCCGATCAGCAGCGCGCCAGCGTGATCGAGCACGCGTTCCATCGCGATGCGGTGCGTGTCGCAGCACGATCCGACCCAGTGACCGTCACCGCCCTGGATCGAGACGACGCACGGCACGCCCAGGCGCTGCGCGGCAAGCAGCGTCGCCCATCCGGTCGGATAGCCATATTGCGCGTGGAGCACGTCGAACGGCGCACGCGCGTGCTCCGCCGCGATCGTCTCGATCATCGCGTCGACGTCGCGCTCGAAGTCACCACCCCCCTGCTCGCCCAGCGCCTCCAGCCCGATCACGCGGACGCCCTCCACGCACGGGGGCGGCCCGCCGCCGTAAACCTTGGCGCGCTCGGGATCACCGTAGAACTGGCTGACCATTGTCACGTCGTGCCCGGCCGCAACCAACTGCCGGAGCAGGTTGATCGCGTAAATCGACATGCCCGAGATCGCCGGGAAGAAGCGGCGCGAAACGAAACACACTCTCACCGCGCGAGCGTCCGCAGATAGTCAATCGACTCAGGGATGGCGGCGTGCGCGCGCGGGCTCTCGCGTGACAGTTCGACGCACACGAGCCGGGTGAAACCGATCTCGTCCAGCGCATCCAGCACCGCGGGCATGTCCATGTCGCCCTGCCCGAACGGCAGATGCGTGTGGTCGCCGCGGCGCATGTCCTCGATCGCCACGGTGCCGAGCCGGCTCGCGTAGCGGCGGATCGCGTCGGCGGGCTCGATATCCTCGGTGACGAGGCAATGCCCGGTATCGAGTGCGAGCCGCAGCCGCGGGTGGCGCTCGGCGAGCGTGTCGTAATCGGCGACCGTCTCGATCAGCATGCCGGGCTCGGGCTCGAAACTCGCGTCCACGCCGACCGCCTCGGCATGGTCGAGCACCTGTTCGAGCCCCTCGTCCATCCACACGCGCGCCTCTGCGTGGTCGACACCCGCCTTCGGCACCCCGGCCCAGAAGGACACCGTCTCGCTGCCGAGCCGGCTTGCCACGTCGAGCGCGCGGTTGAGGAACGCGACGCGACGCGCACGGCCCTCTGCATCGGGGGTGACGAGCGTCGGCTCGTGCTTCTGCCGCGGGTCGAGCAGATAGCGCGCCCCGGTCTCGATCACGCTGCCGAGGCCGAGGTCGCCGAGCAGCCGCGCGACACGGTCGCACTCCTGCTCCCACGCTTGCGCGAACGGATCGAGGTGGTGGTGGTCGAGCGTTAGCGCGACACCCGCGTAGCCCGCGTCGGCGATCAACCGCAGCGCGTCGTCCAGCCGATGGTTGGCCGCGCCGTTGGTGTTGTAGGCGTAGCGCAGCGTCATGCCTCAACCTTCCCAACGTCCTTCCACGCGACGTGATGCGCCTCGGGCTCGCGGTAGAGCGGGTAGAGCGGGCCGACGAGCCGGTCCGCCGCCTCGGTGTCGAACAACGGATGGCCGAGCCGCTCGGCATCGGCTTCCGGCAGCCGGATGCGCTGCAATGCCGCACCTTCCTCGCCGAACTGGATCAGGGCTGAGTCCATCGCCAGCAGCTTCTCGGTGTTGCGCGTGCCGATGCGGTAATAGCTCATCGTCTCGACTTCCATGCCGGGCACGATGACCTTGACGACCGTGACCGAACGATCGGCAGGAGACATGTCGACGTAAAGCACGTCGAACCCGGCGGCCTCGACCGCGGCGCGCGCGGTGCGGGCGCGTGCGTGGCCATCGGGGGCAGGCTGCGTCGGCAGCTCGGAGAAGCGGTGCGACGATCGCTCGGCGAGGACGTTGTCGGCGAGCCAGCCACGCAACTCGCCCGCGCTACGCCCGGTCCAGTCGCGCATCGCGTCGAACGCGCGTCGGTCGCTCGACTTCGCAGCACCACCCGCCTGCGCCATGAAGCGCGCGACATAACCCTCCGGCGCGACCTGCGCGACGAGGTCGGCGGGGCCGTGCGCGAACGCCTTGCGCGCGCGGCTCGCGGCGAACTCGGTCAGGCATTTGTCGAGCGCGGCGGCGCGGTCCGCGTGGCACGCCTCGCCGCAGGCGGTGACCATGATCGGCGCGGCGGGCTCGCCGCGTTCGTCGACCCCGGCGCAATACAGGTTGGGCAGGCCGTATTGATCGGTCGCGAACTTCGGGATCGCGCGAATGCCCGCCGTGTCGAAGCGGTCGAGAATCGCGCGCGTCGAGGCGGGCAGATCCCCGTCGAGCTCCAGCGTCACGCCGCGGTCGAGCGCGCGGAACAGCAGCCCGTTGCCGTCGCGCTGCAGGATCTCGCACAACCCATGCCCGATCGCCCAGTCGAGATCGGGCCCCGCCCCCATCCCGTTCGAGATGATCGTCGTGAAGGGCTGGTAGCCCCGCGTCAGTTCCTTCGACGAATAGGCCGCGAGGTCGATCGGCACGAGCACCGATGAGCCATCGCGCCAGCGCTTCGCTTCGACCCATTCCAGCACCGTGTCGTGATCGACCGGCGAACCCGCGGGCAGGCAGAGCGTGAACGGATCGGCGACCGCGCTTGCGCCCAGACTGCGCACGAGATCAGCGTAGCTGCCGCGCGTCTTGGTGCGTTGCCCGAGCGTCAGCGTCGGCCACACCATCTCGGCGATCTCGCCCAGTCCGCCGAGCACCGCCGCCTCGTCGGTCGCACCGTAGCCGACGCCGTAGGGCATGATCCCCGACAGCGCGGCGTCCTCGGGGAACAAGGCCACGACCCACACCGGCAGGCCGAGCCGGTCGAGCGGATGGATCGGAAACGCGACCACGTCGCCCTTCGGAAAAGCGTCGAGGTAGCGGCGCGCGGCTTCGCCCAGCCCGGTGGGGAGTCCGCTCACAGGCTGATCCGTCGCACGCCGGGTGCGCGCGCGAGGCCGTCGTCGAGCGCGGCGAGCGCGACCGTGCGGTTCACCTCGGGCGCGTACTCGAACGGGGTCAAGACCGCGTCGAAGTCGAGCGGGGCGATGACGTCGCGGTAGCGACGAAGCTCGGCATGGGTCAGCGGAATATCCTTGTGAAAGGCCTTGTGGCTGGAAATCGCGTGGCTGCGGCCGTCGGCGTCCTGGTCGATCTTGAACATGTCGCCGCAGAACAAGCGTTGGCCGGGCGCGTCGTGGAGCGCGGCCTGCCCCTCGTAATGCCCGCCGACGTGGTGGAGCGTGTAGCCGGGCGCGAGTTCGAGCGTGTCGTCGAACGGCGCGGTGACGCGGAACGCCTTGGTCATCTTCAGATCATCGCGCTGAATTGCGACGACGGCGGGATCGAAGCGACGCTGGAGCTGGAACAGCGCGCCGTAGCCGTGCGCGTGGCTGGCCGATAGGAATGCGATGCCGCCGAGCGCCTCGATCCGGTCAAGCATCGCCTCGGTGTAGAAAGGCGCGGCCTCGAACGCGATGTTGCCGCCGTCGCGGACGATCAGCCAGCCCGTTCCGGCGAGGCCGAGCGCGGGACTGGTGGTGAACGCCCACAGCCCCGGCGCCACCTCGCGCACCGCGCCGTCGTGGGTGGCCGCGACCTCGCTCTCAGGCAGGAAATGCCAGCCGTCCTCGGGCAAGTCGTTGCGCACGTCGGTGCAGACGGGACAGTCGGGCGGCGCGAAATGCTTCTGCCAGAAGCCGCAATTGGCGCAGGCGAACCAGGTCAGAGCCATCGGCGAGCCTCCGTGTAGGCGCGGTCGAACAATTGCATCAGCGCCAGGTCGCGCGGCATCGAGAAATCGTGCGGCTCACCGCGCGCCGCGGCCATGAACGCGGCCGCCTGCGCGGCGAAGGGCGAGGTCGCGGCGTCGAACGGCATCGCGCTTTCCTCGCCAGTGCTGCCGCAGCGGCGCACCAGCGTGCCGCCCGCTGTCTGCCCCATCGTGTCGGTGGCAACGAGCAACCCACGCTCGCCCAGCACCTCAAGCCGGCGCCTCGGCAGCACTTCGGCGCAATTGTAGGCGACATGGCTCTGGAACAGCACGCCCGACGCGGTGCGCCCGCTCAGCATCCCGCCGTCGTCGACCGGATAATCGTGGATGCGGCGCTGAAGCTGGATCGACAGGTCGGCGAGCGGTTCGCCGAGCAACCGTTCCGACAGGTCAAGCCCGTGGAGCGCGAGGTCGATCACCGCGCCGCCGCCCGCGCGAACGGGGTCGGCGCGCCAGTTATCATGCTCGCCGCCGTCGGGCGTCCAGGCCGGATCGACCCAACAGGCATAGACGATCCGCACCGCGACCGGTCGTCCGATCGTGCCCCCCGCGATCGCCTCGGCCATGGCCACGTGCGCAGGATGGTGACGCTGGTCGAACGCGGTACCGTAGAGCGTGTCCCCGAGCGATGCGGCCATCGCCTCGGCCTGCTGCACCGTCGCGGCGATCGGCTTCTCGCACAGCACCGGCACGCCTGCCGCCGCGCAGGCCGCGACGGGCGCGGCATGCGCGTCATTGGGGGTCGCGACGTAGACGAGGTCGCATATTCCCGCTGCCAGCATGTCCTCGACGCTCGCAAATGCCGCGAGCCCATTGCCCTCCGCCCGCACACGCGATGCAAGCGACGGGTCGGCGACCGCAGTCACCCTTCCACCCGCCGCGGCGATCCCCGGCGCCATGTAATCGCGCGCGACCCAGCCGTAGCCGACGATCCCCCAGCGCGGCGCCTCGGCCATCACCACCGCTCCGGCAGGTCGACCACGCGCCGCAGCCGCGCGTCATCGGCGTCGAATGGCAGCGCGTCGTCGGCCAGCGCCCAGAAGCACCCGGCGGCATATTCATCGCGGTAGCGCGGCGACGGCCACTCGACCTCGCCGTCGTCGCCGATCAACGGATTGCGCCTGAGCGTCGCGCCCGCGGGCGGCATCGCCAACCCGCCCGTAACCGCGCGCGGCTCGCCGCCGCCCTCGACCAGCGACCATGCCTCGATCACCGGATCGTCGCGCCAGTCGGTCACCGGCGGCGCAGCCTGCTTCATCAGCGCACAGAGCAAGGCGCGCTCGTCGTGCACCCGCGCGGTCGGGAACAGCGTGCGCCACTCCGCGCCGACACGCGCCGGCCCCTTGGCGCCGCCCGCGACGCCCGCATTGTGCAGGTGGCTGACCGCGAGCACGCCGCCCGGCGCGGTCACGGTGCGCAACCGCCCGGCGACGCGCGGCTGGTCGGGCAGGAAGTAGAAAGCGTCGTGGCACATCACCAGGTCGAAGCGCTGATCCGCAACCGGCCATTCGGCGGCGGCATCGAACACGACGTAGTCGGCGGCGGGCGCGACCCAGTGCTTCGCTAGCCAGCATTTGGCGAACACCACGTCCGCGCCGACGCAAGCGACCCCGACACGCGTCAGCTCACGCAGGTGATGGCCGATCCCGCAGGCAAGCTCGAACGCGCTTTGTGGTGCCGCCCAATGCGCCTCCAGCAACGCGAGCCCGGCGAGATAGGTCGGATCGCTCCAGCGATAGGCGAAGTAATCCGCCACCGGCCCCATCCGCAGCAACGCCATTGCCTCACGCAAGCTGAGCGTGTCACGCTCGCGCACCAGCCGCTTTAGCTCGGTCAGGTCGGTCGCGGGGCCCGTCCACCACGCGTCCTGATCGGTCAGCAGCGCGACCAGCGCATCGTCGGGGCAGCCCGCATCGAGATGGTCGAGCGCGACCGCGACCAGCCCCTCGCTCTCGGTGCGCAGATACGGGATGCCGTCAACCACCGGCCAACGCTCGCCGAGTGCCGCCAGCGAGTGCGGCGTGTCGTGGACGAGCACGCGCCCCGTCAGCGGCGAGCGCCAGCGGCTCGCCTCCCCCGCCACACCAGCACCGGTCACATCAACCCCGCGTCGAGCAGGATACGATCGTGGAACGCCTTGACCGGACCGTCGTGGACGAGGCCGTAGTCGCCCAGCACCACCTGCATCGTCAGTTTGGCGGCGCGGGTGTGCTGTTCGATCTCCAGCACGCGGTCGAGCACGTCGGCGACGTGGAACGCGCGCGCCTCGGGTGTCTCGTCGCCACCGATCGGGGCGAGCGCGTCGCCAATGACGTGCGCGAGCTCGGGCGCGAGTTCCGCCATGCTCGCCGCGCGCGCGTGCCGTAATGCGGTGTCGAGGGCGTCGCCCAGCAGCATCTCGCCCGAATAACCGCTGTCGGGCATGTCGGCGTTGTGGAAATGGTGCGCCATGCCGGCGAGAAAGACCGGCACCGGATCGGCACCGTGCCACGCGCTCGCCAGCACGCCGTAGACCGCGACCATCAGGCAATGTTCGGCGTGGTTCTCGGGCGGTTGCAGCATGATCCGCGGCTGGCCCGGACAGGTGACCCCGGCGCGCGGTTGCCGCGCGAGCTTGCCAACGAACGCGGGGGTATCGCCCGTCTCGGGTCGGCCGAGCGGCAGTGCGGCACGCAAGCGCGCGTGGAGCGACGGCGCGACCTGGTCCGCGATCTCGTCGAACGCGCGCTCCAGCACCGCGACCGCCCGATCGCCGATGCCGAGCGCCTGCATCGCCGTCACATCGAGGTCGCCCAGTCGTGCGGAGACGAGCGCCGCGGCAGTGACGCGCATCGTCACCGCGGCGGGATCGTCACCGCGCACCAGCGCGGCCCAGCCCGCGACGAACAACCGCTCCGCGATCGAACCCGGCGCGGCGGCCGATCGGATGCGCTTCAGGTCGCCCAGCTCGCGCAGAAACGGCAGCGCCGCGGGCGTGAGGCCGGGCGCCTCGGCGGCGAGGACGTCCAGCACTGGCGTGTCGGTCACGCGCCCTTGCCGTCGAGCCAATTGTCGAGGATCAACTGCTGCTCGGGCACGCCGTGCACGGGGTCATAGTCGCCGCGTGTCTGCGGCAGCTTGAAGAACAGCCCCATCTGCTCCTGCACGCCGCCTTCGCCGCGCTGCTTCGCCAGATCGAGGCAGCGCGCGATCTCGATCGCGAGCGGCGCGGCCAGGATCGAATCCTTGCACAGGAAATTGAGCTTCAACTGCATCTTCTGACCCATGAACCCGGTCAGGTCGATGTTGTCCCACGCTTCCTTGTCGTCGCCGCGGGGTTTGTAATAATGGATCATGATGATGTGATCCTCGACCGGGTAGCCGAGGATCTGATTGAGCACGCTCTTCTTCGTGCCCAGTTTCGATTGCAGCGACTTCGGATCGTCGAGTGCCAGGCCGTCCGAATTGCCGAGGATGTTGGTCGAGAACCAGCCGTCGACGTGGAGCGCGCGGTCGCGCAGCGCAGGCGCGATCACCGTCTTCATGAACGTCTGCCCGGTCTTTCCGTCCTTGCCCGCGACCGGCACACCCCGCTCGGCGGCGAACTCGGCGAGTGGGGCGACGTCAGCCGCCACCGAGGGCGTGAAATTGGCGTAGGGCGTGCCCGAGTCGATCGCGGCATAGGCATAAAGCATCGCCGGGCTGATCGCGGCGTCGTCCGCGTCTAATCCCTGCTCGAACGCGTCGCGCGATTGGAGCGCACTGTCGTCGCCGGGCTTGCGCTCGGTCGAGGCGAGATTGACGACGACGACGCGGTCGAGCTTCTTCTCGTCCTTGAACCGCGCCAGGTCGGCCTGGATCTGCTCGATCGCGGCACGGTGCCCGCCGCCCAGCTTGTTGGTGCCGTCGATATTGGCGCAATAACCGGTCGAGCCCGCCGCCTTCCACGGCCGCATCTGGTTGAGCACCGCTGCGCCGTCCGCCAGTTCCTTTTCGCCGATCACGCCGTGGCGCAGCGCGCACGCGCCCAGCGTTTCGTCCGCCAGGTCCCAGCCGCCGAATTCGAGATCGCGGTAGGCGACCATGCCCGCTACGTCGCGATCGGCGAGCGGCAGCCCGTCGAGGCTGTTCGAGCCCGCCTTGATCATCTCGATCCCCGCGATCGCGGTGGTCGCCACTGCTCCACCCACGCCGACAATCGCGACGCCCAACCGTTCCGCCATGTTCCGTCCCCACCCTTGAAGTAGGGGATCAAAGGCACGGATCGCCCTGCGTTCCGCGCGGTGTTGGATGAGAAAGCGAAAAAGTTCCCGGGCGCTGCGCTACGTCACACGATTTCGCGCCTGGTATAACCTATGTCACTTTCAGGTGAGCGCGGGCACCGGCGCGCCGACCGCGGGCAGCCAATCGGTCGCGATCGAATGATGGCGGTCGCGAAAGTCGACCAGCTCGGCCAAACGGTCGAGATCGGTGATCCTGATCACCCGCCCGTCACGCTCCACCAGCCCGGTCGCCTCGAGTGCCTTCAACGAGCGGTTGACGTGCGTCTTGGTCAACCCGACCGCGTCTCCAATGTCCTTCTGCGTCAGCGGCAGCTCGAACGAGCTGCCCTTCAGATCGTCGACCACGCGCAGCCGCGACCGGATGTCGAGCAGCAGGGTCGCGATGCGGGTAAAGCCATCGGCCTTGCTGATCGAGGTGAGCCGGTCCCCCAGTGCCACCTGTTCCGCCGCGGAGATCGCGAACATCAATGCACCCAACCGCGGATGGCGGCGAAACAGTTCGCCGAACATTTCCTTGGGGATCGAGAACAAGGTCGTGTCGCTCACCGCCTGCAGCGTGGCGGAGCTGTTCTGCCACGCGATCGACAGCGTGGTCGTGATGTCGCCGATGAAGAAGAAGCGCAGGATCTGCCGGTCGCCGTCCTTCAAGGTGATCGAGCTGTGCAGCCAGCCGCTGCCGACGATGTAAAGGCAGTCGAGCGCCTCGCCCTCGCGGAACACGATTTCGCCCGCACCATAGGATCGCTCGCGCCGCTCCAGCCAGCGCAGCGCGTCGCGCTCGGCAAAGGTCAGGTCGAGATGATGCGCGAGGCGCGCCTCGAGAGGGCTGGCAAGCATGGCGCTGAAACGTACCAGGCCGCACTGATTTCCATCAACATGTCACGGTAGCGGTACGAGGGCGGGGCATCGGCACGCTCGGCAATCGGAAGGCTGAACCAAGTGCGCCCATACTAACTCACTTTAATTTGGCCGGGTTGGACATTTCTGAATGTTGCCGGGTTTGAACGCCACTTCCACCACGGGCGCAGGCGATGACCGATCGGACGATAGTTGATACGCTGCCGTCTGATCAGGCTTCCGTCGCCGCGCATCCAGGCAACGCGCCGGCGCGCGCAATATCATGGGTGCATATCGGCGACCTCCATCTCGACGAAGCCGACGGCTGGGAAAGCCTCGATCGGCTGCGCGCGATCGTCGCGCAGATCGAGGCGCGGCTGCGCGACCGCGTCGACTTCGTCTATCTGCCCGGCGACAATGCCAACCACGGCACCCCCGACCAGTATCGCGCGATGGTCGACGCGCTCGCAGGATTGACGCTGCCGTGGCGGGTGATCCCTGGCGATCACGACATCGAGCCGGGCGACCTCGCGGCTTACGACGCGATCATCCCCGAGGCGAACCGCCCCGAGCAGGAGGTGATCGCAGCGCACCGCTGCGTATTCCTCGACGTGGTGTCGGCGGGTGCGGGCGGCCCCGACTTCCGGCTGACGATGCACGACCGCAACCGCATCGCCGAACAGCTCACGCGTGCGGCGGCCGAGGGGCAGACGCCGCTCGTCTTCATGCACGCCTATCCCGGCGATCTGGCCGCCGACGGCGACGTGGTAGCGCGCACGTTCATCGACGGCGGCGTCGCCTTCGTCGATACCGGACACACGCATTACAACGAATTGCTCAACGACGGGCGCGTCATCTACGGCGCGACGCGCTCGACCGGACAGATCGAGGAGGATGGCGGACGCGCCGGTTTCGCGATCGTCTCGATCTACGATGGCGTGCCGAGCTGGCGCTTCCGCACGCTGGATGCGGCCTGGCCGCACGTGCAGATCGTCGCACCGTGCGACCGCCGCCTCGTCACGCGACCGGCCGACCACGCGCAGGTGCCGCGCCCCGGACGCGTGACGATCGTGGCGCGGGTCGACGGCGGCGCGGACGACACGGTGGACGAAACCGGCGTGACCCTTGAGCATCCAGACACCAGTGTGGCCATGACGCGCGGCGCGGACGGCCTGTGGCGCGGCGACGTGGAACTCCCCGCCGGCATGCACACGCTGTCCGTCACGAGTGCCGGCGCGATCGACACGATCGACCTGCTGGTGCGCGACGTCGACGCGATCCCCAAGCGCCGGCTGGCGACCTCGCCGGGGCAGGATTGCCACGCGATCGGAAGCTGGCCGATCGCCGGGATCGACGGTGCGCAACTCGGCCCCAACAAGAACGGTCGCGGGTGGTGAGCGCGGCGGTCGGGGCGAGCTGGGCGATTGCGGGGCTGTCGACCGCGGCGGTCATCACGCGTCCGATGCGCTGGCCCGAGTGGATCTGGGCGGTCGCGGGCGCGGTGCTGCTGGTGGTGCTCGGCCTCATGCCGCTGGGCGAAGCCGGCAGCGCTGTCGCCAAGGGGCTCGACGTTTATCTGTTCCTGACCGGCATGATGCTGCTGAGCGAGACCGCGCGCGAACATGGCGCGTTCGACTGGATCGCCGCCACCGCGGTCAACGCCGCGCACGGATCGCGCCCGAAATTGTTCCTGCTCGTCTACGCGACGGGGGTGGTGGTCACGACCTTCATGTCGAACGACGCGACCGCGGTGGTGCTGACCCCGGCGGTGTTCGCCGCGGCGAAGAAGGCGAAAGCCGATCCGCTGCCGCTGCTGTTCGCCTGCGCATTGATCGCCAATGCGGCGAGCTTCGTGCTGCCGATCTCCAACCCCGCCAATCTCGTCCTCTACGGCGGGCAGATGCCGCCGCTGGGGCAATGGCTGCGCTCGTTCGCGCTGCCCTCGATCGCCTCGATCGCGGTCACGTTTCTGGTGCTGCGCTGGCTCGAGCGGCAGCGGATCGGGGGCGATTGCGCGCGCGATGTTGCGCGCGACGCGCTGACCACGCCCGGCAAGCTCGCGATTCTCGGCATCGTCGTGACCGCCGCGCTGCTGCTGGTCGTCTCCGCGCTCGATCGCGAGCTCGGCCTGCCAACCGCGATCGCCGGGATCACCACCACTCTGGTCGTGTCGGCCGCGGCCAAGGCGTCGCCGCTGCGGCTCGCACGCCAGGTGTCGTGGGGCGTGTTGCCGCTCGTCGCCGGATTGTTCGTGCTAGTCGAGGCGCTCGACCGTACGGGCGTGATCGCGCAGGTGGCCGCGTGGCTGCGCGCCGCGTCGGCCGATCCGGTGCGCGCCGCCGCCGCGTCGGGCACGATCCTCGCCTTTGTCAGCAACCTGATGAACAACCTGCCCGCCGGGCTCGTCGCCGCCACCGCGATCCAGCAGGCGCACCCGCCGCAGATCGTGACCGATGCGCTGCTGATCGGCGTCGACCTCGGCCCCAACCTCTCGGTCACCGGCTCGCTCGCGACGATCCTGTGGCTTCAGGTGATCCGGCGCGAGGGTGAGGACGTGAGCTTCACCGCATTCCTGAAAATCGGCGCAGTGGCGATGCCGCTCGCATTCATCGCCGCGCTCGGCGCGCGGCTGTTGCTGGGTTGAGGACCAACACCATGAACGCTGCCTGGGACTTTCCCTTCATTTTCGTCGCCGGCATGTTGCAGGCAGCGGGCGCGGCGATGGGGGGCGAACTCAACAAATCGCTCGGCAACCCGTGGCTCGCGACCTCCGCGTCCTTCATGCTGGTGCTGTTCGTCACTGCCACGTTGTTCGCCTGCATGCCCCGCCCGTTACCAAGCGTCGGCGATCTCGCGGCGATGCCGTGGTGGGCCCCGCTCGGCGGGATCGTCGGCGCGGTCGCGGTGTTCGCGGGCTTCACCTTTATCCAGAAACTGGGCGCGGGCCCGGTCAACGGCGTGACGATCACCGCCAACATCCTCGCCAGCCTCGCGATCGATCATTTCGGACTGCTGCGGATGGAGCAGCATTCGATGAACCCGATGCGCTTCCTCGGCGCGGCGCTGATGGTCGGCGGCGTGACGCTGATCTCGAAATTCTGAACGTCCTCGAACGAACGGACACGATCATGGCGACGACGACGGCATCGATCACCGCGAGCGGTTCGGCACCGCAGCGCTCGGGCCCGGGCAGGACGCTCGACGCGCTCAACTTCTTCCTCGCCGACGTGCGCGACGGGTTGGGTCCTTATCTGGCGATCTATCTTGTCGCGGTGCGCGGGCCCGCGCACGGCTGGAACGAGGCGACGGTCGGCATGGTGCTGACGATCGCGGGGATCGTCGGGCTGCTCGCGCAGACGCCCGCGGGCAGCCTGATCGACAAGAGCCGCAACAAGCCGCGCATCGTCATGCTTGCGGCATTGCTCGTCACGCTGACCAGCGTGTCACTCCCCTTCGTCCACGGCTTCGCGCTGGTGACCGCGACCCAGTCGATCGCGGCCGCCGCGGGCGCTGTGTTCGCGCCCGCGATCTCGGGCATCACCTTGGGGCTGGTCGGGCCCAAGCTGTTCGCCAAGCGCGTCGGGCGCAACGAAGCGTTCAATCACGCGGGCAACGCGGTGTCGGCGGCACTCGCCGGCGCGCTGGCGTGGAAGTTCGGCCCCGTTGTCGTCTTCTGGCTGATGGGCGCGTTGACCGTCGCCAGCATCGTCAGCGCCACGCGCATCCGTAACGACGATATCGACAACGCGGTCGCGCGCGGCCTCGACTGCGAGCCCGAAGAGGGCTGCGAGGAGCCGAGCGGGTGGAAGACGCTGGTCGAGAACAAGCCGCTGCTGATCTTCGCCGTCATTGCCTTTCTGTTCCACCTTGCCAATGCCGCGATGCTGACCTCGGTCAGTCAGTTGCTGGCGAAAAGCGTTGGCAAGGATCAGGCGACCTCGCTGACCGCGGCGTGCATCGTCGCCGCGCAGCTCGTGATGGTGCCGGTCGCGATCGTCGTCGGGCGCAATACCGAAAAATGGGGCACGAAGCCGATCTTCCTCGTCGCCTTCGCATTCCTCGCCGCGCGCGGCGCGCTCTACACCTTTTCCGACAACCCCTATTGGCTGGTCGGCGTCCAGGCGCTCGACGGCGTGGGCGCTGGGATTTTCGGCGCACTGTTCCCGGTCGTGATCGCCGACCTGACCGAAGGGTCTGGCCGCTTCAACGTCAGCCAGGGCGCGGTCGCGACGACGCAGGGGCTGGGTGCCGCGCTGTCAGCGACGCTCGCGGGGTCGATCATCGTCTGGGCGGGGTATAGTGCGAGTTTCCTGACGCTCGCCGCGATCGCGGGCGCGGGGCTGGTGCTGTACGTGGTCGCGATGCCGGAAACGAAGCGATGAGCGCCGCCGCGCCTCGTGCCTCACCGCATCAAAGATAGCGCATCCACCAATAATCGCTCCGCCGTTTCGCCGCCGCAAAGGCGCGGCACGCGAACCATGACGGTACTGCGACAATCGCGGCGATCACCCAGATGCCCCACACCTGAGGCACGCTGACGAGCGCGTCGCCGTGCCCGATCGCGGCACCAATCAGGCGATTTCCGGCGTGCAGCACGTAGAGGTGGAGCAGGTAGAAGAACAACGGCGCCGACCCGAAGACCGCCAGGATGGCGAGCCATCGTCGCCCGCTCAGTTCGAGCGTCGCGAGCAGCGCTAGCCCGATGCCGAGCGTGAGCAGCAGGAAATCGGCCGAGGGCGGGTATTTGGTCACGTTGAGGAAGCTCATCACGGTGCGCGGCACGTCCTGACCGGTCACCCATGGATGCGGGTCGCCATAGCCGTTGATCGAACGCAGGATGACGAAGAGCGCAATCGACGCGGTTGCCGTCAAGCGCAGCAGGCGCCGACGCCGGACCGGATCGGCGTGCCGCGCGAACCAGGGACCGAGCGCGTAGCCGAACGCGATCACGCCGATCCACGGCAGCACGGGGTAAGACGTCCGCGCGCGGGCGCCCCAAGGCAGATCGATATGATCGCGCTGATGGAGCACCGCCCATAAAGCGTGGCCGGGCTGCCCCGCGGCGATCGTGATGCGGTCGAGCAGATTGTGGCCGAGCATCAGCGCGAGCGCGAGCACGACCAGCCAGCGACGTGGCAGGTGGACCAGTGCGGCCAGCACGATCATCGACAGCCCGATGGCCCAGATGACCTGGAGAAAGATCGTCGGCGGCGTCGGATCGAACGTCCAGGCGAAATTGACGACGCTCCATTCGAGCACGACGAGAAACAGCCCGCGCTTGAACAGGAATGCCGACGCCGCCGATGCATCGCCGCTTATGCACCGGCTCAGATCACCCTCGGTCGCTTGACCACGCCCCGCACCGTATAGCCAGGCGGCGAGCCCCGTCAGCAGCACGAAAACGGGTGCGCACAGGTGCGCCGCCAGCCGCGACGCGAACAGCGCGAGCGACGTGGTCGCGACGTCCATCGGATCGCCGACCTGATGGTCGAGAAAGAAGAATTCGCGCGCATGGTCGACCAGCATCAGCAGGATCACCATCCCGCGCAGTGCATCGATCGCCTGGATGCGCGTGGCGGGCCGAGCTGAACGCGGCGCAGCAGCATCCGCAGCCGATGCGCTTGACAGGAACGTTGGCATAAGAAAGTGGATGTTACATCATACCATAAAAGGCAACCTCTTGCGCATTCCTGTCACGATTGCGGCGTTCTCGCTCGCCACTGTTCCCTTCATCGCCGACGCGCAGGAGGTCGTGTCGGCGGCTCCGGAGACGGAGCCGGACGATGCTGACATCGTCGTGCTGGGTACGCGCGCGGCACCGACCGATCGCACCTTGTCATCGGACGGCGTGACCGACCGCATGTCGCCGTCGAGCCGCTCGATCGAGCGCGACCTGCTGACCGCGTCGGGCGCGCACCGCCTGTCGGATGCGCTTGAGCTGGTCAGTGGGGTCAGCAATCAGAACAACCGTGGTGGCTTCCTCGACAATTTCGCGATCCGCGGTTTTCTGGGCACGCCCGATGGCGGCGCCGAATATTACGTCGACGGCTTTCTCGCCAATCGCGGCATGGGGCCGCCGCGAGATCCCGCCATCGCCGAGCGGATCGAGGTGCTGAAGGGTCCATCGGGCGCGCTGTTCGGTGACATCGATCCGGGCGGACGCGTCAACATCGTCAGCAAGACGCCGCGCTTCGTGCCCCGCGCCGAGGCGATCTTCACCCTCGGCTCGTTCGGGACCCGCCGGGTGGAGGCGGACGTAACCGGCCCGCTGTCTTCCACGCTCGCGGCGCGGATCGTCGTCGCGGCCGAGCATAGCGACGGCTGGCGCGATTTCGTGACGCTCGACCGCACCGTTGTCGCGCCGTCACTCACCTGGGCACCCAGCGACCGCGTGCGGATCACCTATGTCGGCGAGGTGACCAGGTTCGACGCGCCGTTCGACCGCGGTATTCCCGCGATCGCGGGCGATGCCAATGCGGTGCCGCGCCACCGCTTCTACGGCGAGCCGGGCGACGGGCTGACGCGGTTCCGCAACACGCGCCATCAGGTGACCGGGCTGATCGGTCTTGGCGGCGGCTGGAGCGTCAACGCCGGCGCGGCGTATCGCACCGGCACGCTCGCAGGCTTCTCATCCGACCACACGATTCTGGTGCAGCTCGACGAGCGCGTGCTGCGGCGTCAGCGCCGTCAACGCGACTATGCGGTCGATGACCTGTCAGCGCGCGCCGAACTGGCAGGCGAGATCGGCGCGCACCGCGTCGCGATCGGGCTCAAGGGCTACCATCTCGCCTACCGCGACAAATACCTGCGCGTCAGCCCGACCGCGGCGGCGCCCTATGCGATTGAGGTGGAGAACCCGGTCTACGGCCAGCCGAAACCGACACCGCGGCCCTTCGTCGACAATCGCGAGCGGCGCTGGGCGGGCACGCTCTACGT
Source organism: uncultured Sphingomonas sp. (assembly GCF_936927845.1). Taxonomy (GTDB): domain Bacteria; phylum Pseudomonadota; class Alphaproteobacteria; order Sphingomonadales; family Sphingomonadaceae; genus Sphingomonas. The sequence goes on from NZ_CAKZHV010000067.1 coordinate 110,823, forward strand.
GCAGGACATGTGGTCGCTCGGCGACCGGCTGACGTTGCTCGGCGGGCTGCGGCTCGATCCCTACCGTCAGCGATTGCACAACCGGCTGACCGGCGTCACCGGCGTGAACAAGGACGCGCCGGTCAACGGGCGCTTCGGGGGGCGGTTTCAGCTAAGCGAGCAGGTCGCGCTGCACGCCAATTGGGGTGAAAGCTTCCTGCTCAACTCGGGTACCGACCGGCGCGGCAACGGCTTCGATCCCGAGCGCGGCCGCGGCTACGAGGCTGGCGTAACGGTCAGGACCGCTCGGCTCGACCTGGGCGCGACCTGGTTCGACATCACCAAGAACGGTATCCTGACCAACGATCCGACCGATCCAGGATTTCTGGCACCGGTCGGTACGCTCACCAGCCGCGGCGTCGAGCTGGACGCGTCGCTGCGGCTAGGTGAGCGCTGGCAGATCGTCGGCAATTATGCCTGGACGCACGCGCGCACCGACGATGCCACCTTTGCTACCGACCGTGCGCTTAATGTGCCCGCGCACAGCGGCACGCTGTTTGCGGTCGGCCGCTTCCTCGATGCCGATGCGCGTGGAGCGTCGGTCAGCGCCGGTATCGGCTATGTCGGGCGTCGCGCGGGCGCGATCGACGCGAGCGGCCTGGTGCTGCCCGCTTATGTGAAGCTGAAGGCGGCCGCCGACTATACCTTGTCGGCGACGGTGTCGGTCCGGATCGAGGCCGACAATCTGCTCGACGAACGTTATGCGCAGAGCTCGTACAGCCCGGTGTGGGTCTATCCCGGTGCGCCCCGCAGCATCCGGGCAGTGCTCAGGACGAGGTGGTGATCAGGCCCGGCGCGGGCTGGAGCTCGCGTGCTGCCCCGTCGCGGCGCGGTGCCCGCTCAATTGCGCGCCGGCGTCGGGTGCGAAGCGACGGTTCCAGATCGTCGCGGCGGCCGAGACCGCGGTGACCACGAAGAAGGCGAGCGTGAAATCCACCAGCTCAGGCCGTGCGTGTCCGGCCGAGCGCATGCCGACGTGGAGCGACGCGGCACCGACGCAAATGCCGAGCGACAGCATCAACTGCTGGAACGTGGCGTAGAAGCTGGTCGCCGAACTCATCCGTTCAGGCGGTATCTCGTCATAGGCGATCGTGTTGTAGGCCGAGAATTGAAACGACATGAAAAAGCCCGAGGTCATCAGAACGGCGAAGATCAGCGGCACCGGCCAGTCCGGCCGGAACAGCCCGCACACCGCATAGCCCGCGCTGGCGCCGAGCCCGCCGACGATCAGGCTGCGGCGGAAGCCCCAGCGGCGCAGCACGCGCGGCGCGAGCCCCTTCATCGCCAGCGATCCGATCGCACCCGCGACCGTGATCGCGCCGCTCGCCGCCGCGGTCATGCCGAAACCAAGCTGGAGCATCATCGGCAGCAGGAACGGCTGCGCGCCCTGGGTAATGCGGGTCAGCGATCCGCCGATCACCGACAGGCGAAACGACGGCACCGCGAGCAATGTCAGGTCAAGGATCGGCTGCGCATGGCTGCGCGCGTGGCGAATGTAGAGCGCGCCCGCGACAAGGCCGACCGCGATCAGCGCGAGCGCGGTCGGCAGCTCACCCGTCCGGCTCGTCATCTCGAACCCGAACAGCAGACAGCCGAGCGCGACGCCCGACAGCACGAAACCGGGCAGGTCGAACCGAGCCGGACGATCCTCGCGGATGTTGCCGATGAACCGCGTAACGAGCACCACGCCGAGCAGCCCGATCGGCAGGTTGAGGTAGAAGATCCATCGCCAGTCGAGATAGGTGACGATCGCGCCGCCCACGGGCGGACCGATGATCGGACCGATCAACGCGGGCATGATCAGCCACGACATCGCCGACACCATGTCCTCTTTCGCGACGCTGCGCAGCAGCACCAGCCGTCCGATCGGGATCATCATCGCGCCGCCCAGACCCTGCAGGAAGCGCGCCGCCATGATGAACGGCAGCGTCGGTGCGATGCCGCACAAGGCCGAGCCCGCGACGAAGATCAGGATTGCGGCGCGGAACACCGTGCGCGAGCCGAACCGGTCGGCGAGGCGTCCGCTCGCCGGGATGAAGATTGCCAGCGCGAGCAGGTAGGAGGTCAGCGCCGAGCTCATGCTGGTCGCGGGCACGCCGAAGTCGCGCGCCATCGTCGGCAGCGCGGTCGACAGGATCGTCGCGTCCATCTGTTCCATGAACAACGCGCAGGCGATGATCAGCGCGGTAACGCGGTAGTTGCGCGGTGTGTGGTCCGCGGCATCGTCCGCCAGTGCGACCCGCGCGATCCCGTCCGCGGCGGGCAGGATGCCGTCGCGAACCTCACTGTTGATCGAGGCAAGACCTCGGCGGCGCAATCTCATGACGTGATCCCGGATGCACGGTCTCCCGCGCGGGGCGCGGCGATCACGGGCGCGCGCGGCGGCGCGTGTCGGCGATCTCGACCAATCGGTTGAGCCTCTCCGTTGCCGACGTTCTGAGCGCCGACGCGCACCCGATGCGCCTCATCGCGCGATTATGCAAATCGCGCACGGGGGTCGGCCGCGCCGACTATCCCGCGGCGAGCTCGGGCAGGACGTAACCGGCCATGCGCTGGCGCAGCAGTTTCTTGTCGATCTTGCCCGTCGCGCCGAGCGGGATCTCATCGACCACCACGACGTCGTCAGGCATCCACCAGCGCGCGATCTTGCCGTCCAAAAACGCGAGCAGTTCGGCGCGACCGCACCTCGCCTCCGCGTGGCGCTGGATCAGCAGGATCGGGCGCTCGTCCCATTTCGGGTGCGCGACGCCGATCACCGCGGCGAGCGCGACCTCCGGGTGGCCGACCGCGATATTCTCGATCTCGATCGAGCTGATCCACTCGCCGCCCGATTTGACGATGTCCTTGGCGCGGTCGGTGATCTGCATGTAGCCCGCCGCGTCGATCGTCGACACGTCGCCCGTGTCGAAGAAGCCGTCCTCGTCGAGCACGTTGCCGCCCTCGCCGCCGAAATAGCCGCTGGTGATCGTCGGCCCCTTGATCTTGAGCCGGCCCGCGGTGCGCCCGTCGTGCGGCAGACGGTTACCCTCGTCGTCGGCCAGCTTGAACTCGAGCCCGCAGACCAGCCGTCCCTGCATCCCCTTGCGGCGCACCTGCTCGTCGTACGGCTGCTCGAGCACCTCGGGGCTGGGCGTCGACAGCGTGGCGAGCGGTGACGTTTCGGTCATGCCCCAGCCCTGGATCACGTCGACGCCGTATTCGTCCTGGAATGCGCGGATCAGCGCCTCGGGCGGGGCGGAGCCGCCGATCACGACACGCTTCAGCGTCGAGAACCGCGCGCCGCTCTGCCGCAGGTAATGGAGCAGCCCCTGCCACACCGTCGGCACCGCGGCGGAGAAGGTGACGCCCTCGTCCTCGATCAACCGATAGATCGACTCGCCGTCCATCCGCGCGCCCGGCAGCACCAGCTTCGCACCGACCGCGGGCGCGGAATAGACCACGCCCCAGGCATTGGCATGGTACATCGGCACGATCAGCAGCACCGTGTCGCGCGTCGTCAGCGCGAGCGCGTCGGCCTGGAGCGTCATCATCGTGTGGAGATAGTTGGAGCGGTGCGAGTAGAGCACCCCCTTCGGATTTCCCGTCGTTCCCGAGGTGTAGCACAGCCCGCACGCCAGCCGCTCGTCAAACCCGCCCCAGGTACACTCGGCTGGTTCGTCGGCGATCCAGTCGTCGAACGCCACCGCGGCATAATCGGTCGCGGGCAATTCGGCGGCGGCGCACAGGAACACGACCCGCTCGATCGACGGCGCGGCGGCGAGCAGCGGGCCGATCAATGGCGCGCACGCCGGATCGGCGAGCAGGATGCGGTCGCCCGCGTGGTCGGCGATATAGGCAATCTGTTCGGCGAACAGCCGCGGATTAAGCGTGTGGAGCACCGCACCCATGTTGGTCGCGCCGTACCAGGCGGCGAGATGGCGCGCGCTGTTCCACCCCATCGTCGCGACGCGGTCGCCCTGCCCGATCCCGGCGCGTGCGAGCGCGTTCGACACCCGCTTGGCGGTCTGGTGCAGCCAGGCGTAATCGAGCCGCGTCAGGCTGCCGTCGCCCTCGCGCGAGACGATCTCGCGCGCGCCGTGCCACGTCGCTGCATGGTCGAGGAAGCGGTCCACCGTCAGCGGTACGTCCTGCATCAATCCGAACAGCGGCTGCGTCATGGGCATCAACTCTCCTGTGGGCGCTGGCTGTCGCGCCAGTCGCGTTTGACCTTTTTCGCGAGGCTCCATTTGTGCACCTCGGTCGGCCCGTCGTAGATGCGGAACGCGCGCACTTCGCGGAATACCTGCTCGACGATCGTGTCGCCGGTGACGCCGGTGCCGCCCATCACCTGCACGCAGCGGTCGGCGATGCGCATCAGCGCTTCCGATACCGCGACCTTCGCCATCGAGCTTTCCGCGGTGCCGAGCGCGCCGGTGTCGAGCACATCGGCGCACCAGTCGATCATCAGCTCGGCCTGTTTCAGGTCGATCGCATTCTCGGCCAACATGAAGCCGACGCCCTCGTGATCGATCAATGGTTTGCCGAAGGCGTGACGCCGGTTGGCGTAGTCGGTCGCGATTTCATGCGCGCGCTGGCAGCTGCCCAGCCAACGCATACAATGCGTCAGCCGCGCGGGCGCCAAGCGGATCTGCGCGAGCTTGAACCCTTCGCCCGGATTGCCGAGCACCTGGTCGGCGGGGATGCGCAGGTCAGTGATCTGCACCACCGCGTGGCCGCCTGGCATCGACGAGTCAATCGTGTCGAGCACGCGCTCGATGCGGATGGCCGGATCAGGCAGGTCGACGAGGAACATCGTCGCGCCTTCTTCCGCCTTTGCCATGACGATGCCGACGCGCGCGCCTTCCGCGCCGGTGATGAACGCCTTGCGTCCGTTCACCACCCAGTGGTTGCCGTCCGCGACCGCGGTGGTCAGCATCATCGACGGGTCCGAACCCGCGCCGCCGTCCGCTGCGGGTTCCGTCATGAAGAACGCCGATCGCGCCTCGCCGCTCACCAGCGGGTCGAGGAAGCGCGCCTTCTGCTCCGCGCTCGCAGCCCTGCCGAGCAGGTACATGTTGCCCTCGTCGGGCGCCATCACGTTGACCGCGAGCGGACCGAGCGGGGAGAGCCCGGCGGCGCGCAATACCTCTGCGGTCTCGCGATGCGTCAGGTGGCTGCCGTCGGCGAGGATGTGCGGCGTGAGCACGCCTGCGATACGCGCCAGCCCGCGCAGTTCCTGCACCAGTTCGTCGGACGGGCCGTGCGCGCCGCAGCGCGGATCGCGCTCAAACGGCGCGACCGTCTCGCGCACGAACGCGGCGACCTTCGTCGCGATGTCGGTTCCGCGGGTCATGGTGCGCTCCTGAATGCCGGTTCCACGCTCCCTTGTCCTGTTTCGTTTGGTGTCGCCAGCCTCCGACATAACTTTTGTTGCGCCCCGCTCAGACGATCCAGCGCCACATGCCCGCTGCCCAGCCCGCCAGCGGAACGTGCGCCCATGTCGCCGCCAGCCACAACACCACGCCACCGCCGAGCGCGTGGCCCCCGAGCGTGCCGATCCGCGCGCGGCCGCCGACGATGGCGGCGAATGGCAGGTAGCTCGTCCGCCGCTCCCACTCGGGCCAGAAATCGGGTTGCAACCGCGCCTTCTTGCGGTCCTGCATGTGTGCACCCGCCAGTGCGAGGATGATGATCGCGCTCGCCAGCGCAACGTTCGAGGGATCGGGATAGACCAGGATGTGCACCCCGCCCCACAAAGCGAACGCCCACATCATCGGATGCCGCGTGATCGCGTATACGCCGCGCGCCTCGGGCACCGGCTTCGCCTTGCCGCCCGGGTCGGGGAGCGCGGGGTTGCGCACCAGCGAGCCCATGAACAGCACGCTCGCCACCAGCATGACGATCGTCGCAATCGCCCACAGCCCGTCACCGACCGGCCATAACGGATCACCCGCGGGTGCGGCGCGGTAGGCGCGGGCGAGCCAGATCAGCGTCGCGAACGCGACCAGACTGTAGATGCCGGCGAACCCGCGCTCGCCGACGCGCGCGACCAACGGCGCGCGCAGCTGGTGCGACAGGAGGAAGTGCGTTCCGACGAACGCCGCAGCGGCGATCAGCACTTCCCCCATGTCTTACCCTTTCCGCTTGTTATTGTACCCCGTGCATCCAGCGCTTGATCAGCGGCGACAGCGCCAGCAGAACCGCGCCGATCACCGCCGCGGTCAGCCCGATGGTCCAGAACACCTGATTGTAGGTGTCGAGGCTGACCTTCAGGTTGGTCACCTGGCCGCCGACCGTCTCGACCGATGCGACCTGCGCGACGATGCCCGCAACGTACTGCGCAACCGAGATCGACAGGAACCACACGCCCATCATCAGCCCGACGATGCGCGCGATTGACAATTTGGTGATCATGCTCAGGCCCACCGGCGAGATGCAGAGCTCAGCGACCGAGTGGATCAGGTAGAGCCCGGCAAGCCACCAGATCGCGACCTTGAAGTCGCTGCCCGCGAACTGCCCGCCCCAGACGAGGAACAGGAAGCCCAGCCCGACGCCGATCAGCGCGAGGCCGAACTTGACGGGTATCGTCGGCTCGATCCCGCGCGCGGCGAGCTTGGTCCACAAAATCGACATGACCGGCGCGAGTGCCACGATGAAGAACGCGTTGAAGAACTGCGTCTGCGGCGCGGTGATTGCGAAGCTCCCTGCGATTGTCAGGTCGGTGTTGCGATCAGCAAACAGCGTCAGGCTCGATCCCGCCTGCTCGAACAGGGTCCAGAACACGACGTTGAAGACGATCAGGATCATCGCCGCCAGCATCATCTGGAACTCGGCCTTGCTCCCCTTGGCATAGGACCAGATCAGGATGCCCGGCACGCTGACCAGGAAGGTGCCGAACAGCAGCTTACCCATCAGTGATAGGGACGCGATATAGCCGAGGATGCCCGAACCGGGCTCGGGCGCGGTCGAGTTCATCAGGTTGACGAACAGGAAATAGAATACCGGCACCGCCAGGATCGCGCCCGCGAAGATCGCGAGCGTGCGGTCGGGTCCGGCGCGCACCGGTGCCTCGCCGATGCCGTTCAGCTTGCCGCCGTTGAACTGGATCAGCGCCCAGGAGATCAGCATGCCGAACGCCGCGAGGCCGAAGCCCGCCCACCAGCCGACCTTGTCGGCGAGCAGCGGGCAGAGCAGCTGCGAGCCCAATGAGCCGAGATTGATCCCCATGTAGAAAATCGTGAACCCCGCGTCACGGCGGCGGTCGCCGCCGGCGTAGAGCTCACCCACCATGGTCGAGATGTTGGGCTTGAAGAAACCATTGCCGACCGAGATCAGGCTGAGTGCTAGGAGCAAAATCGCGGTCAGCAGCGCGCTGCGCTCGCCACCGGTCTCGAACCCGCCCTTCGCAATCGTGCGCGACACGCTCTTGTCGGGGTTGAGGAGCGAGACTGAACCGTCCTCGTTGCCCTTGATCTCCAGCCGCCCCTGCGGCGTGACGAGATAGCGCACCTCGGCCGAGGCACTCGTCGGCGCATCGCGGAAGCCGTCGACCTGCACCGCGTAACGCTGCCCGTCGATCGTCGCGTACGGCTTGGCCGTCTCGCCGCCGAAGCAGAGCGTCAGATAGCCGACCGCCATCATGATCGCGCCGAACTTAACCGACCGCTTCGAGCCGAGATACTGGTCGGCGAGATACCCGCCCACCAGCGGGGTCAGGTAGACGAGCGCGGTGAATCCGCCGTACAGCCCGGTCGCCTCGCGATCACCGAACACGAAATGCTTGGTGAGATACAGCGTCAGCAGCGCGCGCATCCCGTAGTAACCGAACCGCTCCCACATCTCGGTGGTGAACAACCGCGCGAGCTGGCGCGGGTGGCCGAACCAGGTTTCCTCCGCGGCGGGATTGGTGTGGGTGATGTCGGGTTCGGCGCGGTTGTCGGCCGTCGGGGTGTCCACCATTGTTCGAAATACGCTCCCTGAACTCACGTTCGCGCTTACGCTGACGCGGCGCGCGCGATGGTTGCAGCGGAGACTAGCGGCAACAGCCGTGCTGTAAATACGCGTTAACATTTCCTAGATGCGCGCCCATGTTCAACGACCGCTCCTCGCTGCTTTCGCATCTCTCCACCCGTCGCTCGGGCAAACCCCGCGATCTGGTCGCGCCCGGCCCTGATCACGCCGAAATCGTGCAGATGATCGCACTCGCCGCGCGCACCCCCGATCACGGCAAGCTCGCGCCGTGGCGCTTCGTGATCGTCGGCGCCGATCAGCGCGAGCGACTGGCCGCGCTGCTGGTCGAGGCGTACCGCGCCGAGAAGCCCGAAGCGCGGCAGGCCGAGCTCGACGCGATGGTGCAGTTCGCGACCCAGGCACCGGCGCTGGTCGTCGCGCTCTCCTCCCCCAAGACCGACAACAAGATACCCTTGTGGGAACAGGAATTGTCGGCCGGCGCGGCGTGCATGAACCTGCTCCACGCCGTCCACGCGCACGGTTACGCCGCCGGCTGGCTGACCGGCTGGCCCGCCTTCTCCCCTCGCGTCCGCGACGCGTTCGGCCAGCCGCACGAGCGGATCACCGGTTTCGTGTTCGTCGGCACGCCCGGCCGCGCGCTCGACGAACGGCCACGTCCCGCGATCGAACAGGTGTGGAGCGACTGGTAGACTTGCGCCCCATTTGCTGTATTAACGCAGCATGGCAGCATTGAGCAACGAGGACAGCCCGGTTTACATCCGGCTGCGCGCAACCATCGCCGCGGGGATCCTGCGCGGGGACTTCGTGGCGGGCGACCAGCTTCCCTCGGTCCGCGCGCTGGCGGCGGAACACGGCGCCAACCCGCTGACGGTCGCGAAAGCGTACCAGAGCTTTCAGGACGACGGCTATGTCGAGGTGCGCCGCGGCGTCGGCATGTTCGTGCTGGCGGGCGCGTCCGAGCGGCTGCGCACTGCCGAGCGCGAGAATTTCGTCGCCAATCAATGGCCGCGCATCCGCGGCTATATCGACCTCCTCGGGCTCGACCTGTCCGAATTGATAGAGCGTCACGACGCCTGAGCCGAACGGGGCGTGCGAAACCGTGCCGCCGGCTCGGCCGTTGTCGCACGCATGATCCTGCTCGTCTCCGCCCTGTTCGCCAGCGCCGCCGTTGCGACGCCGTCCGCCACCCCCGCCGCAGCGCGGGCGGTCGTGCAGCGTTATTATGCCGCGATCGACCGGCGCGACTATCGCACCGCATATCGCTTGTGGGACCGCGGCGGGCAGGCGAGCCGTCAGAGCTACGCGCAGTTCGTCCGCGGTTTCGCTGACACGCGCCACACTCGCATCATCACGGGTGCGCCGACGCGACCGGAGGGCGCCGCCGGATCGACCTACATCCGCGTGCCGGTGACGGTGCGCGCGACGCTCAAGAACGGAACGGGGCAGGTGTTCGCGGGCAGCTATACGCTTCGCCACGTCAACGACGTCGACGGCGCGACGCCCGAACAGCGGCAGTGGCACATCGACAGCGCGTCGCTGCGCCGGCGATGAGATACACGCCCGCGCTCCTGCTGCTGACCGCGCTGGCCGCGTGCAGCCGCGCGCCCGAGCCGCAGCCTGAACCCACACGTGCCACGGCAACGCCGACGCCCACCCCGAGTGCGACCGTCGCCGCCACCAACCTGTCACGCTATGTCGGCCGATACCCGTTCGATCTGGTCGCGGGTCGGCGCTTCGTCGACGAACCCGCGGTGCGCGCCGCGGTCGCGCGGATCGTACCCGATGCCGAGGTTCGCGATACCGTGCTCAGCCGCGACGTGACCGCCAATCCGGTCGCCGAACAGGACGGGCGCATCCTATCCTGGGCGTGCGAGGCGCATAATTGCGGGCCGCACAATTGGGCGATCGCGATCACCCCTGACGGGCGCGACGCGGCGGTCTGCTACCACGACCAGGACGCGGGCGTGTCGCGCTGGTACCCCGCCGACTATCGCAGCGCATCGCCCGACGGCTGCCCGTCGGGCGAATAGCCGGTCAGAACGCGTCGACCGAGTAAGCGTCAGAACGCGTCGGCGGTCAGCGCGTAAAGCTGGCTCGCCGGCGCATTCGCCGCCGCCTCCAGCCCCATCGCCTCGGGCACGATCTGGTCGAGGTAGAAGGCGACGCTCGCCTGCTTGACCGCGTCCGCACCTTGCGCACGCGCCTGCCGTTCGAGCAGCCAGCCGCAGGTCGCGACCGACAGCATGGTGAGAAACGGATAGCTCGCCGCCTGGCGATCATCCGCATCCACGGTCTGCAACCGCCGCCCGACTGCCTCGCATGCGTCGACCAGCGCAGTCAGTCGCGGGTGCTGCGCCTCGGCACGCATGTCCGCGATCAGGCTCGCGAACGCGCCGCCGTTCGACAGCGACAGCTTGCGCCCGACGAGGTCGGCGGCCTGAATGCCGTTCGTGCCCTCGTAGATCGGCGTGATGCGCGCGTCGCGGAAGAATTGCGCCGCGCCCGTCTCCTCGACGAAGCCCATCCCGCCATGGACCTGGACGCCGATGCTCGCGATCTCGTTGCCCAGATCGGTCGCGTGCGCCTTGGCGAGCGGGGTAGTGATCTCGAGCCGATCCTTCGCGTGCGCATCACCCATGCCCGCACGGTCGACCTGACCGCAGGCGTAATAGACGAGCGCGCGCGCCGCCATCGTCTGCGCCTTCATCCGCATCAACATGCGGCGCACGTCGGGATGTTCGATGATCGCCGACTGCGCTCCGGCGCGCGCGCCCTGGACGCGCTCGCGGGCATAATCGACCGCCTTCTGCGTCGCGGCCTCGGCGACCTGCACGCCTTGCAGGCCCACGTTCAGGCGCGCGTTGTTCATCATCGTGAACATTGCCCGCATGCCGCCGAACTCGGGGCCGATCAGCTCGCCGACGCAATCGTCATGATCGCCGAACGACAGCACGCAGGTCGGCGAGGCGTGCAGCCCCATCTTGTGCTCGATCGAGACGACGCGGACGTCGTTCATCGTGCCGTCCTCGCGCACCTTGGGCACCAGGAACAACGAGATGCCGCGCGTGCCCGCGGGCGCATCGGGCGTGCGCGCGAGCACGAGGTGAACGATATTGTCCGCCATGTCATGGTCGCCGAACGAGATGTAGATCTTGGTGCCCTTGATGCTGAACGTGCCGTCGCGCCCCCCCTCCTTTACGATGGGCGTCGCGGTCGCGCGCAGCGCGCCGACGTCGCTGCCCGCCTGCGGCTCGGTCAGGTTCATCGTGCCGGTCCACTCGCCCGTCGCGAGCTTGGGCAGATAGGTCGCCTGCTGCTCAGGGGTGCCGTGATGCTCGATCGCCTCGATCGCGCCGACCGTCAGCGTCGGGCAGAGCGCGAACCCCATGTTGGCGCTGCCCAGCGTTTCGAGCACCGCGGCCTGGACGACGAAGGGCAGCCCCTGTCCGCCGAACGCTTCCGACACGCCGATCGTGCCCCAGCCGCCCTCGACATAGGCTTGGTATGCCTCTCGGTAGCCGTCGGGCATGACGACGCCGTTCGGGGTCCATTTCGCACCCACCGTGTCGCCCACGCGGTTGAGCGGTGCCCATTCGCCGGCGGCGAACTGCGCCGCACCTTCGAGCACCGCGTCGATCACGTCGGGAGTCGCGGCGGCGAAGCGTTCGGTGTCGGCGAGCTCGCCGATGTTCGCGACGGTGTCGAGGACGAAGCGCTGCTCGGCGACGGGGGCGGTGAAGGCCATTTCTCTCTCCTGATCGTGCCCGCTATAGCGTGCGCACATGGAGGCTCAACCACCCGTCATCCGCGCCTTCGGTGAGGCCGCGATCGCTGAGGCCGCCGCGCTGATCCGCGCCGGCGGGATCGTCGCGGTGCCGACCGAGACGGTGTACGGGCTCGCCGCCGACGCCCGCGACGCTGCCGCGGTCGCAGGCATCTACGCGGCGAAGGGGCGGCCGAGCTTCAACCCGCTGATCGTCCACGTCGCCGACCTCGCAGCGGCGGAGCGGATCGCGCAGTTCGACGACGACGCGCGCACGGTTGCGGCGCGGTTCTGGCCGGGGCCGCTGACGCTGGTGCTGCCCCTTCGGGCCGACGCGGGGATCGCATCGCTCGTCACCGCCGGGCTCGAAACTATCGCGATCCGCGTGCCCGCGCACCGCGCGATGCAGGCGCTGATCGCCGCCAGCGCCGCGCCGCTCGCCGCACCGTCGGCGAATGCGAGCAACGCGATCAGCCCAACCCGCGCCGAACACGTCGCCGCCAGCCTCGGCGTGCGCGTGCCGTTGATCATCGACGCTGGCGCAACCGCGGCGGGGGTCGAGTCGACGATCCTGGCGGGTCGCACGATCCTGCGCCCCGGACCGATCACCGCCGAGATGCTGGCGGAGGTGCTGCCCGTAGCATCCGGCACCACGGCACACGTCAGCGCACCGGGCCAGCTCGCGATCCATTATGCCCCATCGAAACCGCTGCGCTTGGACGCGATCAGCGCACATTCCGATGAATGGCTGATCGGCTTCGGCGCGGTCGCGGGCGACGACACACTGTCGGCGCGTGGCGAGGTGGTCGAAGCGGCCGCGCGGCTGTTCGACGCGCTGCACCGCGCCGACGCATCATCCGCCGGGCGTATCGCGGTCGCGCCGGTGCCCGAACGCGGGATCGGCGTCGCGATCAATGACCGGCTGCGTCGCGCCGCGCACCGCTGATCACATCACGCGCGGTGATTGCAGCGATTGCAAACACCCTCTTACGCGTATGACACCTTGTCGCGCTCGACCCCGGCGCACTGCAAGGCGCCGGGGTCGCCTCGCGTCAGCGGACCGCCGGCGCCTGATTGTCGACGATCGCGGCCTTCTGCTCGGGGCTCATCGCGTGCGTGTTGAGGTCGGCGGCGTCGATCGCGTCGGCACGCTTTTCGCCGACCTTGCGCACCTGCTCGGCCTGATCCTTCAGATCGTCGGCGCGCTGTTCAAGCTGGTCGGCGCGATTGTCTGCCGCCTTCTTGACCTGATGCGCGAGCTTGTCGTCACCCGAACCGCCACAGGCAGCGAGCGGAGCGGCGAGGAGCAGGACGGCGGCGGCGAGACGAAGCGTGGACATGATCTCTTCCCTGTTCGTGGGCACCGGTCATTCCGGCAGCGCACTAACACAGATCAGCTATCCTCGTTCCCTCGCCGCCCCTCTGCCTGCAATCAGCCCTGCGCCTCGGCCATGCTCTTGGTGCGCGCGGCATAGCTCTTGCGCAGCTTCTGCAGCTTGGGCGGGATCACCGCCATGCAGTAAGGATTGCTGCGCCCCTGCGTCTCCCAATAATCCTGGTGATAGCCTTCCGCCGGATACCAGGTGTCGTTCGCCTCGATCGTGGTGACGATCGGCTTCGACTGGTCGCCCTGCGCGCGCTGGATCGCGGCCTTCGCCTCGGCGGCCTGCTCCTCCGACTGCGGGAAGATCGCCGAACGGTATTGCGTGCCGACGTCGTTGCCCTGACGGTTCAACTGCGTCGGATCGTGCGTCGCGAAGAAGATGTCGAGCAGGTCGCCGTAGCTGAGCTGCGCGGGATCAAAGCCGACCTTGATCGCCTCCGCGTGGCCCGTGTCGCCGCCGCAGACCTGCTTGTAGGTCGGGTTGGGCGCGTGGCCGCCGATATAGCCGCTCTCGACGCTCTCGACGCCGATCACGTCCTTGAACACGGCTTCGGTGCACCAGAAGCAGCCGCCGGCGACAATCGCGTATTCGGTCATATGAAGAAGTCTCCTTTGAGAAGGATGTAGGAAGCCGCTAGGGCGCCTGAAAGGGAGATGCAGATGGCTGGCGCAGCGACACTCGACGGCAAGGTGATGGTGACCGGCGGCGCGGGTTATATCGGCAGCCACGCGGTGCTGGCGCTGCTCGACGCCGGATACCAGGTGGTCGTGATCGACAACCTCGTCACCGGGTTCGACTGGGCGGTCGACGACCGCGCGACCTTCGTCGAGATGGCGGTCGAGGACCCGCGCGTCGCCGACGTGCTCGCCGAGCACGAGGTCCGCGCGATCATGCATTTCGCCGGATCGGTGGTAGTGCCCGAATCGGTCAGCGACCCGCTCAAATATTACCGCAACAACACCGCGGCGACGCGTAGCCTGATCGAAAGCGCGGTGAAGGCGGGCGTGCCGCACTTCATCTTCTCCTCCACCGCCGCGACCTATGGCACGCCCGAGCGCGTGCCGGTGACCGAGACCGACCCCACGGTGCCGATCAATCCGTACGGCATGTCGAAGCTGATGACCGAGGCGATGCTGCGCGATGTGTCGGCGGCGCACCCGATGAACTATGCTGCGCTGCGTTACTTCAACGTCGCGGGCGCCGACCAGCAGGGGCGCAGCGGGCAGTCGACCGTGGGCGCGACGCACCTGATCAAGATCGCGGTCGAGGCGGCGACCGGCAAGCGCGCCGCAGTCAGCGTCTTCGGACAGGATTTTGCCACCCCCGACGGCACCGGCGTGCGCGATTACATCCACGTCAGCGACCTCGCCGACGCGCATGTCGCGGCGCTCGCGTGGCTGGTTGAGCATCCGGGCGACAGCGTGACGCTGAACGCGGGCTACGGCCGCGGTTTCTCGGTGCTGGAGGTGCTCGACTCGGTCGACCGCGTCACCAACATGACGATCGAGCGCAAGATGGAGGGGCGACGCGCTGGCGATCCGGCCGAGCTGATCTCCAACAATGCCGCGATCCTCGCAACCATCGACTGGACGCCTAGCCGCGCCGACCTGGACGGCATCGTGCGCGACGCATTGGCGTGGGAGCGCAAGCTCGCCGAGATGGGGCGCTGAGCGTGCGACTGCGCTCGTTGTTGTTCGTGCCGGGCGATCGGCCCGAGCGGATAAAGAAGGCCGCCGGGCTCGGCGCCGACGCGCTGATCCTCGATCTGGAGGATTCGGTCGCGGCCAGTGTCAAGGCAGCGGCACGCGCCGCGGTGCGCGAGTTCGTTGACATGCGCAGCGCCGACGCGACCTTGTTCGTCCGCGTCAATCCGCTCGACAGCGCCTTCATCGCCGACGATCTGGCGGCACTCGACGGTGCGGCGATGGCCGGCGTGGTACTGCCCAAGGCAGAGGGGCGCAGCTCGGTCGCCGAGCTGCGGCGGCGGTTGCCGGGCGACTATCTCGTGCTGCCGATCGCGAGCGAAACGCCGCGCGCGGTGTTCACGCTCGGCGATTATGACGGTACTGGGCTGGCCGGGTTGACCTGGGGGGCGGAGGATCTGCCCGCGGCAATCGGCGCGTCGACCAGCCGCGAGGCGGACGGCAGCTATACCGATCCGTACAAGATGGTGCGCGCACTGACGCTGTTCGGCGCGCATGCCGCGGGCGTTCCCGCGATCGAGACGGTCTATCCCGACTTCCGCGATCTGGACGGGCTCGCCGCCTATGCGGCACGCGGGCGGCGCGACGGCTTTACCGGCATGATGGCGATCCACCCCGCGCAGGTGGCGGTGATCAACGCCGCCTTCTCCCCCAGCGACGCCGAGGTCGCGCACGCCCGCGCCGTGGTCGATCTGTTCGCCGCCAATCCGGGCGCAGGGGCGCTGCAATTGGACGGCAAGATGGTCGACGCGCCGCATCTGAAAGCGGCCGAGCGATTGCTTGCGCTGGTGGGCGACTAGGGTCCGATCAAGGGGCGACGAGGAGCGGACGCGTCTGCCGCGCGATCTGCCACCAGCCGATCGCCCAGAGCGTCCCGAAACTCCACCCCGCGAGCACGTCGGACGGCCAGTGCACGCCCAGATAGACGCGGCTCGTGCCGATCGCGCCGACCAGCAGGATCGCTAGGCTAAGCACCGTGTTGCGTGTCGCGCGGCCCGGCGTCACCTGCGTCACCAGCGCGGCGAGCGTCAGGTAGACGATCGCCGAATTCGCCGCGTGGCCGCTCGGGAAGCTATCGCCCGTCACCTCGATCAGCCGGTCGGCAATGGGCGGGCGCGGGCGCATGAAGACGAGCTTCAACGCATTGCTCCCCGCCGTGCCCGTGATCACCGCGGCGGCCACCAGCCCCGCGGTCAACGCGAGCCGCTGCGCGATCAGGATCGCCACGGCAGCGATCGTGACGATCGTCAGCACGGTGCCGCCGCCCAGCGCAGTCACGTCGATCATCGCCTTGCGCAGCCACGCCGGCCCAATGCCGCGCAGCGCGTTGCTGACCGGCAGATCGAACCCGAACGGATGCCGGCTCAGCGCGAAACCGATCACCAGCAGCAGCGCGATCGCGCCCGCGCACAATCCGGCCCCGCGCAACACGGACGGGAGGTGCCAGTTCCGTGCTTCCTGCGCGGGCTCGGCCGCGGTCAGCGCGGGGGCGATGGTCGGATGATCGGTCATCCATCGTCTGTAAAAGCGTGATCCGCCGCGCGTAACCCCTTCAGGCATCCGCGCGGCGGCACGCACCTCAATAGGTCGCGTCGTCGGGCTCGTCGAACAGGTCCTTGAACCGGCGCGGTTGCGAGCGGAGATACTGGTCGGGCGCGCGCACCCGCCCGCCCAGATGCGCCGCGGCATGCCACGGCCAGCGCGGATCGTAGAGGATCGTGCGCGCCAGCGCGATCAGGTCGGCATCGCCGGTCGCGACGATCGCCTCCGCCTGCTCAAAGTCGGTGATCAGCCCCACCGCGACAACCGGGATCGACACCGCCCCCTTCACTGCGCGCGCCAGCGGCACCTGGTAATTGGGGCCGACCGGAATGTCCTGGCGCGGATCGAGCCCGCCGCTCGACACGTGGATCGCGGCGCACCCGCGCGCCTCCAGCGCCTGCGCGAAGGCGATCGTGCCCTCGATGTCCCAACCACCCTCAACCCAGTCGGTGCCCGACACGCGCACCGTGACAGGCTTGTCGGCCGGGAATGCCGCGCGCACCGCGTCGAACACCTCCAGCGGATAGCGCATCCGGTTTTCGAGGCTGCCGCCGTAGTCATCGTCGCGTCGGTTGGAGAGCGGCGACAGGAATTCGTGCAGCAGATAACCGTGCGCGGCGTGAATCTGCACTGCGTCCAGCCCCAGCCGCGCGGAGCGACGCGCCGCTTCCGCAAAGGCGTCGCGGATCTCGTCCATGCGCGCGCGGCTCAGCGCCACTGGTGCTGCCTCACCGTCGCCGAACGCCAGCGCGGAGGGCGCCTCGGTCTGCCAGCCGTTCGCGTCACCTGCCGCGATCTGCTTGCCGCCGTGCCACGGCAGTTCGGTCGACGCCTTGCGCCCGGCGTGCGCCAACTGGATCGCGATCGGCATCGGCGAGTGCGCGCGCACCCCGTCGAGCATGCGCTTCATCGCCGCCTCGGTGGCATCGTCCCACAGGCCGACGTCGCCGTAAGTGATCCGCCCCTCGGGCACCACCGCGGTCGCCTCGATCGTCAGCACGCCCGCGCCCGACAGCGCCAGATGGCCGAGGTGGATCAGATGCCAGTCGGTCATGCAGCCATTGTCGGCCGAATATTGGCACATCGGCGCGATCACGATGCGGTTGGCGAGCGACAGGCCGCCCACGTCCAAACGCTCAAACAATCTGGGTCCGCTCATACCATCAGCTCTCGTCAGTGAGCCGCCCCAACGCGCCGCGGTGATTTGGGATGCGGCGCTCCGCACGCCGATCGCCTCACGGCCGAGATGATGATGGCTGCGGCTGCGGCGTGTCGAGCAGATTGCGGGTCAGCGCGCGATACGCCTCGCTGTCGGCGATCACCGCCGCCTGCTGCTCCAGCGTGCGATAGGCGGCGAGCACTGCGCGCCCCTCCCTGGTCAGCCGCGCGCCGCGGTTCTGCCCGCCGCCCGCCGACGCTTCGACCAGCCGTTCGCGAAAGCAGCGGTTCATTTCATCGACCAGCAACCACGTGCGACGATAGCTCATGCCGAGCGCGCGTCCTGCCGCCGAGATCGAGCCTTCGCGGTCGATCGCCTCGAGCAGGTCGGCCTTGCCCGGCCCCATCGCGAAGCCATCGCCGCAGACGAGCTGTAGCTTGAGCTTGAGCGCGCCCAGCCTCACGGTCGCTTATCAGGGCATATGCGTGCCATGCCTGTCGGCATATCGCGTCCGGTCGCCGCGCGCTACGCTCGCGCACATGGCAAGGGTTGGCATGGCAGGGGTAGTGTCGCGCGCGGACCGGCGGGTGTCGTTGGCAGTGACGGGAGTGATCGCGCTCACCGCGGCGATCCTACTGGCAATGGGACGCAGCGCGATCTGCACCTGCGGGCACGTCGCGCTATGGAACGGGCGCGTCAACTCGGCCGAGGACAGCCAGCAATTGCTCGATCCCTACAGCGCGACGCACCTCGCCCACGGGTTGCTGTTCTACGCCGTCGGCTGGCTGCTGCTGCGCCGCTGGAACTGGCGTGTGCGGCTGCTGCTCTCAGTGGTCGTGGAGGCAGCTTGGGAGGTAGCAGAGAATTCGCCCGCGGTAATTGAGCGCTATCGCAGCGTCACCGCCGCGCTCGGCTATACCGGCGACAGCGTGCTCAACTTTGTCGGCGACATCGCGTGCATGATCACCGGGTTCCTGCTCGCGCGCGCGTTGCCGGTCCGCGTGAGCGTCGCGCTGGCGCTCGCAATCGAACTGCTGCTCCTCGCCACGATCCGCGACAATCTGACGCTCAACGTCGCGATGCTGATCGCGCCCGACCCGCGCATCGTCGCGTGGCAGCACGCGAGCGGGTGATCGTGCTTCACGCCGTGCTTACCAATGGCGGCGTAGGGCAGCGGGCATGTTCCACGACTCAAGCCTCGCGGGCGCGACCCGCAGCGATCCTCGTCCCGCCAGCGCGGTCAGCCAGGGCGTCGGCGTCGCCGGGCTCGCTGGGCTGATCGCCTGGGTCGCGGTCGCGAGGCATTTCGGCATGGACGGCACCTACGCCGCGCTCGCCAACGTCGCTGCCTGTGCGCTCCCGATGGTGCTGTGGTCGCTCCTAGTCGACAAGGTCCACCGCCGCGCCTCGACCGGCATCGACTGGAGCCGCGCTCGGCCGTGGCGCGAAACGATCGACACCAGCCTCGTCAAGCTGGCGGGACTGTGGATCACCTGGGCGGGGATCGCGCTCATCTACATGACCGGGCGCTTCTACTGGGACGGCAATTACCGCTTCGCCATGTGGTGCCTGGAGGGCGCCGCGCCGTGGCTGTTCGCCGCGTCGATCCCCTATGTGCTGTGGCTCGACCGCAATCTCGTCGAACCGCGCGACGGCGCCTGGGCGCTGGGCGCGTGGATCACCGGCACCGCGCCGGCCGACCACGAGGCGATCTACGCGCACCTGCGCGCTTGGGGGGTGAAGGCGTTCTTCCTCGCCTTCATGCTGGCGATCGTGCCGCCGGGCTTCGCCGATTTCGTCGACGCCGACGTCGCCAATCTGCTCCGCTCGCCGACCGCGCTCGCCAACTGGCTGATCAACTTCATGTTCGTGGTCGACGTGGCGTTCGCAACGGTCGGTTATCTGCTGACGATGCGCCCGCTCGACGCGCACATCCGCTCGGCCAATCCATTCATGGCCGGCTGGACCGCCGCGCTGATCTGCTACCCGCCGTTCATCATGATGGATGACGGGCGCCCGTTCGACTACCGCCCCGGCACCGCCGACTGGACGCACTGGATGCAGGGGCATCCGACGCTGCTGGCGACGACGGGCGCATTGCTGGTGGTGCTGACCGGCGTCTACGCCTGGTCGACGGTGGCGTTCGGGCTGCGCTTCTCCAACCTCACCAACCGCGGCATCCTGACGCACGGGCCCTACGCGTTGTCGCGGCATCCGGCCTATCTGTCGAAGAACCTGTTCTGGTGGATCTCGACGATCCCGTTCCTGACCACCGGCAGTCTCACGGACGCGGCACGCGCAACGATCCTGATGGCGGCGGTCAGCGGCATCTATTATTGGCGCGCGAAGACCGAGGAGCGCCACCTGCTGCTCGACCCCGATTACCAAATCTACCACGCCTGGATGGCGGGCCGCGGAGCAGTGCCGCGCTTCCTGCGCTGGGCGCGGGGCGGTGGCGACGTAGTGGCAGCGCAGTCACACGCCTGACCTCCACACCGTTATCCAAGCCGACAGGCGTCATCCCGGCTATCGAGAAGGCTCGTCAGGCGCGGGCATGCCCGTACGTACCGCGCTCTCGGCGAGCCTCTAGAAGCTCGCCTCGTCGTACACCTTCGATACGTCGCCGTTCCACGCGCCGCCATACCGCTCCAGCAGCACCTCGGCCGGAACCTTGCCGCTGCGCACGATCTCGCGCAGCGGATCGAGGAAGCCCGTCTCGTCGTCGCCCGCCGCGCTCACACGCGCGCGCGCCTTGAGCCCAGCATGCGCGATGTCGAGCACGCGCCCTGCCACGTCGCGCAACTGCCCGCCGCCCGCGATCGGTGCCGACAACCCTTGCGCCGGCACCGCGTCGCGCAGGCTCTGCCGTTCCTCCAGCGTCCAGTCCTTGACCATGTCCCACGCCGCGTCGAGCGCCGCATCGTCGTAGAGCAATCCGACCCAGAACGCCGGCAGCGCGCAGATGCGGTTCCACGGCCCACCGTCCGCACCGCGCATCTCCAGGAACGTCTTCAGTCGCACCTCGGGAAAGGCGGTCGACAGATGGTCGTTCCAGTCATCGATCGTCGGCCGCTCACCGGGCAGCGCCGACAACTCACCGCGCAGGAAGTCGCGGAAGCTCAGTCCCGCCGCGTCGATGTACTGGCCGTCGCGGTAGACGAAGTACATCGGCACATCGAGCATGTAGTCGGCGTAGCGCTCGTAGCCGAAGCCGTCCTCGAACACGAACGGCAGCATGCCGGTGCGCGCGGGATCGGTGTCCGACCAGATGTGGCTGCGATAGGTCAGGAACCCGTTCGGCTTGCCTTCGGTAAACGGCGAGTTGGCGAACAGCGCGGTGGCGAGCGGCTGCAGCGCGAGCCCGACGCGAAACTTCTTCGCCATGTCGGCTTCGCTGGCATAATCCAGGTTCACCTGAATCGTGCAGGTGCGCAGCATCATGTCGAGCCCCATCGTGCCGACGCGCGGCATATGGCGCAGCATGATCGCGTAGCGACCCTTGGGCATGATCGGTAGCTCAGCGCGCGTCTTGTCGGGCCACATGCCGAGCCCGAGAAAGCCGATCCCCAACTTCTCGCCCGCGGCCTTTACCTGAGCCAAGTGGCGGCCGGTTTCGGCGCAGGTCTGGTGCAGATTGTCGAGCGGTGCGCCCGACAGTTCGAACTGCCCCGCCGGCTCCAGGCTGACCGATCCGTCCGCGCCGGTCAGCGCGATGACCTTGCCGTTTTCCTCGACCGGGCGCCAGCCGTATTGCTCCAGCTCGCCCAGCAGCGCGCGGATGCCTGCCGGCTCGTCCCATGACGGCGCGTGATGATCGGCGCGGGCGTAGACGAACTTCTCGTGCTCGGTGCCGATGCGCCAGCGGTCGCGCGGTTTCTCGCCAGAGGCGAAATGCTGGATCAATTGCTCGCGCGATTCGATCACCGCTGCGTTGCTGTCCGAAACGGTTTTCGTCGTCATAGCGGCGCGCTTACGCGCGGATGAACGACAGCGCTAGTGGCTGCGTGGTGGCGATCAAGACGCCTGCGTCACAACGAAAAAGGGAGGCCGGCGCGATGCCGACCTCCCCACTTTTTGGTCAACGTTGTTGATTGACTTACTGGCCCGAACCCGGACCGTAGGTGATCTCCACGCGACGGTTTTGCACTTCGCGCACGCCGTCGGCGGTCTGGACGCGCAGGCGGGTTTCGCCGAACGCTTCCGTGGTCATCACGCCGTCCGGGATGCCCTTCGACGCGAGGTAAGCCTTCACCGAGTCCGCGCGACGCTGCGACAGGCCGACGTTGTACTGCGAGGAACCCGACGTGTCGGTGTAACCCGCCAGCATGACCTGCGCGTTGCTGCAGTTCTGATACTGCGTCACCGCGTTGTCGAGGATCGACGCTGCTTCCGGCGTGACGTCCGACTTGTCCCACTCGAAGAAGACAATGAACGGACCCGGCGAGCAGACCACTTCCGGCGGCGGCGGCGGAGCCGGCTCGGGCGGCGGCGGTGGCGGCGGCGGCGGCGGCGGCGGTGCTGCCGGCTCACCGAAGTTGTAGGTCACGCCGCCCAGGATGCTGTGCGAACGGAACCGGCCGTCGTAGCCGCTGGTGCGCGCGTCGACGAGGTTGACGCTGTCGGCGTTGAAGAAGCGATACTTGACCGACACGTCGACCCGGTCGCTAAGCGGCGCACGGACGCCTGCGAGAGCCTGCCATGCAAACACGGTGTCCGAGTCGTCAACCAGGTCGTAGCTGCGGCCCAGGCCGTACTTGCCCTTCACGCGCGCCACACCGGCGCCGCCACCGACGAAACCCTGCAGACCATCGTCCGGACCGAAGTCCAGCAGGCCGTTGATCATGAAGCTGAGCGCCGAGCTCTTGCCGCCGGCATAGTTGTAGCTGCCAGCCGGAACGGTCTGCACGGCGTTCGGGCCGAACGGAATGCGGCCAGACGAGCGAATGCCGTCCACCGTCGCTTCGCGATAGCCAACTTCCGCCTCAAGACGGAACGCGCCGAAATCGTAACCGATCACACCGTCAAGGTCGTAACCATAGTTGTGATCGATGGAGGTGGTGCCGCTCAGCGTGGTGGCCGCGCCATTGACGTTGTAGTCGATGTCTTCGACGATCATCGCACCGCCCTCAACGCCCACGTACCACGCGTTGTCGCGGGCCAGTGCGGGCGAGGCGAGCGCGGTCGAAGCGAGCGCCACAGTTATGGCAAGCTTCCGCATACTATTCCCCTTTCCTTGGTGTCACTACGGACAGCGCAAACCCACTATCCGAGCCTTGGTTTCCGCACAAGCGATCAAAATAGCTGAGTGTGGCACCAAGGACACAGTTTGGATCAAGCGACCAGACCGTGCGCGCGCATCGCCGCGAGCATGTCGGCGATCGCGGCGCGTGCCTCGACGTCGATCACCGCCCCTCCTTGCGGTGTCGTGATCGCCGGCTGGCGCGGCCCCACGACGGGCACGCCGTCCACGAGCAGGCGCGTCGCGCGGACCACGCCGTCCTCCCAGCAATCGTGGAACGTGACCCGCCGCGCCCGCGCGATGCACCATGCGGACAGGCCCGGTACGGGCGCGACGAAGCGCCATCCGCCGACCGTCCATCCCGCGATCGCCTGCGCGTTTCCGATCCATTCCGCGGCCGGCGCATCGCCCACGATCCAGCATTGTCCAACCGCCGGATCGGCCGGCGGCACGTTCACGCCGACATCCTCGACGGCCGCTGCTGCCACCAGGTCGAGCAGCGCAAGTGCTTCATTGTGCGTCGCTTCCTTGGCCGACTGACCGATTTGCAACACTGGCAGCTTCAGCCGCGGCGTTTGATCCTCACTCATGATCAATTCCCTTGCATGATGATGGCGGGACGGGAGGTCGCGGCAGTGCCGACCTGCTCGACAGAGACGTGGACGCCACCGCCCGCCACCTCGTCGCGCGTGATCGAGGCGAGCGGCTGGTCGACCAGGAACACGCGCGTGCCCAATGCACTCGTCACCGCCACGCGGTAGCATTCGCGCTCCTCGCCGAGCGGAACCTCGCCGTCGGCCCAGCGCCAGCCGACCCGGCTCCGCCTGATCCAGGTGACCCGCGCGTCCCCTGCGGCGAGCGCCTGCCAGCGCAGGTGAACGGGCGTGAGCGGCGCCACCGAACGCCCATCGACCGCGACGTCGGCGTTCGCGACGACATCGTCCGAGTCGCCGATTCCGCGCGCATTCACCCGCACGCGATCGCCGATCCGCACCGCACCCGCGGTTGGCAGCAGCAGCGACTCGCGCTCGAGCAGCACGAATCGCGTTCCCGCCGCATGCGGGCGCGACTCGCTGCCGTTCAATCCACGCCCAAGACCCGACAGCCGCCACCGCGCCGGGCCGACCTGCTCGGCGCGCGCGAACCGGATCACCTCGTCGCCCAGCAGCGCCAGATTGGCACCGCGATCGAGCGCGTCCGCGGCGGCGCTTTGCACCGTCATGCTGTCGTGCAGCAGCGCCACCTCGATCACGTTGGCGCGGTCGATCAGCGCGCCGCCGCCAGCGCGCACTGGCGCCACCGTGCGGCCGATCACCGCAGGCGCGGCGGTGTCGCCGATCGCCTCCCAGGTCACGCCCTCGTCGCGGCTCATCTCGACACCAGCGCGCCGCCATCCCGGCTGGTCGCCCGCAGCCGCGATCGCGATGATCGGCGCGGTCGGCGCGTCCTCCCCGTTCGGGAATAGCTCAAACACTTCGATCACGGTGCGGCCCGCGGCGACGTCGGCGCTGG
This sequence comes from uncultured Sphingomonas sp., assembly GCF_936927845.1. Lineage (GTDB taxonomy): Bacteria > Pseudomonadota > Alphaproteobacteria > Sphingomonadales > Sphingomonadaceae > Sphingomonas. The sequence goes on from NZ_CAKZHV010000067.1 coordinate 135,115, forward strand.
CGTTCACCGTCCCGGAGTCGGCGGCGCGCGGGATCGCGGCCGCGCTGATCGGCACCAGATCGAGCGTCACGCGCATCGCCTCCACGCTGCTGCGCACCACCCGCCACACGCGCGCCTGGTCGCCCAGCCTCACCGCATCGCCCGGCGCCAGCGCGATCGCGCGCGCGTCGGTCACCACCTGCCGCGTCTCGCGCACCTGTTCACGCGCGAGCAGCGTTGCAAGCGCGATCCCCTTTGCGCGCTCCGCCGGCAACGCCGCGGCGAGCGACACATCCTCGCCGCGTCCGCCGCTGCCTGCGCGCACCGCGCGTTGAACCCCGATTTGATAGTCACGCGCGGGATCGTAATGCGCCACCGCGACGCTCTCGGGCACGCGGTCGAGCGGCAGGCGCGTGCGCGCGGTCGTGCGCGCCTCGATCTGCCGGGGCGCATGCACCCGGTTGGCGAGCATGACGCCGTCGCCGCGATCGACGAACCACCCGCCGCTCAACCGGCCAAGCGTTTCCGCCGCGCCCGCGATCGTGTCGCCGCTCGCGGCGTAACCGTGGACGGGATCGTCCGGCCCCGCACCCACCAGCGCGCCGTCGCCGATCGCGCGCGCGATGTCGCCGACCCGCATCGTGCCTTCGTCCGCGATCACCTCGAAGGTGAGCGACGGAATACGGTTGCCGTAATCCGCCAGTTGCAGCATCTCGAACACCGCATAGGCGATCCCGCGATGCGCCGGCGTCGCCGCGCCTCCCGCGCTACCCACCGCGCCCGCGATCAGCGGGTCTGGTGCCTGCTGCTCGTCGCCCGGGTACAGCCGGAACCCGGTGTGCGCCTTCCAGTCGCCTGCCGCGCCGCGCAGCAGCTTGCCGTCCGCCCAGATCCGCCCGACCCCCGCGATCCTGCGCGCCGACAGCGCCACGGCGAACGACGCGGCATAGCTGTAGCTGGTGACGCTGCCCTGCCCCTTGCCGCCGCGGGTCGTGCCGCGCTGCTCGATCAGGTCGGTCGCCCAGATCACGCACCCTGCGACCCGCATGCGCCCGAACACCTTGGGCACCTGCGTACCATAGCTCGATGTCTGGACCTTGAGCTCGCTCAGCCGCGGTCCCTGCCGCCCCTTGGGCGCGAGCAGACCGGCGTCGACCCGCTGCCCCAGCACCGCCCCCACCGCCGCGCCGATCGGCCCGCCGATCGCGCCACCGACCGTTGTCAGCACCAACGTCGCCATCTCGTCTCCCCCGCCCCGCCCCGCCCCGCTTCTCGCGCCGAGCTTCACGCACGGCTCAGCGCTTCACTCGCGCGCGCGCCACGCCGCCACGATCGGCCAGTCGAGCACGCCCACCCGCTCCACCACGCGCCGCAGGCCGGCGTCGGCGTGGACGATCCCGCCCGCGGTACGCACCGCGACGTGAAGCTGCGTCGCATCGACGCGCAGCAGCAGCACGTCGCCAGCCTTGGTCCCGCCGCAGCGCATCAGCGCGCCCGGCTCGTCGCGCGGGTTCCACGCCGCCGATCGCAGCGGATAGTCGTCACGCACGGCCACGTGCACGCCCGCGCCGCGCAGCGCCACCACCGCTACCCCGACGCAGTCGAGCCCCAGCGCCGGATCACGCCCCTGTGCGCGGAACCGCACGCCGACCAGCGCGCGCGCCGCCACCGCGACGCGCTCTCCTGTCGCGCTCACGCGCCGGGATAGCGCGTCAGCAGGTCGATCCCCGGCAGGAACGGCTCACCGCGGAAATTCACCGCATTGGCAAACCGTCCCGCGCAGGTCGCGATCCGCTTGTCGCACCCTTCCACCACCTCGATCAGCGTGCCCGCCGCGACCGCGAACGGCGGCGCGGCGCGCAGCGTCACGCGCCGGCCCGCTGAATCGAGCACCGCTGCCTCCAGCCCGCAGTTCGCGCCGCCCAGCCAGCGCAGCCGCCCGTCACCATACGCGCCCGCGCTCGGCTCGGCGGCGTCGAGCGTCAGCACCGCGCCCTCGGCAGCCGCCACCCGCGCGAACCGCCGCCGCCCCGCCATCGCCACGCGGCAGCGCCGGTCGCCCAATTGGGCGCGGCACTCGGGCGAGGTCGCCTCGGTCACCGGCCGTTCCAGCCGCCCCGCCGCCCCCTTCAGCTCGGCGGAAAAGGCGCCGTCGCGCACTTCGACCTCGCCGATCACGCCCTGGCCCAGGGCAATCGGCACCGCGTCGTCGCGGCTCCAGTCGACCGCGCTCATCGCCACGCGCGCGCCGTCCCACCGCCCCGCATCCAGGTCGGCTTCCGAGATCGCCTCGGCGTGGAGCGCACCGCGCGCGTCCATCGTGTCGGCGTCCAGCCCTTCGGCCCGCACGATCGCCGACGGCGTCATCCCCGGCGCGGCGCGATAGGTGACGCCCGCCACCACTAGGTCGCGGTCATGATCGGTCAGCGCCAGCGTCACCCCGTCCCGGCGCTCGACCAGCCAGCACAAGGCCAAGGTCGTGAGCGCGTCGCTCATGCCTCGCGCACCTCGATCAGCGGAACCGATGCCGCCTCGCCCGCCAGATAGGTCGCGCGCGACACGCTTAACCGATCCTCCGCAAACCGCACCGGCACGTCAAAGGCGAACGACGCGGTCACCACCGCCCCCTTCGCCGGCGCCGCGTCCAGCGTCACCACGCCCGCGTCACCGACCGCGAACGCGTGCACCGCGCGCCCGTCGACCGCCACGCTCACGCTGCCCGCCACCGGCCGCGTGATCCGCCGCTCGGCATCGCCGTAGCGTTTCACCAGCGCGAATGCGCGCCTCGTCCCATCACCGACGCCGATCGGAACCTCGTCCCCGGCGTGATCGAACGGATCGCGCAACCGGAATCCGCGCGCCGGGCCTCGGCCGCCCGCTCGACGAGCGCGAACAGCGAGCCGAGCTCGCCCTCCGCCGCCGCCAGCGCCGCGAACGTCGGCCGCAGCACCACCTCCACCCCCGCGACCCGCAACGCCGCCTCTCCACGCGCCGGATTGGCAGAAGCCGGAATTGCAGGGGCCGGATGCGCCGCCCCGCTCACGAACTCAACCCGTCGCTCGACAGGACCGCGCCCGAGCTTTCCAGCGCCAGCGTGTAGCTGCGCTCGCCGTTGTAATCCCCGGCATAGTCGAGCCGCGTGACCAGGAACCGTCCCGTCATCATCTCGCCGCCCTCGAACGTCAGCCGGTAATCGTCGATCGTGCCGGCAAGCGCGCTCGCCTTGACGCGCATCTCCGCCGCCGATCCCGTGAACACCCCCGCGCCCGACACGCTGACGTGGCGTACGCCCGCCCCCGACAGTAATTCGCGCCACCCGCCCGAATCCTTGCTGGTCACCGCGACGCTCTCGCCGTTCACCGACAATTGCGTCGTCCTCAGCCCCGCGACCGTCCGATACGCCACCGGGCTGCCGCCATCGCCCACCTTCAGCAGGAACGCCGACCCCTTCTCCACCGCCATCGTATTTCTCCTGAAAAGCGCGCGCCCGTGTCGCAGGCGCGCAAACAAGCTGTCGCCCCTTCGGGGAGAGGGGAGGGAGCACCAAAGGTGCGGAGGGGAGAGGGGAAGCCCGGAAGCACACCCCCCGCCCCTCAGCTCCTACCCCGCCAGCACCCTGACCCGGTGATCCACGGTCGCCGCCCACGCGCCCCTGCCTGCCGCGACGACGCTCGATCGCACCAGCACCACGCTCGCGACACGCCACTCGCCCAAAACGCGCGGCAGCGCCGCCACGGCCGCCTCGACCGCCGCCGCCAGCGCACCCGCGCGCGCGGGCGTGTCACTCCGGTCGCGTACCGTCACCGCGATCCGCAGCTCCGCACCCGCCGCGTCCTTCGTGCCCCAGTCGCTCGCCACCACGTCGCCCAGCACCAGGAACGGCGCCGCCGCGCTCACCCCCGCCCCCTCCCACACGCCGTTCACCCCCGGCACCGCGCGCAACCGCGCCAGCACGCCCGCACGCACCGCGGCCCCTGCCGCCGCGCTCATCGCAGCCACCCCGCCACGTCGCGCAAGACCGCCTCCTCCAGCCGCCGCGCGTGGAGGCCCGCGCCCCGCACCACGACATGGTCGCCCGCTTCATCGACGCTCACGCCCGGCACGTCGCGCAACCGCGCCGCCAGCCGCGACACCACCCCCGCCACCGCGCGCGCGATCCGCGCGTCCGCCGTCGCATGCACGCGCTGCCCCAGCGCCGCGCTCACGCGTGCACCGCCTGCGCCAGCGTCATGCGGCGGAACGGCCGCCACAATGCGGTCACTGCCGCGGGCACTGGCTTTGCCCCGTCGCGATCTTCGAACAGGTGCGCCGCCAGCATCACCACGCCGTGCCGCACCGCCGCCGGCAAGCCCGCCCAGTCCGCGCTCACCCCCGCCTGCGCGATCACGCTCGCCCGCCGCCCGACCCGCACCCAGCCGAGCCCCTGCGCATCCACGTCGACGCCGTAGTCCGCGACCGGCAGCGCGGTCCCCACCGCCGTCACCGAAGTGATCGCGCGGACCGTGCCGACCGGCAACACCTGCCAGCCCCTACCCGCCTCCACCACTGCCGAGACCGCGCGCGCGATCAGCACCTGCCCCAGGAACTGCTCTGCCACGCCCAGCGCGCTCTCCGCCGTCGCCACGATCAGCGCGTCCTCGTCGCCGATGCTCGCGCGCAGGTGCGCCTTGACCGCCGCCACCACCTGCGCACGATCCTCCCCGCCCAGCACCGCGGCGCCGAGCCCGTTCAACACCGTCATCTCCATCCCCCGCCGACTGTTTGCCGCGCCGACTACGCTGCCCGCCCGCCACGCCGTCAGATGGATGCGGCGTCACCGCGCCCGCTGGCCGCCGTGGCGATCCCTCGGATTGCTTGGGCAATCCAAGGGCGCCCGCCTCACGCCGCGGCGAACTTCATCAGCTTGATCGCTTCGCTGTTCGACACGCACCCGCCGACGCGCTTGGTGGCGTAGAAGGTCACGAACGGCTTGTTCGAATATGGATCGCGCAAGACGTTGGTCTCCTGCCGCTCAGTGATCAGGTAGCCGGCGCGGAAATTGCCGAACGCGATCGACAGGCTGTTGGCCGCGATATCGGGCATGTCCTCGGCCTCGACCACCGGATAGCCGAGCAGGCTCGCCGGCTGCCCGCTCGCGAGACTCGGCTGCCACAGGAACTGCCCGTCGGCGGTCTTGAACTTGCGGATGCGCGCCGCGGTCGCCGCGTTCATCACCCAGGTCGCACCCTGGCGATACGGGCTGCGCAACGACTGCACCAGGTCGATCAGCCGTTCGGGCGCGCCGCTGCCGAAATCGCCCGCTGCCCCACTGGCGAGATATTGCAGCGTCCCGAAGCTGCGCGTCGCGTCGCCCGCGTTGCTGGTCGCGGCTTGCAGGAACCCGCGCGGGCGGTTCACCCCGCTGCCGTTCACGAACGCCACGCCCTCGGCCTTGGCGAACTCCGCCGCGATCTCCCCCGCCAGCCATGCTTCGACGTCGAACATCGCGTCGTCCAGCATCGCCTGGCTCGCCGACGGGTTGGCGTACAATTCGCCCATCGGCGGCGCGATCTCGGCGAACACGGGCGTCGCCGTCCCTGGCCGCGCATCGCTTTCCGCCGCCCAGCCCGACGGCGTGCCCCCCGTCGTCACCAGCTTGCGATAACCCGCCGACCCGACCTGCACCACGCTGGCGATACCGCGGATCGGGCTCGCGGATTTCAGCGTCGCGTCGATCACCGCGTCGATTTCCTTCGGGATCGCATAACCGCCCGCGTCCCCGGTCACCCCGGTGAACGCCTTGGTCTCGATCACCGCCCCCGACCGGACGAAGCCATCGAACGCCCCCGCCACCTCACGCGCGCCGTCCAGCACCGGCCGCACCACCACGTCGTTCATGCTCATTCTCCTCACACGAAAACACCTCGCCCGCACGCGCGAACGAGGTCACCCGGACGAGGCCCCCGCCCCACCCGAACCGAAAATGTCGACAAATAGGGCACCCGCCCTCGTCATCCCGGGAACTCGCGCTTCTTGTCGCGACCGCTTCGAATCTGGCCGCGACGCACGCTCGCTACACCGCGCTCACCCGCTCCACCCGCGCCGCCGGCTGCAGCGGCACCGCGACCAGGCTCACCTCGGCCAATGTCGCGCGCAGGATCTCGCGCCGTGCGCCCTGCCGCACGCTGCGCGCCCGGTACCCCACCGACAGTCCGCCGAGCGCGCCGCTTGCCACCGCCCGCGCGACGCCCGCGTGCGCCACTACCGCCACCACGCGAAGCCCACGCGCATCCTCGCCGATCGCCTCGATCCGCCCCACCGCGCGCCCGCGATGCTGCACCAGCAGCGGCACGCAGGCAGCATCCGCGAACGCGCCGCGCCGCACCACGTCGCCCGCGCGGTCCACCGCATCGAACACCGCGGCATAGCCCTCGACCCGGATCACTTGACCCACTCCCCGAAACCGAGCTTGACCGCCAGCCCCAGCAGCAGCAGCGCGCACGCCATCCGCGCGACCCAGGCGACCAACGCCTTCCATGCCGAGCGTTTCGCGTCGCGCCACGCCTTGAGCAGTTCGCGCAGCTCCGCGACATCCGCGCCCGCGCCCTCGTCGGCGAGCCCCAGCCGCGTCAGCGCGCGCACCGCGCCCAGTTCGCCCGCTTCTTCCGCGATTGCGCGCAACGTCGCCATGTCCGCGCCGCGCTCCCCGGCCTGGGCGAGCAATTGCGCCAGCACCGCGCTCCCCGCCGTCGCCCCGCCCGCCACCGCCCCGCTCACGACCAACCCACCATCTCGCGTTTCTCGTCGCGCGTCACGAAATCGGCCGCGGTCACCATCCGCCACAGCCGCTCGCGGTCCTCGACCAACGCCGGCACCATGTCCATGTCGACCTCCAGCACGGCGCCTTCGAACCACGGCGCCAGCCCCTCGCGCATCGCCGCCAGGATCGCGCCGGCGAGCGGCAGCACGCTCAATCGCCACAGCGCCTTGTTCGCTTCCTTGTAGTTCGCGTGCGTGCTGTCGCCCGGCAGCCCGAGCAGCATGGAGGGCACGCCGAACGCCAGCGCGATCTCGCGCGCTGCCGCCGCTTTCGTTGCCACGAAATCCATGTCGGCGGGCGAGAGGCTCATCGCCTGCCACTTCAATCCGCCCTCCAGCAGCATCGGCCGCCCGGCATTGGCGGCCCCCTGGAACCCCGCCTCCATCTCCTCCTTCAGGCGCTGGAACTGTTCCGCCGACAGGGTCGCGCCGTCGCCCGCGTCGTACACCAGCGCGCCCGACGGGCGGGCCGCATTGTCGAGCAGCGCCTTGTTCCAGGCCGCCGCCGCATTGTGGATCGCGATCGCACCCGACGCCGCACCCAGACACCCGAGCCCGTAATGGTCGTCGACCGGGTTGAATGCGCGCACGTGGATCACGCTCGGCGCGCGCCACCTTGCCGCGGCTCGCGTGCACCAGCGTCACCGGCAACCCCGTGTCGGCGATCTCCAGCACGCGCCCGACCATGTCGCCGCCCTGGTTCTTCTCGGCGACCACGCGGTCGGCGCCGTGCCGCGCCGCGCATGCCGCCACCGCGCGCGCCCAGCCTTCCGGCGAGGCACCCGCGACGCTCGCATCCTCCAGCACATAGCCGCAATCGTCGACACCCAGCGCCGCCGCCACGATCCCGCACGCGTCGCCGCCCGCGCTCGCCGGCGGATCGACCGCGACGACGATGCGGCGCAGCCGCGGCACCGCGCCCACCGCGATCCGCTGCGCCTCGATCAGCGCGCGCGGCCACAACGCGCCGACCACGTCCGCCATCATCTCGCCCTCCAGCTCCTGCCGCCCGAGCCGCGTGCCACCGTACGCCGCCTCCATCGCCTGCACGAAGCGCGCGGGCAGGTGCGGATTGTCGCGCGTGGCGCCCCGCGTCTCGACCGTCCCGGGCGCCGCCATCACCTGCCGCATCAACTGCGTGGTGCGCGGCGTCGTCGTCACCAGCGCGCGTGGATCATCCCCCAGCCGCAATCCCATCAGCAGGTTGTTCCACGCCTCCACCCCCTTCTATTTGCCCAGCTCGTCCGCCCAGGCGAGGTGATGCTCGGGTCCGCGCAGGCTTTCCGCATTGGCCGCGGAATAGACCGTCGCGACCGCACCCGATGGCCAGCGCACCTCGCCGCGTGCCGGTTTCCACACCACCGGCACGTCAGCGCCCGCGACCGCGATCACCCCGCTCGGCCCTTCGACCATCACGCGCCGCGCATCCTCGATCGTCGCGCCGACCAGCGCGACGCGGACCGCGCGCGCCCTGGCCGCGGCGTTGACCCATTCCGCGCCTGCGCGCGTCTTGCCAAACCCGCGCCCGGCGCGGATCAGCCACACCTGCCAGTCGCCCGGCGGCGCGATCTGCCCGCCGTGCGCGCGCAGCGACCAGCGCTCCGCCAGTTCGCGGCGATGCGCGATCGGCATCCGCGCGATGATCCGCTGGCGATACACCGGCGACAATCGCGCCAGCCGCTCGACCGCGGTTTCCCCATCGCCCGCCCCGTTTTCGCCCGCCCCGTTTTCGCCTGCCCCGTTCATCGGCGGAACTGCCCGGCCAGCCTGTCGAGCAGCGCCGCCAATCGCGCGTCGGTTTCCGCTTCGCTCGGCCGTGCAACGCGGATCGCGCGCTCGCCCTGCACGCCGCGCGCGTGCCGGCCCAGTATCGCCAGGACGAAGCGCAGGTCGGCATCGCTCGCGCGGCGCTCCACCACCGCGTTCACCGGGCTGTCCGCGATCGCTGCCCGCGCTGCCTCGGCGCCGCCGCCGCCGTGCGGGTCGACCGACGCGGGCAGTCGCTCCAGCGCGTAGCGCAGCGCCTCGGCCTCCAGCCGCGCATAGCCGCTCGCCAGCGCCGCATCCCATGCCGCCGCGAAGCTCGCATCCGCTCGCCGCAGCCTGTACGGCGTGCACGGATCGACCCCGCATCCTTGCGCCGCCAGCTTCACGTTGCACGTCGCGGCCAGCACCTCGATGAAGCTCGCCCGTTTCTTTGCGCCGAACTCGCCCCTTGCCCGCCGCACGCGCTGGATCGGCCGCGCCTTGCTCCCACGCAGCACCGGAACCTCGCCCGCTGCGACGCCGCCATCGTTCGCCAGATCGGCCATGTCCGCTCCCCCGTTTGCTGCACCCGTCACACGTCGCCCACCCACGCGACGTGTCCCCGTCTCGAAAGACTCCCCTTCAGCATCCGCGCTCACCCGGTCTGCCGCCTGACAACCGCCCTGCCCGCGCGCCGGCTCTGCCCCCGACCCGCCGCCGTGAAAACGACAAAGGGCCGGCGCGGCGGAGTGCGCCACCCCGAACCGCCCGACCCTCGACCATCCCACGCCGCGAACACCGCCTCGGGTGTCGCACCATCTCGATGTTCTTGTTTTGTACACAAACAGCGTCGCGCTGTCAAGCGGCTCGGATGCGACAAGCGCACGAATGTTGGAGCAGCGCGGCCGTGCGGCGGAAAAGCTGCGATACCCCGCGCCGGTCAGCGCCGCGCTTCCCCACAAATGTTCGTACCGCCCGGTGAACGACAGGCGCGGCGAGGGCGACCGGACGATCTACGATCTCGGCTGCGCTACATCTGCGCGACGCAACAGGTCCGCAAACACCAACCCGTCAGACCGCCGCCTCGCCGGTAAGGTAAGGGTCGACCGGCACCTCGGCGGGGACCGTCACAGCGGGCACCGCGCGTGATGCGGCCGCGGCGAGCCATTCGGCACCGCCCTCCCGGTGCCGCGTCGAGCCGTCGCCGCGCGTGGCGACACGCCCGTACACGGCGCGCTCGCGCTCGGCCGGCGCGCCGGCGAACATCGCCGCGATGTTGCCGTAGGTGCTCGGATCGCGCCCATCGAGGCTCAACCGATCGTTCAGGTAGCAGGCGGTCGCCCACGCCGCTTCGGGGCTCGGCGTCATCGCGATGATGCGCTTGCCCCAATACATCCGCAGGTTGTTGTGCATCCAACCCTCGGCCAGGAACTGCCGCTAGCAGGCGTTCCACGTCTCGTCCGCGGTCGTGCCCGACAGCATCGCGGCGAGCGTTTCGCGCTCGGGTCGCGGGTCCGCGGCATGGTTCGCGAGCGTCTGACGCGCCCAGCCCGCGACCCGGTCGTAGCGCTCGGGCGCGTCCGTTTGCCGCGCCTGGAAGTGGAACCACTCGCGCCACCCGAGCAGTTCATCGGCGAACTTGCGCTTGTGCTGCGCGCCCGCCGCCGTACCGTTCACCGCCGCCATGACCTCGCGCGGTCCGAGCACGCCGAAGTGCAGATACGGCGACAGGCCGCTCGCGCCGTCGGTCCGCGTCGCATCGTTGCGCGCCGCGGCATAGCCCGGCAGCACGGCCGCGACCAGGCGGGCAAGGCGGTCCTCCGCCGCGCGCCGGCCGGCAGGAAAGGTTTCGCTGACCGGCAGCGAATGGTCGATGTCGAGCCCCGCGACCAGCGCGTCGAGATCGCGCTCGGCCAGCCGATCGGGCGCAAACGGCAGCGCCCCGGCATAGGGCGGGGTGTCAGGCTCCTCCTCGGTCCATGTCATCGACGCGCCGCGCGCCGGCTCGTGCTGACGCAGGAACGCGGTCCGGCCCCGCGTCTCCGCGGCGATCACGGCGGGCGGCACCAGGCAGGCGGCGTTGACCCCGAACACCGCCACCTCAGCACGCTTCGCCACGCGTTCGGCCTGCCAGCGCGCGACAAACGTCGGCTGATCCTCGAGCACGACCGCCGCGGCTTGGACGGCGAGGCGGTGCACCAGCCCCTTCTCGCGATGCCCGGCGCGGTCGACGTGCTGGACGCACGCCAGCCCCCGCTGCCGGCATCCTTCGGCAAGACCGACGCTGGCGCCCAGGATGAAGCGGTGCAGCCGGTCCGACGCGTACGGATAGTCCTCGCGAACACCGTGATAGACCAGCACCGGCAATCGCAGCGCGTTGCCCAGATGTACCGCGGCATCGATCACCGGATTGTCGCGCGCGCGCAACGCCTGTTGCAACCAGCAGAGCACGTAGCGACCATCCGGTGACGGCACGCGCTCGTTCAACGCCCGCACGCGCACCGCCTCGCGCCATTCCGTGAAGGCATGGGCGGCGTTGGAAGCGGCGGTCATAAGCTCAGATTACGCCGTCGCATTTCGGCCGTCGCGAACACGCTCAGCGTTGCCTCGGGCGTTTGATCGAAGATGTCGGCGAGGTCGAGCAGGTCCTCGTCGCCCAACGCTTCGATCGATCGTCTGACCTCGGCGAGCAGCGCAACCGCGCGTCTGGCCTCGGCACCTTCTCGTCGCGCACGCAATTTCAACATGACGCCGCGGTAACAGGATCGGCGGCGATGCGGCAGTGCCCGTCGTCGCCCAATGATCGAATCCGCTACGAGGGTTTTGCGGCGGGCCCGGTCATGCATCCACCCTTAGGGCCGCCACCCTGCGGGCAACTCCTGCTTCGGCAGCGTCACCGTTGCGGTCTGCACGATCGCGTCGGATGCGCTGCCCAGCATCACGCGGTAACTGCCGCCGGCGATCGTCCAGCGTCGCGTCGCCTCGTCGAAGGTGGCGAACAGCCGCGGGTCGATCGTGACGCCGATGCTGCGCACCTCGCCGGGCGCCAACATGACCGAGGCAAAGCCACCCAGCCGCTTGGGCGCTTCCCAACCCGCCCCCGCGACATAGACCTGCGGCACCGCCTTGCCCGCGACCGTGCCCGTGTTGCGGACGGTGAAGTCCGCACGCGCGCCCTGCCCGGCGGGCACGGCGCGTAGCCCGTTCATCGCGAAGCTGGTGTACGACAGGCCGTGCCCAAAGGCATAGGCCGGCTTGCGCCCGCTGCGCTCGAACCATTTGTATCCAACCGCCGCGCCCTCGCTGTAGGTCACGTCGCCCTTGGCCGGCTCGCCCGGATGCGGCAGTTGCGCGACTGCGTCGGGGAAGGTCACGGGCAGGTGCCCCGACGGGTTGGTGCGTCCGAACAGCACGTCCGCGATCGCCGCGCCGCCCGCGGTCCCCGGATACCACGCCGCGATCAGGCCGGCGACGCGGTTGCGCCACGGCGTCAGCACCGCCGCGCCGCTTTCCAGCACCACCACCGTGCGCGGGTTGGCCGCGGCGACGCCCGCGATCAATGCATCCTGCCCGTCGGGTAGTTCAAGCGCCACGTCGAACGACTCGCCCGCCCATTGTGTTGCGAACACGATGGCGACATCGGCCCCTCGTGCCGCCGCGGCCGCTGCTGCCGGATCGCTCCCGTTGACGAAGGTCACCTCCGCGCCCGGCGCCTGCCGCTTGATCGCCTCCAGCGGCGAGGAGGGATAATACATCACCGGCCCCGGCCAGATTGTCGGCTCCAGGCCCGGCACGGCGTTCCCGCCCTTGGGATAGACCAAGGACGAGCCGCCACCCGCCAGCACGCCCTTGTCGGCGTGGCCGCCAATCACGACGATCCGCTTGGTTGCACGCGACAGCGGCAGGATCGCACCCTGGTTGCGCAGCAGCACCATGCTCGCTTCCGCCGCCGCCTGCGTCACGCGGGCATGGTCGGCGAGCATCGCGTCGGGCAAGTCCATCGGTGCCGCCGTGATCGGATGATCGAACAGCCCCTTGGCGAACATCGCATGCAGGATGCGCCCGGCCATCTGATCGAGTTGCGCGTCCTTGACCGTGCCGTTCGCCAGTGCGGCATCGAGGTTGGCGCTGTAATACGGTTGCTCGTCGAACGGATAACCCGATTGCTGGTCGAGCCCCGCACTGATCGCCGGGACAGTCGAGTGCGTCGCACCCCAGTCCGACATGACGTAGCCCGGCCATTTCCAGTCGCGCCTGAGCACCTCGTCCAGCAACCACGGGCTCTCGCACGCGAAGGGGCCGTTGACGCGGTTGTACGAACACATCACCGATCCCGGATCGGCGCGCTCGATCGTGAACTGGAACGCGAGCAGGTCCGACATGCGCGCCTGCGCCGGGTCGATGATCGAATTGCCCGCGTTGCGGTCGGTTTCCTGGTCGTTGATCGCGTAATGCTTGATCGTCGAGACGATATGGTTCGACTGGATGCCCGCGATCTGCGCGCCGACCATCGTGCCCGCGAGCAGCGGGTCCTCGCCGCCATATTCGAAATTGCGCCCGTTGCGCGGCTCGCGTGCCAGATTGACGCCGCCGGCCAGCAGCACGTTGAAGCCCGACGCGCGCGCCTCCGCGCCGATCATCGCGCCGCCGCGTTCGGCGATCGCGCGGTCCCACGTCGCCGCGATCGCGATGTTGGAGGGCAGCGCGGTGCGCTCGCGCTTGCGTGGTGCGCCGCCCTGGCTCGCGACGCCGATGCCCGCGTCCGACTGCCATTGCGGCGGGATGCCCAGCCGCGGCACACCGGGCACGTAGCCCGCGGACCCGTTGCGCGCGCCCGCGGGCGCGGTGAACTGCTTTGGCGGGAAATCGGTCGCGAAGAACCCCTGCACCAGCACCCGCTTCTCCGCGCGGGTCATCTGCGGCAGCAGCAGCGCGACGCGGCGATCGGCCGGCAGCGCCGCGTTCATCCACGGCCGCGCACCCGCGGGCACGCCTGCCGGCGCCTGCGCTTGCCCGGAAGCGCCGGCTGGCGCTTGCGCCGCCGCATCGGCGAGCGGCATCGCCGTGGAGGCAGTCGCTGCCAGCCAGATGGCGCGAACGAGCGTTCGTGGTGGATTGCGCACGTTATTCTCTCCCCCAAACCCGCGGTCGCAACCTGCGTCACAAGCGCCGATGGCCGTCGCTGCCGGTATAATGAGCAGTGCGACACCCGCGTCAACGGTGACCCTGCACCGCGATTGCGCCATTCGACCATTTCTGCGCGACGGAGCCCCGCCGATCGCTTGGACGAAGGCGGGTGCGAATGAGGCCGCTTACCACCCTTCCATTGCCGACATCCTGCAGCCTATCGTGCCCTTCCCGCCTATCAGGTCACGCTGACGCACTGCCCCTGCTCGCCTTTCAACGGAGTTCCGATCCCATGACCAAGTCTCCTTTCGCGGCGCTGGCGGTGCTCGCCGCGTTCACCGCGCCGGTCGTCGCCACGGCACAGAGCGGCGCAAAGCCCAGCGCGCCCGTCGTCGCGACCGATCACGGCCAGGTTCGCGGCACCGTCCGGGACGGCGTCGCCAGTTGGAAGGGCATCCCCTTCGCCGCGCCCCCGGTGGGCGAGCTCCGCTGGCGCGCACCGCAACCCGCCGCCGCCTGGACCGGCGTGCGCGAGGCCAGCGCCTACGCGCACGATTGCATGCAGAAGCCTTTCCCGAGCGACGCCGCCCCGCTCGGCACCACGCCCGCGGAGGATTGCCTCTACGCCAACGTGTGGAAGCCCACGAACGCGGGCGCGAACGCCAGGCTGCCGGTGATCGTGTGGATCTACGGTGGCGGCTTCGTCAACGGCGGCGCCTCGCCCCCGACCTATTCGGGCGCGAACCTCGCCAAACAGGGCGTCATGGTCGTCAGCTTCAACTACCGCGTCGGGCGCTTCGGCACCTTCGCGCTGCCGCAACTGACCAAGGCGAACGCCGACGGCATGCTCGGCAATTACGGCGTGATGGATCAGATCGCCGCGCTCAAATGGGTCAAGCGCAACGCCAGCGTGTTCGGCGGTGATGCAAACAACGTGACGATCATCGGTGAGAGCGCGGGCGGCATGTCGGTGCACATGCTCAACACCTCGCCGCTCGCGCGCGGCCTGTTCAGCAAGGCCGTGGTGATGTCGGGCGGCAACGGCCAGTCGGACAACAGGACACTCGCCGACGCCGAGCAGATCGGCGCTGCCTTTGCGCGTTCCAAGAACATCGACCCCCAAGCACCCGACGCGCTGGCGAAACTGCGTGCGCTCAGCGCCGAGGATGTGACCGACGGGCTCAACCTGACGCAGATGTCCGGCTCCACCGGCGGCCCGCCCACCAACACCGGCCCGTTCGTCGACGGCACGGTCGTGGTCGATCTGGGCCAGGCGTATGTCCGCGGCGATTTCGCACGCGTGCCGACGATCATCGGCGCGACCAGCGCCGACATCGGCGGCAAAACGGGGTTCATGATCGCGGGCGCGCGCGATGCGGCGGCTGCGATCGCGGACAAGGACGTGCCGGTGTGGGAGTATCGCTTCTCCTATGTCGCGGATTCGGTCGGCGAGCCGGGTGCGCAGCACGCGACCGACATCCCGTTCTTCTTCGATACGCAGGGGATCAAATACGGCACCAAGACCACGCCGCGCGACAATCGGGTCGGCGACACGATCAGCCGCTACGTCGTCAATTTCGCCAAAACGGGTGACCCGAACGGCGGCGGCCTGCCCCAGTGGCCGCGCTACACGCGCAGCGGCGACCAGATCATGGACTTCACCGCCGATGCTCGCGCGGTGGCGCAGCGCGATCCCTGGGGTGCCGACATCGACGCGAGCAAGCCGGGCCGCGATGCCGGCCGCACGACCGCGCGCTGACCCGTCGCGATCAGCGCTGTTTCTTCGTGATCGTGGCGGTGAAGTCCGGGTCCTTTTTCGCCACCCAGTCGACGAATTTGCGCACGCTCGGGTGTTCCAGCAATCCCGCGACGTTCATGCCGTGCCGCTGCAATTCCGAATTGGTAGCATTGGCGGTCAGCGTTTGCTGACAGATCGGATGCATCGGCACGACATCGCGCCCGCCGCGGCTCTTCGGCACGGGATGGTGCCACACGATCGTCGCACCCGTCGGCCGCCCGCACAGCCAGCATGGCACCGGCGGGGCGGCGGCTTCATTTTCTTTCGGAAGGTGATCGTAGGGGTCGTGCTTTGAACGTCTGGCCATGATGTGATCCGGTTGCGCTACTCGGCCCCGCTTGTAGCGGAGCGATGCGCCAGGTCATAAGGAAAGCCGCGAACGGCACGCGCGTCGCGGTCCGATTTGGGGGAAGATGGATGGCCGACGCTGCCAAACCGTGGAACGCGGCGCTGGTCCGCACCTGGCTGGAGCGCCGCTACGAGGCGTCACGGCTCGATCAGGCCGCGGCCGACCGGCGTGGCTACGACGCCCGCGACGATTTCGACCAGGCGGCGGCCGAGGAATGGGTGTGCCGCGCGCTCAAAACCGCCGATTGCGTCAACGATCAGCGTGCCTTCGCCGCCCGCCTGAAGGAGTTGATCGCGCAGGACGATTATCCAGCGACGGGCCTCAACGACGACATCCGGTTCGAGCGGTACGTGCGCAGCTATCTGCGAAAACTCGCCAAGATGACGAAAGCCAACGAAGGCTTCGAGAAGACTTTGCGTCACCAGTAAGGGTGCGCAGCGCGTCCGCTTCGATGTAGCGGCGCAGCCTCCAGGCGCCTAGAACGGGCGACACCCATCTTGCCGGATACCGCCATGCGTCACGCTTCCCTGTTCGTCCTCACCCTCGCGAGCATCCCCGCACTGCTCGCCGCACAGACCGCCGCGCCGCGCTACGGCCAATGGGGCCTCGAATTGCAGAACATGGACCGCAGCGTGAAGCCGGGCGACGACTTCTACGCTTATGCCGAGGGCAATTGGCTGCGCGATCACGCGATCCCGGCCGACAAGGTCGGCGCGGGCTACAATTACGACCTGCCCGACGAGATCGAGGGGCAGGTCCGTCGCATCGTCGAGAATGCCGCCGCGCACCCCGGCGACGCGACCGCGCGCAAGGTCGGCGACTTCTACGCCGCGTGGATGGACGCGCCCGGGATCGAGCAGCGCGGACTGGCACCGGTGAAGCCGTGGCTAGCGCGGATCGACGCGGTCACGACGCGTCCGCAGCTCGTCCAGTTGATGATGCGGCCCGGCTATGCCTCGCCGGTCAATATCGGCATCTCGACCGACGCCGACGATCCGACGCGCTACATGGTCGACGCCGGGCAGGCACGGCTCGGCCTGCCGACGCGCGATTATTACCTGCTGACCGGCGAGAAATACGACGCGATCCGCCGCGCCTACCGCGCTTATCTCGTTCGCATCCAGACGCTCGCCGGCATCCGCGACGCAGGCGCCCGCGCCGATCGCATCATCGCGCTGGAAACGCGGCTGAGCCAGGACCAGTGGACGCCCGAGCAGCGCCGCGATCCGGTGAAGACGCACAATCCGATGACCCGCGCCGCGCTGACGACGCTCGCGCCCGAACTCGACTGGACGCCGACGCTCGCCAGCATGGGATTGGGCACGGCCGAGCGCGTCAACGTGTCCGAGCCGAGCGCGGTCGCCGCCGCGTCGAAGCGGATCGGCGACGTGCCCCTGTCGACGTGGAAGGAGTGGATGACCGCGCGCTTCCTCTCGAACGCCGCTCCCTTCCTGCCCGCCGCGTTCGATCAGGCGAATTTCGATTTTTATTCCAAGACGCTGCGCGGCGTGCCCGAACAGCGCGCGCGGTGGAAGCGCGGCATGGCGCTGATCGACGACGCGCTCGGCGAGGCGGTCGGTGCGATCTACGTGCAGCAATATTGGTCGCCCGCGACGCAGGCGAAGGCGGACGAGCTCGTCGGCGACATGCAGGCCGCGTACAAGGACAAGATCGAGGCCGCGACGTGGATGGACGACGCCACGCGCCGCGCCGCGCTCGCCAAGCTGGCGACCTTCGATCCGCGCGTCGGGCACCCGAAGAAGTGGATCGATTATTCCGCCTTGCGCATCAGCCGCACCGATCCGCTCGCGAACAATCTGGCGGTCGCCGACTTCCAGTGGCGCCAGCAGCTCGCGCGCTTCCCCAAGCCGGTCGACCGCGGGCTGTGGTACATGACGCCGCAGACGGTGAACGCTTATTACGACCCGACGATGAACCAGATCACGCTGCCAGCCGCGATCCTGCAACCGCCGTTCTTCGATCCCAACGCCGACCCCGCGGTCAATTACGCCGAGACCGGCGCGACCACGATCGGGCACGAGATGGGCCACGGCTTCGACGATCAGGGCCGCCAGTTCGACGAGCGTGGCCGGCTGCGCGACTGGTGGAGCAAGGAGACGGCGGCCAAGTACACCATCCAGGCCGATCGGCTCGCGACGCAGTTCGACGGCTACGAACCGATCCCCGGCGTGCACATCAAGGGCCGGCTGACGCTGGGCGAGAACCTCGCCGATCTGGGCGGGCTGGAGACCGCCTACGCCGCCTACCGCCGCTATGTCGCACGCCACGGCGAGCCCGCGGTACTCGACGGGTTGACCGGCGATCAGCGCTTCTTTCTCGCCTATGCGCAGGCCTGGCAGGGCAAGCGCCGCGAAGAGGCGTCGCGCCAGGCACTGCTCAGCGACCCGCACTCGCCCGACAAATACCGCGTCAACGGCATCGTCCGCAACTTTGCGCCCTGGTAGGTAGTGTCTCAGTTTGAATTTCGCGGCTGATCCGGTGGCATCCAGCGCCCGCCTCCTATATGCTTAGCGGAAAGCATGGAGGCGATATGGCTACAAACTCGAGGGCTTGGCTGGAAGGCAAGTGCGCCGGCGATGCGGGCGAACCAGAACACAAGAACCCCTATCGCGGTGCGGATTTCGAAACTTGGTTGCAAGGGTGGAAAGCTGGTCGGTCCGAAAGCAGCGCGAGGAGCCGCAACAATGCCTAAAGGCCCCCGCGGAGAGAAGCGCCCCGCCGACGCGATCGGCCTAGCGGTAATGGTCGGCAAAATCGCCACCGGCGAGATCGATGACGAGCGCGAGACGCTATCCAGCGCCGCCGCTGAGCTTGGCCGCAAGGGCGGGCAGAAGCGCGCCGAGGGCATGTCACCGGAGCGGCGAGCAGAGATCGCGAAAGCGGCTGCGGCGAAGCGGTGGGCGAAAAGGGATTGACCGCCGTTACGTTTCTCGACATTATTTAATCGTCAGAAATGCAACGTTGAGGTCGAGATGCCGGCAGTCGTGAAGCACCAGGATTACGAGGTTCTTCCTCATCTGGAAGCCATGCACCTGCCGCGCGCGGTGCTGCTTGATATCTTTGATATCGCGCTGGGCGAGTGGGCCAACGTCAACGATGACGATCCCGTAGAAACGCGCCTTGATGAGATGCGGCGGTGGCTAACGCGACACCTGCGCACCGACATGCGGTTGCGCGAACTTGGCTGGACCAAGTGCAAGCACGGGAAAATCGAAGGGATCAAGCACGACGCGCTTGGCTTGAAGTTGGCAGCTTTTAACACCGACGCACGTACAGGTGTAGTCTCCAAGAAGCCGAGCAACGTGTCTAAGAAGGGGCCGCAAACAACGGAGCTAACCGAGCACAATAGCGCCGTAGCAGAGCCGGACATGTTCGGATATGTGAAGGGCGTTTGCAGCGACCCGGTGTCAAAATACGACTTTTGGTGTTTTTGTGTTCACGCCAGTGATGAGTCCAAGTCGGCAGAGATTTCGCGTCCTATCGAGATAGTAGGCGGTTTCGTGCGAGACTTTTCTACGCGCGTGATCCTTCTAGAGCCCGGTCAGCGACCAGGGCGCCTGAAGCCTAATCCTGTGCCGGAGGACTTCGCTGCGATTGAGACGCCGAGCATCAGCCGCCGTAAAGCCTAGCCATGTTCAATCCGCAGAGACTTACCATCGCCAGGGAACGCCGGGCGATGACGAAGAAGGCAGTTGCCGAACGCGTTGGCCTGTCTACAAACACAATCCATCGGTATGAGACTGGCGAGCTAAAGCCTAGCGACGACAATCTGCGGGAGATTTCGGCCGTCTTAGAGTTCCCTCTTGTCTTCTTTGAGGACGAGGAGGAGCTGGATCAGCCGCGACTCGACAACGCCAGCTTTAGAGGCCTTGCCAGTAAGACTGACAGGATAATGAAAGCCGCGCTGCAATCCGGTACGCTAGCTTACCGTTTTGATGATTGGATTTCGGAGCGGTACAATCGAGTGCCTCTCGATCTGCCAGAATATCCTGCTCAAATGAACCCGAAGGTTGCTGCAAGGATGCTCCGCCAGCAATGGCGCCTCGGCGACAAGCCTATCGAGAATATGGTTCACCTCTTAGAGGCGAAAGGCATCCGAGTCTTCTCGCTCGCCGAGAACAACAAAGAGATAGACGCGTATTCTGTATGGCGTGACGACATTCCGTATATATTTCTCAATCGCTTCAAATCCGCAGAGCGCAGCCGCTTTGACGCGGCTCATGAGCTATGCCATCTTTGCCTTCATAAGCATGGCGGCGCTACGGCGGAGAAGAAAAACAGTCCTATCGAAAAGGATGCTCAAGCTTTTGCTGGCGAGTTCCTTATGCCTGAGGCGGACGTTAGGTCGATCGTGAACACGGCGATTTACTCAGTAGACGATCTCTTGCCTTATAAGCGTCGTTGGCGTGTCGCGGCGGTAGCACTAGCGTACCGCCTATTGGAGCTTGGCGTTCTACGGCAAAGCCAGAGTAACTCCTTCTATGTAGAAATGTCACGTCGTGGATGGCTGAAAGAAGAGCCGCAGACAATCGCGCGGGAGCAGTCAAACCTTTGGCAGCAGATTTTCGATGATCTGCGCCAATCGGACATAACCAAAGCAGACATTTCTAATGAGACGGGCGTTCCAGTCTGGGAGCTCGAAGCTCTGCTTTTTGGGCTCGCGAATATGATAACTATCGACGGACGCGGGGAGCGCACAGCTCGGAGAAATCCGGGCCTTAGGCTCGTAAGCTGAGCTTTATGCTTGACGCTAAGCAAGAAAGTTCATATGCAATGCGTATGAACAAGCTTCCTCTCGCCAAGCGCACTCAAATCCTCGCCATGCTGTGCGAGGGTTCGTCCATGCGCTCGATCAGCCGCGTTGCCGACGTGTCGATCAACACGGTGTCAAAGCTGCTGGTTGAGGCTGGCGAGGCTTGCTTGGCGCTGCATGATGAAACCGTGCGCAACGTGAAGGCGAGCCGCATCCAGTGCGATGAAATCTGGTCGTTCTGCCACGCCAAGCAGAAGAACGTGGCGACCGCGAAGGCCGCGCCCGAGGGCGCTGGCGACGTGTGGACGTGGACCGCGATCGACGCCGATACGAAGCTGATCGTGTCCTATCTGGTCGGCGGCCGTGGCAGCGATAGCGCCATTGAGCTGATGGACGACCTGCGCGACCGCCTTGCCAACCGCGTCCAGCTCACCACGGATGGCCACAAGGCTTATCTGGAGGCGGTTGAAGGCGCGTTCGGCGCGGACGTGGACTATGCGCAACTCGTGAAGCTCTATGGCCCGACGATCACCGCGCCGGGCCGCTACAGCCCTGCGGAGTGCATCGGCGCAAAGAAGCAGCGGGTCGAGGGCAACCCGGATCTCGCGCACGTCTCCACCAGCTATGTTGAGCGCCAGAACCTCACCATGCGCATGTCCATGCGACGGTTCACGCGCCTCACCAACGGCTTCTCCAAGAAGCTGGAGAACCACGTTCACGCGCTGGCGCTCTACTTCGTGTTCTACAACTTCTGCCGCATCCATAAGACGCTGCGCATGTCGCCCGCGATGGCGGCGGGGATCACCGATCGGCTCTGGTCGCTGGAGGATGTGATTGCGCGGATCGACGCGGATGCACCCGCCCCCAAGCCGCGCGGCCCTTACAAAAAGCAAAATTCAAACTGAGACACTACCCCCTGGTACAAGGCGTTCGACGTGAAACCGGGCGACGCTATGTATCTTCCCCCAGCGCAGCGCGTCAGCGTGTGGCAGTAACCGGGCCGGGCTGACGCATGTCGCGCGGGCTTCGGTTCGCGCGACAGCACCGGACTACGACCATCCGATCGCCCGCCTTTCACATCTGGCCCCCTCGCATCCAGCGGCGCGCGCCCTATCTGCGGGCGGTCGCCGAACGGCGGCGACCAGGGGGCTTCATGACCGAACCAATCCTCACGCTCTCCGGCGTGTCAAAGACGTACAAGGGTGGCTTCACCGCGCTCCACGGCGTCGACCTCGCGATCAACAAGGGCGAGATCTTCGCGCTGCTCGGCCCCAACGGCGCGGGCAAGACGACGCTGATCAGCATCATCTGCGGCATCGTCACGCCCTCGACCGGCACGATCCGCGTCGGTGGGCACGACGCGCTTCGTCGACTACAAGGCCGCGCGCAGCCTGATCGGGCTGGTGCCGCAGGAACTGTCGGTCGACATGTTCGAAACGGTGCTCGCGACCGTCACCTTCTCGCGCCGGCTGTTCGGGCGCTCGGGGCACAGCGCCTATATCGAACAGGTGCTGCGCGACCTGTCGCTGTGGGACAAGCGCAACAACAAGATCATGGAATTGTCGGGCGGCATGAAGCGCCGCGTGCTGATCGCGAAGGCGCTGGCGCACGAGCCCGAGGTGCTGTTCCTCGACGAACCCACCGCCGGCGTCGACGTGGCGCTGCGCCGCGACATGTGGAAGCTCGTCCACTCCTTACGTGAACGCGGCACGACGATCATCCTGACGACGCACTACATCGAGGAGGCCGAGGAGATGGCCGATCGCGTCGGCGTCATCAACAAGGGCCGCCTGCTGCTGGTCGACGACAAGGCCGCGCTGATGCACAAACTCGGCAAGCGCGAGCTCGATCTGACCCTGGTCGACACGCTCGACCAGGTCCCGGCGGGGCTCGACCAGTGGCAGCTCAGCCTCGTCAACGAAGGCCGCACGCTGCGCTACGTCTTCGACGCGACGCGCGAGGATACCGGCATCCCGTCGCTGCTGCGCGAATTGTCCGCGCGGCACGTCGCGTTCAAGGATCTGGAAACATCGAAATCGAGCCTCGAGGACATCTTCGTCGACCTGGTGGAGGAACGCGCGTGAACCTCAATCTCCACGGCATCTGGGCGATCTACCGCTTCGAGATGGCGCGCTCGCTGCGCACCTTGTGGCAAAGCCTGGTCGGTCCCGTCCTCACCACCAGCCTGTATTTCATCGTGTTCGGCGGCGCGATCGGCAGCCGGATGCAAAGCGTCGACGGGGTCAGCTACGGCAGCTTCATCGTGCCCGGCCTCATCATGCTGTCGCTCCTGACTCAAAGCGTCGGCAATGCCTCGATCGGCATCTATTTCCCGAAGTTCACCGGTACGATCTTCGAGCTGCTATCCGCGCCGATCTCGTCGATGGAGCTCGTCATCGGCTACGTCGGCGCGGCCGCCACCAAATCGGTGGTGATCGGCGCGATCATCCTCGCGACCTCGGCCTTTTTCGTGCCCGTCGTGGTTGAGCATCCGCTCGCGATGATCGCGTTCCTCGTGCTGACCTCGGCCGCGTTCAGCCTGTTCGGGTTCATTCTCGGCATCTGGGCGAACAGTTTCGAGCAGTTGAACTTCGTGCCGCTGCTGCTCATCACCCCGCTCACCTTTCTGGGCGGCAGCTTCTACTCGATCGACATGCTGCCGCAGCCGTGGCGCACGGTCAGCCTGTTCAACCCGGTGGTGTACCTGGTCAGCGGCTTTCGCTGGAGCTTCTTCGGCCGGGGCGACGTCGATATCGCGCTCAGCCTCGGCGTGACCTTGGCGTTCCTCCTCACCTGCCTCGCGGTGATCGCGTGGATCTTCAAGAGCGGGTGGCGGCTGAAAAGCTGACGCGCCGTGACCATCGCCTCGGGCACCACGCCGTGGACGCCCATGTCGCGGCGAACGAAAAGGCGCGCCGCCCATCTCCGGGCGACGCGCCTTTTCACCAATTGCGGGTGATCAGCCCTTGCGCGTGCCCGACAAGGGGAAGCTTCCGAACGCGCCCGCGCCGACCTGGCCGGTCACGGTGTCGCCGTCGATCGTCGCGCTGCAATCCAGCGTCATCGGCATCGGCGAGGTCATCTGCTGCTTCCACTTGAGCGTGTCGCCGTCGACCTCGCCCGACACGTCGGACGCGCCCATCGCGCCCGATGCCTGCCCCGAGAAGCTGTTGCCCTCGGTCTTCACCGTCAGCGTCAGATTCTGGTCGCCCAGCGGCGACTTCACCGTGCAATCGTAGGTACCGTCGAGATTGGCCATGTTGCTCTCCTTTGAGGTCGTTTGAACGGGCTCAACGCCGCGTCTTGGCAGGCGTTGCGCGCGGGCTTGCTGCAGCCGCGGGCGGCGCGACCGGCGCGGGCGCGGCGGCGGAGGCCGAGGGCGCCACGATCGCGGCGGCGGGCATCAACTCGACCGGCAGGCCGACCGTGCCCAGTTGCGGCTGCACCTGCTTGGCGTCGCCCACCACCACCCAGACGAACTTGTTCGGGTCGATCGCCGCCTTGGTCGCGGCATTGACTTGGGGCAGCGTCAGCGCGCGGTATTTCTGCGTGATCGTGGCGTAATAATCGTCGGGCCGGCGGTACAGGTCGTTCGCCTGCATCGCGTTCAGCACGTCGTTCGACGTCTCGAAATCGCCCGACAGCGAGCGCGTCGCGCCGTTGATCGCGCGCTCGAACTCGGCCTGCGTCATCGGCTGCGCGCCGACATAGCCCACAATGTCCTGCCGCATCGCCGCGATCGAGGGGCCGGTCTGGTTCGCCTGCACCGGCGCCTGCACCGAATAAGGCGCCGCCATCTCGTTGCGGCGGAAGCCGCCGAACGCGCCGTAGGACCAGTGCTTGGTTTCGCGCAGGTCCATGTTGATGCGCCCCAGGAAGCTGCCGCCGAGCGCGTCGTTGCCGACCTCGACCGGCAGCATGTCGTCCGTGCCCTTCAGCCCCGTCTGCGCACCCGCGACGATCAACGACTGCGGGCTGTCGGGCCGATCGATCAGCACGATCCGCGGCCGGGTCGCCTGATCCGCCGGCGGAAACACCTTCTGCCCGGCGGCACCGGTTGCACGCCAATCGCCGAAACGCTGCTCCATCACCTGGCGCACCTCCGCGAGCGGACGGTCGGACACGACGAAGATCTTCGCCTTGTCGGGCCGCAGCCACGTCTGCTGGAACGCGACCAGATCGGCGCGCGTCAGCGCCTGCACCGCCTGCGGATCGCCCGACCCTTGCGCCTTGGCATATGGCGAATTGGGCGCGATCAGCTTGGGCAGCACGCGGCGTGCAAGGCCGTCCGGGCTGGTCAGCTCCTGCTTGATCTGCGTCAGTTGCTGAGTCTTGACGCGGCCAAGCTCGCTTTCCGGGAAGGCGGGCGCGCGCGCCACGTCGGCCCAGATCTGCGACGCCGCCGCCAGATTGGCGCTCGGCACGCGCAGCGACAGCGTGGTGCGATCGGCCGAACTGCCGGTGCCGATCGACGCGCCCAGCCGCTCCTTCGCTTCCGCGAGCGCGACCGAGTCGAGCGTGCGCGTCCCTTCGTCGATCATCGCGAGCGTCAGCGCCTGCGTGCCGAGCTTGTCGGCAACGTCGGCCGCGACGCCGGCGTCGAAACTCAGCACCGCCTGCGTCATCGGCACGGTGCTGCGCTGCGCGTAGATCAGCTCGATCCCGTTCGACAGCTTGGCGCGCTCGACCTTGGGAAAGCTCAATCCCGCGACCTGACCGACCGCGGGCAACGGCCCGCGCGTGCCCTTGGGCGCCTGCTCGGGGGCCGCCGCCACCTGCACCGCGGGCGGCACCTTGGCTTCGGCATAGGCGTCGCGCTTGCCCGGCACCACCGACACCGAATAGCTCGGCCGCGACAGCCACTGGTCCGCCGCCGCCTTCACGCTCGCGGGCGTCTGCGCCGCCAGCCGGGCGAGCTGTTTCTTGTAGTAACCCGGATCGTTCGAATAAAGCGCGCCCTCGGCCAGCGCGACCGCCTTGCCGCCGAACCCGCCAACCGATTCGAGCCCGCCGATCCGGCGCGACACCGTCTGCGTCACGTAACGGTTGACCTCGTCCGCGCTCGGCCCGTTCTTCAGGAACTCGGCCAGGATCTCGTCCATCCGCCTGGACACGACCGCCGGGTCCGCGCCGGGGCGCACCACCGCGGAGATGCTGAACGTGCCGACCTGCGCGAAGCTTTCGTTCTCCGCCGACACCTGCACGGCCAGCTTCTCGCGCTTGACCAGTTCGTTGTCGAGGCGCGAACTCTCCAGACCGCCGAGCACGCCCGCCGCCACGTCCAGCGCCTCCGCCGCGTCGTCGTTCAACCCCGGCACCGCCCAGGTCTTGACGATTAGCGTCGCCGCCACATTGTCCTTGATCACCTCGCTCGCCGGCCCCGGCAACGCCGTCGGGATCGCGGCGGCGGGCGCGACGCTCTTGGGGCCTGCGGGGATCGCGCCGAAATACTTCTCCACCAATTGCTTGGCGGTCGCGACATCGACGTCGCCCGCCAGCACCAGCACCGCGTTGTTCGGCCCGTAATGGTCGTGGAACCAGTCCTTGACCGTGGTCAGCGTCGCCGCGTCCAGGTCCGCCATCGACCCGATCGTCTCATGCCCGTACGGGTGCGACGCGGGGAACAGCCCTTCGTTCAACTTGTAGCGCAGCAGCCCGTAGGGCTGGTTGTCGCCCTGCCGCTTCTCGTTCTGCACCACGCCGCGCTGCTCGTCGAGCACGCCCTGCGTGATCGCCCCGGTCAGATAGCCCATGCGATCGGATTCGAGGAACAGCGCGCGGTCGAGCGCGGCGGTCGGCACCGTCTCGAAATAATTGGTGCGATCGTAATAGGTCGTGCCGTTCGAGTCGGTCGCGCCGACCTGCTGCAACGGCTCGAAGAAGTCGCCCGGCGCATTCTCGCTGCCGTTGAACATCAAATGCTCGAACAGGTGCGCGAACCCGGTCTTGCCCTTGGGTTCGTGCTTCGATCCGACGTCGTACCACACGCTGACCGCCACGACGGGCGCCTTGCGGTCGGTGTGGACGACGACGCGCAACCCGTTCTTCAGCGTGAACTGCTGGTACGGGATGTCGATGGCACTGACCAGCGACGACACGGGCGCCGCGGCAGGTGCCGCCGCCGTCGTCTGCGCCAGCACGGGCACCGTGAAACAGACAGAAGCGACGCTGGCGGCGAGGAACGACTTGAGCAAGGGTGGCACGCTCCGTGATGGTGTCATGCGCCACCATAGCGGCCGTCCGACGCGCGGCAATGGGCCACACGCGGCTTATTGTCACACCTGTCAGCAACAAGGACATTGACTGCCAAGGCAACCGTTGCCATAGCAATGGTCATGAACGCTTACACGCGGGACACCTTCTTTCCCGACACCTCGATCGGCTATCTCGTGCGCGCGATCCATCAGCTCGGGTACGCGCGGCTCGACGCGGCGTGCGCGGACGAGGGGCTGACCGGCATTCACTGGTCGGCGCTGATCGCGATCCATTTCGGCCAGACGACCTGCGCCGCGCTCGCGCGCGATCTCGCGCACGACAAGGGCGCGATGACGCGGATGATCGACGTGCTCGAGGCAAAGGGGCTGGTGCAGCGCGACCGCGACGACGCCGATCGCCGACTCGTCAATCTGTCGCTGACCGACGAGGGCCGCGCGGTCGCGATGCGCTGCCGCGACAAGGTGATCGACGTGTGGAACGCCGTGCTCGCCGATTGGAGCGCGGACGAGATCGCAACCTTTATCGCGCAACTGCAGAAGCTGCGCCGCACGCTGGAAGACGCCGCATGATCCGCCTTGCTACCATGCGCCGGCCCGGCACGCGCGGGATCGCTGCCGCGCTGCTCGCCGCCACCGCGCTCGCCGCCTGCACGCCCCCCGACACGCGGCCGACGCTGACGCCCAAGGCGGCGAGCGACCTCGCGCTCACCGGCCCGTCGGTGCAACTCGCGCCCGATTTCTGGACGGTCGTCGGCGATCCCCAACTCGACCGGCTGATCGCCGACGCGCTGGCGGGCAATCCGTCGCTCGACGTCGCCCTCGCACGCACGCGCCAGGCGCAGGCGGTGCTCGCGCGTCAGGGGTCGGAACGCGGTCCCAACGTCACCTTCGACGGACAGGTGCAGGGCTCGCGGCTGTCGGGCCGCTACACCATCCCGCCGCCCTTCGCGGGCACCGTGCGCGCGATCGGCACGGCGCAGGCCGGGCTCGACTGGAACCTCGACCTGTTCGGGCGGCAGAAGGCCGCGATCGCGCAGGCGGGCGCAACGCTACAGGCAGCTGAGTACGACATCGCCGCCGCCCGCCTGATGATCGCGGGTTCGGTGATGGGGAGCTACGCCGAGGTCGCGCGCGCCGAGCGTCAGGCCGCAATCGCGACGCGCACCATCGCCGCGCGCGAACAGAGCGTGCGGCTGATCGACGCGCGCGTGCGCAACCGCCTCGCCAGCCGGCTCGACCAGCAGGCCGCCGGCACGCTCCTCGCGCAGGCGCGGCTCGTGCTCGTCCAGGCGCAGGCCGCGCGCGTGCTCGCGACCAACGCGCTCGCCGCACTCGCCGGCCGCGGCAGCGATTACGCCGCGCAGATCGGCCCGACGCACCTGCCCGCCGACGCCGCGCGGCCGATCCCGGCGCAGATCCCCGCCGACCTGCTCTCGCGCCGCGCCGACGTGGCCGCCGCGCGCGCGCGGGTCGAGGCGGCCTCGGCCGGGCGGCAGGTCGCGCGCCGCGCCTTCTACCCCAACGTTAACCTGACCGCGTTGGTCGGCTTGCAGGCGATCGGCTTCGGCAATTTCCTCGACCTCGATGCCGGCACCGCGGGCGGTGGGGCGGCGATCCACCTGCCCTTGTTCGATAACGGCCGGCTTCGTGCCGAGCTGGAGGGCGCGACCGCGCTAGTCGACGTCGCCACCGCGCAGTACAACCAGTCGGTGATCGACGCCGCGCGCCAGGCCGCCGACGCGATCGCGCAGGTCCGCGCCGCCGACCTCGAACGCACGCGCCAGCAGCAGGTCGTGTCGGGCTTCGCCGAAACCGGCCGCCTGAACGCGATCCGCGTACGAAGCGGGCTCGATAGCCGGCTCGACCTGGTCGACAACGACGTGCGGCTGCTCGACGCTGAGCTCGCCGCCGCCAATCTTTCCATCGACGCGCTGCTCGCGCGCGCACAACTCGCCATCGCGCTCGGTGGCGGCTTCGATCCCGCTCAGGACGTGACCCCGCAATGACCGATTCTGCGACCGACACCGCACTCGAAACACCCGCCGGCAAGCCGCGCGCGCGCCGCCGCGCCTTCGCGATCCTCGGCATCGTCGTCCTGGTCGCGCTGGTCGTCTGGGCAGTGTTCCACTTCCTGCTGGCGGCGCCAGAGGAGGAAACCGACGACGCTTATGTCGCGGGCGACGTGGTCGCGATCACCGCGCGCGATCCGGGCACGGTGCTCGCACTCCACGCCGACAACACGCAGTCGGTAAAGGCCGGGCAGCCGCTGATCGATCTCGACCCGCTCACCGCCGACGTCAACGTCGCCGCCGCCGCCGCCGAGCTGGCGAAGGCAGTGCGCGCAACCCGCGCCGACATCACCCGCGTCGGGCAATCGGACGCGACGATCGTCCAGGCGCAGGCCGAACTCGCCCGCGCGCGCGATGATTATCAGCGCCGCCGCGGCGCTGCCGCGGAAGGCGCCGTCTCGGGTGAGGAACTCTCGCACGCCGCCGACGCGGTAAAGGTCGCCAGCGCCAATTTGCGCCTCGCGCAACAGCAGCGCGCGCAGGCGCAGAGCACCGTTCAGGGCACCGACGTCAACACCAACCCCGCCGTCCTTTCCGCGATCGCCGCCTATCGCCGCGCGGCGATCACGCGCAGCCACATGCATGTCGTCGCCCCCATCGACGGCGTCGTCGCACAACGCACGGTGCAGGTCGGGCAGCAGATCGCCGCCGGAACGCCGCTGATGGCGGTCGTCCCGCTCACCCGCGTGTGGGTCGACGCCAATTTCCGCGAAACGCAGTTAAAGGACCTGCGCATCGGGCAGCCGGTGCGCGTCACCGCCGACACCTACGGCGACGACATCGTGTTCCACGGCAAGGTCGCGGGCGTCGGCGCGGGCAGCGGCAACGCCTTCGCGCTTCTCCCGCCGCAGAACGCCAGCGGCAACTGGATTAAGATCGTGCAGCGCGTGCCGGTGCGGATCGCGCTCGACCCGCGCGAGCTCGCCGCCAACCCCTTGCGCATCGGTCTGTCGGTAAAGACGGTGGTCGACACCGCCAGCAAGTCGGGCGCGCGCTTAGCCGCGGTCGCCGCCGCGCCCTACAAGGGTGAGGTGGCGGGCACCGACCCGCAGGTCGAGGCCAACATCCGCCAGATCATCGCCGCGAACCGGTAAGCGCGCGCCGTGACCGAGCAGAGCGACGCCAGCAAGCTGGCACAGGCCGCGCCCGCGCAGGTGCAGGCGAATGCGCCGATCCGCCCCGCCGCCAACCCGGCGCGCGCGGCGGATGCGCCCGGCGGCCCGCCCGCCATGGTCGGCGGGCAGCTCGCGCTGACCTCGTTCGCGCTCGCGCTCGGCACCTTCATGATGGTGCTCGATTCCACCATCGCCAACGTGTCCTTGCCGACGATCGCGGGCAACCTCGGCGTCAGCAGCGACAATTCCACCTGGGTGATCACCGCCTTTGCGGTGTCGAACGGCATCGCGGTGCCCTTGACCGGCTGGCTGATGCGCCGCTTCGGCGTGGTGCGCGTGTTCTGCACCGCGGTCGCCTTCTTCACGCTCGCCTCGTTCCTGTGCGGTATCGCCTGGAACCTGCCCTCGCTGATCCTGTTCCGCGTGCTCCAGGGCGCCACCGCCGGGCCGATCATGCCCGGCAGCCAGGCATTGCTGATCTCGATCTTCCCGCCACAGAAACGCGCCACCGCGCTCGGCATCTGGTCGATGACGACGCTGGTCGCGCCGATCATGGGGCCGATCCTCGGCGGCTACATTTCCGACAATTACCATTGGTCGTGGATCTTCCTGATCAACGTACCCTTCGGCATCTTCGTCGCGTTCATCTGCTGGACCAACCTGAAATCGCGCGAAACGCCGACCTTCAAGCTGCCGATCGACGCGGTCGGGCTCGGCCTGCTCGTCCTCTGGGTCGGCGCGCTCCAGGTCATGCTCGACCTTGGCAAGAATGCCGACTGGTTCAACGACGACCTGATCGTCGTCCTTACCATCGTCGCCGCGGTCGGCTTCGTCGCCTGGGTGATCTGGGAGCTGACCGACGCCAACCCGACCGTCGACCTGTCGCTGTTCGCCAGGCGCAATTTCCTGATCGGCAATCTCGCCTTCTCGCTCGGCTACGCCGTCTTCTTCGCCAACATCCTGATCCTGCCGCTCTGGCTCCAGACGCAGCTCGGCTATACCGCCACTTGGGCCGGCCTCGTCGCCGCACCCAGCGGGCTCGTCGCGGTGGTGCTGACCCCGTTCGTCGCGCGACTGTCGGGCAAGTTCGACGCGCGGCTGCTCGCCAGCGTCGCATTCATCGGCTTCGCGATCAGCTATTACATGCGTTCGGGCTATACGACGACCGCGTCGTTCACCGACTTCATGTTGCCCTTGCTCGTTCAGGGCGTGTCGATGAGCACCTTCTTCCTCTCCATGCTGACGATCGCGATCGACCGCATCCCGCCCGAGCGGCTGCCCTCGGCGACCGGCATCTCCAACTTCACCCGCATCGTCGCGGGCTCGTTCGCCGCCTCGATCATCACCACCGCCTGGGATCGGCGCGAGGCGCTTCACCAGACCCGCCTGACCGAGGCGGTCGGCAACAACATGCCCGTCCAGATGGCGACCGAGCAATTGATGCGGCTGGGGCTGACCGCGCAGCAGGCGGCGGCGGCGATCACGCGGCAGATGGTGGGGCAGGCATACCTGCTCGCCTCGACCGACCTGTTCCGCATCAGCGCGTACCTGTGCGCGGGTCTGCTCGTGATCGTCTGGTTCTGCCGCCGTCCGACCCCGCCCGAGGGCCACGTCGTCGCGGCCGATTAGGGTCACCGCCGACTAGGACTGGCCTCAAGCAGCCGCTACACTCACGCGCATGACCGATTTCGCCGCCACGCGCGCGCTGTTCCACCTGCCCGAGGGCGTGATCTACCTCGACGGCAATTCGCTCGGCCCGCTGCCACTCGCCGCGGAAGCGCGCGTGGGACAGGTGCTGCGCGAGCAATGGGGCGATCAGCTCATCCGCGCTTGGAACGACAGCGACTGGATGACGCTCCCCTCCCGCGTCGGCGACCGTATCGCTCGGCTGGTCGGCGCACCGCCTGCCAGCATCGTCACCGGTGACACCTTGTCGATCAAGGTATTCCAGGCGCTCGCCGCCGCGCTCGCGCTCGCGCCCGCCGACCGCCGCGTGGTGTTGAGCGACAGCGGCAACTTCCCCAGCGACCTCTACATCGCCGACGGCCTGCTCGCGGCACTCGGCGGGCGCGAGCTGAAGGTCGTCGCGCCCGATGAGGTCGCGGACGCGATCGACGAAACCGTCGCGGTCACCATGCTGACCGAGGTCGACTACCGAACCGGCCGCCTCCACGACATGGCCGCGCTAACGAAACGCGCGCACGCTGCCGGCGCGATCACCGTGTGGGATCTGGCACACTCCGCCGGCGCGATCCCCGTCCACCTCGCCCTGGCCGACGCCGATTTCGCTGTGGGGTGCACCTACAAATATCTGAACGGCGGTCCCGGCAGCCCCGCCTTCATCTACGTCGCCCCCCGCCACGCCGATGTGGCGCAGCCGATCCTGTCGGGCTGGCTCGGCCACGCCGAACCCTTCGCCTTCCACCGCACCTACCGCCCCGCCGCGGGCATCGAGCGGATGCGCGTCGGCACCCCGCCGATCGTCGCACTGTCGATCCTCGACGCCGCGCTCGACGCGTGGGACGACGTCGACTTGGGGAGCCTGCGCGCCGCCTCGATCCACCTCTCCGACACGTTCATCCGCGAGGTCGAGCGCCGCTGCCCCGAAGCAGACTGCGGCCTGGCCCTCGCCTCGCCGCGCGACCCCCACGCGCGCGGCAGCCAGGTGTCGTTTCGCCACGACCACGCTTATCCGGTGATGCAGGCGCTGATCGCGCGCGGCGTGATCGGCGACGTGCGCGCGCCCGACATCCTGCGCTTCGGTTTCACCCCGCTCTACCTCTCCGAGGCCGAGGTGGTGCAGGCCGCCACCATCCTCGCCGACGTGATCGACACCCGCGCCTATGAGGCGCCCGAATACCAGCGCCGCGCGGCCGTTACGTGAGCGACGACGCAGCCCCATCCCATGCCCCACCCCATGCGGGCGCCGAACTGAACTTCGCCGGTAAGATGGCCTATGCCGACTACCTCGCGCTCGACCGCGTGCTGGACGCGCAGCACCCGCGCTCGACCGCGCACGACGAACTGCTGTTCATTATCCAGCACCAGACCAGCGAATTGTGGATGAAGCTCGCGGTCCACGAACTCACCAGCGCGCGCGACGCGATCCTCGCCCAAGAGCTGCCCCACGCGATCAAGATGCTCGCGCGTGTCAGCCGCATCCTCGAACAATTGAACGGCGCGTGGGACGTGCTGCGCACCATGACGCCCAGTGAATACACGACCTTCCGCGATGCGCTCGGCCAGTCGTCCGGCTTCCAGTCGTGGCAGTATCGCGCGATCGAGTTCCTGTGCGGCAACCGCCACCACGCGATGCTCGGCCCCCATCGCCACCGTAGCCACACGCTCGCCGCGCTTGAGAACATCCTCGCTGCGCCCAGCATCTACGACGCCGCCTTGCTGCTGCTCCACCGCCACGACCTGCTCGCCGACCCGACGCGCGACTGGCGTAGCGAACGCGCGACCGACCCGGCGGTGACGGACGCGTGGGCGACGATCTACCGCGACCCCGCGGCGCATTGGCCGCTCTACGAACTGGCCGAGAAGCTGGTCGACCTGGAGGATTATTTCCGCCGCTGGCGCTTCAACCACGTGACCACCGTGGAGCGCGTGATCGGCCTTAAGCGCGGCACCGGCGGCACCGCGGGCGTCGGTTATCTGCGCCGCATGCTCGAGGTCGAGCTGTTCCCCGAACTCTGGCAGGTCCGCACGCAGCTGTAACGATACAGGAATTTTGTGCGAATTAAGTCGCTTGATCAACATGGGCCGACAGGCGCAGCTTGCCGCTTCGGAGTTCGTCGACGGGCGGTTCCACGGCCGCGACACTTCCGAACAAGGAGAGATGTCACATGGCCTATTCCGATCAGGCACCCGGCAGCAGGCGCATCGCGACGATCGCCGGCGTCGCGGTCATCCACGGATTGCTCGGCTTCGCCTTCGTCACCGGCATGGCGACCAACTTCGTCGGTGAGGTCACGCGCACGCTGACCACCACCAATGTCCCCGTCGACGTACCACCACCGCCCGACACGCCGCCCCCGCCCGAACAAACCGCCACCGCGCCATCGAGCGCGTCGTCGATCACCGCCGTTGTCCCACGCGTACCGACGCCCGCCGCCAGCAGCATTGTGTCGGTCGATCTCCTGCCCGCCCCGCCGCTGCCCTTCCCGCCCGCGCATATCGAGGTAGCTCCGCCCCCGCCGCCGCCATCGCTCGCGCCCAGCAAGGCAAGCGGCGTCCGCGCGCTCGGCAACCGCAACAGCTGGATCACCACCGACGATTACCCCGCCGCCGCGCTCCGCGCCGAGGACGAGGGGGTCGTGTCGCTGTCGGTCCAGGTCGGCAGCGACGGGCGCGTCAGCGGCTGCTCGATTGTCGCATCCAGCGGGTCGGCCGCGCTCGATAGCGCCGCCTGCCGGCTGTACCAGCGCCGCGCCCGGTTCGAGCCGGCCCGCGACGATGCCGGCAACGCGGTCGCGACCAGCTATTCCGACCGCGTCCGCTGGCAGTTGCCACGCTGACGCATGTCGTGCTCCTCCGCCCGGATCGGGCGGGGGAGCATCGCGGTCAATCGGCCCGCATCGCCTGCGCGATCCCTTCGCGCTCGTTCGCGCGCGCGGTTTCGCTCACCTCGTGGTCGCGCGACAGCGCCACTGGCGTATAAGCCGGCGCGTCCATCCCGCTGACGTACGCTTCATCGGTCACTTCGACCGTGGCGCCGAGTTCGGTGATCTCGAACAGCTTCTTGGCAAAGGCGGTCGGCAGACGGATGCACCCGTGCGACGCCGGAAAGCCCGGGTTCGCGCCCGCGTGCAGCGCGACACCGTCCCACGTCAGCCGCTGCATGTACGGCATCGGCGCATTGTCGTAGAGGTTGGAGAAATGCTTCGCGTTCTTCTGCAGGATCGTGAAGCTGCCCGTGGGCGTGTCGTTGCCCGCCTTGCCGGTCGATACGGTTGACGCCGCCACCAGCGTCTCGCCGCGAAACACGTACGCGCGCTGATCGGGGATGGAGATCAGGATGCTGACCGGTCCGTCCGCCTGATTGTCGCTCCACAGATAGCGATTGGGTGCAAGTGTCGCGGCCGCCTCCGTCAGCGCCAGACCGTCCATCGTCCGCGCATCGGCGGGGAAAGAAAGGCAAGCGCCGGCGACCACCGGCGCGACCATCAACAGGGCGCGTCGCAACATCTCACATCATCCTCGTGCCGTCCGACCGGGAGCGTCCGACCGCCCGGTCGTGGTTGATAACTCCTTGACGCGATTTTGGTGCCAGCCCGATGAATCGTGTGGATTCTACGCCAGAATGTAGGAACGTGCGCCTAAGATGCGGAAAAGATTGCAGATCATTAAGCCGAATCATGGTAACAAGCGGACCTACCGGGTGAGGGATGATTGGACGAGATGCAGTTGACGCGTGAACCGATGCCATCGCGGCGTGCCTTGTTGAAGACGGGCAGCCTGTTTGCGGGGGCGATGATGATCCCCTCGGCGGTATCGGCTGGCATGCGTCGCGCACCGGAATCGCTGCTTCCCACCGGCTTGTACGAGGGGCACAGCGCGGGTGGCTTCACCGCTGACTCGTTCCCGGCCGACAGCGCCAACAGCCTGGGGACCGTTCGTCCCGCGCTGATGCGTCGTGCGATGGCCGCGTTGCAGCAGCACGGCAGCAGCATCGCGCGGCACGACCGCATCGCCATCGCCGATTTCGCGACCTCCTCGGGCACGCCGCGCTTCCACCTCGTCAACCTGGAGGATGGCCGCACCACCTCCAAGCTCGTCGCGCACGGCTCGGGCTCCGACCCCGCGCACACTGGTTATCTCCAGCGCTTCTCCAACGCCAACGGCTCCAACGCCTCGTGCGAGGGCGCTTTCCTCACCAGCGATTATTACGTCGGCAAGCACGGCAAGTCGCAGCGGCTGGTCGGGCTCGACCACACCAACAACAACGCGCTCGACCGCGCCATCGTGGTTCACGCCGCCTGGTACGCCAACCGAGAGATGGTGGCGGAACGTGGCATGCTGGGTCGCAGCCAGGGCTGCTTCGCGGTGGGCGAGAACGAACTGGCCGAGGTGTTCGAGCGGCTCGGGCCGGGCCGCATGATCTACGCGGCAAAGGTCTGATCTTCACTCCGGCCGCGTCGCGCCGCCCACGTTAAGCGCCATGGTCCCTTTGTGAACCTGCTACCCTTGCTGCACTGATCGTCCCGTTCCCGTTCAGCCCGCGGCCAGCCACGGGCGCACCTGCCCGACCATCCGGCTCCACGCCAGCCGGTCGACGCGCGCCACGCTCGCCACCGGACCCGCCGCGATCGCGTCGCGCAGACCGATCGTCCCCTGCCGCAACCCGGCGCGCAGCACGCCCGCCCAGACCCGCCGCGTTTCGCGCGCGATCAGCCGGCGATCGGTCGCATCGGCGCGCGTCACCGCCAGGTAGCGCAACCGTGCGTGGTCGAGCAGCGCCGCCAATCGCCCCAGCGTCTCGCCGTCGGGCACCGGCGCGCCGTGCATCAGGTGGCGCACGAACAACCGCGCCGCGCCGCTCGCCATGCCGCCGAACGTCTCGTGCAGCGCGCTTGCCAGCACGCGCTCGGCGCTCGCCAGCATCACCTCCTCGTACCGCTGCGAACAACCGCCGGCGTGGCTGCGATAGGTGACCAGCGGCGCATCGATCCGCGCCACCTGCCCGGCGGCGGCTGCGCGGTGGTACAGGTCGAAATCCTCCGCGTAGAGCATGTCGGGGCGCGTGAACGGCTCAAGCGCGCGCGCCACCGATCCGCGCACCATCACCGACGACCAGACCAGCGGATTGGAAAAGCGCAACAGCCACCCGATCAGCGCCGGTGTCGTGATGCGCGGGTGCGTCGACGGCGCGATCCCGCTCGCGCTCAGCACCTGCGTCGCGGTGCCGACCAGCGCCACGTCGGCGTTGGCGTCCAGGAACGCCACCTGCCGCGCAAAACGGTCGGGGTGGCACAGATCGTCCTGATCGAGCGCCGCGATATAGCGTCCGCGCGCGTGCGCGAGCGCGTGGTTGCGCGCGCGCACCGGTCCGCCGTTCTGCGGCAGCGCGATCAGGCGCACCCGCGGATCATGCCAGCGCGCCACCACGTCGCGCGTCGCATCGGTGGAGCAATCGTCCACCACGATCACCTCGAACGCATCCATCGTCTGCCGCGACACGCTGTTGAGCGTTTCCTCGATCAACGCCGCGCCGTTGTACGCCGCCATCACGACGCTGACGATGGGCACCGCGCCCGTCATCCCGCCGCCACCCGCGCGGCTTCGTCCAGCAACTGGTCGACGATCATCATGCCGACGTCGTTCTGCCACAGCCACAAGCCGTTCGCCTGGCCGCGAAAGCTCGCCTCGCCACCCAGCCGTCCCCACGGCACGAACCCGGCCGCGAGCCCGATCCCGTACAGCCCCGCGATCGGCGCGCCTGCCGCGTCGAGCACCCGGCAATGCCGGTCGACCATCGCCGCACCCGTGTCGGCCGCCAGCCGCATCGGCTCGCCGCCACACGCGAACACCGGCAGCGCGTGCGGACGATAGCCAAGCGCCGCGATCACCACATCGGCCCCTCGCACGATGTCCTGCGCGCGCGCGTCCTCGTTCGCCGCGATGCGGTGCAGTTGCACGCGCGGGTCGGGCACGCGGCCGTCGACCGCCAGCATCCGCAGCACCA
Organism: uncultured Sphingomonas sp.; assembly: GCF_936927845.1. Lineage (GTDB taxonomy): Bacteria > Pseudomonadota > Alphaproteobacteria > Sphingomonadales > Sphingomonadaceae > Sphingomonas. The sequence goes on from NZ_CAKZHV010000067.1 coordinate 172,772, forward strand.
GGTCGCGCGCCTCCAGCCGGAACCCGGCCAGTCGGTACACGAACCCCGATACCGGACAGATGTCGTCCGCGCCGAAATCGGTATAGCCCTCCGCCTCCGCCGCCTCGACCGACGGATAAAAGGGTCGCAGCGCGCGCCGGTGCAGCAGCGTGATCGCCCCCTCGCCCAGCGGCAACCCCGCCTTCAGCAACGCCGCAGCCGTTGTCATCGCGCTGGTCGAGCCGCCCACCACCGCGATCCGCGGCGCGCGGACGCCCGCGACCAGATCGGCGACCAGTTGCGCCCCGCCGATGCTCAGCACCGCGTCGGACTGGATCAGCCGCCCGCCCGCCAGCGCCGACAAGGGGACGCCCGCCACCTCCTGCGCCGCCAGCCGGTCGATCGGCTGATGCCCGCCGGTCGCGATCACGACGTGACGCGACCGGTGCTGCGACACCGCCCCCGTCGCGACATGCTCGATCGTGGTGCACCAGCCGCCGTTCTCCTGCCGCGTCGACAGCGCGCGCTGCCCCGTCAGCACGTGCCCGCCGTGCCGCGTCACCACCTGTCCCAGCCGATCGCCCAGCGCGTCGAGCATCGGGCCGACCTCGACCAGCGGCACGCCCAGCCCGTCGCGCCGCGCCGCCACGCGCGCGGTTGCGGGATGATCGACCAGCGTCGCGATCTCGCGATGCGGATTGTTGGCAACCGCGGTCAGGAACGTCTCCGCGCTCGAATCGCTCGTGATCGCGTACTGGCCCAACCGCCCGCTGCCGAGCGCCGGCCCCGCCTCGACGATCGCCAGCCCGCGTGACAAGGCGGGCAGCACGCCTGCCTTGGCCGCCGCGGTCAGCAGCGCGGTGCCCGCCGGACCGCCCCCGATCACCAGCGTGTCGTGGCTCGCCACGGCCTGCGCGGGCGTCGCCAGGCGTACCGCGGGCACCGCGCGCGCCAGCGCCGCGGCAACTGTCCGCGCGTCGTCCGCGCTCATCGCGTCGGTCACCGGCAGCGACAGCATGCGCGCGGACAGGTCGTCGCACACCGGCGTCGGCTCGACCGTCGCCACGTCGCGCACCCACGGCTGCTCGCCCAGGTGCGGGCTGAAATACGCGCCCGCGCCGATGCCGTCGCGCGCCAGCGCGGCGATCACGCCGGCGCGGTCGCAACCGCGCGGCAGCAGGACGGGAAAGAAGCCATGCGCCTGCGCGCCCGCCGTCGCCGCCTGCACGGTGAAGCGCGCGCCCAACGCCTCGCGGTACGCGCGCACCACCGCGTCGCGACGCGCGCACGTGTGATCGAACGTGTCCAGCTTGGCCCGCGCCATCGCCGCCAGCACCTCGGGCAGCTTGGCGTTCAACCCCGGGATCGTCGCGGTGCGCGGATGCGTGAAACCGAAATTCGCCGCGGCGCGCAGCCGCTCGATCACGCTCGCGTCGCCGCAGTGGATCAGCCCGCCTTCGCCGACCGCGAACGGCTTGGTCGCGTGCATCGAGAACACGACCGGGAACGGCGATCCGGCGCCGACATTGATCCCGTCCGCGTCGCGCGTGCCGAGCGATGCCGCCGCGTCGACCACCACCGCGACACCGTGCCGCGCCGCCAGCCAGCGGTATCGGTCCAGGTCGATCGCGCGTCCGAACGTCGCATAGGGTACGATCGCGGCGACGTTCGCGCCGTGGCGCTGGAGCAATCGCTCCTCCTCGCGCGCCGACGCGCTCCAATCGTCCGGGTCGACGTCGCACACCAGCGGCACCAGCCCCGCCCACCACGCCGCCTGGGCGGTCGCGGCAAAGGTGAAGCCCGGCATCAGCGCCATGCGCCCGCGCCCGCCCGGCCCGACCGCGTCGGCCAGCGCGATCATCAACCCGTTGGTGGCATTGTTAACCGCCAGCGTCGCCCCGCGCCCGCCGAACAGCCGCGCGGTCACGTCGCGCTCCAGCGCGCGCACTTCGGGTCCGTGATTGCTGTAGATGCCGCTCGCCTCGATACGGGCGAGCGCATCGGCCATCTGCGACAGGCGCGGCGGATTGGGAGCGATCAGCGGCAAGTCCATCGTGCCGCCATGCGCCCGGGCGACCTAACGCGGGGTTACGTCGCGTGCGTCGTATTTTTCCAATTCATACGCGATCGACGCTTCGACCAGCGTTTCCCACATCGCCGCGATCGCGGGTGCCGGCAGCCCCGCGGCCTCCGCCGCGGCAGCCGCCTGCGCGATCACCTGCCGCTTGCGCGCTTCGTCGCGCACCGCCGCGCGCTCGGGCTTGATGCGCGCCGCCGCCTCCATATAGTCGAAGCGGCGCCTGAGCAGCACGACGATCTCGCGGTCCAGCGCATCCACGCCCGCGCGGACCTCCGCCATGGTGGTGCATTCGGGTCCGGGCTTGATACTCATCCGCCTGCCTGTGCCGGCCGGTTGCCGCGCTGTCCAGTTCGACCGTATCTGCCCCCCCCCGCGCCACCGCACCCGCAGCGCGGCGCTCCCTTGACCCGGCCCGCCACGCCCGCTAAGCGCGCGCCTTCGCAATTGCCCCTGCACCCCGGTGAAGCGGTGGGCCTGCCCGTGCCTTGCAGCATCGGGCGGCGCGATGACCGGGAAGAACCCTGCAATCCATCATCCATGATGAAGCGCGGGCCACGTTGTTAGCATTTGCCAAGGATTTAAAATGTCGAAGCGTCATAGCGCGAAGCACAAGCTCGATCGCCGTTTGGGCGAGAACATCTGGGGCCGCCCCAAGAGCCCGGTCAACAAGCGTGAATACGGCCCCGGCCAGCACGGTCAGCGCCGCAAGGGCAAGGTGTCGGACTTCGGCATCCAGCTGCGCGCCAAGCAGAAGCTCAAGGGCTATTACGGCGACGTGACCGAGAAGCAGTTCAAGCACTGCTACGAGGAAGCCGCGCGCATGAAGGGCGACACCTCGCAGAACCTGATCGGCCTGCTCGAGCGTCGCCTCGACATGATCGTCTACCGCGCGAAGTTCGCGCCGACGATCTGGGCCGCGCGTCAGCTCGTCAGCCACGGCCACGTCCGCGTCAACGGCGTGAAGTGCAACATCGCCTCGCGCCGCTGCTACGTCAGCGACGAGATCACGCTGGGCTCCAAGGCGCAGGAAATGGCGCTGGTCCTCGAAGCACAGCAGCTCGCCGAGCGCGAAGTGCCCGATTACGTCGCGCCCGACGGCAATGCCAAGGTCACCTTCATCCGCGTGCCGACGCTCGACGAGGTGCCCTATCCGGTGAAGATGGAGCCGAATTTAGTGGTCGAGTTCTACTCGCGTTAAGCTGAGTAGAACGCGACGGCCGGCCGGCCTCGCTCAAGCGAGGACCGACGACGCGGGCTCCGCCCGTGGCGCTCTCCGGCCACCAAACACGAAAAGGGCGGTCCCGCGGGGCCGCCCTTTCTCGTTTAGCTGCCAAACGCGCTACGAAGAAACATGTCGCTGCGCTTCAGCATGTCGGCGCGCGCTACCGAGTCGGTTAACGCATGTGCGAGGCCGTGATAGGTAACCAACTCGTGGCGCTTTCCCGAAGCGGCTAGGCGGCGGTCCATCAATCTTGACTGCTCGACCGACACATTCTGGTCGTACGTGCCGTGAAACAGCAGCACCGGCGCCTTGAATGCATCGGCATGTTGCGCGGGTGACCCCTCGCGCAAATGCGGGCCCGTCCCGACGAAATCACGCACCAGGTCATAATTCGTGTACAGCCGCGCTTCCTCGATCAGCGCCGGCAGGTCGGCAACCGGCGCAATGGCCACCACCGCCTTGAATAGGTCCGGGGCGAGGACGTTGGATTGCAGCGCGGCATAGCCGCCATACGACCAGCCGACGATCCCCAGCTTGGCGGGATCAGCGATCCCCTGTGCCACCATCCATCGCCCAGCATCCACCACATCGCCAATTGCAGTACGCCAGGATCGAAAACCGTTCTTCTGGTACCAGGCGTCGCCGTAGCCGCTCGACCCGCGATAATTCGGCTGCAACACCGCGTAACCGCGGCTCGCGTAATATTGCGACAACCAGTCAAAACCCCATTCGTCGCGTGCGCTGGGACCGCCGTGCGGCATCACGATTGCGGGCAGGTTGCGGCCCCCGCTGCCGGGCGGCAATGTCAGGTAGGCTGGCACCATCGTGCCATCGCTCGCGCGTACCTGCACGGCCTTTACGGTGGCGAGCTTCACGTCAGCCAATTGCGGGCGCGACAGCAAAAGCGGACGCAACTGCCGCTTTGTACGATCGAACAGGTAATAGCGGCCCGGATCGGTGTCGCTTCCTGCCCACAACAGCAACTTCTGCTCGTCCAGACTGGCATCCTGCACGTTGATGATCGGTGCCCCCGGCAACGCCTTAGTCAGCGACGCCCGCATCCGCTCGATCTCGGCGTCGAAATAAACAGCGGTGCGCTTGTCAGTGGCGAAGGTCGCGCCGACAACACGTTGCCGCCGCCCGATCCGGATCAGACCATCGATGTCGACATCAGGCCGCGCGTAGACGAGCTTGGCAGTGGAATGCTCCGCTAGCGGGCGAGAAAACAGGGCTTGGCGTCCATCCAGCTTGTCGTAGCCGTAGACGATGTCGCCTGCGGGATCGACCGCAAGCGGGTTGAAACCCTCACGCTTCTTGATGTCGTAGTCGTTCAACGGCTTCCACGCCAAGTCGCCTTTGGCTCGATAGTAGTAGGATAGCTCGCCCGTAGCGCGCCCGATGTCGGTGCTGCGCAGCAGACCCATGACACGCACCTGCCCATTACCGTCGCTGATATACTCCACCGCTTCGCGGCGCGGTGCGACCACGCGTTCGCGGGCCAGCGTGTCCGTGTCCAGGCGTTCGACGCCTAAGCCGGCGCCGCGCTGCCCCGTCAGCGTTCCCGCGCGCGCCTCGGGAACGAACTCGGCGGTGACCAGCACCTTGTTCTTCTCCCCAGGCAGCATGTCGATTACCGCGCCGCCATTGTAGGACAGGTACAAGGCGCCGTCGCCGCTGCGCCTCGATACGATCTTCATGTTCGATTGGTCGGCATTGATCGCGATCATTCGCGTGATCGTGGTCAAACCCGCACCCGTTTGCTGGGTTATGGACACATTACAGAACAGCCTGACATCCGAAACCCAGTCGCAACCGATCATGCGATCGGGATCGCCGCTAGCTGCCACGACGTAGCGTGGCTTGGCATCTGCCTCGGTCGTCGAGACCACGTACAATGCGCTGCCCTGTCCTTTGGTAGGTGCGACATAAGCGAGCTGGGTGCCGTCCGGAGAAAGCGACGCCGATTGCACGTATTCGCGGGCGCCGAACGCCGCCGCGGGATCGGTTTCGGCTCCCCTTGCCACGCCAGCAATCGCACTTACCCCAGCCAGCAAGGCTGCCGTTTTCCCCCACATACGCCTGACACCCTGTTTCCATCGCCTCCGCCCCCCGGAAAGCTTGCCATGTCATCCTATCGTCGCGCGTCCGGTGCACAAGCTTGCGGACACCGAAGACGGCTGGCACACGCTGGTGCGATGAAGGGATCTGCCATGCGCCACGTCGTCGCCTGCCTCGCCACCGCGCTCGCCGCACCTGCCGCGCTCGCCCAAACCACGCCCGCTCCCGCGCCCACGCCGAGCATCCCGGTGCAGACGCTCAAGGACGTGACACGCGAGCTGTCGTCCGACGCTTTCGAGGGCCGCGCGCCGACCACCGCGGGTGAGACGAAAACGATCGACTATCTCGTTCGCCGCATGAAGGCGGCCGGGCTCAAACCCGGCAACGCGGGCAAGTGGACGCAGGACGTGCCGATGGTCGCCAGCACCGCCACCAACGTGCGCCCGATGGTCTTCTCGGGCGGCGCGACGCCGCTGTCGCTCGCCTACAAGAGTGACATGGTGGTCGGCACCTACCGCGTCGTGCCACAGGTCAGCATCGCCAACTCGCCCGTCGTGTTCGTCGGCTACGGCGTCAACGCGCCTGAAAAGGGGTGGAACGACTATGCCGGGCTGGACGTGCGCGGGAAGACCGTCGTCATCCTCTCCAACGACCCCGACTGGTCGACGCCGAAAACCAAGGGCACGTTCAACGGGCGCGAGATGACCTATTACGGCCGCTGGACCTACAAGTTCGAGGAGGCCGCACGGCAGGGTGCCACCGCCGCGATCATCGTCCACGACACCGAACCCGCCGCCTATCCCTGGGCGGTTGTCCAATCGTCGTGGACCGGCGAGCAATACGAGCTCGACGCCGCCAACAACCACATGGACCAGAGCCAGGCGATCGGCTGGATGCAACTCGCCCAGGCGAAGGCGCTGTTCGCCAGCGCGGGCAAGGATTTCGCCGCGCTCTCCCGCGCCGCCGCGACCAAGGGGTTCCGCAGCGTACCGCTGGGCGTCACCATGTCGGTCGGCTTCGACAACCGGATCAAGAAATCTTTGTCGCACAACGTCATCGGCGTGCTGCCGGGCAAGCCCGCCGCGCAGGGCGGCGCGCCGGACGATTACGTGCTCTATTCCGCGCACTGGGATCACCTGGGGCGGTGCGAGCCGGTGAACGGCGACGACATCTGCAACGGCGCGGTCGACAATGCCTCGGGCACCGCCGGGCTGATCGCGCTGGCCGAAACCTTTGCAAAAGCACCGCGCACGCGCCGCTCGGTCGCGTTCTTGGCGGTCACCGCCGAGGAATCGGGCCTGCTCGGCAGCGCTTATTACGCCCAGCACCCGGTCTTCCCGCTCGCACGCACGGTGGGCGGCATCAACATGGACGTGCTGAACGTCAACGGCGCGACGCGCGACTTCGAGATCACGGGCGCGGGCAAGAGCGAGCTCGAGGACATGGTGAAACCGCTGCTCGCCGCGCAAGGCCGCCGCATCACGCCCGAGGCGACGCCCGAGAAGGGGCATTACTTCCGCTCCGACCATTTCTCCTTCGCGAAGCTCGGCGTGCCGATGCTGGCGGCGGGCAGCGGCGAGGACCTCGTCAACGGTGGCTTGGCAGCGGGCAAGGCGGCGGCGGAGGATTATACCGCCAACCGCTACCACAAGCCGCAGGACGAATACCGCCCCGACTGGAACTGGGACGGCGCGGTGCAGGACCTGACGATCTACTACCAGCTCGGCCGCGAACTGGCGGACGGCAATACCTGGCCCAATTGGTACAAGACCGCCGAGTTCCGCGCCATCCGCGACCGCTCGCGCGCAGGAGCAGCCCGGTGACCAGCCCAGTGACCAGCGCAATGACCAGCCCGGTGACCAGCAAGACCCCGCCCGCCGAATGGGCACCCCACGCCGCCGTCTGGATCGGCTTTCCCAGCCACGCCGAGCTCTGGCAGGAGGATCTGGACCAGGCGCGCGACGAGGTCGCCGCTTTTGCCAGCGCCGTCCACGCCGATGGCGCGGGTGAAACGGTGATCCTGGTCGCCGCCGACGACGAGGCCGCCGCCGCCGCGCGCGATCTCGCTCCGTTCGCCGAGGTGGTGGTGGAGCCGTTCGGCGACATCTGGCTGCGCGACACCGGCGCGATCATCACCGGCGACGGCGTCGCGCACGATTTCGCCTTCAACGGCTGGGGCGGCAAGTACGACCTGCCCGGCGACGACGACGTCGGACAACGGCTCGCCGCCGCGCGCGGACTGTCGGCTGAAACGCACGACTGGGTGCTGGAAGGCGGCGCGATCGACGGCGACGGCACCGGGACGGTGGTCACGACCGAGCAATGCCTGCTCAACCCCAACCGCAACCCGTCGCTGTCGCGCGAACGGATCGAGCAGCGCTTGCGCGACGATCTGGGCTACACCCGCGTCGTCTGGCTCGGCGACGGGCTGCTGGGCGACCATACCGACGGCCATGTCGACAATCTCGCGCGATTCGTCGGCGAGGGTCGCCTGGCACTCCCGCAGGCGGCGGAGAACGATCCCAATTGGCGCATCTACCAGGACGCCGCCGACCGCGCGCGTGCCGCCGGGCTCCAGGTCGTCCACGTGCCCTCCCCCGGCCGCGTGCTGCGCGACGAGGAGGTGATCCCGGCGAGCTACATGAACTTCTACATCGGCAACGCCGCCGTCGTGGTGCCGATCTACGGCACGCCCAACGACGAGGCCGGTGTCGCGGCGGTGCAGGCGCTGTTCCCGGACCGCCGCGCGGTCGGCCTGCGCGCCGACGCCATCCTGACGGGCGGCGGGAGTTTCCACTGTATCAGTCAGCAAATCCCGGCGTAGGCGCGTCAATCCCGGCCTAGCCGCGTCGGCGAAGCGACGGCGGCGATGCGCGAAGCGCAAGGCCGCGATCGGCCGGCGGGTCGGCGCGAGCCGAACCCGTCCGACGTAAAGCGGCGGCTTTGCCGTCGCCCCTCCCGGCTTAGCCGCGTCGGCGAAGCGACGGCGCCGATGCGCAAAGCGCAAGGCCGGGATCGGCCGGCGGGTCGGCGCGAGCCGAACCCGTCCGACGTAAAGCGGCGGCTCTGCCGTCGCCCAGCCGGGCATGGCGAACCACCCCCTCCGGCAACGTTCGACCCTACCAACCGGGTCACTCGACACCGTCGAGCCCCCCCGCTCACCAAAACCCACCGTCATCCCGGACTTGATCCGGGATCCCGCTACCCTCTCCTGCCCTCTCTACGAAGTGGGACCCCGGACCAAGTCCGGGGTGACGAGAAAACGCGCTCCATCCGGGCCGACCACGCCCCACACTCCCGCCACCAACCTTGCACACGCCCCGCAGCGCGCCCATATCTTCCAAGCTATAGTCGCACATCGACGGTTTTTCGGCGCTTTGCGGCCCCCTTCTTCCTTCCTTCCCTGCAGCTTTGAGCGGCGTGCGCGTCCGTCGATCGGCGCGCCTTCGACGAAGGAAGAACATGAGCATCACCGGCACCGTCAAATTCTTCAACCTCGACAAGGGATACGGCTTCATCGCGCCCGATGGCGGCGGGGACGACGCGTTCGTGCACATCTCCGCGGTGGAGCGGTCGGGCATGGCGACACTCAACCAGAACCAGCGCGTCGGCTACGAGCTGGAACAGGACCGGCGCGGTAAGATGGCGGCGGTGAACCTTACCCACGCCGATTGAGCATCGCGCGGACGGTGGCCTGCCGGTCGCCGCCCGCGCTCCCCGACAGGTCGGCCTTTCGCCTGCCCGACACCGCCCGTTCGGAGTTCGTGTTCCATGTCGAATGATGCCGCTTTCTTTCGCCGTCAGGCGATCACCCAGCGGGAGGCGGCGTCCGCTGCCACGCTCGATAACGTGCGCGAACGCTGCGAGCGCGCCGCCGCATCGTGGGACGCGATGGCCGTGCGCGCCGAGCGCACCGACAAGCTGCGCGCGGATCGCGTGCCCGCCACCCCGCCCCCGGCCGCCGAGTGACCGCCGCCGCGCTGGCGCTCGCACCCCGCATCGATCTCTCCCCCGCCGCGCCGCCGCTCGTAGTGGTGGCGTTGCCGTCGATCGAGCGCGACCGCGCGACGACGCTGCTGCTCCGCGGCGCGCATCGCTTCGGGCAACTGGCGCGCGAGGGCGCGCTCGCCGATCCGTGGCCGAGCGGTGACGGCGCGGGCATTCGCGCGCGCTACGTCGCCAATTGCCTGCGGGAGCTCGATACCTTTCTCAAAGGTCTGCTCGATCACGCCGCACCGTCGCCATTCGACACAGCGCGCGGCCACAATGCCGCCAACCGCGTCCACGCCGTGGCGCGGCAATCCGATCGCGCTTCGACGACCACGATCGTCCCCGCCGATGTCGCCCGCCTGCGCGCGCTCGGCCGTTCGCGCGCATGCCTGTGGCATTGCCACGGCCTCGTCCGCCGCGCCGACCAGAAAAGCGGCGCCTGGATGACCGCGGGCTGGCACGCCCCCGCCTCAAGCGAGCTACGCCGCTACGCGCTCGGCGAGCGGCTCGCCCCCGTCGGTCGCGACCTGGTCGGCGTCGCGCACTTCTACCACCAGCTCGCGTACAAGGTCGCCCCCGCCTGATCGCGCGGGCGACCCGCCCCCTCCCCCTCCTTTGGTCCTTCAGCGCGTCGGCACCGGCGTCTCGCCCGAATAATCGTAGAAGCCGCGCCCGCTCTTGCGCCCGTACCAGCCCGCCTCGACATATTTGATGAGCAGCGGCGCGGGGCGGAACTTCGGATCGCCCGTCCCCTCGAACAGCACCCGCGTGATCTCCAGGCAGGTGTCGAGCCCGATGAAATCGGCCAGCGTCAGCGGCCCCATCGGATGGTTGAGCCCCAATTGGCACGCCAGGTCGATGTCGGGGATCGTCGCCACCCCCTCGCCCAGCGCGAAGCACGCTTCGTTCAGCATCGGCATCAGCACGCGGTTGACGATGAAGCCCGGCGCGTCGTTCGCACGCACCACCTGCTTGCCGAGCTGGCCTGCGTAGGTTTCGATCGTCGCCACCGTCTCGTCGCTCGTCGCGAGGCCACGGATGATCTCGATCAGCCCCATGACCGGCACGGGATTGAAGAAGTGCACGCCGATGAAGCGCGCCGGGTCGGGCGCCGCCTGCGCCAGTCGCGTGATCGGGATCGACGAGGTGTTGGACGCGAGCACCGCATCCCTGCCCAGCACCTGGCCGGCAGCCGCGAAGATCTGACGCTTGATCGCCTCGCGCTCGGTCGCCGCCTCGATCACCAGCGCGCACGGCGCCATCGCGGCCACGTCACCCACGGGCTCGATCCGCCCGAGCAGCGCGTCGCGCGCTTGTTCGTCGATCTTGCCCTTCTCCACGTCGCGCGCCAGCCGCTTGGCGATCCCCGCCTTGCCCGCCTCGGCGCGCGCCTGGTCGACGTCGCTCAGGATCACGCGGTACCCCGCCGCCGCCGACACCTGCGCGATGCCCGCACCCATCTGCCCCGCGCCGATCACGCCCATCGTCTGCATCTACTCGTTCCTCATCCTCGTGGTTTGGGCGCGCTCTAGCCCGCTTTGCCGCCGCCGCGCCACCGCGCTATCGGTGCCGAATGAGCCTGATCGTTACCGCCTTGCTGCTCACCGCCAGCCCCACCGTCGCCTCGGTCACGCCCGGCGCGCTCAAGACGTTCGGCGACTGGGCGGTCGGGTGCGACAACGTGCACCGCTGCACGCTCGCCTCGCTGGCGCCCGAAACCGCGACGGGGCCCGGCTACACGCTCGAGATCGCGCGCGCGGCGGGGCCTGCCGGCGGGTTCGAACTCGCGCTCGGCAACACCGGCGACGGCCCGGCGCCGGCCGCGCTGCGCGTCGGCACGGCGCGCTTCGCCCTCACCGGCGACGCGCTCGCGGGCACGAACGCGAACCGCATCGTCGCGGCGCTCGTCAACGCCCGGACGGTCACGCTGCTGGGACGCACCGGCAAGCCGCTCGGCACGGTCTCGCTCGCCGGCCTGTCGGCCGCACTGCGCTACGCCGATGCGGTCCAGCACCGCGTCGATACCGTCACCGCCGCGGTGGCGAAGGGACGCGCGCCCGCCGCGTCGGTCCCGGCCGCCCCGCTCGCCCCCGTCATCCACACACGCGCGCCGACCGGCATTCCCGCCCGATTGTCAAGGGGACAGATCGCCGCGATGACGCGCACCGCGCGGTGCGAAGCGCCGCCCAGCCCCGACGTGGATTGGAGTCCGGTCGTGTCGTCGGTCGGCGGCGGCACCTCGCTCGCGGTGCTGCCCTGCTCGGCGGGCGCGTACAACGTCATCGGCGCTTTGTTCGTCATCCGCGGCAATCGCGTCACCCCGGCGCAGACCGACGCCCCCGCCGGGTTCGAGGCGAGCGGCGCCGACCCGGAAACCCGCGTGCCGAGTGTCGTCAACGGCGCGTTCGAGAACGGCGTGCTGACCAGCTACGCCAAGGGACGCGGCCTCGGCGACTGCGGCGTCTCGCAACGCTTCGCCTGGGACGGCACCCGCCTGCGCCTGATCGAACAGGCCGAGATGAGCGAGTGCCGCGGCAATCCCAATTTCATCCGCACCTGGACCGCGCGCGTCGAGCGGCCCTGACGCGGGAAGGCTTGCGGGTCGCTCCGCTCAGGGCGCGGGCCGCGCCGCTCAGGGCGCGGGCCGCTCCGCCTGCGCTTCGGCCAGGATCACCGCGAACTTGCCCTCGTCGTCGGTCCACTCGCGGATCGGCGTCCACCCGCCGCTGCGCAGCAGGATGCGCGCGTCGCGCGGGCCGTATTTGTGGCTGTTCTCGGTGTGGATCGTCTCGCCCGCCGCGATCTCGAACCCGCGCCCCTCGACCGTGAACGACACGTCGCGCGTCGCCTCCAGGTGCATCTCGATTCGCGCGCGGTCGTCGTTCCAGATCGCGCGGTGGCGGAATGCGTCGACGGGGATCGTCCCGTTCAGCTCGCGATTGATCCGCTCCAGCAGGTTGAGGTTGAACGCCGCCGTCACGCCCTGCGCATCGTCGTAAGCCGGGACGAGCACGCCCGCGTCCTTGATCCGGTCCATCCCGATCAACAGCATCGCGCCCTCTCCCAGAGAGGCACGCATCGCGCGCAGCAGGTCGACCGCGGCGAGCGGGATCAGATTGCCGATCGTCGATCCCGGAAAGAACCCCAGCTTGGGCGCGTCGTGAATCGTGTGCGGCAAGTTGAGCGGCCGCGTGAAATCGGCCTCGAACGGCAGCACCAGCAATTCGGGGAACGCCGCCGACAGCGTACGCGAACTCTCGCGCAGGAAATCGCCCGAAATATCGATCGGCACGTAAGCGGACGGTTCGACGCATTTCAGCAGCGTCGGCGTCTTGGTCGACGATCCCGACCCGAACTCCACCACCGCGCGGCCTTTGCCGGTCAATTGGTGCAGCTCCAGGCACAATCCTTCGAGCAGCGCGACCTCGGTGCGGGTCGGATAATATTCGGGCAGGTCGGTGATGTCCTCGAACAATTCCGACCCGCGGTGATCGTAGAACCAGCGCGCCGGAATCGCGCGCGGACGCCGCGCGAGGCCCGCCAGCACGTCGGCGCGGAACTGCGGGTCGGCGAGGCTCGCCTGCCCGTCTTCGATCTCAGGCTTCAGCATCTCACAAATCCTTGGCGAGCCGCACGCCGGTGAACTGCCAGCGCTGATGAGGGTAAAAGAAATTGCGGTAGCACGCGCGCGCGTGGCCGCGCGGGGTCGCGCAACTGCCGCCGCGCAGCACGAACTGCCCGTTCATGAACTTGCCGTTATATTCGCCGACGGCGCCCTCGACCGCGCGGAAGCCGGGATAAGGACGGTACGCGCTGCCGGTCCATTCCCACACGTCGCCGAAGAACGCCGGGCCATCCGCCGCCGGGCGTGGCTCGACCGCGCCGCCACGGTCCATCTGGTTGCCGCCCGCCGCATCATGCGCCGCCGCCGCCGCTTCCCACTCGAACTCGGTCGGCAATCGCGCGCCCGCCCAGGTGGCATAGGCATCCGCTTCGTAGAAGCTGACGTGCGTCACCGGCGCGGCGGGATCAACCGCGCGCCGCCCGTCCAGCCCGAAGCGGGTCCATACGCCATCGCGCTGTTCCCAATAAAGCGGCGCGGTGATCCCTTCGCGCTGCACCCAGCCCCATCCGTCCGACAACCACAATCGCGGGTCGCGGTAGCCGCCATCGGCGATGAAGCGCTGCCACTCGCCGTTGGTGACCGTCCGGTCGGCGATCGCGTGCGCGGGGATCAGCGCGCGGTGACGCGGCCCCTCGCAATCGAATGCGAAGCCCTGCCCGTCGTGACCGATCTCGACCACGCGCTCCGCGCTCTCGATCCAGCGGACGGCACCGGGCATCGCGACCGGCACCTTGGGCGCCGCCGGCCAGATCGCGGGTTCGAGCGGATTTTCGCTCATCAGATGCAGGATGTCGGTGACGAGCAGCTCCTGATGCTGCTCCTCGTGATGGCAGCCGAGCGCCACCAGCTCGGTCGCGGCCGGGGGCAGATCGCCCAGCGCGTCCAGCAACGCCGCATCAACCGCGGCGCGATACGCCAGCACCTCGTCCAGCGTCGGCCGCGTCACCATCCCGCGCCGCCCGCGCGCGTGGCGGCGGCCTTCGGCCTCGTAATAACTGTTGAACAGGAACGGGAAGCGCTCGTCGTGCAACCGGTACCCCGCGACGTGATCGCGCAGCACGAACGTCTCGAAGAACCAGGTGGTGTGCGCCAGATGCCATTTCGCCGGGCTGGCATCGTCCATCGACTGCACCGTCGCATCGGCGTCGGACAAGGGCGCGACCAGCGCTTCGCTCAGCCCGCGCACCGCGGCGAACCGGCGCGCGAGATCGCCGGCCGTATCACGTGATTGGCGTTGCGGTTCCATGATCAACTCCCCGCCGCCAACCTAGCCGTGTCACCCAGCACACTAAGCTATGTTAACGGTTTGCCCCTGCCACCCACAGAACGTCGCCACCGGCCGATTGGTTCACCGCACGCGACGCGACGAACAGGAAATCGGACAAGCGATTGATATAGGCCAGGGCTTGCGGGTTCGCGGCCGGTCCCATCGCGACCACCGAGCGCTCCGCGCGCCGCACGATCGCGCGCGCGAGATGCAGCGCCGCCGCCGCGCCGCCGGGCAGTACGAAACTGGTCAGCGGCGGCACGTTCGCGTTCAGCGCGTCGATCTCCGCCTCCAGCCGCGCGACCTGCGCCGGCACGATCCGCAACACCATCTCGCTGGGGCTGAAATCCTCGCCCGGCGTCGCCAGATCGGCGCCAAGGTCGAACAGGTCGTTCTGTATCCGCGTCAGCGCCACGCGCACGTCCGCGTCCGCCAGGGCGGCAATCGCCACGCCGATCGCGCTGTTCGCCTCGTCGACGTCGCCCATCGCCTGCAACCGCGCGTCGGCCTTCGACACGCGACTGCCGTCGACCAGCCCGGTCTCGCCCGTGTCCCCCGTGCGCGTGTAGATGCGGTTGAGCTTGACCAAGTCTCAGGTACGCCCGGCCGCCGCGAGCAGCAGCACGCACACCAGGATCGCCGCCGCCTGGAACATGATGCGCTGCTGCATCATCCGGTTCGACTTGAGCTGTCCCGCGGTCGGTCCCTCGCCCTCGTCGCGCACTTGCGCCGATTGCTCCTGAAGAAAGGAGATGATGCCGCGGACCAGCGCGACCACCGTGGCGAGCATCGCCGCGACGAGCAGGATGACGAGAAAGGTGTTCATGCCCCCAATCTAGGTACGGAACGCGCCTTTTGGAAGCTGACCGCGCCGCAAATCGTCCGCCAGCGCGCGCCCGTCCACGCCGCCTTCGCGCAGGCTCGCCAGCGTCGGCGCGCCGTGCCGCTTCGCCAGCCGCTCGCCGTCCGGCCCCGCGAGCAACTCATGGTGATGATAACGCGGCGTCGGCAGATCGAGCAGCGCCTGCAGCAGCCGGTGGACGTGCGTCGCTTCGAACAGGTCGCGCCCGCGCACCACGTCGGTGACGCCTTGCGCCGCATCGTCGATCGTCACCGCCAGATGATAGCTCGCCGGTGCATCCTTGCGCGCCAGCACCACATCGCCCTGTTCCTCGGGCACCGCGCGCACGCGCTTGCCCGCATCACGCCACTCGAGCGGCCCCGCGTGTGCCACCGCCGCCGTCATGTCGAGCCGCCAGCAATGCGGCTCGTCCATCCGGTCGCGCGCGTCCACGCCGCGGCACGTGCCGGGATAGACCGCGGTCGCCCCGTGCGGCGCGCTCATCGCCTCCGCAATCTCCGCGCGCGTGCAGAAACATGGGTAGAGCAGCCCTTCCGCGCGTAGTAGCGCCAGCGCCGCCGCATACACCTCCAGCCGCTCTGACTGGAACACCACCGGCCCGTCCCACGTCAGCCCCAGCCACGCGAGGTCCGTCATGATCGTCTCGACATGCTCGGGCCGGCTGCGCGTGCCGTCGATGTCCTCGATCCTGAGCAGGAACGAGCCGCCCCGGCCTCGCGCCAGATCATGCGCGCGGATCGCGGAAAAGGCATGGCCCAGATGCAGCCGCCCGGTCGGCGACGGCGCGAAGCGGGAGGTGATCATCGCGCCACCCATGTGCGCGCGCGAACCCCGCCGCTCAACCCCGCCGCTCGGGGCATCACGCCTGCGCGAAGAACTTCGTCCCCACCACGCCGACGATGATCAGCGCGATGAACCCCACCTGCACCATGTTCAGCTTCTCCCCGAACAGGATCACGCCGAAGATCGTGACCCCGACCGCGCCCAACCCGGTCCATACCGCGTAGGCCGTTCCCGCCGGCAGCCCGCGCATCGCCATCGCCAGCAGCCCCATGTTGACGAAACTCAGCGTCACCGGCACCGCCGACGCCGTCCAGCTCCCCTGCACCGCCGCCCATTTGAGGCTCAGCGCCCAGATGATCTCGGTCACCACCGCCACGCCCAGAATGACCCACGCCATCGGGTTTTCTCCACTCACGGGCTCGTTGAAAAGCGCACAACCGCCGGAAACCCGAAAGAGGCGCTGCGCACGATGCCGCCGGTTATGGCCTGGGCGCGCGATTGTCCACGATTGCCGTTGGTCGCTGGTCCAAGACTGTCTGCAACCCGCGTGACTAAAGCCCGCGTCGCACGTTAGGACGCGCGCATGACCGATCATACCGACACCCCGACCCCGCCAGTCGCGCCGACGCGCCCGCACGAATTCACCACCCACGGCATCACGATCAGCGATCCCTGGGCGTGGCTCAAGGACCCGAACTACCCCGAGGTGAACGACCCCGACGTGCTCGCCTATCTCGAGGCCGAGAACGCCTATTTCGAGGCGCAGATGGCGCCGCACCGGGCACTCACCGACCGGCTCTATGAAGAGATGAAGGCGCGCATCAAGGAAGACGACGCCTCCGTCCCGCAGAAGGACGGCGATTATCTCTACTGGGCCGCGTTCGAGACCGGCGGCCAATATCGCAAATGGTGGCGCCGCCCGGTCGGCAGCGCTGCCGACGGCTCCGCCGACGAGCTGATCCTCGACGAGCCCGCGCTCGCCGAAGGACACGAATATTTCCGCCTTGGCGGCTTCTCGATCTCGAACGACGCGACGAAGCTCGCCTATGCGATCGACGACAATGGCTCCGAACGCTTCACCGTCCGCGTCAAGGATCTGACCACCGGCGAGCTGCTGCCCGACGTGATCGAGGGGATGCTGTCCGACATCGTCTGGATCGCCGACGATTCGGGCTTCCTCTACGGCCTCGCCAACAAGGAATGGCGCACCGACAATGCGCGCTTCCACCGCCTGGGCGACGATCCGGCGAACGACGTCGAGCTGTTCCACGAGGATGACGAGGGCTACCGCGTCGCGGTCGGCGAGACGAGCGACCGCCGCTGGATCGTGATCGGCACCGGCGACCATGTGACGAGCGAGGTCCGCCTGCTCCCCGCCGACGATCCCTTCGCCGCGCCGATCCTGGTCGCCCCGCGCCAGACCGGGCGCGAATATGACGTCGACACCCACGGCGACACCTTGTTCATCCACACCAACGACACCGACCCGATGTGGCGGCTCGTCACCGCGCCGATCTCGGCGCCGGGCAGCTGGACCGAACTGATCGCGCCCTCGCCGCATTTCTACATGACCGGGGTCGAGTGTTTCGCCGACTTCTTCATCGTCGAAGGCCGCGAGGACGGGCTCGATCAGATCTGGGTCCACGCCTACGACGGGTCCGAGCCGAAGCGGATCACCTTTCCCGAGGCCAGCTACACCGCGGGCACCGGCGACAATCCCGAATACGACCAGCGCGTGATCCGGCTCGGCTACGAATCGATGGTCACGCCGGGCACCGTGTACGATTACGACGTCGACACGGGCGAGCTCACCACGCTCAAGGTGCAGGAAATCCCCTCGGGCTACGATGCCGATCGTTACGCGACCGAGCGGCTCCACATCACCGCGCGTGATGGCACGCAAGTACCCGTCTCGATCGTGTACCCGCGCGATTTCCCGCGCGACGGCAGCCGCCCATTGTTCCTCTACGCCTACGGCGCCTACGGCCACGCGATCCCGCCCGGCTTCTCGACCGGGCGTCTCTCGCTGCTCGACCGCGGCTTTGCCTACGCGATCGCGCACATCCGCGGCGGCGACGATCTCGGCCAGCAATGGTATCACGACGGAAAACTCGACAAGCGCGAGAACACCTTCAACGATTTCGTCGATGTCGCGCGCGGACTGATCGCGGACGGCTGGACCAGCGAGGGCCGCATCGCGGTCGCGGGCCGCTCGGCGGGCGGCGAGCTGATGGGCGCGATCGTCAACTCCGACCCCGAACTCTGGGGCGCGGTGATCGCCGACGTGCCGTTCGTCGACGTGCTCAACACCATGCTCGACGAGTCGCTGCCGCTGACGCCGGGCGAATGGCCTGAATGGGGCAACCCGATCGAGGACAAGGCGGCGTTCGAGCTGATCCGCGGCTACAGCCCCTATGACAACGTCCGCGCGCAGGCCTATCCGCCGCTGTTCATCTCGGGCGGGTTGAACGACCCGCGCGTGACCTATTGGGAGCCCGTCAAATGGGCGGCGAAGCTGCGCGCGACCAAGACCGACGACAATGTCCTGCTGCTGAAAACCAACATGGGCGCGGGTCACGGCGGCAAGTCGGGGCGGTTCGAGAGCCTGCGCGAGGCCGCGGAAGAACACGCCTTCGTGCTGTGGCAATTGGGCGTCGAAGCCTAGTCCATGTCGATCGAGTCGCTGGTCGCAGAGTACGGGCTCGCCGCCCTGTTCGCCGGTGCCGCGCTGGAGGGCGAGGCGGCGGTGATCGCGGGCGGCCTCCTCGCGCACCAGGGGCTCCTGTCGCTGCCGGGCGCGGCGGCGGCGGCGGCGGCGGGGTCATTCCTCGCCGATCAGGGCTGGTTCGCGTTCGGGCGGCACTTCCGCGACCAGCGCTGGGTCGCCAAACTGCGCGCCACCGCAGCCTTCGCGCGCGCGCAGGAACAGCTCGAGCGTCACCCGCGCAGCTTCATCTTCGTGTTCCGCTTCCTCTACGGCCTGCGCACCGTCAGCCCGATCGCGGTCGGCACGACCAACATCTCGCAGCGGCAGTTCTTCGTCATCAACCTGGTCGCGGCGATCATCTGGGCGGTGATCTTCACCGGCATCGGCTACGTGTTCGGCGACGCGGTGGAGGAATTCGTCGGACGCCTGCGCCACGACGCGCGGCTGTGGTGGATCGTCGGCGGCGTCGTGGCCGCGGGTCTGATCGTGGCGGCGATCCATTGGTGGCGGGGGAGAAGCCGGGCATGACCTTTCAACAGCAATTCACCGCGCAGGACGCCGACATCGACGAACTCGGCCACGTCAACAATGCGGTCTGGGTGCGCTGGATCCAGGAGCTCGCAGTCGCGCATTGGCACGCGGTCGCCCCGGCCGAGCACCAGGACGCCTATGTCTGGGTCGTGACGCGGCACGAGATCGACTATCGCGGCAATGTCGGCGTGGGCGAGCAGGTCACCGGCGAGACCTGGGTGCCCGAGCCCCCGCGCGGCGCGCGCTTCGATCGGCACGTCCGCTTCGTCGGCAGCGACGACCGGGTGCGCGTCGAAGCGGTGACGACCTGGGCGATGGTCGACCGCGCGACCGGCCGGCTGGTGCGCATCCGCGCGGACGTCGCCGCCCCGTTCCTGGATGGGACAGGAGGTCAGACGTTGTAAGCAACGCCGTTGGCGGGATGTCGCGCGCGGGCGTATCACGATCACACGAGAGGGGGAGCGCTCACCGTGATCATGATGATCGTCAATCTGCTGGTCTGGGCGCTGCTCGCATCATGGGCGGTGCAACTCGCCGCGGCGGCCAGCACCGCCATGTTCCTCTATGTACGCGGCAAGGTCGCACCCGCCGCGCTCGCGCCGGTGCGTGCGGGCACGACGGACATGACGCATCCTGGCTGACGCGGATCGCGACCGCTTCCGGAACTACCGCTTGAGCTGATCCGACGGCGCGCGCGCGACATCGTGTCGCGGCGGTCAGTGTATCGTCCCGCGCGGCGGCGGTACGCGGCGGATCGCGCGGACCAGCGCGGGCGCGGCATCCGCGTCGACCAGCATCGCCGCGGTGGCGGTCGCGTCCGCCTCGCGCCCCTCGATCACCAGGCGCCACAATCCCAGCAGCACCGCCTCGATCTCCTCTACCCGCGGATGGCACGGGCGCTGAAACGACAGCGTGTCGGACGAGCAGCGATCGAGCAGATGCATCGCCGCGTCGAACGACGATCCACCGTCGATGAACCGCCCCGCCACCGCCCGCTTCGGCTCACCCGCGAGCGTCAGCGAATGCACCCAGGCGCGCATGGCATCCAGCGTCAGCCGGTCAGGGGTGCGCAGGTCGTCGACCTTGCGGTCCATGAGATCGTACATGCGTTGAAGAGCCGCCACGTTCGATGAGAATGGTTCTCATTATAACGTTGGCGGCGGCGGGTCAACAATCGGCGAACGCAGGTTCTGGTCAGCACCGCGCACCGACGCGCGGCACGGTGCGCGATCTAACCACCTACGCCACGCAGACACGACAACGCCGCCCACGCACAGGCGCGAGCGGCGTCGTTGCGATCAGGGTGTGATGATCAGGCGTTCGCCGGCTCGAAATGCCCGCACCAGTCGCTCGCCTCGACCTTGGGCCACACGCCGGCCGCGTCACCGCTCGGCTGGCTGATCGGCGGATTGTAGCGGCACAATCCCAGCGACTCGCCCGAGGCTTCGGTGTCGAAGAACTTGCACTTGGCGCAGGCCGCGCCGTCGATGGTGGTGAGGGCCATGATCTTTTCTCCGGTCTGGCTGGACGATCAGCACGCGTCCGTCTGGATAACTCAACTTGAGTAACGCCGCGCGGTTCCGGAAAACAAGACAAATCAGCCGTTGCGATTCACTCTCACACAATTGTGCGAACGACTATCAAGAACATCTTGTCACATCGATGATGTTACCCAGCCATCATCAGCACTTGTCGCCGATGTGACTCGACCCTTTGCTTGTTCACGACCGTGTGATCATTGATAGTCATTTGCATGAAGGCGCGCGACATGGCGGTCGCGGGTGCATGGTCGCGCGCAGCCTCCAGCAGCGCGATCACCGCGTCGTACAGCGTGGCGCGGTCAACCCGGCCGCGCTCAGTCACGTCGGCGCGCGCGATCCGCGCCAGCGCGAGCGCGTCGGGGCCGTAGCGCGACACATGGCGCGACGCGAGCACCCGTGCCTCTCCCCGCGTCCGGCACGCGATCTCGAACAAATCGAACGACATAGAAGTCAGCTAACCCGCCCGCGCGCGAACGGTTTCCGTGTTAACCACCTTTACGCGGCTTGCCCTTGAGACTCGGGCGCGACCGCGCCTGCGCCGGCTCCAGCCCAGATCACGCCTGACGCGCGTGGAACAGCTTTCCTTCTTCCACCACCAGCACGACCACCAGCACCGCTGCGCCGATGCACAGGTAACCGATCGCGAGCGGCAGCGTCGTGCCGTTGTACGATTGCCCGATCAGCGACCCGACGATCACCGCGCCGACGCTGGTGATGAACCCCTGGATCGACGAGGCCGTGCCCGCGATGTGCCCGACCGGCTCCATCGCCATTGCGCCGAAATTGGACCCGCACAGCCCGATGCACGTCATGCTGAGCGCTTGAAAGATCATGTAGCTCGCCAGCGTCTCGACCCCGCTCAGGATCACCGCGATGTGCGCCACCGACAGCGCGATCAGCCCCAGCACCGCGGCCTGCGAGATCAACCGCGTGCCCAGCCGCTCGACCAGGCGGCTGTTGGCGAACGACGCCACCCCCATCGCGAACGCGCAGGCGGCGAACAGATAGGTGAAGCGGTCGCCCATGCCGAACTCTTCGACGAAGATTTGCTGCGCCGAGGACACGAACGCGATGATGCCGCCGAACGTCATCGACGCCGCCACCGCATAGCCGGCGGAGAAGCGGTTGGTCAGCGTCTCGCGGTACGCGTGCGCCAGCGTGGGCAGCGACAGCGCGCGCCGCCGCTCGACCGCCAGCGACTCGGCCAGCCGCACGAACGACCAGGCGAGCACGAACGCCGCAAAGGCCGCCAGCGCGTAGAAGATGTACCGCCACGGACCCAGCGTCGACAGCAGCAACTGCCCCAGTGTCGGCGCCATGATCGGGACCAGGAAGAAGATCATCTGCGCGACCGACAGCGTGCGCGCCATCTGCCGGCCGTGGAAGCGGTCGCGTACGATCGCGACCGCGAGGACGCGCGTCGAGGCGGACATCAATCCTTGCAGCACGCGCGCGCCCAGCAGCGCGGCAAAGGTCGGCGACCCGGCCGCGAACACGCTCGCCGCGACGAAGCCGGCGAGCGTCACCAGTAGCACCGGCTTGCGTCCGAAGCGATCGGCGAGCGGCCCGTAGACGAGCTGCCCGACGCCGAACCCCAGCATGTACGCGGTGATGATCCACTGCCGGTGGTTGGCGGTGGTGACGCCCAGTTGCTGCCCGATGTCGGCGAGCGCGGGCAGCATCAGGTCGACGCCCAGCGCGTTGACCGCCATCAGCGCCGCGACAAAGGCGACGAACTCGCGCGGATGCATGTCGGAACGGGGGGCGGAAGGTAGCGGCCGGGTCATCGCCCGCGCGTCTAGGCCGATGCGCCGCGCGATGCCACCGTTGTCAGCAACACTGCCACATCCGCGGCGAGTGCCCCCGCTGTCGTGCCCCGATGTGACACGTCGCGCGTCACCGGCTGAATTGTTTCCTTGTATTGCTGCGCGCATTGCGTGACACTCGACCCGGCCCGGCAACCCTTTGCTTCGGGTGCTACGGGGGACGCTCCACGTCTGCGCATGATCCGTGCACGGACGTGGAGCCGTCTCCTTGCCATCTTTTATCCACCTTCGCCGTGTATCACTCCGAATCGGGGCGCAACCGCGTCCCACGGACAGCAGGTCGCCCCGCTATGTCGTTGTCGGCGCAGCGGGGCGACTTGGTCGCTCACCCACGCAGGCGGACGCGCCCGCTCAGCACCGGGCGCAGCACCAGCGCGTTCAGGTCGATGAAGACGTGCAGCCCGACCGCGACCCACAGGCTGGCGGTCAGCAGGTACGCATAAGCGAGCAGCGCGCCGACCAGCATCGTCGCCACCACCCCCACCCGGCCCTGATACCGATGCGCCGCGCCGAACAACAGCGTCGCCGCCGCGAACCCGATCAGCGGCGATCCCGTCACCGCCGTCACCAGCAGCGGCACGAGCAGGCGAAAGAACAATTCCTCGCTCATCCCCGCGACCAGCGACAGCAGCACGCCCCAGCCGAGCTCACCGCGCGCGCGCGGCAGCACCGCGCCGATCCGCCCGACCTGCAACCGCCGTCGCAGCAGCCGCGACGCGACGCCGCCGATCACCGCCCCGCCCAGGATCGCGCCGGCGAGCAGCAGCGCGGTCTCACCCGCCAGCGGCAACGCGCCCGTCACCTGCCGCAGCGGCTGAAAGGCATCGGGCAGCGTTCGCAGCGTGTCGAGCCGACCCGCCACCGCCAGCAACGCGATCGATGTCGCGCCGAACAGTATCGCGATGCGCGACGCCGCGCGCGTGAAGTAACGCGCCCGCCCGCTCGGCCAGTGCGGCGGCGGGAACCCCACCTCGCCCCCGCGCGCGAAATGGGCGAACGCCGCCAGCGCGAGCGCGAGCAACACGGCCGCGAACACCTGCGTCATCGCGGTGCCACCGTCCCGCGCGCCCGCGCGCGCGTCGTCAGCGCTCCAGCCGGTGCTCGCCCTTGACCCAGCGCACCGTCCCCGACGAGGCGCGCATCACCACGCTCTCGGTGGTCATCACCTTGCCGCGCCGCTTGACGCCCGCGAGCAGCGATCCGTCGGTCACCCCGGTCGCGGCAAAGATGCAGTCGCCCTTCGCCAGATCGGTCAGGTCATATTGCCGGTCGAGGTCGGTCACGCCCCATTTCGCCGCGCGCGCGCGCTCGTCGTCGTTGCGGAACAGCAGCCGCCCCTTGAACTGCCCGCCGACGCAGCGCAGCGCCGCCGCCGCCAGCACGCCCTCGGGCGCGCCGCCCGACCCCATATAGACGTCGATCGTCGTCTCGGGATCGGTGGTCGCGATCACGCCCGCGACATCGCCGTCGCCGATCAGCACGATGCCGCAGCCGATCCCGCGCAGTTCGGCGATCAGCGCCTCGTGGCGCGGCCGGTCGAGCACGCAGGCGATGACCTCGCTGGGCTTGACGCCCTTCGCCGCCGCGATCGCCTCGATGTTCTCGGTTGGCGTGCGATCAAGGTCGATCACGCCGTCGGGCAGTCCGGGGCCGACCGCCAGTTTGTCCATGTACACGTCGGGCGCGTTGAGCAGCCCGCCGCCCTCCGCGATCGCCAGCACCGCCAGGCTGTTCGGCCCCGACTTGGCGCAGATCGTCGTGCCTTCCAGCGGATCGAGCGCGATGTCGATCGCGGGGCCGGTACCGCTGCCGACCTTTTCGCCGATGAACAGCATCGGCGCCTCGTCGCGCTCGCCCTCGCCGATCACCACCGTGCCGTCCATGTCGAGCTCGTTCAAGGCAGCGCGCATCGCCTCGACCGCGGCGGCATCGGCCGCCTTCTCATCGCCCCGGCCCGTCAGCGTCGACGCGGCGATCGCGGCGGCCTCGGTCACGCGCACCATTTCGAGCACGAGCACACGGTCGAGAACCTTGGAGGCGGTGGTCGTCATCGCTGCATTCCCCTCGACGATGCCGCAGCACCGATGTTTAACGCGTTAAACGAGCCTTACCGCCCCGGCTACAAAGGTTCAATCCCGCAGCAGCTCGTTGATCCCGGTCTTCTCGCGCGTCTGCGCATCGACGCGCTTGACGATCACCGCGCAATAAAGGTTCGGCCCCTGCCCGGTGGACGACGGCGCCGAGCCCGCGACCACCACTGAGTAAGGCGGCACCTCGCCGTAGAAGGTTTCGCCGGTCGCGCGGTCGATGATGCGGGTCGACTTGCCCAGATACACCCCCATCGACAGCACCGCGCCCTCGCCGACGCGCACGCCCTCCGCGACCTCCGACCGCGCGCCGATGAACGCGCCGTCGCCGATGATGACCGGATCGGCCTGCAGCGGTTCCAGCACGCCGCCGATCCCGACCCCGCCCGACAGGTGAACGTTGCGCCCGATCTGCGCGCAGCTTCCGACCGTCGCCCAGGTGTCGACCATCGTCCCCTCGCCGACATAGGCGCCGATGTTGACGAAGCTCGGCATCAGGATCGCGCCGCGGCCGACGAAGGCCCCGCGTCGCACCACGCTGCCCGGTACCGCGCGGAAACCCGCGGTGCGGAACTGCTCCTCGCTCCAGCCGGAGAATTTCGACGGCACCTTGTCGAACCAGTGGCCCTGACCCGGTCCGTTGTCGATCAGCGCATTGTCGTTCAGGCGGAAGCTCAGCAGCACGGCCTTCTTCAACCATTGGTTGACGCGCCAGCCGTCACCATCCGGCTCGGCGACGCGCGCGGTGCCGGCGTCGAGCTGTGCCAGCGCCTCGTTCACCGCCTCGCGCACCTCGCCGGTGGTGGTCAAACCGATCTCGGCGCGGTTCTCCCAAGCATCGTCAATAATCTGCGCGAGGTCGGTCCTCGGGTCGGTCATAGGTTCTCCGTGATCTGGTTGAGCCATTGGGTCACATCGGTGACGCGGATGTCGACATAGCTGCGGTCGGCGTCGTGATCCTGCTCGCTGCCGTTGTCGACCCACACCGTCGTCATGCCGATCGCCTTGGCGGGTTTCAGGTTGCGCGCCATGTCCTCGACGAACAGCGCGGTGGTCGGGTCGATGTCGAACGCGGCGCAGATGCCCGCGTATGCTGCCGGAGCGGGCTTGGGCACCAAGTCCATCGCGTGAATGTCGTGGACGCCCACGAAACTCTCCCCCAGCCCCAGCCGGTCGAGCACCTTCAGCGCATAAGGCTTGTCGCCGTTGGTGAAGACGATCTTGCGTCCGG
This sequence comes from uncultured Sphingomonas sp., assembly GCF_936927845.1. Taxonomy (GTDB): domain Bacteria; phylum Pseudomonadota; class Alphaproteobacteria; order Sphingomonadales; family Sphingomonadaceae; genus Sphingomonas. The sequence continues at coordinate 198,561 of NZ_CAKZHV010000067.1, forward strand.
GCAGCTTGGCGAGCGCGGCCGCCATCGGCGCATTCGCCTCCAACACGTCCATCTCGATATCGTGGACGTAGGACAGGAACGCCGCCGGATCGACCTCGTGCTCCGCCATCAACCCGGCGAGCGTCGTGCCGTGGCCAAGGAAATAAGCCTTTTGCACGCGGTGCGCCTCGGCCAGATCGAGCGACAGCAGGTCGGCGATGAACGCGGTCATGCGCCGGTCGATCAACGCGAACAGATTGGCCGACGCGGGGTAGAGCGTGTTGTCGAGATCGAACAACCACGTGTCGATATGGGCGAGTTCGGGCGGCATCGCCGCGCGCTCTACTGCGCTTCGTGCCCGCGTTGAAGCCCGCGCCCCACCGAAAAGCTGGCACGTCGAAAAGCTGGGCTGTGCGCACACCAAGCTCACCTGTCTGGCGCGACACCGGCGGCGACCCCATCTTTGTCTCATGACCCTATATTCGCTCCTCGATCTCGTCCCCGTCGTCGAAGGCGGCACCGTGTCGCAGTCGCTGGCGAACGCCGCCGATCTCGCGCGCCACGCCGAAACGCTCGGCTTCAATCGCTACTGGGTGGCCGAACACCACGGGATGAAGGGGATCGCCTCGGCCGCGACCGCGGTCGTCATCGCGCACGTCGCGGGCGCGACCAAACACATCCGCGTCGGCGCGGGCGGCATCATGCTCCCTAACTCGGCGCCGCTGCAGATCGCCGAACAGTTCGGCACGCTCGACGCGCTCTACCCCGGCCGCATCGACCTCGGGCTCGGGCGCGCGCCCGGCAGCGACCAGCGCGTCGCGCATGCGCTGCGCCGCAATCTCGCCAGCGATGCCAATCAGTTCCCCAACGACGTGGTCGAACTCCAGAGCTATTTCGCCGACGACGGCCGCACCGGCATCTCCGCGACGCCGGGCGCGGGCGCGAAGCCCGAGATGTGGATCCTCGGCTCCAGCACCTTCGGCGCGCAGCTCGCCGCGATCCTGGGGCTCCCCTACGCCTTTGCCTCGCACTTCGCCCCCGACGCGCTCGATGCCGCACTCGCGATCTACCGTCGCGATTTCCGGCCCTCGGCACAGCTCGCGCGGCCCTACGCGATGGCCGGGTTCAACGTCTTCGCCGCCGACACGCACGACGAGGCCGAATTCCTCGCCAGCTCGCAGCAGCAATCGTTCATCGCGCTGCGCACCGGCACGCCCGGGCTGATGAAGCCCCCGGTCGCGAACTACCGCGCCAGCCTTCCGCCCGCCCACGCCGCGATGCTCGACAACGTCCTGTCCTGCTCCGCGATCGGCACCCGCGACGAGGTCGCGCGCGGCATCGCCGCCTTTGTCCGGCGTACGCAAGTCGACGAGGTCATGCTGACCAGCGCGATCTACGACCACCACGCGCGCAAGCATTCGCTCACCCTCACCGCCGACGCGATGGCGGAGGTGAAGCAGGCCGCCTGACCGACCGGGAGGGCATTGCCCTCCCGCGCCAGCGCGGTTACGCCCGCCCGCATGACGCAGGTCGGCATCATCATGGGCTCGACGTCCGACTGGGACACGATGAGCCACGCGGCCGAGACGCTCGACGCACTCGGCATCACGCACGAGGTCCGCGTCGTCTCCGCGCACCGCACCCCGCAGCGGCTCTACGATTACGCGACCGGCGTCGCGGATCGCGGGTTGAAGGTCATCATCGCAGGGGCCGGTGGCGCGGCGCACCTGCCCGGCATGGCGGCATCGATGACGCACCTGCCCGTGCTCGGCGTGCCCGTCGAATCAAAGGCGCTGAAGGGCATGGATAGCCTGATGTCGATCGTGCAGATGCCCGGCGGCATTCCGGTCGGCACGCTCGCGATCGGCCGCGCGGGTGCGATCAACGCCGCCCTGCTCGCCGCCGCGATCCTCGCGCTCGCCGACGACGCGCTGTCGCTCCGCCTCCAGGCCTGGCGCGCGGCGCAGACCGCGGGCGTCGCCGAAGCTCCCTGACCCTTTCCGCAAACGGAACGTACCATGCCGCTCGCCCAGCTCGACCGTCCGCTCGCCCCCGGCGGCACCATCGGCATCCTGGGCGGCGGGCAATTGGGGCGCATGATTGCGGTCGCCGCCGCGCAGCTCGGCTACCGCACCCACGTCCTCGCCCCCGACCGCGAGAGCGTCGCCGCGCAGACCGCTTCCAGCCTGACGCGCGCCGATTACCACAACAAGGTCGTGCTCGCCGATTTTGCCGCGCAGTGCGACGTCGTCACCTACGAGTTCGAGAATATCGCGGTCGCCCCCGTCGAGTGGCTGGCCGAGCGCGTGCCCGTCTATCCGCCGCCCAAGAGCCTCGCCGTCGCGCAGGACCGCGTGCGCGAGAAGCGCTTCGTGGAGGAGGTCGGCGGCCGCCCCGCGCGCTGGCAGGCGGTCAACTCGCGCGAGGAGCTCGACGCCGCACTCGCGCGCATCGGCACGCCCGCGGTGCTCAAGACGACGCGCTTCGGCTATGACGGGAAAGGCCAGACGCGGATCAACGACGCCGCCGAGGCCGACGCCGCGTGGGAGGCGATCGGCGGCCCCGCGATCCTCGAAGCGTTCGTCACCTTCACCCACGAATTCTCGATCCTGCTGGTGCGCGGCACTGACGGCACGATCACCAGCTACCCGCCGCCGTGGAACGAGCACCGCGACGCGATCCTCCACCGCTCGACGGTTCCCGCGCCAGCCGAGATCGCGCAGCAATGGACCGAGGCGGCGGCGCTCACCGGCCGCATTGCCGACGCGCTGGGTCACGTGGGCGTGCTCACCTGCGAATATTTCGCCGGTGCCGACGGCCCTGTGTTCAACGAAATGGCGCCCCGCGTCCACAATTCGGGCCATTGGACGATCGAGGGCGCGGAAACCTCGCAATTCGCCAACCACGTCCGCGCGATCTGCGGCCTGCCGCTCGGCGACACCGCGCTGACCGCGCCCGCGGTGGTGATGGAAAATCTGATCGGCGACGAGTGGCAGCGCTGGAGCGATCTGGTCGCGGCGCCGCGCACCCACCTGCACCTCTACGGCAAGCGCGAGGCAAGGCCGGGGCGCAAGATGGGGCACGTCACCCGGCTGGAGCGTTGAGGGCGTTCGCCACGCATGAAGCGAACTCACGCCTTTCCCCATCTCCCCCCGTCACCCCGGACTTGATCCGGGGTCCCGCTTCTATCTGCGAGCCGTATCCGAGGCCGTACCGAGCGGCGCAGCATAGCTCCCTGCCACACCGCTGCCTTGCTGCTGCCCAGCTTCGCCGCCAAGGCGAGCGCCCATGATCCCCGCGACGACCCGCTACGCGTTCTACGATCTCGACCGGACGATCACGCGCCTGCCGACCTGGTCCGCGTTCCTGCTCTACGCGGCAAGGGCGCGCGCGCCGTGGCGGCTGGCGCTCGTCCCCGCCGCCGCGCTCGCCGCCGTCGCGCACAAGGCAGGGTTGATGAACCGCGATCGGCTGAAGGAGGTGATGCACCGCCTGCTGATCGGCGGCGCGGTGCACGCGGGTGATCTTTCGCGGATCGCCGATGCCTTTGCCGAGCAACAAGTGAGCGGCAACGTCCGCGCCGGTGCGCGCGCCCGAATCGCCGCCGATCGCGCCGCGGGCTACCGCGTCATCCTCGCCACCGCCGCGCACCGCTTCTACGCCACGGCGATCGCGCGCCGGCTCGGCATCGCCGACGTGATCGCGACCGAGGCGTCGTCCGCGCCCGACGGCCGGGTCGGCCACCGCCTGTCGGGCGCCAACGTCTACGGCGCGGCCAAGCTCGCCGCGGTCACCGCCTGGCTTGGGCATCGTGGCGAACCGCGCGAGCGCCAGCACGTCCGCTTCTACAGCGACCACGCCACCGACGCCCCCTGCCTCGCCTTCGCCGACGAAGGTTTCGCGGTCCACCCCGACCGCCGCCTGCGCGCGCTGGCGCACGCGAACGGCTGGCCGATCCTCGACTGGATGCAATGATGCGCGCCATCATCCTAAGCGCCGGCCGCGGCTCCCGACTTTTACCGCTGACCGATCTGATGCCCAAATGCCTCGTGCCCGTCGGCGGGCGCGCGATCCTCGACCATCAGCTCGACGCATTGGCCGAGGCGGGGGTACGCGAGGCGGTCGTCGTCGCGGGCTATCGCCACGATCAGGTCGGCGCGCACCTCGCCACGCATCGCCCGCCGCTCGCCGTCACGCTGCGGTTCAATCCGTTCTGGGCGGTGTCGAGCAGCATCGGCAGCGTCTGGGCGGCCCGCGACATGTTGGGCGACGCCTTCTGCCTCTTGAACGGCGACACGACGCTGACGGGCACGATCCTCGCGCGCGCGTTTTCGCACGACGGCGAATACGACCGCGCCGGTGTCGGGCTGGTGGTCGAACCGATCGCGCGTGCCGACACCGACGACATGCTGGTCCACGTCGCGGGCGACCGCGTCACCGCGGTGTCGAAGTCGCTGCCGCCCGAGCAGACGACGCACCGCTCGCTCGGCGTCGTCGTCGCGGGCGCGCAGAGCGGCTACCTTCCCGTGCTCGACCGCGTGATCGCCGGCCCCGAGGGCGCGGGCGACGGGATCAACGCCTATCACCACGACATCGTCGCCGCGCTCGCCCGCCAGGGCGCGGTCCACGCGATCGTCGAGGAAAGCGGCGGTTGGATCGAGATCGACCGCCCCAAGGATGTGGAGCGCTGGAACGCGCGCGCGCGATGACTGCGGCACCGGTCGCCTTCCTGTTTCTCGGCGAAACGCTGCTGATCCCGCATCTCTTCCCGATCGTCGAGGTGCTGTCCGACGCGCACCCCGATCTGCCGCTCGACCTGTGGGTTTCGACCTCGACCCACGAGCAACTGCTCGCCGGCTGGACGGCGCATCTGCCGCAGGTCCGCGTCCGCCGCGCGCCGGGCTTCCGCCGCCTCGCCGCGACCGCGCCCGGCGAGCGGCCGGTGCTACCGCCCAAGCTGCCGATGCTGTTGCGCCTCGCGCCCCGGCTCGCACGCACGCGCATCGTCGTCTGCGCCGAACAGACCAGCCTGTGGCTGCCGCGCGCCTTCCCGTGGATGCGCACGCGCTTCGTCAAGACCTCGCACGGCGTCGGATCGATGAGCGCGCGCGACGACAAGCGGCGCATGGCCGCTGCCTACACCCTGGTGCCGAGCGAGCAGGAACGCGCGACCTATCTCGCGCGCGGCATGGCACCCGACCGGATCGAAGCGACCGGCTACGTCAAGGCCGCGTTCCGCCAGCGCACGCCCGCGCGCAAGCTTTTCACCAGCGACCGCCCGGTGCTGCTCTACACCCCCCACTGGCAGGCGCATCGCTCGTCGTGGCCGGCTTGGGGGCCGCAGGTGGTCGAGCGCCTCGCCGCGCAGCGCGACTGGAACGTCATCCTCGCCCCGCATCAGCGCCTGATCGAGCGCGCGCCCGCGCTGCGTGACGTGCTCGCTCGCGTCGCGGACCTGCCGCACGTCCACGTTGATCTCGATAGTTTCGCGACCGTCGATGGCAGCTACACCGCGGCGGCCGACTTCTATCTCGGCGACACGTCGAGCCAGCTGATCGAATTCCTCGCGCGGCCGCGCCCCGCCGTCTTCCTCAACGCGCACGCGCGCGCCTGGGCGGACGATCCCGCCTATGCGATGTGGCGCGCGGGCGAGGTCGTCGACGATCTCGCCGATCTGCTCTCCGCGATAGCGCGCGCGCCCGCGCGCCACGCCAATTTCGCCGCGACCCAGCGCGATATCGCAGGCGCAGCCCTCGGCGACGCGAGCGGCGCCGGTGCGCGCCGCGCGGCCGACGCGGTGCTGCGCGTCCTCGCCAACCCCCGGCCCCGCCGCTAAAGGCCCGCCGATGCAGCCGACCGAGTCCCTCCAGCCCGCGGTGGTGCCGCTGGGCGACAATCCCGTGCTCCTCTGGGGCATGACCGCGCGCGAACGGTTGCGCCGCATCGCGGCCGCGCGCGCGCTGCCGTTCGGCGATGGGGGCGTGAGCGACACCGTCATTCTCTCCAACCTCGCCTTCGTGTTCGATCCTGCCTGGATCGCCTGGCTTCAGCCGCGCCCCGGCACCGTGCTGACGCGCCGCGGCGAAATCGTGCTCGCGCACGTCGTCGCCGCCGACCGTGCCGCGTGCGAACGCGCGATCACCGGCGATGCCGCGCTCCCGCCGCACTTCGAACAGGTCGCGACCGAGCGTGACGAAGGAATTTTCAACGAGGCATTGCGCAAGCGCGAGCGCCCCTTTGCCGAGGCGCTGGTGCCCGACGCGGTCCCCGTGATCGAGCGCGCCAGCTACGTCGGCGCGTACAAGGGGGTGACCGACCTCCTGACCAAGTATCTCTGGCCGGAATGGGCGCTCGCGCTGACCAGACTGGCGGCGTGGATCGGCGTGTCGCCCAACGGCGTCACCGCGATCGGATCAGTCCTGTGCATCGTCGCCACGATCGCCTTCTGGTATGGCTGGTTCTGGACCGGACTTCTGACCGGGCTCGTCTTCATGGTGCTCGACACCGTTGATGGAAAACTTGCGCGCTGCACCATTACCTCGTCCAAGCTCGGCAATGCGTGGGACCACGGCGTCGACCTCGTCCATCCGCCGATCTGGTGGTGGGCCTGGGCCGCGGGTTGCGCGCCTTATGGTCGCCCGCTGTCGGCCCAGACCTTCTGGGCGGTGATGGCGGCGATGCTGTTCGGCTACGTCGTGCAGCGGTTGATCGAGGGCGCGTTCATCGTCCGCTTCGGGATGCACATTCACGTCTGGCAACGCTTCGACAGCCGTTTCCGGCTAGTGACCGCCCGGCGTAATCCCAACATGGTGATCCTGTTCGCCGCGCTGCTGGTCGCGCGGCCCGACTGGGGGATCGTCGCGGTCGCGGTGTGGACGATCCTGTCGCTCGTCGTCCATGGCGTCCGGCTCGTTCAGGCGATGGCGCGCGCGCGCGGCGGCGAGCGGCTGACGAGCTGGCTTGCCTGAGCGCCCGACTTGCGGGGCAGCGTCGCTGACCCATATCGCCTCCATGACACGACGTTTCTTCTACATCGCCGCCGCGGCCGTGTTGCTGGGCGGGTCGGCGTTCGCGCCCGAGGCAGCGGCGGCGACGGCGCCATCGTGCGCGGGCACGCCCGGCGCGGGGAAGGTTCGCCTGTCGGTCACCGCAACCGACATCCGCAACGTGCATGGCGACATGGTCTTCACGCTCTACCCCGACGACTCGCGCCGCTTCCTGGCGAAGGGCGGCAAGCTCGCCCGTGTTCGCACCCAGGCGCAGGCACCCGCCACCGCGGCGTGCTTCTGGGTGACACCCGGCTCCTACGCGGTCGCGACCTATCACGACGAGAACGGCGACCACGATTTCAACCGCACGTTGTTCACGATAAAAGAAGGCTTCGGCTTCTCCAACGACGCCCCGACGACGCTGGGTTTGCCGAGCCTCGCGCGCGTGCGCTTTTCCGTGCCCGCCGGCGGCACCGCGATCCGCGTGCGCACCCGCTATTCACGTTGATGTAGGCAGCGGGAAAACGCCCCGTCGGCGCACGGTCCGCGCGCCTTCGCAAACAAGGGACATAATTTCGCCGGATCGCTGATACACCTGGATTGTTACACCCGCGTGTGGAGCGCCGATCGAGTGAATTTTTCCGCGAAATTGACTGCCCTGACGCACGCCGACGCGTCTCCGATCGCCGCTCCGCTGCGGCGCTCGTACGATCGCGCCGACGAACGCGCGGGCGAGATCGTTCCGTTCCCGCGCGCCCCTGCGCCGCGCGGCCTCGATCAGGTGCAGGTCGGCGTGATCAGCAATCCGCGCAGCCGCCGCAACCGGCAAGGCAATCCCGTCCACCGTCGCGGTGGCGCAACCGCGGACATGCTGGTGTGCGAGCCGGCCACCAAGGACGAGCTCACCGCCGCGCTCACCGACTTCAAGGCACGCGGCGTCGGACTGATCGTCGTCGACGGCGGCGACGGCACCGTGCGCGATGTGCTAAGCGCGGCGATGCCGGTGTTCGGCGCGACGCTGCCGCCGATCGCGGTGATCCCGTCGGGGAAGACCAACGCGCTTGCGCTCGATCTTGGGATACCGTGGGACTGGTCAGCAGGCGCGGCACGTACTTCGCTGAGCAACGGCCGCTTCACAACCCGCGCGCCCGTCGAGATCACCGGCGCGGATGGGGTCACGCTTTCGGGCTTCCTGTTCGGCACGGGCGCGTTCGTGCGCGCGACCGATCTGGCGCAGCGGACGCACAATGTGGGCGCGTTCGGCGGCATCGCGGTCGGCCTGTCGCTGTTGCTCGCGATTACGCAGACGATGTTCGCGGGCGCGAACAACGCGTGGCGCGCGGGCGACCGGATTGGAATCACCGACCTGGGTGACGGCACCGCCGCCGAGCACGACCTGTACTTGCTGTTCGGCTCGACGCTGCGGCGCCTGCCAATCGGCTTGCGCCCGCTGGGTGGTGAGGCCATCGGATTGAACATCCTGGCGGTCGAGGCGCCGCCGCGGCTTTTGCCGCTCGCCGTGCCCGCGATCTTGGCCGGGCGCGAAGGCGGCTGGCTGGCACGCGCGGGCTATCACCACCGCCACGACGCGCGCCCCGCCCGCTTGCACCTGCCCGGCGGTTTCGTCCTCGATGGCGAACGCTATGCCCCCGGCAGTTACGAGGTTCGCGCAGGCGCGCCGATCACCTTCGTCACGCCCTGATGCCGGCGAGGCGGGCTGTCGACCCTGCGCAAGCGGCGCTCCGCGCGTTCGTTGCGGCGGAACTCGATCGTGCCGTCCTGCCCCCCGTCTCCGAGGCGGCCCGGACGATCGCCACTGCGTTACATGGCGAGGCGGTGCTGTTCTACGGCTCGGTGCTGCGTACCGCGGACCTGAGCGGCGTGCTCGATTTCTACGTCTTGCGCGTGCCAGGCACCGCGCGCGGGCTCAACCGGCGGATCTGGCCAGACGTCAGCTATCACGAAGTCACGATCGGCGACCGCGTGATCCGCGCCAAGGTCGCCACCATGGACCGCGACACCTTCGCGCGCGCCGCCGCCGGCCACACGCGCGACACGACGATCTGGGCTCGCTTCGTTCAACCAACGGCGCTGATCTGGAGCGCCGACGCACCGGTTCACGACGCGATCGTCGACGCGGTCGCCGATACCGCGATCACCGCGAGCCGCTTCGCCGCGCTACACGGACCAGCGCAGGGGACGGCGAGCGATTACTGGCGCACGCTGTTCCGCGCCACTTACGCGACCGAGTTTCGTGTTGAGGCGCCGGGGCGCGGGGACCAGATCCTGTCGTACGACCGCGCCCGCTACGACGCGCTGCTGCCGCTCGCCTGGGCGGCGGGAGGGATCGCCTTTGTGCCTGCCGATGATGCGTTGAAGCCGAACTTGAGCGACGCTCAGCACCGCGATCTGGCGCGGGCCTGGTCGCGCGCACGTCGCTGGGGCAAGAAGCTCAATGCGGCCCGACTGATCAAGGCCGCCTTCACCTTCGACGGCGCGACCCGCTACGCGCTGTGGAAGATCGAGCGTCATACCGGTCTCGCGCTTCCGGTGACTCGGTTTCGCGAGCGTCATCCCGTGCTGGCGGCGCCGGGCGTGTTGTGGCGCTTGTGGCAACATCAGGGATCGCGCGGATGACCATCGTTCCGTCCGCATTGATCCTCGCGGGGTCGCGCGGCGGCGAGGATCCCGTCGCGCGGTACGCCGGCGTGTCGGACAAGGCGCTGATTGCGCTGGACGACGCGACCATGCTGTCGCGCGTGGCCGCAGCGTTGCGCGCCGCAGGCGCGGCGCGGATCGGCGTATCGGCGAACAGCCCCGCGGTCCGCGCGGAGGCTGCACGGCTCGGAGCCGAAGCGCTACCGGCGGCGGCAGGGCCGAGCGCGAGCACCGCCGATGCATTGCGCCTACTGGGCGCACCGCTGCTCGTCACCACCGGCGATCACGCCCTACTCGACGCAGATTGGGTACGCGACTTCGTGTCGCGCGTACCGGCCGATGCCGATGTGGCGGTCCTGCTCGCACGCCGCGACGCGGTCGAGGCGGCGGCCCCGGGTTCCACGCGGACCTACCTCCGCTTCGCCGACGGTCACTGGTCGGGGTGCAACCTGTTCTATCTCGCAACGCCGCGCGCCGAACAGGTGATCGCCCTGTGGGAGGCGGTTGAGCGTGATCGCAAGCGGCCTTGGCGAATCGTGCGCCGGCTCGGCCCCGCGCTGCTGCTGCGCTACCTGCTCGGACGGCTATCGTTGTCGGAAGCGGTCGCGCATCTCGGGCGGCAGGCGGGGATCAACGCGGTCGTGATCGCCGCGCGCGACGGGCTCGCCGCAGTCGACGTCGACAAGCCCGCCGACCTCGACTTCGTTCGCGCGCGCCTCGATCAGGCGCGCGCCGCCGCGCGCACGTAACGCCACACGAGCGCGATCATCAGCAACGCGCTGACGAGCGACGCGCCGAACACCCCGATGCTTGCCCCCGCCGCACCGATGCGGGGCAGAAGCACGAGCATCAGCGCGAACTGCACAGCAACACCGACCGCGCGCGCGCTCATCGCCGATGCGGAGCGATCGCCTGCGAGCAGCACCGGCTCGAACCCTACCACCGCCAGATCAATCGAGCCCGCCGCCGCCAGCCACAGCAGCAGCGGATAAGCGTCGGCATAGGCCGCATTACCGCCGACGGCTACCAGCACCGGCTGCCCAATCAGGGCCACCAAGACGAGAATCACCATCGCGCCGCCCGCACTCGCGAGGAACATGCGCCGCAGCGCGCGGCCGAGCTGGCGCGGGGCAACGTCGCGCAGCGTACGCACCACCTCGGGGAAGGCCGCACGCGAGATTAGCTGCGACAGCTTGGTCAGCGCCTGCGCGAGCTGGAGCGCGAGCCGGAACGCACCCGCTGCCGCCGGTCCGCCGAACGCGCCGACGAACATCAGCGGGATTTGCTTGGTCGCGAGCCCCAGCGACGACACTACGTTGCTGCTAACGAGAAAGCGGAACAGCCGTGGGTTTTCGTGAAACAACGTGCCCCAGTGTACGCGCGCGCGCCGCACCAGCTTCAGGTCGCCACTACGCTGCAGCGTGATCCAATAGGTGACCGCCGTGGCAAGTTCGGCCACGGTCCACGCCCACAAGAACGCGTGCAAGGTCGGCACGAACGTCGCCGCGCCGATCGCGCCGACGAACCGGATCGCCGGCGTCACGCTGTCGGCGGCCGCCGCAGCGCGAAAACGATCGGTCAGCCGCAGCACCCCCAAGGCCGCGGAGCGGATGGAGAGCAGCTGCGCGGCGGTGAAGATGACCGTGTCCCGCAACAGCGGCGCGGTGATCCCCAGCCGTTCGCGCCAGATCAGCAAGATCAGCGCGGCGAAACCCAAGCCGACGATGGCGCTCGCCGCGTCGAGCACCATGCAGGCCCGGTACAAGCGCCCAAGTGCTGCCTCGTCGCCGCGGGTGCGGTGATCAATCCCGAAGCGGACCACGACTTGCCACGTCTGGAACCCAACCAAGGTGGCGAGCGCCTGCGCCGCGCCGGTGACGAGCGCGAAGCGGCCGAAATCGGCGAGACCGAGCGTACGCGTCGCGATCCCCAGATACAGCAGCGACAGCACCGCCAGCACGCCACGGCTCGCGAGCAGCCAGCCCAAATTGGCGAGCACAGCTCGAACGCCGCCCGCGCGTGCGGAAGAAGAAGAAGACGATCGATCCGTCATCGCGTCCGCCTAGATAGCCGTCGCGCGAGCAGCAAGTCCGTGACTTGGCGCGGCGCCGCGGTTACGAGCCCGCGACCGATCACGGCAACGACAACAGGACGCTTGATTCCCACTTCCAGCCTCGCCGGACAGGACTCCCTGGCGATCACCGGCCGGCGAACCGTTGTCACGCGCATGCTCGCTGGTCGGAGTGATGGGGTGCGAGACTATGGCTCGTCGATTTGCCCGGCATGATGGCGGGGCGCGATCCCATAGGGGCGATGCTGACACTGTTCGGTGCCGGAGATTTCGCGTTCAATCTCTACTGGCAGGTGATCAGCCTTTACCTGCTATTCTTCTACATCGACGCGCTTCACCTGGCGCCCGCAGTCGCGGGAACCGTGTTCATGATTGGCACCGTCTGGGATGGTGCGGCCGATTTCTGCGCGGGCGCCGTGGCCGAGCGGACGCGCGTACCATATCGGCGGCTGATTGGCTGGGGCGCGCTGCCGCTGGGGCTCGCCTTCGCCGCGATGTTCGCAGTGCCACCCGGCGCTGCACTCGCCGCGCTCACGACGCAGATCGCGTTCCGCACGCTCTACGCCTTCACCAACATCCCCTATGCCGCCTGGACTTCGCGGCTGACAGTATCGAGCCGCGCCCGTGCGGCGATTGCGGGCTGGCGGATGGGATTTGGTGCGGCGGCAGGCGTGCTCGTCGCCTGGTCGCTACCGATGCTGGTCGGCACGGTTCGCAGCTATGCCCGCGCCGCGGCGCTGCTCGCGATGCTCGCGACACCGCTGCTGCTCGTCATAGTCTGGTGCGTGCCCGAACACCTGCCACCCAGGCGCGCGACACCGCCCGTCCCGATAAGGCACGCGTTGGGCCTGCTCGCACGCAACCGCGCGTTCGTGATGGTGAATGCCGCGGTTACCCTTGGCGGCGCGGCGGCGGCACTGACGAGCCAGTCGGTATCATATTTTTTCCGATACGTGCTGAACGACGCGGCTAGTGGTCCGCGCGCCCTAGCGGGCATGGCACTGATCAGCCTGGCCGCCGTTCCCGGATGGACGGCGCTCGCCCGCGCGCGCGGAGCTCGCGTCGCTTGGGCGAGCGCCGGCGCGGCGGCCTTGGCGCTGCCCCTCCTTCCCGCCGTCTGGGGTGCGACCAGCATCTCGACTGCCGTCTTCCTGGTGGCGATGCAGGCGGCATTCGCGGGCGTGTGGCTAGCAGCGTGGACGCTGCTGCCCGACGCGGTTGACTGGGGCGCGGCGCGCAGTGGCGAGCGGGTCGAGGCACTCGCCTTCGGGACCTTCGCGCTCGTGCAGAAGTTCGCGCTGGCCGCGGCAGGCTTCGCGATCGGTGCGGTGTATCAATATGCCGGTTTTCGCAGCGGTGCACCGCAGAGCGACGCGGCGGTGGCAGCGATCCGCTTGCTGATGCTCGCCGGACCGGCACTGCTGGTCGCGACGATGCTGGCGGCGGTGTTCGCCATCCCGCTTGGCCGCGACGCAAGCGGCGATCAGGCGAGCGTGAACGTGCCCGACACACCTTTCGCCTGAGCGGACGGCGCGACCCACAGCCGGAACGCGCCCGGCTCGACTGTCGGCCTCATCTGCTGACCGATGAAGGTCAGCTCGTCGCGGCGTAGCGTAAATCGCACCACCTTTGCCTCGCCCGGCCTGAGCGACACGCGCTGGAACGCCTTCAACTCGCGCACTGGCCGCGTGATGCTGGCGGCAACGTCGTGAACGTAGAGCTGCACCACCTCGTCCGCCGCGCGCGTCCCGGTGTTGCGGATCGTGGCGGCGATGCTGAGCGGCGCATCGGCGCTCATGCGGGCCGTCCCGAGGTCGAGCTGATTATATTCGATCGCACCATAGGTCAGCCCATGCCCGAACGGGAACAGCGCCTCATTCGCATATTCGCGGTAATGCGCCTTGTATTCGGCGAGCGGACCCGGCGGATTGGGGCGGCCGGTGCTCTTGTGGTCGTAGTGATACGGTTCCTGCCCGGTCGCGTGCGGGAAGGATACCGGCAGCCGTGCGGAGGGCGACACGCGCCCGAACAGCACATCCGCGATCGCGGCGCCATCGCGCGAGCCGAGAAACCACGTGACCAGGATCGCCGACGCGCCGAGCACAGGTCCGGCCAAGGCCAACGCGCGGCCGGTACGCAGCAGCACGACGACTGGCTTACCCGTTGCCGCCACCGCCTCGGCGAGGGCCATCTGCGGCGCGGGCACGACCACGTCGGCGCGCGACTGCGCCTCGCCCGACATACGCTGGCTTTCCCCAATTGCGAGCACGACGACGTCGGCGGCGCGCGCCGCTGCGACCGCGGCGTCAAGCCCGCCGGCAAGCCCATCGTCGACGCCGCTGCCGGCGGTCACGCTGATCGATGCAGCATCGCGTACCGCCGCACGCACCCCCGTATCAAGATCGGTCGCCTCGGCGTCGGTGCCATAGACGTTCCACGGCCCGATCAGGTCGTGCTGCCCGCCCGCGAACGGCCCAATCAGCGCGATCTTCTTGCCCGCGGTCGGCAGCGGCAGAACGCCGTCATTCTTGAGCATCACGATCGAGCGCGCGCCCGCTTCCTGCGCGAGCGCGAGCGTCGCAGACATCCGCACGCGCGTTTTCTCGCGGCGCGGGTCGATGCGGCGAAACGGGTCGTCGAACAGGCCGAGCTGTACCTTGAGCGCCAGCACGCGGCGCACCGCCTCGTCGAGCCGCGCCACCGGCACCTCGCCTTGGGCGACGAGATCGGGCAGATGCGTGATGTAAAACGCACTCTGCATGCTCATGTCGACACCTGCCATGAATGCGAGCCGCGTTGCCTCACGGGCGTCGGCGGCGAAACCGTGCGCAATCAGTTCCTCGTCGCCGGTGTAGTCCGACACGACCAGCCCGTTGAAACCCCATTCGTGCCGCAGCACGTCGGTCAGCAGCCATGAATTGCCGGTCGCGGGAATGCCCGCGATCTCGTTGAACGACGCCATCGCGGTCGGCGCCCCCGCGGCGAAGGCGGCCTGGAACGGTGGGAAATACACCTCGCGCAGCGTCCGCTCGGACACGTCGACGCTGTTGTAGTCGAGCCCTGCCTCACCCGCGCCATAGGCCGCGAAGTGCTTGGCGCATGCAGCGACCGCATCAGGGGCGGCGAGCCCGCGCGTCCCCTGAAAGCCGCAAACGCGCGCCTCCGCCATCATCCGGCCGAGCAGCACGTCCTCGCCTGCACCCTCGACGCCCCTGCCCCAACGTGCATCGCGCGCGACATCAACCATCGGGGCGAAGGTCCAGTCGATGCCCGACGCGGCCGCCTCCATCCCCGCCGCGCGCGCGGTGCGGCGCGCCAGATCGGGATCGAAGCTCGCGGCTTCCGCCAGCGGTACGGTGAAGACGGTGCGAAGCCCGTGAATCACGTCAGCGGCGAAGATCAGTGGAATCTTCACGCGCGCTTCGCGCATCGCGACGGTCTGCATCCGCTTCGCCATCACCGCGCCGTTGCCATTGAAGACGCCGCCCAGCCGCCCCGCACGCACCTGCGCCAACTGCTCGTCGAAACTCGCCCCCGCGCCTGCGGGGTTGAGCGCGGTCGCCGCCCCGCCGGCCCAGGCCGCCGCCATCAGCGTCAACTGCCCCGCCTTCTCCTCCACGGTCATCCGCGACAGCAATGCCTCGACCGGGGTCGGCAGCGCGGCCTCGCGCGCCTGCGCCATCAATGCCCGCGCCGGGCTCGCCGCCCAGGCCGCGGCCGCACCTGCGCCCATCAACATCGCGCGCCGCGAAACCGTCTTCGTCATCGTCTCTCCCCCTCGCACCGAGGCTGGCTCATGCCGGTTATGGTCGCATAAACAAGGTTATTGAAAAGCACTTGTGCGCGATGTAACCGGTTACATCAAGTGAAAGGCGGATCAGCCTTTCGCGACGGGAGGGGACGCGATTTGGCTGAGGCGCCGAAATCCAATGCGACGATCCGCGACGTGGCGCGCGCCGCCGGCGTGTCGGTCGCGTCGGTGTCGCGCGCGCTGAACGGTCTGGCGACGATCCGCCCCGAACTGCGCCGGCAGATCGAGGACGTGGCCGCGCAACTGGGCTATGTCCCCCATGCCGGCGCACGGCACCTGAGTCTGTCGCGCTCGGGGACAATCGGCGTTGTCCTGCCCGACCTCCACGGCGAATTCTATTCCGAGCTGCTGCGCGGCATGGACAACGAGGCGTCGGTGCGCGGCCTCCACCTGATGCTGATGGTGATGCACGGTGAAGCCGCGCGGGGTGTCACCGCGCTTCAGACGATGCGTGGGCGCGTCGACGGACTGGTCGTGATGGCGCCCCACGTTCCCGCCGACGAGCTGCTCGCGCATCTGCCCGCGGGGATGCCGGTCGTGCTGCTGAACGGCTCGGGTGCCGCGCCCGACCGCGCGCGGCTGCGGCTCGACAACCATGCCGGTGCGCAGGCGCTGGTCGACCATCTGATCGCGAGTGGGCGGCGCGCGCTCGTTCACGTCACCGGCCCTGAGGGCAACGTCGACGCGGAGGAACGGCTGGCGGGCGCGCGCGCCGCCTGCGCGCGCGCCGCCCTCCCGCTGCGCGTCATCCGCGGCGACTTCACGCAAGGCTCGGGCGCGCGTGCCGCCGAGCAGTTGCTGCACGACGGCGACGGCGTCGACGCGATCTTCGCGGCCAACGACATGATGGCGATCGGCGCGATGATGCGGCTGCGCGAGGGTGGCGTTCCGGTGCCCGAGCAGGTCGCGATCGCGGGATTCGATGACATCCCGCTCGCGCAGCTGATCTCGCCGTCGCTCACCACCGCCAGCATCGATATCGCCGATTTCGGCGGCAGCGCGGTCGCGCGGCTCGCCCAGGTCATCGCCGGCAACGACGACGCCGCGCTTGAACAGCGCAGGCCCGTCCTTGTCGTGCGGCAATCCACCCGTTCCAACTCCAGCACAAAGACCCCGGCCGACCGGGCAGACAGGGAAGAAGCATGAACAAGACGATGTTGCGCGCCGCCTTCGCGGCGGCAACTGCCCTCGCGGGCGGCGCGATGCTCGCGCCCGCAACCGTGAGCGCACAGGTGGGCCAGGCATCCTTGCGCGGCACCATCATCGCGCCTGCCGACAATCCGGTGGTGGAGGTGACCGCGGTCGAGGTCGCGACCGGGATCCGCCGCAGCGTGCCGGCGGGACCCGACGGCAGCTACAATTTCGCGTCGCTGCGCGCGGGCACCTACCGGCTCGAGATCCGGCAGAAGAACGGCGTCCGCAACTCGGACACGTTCACCTTGCGCGTCGGCCAGTCCGCGGGGCTCGACCTCGACCTGAGCACCGCCTCCGCCGCACCCGCCAAGACGACCGAGCCCGAGGCAGGCGGCGCGACCGGGACCGAGCCCGCGGGCACGCCCTCGACCGGCGCGGAGACCGCGGGCGACGGCGACATCATCGTGACGGGCAGCCGCATCCGTTCGCTGTCCGGCGGACAGGTCGGCATCAACATCACCCCGCGGCTAATCGAGCAATTGCCGCAGAATAACCGCAACTTCCTCGCCTTCGCCGATCTGGCACCCGGCGTCCGCTTCCTCGAGGATTCGAGCGGCAATTCGCGGATCCAGGGCGGCGCGCAGGACAGCCGCACCGTCAACGTCTTCATCGACGGCGTCAGCCAGAAGGATTACGTGCTGAAAAGCGGCATCACCGGCCAGGATAGCTCGCAGGGCAATCCCTTCCCGCAGCTCGCGATCGGCGAATATCAGGTGCTGTCGTCAAACTACAAGGCGGAGTTCGACCAGGTCAGCTCGGTCGCGATCACCGCGATCACCAAGTCGGGCACCAACGAGTTCCACGGTGAGGGCTTCTTCGACTACACCGACCAGAGCCTGCGCGATCGCCGCCCGAGCGAGATCTTTCCGACCACGATCGACAAGGTGCAGACGACGCAGAAGCAGTTCGGCGGCGCGCTCGGCGGTCCGATCATCAAGGACAAGATGCACTTCTTCGCTAGCTACGAGGGCAAGCGGCTCGACAATCCCTACGATGTGCGCCCCAACAACGGACTCGCGACCACGCTGCTGCCGTCGCAGTACCAGAACAATTTCGGCTCCTTCTCGAACAGCTTCAAGGAGGATCTCTACTTCGGCAAGATCGACATCGTGCCGACGGATGCCGACCTGATCGAGCTTTCGGGCAAGTACCGCGACGAGAGCGGATTGCAGAACGGCACCGGCACGCTCGCGCCGTCGGGCGCGACGCTCAACAAGGTGCAGGACAAGCGCGGGCTGCTGCGCTGGCAGCACACCGCCGACAAATGGATCAACGACGCGCGCGTGAGTTACGAGGATGCGTCGTGGAGTCCGCAGCCCGCGGTCAACGGCAACGCCACCTTGTTCCAGGCGATGCAGCGCTCGGTCGCCGCGGACGGCAGCGTATCGACCGTTCGCACCGACCTGCTCCAGTTCGGCGCCGGCACCAATTTCCAGAACAAGGGCCAGAAGGGCTGGACCGTCCAGGACGATTTCACCTGGACAGGGTTCGAGGGCCACACGATCAAGGTCGGATTCAAGACCAAGTTTGTAAAGCTGCGCTCGCTCCAGCAGAACCTCACCAACCCGCTGTTCACCTATGACGTCAACGCATTCAGTCAGACCGGCTTCAACGACACCCAGCCCTACCGCCTGCAATTCGGCGCAGTGGGCGCGTCGGGCGACGCGCTGATTCAGTCGAACAACTTCCAGCTCGGGCTGTACGCGCAGGACGACTGGGATGTGACCGACCGGCTGACGCTCAACCTCGGGCTGCGCTGGGATTACGAGCGCACGCCGAGCTATCTCGATTACGTCACACCGGCGGAGATCGTGAACGCGGTCTCGGCAACGAACTACCCGAACCTCGCCGACGCCAATTACTCGATCAACGACTACATCTCGACTGGGCGCGAGCGGAAGGCGTTCACCGGCGCGTTTCAGCCGCGGATTGGCTTCACCTACCGCTTCGACGAGGCGGGGCGCTTCTCAATGTTCGGCGGCTACGGCCGCTCGTACGACCGTAACCAGTTTGACTTCCTGCAGCAGGAACTGAGCCAGGGCGCGTTCCAGACGCGGACGTTCAACTTCATCGGCAACGATTCGCTCAATCCGTGCGATGCGGCCGCCAATCCCACGACCTGCATCCCGTGGAACCCCGCCTATCTGACCGCGGAGGGACGCCAGTCGCTGCTGAATACCGCGGTCGGCGGCGGGCGCGAGCTGATCTTCATGAACAACGATCTGAAGGTGCCCTATTCGGATCAGTTCAGCCTCGGCCTGCGCGGACGCTTTGCCGCGCTTGAGCTCGAGGTCGGCTACACCCACATCAAGAGCCGCGACGGCTTCGCCTTCCTGCTCGGCAACCGCCGTCCCGACGGCTCGTTCTTCTTCAACGACCCCGCGAGCGCGACCGACGTGCCGCAGAACCCGTGGAGCTTCACCCCCAACGGCTACGGAAACCTGATCCTGGGCACCAACGGGCTCAAGACCAACTCGGACGCGGCCTATTTCAAGCTGACCAAGCCGTATACCGCCGCCTCGCCGTGGAGCATCGACGCGACCTACACCTACACGCAGGCGGAGGAGAACCGGCAGTTCGGCGAGGTTTATTCGCTCGATTACGAATCGCTCGACGATTACCCGACGTTGCGGTCCTCGGGCGTGCCGCGTCACCGGTTTGTGACCGCGGGCAGCGTCGACCTGCCGATCGGTGTCACGCTGTCGGGCAAGTTCCAGATCGAATCGCCGGCTTACCAGAAGGCGTTCCTCGACCAGTCGCAGCCGTTCCAGCGCGTGATCATCGGCAGCACGACGCTGGGCAATGGCGACCTTTGGGGTCGACGCCAGCTCGACCTCGCGGTGACGAAGTACATCCCGTTCGGCTTCGTCAACGACCAGGCGCGCGTGCGGCTGCGCTTGGACGTCATCAACGTGATGAACGACCGCAACTACGTCGATTTCGACAACAACCCGAACAGCTCGACCTTCCGCCAGCAGGTCGGCTACTCGGTCGGCGGCAATCCGCCGCGCACGGTGAAGCTGTCGGCAGGCTTCTCCTTCTGATGCCGGCGCGGGGCGGCGACGGATCGCCTGCCCCGTGCCTCTTGCCCGGACTGGAACCATCATGATCGATCGCAGGCAGGTGCTCGGCGCGGGCACGGTCGGCCTCGCCGCCATCGGCGCCGGATTACTGGGCGGATGCGCGACGCCGGCGCCCAGCAACCATGCGCGCGCGGACGTGCTGGTGCGCGACCTGCAGCAGCGGACGTTTCGCTATTTCTGGGACACGACCGATCCCGCGACCGGGCTCGCCCCCGACCGCTGGCCGACCTCCTCCTTCGCATCGATCGCCGCGGTCGGCTTCGCGCTGACCGCCTACCCGATCGGCGTCGCGAACGGCTGGATCACGCGCGTCGAGGCGCGCGACCGTACGCTCGCCACGCTGCGCTTCTTCGCGACCGCGCCGCAGGGTCCGGCGGCGAGCGGCACCGCCGGGCATCACGGACTGTTCTACCATTTTCTCGACATGGCGAGTCGCCACCGCTTCGGCCGCACCGAACTCAGCACGATCGACACCGCGCTCCTGATGGGCGGCGTGCTGTTCGCGCAAAGCTGGTTCGATCGCGAGGACGCGGCGGAGGCGGAGATCCGCCGGCTCGCCGAAAAGCTTTACTGCGCGGTCGAGTGGACGTGGATCACGCCGCGCAAGCCCTTCCTGTCGATGGGCTGGCATCCCGAAAGCGGCTTCATCGCAAGCGACTGGAACATCTACAACGAAGGGCTGCTGCTCTACGTGCTCGCACTCGGCTCGCCGACGCACGCGCTACCGCCCGAGACGTGGACCGCATGGACCGATCGGTTCGACGCGCAATGGGGCAATGCGCATGGCGGTGTCCGGGGCGGTGAGCCGCACCTGCAATTCGCGCCGCTCTTCGTCCATCAGTACAGCCACTGCTTCATCGATTTCCGCGGCATCCGCGACGCGTACATGGCCAGGCGCGGGATCGATTATTTCGAGAACAGTCGCCGCGCAGTGCGCGCGCAGCGGGACTATGCGATCGCCAATCCGGGCGGCTGGGCGGGGTACGACGCCGACATGTGGGGCCTGACCGCGTGCGACGGCCCGGGCGATTTCACCCGCACGATCGCGGGTCGCCCGCGCGAGTTCTTCAGCTATTCCGCGCGCGGCCCCGGCGACCGCGACGACGGAACGATCGCGCCGACCGCTGGCGCGGCGTCGATCGCGTTTGAGCCCGCGCTCGCGACCCGCGCGATCCACGCGATGCACGCGCGCTACGGCCGCGGCATCTACACGCGCTACGGCTTCCTGGATTCGTTCAATCCGACGCTGACCGACGCGGCGCCGCTCAAGCACGGCCGCGTCGTGCCCGGTATCGGCTGGGTCGATGGCGACTATCTCGGGATCGATCAGGGACCGATCCTGATCGGGATCGAGAACCAGCGCAGCGGGCTCGTGTGGCAGACGCTGCGCCGCAATCCGCACATCCGCCGCGGGCTGGAACGCGCGGGCTTCACCGGGGGATGGCTGGCGTGATCGCGCTCGCGCTGGCGCTCGCCGGGGCAGCGCCGGTCCGGTCGCTCGACACGTTCGACACCGCGGCCGCGTGGCAGGCGTCCGCATCGGACGGTGTGTCGTCGCGCGTGTCGGGCAACGACGGTGCGCTGCGGCTCGATTATGACTTCGCGCGGGTCGCAGGCTACGCGTTCGTGCGGCGTCCGCTGCCGATCGACTGGCCCGCCAATTTCGTGCTCACGCTGCGCGTCCGCGGCTCGGGCAGCGTCAACGACCTCCAGTTCAAATTCACCGACGCGAGCGGCGACAACGTCTGGTGGGTACCCTATCCCAACCACCGCCTGACGCCAGAGTGGCAGACGCTCACCATCCGCCCGCGCGATGTCGAATTCGCCTGGGGACCGATCTCCGACAAAGCGCTCCGTCACACCGCAGCGATCGAGATCGTAGTCGTGCGCGGGCGAGACGGCGGTGTCGGGCACGTCGAAGTCGACGACTTGCAGCTCCAGCCGCTCCCCCCGCCTGCGCCGCTGCGCGCACCAGTGGCGAGCGACACACGCGCGATGGACAATCGCCGCGACACCGCCGCCGACCTCACCCGCCCGCTGGTGTTAGATTTCGGGCAACCGCGTGAGATCGGCGGGCTGACGCTCTATTGGGGCGAGCGGTTCGCTGCGCGTTATCGCGTCGAGGCGTCGGACGACCGTCGTCGCTGGCGCACTATCCGCGACGTCGAACAGGGCGACGGCGGCGCCGATCCGCTACCGCTCCCCGGCACCTAGGTTCGCTACCTGCGCGTCACGGCCGAGAGTGGTGGCACGCTTGCCGAGGTCGAGGTGATGCCACGCGAATGGTCAGCGACGCCGAACGCGACCATCGCCGCGCTCGCCAAAGCGGCTACCCGTGGCACCTATCCGCGCGGCTTCGCCGAGCAGAGCTACTGGACGCTCGCGGCCACCGACGGCGGCGCGGTGTCGGGGTTGATCGGCGAGGATGGCGCGATCGAGGTTGCGAAGGGCGGCTTCTCGATCGAGCCGTTCGTGATCGACGGCGCACGCACGATCGGCTGGGCCCACGTCCGCGCGACGCAGCGGTTGCTGGACGGTTATCTGCCGCTCCCGCATGTCGGCTGGGTCGGCAATGGCTGGACGCTGGACACCGCGCTGGTCGCCGATCAGACAACCCCGCGGCTGCTCGCGCGCTATCGCTTGACCAACACCGGTAGCGCTCCGCGCACGCTGACGCTCGCGCTCGCGGTGCGGCCGTTTCAGGTCAATCCACCGGCTCAGTTCCTCAGTCAGCAAGGCGGCGTCAGCGCGATTGAGCGGATCGCGTGGGACGGTACGCGGCTTGCGGTGACGAGCGCCCCCGCGATCTCCGGGGACCCATCGATTACCCGGCACGTCACGCCGCTCACCCCCCCCGACACGGTTGCGGCGCGTCCGTTCGATCAGGGTGCTTTGGCGACTCCCGCCGCCGCGACCGGTTCGGCCGCCGTCATCGATCCCGCCGCGCTTGCCAGCGCGACGATGCGCTGGACAGTGACACTCGCCCCGGGCGCCAGCGCCGACGTGCCGCTCGCCATCGGCGACGTTGCTCCGATCGACGTAGCCGCATTCGACCGGGCAGTCGCGCGAACCGCTACGTACTGGCGCGGCACGCTTGGCGGCGTGACAATCACGGTGCCGGCTGCCAAACAGCCGATCGCCGACATGATCCGCACCGCGCTCGCGCACGTGCTGATGAGCCGCGACGGGGCGGCGTTCAAACCGGGAACGCGCTCCTACGATCGCAGCTGGATTCGCGACGGCGCGATGATGAGTGACACCTTGCTGCGGCTTGGCCACGCAGCACCTGTGCGCGCCTTCGCCGACTGGTACGGAACCAAGCTATTCGACAACGGCAAGGTGCCGTGCTGCGTCGATGCCCGCGGGCCCGATCCGGTGCCCGAGAACGACAGCCAGGGCGAGTATATCCACCTCGTTACCCAACTTTATCGCTATACCGCCGACCGCGCCGCATTGCAGCGCGACTGGCCAAAACTCGACGCCGCGCGCCGCTACATGGAGGCGCAGCGCCAGTCGGAGCGAACCCCGGCGAACCTGACGCTCGCCCGGCGCATGCTCTACGGCCTGCTCCCGCCCTCGATCAGCCATGAGGGCTATTCGGCGAAGCCGCAGTACAGTCTGTGGGATGATTTCTGGGGGCTGACCGGCTACAAGGACGCAGCCTATGCGGCACGCGTGCTCGGCAAACCCGAAGCGCACGCGATCGCCGAACAGCGCGACCAGTTCGCGGGCGACATCCACGCGGCGATCGACGCCGCGGCTCGGCACTGGCGCATCGACTATATTCCCGGCGCAACCAGCATGGGCGATTTTGACGCCACCTCGACGACGATGGCACTCGACCCCGCAGGCGAGCAAGACCGGCTCGCCCCCCAGCTGCTGCGCCGCACCTTCGAGCGGCAGTATGAGCGCGTAATGGCACGCGGCACGCCCAGCGCCGCGTGGAGCGACTACACGCCCTACGAACTGCGCAACGTGTCCGCGCTGGTGCGCCTGGGCGAGCGCGCCAAGGCGAACGACCTACTCGACGCCTATATGGCTGATCGTCGTCCGGCGGCGTGGAACGGCTGGGCCGAGGTGGTCGGACGCGATCCGCGCGAGATTCGCTTCATCGGCGACATGCCGCACGCTTGGGTCGCATCCGACTTCATCCGCTCCGCGCTTGATCTCCTCGCCTACGAGGACGCGGGCAGTGACCGTCTGGTGCTCGCGGGAGGGCTGACCCCGGCGTGGCTGGCGGGACCCGGCGTGCGGATCGCCGGATTGCGGACACGCTACGGCACGCTGGACATGGCGGCGCGCGTGAACGGCCGCGTCTTGCGCCTCACACTCGCGGGCAGCGCCCGCCCGCCCGGCGGCTTCACCATCGCCTGGCCGCTCGCCGGAGAGCCCGGCGAGGCTCGCGTCAACGGTCACCGAGTCGCGCCGACGGGCGACCTGTTGCGTGTGCCAACTGCACCCGCCCAGATCGAGTGGCATATGGCAGCGAGGTAATCTGCAGCTCTGACGGAATTGCTTTGCAGCATCATCTCGGCGAATAAGTGCGTGCCGCTCCGCTAGATCAGCGCCCGCAAGCTTCTAACGTCGGCTCCGGCTGCGCAAAGAAGCTTTAACCCAAAAGATTGGACATTTGCTTGGGCAAGCTCGTCAAAGGAACGTATCTAGTCGCTAGGACCAATGCTTTTGGAAAGCCCTCAACTCCGAAGGGTCGCCCACTTCATAACTACGATTGAGAAGCGTTGGCTGGGGCGGCAGGATTCGAACCTACGAATGCCGGTACCAAAAACCGGTGCCTTACCGCTTGGCGACGCCCCAGCAGAACGCGCGCTTATAGCGGCCCGGGCGTAGGGCTCAACCTTTCTCAGCGCCCTTCGACGACGGTTTTTCCGTTCACCAGCCCATGCTGCCGGGTACCCCCCTTGAACGTACCCCTCAGGTCGGCGGTGATCCAGCTGCTGTAGAGACGGGGGGCATGCTTGCGATCAATGGTGCATTGATCGAGTGCGGCGGGGTAGAAGGCGACGTGGTCGCGCAGCAGCATGACCGCGGGGGGCGGGCGGGGTGGCTCCCGGCGACATCGTGGAGCAGTTCCTTGCCGATCGCGGGGTGCCAGTCATCGGTGGCCCCCTTTTCGTTCGCAGAACGAGTGGCTCGGCGGGCGGCACGTGCCAACTCGGCGGATGGCTGGTTTCGAGCGTGATGACGGCGCGGGTGGTGTTAGCGACCACGACGCCGCGTGCTCGGCCAGGCGACGGGGGGCGCGGGCGCGTCACGCCTGCGCCTGCCGCCTGGCAAGCGCGCGTTGCAGCCGCGGGCGTACGCGCAGGAAGCCGAGGTAAGCGCGCTCCAGCAGCGCCAGGATCAGACGGTTTCTCGCCAGCAGCCCGAACGGGCGCAACAGCGGGATCGCGCGCCACATCGCCGCGAATGCCGCCGCACCCGACACGAGCGGGCCGCCATCCTCGCGCGCGTGAAACCGCGCCAGCATCGTCGCGCGGTCGAGCGGGCACGTGCCGGCATCCGCCACGTCGACGAAGCGGATCGCACCGCGGCGATCGAGCCGACGCATCAGCGCGATCTCGCGCCGGCACAGCGGACAGGCACCGTCGTGCCAGACCGTCACGCGCGTCACCACGCCCGCTCCACCAGGCCATGCCGAAGATCGGGACAAAGGAGTGACATGGGTGTTCCTTCTCCAGTGCCGACCGAACGATCGAGTGCGGAAAAAGGCACCGCGCCGGTGTGGCACGTTCGGTGCGGCCGCCCGTTCAGCCGCGTGATCCTTCCTGCCTAACGGAGCCGACATGACCGACGATCCGCGCACCAGCCAGCCGACCCGCTTCGCCGACGAGCCGCAGCAGCCCCGCCCCGGCCTGACCGCCGCGATGCACACCAAACCCGACCACGGCGAGGAAAGCTACGTCGGCAAGGGTTTGCTGAACGGCAAGGTCGCGTTGATCACCGGTGGCGACTCGGGCATCGGGCGCGCGGTGGCGATCGCGTACGCGCGCGAGGGCGCGGATGTCGCGATTTCATACCTGGCGGACGAACAGGTCGATGCCGAGGAAACGCGGCGCTGGGTCGAGCAGGCGGGCCGACGCTGCCTGCTGCTGCCCAGCGACATCCGCGACCGCGATCACTGCGCGGCGCTGGTCGAGCGGACGGTCGGCGAGCTGGGGCAGCTGGACGTGCTGGTCAACAATGCCGCGGCGCAGACGATGAACGAGGGCCTGGAGACGATCGACGACGACGAGATGCAGGGCGCGTTCGCGGCCAACGTGTTCGCGATGCTGCGGCTCGCGAAGGCAGCGGCCCCGCACATGAAGCCGGGCAGCGCGATCGTGAACACCACCAGCGAGCAGGCCAAGGTCGCGGGCAAGAACATGATCGTCTATGCCGCGACCAAGGGGGCGATCTCCAGCCTGACGGTTGGATTGTCGAACCTGCTGGCGAGCGACGGCATCCGCGTCAACGCGGTCGCGCCCGGGCCGGTGTGGACGCCGATCCAGCCGATTGCCAAGCCATCCGACGAACTGGAAACGCTGGGTCAGGACACGCCGCTGGGGCGTGCGGGGCAACCAGCCGAACTCGCCCCCGCCTATGTCCTGCTCGCATCGGGCGAGGGCAGCTACATGTCGGGCGCGATCGTCGCGGTGACCGGCGGCGTGCCGATCGGCTGATTGGTCCGGCGCGCGGCGACCCGTCGCCGCCGCGCCACTCACCCGGCAACGATCGTCGCGCGAGCGACCGATCGACGCCGGGAAGCAATGGCCGGGAGGGGTGCCCCCTCCCGGCCACCTGTCAGCGCTGCGGCGCAGCCACGGCGGGCGGAGGTGCAGCGCGGTTCATCGCGGCGCCAGCCGGGGGCGCCTGAACCCCGGCCGCAGACGCCATGGGAGGCGGGGGCGGTGCGCCTGCTCCTGCGGGCGGAGGCGGAGGCGGAGGCGCGCCGGCGCTGTGAGGCGGCGGCGGGGGTGCACCAGCGCCGGGCGGGGGCGGTGCACCTGCACCCGGAGGCGGCGGTGCACTGCACCCGGGCCATGCGGCGCGGGCGGCGGCGGCGGGGGCGGCGGCGGGGGCGGCGGCGCGCCGACTTCGCGCACGGCGCCGGCACGATCGACCAGGAAGCGGGCATGCAGCTGACCCTGATCATAGCGGCCCTGGACGAGCACGGGGTTGCCGACGCTGACCGCGCCCTGCCCCTCGCGCCCGGCGTCGACCAACGTGCGGCCGCTGTTGTCCTGCACCACGAAGCGGTTGCCATAGACCTCCGCCACGCGGCCCTTCACGGTCACTGAGCAGCCCCCACCGGGTGGTCCGGGTAGATAGTTAGTGCATTGTCGTCTCCGC
>NZ_CAKZHV010000068.1 GCF_936927845.1 uncultured Sphingomonas sp.
AGCAGCAATGTCTCGATCCTCGCTGCCAGCGAAATAATCGAGCAATGCCCTATCGGATGAGAGTGTCAGCATCGTGCTATTGGTCGTAACGGGTGACAGCACGAAAGGCTTTGCCGCACGCCCTTGCGCAGCGGCGCCTGCGACAAAGCGGGCGGGTGTCGTTGCCAGTAGTGCGGTAAGCAGGAAGCCCGTTGCCGGGTGACGAGCGGCACCGGGTGCCGCGATCACTCCACCAAGACTGAATCCGATTACGCACACCGGCCCACGTCGCTCCAGTGCAATCATGAGCACATCGATTTCAGCGCGCGCGCGGTCCGCATCGCCATTGCCTGCACGGACGCGGTCTATGCCTAGATAGGCGGGAACGACCACTGTCGCGCGTTCCGCCCATGCCGTAAGCAAATGGTTGAGCGTCGCATGCCCGCCGAGACCTGCCAGCAGACGCTCGTAAGGGCCACCGAACAGATAGACGATCGTACCCGCCGCCGCGTGCTTCGGGACCGTGACCAGCGTAGGCATAACGCCGCTTGCTCCAAGAAAGCCTGCTGTCGTCAGTCTGAATCCGACACCCGCGAAGGTCCGGCCGCAGGTGAAGTCATTCCTCTCTCGAAGCCAGTTGCTCGCCGCGAACACACGCGAGCGAATGTCGCTCCCGCAAGACACGAATGGCGCTGGCGGCGGCATATTGGGAACGGGAGTGAACTGGGCCTCTGGATCGGGGAGGGCCATGGTTTCCCCCGCAATGATCAACCTCCGGGTGCCGGCACCCGCAGTGTCATGTGCCCACGCCTGCGCCGGCTGACGAGCGGCGCGGTAGTCATCGCCCTCTGCGACGGCGGACGCGCTCGCGCCCCCCATCTTTGGATGTCAGATGCTGATCGGCACGGCCTGTCAGCGATATGTGCCAAGTCACAACGGGGCAGGAGTTCTCGCAAATGAACGTGCAGCGGGAAACGCGGCCCCGCGCACGATGACGCTCTCAAAGCGAGTTTTGCTTTCCTAAAAACCTGTTCCCGATTATAGTCACGGAAATTGGTGGTTCGGGAAGGCGCGCACCGCCCGCTGGCTGCTCCTCTACCATGACCGGGTTGCTGGCAACGAAGTCATCATGACGCAAGAGGAACTCGGCGTCCTGCTCAGCTGCCGGCTATCCGGCATCACGAACGCGGTGGCACGACTAGAAGGAGTGGGTGCACTCAAGGGACATCGTGGTCGGGTGGTCTCCGGGATCGAACCCGGCTCGAATTGCTCGCTGGGGGTGCGTATGGCTTCGCAGAAAGCGAATACCGTCGCTTGTTGCACGCGCCTGTCTGAGCGGGTTGGTTTTGTAGGCGCGACAGCCATGCCGGATCGGGCATGCCAACAGTCGGACGTCCGTACACCAGACAGCATTAGGATTTAACATACTCTATCCAATCGGCCTGGGCTGAAGTCTCGTGCGGCAGGCGTGCTTCCTGTCGCAGAGGCTGGTATCGCAGCGGTATCGCAGAAAGTCGACGTTCTTGCTACGTTCTGGTTGGTATCGCTTCAGAAAAGCGTGGAAAAACAATGATTGGCGCAGCTTTTCAGGCAATGGCATTGCGAAGGTCAGGGGTTCGATCCCCCTCGGCTCCACCATTCCTCCAGGCTCTTGTGGCCTGATCCGACATCATGATCGATCAGCGAGCGTCGCGTTATTCCAGTGTGATCGTTTGATCCGCCGGTCGGCTCGTCTGATAGCCGCGCACGTCAGCGCGTTTCTTCTTCCGCCGCCTTGCGCCCCTCGATCTCGTCGAGCACCGCTTCGGGTGCGACGTCGCTTTCGACCTCTTCCATCTCGTGCGGGATGTCGATCGACATCTTGGCGGCGATCGCGTTCACCACGGTGGCGAGCTTGGTGAGTTCGTGCTCGGCGAGCAGGTTGATGTGAAGGTCCAGGTCGGCGCGCTTGTCCGCGGCCTGTTGCATCCGGTTCTGGCTGATCAGCACGAAGGTCGACAGGAAGATCGCCTCCACCGAGGCTTCGGATGCGAGGATGACGAAGCTGGGATCAAACGGCTTGATGCCTGGCAGAACGCCGGCGTTCAGCACGATCCAGGCGGCATAAACCGCCAGGTGCAGGTAAACGAAGCGCATGCTGCCGGTGAAGCGGGTGATCGCCTGCGCGACGCGGTCCTCAACCGATGCCGATGCGGCGTCGGTGGTGCGGCGGTGTTCGAGCGCGCTGATGTTGCGGTGGAGCGCGGCGCCGAGCTGCTTCGGCTCGGGGTGGGGCGCAAAGGAGCCGCTCATCGCCGACAAACCGTCATCTGCACCTCACCCGATCCAACCACGAGCCGGCGCGGCCGGCGACGCAGTCCGAACAGGTGGGGGCGCGACACGATCCGCCGATCGTGCCACGCCCGCCTCCCGCTTGATCGAGGTCAGTCAGAAAGCGTCGGTATGGGCGTCCATGCGCGTCACAGGCCGAAGCGGATCGTCGCGCGCAGATCACGCCCGACGAGCGGGGCGAAATCCTTCAGGAAGCTCGAGGCGCGGCGCGCGTTGACGTCAAAGATGTTGTTGGCACTCAGCACCAGTTGCGTCTTGTTGGCGCGGCCGAACGGCAAAAAGGCGAGGCTGGCGTTGACCAACGTATAATCGTCGGTTCCGGTCTCGAACGCGGCGGTGCGGTTCTGCTGAAACAGATGCTCGACCTCGGCGCGGGCGGTGAAGGCATCGCCCTGAGCCTCGATGCCGCCGAGCACGCGCGGGGCGGGGATGCGCGGCACGGGGCCTTGGTCGACGACGTTGGCGTGAACATAGTCGCCCAGCACGTCGGCGTTGATCCGGGTGGTGCCGAGCGTGAACAGGTTCGCCGACAGATCGGCCTCGAACCCGTAATAACGCGCGTCCGCCTGATTGTATTGGAAGCAGGGCAGGTCGACCGCGCGACCGGCCGCGCCGAACTGCACCGCGGCGGCTTCGCAGATCGCGGGATTGACCTGGTTCTCGTAGATGAAGTTGGTAATCCAGTTGTAATAGGCCGATGCGTCGAAGTTGATGCGATCGGTATGCGCGTGGAGCGTCGCCTCGAGCCCCCAGCTACGTTCCAGGCGGAAGTCGGGATTGCCGAGTTCATAAGCCTGGGTGCCGGCATGGCCCCCGTTGGCGAACAGTTCCTCCGCCGACGGTGCACGCTCGGTGTACGAACCGTTCAGGCCGAGTCGGAGCGCATCGGAGCCGTAACTTGCACCGAGTGAGCCCGAGAAGGCGCCGTAGTTGCGCGTCCCGGTGAAGAAACGCTGGTCGAGATCGGTCTTGGCGGCCTGATCGGCCCATTCGTAGCGCGCACCAGCCTCCGCCTTGAGCTTGCCGAAGTCGAACTGTTGCAGCGTGAACAGGCCGGTCTGGTTGGTTTCGTTGCGCGGCAGAAAGGCTTCGTCACCGACGACGTTGAACTGGCGGTTGAAGTATTGCACGCCCGATGCACCAGACCAGGCGCCGCGCCGCGCCTGAACCAGCTCGAGACGCCCCTCCAGGCCATTGTTGTAAAAGGCGGTGCCAACCGCGCCATCGGGTTCGAGCTCGAAATGGCGATAGGTCGCCTGGCCCGCGCGGATGCGGATGCGATCAAGGAAACCGCCGCCGGTTTCGACCTCGCCGCGCAGATCCACGCGGTTCTGCACGAGGTCGAGCCGTGGTGCCTCTTGTTCCTGACCCACCGCGGTCGCGTAGCGGATCGGGATGCCATAGACGCTGTCGTAATGGCTGTAACTGATGCCGAGCTGGCCGGTGTCGGTGATGATGCTGGCGCCGACGCCCGCGGTCCACGTTTCCGACTGCGTGTTGGGCAGCTTGCCGCGGATGGCGGCGTTGGCGGCGAAATCGATCGGCTCCTCGCCAGGCTCCACATCCTGCGGCAGACCGACCTGGCTGAGCGCGGCGGCCCGCGCGGCGCGTGAGAGAGCGTACCCGCCAATGCGCAGGTTGTCGGTCTTCAGGTACGATCCGTCGGCGTGGAGGACGAGGTGCTGCCCGACCGCGACATCGCCGGCGAGCTCGCCCGAGCGCTCGTTCGCGGCCGAGCCGTAATTGGCGATGCCGCTGAGGCGATAACCGTTCGTGGGCACGGTGCGCGGGATACGCGTGTCGACCACGTTGACGACGCCGCCGACCGCGGACGAACCGAACAGCAACGCGCTTGGGCCCCGAAGCACCTCGATCCGCTCGGCGAGCAGCGGGTCGACGACGACCGCATGGTCGACGCTGGTGTTCGATACGTCGATCGCGCCGATGCCGTCGGTCAGCACGCGGATACGCTCGCCCTGGAAGCCACGCAGGATCGGGCGCGATGCCGAGGGGCCGAACGAGGTCGCCGAAACACCCGGCAGGCGCGACAGCGTTTCGCCGATCGTTGGCCGCAAGTCGCGCGTCAGCGCCTCGCCCGAGAGGACGGAGGTACCTTGCAGCACGTCGCGCTCGCTGCGCGCAACGGGTGCGGTGACGATCACGTCACCGATCGTCGGCTGACGCGCGGAGGTGGCGACGGTCGCTGATCCGGCGTCCTGCTCGGTGTTGGTCGCGGCCGTGCCGCCCGAGGCGGACTGCGCGAGAGCGGGGGTCGCGACCGCAACCGCGGCGAGGCTGACGGTGACACGCAAGAACTTGGTCATCATGGCTTCCCTGAACACGTGACGCCGCGCCTAAGAGCAACCGCGCCGTACATCAAGCGCTATGTTACATCATCGCATTGGAGAATAGGACGATCACGGATCAGCGCGCAACCGGTAGCCGACGCCGAGTTCGTTCGCGATCACGCTGCCGACCGGAGCAGGTGCTTCGAGTTTCTGGCGCAGGTTGCGGATGACAATGCGGAGATAGTCGATCCTCGGGTCTTCCTCGCCGCGCCACGCCGCCGCGATGATCCGGTCGTGGGTGAGGACGCGGCCGACGTTCCGCGCCAGGATCGCGAGCACGTCATACTCCTTGCGGGTGAGATGGACGTCCTGACCGGCGCGGTGGACGGCGCGGCGATTCAGGTCGATCGAGAGATCGCCGCGGCGGACGATCTCGGGCAGGGCTTCCGCCGTCCCGCGATGCCGCAATGCGGCGCGCAGGCGGGCGAGCAGCTCATCGGTGTCGAACGGCTTGGTGACGTAATCCTCTGCACCGAGATCGAGCGCGGCGACCTTTTCCTGCGTCGCGTCGCGCGCCGAAATGACGATGATGGCGCGCGCATCGCCGGCACGCAGCAGCGGGATCAGCCCCAACCCGTCGCGGTCGGGCAACCCCAAGTCGAGCAGCACCGCGGCGGGTTGCGCCGCGGTTACCTCGGCCAGCGCCTCGCGGCCGTCGCGCGCCTCGGCGACGGCGTAGCCTGCACGCTCCAGCGTGTTGCGCAGCAGGCGGCGGATCGCGACCTCGTCGTCGACGACGAGGATGGTGGCGGCGGCGTTCGGCTCTGGCATCAGGTTAGCTGTTCGGGCGCGGGATCGCGGACGATCAGCGCGGCGGGAAAGGTGAGGGTGAAGGCAGCGCCGGCGCCATCGTGACGATTGGTCGCCTCCACCGCCATCCCCATCGCATCGGCGAAGGCCTTGACGATCGCGAGGCCAAGCCCGGTGCCGCCGACCGCACGATCCGAGCCCTCCAGCCGGCGAAACGTCTCAAACACCTCACTCTCGCGGCCGGGTGGCAGGCCGGGGCCGTGGTCGAGCACCGACAGGCGCAATTGTCCGTAGCGATGCGCACCCTCGATCACGATCTCGCTGCCCGGATCGCCGTAGCGCCCGGCGTTGTCGAGCAGATTGAGGAGGCAGTGGTGAAGCAATTGCGGGTCGGCGCGAACCAGCGGCAGGTCCGGCGGCACCTCCAGCTGTAGTGCATGGCCTTCGAGCGCGCGGCGCGCGTCGTGCGCGGCGCCGGTCACCGCGTCGCTCAGGTCGATCGGCTCGACGTGGAGCGTCAGCGCGCCCGCCTCGACCCGCGCCATGTCGAGCAGATTGGCGACAAAGCGATTGAGCCGGTTCGCCTCCGCCTTGATCGTCGCGGTGAGCTCCGGAGTCGCGCCGCGATCGAGCTGATCGGCGGCGGCGAGAACCGCAGTGAGCGGCGTACGCAGGTCGTGGCTGACCGACGACAACAGCGCCGCGCGCAGCCGGTCGCGGGTGCGGACCGCGTCGACGTCGCGCATCTCCGCTTCCAGCCGCAGACGTTCGAGGACGAGTGCCGACTGGTCGATCAGGCTGGCGAGCAGCGGCAGGCGATCGGCGCGGATCGGATCGCCGCCGGCATCGTGTGCCGCGCCCAGCACGCCCAGAACGCGGTCGCCGGCCTTGAGCGGCTGAAACAACCATTCCGACGCGGCGAGCGTGCCCGACCCCTTGCCCGCAATTGTCGCATTGTCGAACGCCCAGCTCGCCGCGGCCTGATCCATCAACTCAAGCCGGTAATCGGGATCGCTCGCGGCCTGCACTGCCAGCACGCCACCGGCCTTAGGCGCGAGCAGTACCACCTGCACGCCGAACAGCCGTTTTACGTCGTCGCAGATCATCTGCGCGGCGGTGACCGGATCGTTGATGCTGCTGAGCTGGCGCACGAAGCCAGCGAGCGTCGCGTTGGTGCGCGCACTCGCGGCGGCGAGATCGGCCTGCGCGCGGACGCGTGCGGTGAGCTGGCTGGTCGCGACCGCGACGCTCAGCAGCACGATGATCGAGACGACGTTCTCGGGATTGCTGACCGTCAGCGTGCCGGTTGGGGGCAGGAAGAAGAAGTTGTACGCGAGGCTCGATGCGATGCCCGCGAACAATCCGGTTCTGAGCCCGAACAGACTCGCCGCGACCATAACCGGCAACAGGTAGAGCAAGGCGACGTTGCCGAGGTCGAGCA
Organism: uncultured Sphingomonas sp.; assembly: GCF_936927845.1. GTDB lineage: Bacteria > Pseudomonadota > Alphaproteobacteria > Sphingomonadales > Sphingomonadaceae > Sphingomonas. The sequence continues at coordinate 6,850 of NZ_CAKZHV010000068.1, forward strand.
CGTGGAACAGCGCGCTGGCGACGGCGGTGATCGCAGCCACCCCGGCGAGGGTCAGGGCGTAGCCGGTTGGAGATCCCCAACCGGGCGCTCGCGTGCGCGTGCCCGCCGCCGGCGCGATCGCATCGTCGACGGGTACCACGTGGACGGTCACGCCGGGCGTTTCGCGCACCAGCCGGTCGACCACCGAACCATGGCGCAGCTCGAACCAGCGCGAACGCTTCGACTTGCCGAGCACGAGCTGGGTGGCGCGCGCGTCGGCGAGGAAACGCTGGATGCCGTCGATCACCGCTGGCGCGGGAACGGTCGCGATCGCACCGCCGAGCTGGCTCGCGAGCCGCATCGTCTCGGCGACGCGCGTGTGCTCGGCGTCGGAGAAGCCCTGCGTTCGCGGCGTTTCGATGAACAGCGCGGTCCATGGCGCCTTCAAGGCATCGGCGACGCGCTTGGCCGCGCGCACCAGCCCGTCGGCGCCCGGCAGTTCGGAGACGGCGACGACGATCCGGTCGCTTCCTGCCCAGGTGCCGCCGACGCCCAGGCTGCGGACATGGTCGAGCATCTGCGCGTCGACCGCCTGCGCCGCGCGCCGCAGCGCCAGTTCGCGCAGCGCCGACAGGTTCGATTTGGAAAAGAAATGCCCGAGCGCGCGGGTGGCCTCCTGCGGCAGATAGACCTTGCCCGCCTTCAACCGTTCGATCAGTTCGTCGGGCGGCATGTCGACCACCTCGATCTCGGCAAGCTCGAAAATCCGATCGGGCACCGTTTCGCGCACGCGGACGCGCGTGAAGCTCGCCACCACGTCGTTCAAACTCTCGACGTGCTGGATGTTGACGGTGGAATAGACGTTGATGCCCGCGGCGAGCAGTTCCTCGACATCGCCGTAACGCTTGGGGTGCCGCGAACCCGGCGCGTTGGTGTGGGCGAGCTCGTCGACCAGCACCAGCCGCGGCGCACGAGCGAGGATCGCGTCGAGGTCCATCTCGTGGAGGGTGCGGCCCTCGTAGGCGACCGCGCGGCGCGGCACGATCTCCTGGCCGCGGGTGAGTGCTTCGGTTTCGGCGCGGCCGTGCGTTTCCACCACGCCGACGACCACGTCGACACCGTCGCGCCGGCGCGCCGCGCCTTCCGACAGCATCTCGAACGTCTTGCCGACGCCCGGCGCCGCACCGAGGAAGATCTTCAAACGGCCGCGACCCTCCTGCGCGGCGGTGCGCAGGAGGGCGTCAGGATCGGGTCGCGCGGGTCCCGGTGCCCCCATCAACGGCGCGGCGACCCCACCAGCGCATCGAGCGCGCGGTTGAGCGCGAGCATGTTGACGCGCGGATCACCGAGCAGCGGGCGAACGGTGATCCGCGCCACGAGCGAGCGTATCGTCGCGAGCGGCAGGCCGCGTGACCGGGCCACCCGTGCGGCCTGTGCCTGCGCGGCGGCGGGCGACAAATCGGGGTCGAGTCCAGAACCGCTCGCGGTGACCAGGTCGGCGGGGATGGCGCCGGTCAGCCCCTCCGCGCGATGCTTCGCCACGTCGGCCCTGACGCGGTCGGCCAGCGCCTGCGCGTTGGGGCCGAGGTTCGACCCCGAGGAGGCGAGCCCGTCATAACCCTTGCCCGCCGCCGACGGTCGCGTCTGGAAATAGCGATCGCTGGTGAAGGCCTGTCCCACGACTGCCGACCCGATCACGCGCCCGCCGGCGTCGCGTACCAGACTGCCATTCGCCTGCGCCGGGAAGGCCGCCTGCGCCACGCCGGTGATCGCCAGCGGATAGGCGAGCCCGAGCAGCGCGGCGAACAGGATCGTCATGACGATCGCCGGGCGCAGCGCCGTGGTCAGATCGCGTGTCATCGTCGTGCCCATCGTATCCATGTCTTTCACTCCTTACGCGAGCCCGAGCCCGCCGACCACGAGGTCGATGATCTTGATGCCGACGAACGGCGCAACGAGGCCGCCCAGGCCGTAGACGGCGAGGTTGCGCGCGAGCAGCGGCCCGGCCGCCATCGGTTTGTAGGCGACGCCCCTGAGCGCCAGCGGCACCAGCAGCGGAATGATGACCGCGTTGAAGATGATCGCGCTGAGGATCGCCGATTGCGGCGTTGCCAGACCCATGACGTTCAGGATACCGAGCCCGGGGTAGAGCGTGACGAACATCGCGGGGATGATCGCGAAATATTTGGCGACGTCGTTCGCGACCGAGAAGGTGGTGAGCGCACCGCGCGTCATCAGCAACTGCTTGCCCAGGCCCACGACCTCGATCAGCTTGGTCGGATCGCTGTCGAGATCGACCATGTTGCCCGCCTCGCGCGCGGCCTGGGTGCCGGTGTTCATCGCGACGCCGACATCGGCCTGCGCGAGGGCGGGCGCATCGTTGGTGCCATCGCCGCACATCGCGACGAGCTTGCCGCCCTCCTGCTCGCGGCGGATCAGCGCCAGCTTGTCCTCGGGCGTTGCCTGCGCGAGAAAATCGTCGACCCCGGCCTCTGCCGCAATCGCGGCGGCGGTCAGCGGGTTGTCGCCGGTGATCATGACGGTGCGAATGCCCATCGCGCGTAGTTCGCCGAAGCGTTCGCGGATGCCCGCCTTCACCACGTCTTTCAGGAAGATCGCGCCGAGCAGGCGGCCGTCCTTCGCGACCGCGAGCGGGGTGCCGCCCGCGCGCGCGATCTCATCGGTGATGCGGCGCAACTCGGTAGCCGCAGCGGTTTCATCGCTGCCGGGATTGGCACGCAGGATCGAGTCGACCGCGCCTTTCTGGATCAGCGTGTCGCCAAAGCGTACGCCCGACACGCGCGTCTGCGCGGTGAAGGGGATGACCTCCGCACCCGCCGGCATCGCGCGCTGCAAATCGTGGCGATCGCGCGCGAGCACCACGACCGAGCGGCCTTCGGGCGTTTCGTCGGCGAGGCTGGCGAGCAGTGCCGCCTCCGCCAGCTCGACCTCGCTCGCGCCGCCGACGCTGCGGAACTCGCTGGCGGCGCGGTCGCCGACGGTGATCGTGCCGGTCTTGTCGAGCAGCAGCACGTCGATGTCGCCCGCCGCTTCGACTGCGCGGCCAGACTTCGCCAGCACGTTGAAGCGGACCAGCCGGTCCATGCCCGCGATGCCGATCGCCGACAGCAGCGCCGCGATCGTCGTTGGGATCAGGGTGATCAGCAACGCGGCGAGGATCGCGACCGGGATGCTGCCGCCCGCGTAAGCCGCGAAGCCCGGGATGGTGCCGACCGCGATCAGGAAGATGATCGTCAGCCCGACGAGCAGGATGGTCAGCGCGATCTCGTTCGGGGTCTTCTGCCGCTCGGCGCCCTCGACCAGCGCGATCATGCGGTCGAGAAAGCCCTGGCCGGGATCGGCGGTGACGCGAACGGTGATGCGGTCGGAGATGACGCGCGTGCCCGCGGTCACCGCCGAACGGTCGCCGCCCGCTTCGCGGATCACCGGCGCACTCTCGCCGGTGATCGCGGCTTCATTGACGGAGGCGACGCCTTCGATCACTTCGCCATCGGCGGGGATCAGCTCGTTGGTCTCGACGACGACGAGGTCGCCGGCGCGCAACTGGCTGGCGGCGACGGGTTCGCGGCGCCCGTCCTTCAGCCGCGTGGCGGTGAGTTCGGCCTTGGTGGCACGCAGGCTTGCCGCCTGCGCCTTGCCGCGCCCTTCCGCCAGCGCCTCGGCAAAGGTGCCGAACAGGACGGTAAGCCACAGCCACACCGCCAGTTGCGCCTTGAAGGCGATCGATAGGTCGTCGTGACCGAGGACGAGCAGGATCGTCATCAGTGCGGCGACCGCAGCGGTGACGAACATGACCGGATTGCGCACGAGTTCGCGCGGCGAGAGTTTGAGAAAGGATGCCCGGATCGCGGGGACGACGAGGTCCGCGGTGAACAGGCTCTTTGCTTGGCTGCTGGCCATAGGTGCCTCGGTTAGAACAATTGGCCGCGGACGGCGGAGACGTGGTCGGCGATCGGCCCGAGCGCGAGGCTCGGCAGGAAGGTGAGACCGCCCAGGATCAGCACGATGCCGACGAGCAAGCCCACCCACAGGCCGCCGGTGGTCGGGAACGAGCCCGCGCTTTCGGGCGTGTGCTTCTTCGCGGCCAGGCTGCCCGCGATCGCCAACATCGGTACGATGATGAAGAAGCGCCCGACCCACATCGCAACCCCCAGCAGCCCGTTGTAGTAAGGCGTGTTGGCGCTGAGCCCTGCAAAGGCGGAGCCGTTGTTTCCGACTGCGCTGGTGAAGGCGTAGAGGATCTCGGAAAAGCCGTGCGGCCCCTTGTTGAGCGGTCCGGCCAATCCTTGTTGCAGCACCGACGACAAGGCGGTCAGGCCCAGGATCATCAGCGGCAACACGGCGATCGCGAGGACGGCGAGCTTGACCTCGCGGCTCTCGATCTTCTTGCCGACATATTCGGGCGTGCGGCCGACCATCAAACCGGCGACGAACACCGCCAGGATCGCGAACAGCAGAAAGCCGTAGATGCCCGCGCCGACGCCGCCGATCACGACTTCACCCAATTGAATGTTGAACAGCGGGATCATGCCGCCGAGCGCGGTGAAGCTGTCGTGCATCGCGTTGACCGCGCCGCATGAGGCGGCGGTGGTGACGACGGAGAAGAGCGCGGATGCGGCGATGCCGAAGCGGACCTCCTTGCCCTCCATGTTGCCGCCCGCGATGCCGAGGCCGTGCAGCACCGGATTGCCCGCGGCTTCCAGGGCATAGGTGACGGTCACGCCGGCGAGGAACAGGATCACCATCGCCGACAGGATCGCCCAACCCTGGCGCGTGTTGCCGACCGCCTTGCCGAAGGTCCAGGTGAGACCGAAGCCGATGACGAAGATCGACAGCATCTGCACCATGTTGGTGAGCGCGGTCGGGTTCTCGAACGGATGCGCGGAATTGGCGTTGAAGAAGCCGCCACCGTTGGTGCCGAGCATCTTGATCGCTTCCTGGCTGGCGACGGGTCCGAGAAGCAGCGACTGACGCGCGCCCTCCAGTGTTTGCACGTCGACGACGCCCGCCATCGTCTGCGGCACACCCGAGGCGACCAGGAACAGCGCGTAGATGATGCAGAGCGGCAGGAGCAGATAAAGCGTGATCCGTGTCACGTCGGCCCAGAAATTGCCAATCGTCGCCGCGCTGCGCCGCGCAAAGCCGCGGAAGAGCGCAAAGGCGAGCGCGATGCCGGTCGCGGCCGACAGGAAATTGTGGATCGTCAGCCCGAGCATCTGGCTGAGATTCGACATCGTCGTCTCACCGGCGTAGCTCTGCCAATTGGTGTTGGTGGTGAAGCTGACCGCGGTGTTGAACGCGAGGTCGGGCGACAGCCCGGCGAGCCCCTGCGGGTTGCCCGGCAGCACGCCCTGCAGTCGCAGCACCGCGTAGGTGAAGAACAGCAGCGCGGTGTTGAACAGCAGCATGTGGAGCGCGTAACGGCGCCAGCCCTGCTCGGCGCCGGGATCGACCCCGGCGAGGCGGTAGAACCCGCGCTCGACGGGCGCGAGCACGAGGTGGAGCGGCGTGCGCCGCCCCTCGTAGAGCGCGAACAGCCACGCGCCGACCGGCTTGGTCAGCGCGAGCAGGATCGCGACGAAGCCGAGGATCAGACCCCATCCGGCAATGGTCATGGTACCGCTCCTTTCAGAAGCGCTCGGGGCGGAGCAGCACCGCCACCAGGTAGACGAGAAGCCCGACCGCGGTCAGCGCGGCGAGCCATAGATCAAGGGTCATCGGTCGCTCCTCACGCGTCGTCGCACAGGCGGGCGTAGGCGAGCGTCGCCGCGAGCAGCCCGAGGACAATGGCGATCCACAAAAGATCAAGCATGGGACGAATCCTCAGAACGCGGCGGTCAGCGCCACGAGCAGCGTGCCGTTGGCGATGTTGCCCGAGCCGTCCTGGCCCTTGCTGAAGCTGGGACGCAGATAAGCGGCATCGCGGTTCGAGATGTCGGTGTCGACGTAGCTGACGCCGAGCGTCAGGTTCTTCCATGTCGCGTCGGCGCCGAGCGACCAGTCCCAGTAGCTGCCGGTGGGCGAAACCGCGGTCGCGTTCGGGCCCAGGCCGTCCTGACCCCAGCTATGGCCGACGTGCGCGCGTGCGGTGACGGGCGTGCCAGCGAGCGCCAGCGCACCGTCGCCCCAGAGATAGAGATTGTCGTCCTTCGCGCCCGGATGATTGTAGATGCCCCCAGCCGCGTCGGCACCGGTGTTGTACCATTTGCCGATCGCCTGCTGCCTGGGCGCGTAGGCCGCGCCCGCGGTCAGCGTGGCAGGGCCGGCGGTGCCGGTCAGCTTGGCATAGCCTTCCGCGAAGTCGGTCTTGTCCGCGCCGCCAGGATACATGTACCACGTCAACCCGACATCGAGCGTGGCATCGTCGGCGAGCTTCGCCTTGTAGCCGCCGATCAGGTCGAGCTCCATGTTGGCGCCGCCGAACGTGCCCCAACCGGCCAGGTTCGACGCCCAGGTGCCGACGTACAGACCGCTGTCGTGTGCGACGGTGATGCCGCCTTGAACCGCCATCTGACGATCGGACTGCGACACGCCGCGAAAGCGATAGTCGGACATGATGGCGACCGAGCCGCTGACCGTGATCGGCTGTGGCGGTGCGGCCGGGGCGACGGACGCGGTCGGTGCGGCGGCGTCCGCGTGCCCGACCGCTTCGGTCTGCGCGTGCGCGGCGACGGGTAGTGCGAGCAGCGACGCCGCCGCGAACCTACCGATGAACCTCATGTCTTGCCCCCTTACTAGGACGAGCACGCGTCGACGATCGACGCATCCTCAGGGGCAGCCGATTAGGCCCATCTCGCGTAGTAATTCGAGAGCGATTGCGGCCTTTCGCGTATAGCTGGCGTATAGTTCGGCGCGGTGCGACGGCCGCGCGTGGGCGTGATGCTTGCCCGAGCGAAAGGGCTTTGCGACGCGCGCGCGCTCGGCTAGGGGCGGCGCGTCGACGGCGGGTTCGCCCGCCCCAGACAGATCGCGACGGTGCCCCGAGAGGGGCTGAAACGGGAATGCGGAACGGGCGCGAACGGCGTCCGAAACCGCAGCTGTCCCTGCAACTGTGAGCGGCGAGCGAGATGCGCACGCGGCGGCACCGATGCCGTCGCAGCCACTGGGGCAACCTGGGAAGGCGCGTATCGAGCGATGACCCGCGAGCCAGGAGACCTGCCGACGCGCGTCGCTCATTGCTCGGGTCCAGGGGATGGCCAGGGCACGGAGAACCTCCGTCAGAGCGACAGTCCGGACCTCGGCAGGCGTGTGCTTGCCGGGTGTCCTGCCGTGCGGTCCGGGGCCGCGAGCGGCGTGACGGGTCGGAGGGCGAGCGTCCGCCGGCCGCCCCGTCGCGCGCGCGTCCGCTGGTCTCCGGCGGACAGCCCCAGCCACGCGGTTCGTCGCGACGCGTGAGGGAAGAAATATGAAGAATATCGCGAAATCAGTCTCGCTTCTGGCGCTGGTCGCCGCCACGCCCGCCTGGGCGCAGAGCGATCCGACGTTGCCGACCAAGGATGCGGCAGGGAATGACATCGTCGTCACCGCCTCGCGTTCGGGCGACGCGGTGGAGGTGAAGAACCTGCCGGCGTCCGTCACGCTGCTGACCAACGCCGATCTGGCCGAACGCCAGACGCGCATCGTCTCGGACGTGCTGCGCGACGTGCCCGGGCTGGCGGTCAGCCGCGCGGGTGCTGTCGGCGGGCTGACGCAGGTGCGCGTGCGCGGCAGCGAGAGCAACCACGTGCTGGTGCTGGTCGACGGGATCAAGGCGTCCGACCCGTATCTGGGCGAGTTCGATTTTGGCACGCTGCTGGCGGACGAAGCCGCGAAGATCGAGGTGCTGCGCGGGCAGCAATCGTCGCTCTACGGCTCCGACGCGATCGGCGGCGTGATCCAGTACATCACGCTGACCGGGCGCGAATTGCCCGGCGTGTCGCTGCGCGCGGAGGGCGGGTCGTTCGGGACCGCGAGCGGCGGCGCGCGGTTGGGCGGCTATTCCGACACGCTCGATTATGTCGCCTCGGCGTCGGCCTATCACACCGACGGCTATCCGACCGCGCGGGTCGGATCGCGCGACGTCGGCTCGACGCTGGTGAACGCGACCGCCAAGGTGACGTGGACGCCGTCCCCCGTGTTCAAGCTGACGGGCGTGGGACGCTACGGCTACGTCGACGCAGACACCAACAATTCGGACAATGATTCGACCAGCCCGCTGTTCGGTTACACGATCGACTCGCCCGGCACCTTTTATCGTCAGAACGCCTTTTACGGGCTGATGCGCGCCGATCTGTCGCTCGCCGACGGGCGCTGGAACAACGCGCTGACGGGTCAGTTCGCCGACACCAACCGCAAGGGCTACGAAGCCGACGTGCGTACGTCCGGCGACAAGGGGCGGCGCTACAAGGGCACATACGAGACGAGCTTCCGTTTCGGGAGCGAGCGCGTCGTCAATCGCCTGACGGGCGCGGTGGATTTCGAGCGCGAGGAGTTCGAGAACACGACGCCGTCGGACTTCGTGTTCCGCGGCCGCCGCTCGACCGAGAACTGGGGGTTCGTCGGTCAATATGAGCTGACCGTCGATGATGCACTGTCGGCGGGCGCGAGCATCCGGCAGGATCAGAACAACCGCTTCGACGACGCGACGACATACCGGCTGCAGGCAGGCTACCGTCTGCCGATCGGGCTGCGCGTACGCGGTGCGTACGGGACGGGGGTCAAGAACCCGACCTATTACGAATTGTTCGGCTATTCGGACGGCCGCTACATCGGCAACGCCAACCTGAAGCCGGAAAAGTCGAAGGGCTGGGAAGCGGGTGCGGACTGGGACATCGCGCGCGGCAAGGCGACGGTCGGCGCGACCTATTTCGACAGCAAGCTCGAGAACGAGATCTACACCACCTATCCCGCGCCCGACTTCATCGCGACGCCCGCCAACCGCGACACGCGGTCGAAGCAGCACGGCATCGAGGCGTTCGCCAGCGCGCGACCGATCCCGCAGATCAAGTTCGACCTCGCCTACACGTGGCTCGATGCGACCGAGAACGGGGTCAACGAAGTGCGTCGCCCGCATCATATCGGCAGCGTCAACGCGACCGTGTTCAGCGACGACCAGCGCTTCTCGGGCACGCTGACGCTGCGCTACAACGGGCGGCAGGATGACCTCGCCTACACCGATCCGAGCTACGTGCCGGTACGCGTGTCGCTGCGCGAGTACGTGCTGATGAACCTGAACGCGGAATACAAACTCACCGACGGGCTGACGCTGTTCGGCCGCGTCGACAATCTGCTGGACGAGCATTACGAGGACGTGTTCAGCTTCGCATCGCCCGGCCGCAGTGCGATCGGCGGGGTGAGGGCGCGGTTCTAATGCGCTGGCCGGTCGCGCTAGCGCTGCCGCTCGCTGCTTGTAGTGGCGGCGGCGAGGCAGCGCCGCGCGCGACCGCCAGGCCGATGCGCGTGATGAGCACGAACCTGTGCACCGACCAACTGGTGCTGGCGCTGCTGCCGCCCGCTCGAATCGCGTCGGTGACGTGGCTGGCGCGCGATCCCTCGGGTTCGTTGCTGACGGCGGCGGCGGCCCGCGTTCCGATCAACCACGGCAGCGCGGAGGACGTGGTGTACCAGCGCCCCGACCTGGTCATAACCGGGGCGACAAGCACGCCCGCGACGCGCGCGATGCTTCACCGGCTGGGATACCCGGTGGTGGAGGTGCCGCATGCCGCGAGCTTCGAGGCCATCCGGGCCGCGACGCGGCAGGTCGCGCGCGCGGTCGGCGAGGTCGCGCGCGGCGAAGCGCTAATCGCGCGGATGGACGCGCAACTGGCCGAGCTCGGGGGCGATCCCGCGCCGCCGCTGCGTGTGGCGGCGTGGGACGGCGGTGGCTTCGGGGCGAGCGAGGGCACGTTGTTCAACGAGGTGCTAGTCGCAGCCGGCGCGGTGAATGTCGCGAGCCGACCGCCCGCCAAGAGCTACCGTCGGGCGGACGCCGAGGTGCTGTTGCAGGCCGCGCCCGACGTGCTGATCAAGGGCAGCGCAGCGGACCGTGCACCCGGCCGCCGCGCTGAGTTCGAGCGGCATCCCGTGGTGCGGCGCTTCTGGGGCGAGCGGCGCACGATCGCGCTGCGTCAGGCGTGGTTCGGCTGCGGTACGCCGTTCGCGGCGGAAGGTGCGCGGCGGCTGCGCGACGAATTGCGCGCGGTCGCACAGGGATTGCCGACCGCTCCGGTCGTACCGGGCTACCGACCATGAGCCGCTGGCTGATCCCGCTGCTGCTCGTCCTGTTGTTGGGGGCATGTACCGTTTCGCTGCTCGCGGGTACGGTGTGGCTGTCGCCCGCGCGTGTTCTCGCGTCGCTCACCACCGGGCGGGTCGATCTGCCCGGACTGATCGTGGCGCAGATACGCATGCCGCGGCTGGTGCTCGCGCTCGCGATCGGCGCGAGCCTTGGGCTGTCGGGAGCGGTGCTCCAAGGGCTGACCCGTAATCCGTTGGCCGAGCCGGGCCTGCTCGGCATCACCGCGGGCGGATCACTGGGAGCGGTGATCGCGATCTATTTCGAGTTCGCGACCGGCTTCGCGCTGGCGACGCCGATGTTCGCGCTCGCCGGCGCATTCGGAACCGCACTGATCGCCTTGTTGCTCGCGCGGCGCGGCGGCAATCTGTCGCTGATCCTGACCGGGGTCGCGATCAGCAGCATCGCATCGGCGGTGACGATGTTGGCGCTCAATCTCGCGCCCGATCCGTTCGCCAATTACGAGATCATGGCGTGGCTGATGGGGACGCTGGCGGATCGCAGCTGGGATCACGTCGCGCTGTCACTGCCGTTCGTGCTGCCGGGCTGCGCGTTGCTGTACGCGACCGCGCCCGCGCTCGACGCGCTGACCTTGGGCGAAGCGCAGGCCGAGAGCCTGGGCACGCATGTCGCGCGGACGCGCGTCCTGGCACTCGCGGGGACGGCGCTCGCGGTCGGTGCCTCAACCGCGGTGGCGGGGTCGATCGGGTTCGTCGGGTTGATCGCGCCGCATCTGGTGCGGCCGCTCGTCGGGCATCAGCCCAGCCGCGTGCTGGCGCCCGCGGCTCTCGCGGGTGCGCTGCTCGTCACCCTCGCCGACGTCGCCTCGCGCACGTTGGTCTTCAACGGCACGCCGCTCAACATCGGTGTGTTCACCAGCCTGATCGGTACGCCCTTCTTCCTGTGGCTGGTGCTCCACCTGCGGAGGCGGACGCCATGAGCAACCTGATCCTAGATCAAGTCGGCGTGGTGCGCGGTGACCGGCGGGTGCTGGACGGCGTCGACGTGACGTTCCAGGCAGGGCGGCTGGCGGCGGTGATCGGCCCCAATGGCGCGGGCAAGAGCACGCTGCTCAGCGTCGCGACGGGATTGTTGCAACCGAGTACGGGGCAGGTCAGGTTGGGAGACACCCAGCTCGCCGCGATGCCGCGGCGTGTGCTGGCGCAGCGGCGCGCGTACCTGCCGCAACGCGCGGTTGTCGAGTGGCCGATCAGCGTCGAACGCGTCGTGGCACTCGGCCTCACGCCCAGCTTGCCAGCGTTCGGCGACCTGCCGGCCACGATGCGCGCGCGCGTGGCCGACGCGCTGGCACGCTTCGACCTCGCCGATCTGGCGGCGCGGCCCGCGACCGAGCTGTCGGGGGGCGAACTCGCGCGCGTGATGATGGCGCGCGCGACCGTCGGTGAGCCCGAGCTGCTGATCGTCGACGAGCCGACCGCGGGGCTCGATCCGCGTCACGCGGTGGAGGTCGGGCGCCGGCTGCGCGCGTTGAGCGACGGCGGCTGCACGGTCGTTATCGCGCTGCACGACCTCGATCTGGCGCGACGTATCGCCGATGACGTCGTCGCGTTGAAGGACGGGCGTGTGCTCGCCTCGGGGCCAACGCGCACCGTCTTCACCACCGATACCTTGTCGGCGCTTTACGACGCCGCGATCGAGGTCATCGGCGACGGCGGCATTCGTTATCGCAACTGGTAGTGCGGGTCACGATGCGCCGCGTAGCGTGAATGCCTGTCCGGCGGGTGGTGCGGGCAGCGGACGAACGCCGCGTTCGCGCAGCAGCGCCGCGATCGCGAGCGCGCGACGTTGCGGCAGCGTCGGGCGCTCGGGTGCGGTTGCCGCATCGGGCAGCCCGGGAACGAGCAGGCCGGGGATGTTCCAGCGTCGCGCCTCCCATGCCGACAGCAGCACCGCCTCGCGCGCGTCGTCGTCGAGCTGATCGGCACCGGTCGCGAACCTGATCAACGGCAGCGATTGCAGCGGCGGGATGATCGCGACCTCCCACCCGTCGGCCTCCGCGGCGGCGCGCGCCTCCAGTGCACGATAGGTGTCGGGCGTGGCGCCCGGCAGCGTGCCGGCCACCGCGGTTGCACGACGATGCTCGCGGTCGAGCGTCACCGCGTCGACGGGTACACCGGCGGCGAGCGACACCAGCTTGGCGATCGTGGCCGCCGCCGCGTCCTCGGCCGCAGCGATGTCGGACGCCTGGCGCAGTTCGGCACGCTGCGCGTCGATCGCGCCCGCCGAGGGATCGAGCAGGACTTGGTCGAGCTGCAACCGCACCGGACGGTTCAATCGCCTGGCGATTTCGGCTTCGAGCTTGCGGCTGTCCTGCGCGCCGGCGCGCGGGGCGATCACGACCGAGCGGATCGCGACCGGATCGCGGTCGAAACTGAGCTCGAGTTGCGTAACGCGCGCGTTGGCGCCGAAGCGGTCGCTCAGGATCGAGCGCACCTGGCTCGCCGCGACCGTTTCACGCGCGATCTGGCTGAGCGCGATTCCGAGCGGCACCGCCATAACGACGAAGACGAGCAGCAGCAGCGCGGTCTGCGTCCAGCTCTGCCGCTCCGATAGATGGTGACCGAAGCCATAGACGCGCGCCATGATCGTGGCGGACAGAGCGATGGTCAGGAAGTTGGTGACGAACAGCGCGAGCGAGCCACCGAGCACGGGCATGTTCCACGTCGCGACGCCGTAGCCGACTACTGCCAGCGGTGGCATCAGCGCGGTCGCGATCGCGACGCCGACGATCGTTTCGCCGCGCCCGCGGATGATCGCGAACGTGCCCGCCAGCGCGGCGAACAACGCGACGAGCAGGTCGAACAGATTGGGGCGGGTACGCGCCAGGATTTCGGCGGTCGGTGCCTTGAGCGGCGAGGCGACGACGATCAGCGCGGTGAACGCGACCGCCGCGCCCGCGCCGATCGCGAGCGCGGTCAGCGCGCGCCGCATCTCGGCGAAGTCGAACAGGGCAAGGCTGAACCCGAGGCCCAAGATCGGGCTCATCAGCGGCGAGATCAGCATCGCGCCGATCACGACGGCGGGCGACGATAGCAGAAGGCCCAGGACCGCGATGCCCGCGGACATCATGACCATGAAGGCGTAGCGGCCCGACCAACCGCTCTCTTCCACGATCCGCTCGACCACCTTCTCGTGATCGACCGATGCCACCAGTCGTTCGCGCCACCACGTCTGATGCGACATCCAGTCGCGGCCGGGCAGGGCGGCCGGTCGTGCCGCGGGATCGCTCACGAGGCGCTCAAGGCTGGGATGCGGTTGGTCATGCCCCTTCACTGCGTCGGCAGGACCGTGAGTACAAGTCGTCGGAACCATCCAGCCGGCCGACCGGTTCGCGGTTGGGGAGGGACGGATGTTGATCACGATCATGGCGGTGCTGATCGCGGCAGGGGTGGCCGCGTACTTAAGTTTCGGGCGGTTCGCCCGCGGCGAGGCGTGGCGTGCGACGGTGACCCCACTCGCGTCGATCATCGGCTCGGGCTTTCTGATCTGCGGGCCGCTGCTGGCGCGCGAGTTCGGCTCGGCCGCGATCCTGGCGATGGCGGCGCTGCTCGCGATCGCCTACGCGGTCGGCGCGGTGGTGCGGTTCAACATCGTCCATGTCGAGAATATCGCGCCCAAACTGGCGCTGAATGATCCGATGGCCTGGGCGATGCGCGCGGCGCAGGTGATGCTGGCGATCGCTTACGCCGTGTCGGTCGCTTATTACCTGAAGCTGCTGGCCGAGTTCACGATGAAGCCGCTGGCAGTGCCCGAGGCGTGGCATGGCCTGGTCGCCAACGCGCTGGTCACGTTGATCATCCTGGCGCTGACCGCGCTGACCTTCTCCGGCGACATCCGCAAGATCGAGCATGCCGCGCACGCCAGCGTTTCGGTGAAGCTCGGCATCATCGGCGGGATGCTCGCGGCGCTGGCATCGTGGTGGATCGGTCGCGACGGTCCGCCGCTGGTCCTGCCGCCCGCGGAGGTCAAATGGTCGGGCATCCCGCTGCTGCTGGGATTGCTGATCACGGTGCAGGGGTTCGAGACTTCGCGCTACATGGGTGACCATTACGATCAGGCGACACGAGTGCGGACGATGCGCTACGCGCAGTGGCTGTCCTCGGCGATCTATCTCGCGTTCCTGGCGCTGCTGACGCCGTTTCTGACCCAGGCGCGCGAGGCGGAGGGTGTGGCGGGTATCCTCGACATCATGGAACTGGTCGCCCCGATCATGGGCGTCTTCGTGCTGGTCGGCGCGGTGTCGAGCCAGTTAAGCGCGGCGATCGCCGATTCGATCGGGTCGGGCGGTCTGCTGGTCGAGGTGTCACGGCGCAAGCTGAGCGTGCGCAATGCCTTTATCGCGGCAAGCGCGCTGTCGATCGCGGTGGTGTGGTTGACCGATCCCTTCTCGGTCATCGCGCTGTCGTCGCGCGCGTTCGCGTTGTTCTACGCGATGCAGGCGCTGCTCGCCTTGTGGGTGTCGTTCCGCACCGGGGCGGGCAGCATGGCGGCGCGGATCGGGTTCGTGCTGGTCGGGCTGGTGTGCGTCGTCGCAGCACTGGCGGGTGCGCCGGCGGAAGGCTAGGCGCGCTTGCCAGGCCGGGTGGGCGCGGACACACTCGCGCGCATGGACATCCCCGCTGCCCGGTCCGACTTTCCCGAAATCCGCGACGCGGTGCGCGCGTTGGTGCGTGAGTTCGGCGACGCGTATTTCCGCGAGATCGACGAAGCGCGCGATTACCCGGCGGCGTTCGTCGAGGCGCTGACGCGCGCCGGATGGATGGCGGCGCTGATCCCCGAAGAATATGGCGGCGCCGGGCTCGGCCTCACCGAAGCGTCGATCATCATGGAGGAGATCAATCGCGCCGGCGGCAATTCGGGTGCCTGCCACGGGCAGATGTACAACATGAACACGCTGCTGCGGCACGGACTGCCCGAGCAGAAGCGCCGCTTTCTGCCCGACATCGCCGCCGGACGGTTGCGGCTGCAATCGATGGCGGTGACCGAGCCGACGACCGGCAGCAACACCACCGCACTGACGACGCGTGCCGAGCGGCGCGGCGACCATTATGTCGTGACCGGGCAGAAGGTGTGGACCAGCCGCGTCCAACATTCCGACCTGATGATCCTGCTCGCACGTACCGCCCCGGTGGGCGAGGGGCGCAAGACCGATGGTTTGTCGCTGTTCCTAGTCGATCTGCATGCCGCGATCGGTCGCGGGCTGGAGGTCCGGCCGATCCGCAACATGGTCAATCACGAAACCAACGAGCTGTTCTTCGACGGGCTGGCGCTGCCTGCCGACGCACTGATCGGCGAGGAAGGGCGAGGCTTCCGCTACATTCTCGACGGGTTGAACGCCGAGCGCGCGCTGATCGCGGCCGAGTGTATCGGTGACGGTTACTGGTTCATCGAACGCGCGGCGCGATACGGATCGGAGCGGGTCGTGTTCGACCGGCCGATTGGGCGCAACCAGGGCGTGCAGTTCCCGATCGCGCAGGCGTATATGGAGGTCCGCGCCGCCGACCTGATGCGCTACGAGGCGTGCCGCCTGTTCGACGCTGGCGAGCCATGCGGTGCGGAGGCCAACATGGCCAAGCATCTGGCGGCTGACGCGTCATGGAAGGCGGCGAACGCGTGCATGCAGACGTTCGGCGGGTTCGGATTCGCGGCGGAATATGATGTCGAGCGCAAGTTCCGCGAAACGCGGTTGTACCAGGTCGCGCCGATCAGCGCGAACATGATCCTGTCCTACGTCGGCGAGCACGTGCTCGGCATGCCGCGGTCGTTCTGACGCGCGACAGCGACGAACGCGGTGCGCCTAGCCGGCGAGCCGTTGATCGTAACCCATCGCCTGCGCTGCCATCGCGACCTGCGTACGATTGCGTACGTTCAGCTTGCGCATCAAGGCGGTCATGTGCGCCTTGACGGTCGCCTCGGCGATGCCGAGGTCGTAGGCGATCTGCTTGTTGAGCAGGCCCGAGCGGACGCCGTTCAATACCTTGAGCTGGGTCGGGGTCAGCCGAGCCGAAGCGGGCGGCGCGAAGGTCACCACCGTGTTGCCCGTGTCCTGCGCTTGCTGACCGTTCATCCGCCTACCTCCCTTGAACCGGCCGATCGGCCGTGGCCCGCGCCTCGTCTCGCGCGAACTCGTTGTGAGTCATTGCTAGCGCAAGTGGTACGACAAGTTCAAGAGTGTTGGTCGTATCAGAGCTCAATTTGCGGCTGTTTCGGCTTGCTCACGCGCCGACCTGTCGTACAGATGTCAGCAATATGGCCGCACGAGCGGCCATTAGGGGAGGGTGCGTTGGTGAACCGTGATGCTGCACGAGCCGAGGTGAGCGAGGCGTCGTGATCGCGGCGGACGTGCACCTGCTCGCTGCCGCGCTGGCAGGGATCGCGCTGTCGGTCGTGCTGATCGTCAAGGCACGGTTCCACCCGTTCATCGGGTTGCTGTGCGGCGCATTCGTGGTCGGGACGTTGGCCGGCCTGTCGGTCGCCGATACCGCGAAAGCGGTGCAGAAGGGTGCGGGCGACATCCTGGGCGGCACCGGATTGGTAGTCGCGCTGGGCCTGGCGCTCGGTGCGATGCTGCAATTGTCGGATGGCGCAGGAAGTATCGCGCGGGCGGCGCTGCGCTGGTCGGGGTCGAGGGGTGCACCCTGGGCCGCGCTCGCCACCGCGCTGATCATCGGACTGCCGCTGTTCTTCGAGACGGGATTGGTGCTGCTGCTGCCGATCGTCGCGGCGGCAGCGGCCGCGCTGCCGGGCGCGGGTGACGCCGCCAAACTGCGGCTGATGCTGTCGGCGATCACCGGCTTGTCGGTCGTCCATGCGTTGGTGCCGCCCCACCCAGGGCCGCTCCTGGCGGTCGAGGCGCTCGGCGCCGACCTCGGGCGCACGATCCTCTACGGCGTGCTGGTCGCGGTGCCGACCGCGGTGATCGCGGGTCCGCTGCTCGCGCGCGTGACCACCCACGGTATCGCGCTGTCACCGCCGACGCTCGCGCCCGCACGAGCCGCGGTGCAGGCACCGCCGATCGCGCGCGCGCTGGCGGTCGTGCTGCTGCCGGTGGCGCTGATCGCGGCGGGGCAGCTCGCGGTGCTGCTGCCACGCGATGCGGCGGTCACCGGGTGGCTGGCGGCGGCGAGCAATCCGGTGCTGGCGCTGCTGATCGCGTGCCTCGCCGCGCTGCCGCTGCTGTTCGGGCGCGAGGCGCTGCGTGCACCCGTCCAGGCGGCGATCTGGGCCGAGACGATGGCGCCCGCGGGTGCGATCCTGCTCGCGATCGGCGCGGGCGGCGCGCTCAAGCAGGTGCTGGTCACCGCCGGCCTGTCCGACCTGTTGGTGCGCGCCGCAGCGGGCGCCGCGCTGTCGCCGGTCCTGCTCGCCTGGGGCGTGGCGGTGTGCATCCGGCTGGCGACCGGTTCGGCGACGGTGGCGACGATCACCACCGCGGGGGTGATGCCGGGCGTGGTCGCGGCGAGCGGCGCTGCGCCCGAGTGGATCGTGCTGGCGATCGGCGCTGGATCAGTGTTCTTCAGCCACGTCAACGATCCCGGCTTCTGGCTGGTGCGCGGCTATCTCGGCACCGATACCGCGGGCACGTTTCGCACATGGTCGGCGCTGGAAACCGTGATTTCGGTCGTTGGCCTGCTCTTGGTGTTGGCGGCGAGCGCGCTATTCTGATCGCGAACAGGGGAGGGCCGGCATTGGGTCAGGAACGGCTGACGGATCGCGCCTATACCGCGATCGTCGAGATCATCAACGCGGACGACCTGAGCGTCGGCGACCGGCTGCCGTCGGAAGCGCGGTTGGCGGAGATGTTCGGCATGTCGCGCACGATCGTGCGCGAGGCACTGGCGCGGCTGGCGTCGGACGGCATCACCGAGCCGCGGCGCGGGGCGGGCTCGTTCGTGAAGAGCCGCCCGTCCGACCGCATGCTCGCGTTCATGCCGGTGGCCGAACTACCCGCGACACTCGGCACCTACGAGGTACGCTTCGTGCTGGAAGCCGAGGCGGCGCGGCTCGCCGCGGTGCGACGTTCGGGCGAGGAGATGGCGGCGATCGACGAGGCGCTGGAGGCGTTGCGCACGGCATTGCTGTCGGACGCGCCCGCGCACGACGAGGACATGGAGTTGCACCGCCGCATCGTCGCGGCGACCGCCAATCCGGCCTTCGCCGCGGCATTCGACGCGCTGGTCGCCGAGGTGGAGAAGGTGATGCGCGCGGGCGTCGATATTTCGCGCTCACGCCCGCCCGAGGTGATCGGCGCGATGATGCGTGAGCATGAGACGATCGTCGATGCGATCCGCGCGCAGGACGCCGACAGTGCCGCGCTCGCGATGCGCTGGCATCTGTCGGAAGGGCGCAAACGGTTGATGCCTTAGGCGTCTTCCAGCCACGACACCGCGGCGCGGCAGAGTTCGGGCGGGCTGTGGTGCGAAT
The DNA here is from genome assembly GCF_936927845.1 of uncultured Sphingomonas sp. Taxonomy (GTDB): domain Bacteria; phylum Pseudomonadota; class Alphaproteobacteria; order Sphingomonadales; family Sphingomonadaceae; genus Sphingomonas. The sequence goes on from NZ_CAKZHV010000068.1 coordinate 25,568, forward strand.
CGAGCGCCAGCACCGGCTCATCGGGCGCGGGGCGCTCCAGCGTGTCGAGCTGGCTGTCGAGCAGGCTGGGCGGCATGTAATGCGCCTGCCGGTGTTCGAGCCGGTGGAGCAGCTCGTCGCGTTCGTTGTCGAGCAGCACGAAGCGGACGCGCCCGCCCGCCGCCGCGGTCAAGCGGTCGCGGTAGCGTCGCCGAAGCGCCGAGCATGTCGCGACCGCGCGTCCGCTCGATCGCGCGGCGTCGCCGAGCGCGTGACCCAGCCGGTCGAGCCACGGCCAGCGATCGGCATCGGTGAGCGGGTGGCCGGCGCGCATCTTCGCGACCGCGGCGGCATCGTGGAAATCGTCGCCTTCGAGGAACGGGCAGTCGAGCACGCGCGCGAGGAGGGCACCAAGCGTCGACTTGCCCGATCCGCTGACCCCCATGACGATGATGGCGAGCGGCGCCTCTGCCTCGTCACGGTTCCGGGTCACGCGGTGCTGCTCCTTCGTTGCATCGATCGCCGCGGCTCTAGGCGGCGGGGCATCAACGCGGAAGCGGGACCAAGGTCGCAATCGGCGTGGGCTGGCGGGCGCTGCTTCTACGACCAAGGTCCGGTCGCGACGAGCACACGCGCGCGCTATCTGCCCGGGCGAAAGCGGTTGAAGGGGTGCGCGCGTGATTGAGGTGGGAACAGGCGTGCGGATGGGGCGCCGCGACGTGATGAAAGCAAGCGCCCTGCTCGCGGCCTCCGCCTGGGCGCCGGTCGCGACCGCGCGCGACACGCGTGACCACGGCGCGCGCATCCGCGATCTGTTGTCGCGCATGACGCTGGCCGAGAAGATCGGGCAGATGAACCAGATCGCGGGCGGGCGGCAGAAAGCGCTCAATTCGCGGCTCGACGCCGGCATGCTCGACCGGGTGCGCCGCGGCGAGATGGGCTCGTTCCTCCACGTCGCCGGGGCCGAGCCGCTCAGGCGATTGCAAAAGATCGCGGTTGAGGAATCGCGGCTCGGCATCCCATTGCTGTTCGCGATGGACGTGATCCACGGGTATCGCACCACGCTGCCGGTGCCGCTCGCGCTCGCCGCGGGCTGGGATCCGGCGATGATGGAACGGGCCGCCGCGCTGATGGCGGAAGAAGCGTGGGCGGCCGGGCTGCACTGGACCTTCACGCCGATGGTCGACGTCGCGCGCGATCCGCGCTGGGGCCGCGTGGTCGAGGGGGCGGGCGAGGACGCGTATCTCAGCAGCCGCATGGCGGAAGCGCAGGTCCGCGGGCTGGAGGGGCCGGTGCGACGCGCGGGTGAGCCGCCGGCCAAGGGTCGCGTGCTGTCGTGCAGCAAGCATTTCGTCGGCTATGGCGCGGTCGCAGGCGGGCGCGATTACGACAGTGCCGACGTGTCCGAGCGGACGCTGCACGAGGTCTATCTGCCGCCGTTCCACGCCGCGATGCGCGCGGGCTCTGGCAGCTTCATGACCGCGTTCAACGACGTTGCGGGCGTGCCGATGACCGCGAACGAGGCGCTGGTGGGCGGCGAATTGCGCGGACGCTGGGGCTATCAGGGGCTGGTCGTCAGCGACTGGAATGCGATTCCCGAGTTGATCAACCACGGCGTGGCCGCGACCCCGGCCGAGGCCGCCGCGCTGGCGCTGCGCGCGGGCGTCGACATGGACATGGCGAGCAGCACCTACGCCGATCATCTGGCGACCGCCGTCACGGCGGACGCGTCACTCGTCCCCCTGATCGACCAGGCGGTGACGCGCATCCTGACGACGAAGGCGCGGCTGGGCTTGTTCGACGATCCATACCGCTTCGGCGACGCGGCGCGCGAGAAAGCACCGCTCGCGCGCGGAACGGCACGTGAGCTGGCGACGCGCTCGATCGTGCTGCTGCGCAACGAGGGCGCCGTGCTGCCGCTCAAGCCCGCCGCGCGGATCGCGCTGATCGGTGCTCTGGCTGATGACGCGTCCTCCGCGCTCGGATCGTGGCGCGCGCGCGGGCAGACAGAGGATGCGGTGACGCTGCGCCGCGCGCTGCCGCAAGCGACGTTCGATCCCGGCACCGACCCCGCCGCCGCACGCGTCGCTGCAAGCGCCGATGTCGTGTTGCTCGCGATCGGTGAGGATTACGACATGACGGGTGAGGCGCGCAGCCGCTCGGACATCGCGCTGCCGGGGGCGCAGCAGGCGCTGATCGATGCAGTCCGCGCGGCCGGCAAGCCGATCGTCGCCATCCTGATGGGCGGCCGACCATTGGCGCTGGAGCGCGCGCTTACCAATATCCCGGCGGTTCTCCAGACCTGGTTCCTGGGGATCGAGAGCGGTCCGGCGATCGCCGATGTATTGTGGGGCAAGGTGTCGCCCGCGGGCCGATTGCCGATCGAAATGCCGCGCACGACCGGGCAATTGCCCATGAGCTACGCGCACGTGCCGACCGGGCGACCGGCAAACCCCGACCTGGCGGTCGACAGCGCGCGCTATCACGACGGCGCCATCGGGCCGCTGTTCGCGTTCGGTCACGGCCTGAGCTACGCGCGCTTCCGCTACTCGCCGCTGACGATCGAGCAGCGCAGCGATGCGGCGGTGATCAGCGTTGCCGTCACCAACGACGGCAGCGTGAAAGCGGACGAGGTCGTTCAGCTCTACGTGCGCGATCCGGTCGCTTCGGTAGCACGCCCGATCGCCGAGCTGCGCGGGTTCGGCCGCGTCGCGCTCGCGCCGGGTGAGCAGCGAACGGTGCGCTTCACGCTCGATCACGCGCAAGTGGCGTTGTGGAAGGCAGGCAAATGGGTGATCGAGGCGGGCGCAATCGAGGTGATGGTGGGCAGCTCGTCGGCCGACATCCGGCAGCGCGGACGCTTCAGCGTCGCCGCGGGCGAAGGGACCGTACCCGCGGCATCGATCGCGACACTGGTGGAGGTGGTATGAGCGTGGACGACCGGGCGATGGCGGGAATGACGCGCCGCGCGGCGATGATCGGCGGCGCGGCGGCGATCGCCAATGCGGCGGTCGGCTTCGCGGCGATCGCGCGACCCGGCGGCCGCATGCCCTCGGCGGGTACGATCACGCGCTTCGATCCCGCGCTCGACCGCTTGCTCGATCCATCCGCGCCGATCGAGCTGATCGCGCGCGGGTATCAATGGGCGGAAGGCCCGGTGTGGGTCAAGGAGGGTGGTTATCTGCTGTTCTCCGACGTGCCCGCCAACACGGTACACCGCTGGACCGCGCGCGAGGGCGCGCAACCGTTCCTCCAACCCTCCGGGCTCAACGGTCCGATCCCCGCCGGCATCCGCGAGGCGGGCGCGAACGGGTTGGCGATCGACGCGTCGGGCGCGCTGGTGATGGCGGATTCGGGCACGCGCGCAATCGCGCGGGTCGACCTGGCGACGAAGCGCAAGACGATCCTGGCCGATCGATACCGCGGCAAACGCTTCAACAGCTGCAACGACGTGACGATCGCGCGCGAGGGCACGATCTACTTCACCGACCCGCCCTATGGCCTCGCGGAAGGGGATTCCTCGCCCCTGAAAGAGCTGGCGTTCAACGGTGTTTATCGCCTGCGCCCCGGCGGCGCGGTGGAGTTGCTCGACGGCAGCCTCAAGCGGCCGAACGGTATCGCGCTTTCACCGACGCAAGATCGATTATACGTCGGCTGCTCCGACGAGTCCGCGCCCGAAATCCGCGTCTTTGATCTGGCGCGTGACGGATCGGTCGTGCAGGGCCGGCAATTGGTCGACTTCACGCCCGAGTTCAGGCGCGGGTTGCCCGGCCTGCCCGATGGCATGAAGGTCGCGCGCAGCGGGCATCTGTTCGCGAGCGCGCCCGGCGGGCTTTACGTGCTGGCGCCCGATGGGCGCAAGCTCGGGTTGATCGCGCGTGGCAAGCCGATCGCCAATTGCGCGTTCGGCGAGGACGGGCGAACGCTGTTCATGGCGAGCAGCGACGCGATCCTGCGGCTGCGCTTGCGGGCCAAGGTCGCCTGAGCGGCCGGCTCAGGCCGCCATCCGCCAGGTTCCGCGCCCGGCCGCCTTCGCCTCGTACAGCGCGCGGTCGGCGCGCGCCATCACCGCGCGCTCGGTCACCAGCGGCGAGGCCGACCAGGTCGCGCCCGGACTGGCGCCGACGCGCAATTCGCTGTCACCGCACGCCTCGTACCGCCCCTGCAAAGCGGTGACGGTGCGTTCGGCGAGGAACGCCAGCTTGGTCACGTCCGCGCCGACCAGCACCACGGCGAACTCGTCGCCGCCCAGCCGCGCAACCAGATCGTCGTGGCGCACCGCGCCGCGCAGGCGAATTGCGGTTTCGACCAGGATCGCGTCGCCCGCCTCATGGCCTAGGTGGTCGTTGACCTGTTTGAACCCGTCCAGGTCGACCAGCATTACTCCGCAGGCGAGATCGCCCGGCAGTGCGCGCAGGCGGCTTTCCAGCCCGCGGCGGTTCAACAAACCGGTGAGCGGATCGGTCGTCGCCTGCACCTCGGCCCGGATGCGCCGTTCGTGTTCCTCGGTCAGGTCGATCGTCACGCCGACCAGTCGCTCCGGACGACCGTCCTCGTCGCGCAGCAGCCGACGGTCGCAGCGCATCCAATGCACGCCGCTGTGCGTCTGCAGGCGGTATTCGACCGAGGAGCGGTCGCGCTTGCCCTCGATCAGCTCCTGCAGGTCGGCGTTGGCGCGATCCTCGGGCAGGATGTGTGCGCTGAATTCCTGTAGGTCGTACGGTCCGGTGCCAGGCCCGGCGACGAACTGGGCGAGTTGCTCCGACGTCTCGAACGCACCGCTTGCGATGTCCATGTGCCACGATCCGCCGCGCACCGCCGCGGTGATGAGCGACAGCCGCGCATTCACCTCCAGCAGGCGACGCTCGGCCTCGCGCTGCTGCGTGATGTCCTCGACATGGCCGAAAAAGCGGGTGACGCGGCCCTGGTCGTCACGCACCGCCGACACTTCCAGCTTGGCGTAAACAAGCGTTCCGTCGCGGCGCAGGAAGCGCTTTTCCATGTTGTAGCCAACGCGCTTGCCCAGCAGCGTTTCGCGCAGCTGCCGCAGGTCGAGCTCGATATCGTCGGGGTGCGTCAGCTCGACGATGCTGACCCCGATCAGCTCCACGGCCGGTCGCCCGACCATCGCCGCGAATTTCGCATTGGCGCGCACGATGCGCCCCTCGGTGTCGACGATCGTCTTGCCCGCCGGCGCATTCTCGAACGCTTCGGCGAACATCGCCTCGCTGCGGGCGATCTCGAGCTGGAGGTCGTCGCGGTTGCTGATCTGCGTGACCAGCACGATGACGCCGAGCACGCGACCCTCGGCGTCGCGGTCGGGCATGTAGCTGCCCTGGACGCGACGCCGATGATCGTGGTCGAAGATGTGGTATTCGTAGGTGACCTCTTCGCCCTGCATCGCGCGGTGCAGTTGCGCGGCGATCTGGGGATAATTGCGGTCGCCGACGATCTCCCGCACGTAGCGGCCGACGATCTGCTCGGGTGCGATGCCGCGCCAGCGCGCGTAGGTCTGGTTGGCGTAGCGGTAGCGCAGGTCGGGGCCGAAATAGGCCACGAGCCCGGGGAGCAGGTCAAGGATGTGCCGCGGGGTGAGCGTCTGGTCTGGCTCGTGCGTATCCCCGGGCTGGATCGGCGAGGTCATCGCCGATCCTTAATCGCGCCTCGGTTAACAACCTTCTTAGATGATTACCCGGCGAGGACGGGTTTACAGCAGCTTGTCGAGCGTGATCGGCAGGTCGCGCACGCGCTTGCCGGTCGCGTTGAACACCGCGTTCGCGACCGCGGCCGCGACCCCGGTGATGCCGATCTCGCCCACGCCGCCCGCACCCATCGGCGCGTGTGGATCGGGCACGTCGGTCCACATCACCTCGATCTCGGGCACGTCCATGTGCACGGGCACGTGATATTCGGCGAGGCTGGGGTTCATGATCCGCCCCTTGCGCTCGTCATACTGCGTTTCCTCCATCAGCGCGAGGCCGAGGCCCATGATGATCCCGCCGCGGAACTGGCTCGCGGCGGTCTTCGGGTTGAGGATGCGCCCGCAGTCGAACGAGCCGAGGAAGCGCGACACGCGCAGCTCGCCCGTCACCGCATTGACGCGCACTTCGCAAAACATGGCGCCGTGTGAGTGCATCGACCAGTGCGTCGTCTCGAGCGGGGAGGGCGGCTCGGCCTCGACCACCAGTTCGTCACGCTGCGCGCGCGACAGGATGGAGGCATAGCTCTCGTGCGCGGACGGATCGTCGATCTTTGCGAGCCCGCCGTTCACGCCGGTCACCGCGTCGGCGTCGAGCCCGGCGAGCGGCGAGTCGTTGCCCGCGAGCTTAAGCAATTCGGTGACGAGCGCGCGGTGCGCCGCCATGACCGACGCGCCGATTGCCGCGGTCTGCTGCGACCCGCCCGCCATGACGGTGCCGGGCAGCGTGCTGTTACCGTAGTTGAACGCGACCTGCTCCATCGGCAGGCCGAGTCGGTCGGCGGCGACCTGCGTCTGCGCGGTCGCGGTACCCATTCCCATGTCGTGCGCGGCGATGTCGATCACGGCACCGTCGGCTCGCAGCGTGATCCGCGCCGCGCCGCCGGGCATGCGGTAATAGGGGTAGGTCGCGGTCGCGACACCGGTGCCGATCAACCATTCGCCCTCGCGCCTCGTGCCGGGCGCCTGACGTTTGGACCAGCCGAAACGTTCGGCCCCGTCGCGAAACGCCTTCTCTACCTCACGCGAGGAGAAGGGTGCGCCGGTCGTCGGATCCTTGTCAGGCTCGTTGCGCAGGCGCAGCTCGACCGGGTCGAGGCCGATGTCGTGCGCGAGTTCGTCGATCGCGCTTTCCAGCGCAAAGGTGCCGACCGCCTCACCGGGCGCGCGCATGAAGGTGTTGGCGACCATGTCGAGATAGGCGACCTCGACGTCGAGCTTCATCGTCTTGGTCGCATAGGCGCTGCGCGCGGGCAGGATGAACGGCTCGGGCAGCACATTGTGGTGGCTCATCGCGGTCGTGCCGGTGTGGATCAGCGCGTCGAAGCGTCCGTCCGCATCGGCGCCGAGCGCAACACGCTGTTCGGTGATCGTGCGCCCGCCGACGATGCGATAGACCCCCTCGCGCGAGAGCATCAGCCGGACCGGGCGCCCGGCCAGTTTCGATGCGGCGGCGGCGAGCACCTGATGTTGCCACAACCCCTTGCCGCCGAAACCGCCGCCGACGAACGGCGAGGTGACGTGGACCTGATCCTCGTCGATCCCGAACACGTGGCCGAGCGACCAGGCAGTGTGCGCGACCATCTGCGACGCATCGTGGACGCGCAGGTGATCGCCGTCCCACGCGACGGTGACCGCGTGAAGCTCGATCGCGTTATGGCTGTGCCGCGGCGTGGTGTAATGCTGGTCGACCTTGTGCACCGCGTGCGCCAGCGCTTCCTCGGCGCTGCCGTTCTCGAACTTGAGCGGCTGTCCCATGAACTGGCCGGGTTCGACGCCCTTGGCCTTCGCCTCGGCGAGCGCGGTGACCGCGTGCTCCTCCTCGTAGGCGACGTGGATCAGCGCGGCGGCGTGGTCGGCCTGTTCCTGCGTCTCGGCGAGCACGAGTGCGACCGGTTCGCCGTTCCAATACACCTTCGCGTCCTGCATCACGGGTAGGTCGTTACCGCCGCACGCTTTTTCCGCGGTCATGAACAGCGGCATCGGCTTCATGCGCGGCGCGTTGCGGTAGCTCATGACGAGGGCGACGCCCGGCGCAGCCTCAGCAGCGGTGGTGTCCAGCGCGCTGATCGTGCCCTTGGCGACCGTGCTGAACACGAGGCTGGCGTAGAGCATGCCGTCGAGCGGGAATTCGGCCGCATAGGGTGCGGCGCCGCGCACCTTGACGGGACCGTCGACGCGCGAGACCGGGCGGCCGATATGGCCGTGCTGCGCGCGGATCAGTGGATCGGGCTTGCCGCCCGGCATCCAGCTGTCGGGGGCCATCTGAACCGCCTTCGCCATCACGGCCGATGCCGCGCCCTGTACCGCCTGCTTGGCGTCCTCGACGACCTTCATGCGTCCACTCCCGCCAGTTCGGCCAGCACGGCCGTCATTGTTCGTTTCGCGAGCTCGACCTTGAAGCCGTTGTCGCTGAGCGGCACTGCCTCGGCGAGCTCGGCCTCGGCCGCGGCGCGGAACGCATCGGGCGATGCGACCTGACCGCGCAACATCTCCTCCGCGCGCGACGCGCGCCACGGCTTGTGCGCGACGCCGCCGAGCGCGAGGCGCACGTCGCTGATGCGACCGTCTTCCAGCTCGATCGCGGCGGCGACCGAGACGAGCGCGAAGGCGTAGCTCGCGCGGTCGCGGACCTTGCGATAGGTCGAGTGCGCGGCGATCGACGCGGCGGGCAGTTCGACCGCGGTGATCAGCTCGCCGGGCTCCAGCACCGTGTCGATCTGCGGCTGGTCGCCGGGCAGGCGGTGCAACTCGGTCAGCGGCAGCGTGCGCGTGCCGCCTGCCGAGGACAGATGCACCACCGCGTCGAGCGCTGCGAGCGCGACGCACATGTCGCTCGGGTGCGTCGCGACGCAGGCATTCGATGCGCCCAAGATCGCGTGGATGCGGTTGAACCCGCCATGCGCGTCGCAACCCTGGCCGGGTTGCCGCTTGTTGCAACGCGAACCCTCGACATCGTAGAAATAGGTGCAGCGCGTCCGCTGGAGCAGATTGCCGCCGACCGTCGCCATGTTGCGGATCTGCGCGCTCGCGCCTGCGAGGATCGCGCGCGCAAGCACCGGATAGCGGGCGCGGACCCCAGGGTGCGCCGCCAGCGCGCTGTTGGTGGTGCCCGCGCCGATCATCAGCCCGCCGTCCGGCGTTTCGGTGATGTCGCGCGACAGCCCGGTCACGTCGATCAGCGCCGCCGGGCGCTCAACCGTTTCGCGCATCAGATCGACCAGGTTGGTGCCGCCGCCCAGGTAGCGCGCGCCACGTGCGGCGAGCTGAACCGCTTCGCCCTGATCGGTCGCGCGATTGAAGCTGAACGGGGTCATTCCGCTGCCTCCAGCACCTTGGCATCGCTCGTGCCGTACACTTCCAGGATCGCGTCGACGATCCCGTTATGCGCGCCGCAGCGGCACAGATTGCCGCTCATCCGCTCGCGTACCTCATCGCGGGTCAGCGCGATCGTGTCCGCGTCGAGCGCGCCGGTGACGTGGCTCGGCATGCCGCGCGCGATCTCGTCCGCCATCGCCACCGCGGAACAGATCTGCCCGGGCGTGCAGTAACCGCACTGGAACCCGTCATGCTCGACGAAAGCGGCCTGCAGCGGATGGAGCGCGTCAGCGTCGGCCAGCCCCTCGATCGTGGTGACCGCGCGTCCGTCATATTGGACCGCGAGTGCGAGGCAGGAAACGATCCGCTCGCCGTCGACCAGCACGGTGCAGGCGCCGCACGCACCCTGATTGCAGCCTTTCTTGGTGCCGGAAAGGTGCAGTTGTTCTCGCAACAGGTCGAGCAGCGACACGCGCGGATCGCTGGGCAGGGGGACGGGCGATCCATTGACGGTGATCGGCATGACGCTTCTCCGATGATGCAACGTATATTAACCCGCCGGCCGAACCGCGGCAATCAGGCTGACCGCTCGGATGGTCGTAGATTGCCGCTGCAAAGGGCTCGCGTCACGCCAGCCGTCACTCGTCCAGCGGCAGCACCGCGTCGGGAAAGCCGAGCCCGGCGACGAAGGCGTTCCACCCAGCGATCGGCAGCGCCCCGCCGGTCGCCTGCGCGTGGCCGTTGCCGTAACGACCGTCGGCACCCGCGGGCCGATGCTCGGCAAGAAAGGCGAGCAGATCGCGCCCGCCCGCCGATCGCGCGGCAAAATGCACCCAGCCGCGTCGATAGCCGCTATTGGCGGCGATCACGACCTTGTCCTTCAACCGCCCGCGCCATTGCTGCGCGATCAGCGGGTGGATCTGGCAGGGCGAGGAGAAGAGGATCAGCGCGACGTCGCCGATCACGCGCGGCGGGACCCGGCGTGCGGCCTCGACCGCCTCGCGCACCTCGACCTTGGCGGCGACCAGCGCGCGCGCGTCGTCGCTGTCGCCCTTTGTGACGACCTTGGGGCCATCGGCCGCGAGCAGCAGCCGCAGCGCGGGCGCCGCGTCGGCCGCGCCCGTTCGCCTGGGCGCGTTGACGAGCGAGGTCGCGTCGCGCAGCGCGGTCTTGCCCCAGCGTTTCTGCGCGTCGGCCAGTTCGGGGAAGGCATCTTCGGCGGCCATGTCGCCGATCAGCCCGAGTGCCGCGAGCCATTGCAGGTCGCCTTGGTCACCGAGCGCGGCGGCGGCCCACCAGGCGATCAGCGCGCTGGTCGGTTCGGGATCGAGCCCGTGTCCGCTCAGCGTCACGCCATCCGGCGGCGTGCCGGTCGGGCGGTGATGGTCGATCGTCAGCGTTGGCACGCCCGCGAGCACGGGTTCGCCGCGCGTGCCGAGATCGGCGACGATTAGCCCGGCGGGATCGAGCGCGCGCAGGCGATCGGCGAAGGCGGGCTCCCACGGCGTTTCGCCCTTGCCGACGATCGCGGGCACGGCCTCGCGCCCGCTCGCCTCGAGCGCGCGCACCAGGATCGCGACAGCGGAGAGGCCATCAGCGTCGAAATGCCCGGCAACGGCGATGCGGCCGTCGGACACGTCACCCAGGAAATGCGCCATTCCTTCGCGCGCAAGCCCGCGGGGATCATCGTTGGTGAGCGAACCGATCATCGCGCTAGAACCGTTCGGCCCCGCGCGGGTTCATCGGCTCACGCGCGGTGGAGCGTGAAGCGCGTCATTTCCGATGAGCGCCCCAGCCGGAGCGCGAAGCCCGGCCACAACCCGGTGCCGTTGCTGACGTACAGCGTCATGTCGCCGACTTGGTAGGCGCCCGATACGAAGCCGCCGTTCGCAGGCTCCAGCAGCTTCGCCATGCCGGCGATCATCCCGCCGTGCGTGTGCCCCGACAATTGCAGCGCCACGCCCTTGGTCGCCGCCGCCCGCGCATTGCGGGGTTGATGGTCGAGCAGCACGATCGGCGCACCGGCGGGAGCGCCGGCGAGGGCGGCGGTGAGGTCGGGGCCCGCCTGTCCGGCGCTGCGCGCCGAGGCGTCGGTCACGCCCGCGATCACCAGCGCCGCGTCGCCACGCCGCAGCACGACATGGGCGTTCGGCATCATGCCGATGCCGAGCCCGCTCAGGTGGCGCATCCATTCGGCATAGTTGAATAAATATTCGTGGTTGCCCGGCACCGCCCAGACGCCGTCCGGCGCGCGCAGATCCGCGAGCGGCGCCACGTCTGCGCGCCGCATCGCGACCGAGCCATCGATGAAGTCACCCGTCACCACGATAGCATCCGCCCCCGCCGCGTTGGCACGTGCGACCACCGCGTCCCCCCAGCGTGCGGTGAACAGCCGGCTGAGATGCAGGTCGGTCAATTGCAGCAGTCGATAGCCCTCTAACGCGGGCGGCAGTCCGGGGATCGCGACCGCTACGTCCTTTACCGGCGGCACCCGCGCCGCGTTCGCCACGCCGACAGCCGCGAGCAATCCCGCGAGCCCGGCAGCCGCGTAGCGCGCCGCATTGGGAACGCCGCCGCGCCCGACCAGCCAGCCGAGCAGCGCGACCACGTCGAGCGCGACTTGGAACACCGCGAGCAGCAGGATGGCGCCGAACGCCCAGTTGAAGATCAGCACGGCGGCGCGCGGAAACTCGGGCGCGAATACCGAGCCTGACGAGAAGCGGCTCCACAGGTGGAATTGCGACGCCGCGAGCAGCAGCACGACGCCGACGAGCTTCACCCAGCCGGGGATCGACAGCGGCAGCAACCACCGCGCGATGACGAGCAGGCTGGGTAGCGAGAAGAACAGGTGAAAGATGGCGTCACTCCTCGCGCAACGATGGCGCCACGATCACCGGCTGGAGTTGATCAGCCGCAGGTCAGCCGGACCACGCGGCCGCTCGCATCCGTTTCGATGTTGAGCCGATCGGCGCGGTAATCCATCGTCAGCATGTCGTCCGTTGCGTAGCGGCGGACGATGCGCGCGCCGCTCAGCCGCAATGCCTCGGCTTCAACCGCGTCGGCCGGCTGCCCAACAAGATGTTGCACCGGCTCGGCCTTGCACCCGCCCGTCGCCGGGATCGCGACCGGCGCGTTCCGCGGCGCGCAGCCGCCCAGCACCGCCGCGGCGATCAGCGTTCCCCCGCGGATCATTCCGCTTCGGCCCGCGTCATCTTCAGCCGTCCGCCGGTCACCGCGAACGCCATGCGTCCCTCGACCAGGTCGAGCGCGTCACGGCCGAATTGGTCGAAGCGCCAACCTTCCAGGATCGACAGACCGCTGCGCACCCCGGCCGCGAGTGCTTCGAGATCGTCCGAGCGCGCGAGCAACCGCGGCGCCACGTCGATGTCGCGCGCGCGGATCTTGAGCAGCAATTTCAGCAGGTCGGCAACCAGCACGCCATCCTTGCCAAGCCCGGGTTTGCGATCGTCGCGCGCCGGCATCTCGTCGGCCGGAAGCCGTCGGGCATGCTCGATCGCCGCCATCAACCGCGCGCCGATCTCGTTCGAGGCCCAGGTCTGCGACAAGCCGCGCACCTTGGCGAGGTCGGCTTGCCGACGCGGGGGGTGGCCGGCGAGGTCGCCCAGCGTCTCGTCCTTGACGATGCGCCCACGCGGCAGGTCCTTGCCCTGCGCCTCCAGCTCGCGCCAGCGCGCGATCGCCTTCAACCGGCCGAGCACGTCGGCCTTGCGGCTCGACACGCGCACGCGCTTCCACGCGACGTCGGGATCGTTGGCGTAATTGGCGGGATCGGCCAGCCGCTCCATCTCCTGGTCGAGCCAGGCACCGCGCCCGGTCTTCTTCAACCGTTCGAGCATCTTCGGGAAGATGCGCGACAGATGCGTCACGTCGCCGATCGCGTAATCGACCTGGCGGTCGTCGAGCGGGCGCCTGGACCAGTCGGTGAAGCGCGCGCCCTTGTCGACCTGGATGCCGAGCCAGCTGTCGACCAGGTTCGAGTAGCCGATCTGTTCACCCTGGCCGAGTGCCATCGCCGCGACCTGCGTGTCGAACAGCGGATGCGGGGTGCGGCCGGTCAGGTTGTAGATGATCTCGATGTCCTGCCCGCCGGCGTGGAAGACCTTGAGCACGTCCTCATTCTCGGTCAGCAGCTCCAGCAGCGGCGTCATGTCGAGCCCCGGCGCCTTGGGGTCGATCGCGGCGGCTTCCTCGCTGTCCGCGATCTGGATCAGGCAGAGCTCGGGATAATAGGTGCTCTCGCGCATGAATTCGGTGTCGACCGTCACGAAGGGCGCATCGGCGAGGCGGGCGCACAGATTGGCGAGCGTCGCGCTGTCGGTAATCAGGGGGTGAACGTGCATAAGCCGCGCGTCATAGCGGGGCGGCGCGTGCTTGACAAAGCGTGGTTGGAAGGGGAGGGCGCGCGGGTTCCCGGCCGGGTATGACAGGTACCCGACGGCTGCCACCAATCCCGGTTTCGCCGGGGTGACGATCAAGAGACCCGCTCATGCACGCCTATCGCTCGCACACCTGCGCCCAACTGACCGCCGACAATGACGGCGACACCGTTCGCCTGTCGGGTTGGGTGCATCGCAAGCGTGACCATGGCGGCGTGCTGTTCGTCGACCTGCGCGACCATTACGGCATCACGCAGATCGTGGCGGACACCGACAGCCCGGCGCTGGCGCTGCTGGACTCGCTGCGGGTCGAGTCGGTGGTGACGATCGATGGCAACGTGAAGCGCCGTTCGGAGGCGACCGTGAACCCCAATCTCGCGACCGGCGAGATCGAGGTCTACGCGCGCGCCGCGACCGTGCAGAGCCACGCGGCCGAACTGCCGATGCCCGTCTTCGGCGACGCCGAATACCCGGAAGAAATTCGGTTGCGGAACCGCTTCCTCGATCTGCGCCGCGAAAAGCTGCACGCGAACATCATGCTGCGCTCGAGCGTGATCGCCTCGATCCGACGCCGCATGGTCGACCAGGGCTTCACCGAGTTCCAGACCCCGATCCTGACCGCGTCGTCGCCCGAGGGCGCGCGAGACTATCTCGTTCCCAGTCGCGTTCATCCCGGCAAGTTCTACGCGCTGCCCCAAGCCCCGCAGATGTTCAAGCAGTTGCTGATGGTCGCGGGCTTCGACCGTTATTTCCAGATAGCGCCGTGCTTCCGCGACGAGGACGCGCGTGCCGACCGGAGCCCGGGCGAGTTCTACCAGCTCGATTTCGAGATGAGCTACGTCACGCAGGAGGACGTGTTCCAGGCGATCGAGCCCGTACTCCACGGCGTGTTCGAGGAGTTCGCGAATTGGCAGGGCAAGGGGCGGACCGTCTCCGCGCTGCCGTTCAAGCGTATCCCGTACCGCGAATCGATGCTGAAATACGGCAACGACAAGCCTGACCTGCGCAACCCGCTGATCATTGCGGACGTGAGCGACCAGTTCGTCGGCTCGGGCTTCGGCCGCTTCGCCTCGATCGTCGAGGCCGGCGACGTGGTGCGCGCGATTCCCGCGCCCGGTACGCACGAGAAGAGCCGCAAGTTCTTCGACGACATGAACGCCTGGGCGCAGGGCGAGGGCTTTGCCGGGCTCGGCTACGCCACGCGCAAGAACGGCGAATGGGGTGGGCCGATCGCCAAGAACCACGGCGAGGACAAGATGTCGGCGATGGCCGACGCGCTCGGCCTTGGTCCGAATGACGGACTGTTCTTCGCCGCGGGCAAGGAAGCGCAGGCAGCGAAGCTCGCCGGGTTGGCGCGCACCCGCGTCGCCGACCAGCTCGGGCTGATCGACCAGAACCGGTTCGAGTTCTGCTGGATCGTCGACTTCCCGATGTTCGAATATGACGAGGACAACAAGAAGGTCGATTTCAGCCACAACCCCTTCTCGATGCCGCAGGGCGAAATGGAGGCGCTGGAGAGCAAGGACCCGCTCGACATCCTCGCCTATCAGTACGACATCGTCTGCAACGGTGTTGAGCTGTCGTCGGGCGCGATCCGCAACCACAAGCCCGAGATCATGTACAAGGCGTTCGAGATCGCCGGTTACACGCAGGCCGACGTCGATACGAACTTCGCCGGCATGATCAATGCGTTCAAATATGGTGCGCCGCCCCATGGCGGTTCCGCACCGGGCATCGACCGCATCGTCATGCTGCTGGCGGATGAGCCGAACATCCGCGAGGTCATCGTGTTCCCGATGACGCAGAAGGCGGAGGACTTGATGATGGGCGCGCCGAGCTTCGTCTCCGCCAAGCAGCTGCGCGAACTCAACATCCGCGTCACCGGCGACGGCCCAAAGGACATCGACGAGGCGGTCAGCAAGCGCGCGGGCTGATCCGATCGCGCTTGGAATAATAGGCGATGGCGAGGGGCTGGCACCCCCTCGTTAACCATGCCAGAAGCCCCGCCTGATAAGGCGGGGGACGATGCCACAACCAGATACCGGAACGCCGGCGGCGGCGCCGTCGCGGGCGCCTGATGCGGCGCCGACGCCGCTCGCGCGCAGCCTGGGCGTCGCGGGCGTGTTGTTCCTGACACTGTCGGTGACGACGCCCGCCTCGTCGGTGTTCGTGATCGTCCCGGGCATGTTGCAGGTCGCGGGGACGGGCGCGATCTGGGCGACGCTGATCGCGGCACTGGTGTGCGTCGCCACCGCCTACATCTACGCCGAGCTGTCGTCGGCGTGGCCGGTCGCTGGCGGCGAGTATGTGATGGTCGCGCACACGCTGGGTCCGCTCGCCGGGTTCGTGATGCTCGGTATCAACGTGTTCAACAATTTGATCTTTCTGCCGGTCGCCGGGCTCGGCATCCGCGAGGTGCTGGTCGGCGTATTGCCCGCGCTGCCGCAGGTGCCGACCGCGATTGCCGTGGTCGGCGCGTGCACGTTGATCGGATTGCTCAACATCCGCGTCAACGCGCTCGTTACCGGGCTTTTCTTGGCTGTCGAGGTGATGGCGCTGCTTGCGGTGACGGCGCTTGGGCTGGTCGATGTCCAGCGCAACCCGCTCGAATTCCTCACTTACCCCGAGATGGCCGCGGGGCAGGGGCTCGCGCCCGCATCGCTGACCTCGATCGGCGTTGCTGCTTCGATCGCGATCTTCGCCTTCAACGGTTACGGTGCGGCGGTGTATTTCGGTGAGGAAATGCTCGAGGCGCCGCAGCGGATCGCGCGCTCGATCATGCTCGCGCTCGTCTTCACGCTCGCGCTCGAAGGACTGCCGCTCCTCGCGGCGTTGATGGGCGCGGTCGACCTGCGCGCGATCCTCGCCTCGTCCAACCCGTTCGGCGATCTCGTCACCGCGATGGCGGGGGAGCGCGCGGGGCAGGCGATGGCGCTGGGTGTCGCGCTCGCGATCGTCAATGCGATCATCGCCTGGGTGCTCGCCTGCGCGCGCTTCTTCTACGGTACAGCCCGCGATGGATCGTGGGGGCGGCCGTTCGATCGCTGGATGACCGCGATCCACCCGCGCTGGGGCTCGCCGCATCTCGGCACGCTGATCGTCGGCGGCGTCGGCATGGCCTTGTGCTTCCTGCCGTTGCGCCTGCTGGAGGTGTGGAGCGGGGCGGGGCTGATCGCGATCTACGCCGGGATTGCGGTCGCGGCGATGATCGGGCGACACTCGGGCGCGTCGCGTCACGCGACCTATCGCATGCCGCTCTACCCGCTGGCGCCGATTGTGACGCTGATCGCGCTCGCGCTGATCGCGGTGGCGACGTGGCAGGACGTGGAGGAGGGGCGACCCGCGATCGTCGCGACGATCATCCAGATCGTCATCGCCGCGGGCTATTACCTGCTCGTGCTCCGGCGGCGGCGCTGGCAGGCGGTGGTGCCGACCGCCTGAAAGGCAGCCGGCACCAGATAGTATTCGGGTATAACCTTACGCGGGCTCGAACGCACCCTCGCCGTCCTGCATCACGCGCAGCTCGCCGTGCGCGATGCCGAACCAGGCGCCGCGCAGCTTGAGCTCGCCCGCGTCCTCGCGTTCCTTGACGAACGGGAAGGTACGCAGGTTCTTGATCGAGGAGCGGATGCCCTCCCACTCGATCGCGGTCTGCGCCTCGGGGCCGGTGCCCTTCTCAGCCACGACCTTCTCGCGCGCCTCGTCGAGCAGGCTGATCCAGTCGGCGACGAAGCCGCCCGCACCCTTCTCGGCGTCCTTGAACCCCTGCGACAGCGCGGCCGCGCAGCCGCCGCACGAGGCGTGGCCCATGATCAGGATTTCGCCGACCTTCAACTGCGTCACCGCGAATTCGAGTGCCGCCGACACGCCGTGGTAGCCGCCGCCGGTTTCGAACGGGGGCACGAGATTGGCGACGTTGCGGATGACGAACAGCTCGCCGGGCTTTGCATCAAAGATCTGCGTCGGATCGACGCGACTATCGGAGCAGGCGATGATCAGCACGCGCGGCTTCTGTCCCTTGGACAGCGTTTCCCACTCGGCCTTCTCCTTTTCCCAATCCTCGCTGCGGAAGCGGTGGTAACCCTCAATCAGGCCGGCAACATCCCTTGGCATTCTAAAGCTCCTACGTTGTTTAAGAGGTCAGACGACGCTATCTCGCGCCGCATGAACGACACGAACTCGCTTCTGGCTCCCGCCCCGGCTGCGGCGCGCGCGCGCAAGCCCGACTGGATCCGCGTCAAGGCGCCGACCTCGACCGGGTTCGCCGAAACCAAGCAATTGATGCGGCGCCTGAACCTCGCCACCGTGTGCGAGGAGGCCGCTTGCCCGAACATCGGTGAGTGCTGGACCAAGAAGCATGCAACCGTGATGATCCTGGGCGACACGTGCACGCGCGCGTGCGCCTTCTGCAACGTCAAGACCGGCATGCCGCGCGCGGTCGATCCGCTCGAGCCCGAGCATGTCGCCGTGGCGGCGGCCGAGATGGGGTTGCAGCATATCGTCATCACCTCGGTCGATCGCGACGATTTGCCCGATGGCGGCGCGTCGCAGTTCGTGAAGGTGATCCAGGCTCTCCGCCGCAACACGCCGTCGACGACGATCGAAATCCTGACACCCGACTTCCGCAACAAGGCGCAGGCCGCGGTCGAGTCAATCGTCGAGGCGCGGCCAGACGTGTATAATCACAATCTGGAAACCGTACCCCGGCTCTACCCGACGATCCGACCCGGTGCGCGCTACTACGCGTCGCTCCGCCTGCTGGAGAGCGTGAAGCGGCACGATCCATCGATCTTCACCAAGTCGGGCGTGATGATGGGGTTGGGCGAGGAGCGGCTGGAGGTCCATCAGGTGATGGACGACATGCGCTCCGCCGACATCGATTTCCTGACGATGGGCCAGTATCTGCAACCCACGCCGCGACATGCCAAGGTCGCCGATTTCGTGACGCCCAAGGCGTTCGACGCTTACGCCGCGATCGCGCGCGCGAAGGGTTTCCTGCTCGTCGCCTCGTCGCCGCTGACGCGGTCGAGCTATCACGCGGGCGACGATTTCGCGAAGCTGCGCGCCGCGCGCGAGGCGAAACTGGCCCGCGCCTGATGCCCAAGCATTCTGAAACGCGCGCGCTACCGTACACGCCGGAGCAGATGTTCGACATGGTGGCGGACGTGCGCCGCTACCCCGAATTTCTGCCCTGGGTGACGGCGATGCGCGTGCGGCAGGACAGCGACACCGAGACGGTGGCCGACATGATCGTCGGCTTCAAGGGCCTGCGCGAGACGTTCACCTCGAAGGTGAAGAAGCAGCGGCGCGAGACGATCCACGTCGAATATGTCGATGGACCGCTCAAATACCTCTACAACGACTGGCGCTTTCGCGACGACGGTAAGGGCGGCTGTCTCGTCGACTTCTCGGTCGACTTCGCGTTCAAGAATCGCATGTTCGAGATGCTGGCGGGGCAGGTGTTCTCGGTGGCGCTTCGCCGCATGATTGGTGCGTTCGAGACGCGCGCGGCGGTGCTCTATTCCGCCTCGACCGCGGGGCCGGGCAGCAGCAGTTCGAGCGCGCACAGCGCGGCTTGAAGCCGAACCCCGCCGCGGCCAATATCGCCGAAGTTCTTGCGATCGGCGATAATGTCGGCCGGGTCGCCGTGCCGCTCCGCGCGCGCGAAGACCACAGTGCCGACCGGTTTTTTCTCGCTGCCGCCACCGGGCCCTGCAACGCCGGTGATCGCGACCACGACGTCCGCGCCCGATTTGGCGAGCGCGCCCTGCGCCATGCTCCACGCGGTCGCGATCGAGACCGCGCCGAACGTGTCGAGCACGTCGCGGCTGACGCCCAGCATCGCGATCTTCGCCTCGTTGGCGTAGGTGACGAACCCGGCCTCGAGCACCGCGGACGATCCCGCCACCTCGGTCAGCGCGGCGCAGACGAGCCCGCCGGTGCAGCTTTCCGCCACCGCGACGCGGCGCTTCGCGGCGATATTCTCCGCCACGACGCGGCGCGCCGCCTCGAGCAGTTCGACCGGTAGCACGCTGTCGCTCGCCCCTTCGCCCGCATTCTCGCTCATTGGGTGGCCTTCGCGGCGCAGATCGGCAGATCAGGGGCGTCGCGCATCGCCCCGCGGGCGTGCTCGGCCTTGATGTACTGGAGCGTCGCGACGACGATCCCGGCGGTATTGCGCGCGGGCAGCGGCTCGAGCAGCGTGACGAGGCGATCGAGCGTCGGGCAATCGCGTGCTTGAAGCCGCCCGGTGATCTGCGGCGCGAACAGGCTGGTCAGCATCGGGCGCGCATAATTGCTCATCAGCAGCAGTTCTACCGACGGATCGCTCAGTTTCGCGATCGCCTGTCTCGCCGCGGGCCAGGCGCGATCAGCCTCGGCGTCATATTTGGCGATGAACGGCCCCGACGTGCGACGCAGCAGACTGGTCGCGGGCAGCGCAGCGCAGACGCGCCCCGCGTCGCGGATGATCGCGGGCATGCTGACCAGCGCGATCGACTCGGCCTCGGCCTGGTTGAGGCACGGTGTCTGCGCGGCCGCGGGCGACGCGCTGACCGACAGTGCGACCGCGAGCGCGAGCAACCGCTTCACGCGAGCGTACCCAGCAGGCGGATCGTCGCCACTGCCTGCGCCGCAATGCCTTCGCCGCGTCCGGTGAAGCCCAGTCGCTCGGTCGTGGTCGCCTTCACGCTGACCCGGTCGACGGGCAGGTCGAGTAACGCGCCGATCCGCGCCTGCATCGCGGCGCGGTGCGGGCCGATCTTGGGCGCTTCGCACATGATCGTCAGGTCGACGAAGGTGACGCGGCCGCCACGCGCCTCGACCAGGTCACGCGCGTGGATGAGGAACTGCCCCGACTCGGCACCCTTCCACTTGGGATCGCTCGGCGGAAAATGCGTGCCGATGTCGCCCGCCGCGATCGTGCCGAGCACCGCGTCGGTGATCGCGTGGAGTGCCACGTCGGCGTCGCTGTGCCCCGACAGGCCCTGATGGTGTGGGATCAGCACGCCGCCGAGCCACAATTCCTCGCCGTCCTCCAGCCGGTGGACGTCGAAGCCGCTTGCCGAGCGTGTCTCGTATCCGATGCGCGCCTCGGCCGCGGCGAAATCGGCGGGGTAGGTGACTTTCTCGAGCATCTGGTCGCCCTGCACCAACGCGACGCTGCCGCCAAGCGCGCGCACCATCTGCGCGTCGTCGGTGGGGGCGTCGCCCAACCATTCTTCGTGCGCGCGCAGCAGCGTGGCGCGGCGGAATGCCTGCGGAGTCTGAACGCGGCGCAGCGGCTCGCGCGCCACCAGCGTGCCATCGGTGTGGACCAGCGTATCGGCGACCGGCAGGACCGGGACGGCGCCGTCGTGGCTCGCCAGCGCATCGATCAGGCGGTCGATCACGACACCCGGCACGAAGGGCCGCGCCGCGTCATGGACCAGCACGATGTCGGCGTCCTCGCACGCTTCCAAACCCGCCGCGACCGAGTCGTGCCGCGCCGCGCCGCCCAGCACGAAGCGCGCGTGCGGAACTGCGTCTTGCAGCATCGCTTCCTGACCAGCCCCGATCACCACGACCACGTCGTTGATCAGGGGGTGGGCGGCGAGCGCCTGGTAGCTCCACGCCAGCATCGCCCGTCCGGCGAGCGGGGCGAATTGCTTGGGTCCGGCCTGGCCCGAGCGCGAACCGGTGCCGGCGGCGACGATGATCGCGGTGACTGTCATCGCACGGGCGCCTAGTCGCATCGCGCCCACCTTGCCACCCCCGCCGTGCCACCCCCGCCTTGCCACCTTTGGCACGAACCTTTACTGCCTAAATAACAGGCACCATGCAGAAACTCACCCCCATTCAGATCGGTCCGGTGCGGATCGACCAGCCCGTCGTGCTCGCGCCGATGACCGGCGTGACCGACCAGCCGTTCCGCACGCTCGTGCGTCGCTACGGCTCCGGCCTCAACGTCACCGAGATGATCGCGAGCCAGGCGGCGATCCGTGAGACACGTCAATCGCTGCAAAAGGCGATGTGGCACCTGTCCGAAGAACCGGTGTCGATGCAGCTCGTCGGCTGTGCACCGTACGAGATGGGGGAGGCCGCGAAGCTCGCGCGCGACAAGGGTGCCGCGATCATCGACATCAACATGGGTTGCCCGGTGCGCAAGGTGACCAACGGCGACGCGGGCTCGGCGTTGATGCGCGACCTCGTGCTCGCACGCGCGATCATCGAAGGTGTGGTGAAGGCGGTCGATGTGCCGGTCACGCTCAAGATGCGGATGGGCTGGTGCCACGACAGCCTGAACGCGCCCGAACTCGCGCGCATCGCCGAGGACCTTGGCATTCGCATGGTCACCGTCCACGGCCGCACCCGCAACCAGATGTACAAGGGCTCGGCCGACTGGCGCTTCATCCGCAAGGTGAAAGATGCCGTGTCGATCCCCGTGATCGCCAACGGCGACATCTGCGGGATCGAGGACGCCGAGGCCGCGCTGGAGCAATCGGGCGCTGACGGCATCATGGTCGGGCGTGGCGCTTATGGCCGCCCGTGGCTGCTGGGTCAGTTGATGACCTGGTTCGCCGAAGGCCGCCGTGTGCCCGATCCGTCGCTCGACGAACAATATCACGTGATCGCCGAACATTACGAGGCGATGCTCGAACATTACGGCCCCGTCACCGGCGTCAACATGGCGCGCAAGCATATCGGCTGGTACACCAAGGGGATCGACGGCTCGGCCGTGTTTCGCAACAAGGTGAACCAGGAGCCCGATGCGAACCGCGTGAAGGCGATGCTGCGCGACTTCTACGCGCCGTATCTGACCCGCGCCGCGGCGTGATGCTCGCCGCACGCGACCCGAGCGACGCCGATCTGATCGCGGCGCTGCCGGTCGCGACCTTGGTGCTCGGCCCCGACGACCGGATCGCGCGCGTGAACGCCGAGGCCGAGACGCTGCTCAACATGTCGCAGCGCGCCTTGCTGGGGCGGCGGTTGGACGAGGTGCTGACGGGCGCGAGCGGCGCGGCGCGGCGGTCCGACCACGCCGCCGCGATCTTCGACACGTCGGTCACGACGACGCGCGGGCTGGTGATCCGGGTCGATCTGGTCGAGGCGGCGATGCCCGATCGACCGGGCTGGCGCGTGCTGACGCTTCACAATGTCGCACCCTCGCGCCGGCTCGGACAGACGACCGACCGCGCCGCCGCCGCACGATCGGCGGTGGGTGCCGCCGCAATGCTCGCGCACGAGATTAAGAACCCGCTGTCGAGCATCCGCGGCGCCGCGCAACTGATCGCCGATGGCGCGGCGGCGGACGAACTCTGCAGTCTGGTGATCAAGGAGGTCGATCGCATCGCGGCCTTGATCGACCGCATGGAGGATTTCACCGATACGCGCCCGCGCGCGGTGTCGGCGATCAACATCTATCCCTTGCTCGCGCACGCGCGTGACGTCGCGCTCGCCGGTTTCGCGCGCGGGATCACGGTGGAGGAGCGCTACGATCCCTCCTTGCCGCTCGCACTCGGCAATCACGACGCGTTGCTTCAGGTGATGCTCAATCTGCTGAAGAACGCCGCCGCGGCGCTCGGCTCGCTCGGCGAGCGCCGGATCACGCTCGCGACCGCCTATCGCCACGGCATCACGGTCGCGGCGAAGGATGGGGGCGGCGGTCGCGTCGCGCTGCCGATCGAGATCTGCGTGATCGACACGGGACCGGGCGCGCCCGAGGACATCGCCGAGCATCTGTTCGATCCGTTCGTCTCGGGCAATCCGGAAGGAAAGGGACTGGGCCTCGCGCTCGTCGACAAGCTGATCCGCGACATGGGTGGGCTGGTGCAATATGCGCGCGAAGGTACACCGCACGCGACCGTGTTCCGCATCCTGCTGCCGCGTGCGACCTGATGGCGGCCGCCGACATCCTGCTGGTTGACGACGACGACGCCGTTCGCCTGGTCGTGGCGCAGGCGCTGCGCCGTGCCGGGCACCAGGTACGCACCGCCACCTGCCTTGCCGAACTCGATCGCGAATTGCGCGCCAAGGTGCCCGACGCGCTCGTCACCGATGTGGTGCTGCCCGATGGTGACGGGATCGACCATGCGACCCGGATCGCGGGCGATAATGCCGACCTGCCGATCGTCGTCCTCTCGGCCCGCAACACGCTGACGACCGCGGTGCGCGCGAACGAGGCGGGCGCGTACGACTATCTGCCCAAACCGTTCGACCTCGACACGCTGACCCGCACGGTCGCCGCCGCTCTCGCGCGTGGCCGCGGTGCGCCGGCACCACCCATCGATGAAGCGGACGCGTCGCTGCCGCTGATCGGTCGCTCACCCGCGATGCAGGAGGTCTACCGCGTCATTGCGCGCGTGGTGTCGAACGACCTTACCGTGCTCGTCTCGGGCGAGTCGGGCACCGGCAAGGAACTCGTCGCGCGCGCGATCCACGACCTGGGCGGAAGGCGCCATGCACCGTTCGTCGCCATCAACATGGCCGCCATCCCCCGCGATCTGATCGAAGCGGAGCTGTTCGGGCACGAACGCGGCGCGTTTACCGGCGCGGCGCAGCGTACCGCAGGTCGGTTCGAGCAGGCGGCGGGTGGCACCTTGTTCCTCGACGAGATCGGCGACATGCCGCGGGACGCGCAGACCCGGTTGCTGCGGGTGCTGCAGTCGGGTGAATATACCACGGTCGGGGGCACGCGCGCGATCCGCGCCAATGTCCGCATCGTTGCGGCGACCAACCGCGACCTGCACGGCGCAATCGCCGACGGACAGTTTCGCGAGGATCTGTTCTACCGCCTGAACGTGGTGCCGATCTCGCTGCCGGCGCTCCGCGAACGGCGCGGCGACGTGGCGGAGTTGGCGCGGCATTTCCTTGATCGCGCCGCCGAGGACGGGCTGCCGCGCAAGACGCTCGACGACAGCGCGGTGGCGGTGCTCGAAGCGCACGACTGGCCCGGCAACGTGCGCGAGCTGGAAAACCTGATGCGGCGGCTCGCCGCCTTGTCACGCGACGATCGCATCACCGCCGCCGATCTTCGCGTGCCGCTCGGGACGGGCGAAACCGCGCCCGGTGGTTCTGCGTCGTGCGACCTTGATCACGCGGTCGCTGCGATGATCGAGCATCTGTCGCGCGTCGATCCGCGCGCGCTCGACGATGGGACGCTACACGCTCGTCTGGTCGCCGCGGTCGAGCGGTCGATGATCGAGGCGATGCTGCGGCGGCACGGCGGCAACCAATTGCGTGCGGCGCGCGCGATCGGGCTCAATCGCAACACGTTGCGTAAGCGGCTCGACATGCTCGGGATCAATCCCGGTGACCCCGGTTCGGCGGCGGTTTAGCCTCCGTTCACCGAAATATGTGTTTTCCATGCAACACTGATGGTGTAGCGCGCCGGTGATGCATGCCGGCGCGCAGCCCGCTTCACAATCGATGATCACGCCGACGCGCAGGCTGTCGGTGACGCCGGCGGTCGAACTGGGCGTGTTGGCCGCGGTGCTGGCGGTTGCGCTCGGCAGTTACTTCATCGTGCGCGGCGAGGGTGACCCGAAAGGTCTGCTCGCGCCCCCTGTGATCGCATTGGTGTTGGTCGCGAACCTGGCGGGCGGTATTGCGCTGATGATGCTGGCTGGGCGCCGCATCGCGCGGCGTCGTGCCGCACGGTCGCCGGTCGGCGGCGAGGGTCGGCTGCACGTCCGGCTGGTGCTGCTGTTCTCCGCGGTCGCCGCGGTCCCGGCGTTGCTGGTCACGATCTTCGCGTCGCTGCTGTTCCAGTACGGCGTGCAATTCTGGTATTCCGATCGCGCGCGCAGCATGTTCGAGAATGCAGCGAGCCTCGCACAGGAGAACTACCGCAGCGAACTCAACCGCGTGGCGCAGGAAACCGCGACCATGTCGAGCGATCTCGCCAATTACCTGCGCACCGATACGATCGACAGTAAACGGTTCAGCGAGGGACTCGCTTATCAGCTCTACCTGCGCAACCTGTCGGAAGCGCTGATCGTCAACCGCGGGGCGGACGGTGAGCTTCGTACGCTGGCGTTGCTCAACCCGTATGACCGGCCGTTGGAACGCGTCGTCACGCCCAAGATGGTCGACAAGCTGGAGCGCGGCGGCCCGACGGTGATCGTGCAAGGATCGGATCGCGCCGGCGCGCTGACGCGGCTCGATTATCAGACCAACACCTATCTCTATTCCGCGCGTGTGTTCGACCCGCAATTGTCGGCGCAGATCGACCGCGGCGCGGCGGTGCTGGGCGATTATCGGCAATTGCTGGAACGCGCGCGCTCGCTGCAATTGCGGTTCAACGCCGCCTTGCTGATCATCTCGCTGCTGATCGTCGGCTTCGCCGTGTGGATCGCGCTGCAAGTCGCGGACCGGCTGGTGCGACCGGTCGGTGAGCTGGTCGAGGCGGCGCGGCGCGTGGCGAACGGCGATCTTGCCGCGCGCGTCGCCAACACGCTCGAGCGCGACGAAGTGGGCGTCCTCTCTAACGCGTTCAACGCGATGACCTCGCGGTTGGAAACGCAGAATACCGCGCTGGTTACCGCGAATACCCAGTTGGAGAGCCGCCGCGCGCTGATCGAGGCGGTGATGTCGGGGGTGTCGGCGGGCGTGCTGTCGATCGCGGAGGACCGCACGATCCGGCTGATCAACAGCTCGGCACAGACCCTGCTGGGGCTGGATACCTCGCCGATCGGACGCCCGCTCGCCAGTGTCGCGCCCGAGCTCGATCAGCTGCTGTCGGATGGCGCACGCGAAGGTGCGGTCCAGGTGTCGGTCGCGGGCGAGCAGCGCACCTTTGCCGCGCGCGTCGCGCGCGACGGGTCGGGACCGATCATCACCTTCGACGACATCACCCAGCAATTGACCGATCAGCGCCGCGCCGCCTGGGCCGATGTCGCGCGGCGCATCGCGCACGAGATCAAGAACCCGCTCACCCCGATCCAGCTCGCCGCGGAGCGGTTGCAGCGCCGCTACGGCAGCAAGGTAGAAGCGGGGGACACAACGTTCGCGCGATTGACCGACACGATCGTGCGGCAGGTCGGCGATCTGCGCCGGATGGTGGATGAGTTTTCGTCGTTCGCGCGGATGCCGAAGCCGGTGTTCCGGCACGAATCGCTGCTCGATATCGCGCGGCAGACGATGTTCCTTCACGAGGTGGCGCATCCGCGCATCCACTTCACGCTCGAACACGACGATCCAGCGCCGACGTTGGTATGCGACCGCCGCCAACTCGGCCAGGCGCTGACCAACGTGGTCAAGAACGCGGTGGAAGCGGTCGAGGCGTCCGACCGCGTCGACGCGGCGATCACGATGCGATTGGCAGGCAACGACCACCGTGTGACGATCAGCGTCGCCGACACGGGCGTGGGCTTGCCCGCGGAGCGCGAGCGGATCGTGGAGCCGTACATGACGACGCGCGCGCGCGGCACGGGGCTTGGGCTCGCGATCGTCAAGAAGATCGTCGAGGAACATCACGGATCGATCGCGTTCGATGATCGTCCGGGTGGCGGCACGATCGTGACCCTGGCGTTCGAACCCGCACTGCTCGAACCGCTTGCACTCGATAACGACCAAGAAGACCAGCCCGACGATCGCACGATCGCCGCTTTGACCAGGAGCCGGAACTAACCGCATGGCGATCGACATCCTCGTCGTCGACGACGAACTCGACATCCGCGAGCTCGTGGCCGGCGTGCTCGAAGACGAAGGCTATGACACGCGCGTCGCCGCCGACAGCGACAGCACGCTGGAAGCGATCGCGACGCGGCGGCCGAGCCTGGTGCTGCTCGACGTGTGGTTGCAGGGCTCTCGGCTCGACGGACTTGAACTGCTCGACGAGATCAAGCGGCGCGATCCCTCGATCCCCGTGCTGGTGATCTCGGGCCACGGCACGCTCGACACCGCGGTGGCGGCGATCCGCAAGGGCGCGGCCGATTTCATCGAAAAGCCGTTCCAAGCCGAGCGATTGCTGCTGATGGTCGAGCGTGCGACCGAGACCGAGCGGCTGCGCGCCGAGGTCGCCTCGCTGCGCGCCGCAGCGGGCAGGGCGGTTGACCTGACGGGCAACTCGACCGCGATCAATGCGGTGCGCGCGACGTTGAAGCGGGTGGCGGGCACCGGCAGCCGCACGCTGATCATGGGGCCGGCGGGCGTGGGGAAGGAGGTTGCCGCCAGGCTGCTTCACGGCTGGAGCCAGCGCGCGCACGCCAATTTCGTCTTGATGAGCGCGGCCGGCATGGCGCCCGAGCGCGTCGAGGAGGAACTGTTCGGGGTCGAGGAGAATGGCGATCTGAAACGCACCGGCCTGCTCGAACAGGCGCACGGCGGCACGTTGTTCCTCGACGAGATTGCCGACATGCCGATCGCAACCCAGGCGCGCATCCTGCGCGTGCTGACCGACCAGAGCTTCACGCGGGTAGGGGGCACGCGCGTCGTCAAGGTCGACATCCGCGTCGTCTCGGCAACGGCACGCGATCTGCCGGTGGAGATCGCGGAAGGGCGTTTCCGCGAGGACCTGTATTACCGGCTGAACGTCGTACCCGTCGTGATCCCGTCGCTTGCCGAGCGGCGCGAGGACATTCCGCCGCTGGTTGAGCATTTCGTCGCGCATTACGCCGCCGAGCGCCGGGTGGCGGTGCCGCAGATCGCAACGGAGGCGATGGTGGCGCTGCAATCGTACGATTGGCCGGGCAACGTGCGTGAGTTGCGTAACGTCGTCGAGCGCACGATCATCCTGGCGCCGGGCAATCGCATTGGGCGGATCGATGTCGACCTGCTGCCTGCCGAGGTATTAGGCGATCAGGCATCGGGCGCGGGAAGCAGCGCGATCATGGGTGCGCCGCTTCGCGAAGCGCGCGAAACGTTCGAGCGCGAATATTTGCGCGTTCAGATCCGGCGCTTCTCGGGCAATATCTCGCGCACGGCGAGCTTTATCGGGATGGAGCGATCCGCGCTGCACCGTAAGCTCAAGCTGCTGGGTATCACCGAAACGCGCGACGATTGAGTCGCCGCGAAGTTATCGCGCCCGCGGCACTGGACGCGAGGCGACACGTTACATAGCTTCATCCATACACGACCTATCAATGCCGACGCCGGGCACCGGCGCATCGCGGGGAACCTCCCGCCAAGAACATGGAAAGACCTCATGGCCGACAAGCAGACCTCGCTCCAGGACCTGTTCCTCAATTCGCTGCGCAAGACCAAGACGCCCGTCACCATGTTCCTGGTCAAGGGTGTCAAGCTGCAGGGCATCGTGACCTGGTTCGACAATTTCTCGGTGCTGCTGCGCCGCGACGGACAATCGCAGCTGATCTACAAGCACGCGATTTCCACGATCATGCCGGCGGGGCAGATCGACGTGGAGGGAATCGTCGGATCGCTGGGAGAAAGCACCCGCAAGCAGCCGTTGTTGCAGGACATTTTCCTGAATGCGGTGCGCAAGTCGGAGGACCCGGTGACGATGTTCCTCGTCAACGGCGTGATGCT
This sequence comes from uncultured Sphingomonas sp., assembly GCF_936927845.1. Classification (GTDB taxonomy): domain Bacteria; phylum Pseudomonadota; class Alphaproteobacteria; order Sphingomonadales; family Sphingomonadaceae; genus Sphingomonas. The sequence continues at coordinate 54,425 of NZ_CAKZHV010000068.1, forward strand.
GCAGGGCGCGATCGCCGCGTTCGACCTGTTCTGCATGCTGCTGCAGCGCGACGGCATGTCGCAGCTCGTCTACAAGCACGCGGTGTCGACGATCCAGCCGTCGCGCCCGCTCAACCTTGCCGAGGAGCAGGACGAGGATTGAGGCAGATGCAGGCGGAGATACGCGCGTGAGCGGCGGGTTCGAGCGTGATCGCGACGAGTTCGCGCGTGGTGCCAAGGCGATCGTGGTGTTTCCCGATCTGGGCGCATCGTCGCGCGATGCGGACGCGCGCCTGGACGAAACCGCCGGGCTCGCCGCCGCGATCGGGGTTGAGGTGGTCGACCGTGTGGCACTGCGCGTGCGCGCGCCGCGCGCCGCGACGTTGATCGGTAGCGGTCAGATCGAGGAGCTGGCGGCACGGGCGCGGATGGAAGACGCGCAACTGATGGTGTTCGACGGTGCGCTGACGCCGATCCAGCAGCGCAATCTGGAAACCGCGCTCGAAACCAAGGTGATCGATCGTACCGGGCTGATCCTCGAAATCTTCGGTGAGCGCGCGGCGACCGCCGAGGGGCGCTTGCAGGTCGAGCTCGCGCACCTCGATTATCAGTCCGGTCGGCTGGTGCGCAGTTGGACCCATCTCGAGCGGCAGCGCGGCGGTTTCGGCTTTCTGGGCGGACCGGGTGAAACGCAGATCGAGGCGGATCGCCGCTTGATCCGCGACCGCATGGCGCGACTGCGGCGCGAACTCGATCAGGTCACACGGACGCGCGGGCTCCACCGCGAACGGCGACAGCGTGCGCCTTGGCCGGTGATCGCGCTGGTCGGCTACACCAATGCGGGCAAGTCGACGCTGTTCAACCGTCTGACCGGCAGTCACGTGATGGCCGAGGACCTGCTGTTCGCGACGCTCGACCCGACGCTGCGGCAGATCTCGCTGCCCGGCATCGACAAGGCGATCCTCTCCGACACCGTGGGGTTCGTCTCCGAGTTGCCGACGCAATTGGTCGCGGCGTTCAAGGCGACGCTGGAAGAAGTGGTGTCGGCCGACCTGCTGATCCATGTCCGCGACATTGCGCATCCCGACAGCGAGGCACAGCGCGCCGACGTGGAGGCGGTGCTGGAAGAGATCGGCGTGTCCGACACGACGCCGCGGATCGAGGCGTGGAACAAGCTCGATCTCATCGATCCCGCCGATCGCGAGGCATTGCTGGCCGACGCGCATCGTCGCGACGACGTGATGACGATCTCGGCACTGACCGGGGAGGGGGTCGACGAGCTGATCCGCCAGGCGGCCGCGCGTCTGACCACGGGGCATCGCCGCTACGTGATCGCGCTCGATCCCGCCGACGGTGCCGGCGCGGCGTGGTTACATCAGCACGGTGAAGTCTTGTCGCAGCACGTCGAGGGAGACCGCGCGCGCTACGAGGTGCGGATGGCGGAACGTGACTATGACCGCTTTCAGCAACGGGCGACCTGATCCGGATTTCAGGCCGCTTCGTTCGATCGCTTGACGCGCTGCCACCGGGCTTCCAGCTCATCAAGGCTCAGGCCCGATAGGTCACCTAGCTGCTCCATCGCACGAAAACGCTGCTCGAACTTGCCGGTGGCGCGACGCAACGCGGCTTCGGCGTCGACACCGAGGTGCCTTGCCCAATTAACGGTCGCGAACAGCAGGTCGCCAATCTCGTCCTCTCGCTCGTCCTGACTGACAGCGGCGGCGACTTCGCGCAGTTCTTCGTCGATCTTGTCGCGCGGACCCGCTGCGTCGGGCCAGTCGAACCCGATACGCGCCGCGCGTTTCTGGATCTTCTCCGCACGCTGAAGCGCCGGTAGGCCGAGCGCGACACCGTCCAACGCGCCACTCGCGCCCTTGGCGCTGCGTTCGGCCGCCTTGACCTGTTCCCACAGGTGATGGCCGCCATGCTCGGCATCGCCGAAGATGTGGGGATGGCGGCGCTCCATCTTGTCACTGATCGTGGCCGCGACATCGTCGAACGTGAACAGGCCGGCTTCCTCGGCGATGCGGCTGTGGAACACGACTTGGAGCAGGAGGTCGCCGAGTTCGTCCTTCAGCTCGGCGTGATCACCGCGGGTGATCGCGTCGGCAACTTCATATGCTTCCTCGATCGTGTAGGGCGCAATCGTCTCGAACGTCTGCGCACGATCCCATTCGCAGCCGTCGTCCGATCGCAAGCGACGCATGATGCCGAGAAGCCGCTCGATCATCGTAGTCACGCACTCCAACGGGTGTTGCCGCCAGTTAGAAAAGACACATTCTGCGCTAGATAGAAATGACACTCGTGGTGGCAGCGGGAGCAGCGTGGAGCCCCCCAAGCAGCGCAGCGCTGCTCCCGCTGAAGCGGCGTCGTCACGGCTCCTGCGCCCTTGGCGCGAGCTGGTCGAGGCGCCCGACGACGTGCGCATCACCGCACCGATCTTTATGTCTGGCGCGTCGATTCAAAGCCCCTCCCGCGATCGTCAGGGTCGTTGGCGAGCGGGGCGTGACCGGCGACAATGTCCGCGCCCGCCTCCCACCGGTTCATGAAATCGCGCAACTGACCGTCGAGTGCCGCTAGCCCTCGAAGGCCGTGAGGATCGGACATGGTCCCTCCGCACCTGACCCGCACTCATGCGCGAGCCGGCGAAGCGAGGCGCGCACCCGCTCGAGCTCCTCAATCTTCGCGTCCAGTTCGGCGATGCGCTCGCCGGCAAGCTGACGGGCGCGGGCGCGATCGTCGGTCGCGTCCAACGCCAGAAGCTCACCGATCTGCTCGAGCGTGAAACCGGCCGCCTGGGCCGAGCGGATGAAACGAAGGCGGCGGGCGTCATCGCTGCCGTAGCGCCGGATGCCGCCTCCGGTGCCAGCCCCGGTCGGGCGGTCGGGCTCGTCCAGCAAACCGCGACGCTGATAGTAGCGCACCGTTTCGACGCCGACGCCGCCCTCGCGCGCGAGCGCCGCGATCGTCATGCCGGTCATGCCTTGACTCCGTACTATGGTACGGACCCTATATAGGCGGGGCGAGGATATTGGAGAAGCGGCATGGCGAGCGCCCCCGCCAAACAGGCGACGATCTACCGGATGGTGATGCCGGAACATACCTGCCCTTACGGGCTGAAGGCGAAGGATCTGCTGCGTCGGGAAGGCTATGCGGTCGATGACCATTGGTTGACGACGCGGGAAGAAACCGACGCTTTCAAGGCAAAGCACGGAGTAAAGACGACCCCGCAGACGTTCATCGCGGGGGAGCGGGTCGGCGGCTATGACGATCTACGCCGCTTTTTCGGCAAGACGGTCCGCGACCCCAAGGCCGTCACATATCGCCCGGTGATCGCCGTGTTCGCGATGACGGCGCTGATGGCGCTCGCCGTCAGCTATGCGGTATTCGGCACGCCCTTCACGGTGCGCGCGGGTGAATGGTTCATCGCGTTCTCGATGTGCGTTCTGGCGATGCTCAAGCTCCAGAACGTCGAGAGCTTCTCGAGCATGTTCCTCAACTACGATCTGCTCGCGAAGCGCTGGGTGCCCTATTCCTATGTCTATCCCTACGCGGAGGGAGCGGCGGGCGTCCTGATGGCAGCGGGTGCGCTGACCTGGCTGTCGGTGCCGGTCGCCCTCGTCATCGGGACGATCGGCGCGGTGTCGGTCATCAAGGCGGTTTATATCGACAAGCGCGAATTAAAATGCGCGTGCGTCGGCGGGGACAGCAACGTGCCGCTCGGCTTCCTTTCGCTTACCGAGAACGTGATGATGGTCGCGATGGCGCTTTGGATGGTCGCGGCGCCGGCAGTCCTCTCGATCACGCATTGACATCGATCTTCGGTCGGGGCGGATAGCGACCATGGAACGCCGACTGCCCCGTCTTGCCGGCACGCTCCGCCTCGTGGCTCTGGCCATGCTGGCGATGATGCTGGTCATGCGCCTGGGGCCGATCTGCGAGGCGATCGCGAACGCCGCGCCGGTCGCGTCCGAGATGGCCGGCTGTGAGGGCACGCAGAAGCCTGCGAAGGCGCCGCAGCAAGCAGCCTGCTCGACCCCGTGCACGGCAGTTCAGCCCACTGTGTTGGCGCCGGTCGACGCTGCTCCTTCCGTTCGCATGGCTCTCCGCCCTCGGCATGTTGAAGGACTCATCGGCATGCCCGTTCCTCCAGCCACGCCGCCTCCGCGAACCGTGTGATCTTCCCGACCACACACATTCAATCGACGGAGTTACCGATGACCAAGATCAAGCTGATCGGCGCCGCTCTGGCGCTGGCGATCCCCGGTGTCGCATTCGCGGCCGGCTCTTGCTGCGCCGACATGGCGTGCTGCAAGGACGGCGCAGATTGCTGCAAGGAAAAGGACGGCAAGAAGGCCGACTGCTGCGCCGGCATGAAGGACAGCAAGCAAGGCGATCATCCCGGCCACGACATGTCGGGCATGAAGCACTGATCCAGAGGCGGCGGGGGCGGCTATCCGCCCCCGCCGCTTCCTAGCCATGATGGGCGTAGACGCGACGTCCACCCGGTCCGAACGCAATCACGTCGTAGGCCTGAGCCTTCATGCCGGGCATCTCCATACCCAGCGATCCCATCGGCATGCCCGCTACCGCGAGCCCGGTCACACCCTTTGGCTTGGTCGCCAACGCGCGCTTCATGTCGGCGATCGGTACATGGCCCTCGAAGGTCATGCCGTCGATGATCGCAGTGTGACATGATGCAAGGTCACCGGGCACGCCGCGAGCCTTCATTAGCGCCGGGCGGTTCGCGTCGTCGACGACGCGCACGGCGCGGCCGAACTGAGCCTTCACCTGCTTCGCCCATTTTTCACAGCACGGGCATCCCGGATCGCGGTGCATGGTGATGTCGGCCGCAGCCATCGCAGTCGCCGGGACACCGAGCAACAGAGCGGCCATCGCTGTGCGGAAAGATCGGCTCATCCCCAACTCCTCGAAAGCCTGCCCCCCTCACGGAGAGAGGGGCTAGGCTTGCATCCGTTACTGGGCGCGCTTGCCCATTTTGCGAAGCATCGCATTCAGCGTCGCGATCTCGCGGTTCTGGCTGTCGATGGTCTTCTGCGCCTCACGTCGGATTTCAGCGTTCTGGGTGCTCCGGAGTGCCGTCTGCGACATCGCGATCGCGCCGCGGTGGTGCTCGATCATCTGACGAATCCACGTCTCGCCGGCATCGGCGCCCTTCGCCGCCATCATGCGCTCGTGCATCTTCATCATGTCCGGGCCATAGGGATCAGCCGCCGTCGGCGGCATCATGCCGGAATGATTCATGCCCTGATGGTTCATACCCTGGTGCCCGGCTTGCTGGGCGAGCGCCGGTGAGGCGGCAAGCAGGGCGGCGGTCATGGTCGCGATCATCTTCATCTGGTTTCTCCACGTGGCCCCCGCCCGTGAAGATGATACGCGTCCCGACGCGCCATCCCTCAAGGCGGCGGGAATTACCGGATCGGCTGGAGCGTATTCACGCCAACGCTTTCATCCGTCTCCGGCGGGGGAGGAGCGACCTGCTTGTCCCGATTGGAAGGAAGGTCGGGCGCATCGTCGGCGGTTGGGTGAGCCTCGAGCCGAGCGATAGCCCGCTTCATTTGCGCGATCTCACGCACCTGGGCGTCGATGATCCCATCCGCCAGCTTCCGTACCTCAGGGTCTTTGATATGCGCGCGCTCGCTCGTCATGATCGCTATCGAGTGGTGCGGGATCATCGCTTTCATATAGGCGACGTCGCCCACGGTTTCCTGACTGCGAACAAGCCATAGAGCGCCCGCAAAGACGACGATCGCACCGGCGACGATGCCGAGGTTGGCGCGCCGGTCGGGGTACATACCCCACATGAAGCCGATCATGATGAGCGCCATCACCGCTCCCATGACGATCGCCATCCATGTCCTGGTCTGGCTGTATTCGACATGGCTCAACGCATAGGTGTTGAGGTACATGAGCCCGAACATGACGATCGTGGAGGTCGCGATCATCGCCGCGAACCGTCCATAGCTCATTCCCATCCCGCCACTCTGGCCAGACTGATGATCCTGGGGGTCCATCGCACATTCTCCTCTGGCACGCCGCCTGAAGAGTATTACGCGGCGCCCTGACGCATCCCTCGGGATTTACGCCGTCGACGCGGCCAGCGCATGAACAGAAGGATCGCGCCCGCCACGCCGAAGACGAGACCGCCGGCAGCGAACGCCTTCAGCCAAGGCGTGTTGAAACGCTCGTGCTGGGTCCAGTCCATGATGTGGAGCCCCCAGAAGAAATCGTAGAGCCGCCACGTGCCGGTGCGCACCGACGTCAGCCGTCCTGTCTCGGCCGACACGTAGATGCGGGTGGCATCGTCATCGGCGAACGAGGTGCGCCATGCTGGCAGTGCGCCACGATATTCGGGGCTCGCCCGCTCGACACGCTCCACGGTCGAGGTGGCGGACTTACCGCGATATGCCTTCCTGGCGATGGCGCCAGCGGTCGATGCATCAATCGGCGGGAGCACGGTCGCGGTGCGGGCGTCCAGCAACCGGACACCGCCCGACGCAAGTTGCGCTTCGACCACAGGCCGACCGAGCAGCACGCGATGCTGAAGCTGACGGACGGGCGAGCCAGCAGCCGTTAACAGCGTCGGAACGGGTGCGAATGCCTGGGCGCTCGAAAGCGCCGGCTCGGCATCACGATCTATCCGGTGATCTCCGTGCACCGTATCGATCGGCAGCAGGGCCATGACGAGCCCGCTGGTGAACCACACGATCACCTGCGCCCCGATCAGGAGGGCGAGCCAGCGGTGGACCTTGCTCGCCCCGATGTGGAGGCGCAGCCGCGGGCTCAGAACCAGGTCCTCACACCCGCCACGAAACTGAAGCCGCCGGTGTTGTCACCGCGTGCGCGGGTAAAGCGCGCCGTGTCGCCGAACTGCCGTTCCCAGGACACGCCGATGTAAGGGGCGAACTCGCGACGCCCCTCGTAGCGAAGACGAAACCCCGCCTCGAGGTCGGTGAGCCCCGAGCCGGTGCCGGTTTCGGGCACATCCTGGGCCGAGAAGTTGGCCTCTACCCGGGGCTGGAGCACGAACCAGTTGGTGATGCGCTGATCGTAATAGCCTTCGGCACGGCCAAGCACGTCGCCCTTGTCGGAGAGGAACAGCGCGCCCTCCACTTCGAACCAACCGGGGGCCAATCCCTCGATCCCTACCGTCGCATAGGTGCGCGAAGGGTTGGGCTTGAAGTCGTAGCGAACGCCTGCCTGGAGGTTCCAGTAAGGATCGAGCGCCCGACTGTAGAGCGCTTGCACCTCGGCCTGTTCGAGCGGCTTGCCGAACGTACCTTCTCCCTCGGTCTTGAGCGTGAAGCGATTGATGTCGCCTCCGATCCAAGCCTCGCCATCCCAGCGATAGCCGTCACCGCCCTTGCCCGCCTGATATTCGGCGAGGTTGAAGAGGATTTGATAGACGGTCATCCCGCCGTGCTCGCGGCGCAGATCGTTTTCGCGCGAGCTGGCCATGACGTCCGCTCCCCAGAAACGGTCCGCGAGGTGGTCGCCGGCAGGGGCGGGAGCGGGCTTGTTGCCGGGGGAAAGGTCGGTTCCGACCTTCGCGGCCGACTGATTACCGGACATCGCCATGCCCGGCATCGCGCTCATGTCATGGCCCGCATGTGGGTCCTGATGAGCGCCGGTCGATGCTCCCATGCCGGGCATGGCCGACATATCGTGCCCGGCGTGCGGGTCCTTGGCGGGCGCGGCCTGCTGACCGCCCATATCCATCCCCTGCATCCCGCTCATGTCGTGGCCGACGTGGGGATCGGGAGCCGGGGTCCGGCCCATGCTCATCCCGGGCATCTTCATGCCTGTCATGTCGTGCCCGGCGTGAGGGTCGGCCGCGGGCCGAGCGGCGCGCCTGACCGGTGCCTTCCGAGCCGGTGCCTTCCTGACCGCCGGCTTCTTCGTGGCCGGCTTCGCGCGCGCGGCCGGTTTTTTGGCGGGCATCTTCATCCCGGGCATGGACATGCCCGGCATCATGGAGTGGTCCATGCTTTGCCCGATCGCGGGGGCGGCGAGGCCGAACGACGCCAGGCCGGCAAGAAGAAGCGCGCGCGTCATGCTGCCGCTCCTGCCTTGCGGACCTGGACGACCCGCATCATGCCGGCATGCATGTGGTAGAGCATATGGCAGTGGAAGGCCCAGTCGCCTTCCTCCCCGGTCACGTCCCAGCTCACAGTGCCGCCCGGTTGGACCAGCACGGTATGCTTCCGAGGCGCATAAGCGCCCTTACCCGTCACCAAGTCGAAAAAGTGGCCGTGAATGTGGATGGGATGACCCATCATCGTGTCGTTGATGAGCGTCACCCGCACTCGCTCGCCATGGAGGATGGTAATCGGATCGGGGTTCTCCGACAGCTTTTCGCCGTCGAAGCCCCACATGTAGCGCTCCATGTTACCGGTCAGATGCAGTTTGATCTCGCGTTCCGGCGCACGCGTGTCCGGATTGCGATCGAGCGCCATCAGATCTCGATACGTCAGCACACGGTGCCCGACGTTCTCGAGCCCCTGTCCGGGATCGCCGGTGCGATCGACCGGCATCGGCGAGATGGTCTGCACGCCCGGTCCCTTCGTCACCTCTGGCGCTTTGGAGAAGTCGCGCATGTTCATCGCGCCCATGTCCATGCCCGACATGTCCATGCCGCCCATCTGATCGCCGCTCATGCCGGGCATTGCCCCGCCTGCCTGGCCCATCCCGGGCATGGCGGAGCCTTGGGCCTGCCCGTGGTCCATGCCCGCCATGCTGCCCGCTGCGGCGCCGGCCGCCCCATGGTTCATTTGCGAATGATCCATGCCCGGCATCGTGCCGGTGCCGTGACCCATCGCGGCATGGTCCATGCCCGACATCGATCCCGCCGCGGCGCCCTTAGCACCATGGTCCATCGTGCCATGATCCATGCCGCCCATGCCCATGTCCTTCATGGTCGCGAGCGGGCGCTTGCGGAGCGGAGGCACCTCGGCAGCCATGCCTTCGCGCGGCGCGAGCGTCGCGCGCGCCATGCCGGAGCGGTCGATGCTCTCGCCGACCAGCGTATAGGCGCGCAGGTCGGGCGGCGTGACGATCGCGTCATAGGTTTCCGCCGGGCCGAACTGGAACTCGTCGATCTCGATCGGACGGACGTTCAAGCCATCGGCCGCGACGATCGTCATCGGCAGGCCCGGGATGCGGACGTTAAAGGTGGTCATCGACGATGCGTTGATGAAGCGCAGCCGCACTCGCTCGCTGGGTCGGAACAGCGCCGTCCAGTTGTCCTTGGGTCCGTAACCGTTGACCAGGTAGGTGTAGACCGAACCCGTGACGTCGGCGACGTCGGCGGGGTCCATCCGCATCTTGCCCCACTCGAGCCGCTCTTTCAGCGACTGATCCTTGCCGGCGAGGAGCCCGGATAGGGTTTGGCGCTGGCGGTTGAAGTAGCCCGATTCCTTCTTCAGCCGGTCGAACAGGTAATGCGGGTGACGGAAGCTGTGATCGGACAGCACGATGACGTGCTCCCGATCGAACTGCACCGGGTCGGGGTTCTTGGGATCGATCAGGATTGGACCATAATGCCCTTCCTGCTCCTGCAGCCCGGAATGGCTATGATACCAGTACGTCCCGCTCTGGATGATCGGGAACTCATAGGTGAAGGTCGAGCGGGCCGGGATGCCCGGGAACGCGATGCCGGGCACGCCGTCCATCTGGAAGGGCAGCAACAGCCCATGCCAATGGATCGAGGTTTCCTCGTCCAGCTCGTTGACGACGTGGAGGCGGACGTTCTGGCCTTCACGCAGGCGGATGAGCGGGGCCGGCACGGTGCCGTTGATGCCGATCGCGTGGCTCTGCCGCCCGTCGATCATCATCATCTGGTGGGCGACCTTCAGCGTGATGTCTTCGCCCGAAACGGTCGGCAACGGCTTGGCGATGCCCGCGGACACCGGCTGCGCCCACGCCGGCATATAGGCCGACAGCGCAAGGCCGCCTCCGGCTAGGCTGGCACCGCGCAGCACCTGGCGGCGGTCGAGAACGCGGGACATGAAAGCTCCTCGAAGGGTGGGGCCGCTACCGGCCCCGTTTCACCCCTTCTACGCGTCCCGGTCGCGTATCCCTTAGCTCGCGTTCAACTTTTCCATGAGGCGCGCCCGCGCCCGATAGAGGCGGGTTTCGACGGCCTTTTGGCTGATACCCAGCACCTCGGCCGTCTCGGCCTGGCTCAGGCCCTCGATCGTCCGGAGCACCAGCGGCTCCTTCAGGTTCGCCGGCAAGGTCGAGATGGCGCGTGTCACGCGGTCCAACTCCTGTCGGTCGGCCGCGCTGTCATCGATCGGCACCTGATCGTCCACGATCGTCTCGGCCTGCCCGTCGATCGGAAGGGCGAAGGAGACGAAGCGGCGCACAGTGCGCTTCCTCGCCCAATCACGACATTTGTTGATCGCGATCGTCGACAGCCACGCCTTCATGGCGCGCTGGGCGTCGTAACGGGAAAGGGCTTGGTGCGCAGCGACGAAGGTCTCTTGAACGAGGTCGAGCGCTTCGTCGGGCTCCCCGACGCACGCCCGGACAAGCCGGAACACCGGCTGACGATAGCGGCGCACGATTTCGGCAAAGGCGGCCTGTCGACCGGCGATGCTGAGCGCCGCCAGCTCGCCGTCGGACAGCGCGGTCCAGTCGAGGCTCACCCCTGGCCGTCGGTGAGCGCCTTCACCACCGCGTCGTCGAATTGGGATGTCTGATTGGGCCGCAGGAGCTGCCGCATGGCGAAGATGTGCGCGAGCGTCGCCTTCTGCAGCTCGCCCATTGCGGCATGGCTCTGATCGACCGCAGCCGTGACCCGCGGGCCATTGCCGTGTTCGGCTTCGATCGCCTCGGCGAGGTGGGCATTGGCGGCGCGCAGCTCGAGTTCGAGCGCACGCCGCTGCACCGCGAAACGGTCTTCCAGAATTTTCAACCGGGCCTGCTGGTCGGCATCGAGCGCGAGCTTGTGGTGCAGCACCTCGTGGAGCGCCGCGCCGGGCTGCTTGGGCTGGGGCAACAGCGCTCGTCCGACGAACACGCCTCCGATCGCCGCCAGGAAGGCTAAGAGGACGCAGAAAAGGAGGCGCCTGGTCGAGGTCATGGTTCGCCGATCAGCAAGCTCGACGGCGCGAGAGGCGATGCGCCCCCTAACGGAGCGAGCGATACCGCCGGGCTGGCGGTCGCCGGCAGCTCCGCGCCGATCACGCCCATCGCGAGCGCCGCGATCGTCACCGCGCCGAGGCCGAGCCCGGCTTGGCGCACGACAGGGCGCGTGCCGATGCGGGCGAGGACCTGATCCTCGATCCCCTCCAGCGCGGCAGGGACAGGTGCGCCTGCCAGCCTCGCCAATGCTCTGTCCAGATCTTCCATGCTTTCCACTCCACCCCTCTAGCATTCGATACGCGAGGCTGCCCATCATCCCTCATGCGGCGGTGAGGGGTGGGCGATCGGGCCGCGTAAATAGAGCACGAACCTCACGGAGTAGCCCCATGCGTCGCATCTTCCTGCCTGCCACCTTGGCCCTTCTCGGCATCGCCGGCGCCGCCCAGGCTCATCCCAAGCTCCTGTCGGCCTCGCCGGCAGCGAACGCGACCGTCGCCAAGCCTGCGCGCATCACGCTTCGTTTCAGCGAGAAGCTGATGCCGAAGTTTTCGGGCGCGGACCTCGTGATGACCGGTCATGGCGGCACCGAGCATGCACCGATGAAGGTCACCGCCGCGGCCGCGGTCGGCGGAGATGGCCGCACCCTCGTCGTCACGCCGAAGGCGCCGCTCGCCGCAGGACGCTATAGCGTCGCATGGCATGTCGTCTCGGCCGACACGCACCGCGTCACCGGCAATATCGCCTTCGCAGTGAAGTAAGGTGGACGCCGACTGGCCGCTGATCGCGGTTCGCTTTGCGCTCTACATGACGCTGAGTGGCCTGTTCGGCTTATCGACCTTCGGCCTCTACGGCCTCAAGGGCGGCGAACGCGCGGACGCCATCGCCTTACGCCCGTGGCTCGTCGGATGCGGCCTGCTGGGGCTCCTGTTCTCCTGCATCGCTCTCGCGCTCCTCGCTGCGGCGATGGCAGGGGCGCCGCCCTGGCCGGTCGTCCGCGAGGCGATCGGAATGCTGCTTACCAGATCTGCGACGGGCACGGCGTGGGAAACTCGCATGATCGCGCTGGTGGTCGGGACCATTTTCGCGCTGATCGCGCGAGGACGGACCGCTCCGCTCGGCCTGGTTGCGGTCGCGGCGGGGATCGCGCTCGCAACGCTCGCCTGGACGGGTCACGGCGCAATGGACGAGGGTGCGACCGGCTGGGTTCATCTACTGGCGGATATTCTGCACCTATGGGCAGCCGGCGCCTGGGTCGGCGCCCTGCTCGGTCTGACGCTGCTCGTCACGCGTGCGCCTAGTCGCGTCGACGTCGCCCATCTCCGACTGAGCCATCGCGCACTGCACGGCTTCGGTCTCGCGGGTACGATTCTGGTCGGCACGATCGTGGTAACGGGTCTGGTGAATGGCTGGCTGCTGGTTGGCGTCGGCAATCTGCAGCGCCTTCCCGACACCCTCTACGGCCAGCTTCTTCTCGCCAAACTCGCGCTGTTGGGCGCGATGCTGGGGCTCGCGTCGCTTAATCGCTTCCGGCTGACACCGGCTCTCGAGCGCTCGATCGCCGCGGCCGATCTTCGCGGCGCACTCGGCACTCTGCTGCGCAGTCTCGCGATCGAGGGTGGCTGCGCCATCACGATCCTGGCGCTCGTTGCCTGGCTGGGCACGTTGGAACCACCCGTATCGGCGATGTGAGAGGCCGGCGCCGGATCGACGACTGGCGCGATCAATCCCGCATGGCCGTTATTGCCATTCCGGCAAGTGCTGACGGCGAGACAGCGTGCGCAAAACTGGACAAGCCCAATATATCGTCTATTCTGGATATATGGAAAACGATTCGGCTATCGCTGCGCTAGGCGCGCTTGCGCAAGGGACACGGCTCGACGTGTTCCGCCTGTTGGTGCGGCACGAGCCGGACGGCATGGCTGCGGGTGATATCGCCCGCCAGCTCGACGTGCCGCAAAATACCATGTCGGCGCACCTCGGCATTCTTGCTCGCGCGGGACTGGTCCAATCGGAACGCCATAGCCGATCGATCATCTATCGCGCCGATCTGGACGGCCTGCGCGCGCTGACGCTGTTCCTCGTCAAGGACTGCTGCGCCGGCAATGCGGAGCTGTGCGCGCCGCTCGTCGCCGAACTCACCCCCTGCTGCTGAAAGGACGTCCCATGTCCGTCGATATCGTCATCTATCACAACCCCGAGTGCGGCACGTCGCGCAACACGCTCGGTCTTATTCGCAACGCCGGCATCGAGCCGCACGTGGTCGAGTATCTGAAGACCCCACCCGCGCGTGCGCTGCTGGTCGAGCTGATCGACCGCGCCGGCATGACGCCCCGCGCGCTGCTGCGCGAGAAGGGGACGCCCTATGCCGAGCTGGGCCTGGGCGACACGTCGCTATCCGACGATGCGCTGGTCGATGCGATGATGGCACACCCGATCCTCATCAACCGGCCGCTGGTCGTCTCGCCGCTCGGCGTGGAGTTGTGCCGCCCTTCTGAAGCCGTCCTTGATCTGCTGCCGAGCGGCCAGCTCGGCGCGTTCGCCAAGGAAGACGGCGAACAGGTGGTGGACGCGTCGGGCCAGCGCGTCGCCTGATGCTCCTTGCCGTCCTGATCTTCGTCGCGACGATCACGCTCGTCATCTGGCAACCCAAGGGCCTCGGGATCGGGTGGAGCGCGATGGGCGGGGCGGTGGTGGCGCTGCTCGCGGGTGTCGTCACCCTGTCCGACGTGCCGGTGGTATGGGTCCTCGTCTGGAACGCGACGGCCGCGTTCGTCGCGATCATCGTCATCAGCCTGTTGCTCGACGAAGCCGGATTTTTCGAGTGGGCGGCGCTGCACGTCGCCCGCTGGGGCGGCGGGCATGGTCGCCGGCTGTTCGTCCTGATCGTGCTGCTCGGCGCAGGCGTGTCCGCGCTGTTTGCCAACGACGGGGCGGCGCTGATCCTGACGCCGATCGTCATCGCCATGCTGCGGGCGCTGGGGTTCAGAGACAAGGCGACGCTGGCGTTCGTCATGGCGGCCGGGTTCATCGCCGACACCGCCAGCCTGCCGCTGGTCGTATCGAACCTCGTCAACATCGTGTCGGCCGACTTCTTTCGTGTCGGGTTCGGCGACTATGCTTCCGTGATGGTGCCGGTCGACCTGGTGTCGATCGCAGCGACGCTTGGCGCGCTGCTGCTGTTCTTCCGGCGCGACATACCGGCGAATTATGACGTAGGCGCGCTACGTACGCCGCGTGACGCGATCCGCGACGCCGCGACCTTCCGCGCCGGATGGATCGTGCTTGGGCTGCTGCTCGCCGGGTTCTTCCTGCTCGAACCGCTCGGCGTGCCGGTCAGCGCCGTCGCCGCTGCCGGCGCGATCCTGTTGCTGGTGATCGCGGGGCGCGGCCATGTGATCTCAGCGGCCAAGGTGCTGCGCGGCGCACCCTGGCAGGTCGTGATCTTCTCTCTCGGCATGTACCTGGTCGTCTATGGCCTGCGGAACGCCGGCCTGACCGACCATCTGGCGGCGCTGCTCGATCGCACGGCGCAAGGCGGCGTGTGGGGCGCCGCGCTGGGTACGGGTGTGATCGCGGCGATTATGTCGTCGGTGATGAACAACATGCCGACTGTGTTGGTGGGCGCGCTGTCGATCGACGCCACCCACGCCACGGGCGCGATCAAGGAAGCGATGATCTATGCCAACGTGATCGGCTGCGATCTCGGCCCCAAGCTGACGCCGATCGGCTCACTCGCGACGCTGCTCTGGCTCCACGTCCTCGGGCAAAAGGGCGTGCGGATCGGATGGGGCTATTACTTCCGTGTCGGCGTGACACTCACCGTGCCGGTGCTGCTCATCACGCTCGCGGGGCTTGCGATCAGGATCAGCATCGCATGACCAGAATGGTCGCCACGGTGCTCGAACCTGCCGGTCTGGCTGGCTTGGCACAATTGCTCGATGCCGCGAACCTGCCGAGTGCCGATCTCGCCGATCCCGGCCGCCTGTTCTTCCGGATCGAGGCCGGTAGCCTCGTCGGTTTCGGTGGGCTCGAGGGAGCAGGGGCCGACCGCTTGCTCCGCTCGATCGTCGTCGTCCCCGATCGCCGTCGACTTGGCCTCGGGCGGGTGTTGGTCGCCGACCTCGAACGACAGGCACACGACCTCGGGGTGGAGCGCCTGCACCTCCTGACGACCACGGCCGCACCATTCTTCCGGGCGCTCGGCTATGCCGATGCCGATCGCGGCGCTGCTCCCCCGGCCATCGCCGCATCGCGCGAATTCACCGCACTGTGCCCCGCGTCGGCCGCCTATCTCGTGAAAGCTCTCTGATGCCGCTCCGCACGCTCGCCGATCCCGATACCCTACCGGCGCTCGATCCCGCCTATGCCATCCAGCGACCCGCTGTCGGGCTCGGCCCGTGCAATCCCGCGCCACGTATCCTTCTGCTCTATGGTTCGCTGCGCGAACGGTCCTTCTCCCGGCTGTGCGTCGAGGAAGCGGCGCGCCTGCTCCGGTTCTTCGGGTGCGAGACACGCATCTTCGATCCATCGACGCTGCCGCTGCCCGACCAACATGCCCGCGACGACCATCCGGCCGTCCACGAGCTGCGCGAGCTGTCTCTATGGTCGGAAGGACAGGTGTGGTGCAGCCCGGAACGTCACGGCCAGATCACCGGCATCATGAAGCTGCAGATCGACCATCTGCCGCTGTCGATGGGCGGGATGCGTCCGACGCAGGGACGCACGCTCGCGGTCATGCAGGTGTCGGCCGGATCACAGTCTTTCAACAGCGTCAACACGCTGCGCGTGCTGGGTCGCTGGATGCGGATGGTGACGATCCCGAACCAGTCGAGCGTCGCCAAGGCGTTCAACGAGTTCGATGACACCGGGCGCATGAAGGCGTCGAGCTATTACGACCGGATTGTGGATGTGATGGAGGAGCTGGTGCGGTTCACGATACTGCTGCGCCCACACACTGCCCAACTCGTAGATCGCTATTCGGAGCGCAAGGAAGCCGGGATGCCGATCGACACCACCACGGACCCCTCCAGCATCGCGACAGCGCCGCAATCCTGACGGGCTTCGTCAGGAGTTGCGTATGTGCAGCTTAGACCCGCGTTCCGCTGTCCAAATCAGCCGGCATCGTGATCGCTTCCATAACCCGGCAATCGGCGATCCTGCCGCCCTCGCAATCCCGTGTCGCATCAGCCAATGCGTTTCGGAGCGCCGTCAGGCGGGCAATGCGGTCTTCCACGCTCGCAAGGTGCCGGCGAGCGAGCGAGCCTGCTTCCTTACAATCCTGATCGGGGTTGGCCGACAAAGCGATCAGGGATCGGATTTCGTCAGTCGAGAACCCCAGATCACGGGCGTGACGGATAAAAGCGAGCTGGCGAACCTCCGCATCACCATAGGTGCGGCGCCCGCCTGCCGTGCGCGCAGCCTCCGGCATCAAGCCTATATCTTCGTAGAAACGGATCGTGTTGACCTTGGTCCCGGTCCGTTTCGCTATGTCGCCGATCATCAACACCCTGCGGTCCTCGCAATTTTACGCTTGCTCCTACAGTGACTGTAGATCGTAACGGAGCGGGATGAGCGCAAGCGAATCCTCTACGTGCGGCTGCACGGGCGACACGAAACGTGCGGAGCGCGACGCTGCCTATCGGCGTGCCCTATGGATCGTGGTCCTCCTGAACCTGGGCTTCGGGCTGATCGAAATCGTCGGTGGGTTCGTCGCCGACAGTCAGGCGCTCAAAGCCGATGCGCTCGACTTCATTGGCGACGGCACGATCTCATTGCTCGGCCTCATCGCGTTGGGCTGGACGGCGCCAGCCCGTTCAAGGGTCGCTCTCGCCCAAGGCTTGTTCCTCGGAACACTGGGTCTGGGTGTCATCGGCTTTGCCATCTGGCGCGCGATGAACGCCGTGGCACCCGACGCCGATCTGATGGGCGGCATCGGGATCGTCGCCCTTATCGTCAACGTCAGCGCGGCGCTCGTCCTGTCACGGTTTCGCGAGGGCGATGCCAATGTACGGGCTATCTGGCTGTTTAGCCGGAACGATGCGCTCGCCAACATCGCCGTCGTCATTGCCGCCGGCCTGGTGGCATGGACCGGGAAGGCATGGCCCGACCTCGCGGTCGCCGGCATCATTGCGGTCCTGTTCCTGCACTCCGCTTGGGAGATTACCCGAGGTGCATTGGCAGAAATGGGTGGCAGCTCATGAAAGTCGAACGCAACGCTGGCCGGGTAGCGTCCGATGATCGCGGGTCACGCCATTCTCGCGGAATGATAAGGAGCAAGCTCATGCGCAAGCTGCTGCCCTTTCTCGCCTGTCTGATGCTGGTCCTGACCGGCTGGGCGGGCATGGCGGAGGCTACGGAAGGCGTCGGGTGCATCGAGACCTCTCAGGTCAACACAATCATGCACATGGCTGGCGACTGCGACGAGGTGCCGGCGGATGCGGATAAGGGCTATCCTCATCATCACACCGTCTGTCACGGTCACCATGTCGCCGCACCCGCTGAGCATAGTGTCGACGTCGCCGTGATCGACAGTTGGGCCGAATTTGCGAGCCACAAGGCTCCGGTCTGGCTTGCGCATCAGAGCGACCCGGCGCTTCGACCACCACAGGCCTGACGACGCACCGGGCGCCTTCCGGCGCCTGAGACTGGTTCGTCAGGAGCATCTACAATGAAGCGCATGATAGCGGCCGTGCTGGTCGCGACAGCCTGTGCGTCGAGCAACTCGGCACAGGCACAGGACACGGAGGCGTCGGCACCGCCGCTGACCCTTGATGAAGCTCTTACCGCGGCCGGTGCAGTATCGCCGGCGGTCGAGGTCTCCCGATCGGGCATTCAGGCGGCGCAAGCGCAACGCTCGATCGCCGGCTTGCGGCCTAATCCGTCGCTCGACGCGATGAGCGAGAACGTCGCCGGCACCGGTATCTATAAGGGACTGCGCTCGGCCGAAACGACGGTCGGCGTATCTTTGCCGCTTGAACTCGGCGGCAAGCGGTCCGCGCGCGTCGCGGTCGCCAATGCGCAACTCGACCGCGCGTCGCTCGAAGCGGCAATCATACAGGCCGATCTCCGGTTGCGGGTCACGCAGGCCTATAACGATGCCGCGGCGTCGCAACGCAGGGTAGTCACCGCCCGCGAACAGGTCGGGATCGCAAACGAGGTACTGCGTGCAGCGCGGGTTCGCGTTGCGGCCGGTCGCGCCTCACCGCTCGAAGAGCAGCGCGCCGACGTAGCTCGGCTGAATGCGGAAGGAGCGGCCGAGCGCGCGGAGCGATCCGCCCAAGTGGCGCTCGGCAATCTTGCCCGGCTGATCGGGCGCGGCCCCAGCTCGCTGGATACAGCCTGGTTCGCCCGGATCGAAGGCGCAGGACCACGGTTGCCGGTGCGCAGTGAAGGCACGCTGACGGCCGCGGCGGTGCAGGCCGATCTCACCACGGCGACGGCGCAGGTCCGCCTTGCCAGAAGCCAGAGGGTTCCCGACGTAACGATCAGCGCGTCCGCACGCAGGCTGGAGATGACCAACGATACGGCCGCGGTATTCGGCGTGTCGGTGCCCTTGCCACTGTTCAACAATGGCCGAGCGGCCGTTGATCTGGCCTCTGCTCAACGCACCCAGGCGGACGCGCAGCGCCGCCTCGCGCTGCTCGATGCGGAACAGGCCATCGCCACGGCACAGGGCGACGTTGCGAATGCGGCGACGACAGCCCGCAACGCGACCGGACCGACGCTTGCCGCGGCGCAGGAAGCCGCGCGGATCGCGCGGATCGGCTACCGCGAAGGCAAGTTCGGTCAGTTGGATCTCCTCGAGGCCGAACGCACGCTTGCCGACACCCGTGCGGCCGCGGTCGACGCGCTGGCCGCCTATCATGACGCACAGGCCCGGCTGGAACGGCTCGCCGCCCCGGCGCCTAACGATGCGAAGGACGCACGATGAAAACCAATCATGCGCGGACCCTACTGTCCGCCTTGCTTCCGCTGGCGCTCGCTGCGTGCGGCGGGGCCGAGAAGAAGACCGACGACATGGCCGGTATGGAGGGCATGGAGAAGGGCGAGGGGGCCGAGAAGAAGACGGATAAGGATGCGGTGACGCTCACGGCGCGGCAGATCGCCGACGCCGGCATTGAGGTCGCCCGCCCGACCGTGGGCGGGGTCGCCGGCGCGATCGAGTTGCCCGCGCTCATCCAGGGCGATCCCCAAGGCGTCCAGGTTGTCTCCGCAACCATCGGCGGTCGCTTGGTCGCGCTCACACGCAACCTCGGCCAGCCCGTCCGGCAGGGTGACCCGCTGGCGGTGATCGAGAGCCGCGAGGCCGCTTCTCTGAAGGCGGAAGTCGAGGCCGCTCGCGCCCGCGCCGCACTGGCACAGTCGAACCTTCGGCGCGAACAGCGGCTTTTTGCCGAGCGCGTTTCGCCCGAACAAGACCTGGTGGCGGCGCGGACCGCAGCGACGGAGGCGGCAATCGCGCTGCGCCTCGCGCAGCAACAGCTCGGTACCACGGGGGGCGGTGGTGGTGCCCTCAACCGCATCGCCATGCGCTCGCCGATCTCAGGTCAGGTAATCGCCCGTCCGGCGGTTCTCGGCCAGACTGTCGATGCGAACGCCGAACTCTACCGGGTTGCGAACCTCTCGCGGGTGACGATCACCGCCTCGGTCTCGCCCGCGGATGCAAGCCGTATCCGGCCGGGTACGCGGGTTGAGGTAACCGCAGCCGGTCGTAGACAGGAAGGACGGGTGTCGTTCGTGTCCCCAGCGCTCGATGACAGCACGCGCCTCGTGCCTGTCATCGCCACGCTCGACAATGCGGGGAATACCTGGCGGGTGGGCGAGCCGGTGACGGCGAGCTTCATGCTGCCCGCCAACGGCGATCGTAGCGTCTCGGTCCCCTCCACCGCGGTGCAAAGCATCGAGAACCGCACAGTCGTCTTCGTCCGCACCCCGACCGGCTTTCACGCCACCCCGGTCACGGCCGGTCGCCGCAATGGCGATCAGGTCATCATCAGTTCCGGCCTCAATGGCCAGGAGCGGATCGCCACCACTAACTCGTTCACCCTGAAAGCCGAACTCGGCAAGGGTGGCGGGATGGACATGGACTGAGCCCATGATCTCCCGCCTCGTCACCTTCTCGGTCGAGCGGCGCTGGCTAGTCCTGCTGCTGACTCTTGTCGCCGCGCTCGCGGGCATCTTCGCCCTCCAGCGCCTCCCCATCGATGCCGTCCCGGACATCACGAACAACCAGGTGCAGGTAAACGTCCTCGCACCATCGCTGTCGCCCGATCAGATCGAGCGGCAGGTCTCTTTCACGATCGAAACCTCGCTCAAGGGTATTCCGGGTCTTGCCTATACCCGGTCGCTCAACCGCAACGGCTTTGCCCAGATCACGGCCGTCTTCACCGACGCGACCGACATCTACTTCGCTCGCCAACAGGTCGCCGAGCGGATGCGGATGGCCGAGGAACGGCTGCCGCAGGGCGTCATGCCCGAGATGGGGCCGATCGCGACCGGTCTCGGCGACATCTTCATGTGGACCGTCGAGTTTCAAGAACTCAACCGCGTGAAGCATCGGGATGGCGAACCCGGGCTCCAGCGCGACGGCAGCTACATCACCCCCGAAGGCGAACACCTCGTCAACGAACGCGACAAGGCGACCTATCTTCACACCGTTCAGGAGTGGATCGTGTCGCCGCAGCTCCGCGGGACCGAAGGGGTCGCTGGCGTAGACTCGCTGGGTGGGTTCGACCGTGAATATCTGGTCATTCCGGACCTCCAGCGCTTGGCATCGATGCGACTGACGGTCCAGGACCTCGCTACCGCGCTCGAGCGCAGCAACACCAGCATCGGCGCAGGCACGGTCGATCGGAACGGCGAAGGGTTGTTCGTCCGCTCGGACGCGCGGGTTCGTACCGCTGATGAGCTGTCACGCACCGTGGTCGCAAGCCGCGACGGTGTGCCGATCGTGCTCAATCAGGTGGCAACCGTGAAGGCCGGGCAGGGCATCCGCACCGGCTCGGCGTCCGAGAACGGTCACGAGGTCGTCGTCGGCACAGCCGTGATGCGCATCGGCGAGAACAGCCGCACCGTCGCGACCGACGTCGGTGAACGGCTTCAGGCCATCGGCCGATCGCTGCCGACCGATGTCGTGGTCAAACCGGTGCTCGATCGTACCAAGCTCGTGAACTCCACGATCGCGACGGTTGCCCGCAACCTCGCGGAAGGCGCGGTGCTGGTCATCGTGGTGCTGTTCGTGCTGCTCGGCAACTTCCGCGCGGCGCTGATCGCCGCGATGGTGATTCCGATCACCATGCTGCTCACCGCCACGGGGATGCTGCGTGCCGGCGTCTCGGCCAATCTGATGAGCCTCGGCGCGCTCGACTTCGGCCTCATCGTCGATGGCGCGGTCATCATCGTCGAGAACGCACTGCGCCACCTCGGCACGCGCCAGCACGAAACCGGAGGTGTCCTCCCGCTCAAGGAACGCCTCGCGATCGTGGCGGCGTCGGCCCGCGAGATGATACGGCCCTCAGTCTATGGGCAGGCGATCATCATCCTCGTCTATGCGCCGCTGCTCACCTTCAGCGGCGTGGAGGGCAAGATGTTCGAACCGATGGCGCTGACCGTCATCATCGCGCTCGTCTTCGCTTTCGTGCTGTCCCTGACCTTCGTACCGGCGGCTATTGCCGCCTTCCTCGCGGGCAAGGTCGAGGAGAAGGAAAGCCGGATCGTGGTCTGGCTCAAGCGCCGCTACGAGCCTGGGCTCGATGCTGCCATGCGGCGTCCCAGTCTCACGATAGGGGGCGCGCTTGCCGGCGTCGTGCTGGCGGCGCTTGCCTTCACAACGCTGGGTCAGGAGTTCCTGCCGCAGCTCGACGAGGGCGACATCCTCGTCCAGGCCTGGCGCCCGCCCGGCACGTCGGTCGAACAGAGCCAGCGGATGCAGTTCGCGGTTGAGAAGACGATCAGCCGCGAACCGGAGGTGCAATACGCTTTCTCGCGGACGGGCACGTCGGAGATCGCCAGCGATCCGATGCCGCCCAACGCGACCGACACGTTTGTTATGCTGAAACCACGTAAGGAATGGCCGGACCCGAACCTGCCCAAGGAGGAACTGGTCGAGCGCATCGAGAAGAAGGTCTCGACCATCCCGGGGAACGGCTACGAGATTACGCAGCCGATCCAGATGCGCTTCAATGAGCTCGTCGCCGGCGTGCGCGGCGATATCGCGGTAAAGGTGTTTGGCGACGACTTTGCCAGCATGAATGCGACCGCGGTCCAGATCGCGGACGTGATGCGCAAGGTGCCTGGTGCAGCGGATGTCCGGGTGGAGCAGACCGAAGGACTGCCGCTTCTCGACATTCGTCCCAACCGGGACGCGATGGCGCGCGTCGGTGTTTCTGCCGGCGATGTCCAGGACGTCGTTGCGGCAACCGTAGGCGGCAAGCAGGCTGGCGTGATCTTCGAAGGCGACGCCCGCTTCCCGGTCGTGATCCGTCTCGGCGAAACGGCACGCGCCGATTTGCAGACCCTCGGGCAGATTCCGGTGCCCACCGCGAGCGGATCGTTCTTGCCGCTCGCCAGCGTTGCCGACATCGGTCTCGGCGACGGGCCGAACCAGATCAGCCGTGAGAACGGCAAACGGCGTGTCGTCGTCCAAGCCAATGTGCGCGGGCGAGACGTAGCCGGCGTCGTCGAGGAAGCGCAGGCCAAGATAGCGCAGCAGGTTGCCTTACCGGCCGGCACCTATCTCACCTGGGGTGGGCAGTTCGAGAACCTGGCCAGCGCCCGGGCACGCCTGACGATCGTGGTGCCAATATGCTTCGCCGTCATCATGCTGCTGCTCTACGGTGCGCTCGGATCGCTGCGCGACGCGGCCCTGGTCTTCACTGGCGTGCCGCTGGCGTTGGTTGGCGGTATTCTCGCGCTCCTGCTCCGCGGTCTGCCTTTCTCCATCTCGGCCGCGGTCGGGTTCATCGCACTGTCTGGCGTAGCGGTGCTCAACGGGCTGGTGATGGTGTCTTCCATCCACGATCTGATGCGGGAAGGGATGGACCGGGCGCGTGCCGCACGTGAGGGAGCACTGCTCCGATTGCGGCCCGTCGCGATGACTGCGCTCGTCGCCAGTCTTGGCTTCGTGCCGATGGCGCTGGGGCATGGGGCGGGCGCCGAGGTCCAGAGGCCGCTCGCCACGGTGGTAATCGGCGGGCTGATCTCGGCGACGCTGCTGACCTTGTTCGTCCTGCCGACGCTCTACGCCCGTTTCGGTGGGTGGAGGCCAACCGATGTCGGCTCTGGCCGTTAGCGGGCGTACTCGCCGAGGCCGCGCGCAACCAGCTCTTCGTTGGAGAGGCGGGGACCACGCTTGAGCCTGCTGTTGCCGAGCGTACGACGGTCCAGCTTCTGACCGGATGAAGCCGGGGAGGATGCCTTGAACACGCCGGCCGACTGAGCTGTGCGAGCCGGCTCGTTGTTGTTGCGCTTGGTATGGTGCGGCTGAACCTGCTGGATGGTGCGCGCTAGTGCCAGCGCTGCGTCGAGATGCTTGTTGTCGACCACAGCAGCCTGGTTCACGCGGCGCATCTTGTCGAACATGCGATAGGGTAGGGCCGTGCCCTCATGCTGGATCTCAAGCCGGCCATCCGGGTACTCGCACACGTCCACCTTCTTGCGCGCGAGCGCCTGCGAGGCAGGGGAGGGCTCCAGGATGAACATGGCCTTGTTGTAGTGCAGGGTGAGGGCGCCGGTGACGGTGCGCTGCTCCCGCCACACCAGCTCCGCCTCCAGGTCTTCGTGGATGGCCAGCGGCCGGTGCAGGTCGCGCGGGTCGAACGGCGCCTTGGCGAACCTACGATTGTGCTGCGCCATGTAGGAGGGGAGGAAGGCGTTGGCTTGGTCGATGGTGGAGATGCGCTGTAGCCGCATCGCCTTGACCAGACGGTCCTGCAGCGTCGCGTTGACGCGCTCGACGCGCCCCTTCGCCTGCGGCGAGTTCGCGCAGATCAGCTCGATGTTGAGCCGGTCCAACGCACGGCCGAGGTGGGTCATGCCGTCGCCCTTCGCCGAGGCCGTGTTGTTGCGGAAGGCGCTGTGCTTGTCGGTGTAGAAGGCCACCGGCTTGCCGTGCCGCTCGAGGTAGGTCCTCGTCGCGCGCATGTAGGAAAAGGTGCTCTCGCTCTCGACCATCTCGACGTGCATAAGCTCGCTGGTGGCATCGTCGATGAAGACCAGGAGCGTGCATTGCGGACCGCGGCCCTCGAACCACCAGTGCTTGGAGCCGTCGACCTGGACGAGCTCGCCGCGGCAGTCACGCCGGTAGCGCGGCTGATACGGGCGAGGGCGCTTGGCCGCACGGTCCTGCCACAACCCGGCCTCCATCATGATGCGCCGCAGGGTCTCGCACGACAGGCCGATGCCATGGCGCTCGGCGAGGTACTCGCGCGCCAGCGTCGGTCCGAAGTCGGCGTAGTGCTCGCGCACCAGCGTGGCCACCTCGGCGCGGAAAGCGTCGCTGTAGCGTCGATTGCTCGGTCGTCCTCGCTTGCGCGACACCAGGCCGCTGGCGCCGTCCTGTCGCAGGCGGCCCAGCAGCCGGTACACCTGCCGCCTCGCAAGGCCGAGCAGCTCCATCGCGTCCGCAACCCGGATCTCGCCGCGGTCGAGCCGCATCAGCGTGTCGAACCGGGTGATCTCAGCAGCACTCATCGCCAGCACCGTCATACAATGCGCGTCCTCGTTGCCGAGAACGGCTATGACACCGGCGACCCGCCGATAGCACCGCAGAGTGCCATTTCTATCTAGCGGGCTGGTGCCATTTGTACTTAGCGCTTACAACGGGCAAAGTTGATAATAAACATTATGTAAAACATACGTACGTCAATCGAGTGCTGACACGACGAGCAGCGCGACGCCGAACACCAGAACCCACGCCGCCGCATAGCGAATAATCGTGCTTCCCGGCACGCGACGGGCCGCCAGCGCCGATATCGGCAGCACCAGCAGCAACCCGATGAATAGTACCTGGAACACGCGATCGCTCACCAGTGACGCTCCCAGCCGTCATAACCGGGCTCCACCCCTGTCGGCAGCTCCGCGCACAGCGTCCGGTAATCCATCGACTGATCCATGTGGATCAGCACCGCCGCCTGCGGCTTCAGCGTGTCGATCCATCCGAGAACGGTCGGCAGATCGGCGTGCGACGGATGCGGACGACGCCGCAACGCGTCTACGATCCACACGTCCAGCCCGGCGTAGAGCGCGTGCAGGTCACCAGTCATGCCGCTGATGTCGGTCGCATAGCCGATCGCGACCGCCGCTCCCTCGAACCGGAGTCCCGCGGAGGTAATTGACCCGTGTGGCTGGTCGGCGACGCGCACACGGACGCTGCCGATCACGACCTCGTCGTCTAAGTGCCGCAGATCGACCGTCGGCGGGTAGCCGCCCGCACCCTCGAACACGTAGCCGAATTGTCGGCATAGTGCCGTCGCCGTCGAGGGTCTCGCGAACCCCGGCACCGGATTTCCACGGGCGTGATAAACTTGCCGCAGGTCGTCGATGCCGAATACGTGATCGGCGTGCGCATGGGTCCAGATTACTGCATCGACGACGCCCACGTCCGCCGCCAATAGCTGCTCGCGCATGTCGGGTCCGGTATCGACCAGGATGCGCGTGCCGTCATGCTCGATCAGGATCGACGCGCGGCTACGTCGATTGCGCGGCTCCGTCGGATCGCAGGCACCCCAATCGTTGCCGATGCGCGGTACGCCCGAGGACGTGCCCGATCCTAGGATGCGGACTTTCACGCCCCTGCCCGCGCCTTTGTCTTGCTGAACAGCCGGTGGAAGTTATCGGCAGTATACGCCTGCAGATCCTCGACATTTTCGCCCCGCAGGCGGGCAAGGAATTCAGCGGTGTCAGCGACGAAGGCTGGTTCCCCGGTCTTGCCGCGATGGGGAACGGGCGCGAGGAACGGCGCGTCCGTTTCGATCAGCAACCGCTCGCGCGGCAACCGCGCCGCGGTCACCTGCAAATCGCGCGCGTTCTTGAAAGTCACGATGCCCGAGATTGAAATGTACAAGCCGAAGTCGAGCGCCTTGTTCGCGAACGTGCCACTGGCAGTGAAGCAGTGGATCACCCCGGTGTAGGCGCCATGCTTCATTTCGTCCTTGAGGATGCGGATCGTGTCGTCCTCCGCCTCACGCGTGTGGACGATGAGCGGAACGCGCGCGGCGCGTGCGGCCGCGATATGCGCGCGGAAGCTCGCCTGCTGGCGTGCACGGTCAGAATGGTCGTAGTAGTAATCGAGACCGCTCTCACCGATGCCGACGACGCGCGGGTGCGCGGCGCGCTCGACCAGCTTGGCCGTGTCGATGTGGGGATGCTGGTCGGCCTCGTGCGGGTGGATGCCAACACTCGCCCAGACATCAGGCTCGCGTTCGGCGGTGGCGAGCACCTCGTCCCATTCGCTCTCGCGCGTCGAGATGTTGAGCATCGCAGTGACGCCGCGCGCGCGCGCGCGTTCGAGGATCGACGCCTGATCCTCCGCCAGGCCCTTGTAGTTCAGGTGGCAGTGACTGTCCGCGAGCATCAGGCCGCCACCTCGGCGTCGGCCGGCAGTTCGAGGCGCGGAAATGCGGGCGTCGGCGCATTGAGGGTAAACGACGCGTCAACCATGCGCGCGTACCAGCCATCATCGTCGATCGCGGCATGCGAGCGATCGTCTGCCCCGAGCAGGTCGAGCACGTGCCCCGCGCCACGCGGGACCACCGGGAGGATCGCGATCGCGAGCATGCGGATCGCGCGGACCAACGTACCGAGCACCGCGTGCATCCGCTCGGGATCGGTCTTGCGCAGCGTCCACGGCGCCTGCGCGTCGATATACTGGTTGCACGCGAACACGCCGCGCAACCATGCCTCGATTCCCTGGCTCAACATCAGATCGTCGAACGCCGTGCGCAGGCCCGCGCAGGCCACCACCATCTCCTCGATCAACTGCGCGTCGGCATCCTCGGTCCGCCCCGCGTCAGGAAGCGTACCGCCCAGGTTCTTGGCGATGAACGACAGCGTGCGCTGCGCCAAGTTACCAAAAGCGTTGGCAAGTTCGGCATTGACGCGCGTCACGATCGCCTCGGCGGAATAGCTGCCGTCCTGCCCGAAACTGACCTCGCGCAAGAGGAAGTAGCGCAAGGCGTCGACCCCGAAAGCATCGGCGAGCCCGAGCGGATCGACGACGTTGCCCAGACTCTTCGACATCTTCTCGCCGCGGTGAAGCAGGAAGCCATGTCCGAACACCGTTTTTGGCAGCGCGATGCCCGCCGACATCAGGAATGCGGGCCAATAGACCGCGTGGAAGCGGACGATGTCCTTGCCGATCAGGTGCAGGTCGGCGGGCCAGTACGGCATCTCGCCGTCCGGATAGCCGGCGCCGGTCAGGTAGTTGGTCAGCGCGTCGACCCAGACATACATGACGTGCCCGTCACTGTCGGGCACCGGCACGCCCCAATCGAAGGTCGTGCGCGACACCGACAGATCGGACAGGCCCCCTTCAACGAAGCGCATGATCTCGTTGCGACGGCTCTCAGGCCGGACAAAGTCGGGCTCGCGCGCGTAGAGATCGAGCAGCGGCTGCTGGTACTTGGATAGCCGGAAGAACCACGTTTCCTCCGCGG
Organism: uncultured Sphingomonas sp.; assembly: GCF_936927845.1. Taxonomy (GTDB): domain Bacteria; phylum Pseudomonadota; class Alphaproteobacteria; order Sphingomonadales; family Sphingomonadaceae; genus Sphingomonas. The sequence goes on from NZ_CAKZHV010000068.1 coordinate 82,165, forward strand.
TCCAGGTGACCGGCGTGCCCTGCGGCGACAGCTTGACCCCGCCCTCGCCCTCGACCAGCTCCTTTTCGTCGTAAAAGGCCTCGTCGCGGACCGAATACCATCCTTCGTAGCGATCGAGGTAGAGATCGCCCGCCTTCTCCATCGCGCGCCAGATCGCCTGGCTGGCGCGGTAATGATCGTCGTCGGTGGTGCGGATGAAGCGATCGTAACTTATCGCCAGCGTGTCGCACATCTGCTTGAAATGACCCGACATCTCTCCGGCGAAATCGCGCACGTCACGCCCCTGATCGCGCGCGGTCTGCGCCATCTTGAGCCCGTGTTCGTCGGTGCCGGTCTGGAAGCGCACGTCGCGCCCGGCCTGGCGCTGAAAACGCGCGATCGCATCGGCGGCGATCGCTTCGTACGCGTGGCCGATGTGCGGACGGCCGTTGGGGTAGCTGATCGCGGTGGTGATGTAGAAGGGCTGGCCCATCCCCGGCTCCTAGCGGCGCGCTCGACGTAAGTCAGCCCCGTCTTGCGTGTCACCTTCGCCGGCGAGGCGCGCCACCAGCCCGGCGAGTTCGAGCACGGTGCCACCGGCGTCGAGCGACAGCCCGCGCGCCGCCCCCGCCACGTCGCGTGCCTGCGTGTAAGCATCCAGTGCTACCTGAAGCGCGACACCGCGGCGATCCTGCGCTGCCTCGGCGATGACGCCGGGTACCCGGTCGAGGAACGCCTCGTACCGCGGCTGCGCGGCCTTTAGGCTCAGCGACTTGGCGAGCTTGGCGCGGCGGCTGGTGGTCGGATCGCCGTCACGCGCGATCGCGTTGAGCGCTTCGTCGATGTCGCTCAGCTCTAGCTCGGCGTAGCGCAGCGCACGTCCCGGCGACCCGGCGCCCACGCGTACCAGTGCCGCGATGTCGTCTCCGCTCGCCTCGGGCAGCGCCTGCATGAGCGCCGCGCGCATGGCCTGATCGTCGAGCGGCTCCAGTCGCAGCAGGCGGCAGCGCGAACGGATCGTCGGCAGCAATCTGCCGGGCGCGTGGCTGACGAGCAGGAAGATCGTGCCCGCGGGCGGCTCCTCCAGGCTCTTGAGCAGCGCGTTCGATGCACCCGGCCGTTCCAATTCGTCGGCACTGTCGATGACGATGACGCGCCGCGGCGACATGGACGCCATCGTGCCCAGGAACGGAGCCAGCGCGCGAACCTGATCGATCGTGATCGAGCGCGCGAGCTCGCCGTCCTTGCCGTCCTTCTTGGGCAAGCGACGCAGCTCGCGATAATCGGGGTGCGCACCCGCCGCGAGCAACGCGGCGGTGCGGTGCTGCGCCGGCAATGCAAGGCGCGACGGCAAGACGCCGGGTTCGACCCCCTCGGCGAGCAGCCGCGCGGCGACGGCACGCGCGAAGGTCGCCTTGCCGATCCCCGGCGGTCCCGTGATCAGCCAGGCGTGATGGAGCGCACCGCCGCGCATCGCCGCGAGCAGCGCCTCGGCGGCGGCATCGTGCCCGTAGAGCGACGCTGCATCGTCCACCTGCGCTACGCCAGCCATGGCGCGAGATCGGCGAGGATCGCGGCGGTCACGTCCTCCGGAGCAGCGGTCGCGTCAATGCGACGGACGCGCGCGGGCTCCTGCATGGCGATGCGGTCGAACGCGGCGGCGACCGCATCATGGAACGTCGCGTCGCGCGCGGCGAAGCGATCCGCGCCGGCACCGTCGCGCGCGACCGTGCGCTGCGCGCCCATTTCGCTGGGCAACGTCAGCACATAGGTTCGGTCGGGCAACAGCCCAGCCGACCCGAAGGCGTGGAGTGCGAGCACATCGTCATCGGCAATCCCGCCCGCTGCACCTTGGTAGGCACGCGACGAGTCGAGATAGCGGTCGCAGATCACCCATTCGCCGCGTTCGATTGCGGGCCGGATCACCTTCTCGACATGGTCGGCGCGCGCGGCGGCAAACAGCAACGCCTCGCTGCGCGCGCTCCAACGTCCAGCTTCGCCGTGCATCAGCAGCGCGCGGATCGCCTCCGCGCCTTCGCTGCCGCCGGGTTCGCGCGTAATTCGGGCCGTGAGCCCACGCGCCTGCAACGCGGCGGCGAGCGCGCGGACCTGGGTCGACTTGCCCGCCCCCTCGCCTCCTTCCAGGCTCAGGAAGCGTCCGCGCATTATCCGAACATGCCGGTCAGGCCGTGCCACGCGCGGCGGAAGAAGCCGGCCTCGCCGACGTCGTTCGCGGCGTTGAGCGGGGTGATCTGCTGCGGCAGGCCGGAGGCGTTGACAACCAGGTCCGCAACGTGCGTGCCTGCCTTGATCGGAGCCTTGAGCGGACCCTGGTAGACGATCTTGCCCGTTACCGCCGGGCTCGTTCCGGCGGGCAACGATACTGCGACTGCCCGCGGCGCGACCAGGTCGACCGAAGTCGTATCGCCCATCTGCACGTCGGCCTGGCCCACCACGCGACCAGCCTTCACCACCGGCTTCGACTGCCAGGCGCGGAAGCCCCAATCCATGAAGCGCACCGATTCGGACGCGCGCTGATTGAAGCTGGTAAGTCCCGCCAGCACCATCACCAGCCGGCGACCATTCTGCTCCGCCGAGCCGGTGAAGCCATAGCCCGCCTCCTCGGTGTGACCGGTCTTCAACCCGTCGGCGCCCGCGACGCGGCCGAGCAGCGGATCGCGGTTCGCTTGGGTGATCTGGCTGCCACCCATCGTCTTGCCCCAGGTGAAATCCCGGCGCGAATAGAATTGCTTGTAGAGCTTCGGGTGCTCCTCGATCGTCGCGGCCGCGAGCTTGGCGAGGTCGCGCGCGGTGACGTAGGTGACGCCGTTGTCGGGCCAGCCGTTCGACGTACCGAAGTGGCTGTTGGTGAGGCCCAGTTTCTTCGCATTCTCATTCATGCGATCGACGAAGGCGGGCTCGGTACCCGACAATCCTTCGGCCAGCACCACGCAGGCGTCGTTGCCGCTCAGCGTGACGATGCCGTAGAGCAGGTTGGCGACCGAGACGCGCTCACCCGCCGCCAGGAACATGGTCGAACCTGCCGCGGGTCCGTGCCACTTCTGCCACGTCTCCGGGCGCACCTCCAATTCCTGGTCAAGCCGGATGTCGCCTTTGCGCAGCATCTCGAACGCGGTGTAGACCGTCATCATCTTCGCCATCGATGCGGGCGGCATGCGACGATCGGCATCCTTCGCGAACAGCACCGCGCCCGACGACAAGTCTTCCATGAAGGCGACCGGCGCAGGCGTGTCGAATTGCGGCGCGGACGGCGCCTGCGCGGCGACCGGATAGGCCGCGGCGACGAGAACGGCGGGGACCGCGAGCGCGGTTAGGAACTTGGACATGGACGCACTTTCCACTTGGGGCCGCACTCGCGCGGTCGTTCAAGGAGCAGGGATGATCGAAGCGCCACCATAACCACGCGAAACCGCGGCGTCACGTGCGCGCTGCGCCGCGGTGCGATCGGCGAACGGGCCGAGCCGGACGCGCCACAGCCCCGCCGCCTGCTCGACATATCCGCCGAGCGCACGCGCGGTTGCACGGGCGCGCGCTTCGTCGCGCAGGGCAGCCACCTGCACGAGCGGCCCGGTCACGCGGACCGGTGGCCGCCCGGCCGTCGCGATCGTTTTCGGTTTGGTCGCGACCGCGGTGATCTTGGGCGCGGCTGCTGGCGCGGCGACCTTGGGTCGAACTGCACCGGGAACCTTTACGACAACCGATCGGGTCTCGCTCTGCACCGCCGCTCGCCCAGATGCTTGGCGGCGAAGCGCACGGAGCAGCGCGTCCGGCGCGGGAAGGCGCGGTGAAGCGCTGGTTCCGGCGCGCAGCGCGGCAAGGTCGGCAGCACTCGGCTGGATGCTGCGCACCCGCACTGTATCGTTACCGCTCGACAGGCCGAGTGCGTGCGCAGCCGCGGCCGAGAGGATGATCTCGGCGTTGCTGGGTCCCGCCGGCCGTGCCGTCACCTGCACGAGCGTGATCTGCCCATTGTCGAGCGCGGTGACCTCCGCCACCGATCCGAGCGGTAGCTGCGCGTGTGCGGCGGTGAACGTTGTGCCCTCGCCGGTGGTGGCTCGCCCGACATGGTCGTACGCACCGGCATCGCCATTGCCCGCCGTGCCGCGTGGTCCGGAAATCGCGGCGTCGGGCTGCTGCGCTGCGAGCAGCAGCGGCGTGAGCAGCAGGCTAGCGCGCGATTTCATCGGCCAGCAATCCCACCGACAAGGCGTAGAAGTTCGAGCAATTATAGTCGAGGATCACGCGGTAATTGCCCGTCAGCAGATAGGCAGTCCGGCCAGGTCCATCGGGCTCGATCAACACCGCCTGCACCGTCTCACGCGGCCAATAGCCACGCTGCGGCGAGATACCCAGTGCGCGCCATTCCGCCATCGTGCGCCAGCCGCTGTGCCGCGCGAACACGCGCGGGCAACGCGGCGAGACGAGCCGGTTTGAGACAGCAGCGCGATCGAAGCCCGGCGGCACGTCAACGGCGACCCCCCATGGCTCGCCCGCGCGCCAGCCCGCCTGGGTAAAATAATTACCGATCGAGGCGAGCGTATCGGGCGCGCTGTTCCAGATGTCGGCAAAGCCGTCGCCGTCAGCGTCGCGCGCGAGCCGCAGATAGGCGGAGGGCAGGAATTGTGGGTTGCCCGTCGCCCCCGCCCAGCTGCCGACCAACCGCGCGCGAGGAACACCGCGATCGATCATCTTCAACGCCGCGATGAACTCACCCTGGAACAGGCTGCGTCGGCGCCCCTCGTAGGCGAGCGAGGCGAGTGCGCGCAGCAGATCGAAATTGCCGGTGTAGGCGCCGTAATTCGTTTCATGCCCCCAGATCGCGACCATGATCTCCTCGGGCACGCCGGTCTGCGCCTCGACGCGCGACAGCCGTGTGCGCTGTTCCTGGTAGGTCGCGCGACCGCGCCGGATCCGTGCCGCGTCGACGTGCTGCGTGCGATAGGGCGCGAACATCGGAACTGCGCTGTTGCTGTTCTGCTCGGGCTGCTGGCGGTCGAGCCCGACGACACGGGGATTGTAGGTCAAGGTCGGAAGCACCGCATCGACCGTCGCCGGCCGTACACCGGCCGAAATCGCCTGCGCACGCAGCCCGGTCAGATAGGCTTGAAACCCGCTTTCATCCTGCGCGCCCGCGGGCGAACCGCCGATCAGAAGGCAGGCCGTCGCCACGACACCGGTGCGCCACGCGGCACGGATCACTCGCACAATTCGCATAAACGCGTTCTGACACAGCCTAGCAGGCAGGCAAACCGCCAATTGTCGCCGGGCTTGCACGCGACACCGCAACCGGCCTAAGCGGCACCAGCGCGGAGAGATGGCCGAGTGGTTTAAGGCAGCGGTCTTGAAAACCGCCGTGGGTTCACGCTCACCGTGGGTTCGAATCCCACTCTCTCCGCCAATCGCTTGTGGCTCAGGCGAAGCGTTCCAGGAGCGCGTTATACGCATCCTCGTCGAGCGATGCGTGAAATTGGCAGCCGGCGACGAAATCGTCGGCCCATCGCACGTCGGCGGCGATCGGACCAATCTGCGGCAGATTGAGCCAGATCGTCTGGCCGCGCTTCATCGCGCTATAGGTGTGTAGCCGACAGCCGTGCTGCGACAGATCGACGACCTTGCACAAGGTGCGCCCTATACCGCCCTGCCCGCCGAGCCCCGCGTCAAAGGAAACCGGCGCACGCGGAGCGCGGCGCCGGCCTTGCGTTTGTGCTGGTTCAAATTCGGCCGCGAATGTTGCCATGCCGGGGATGCTAGATCAGCATCCCTAACAGGCGATTACCACCGCGGCCGATGCGCTTACTTGCGAAGCGTGAGACCGCCACCGAAACGCTTGTTGAAGCGCGCGACCTGCCCGCCCTGGTCGAGCATCTGGCCACGACCACCGGTCCATGCCGGGTGCGCCAGCGGATCGATCTCGAGCGTCATCGTGTCGCCTTCCTTGCCCCAGGTGGAGCGGGTTTCGTACACGGTGCCGTCGGTCATCTGCACCTTGATCATGTGGTAGTCGGGGTGCGTTCCGGTCTTCATGGCTATTCTCCGATCATCGGCTGGTTCCGACCAGCCTGGAAGCGCGCGCGAGTAACGCCCGCGCGCGCGAAAGTCAAAAGGCTCGCGATCACGCCGTCTTGGGCGGGTCGGCGATCATCGCGGTGAAGTTCGCCTGTGCGGCGACCTTGCCGTCGATCAGCGCACGACCGGCAAACTTGCACACGCGCTCACGTTTCTGCACGAACTCGACCTCGAGCCGCAGCAGCACGCCGGGTTCCACCGGGGCGCGGAACTTCGCCTCGTCGATCGCCATGAAGTAGACGAGCTTGCCCGAGCCGACGAGGCCCAGGCTCTCCACCGCGAGCACACCCGCCGCCTGCGCCAACGCTTCGACGATCAGCACGCCCGGCATGATCGGACGTCCGGGAAAATGCCCCTGGAAGAAGCTTTCGTTGATCGTTACCGCCTTGATCGCGGCGATCGACCGGTCGGGGATCAACGCCTCGACGCGGTCGACCAACAGCATCGGATAACGATGCGGCAGCGCCGCCATGACGCGCGTGATATCGAGCGGGCCGATCGACCCGCTCGATTCTACCTCGGCGCTAACCGAATCGGTCACGTGCGCGTCGCTCACCGACCGGTCGGCGCCTTCCGGTTGCTGGTCGCCGGCGCGGCAGCGGCGGGCGCTGCTGCGGCCGGGGCACCAGCGGCCTGACCCGGCTGCCAGTTCGCGGGCACTGCGGTGCTGACGCTCGGCACCAGGCGGTCGAGCTCGGCGGTGATCGCGGGCGTAATGTCGGCGGCGGGCTGCGTGAACAGCGCCGCCTGCGGCGAGATCAGCAGGCTGACGTTCTTTGCCTTCACGACGTTCTGCACCGCGGTGGCGAGCTGGCGCTGCACCTGCTCGGCGGCGTAAGCGCGTGCGCGCTGCGCCGGCGCGGTCAGACGCCCGAGCTCGGCGTTGCCGGCCTGCTCCTTGGCCTGGATCGCCGCGAGCTGCGGACGCAGCGATGCCTCGGTCGCGCCGGGCGCGCGTGCGGCCGTCTGTGCAGCAGTGACGAGCGGCTGGAGCTCGGCCTGGATCGCGTTGCGGCGGGTGTTCGCCTGGTCAAGCTGCGCCTTGTAGGTCGTCTGGATCTGCGACACCGCGGTGGTGAAGGCGCGCGAGTTGGCGATGGCCGCCTCCGGATCAGCGACGGCGACGCCGTTCACCTGTGCGCTGGCAGCACCGGCGGCGATGACGCCCGGCGTCGCGAGCGCGGCGGCGAGCAGGATGGTCTTGAAGGTCTTCATCAGAACTGCGTCCCTACGTTGAAGGTAACAAGTTTGGGATCGTCGCCCGGCTGGGTAACGAGTGCCTTGGCGAGATCGATACGAAGCGGCCCGAACGGCGAGTTCCAGTTGACGCCGACACCGACGGTGACGCGCGGCTTGGCCGAGTCACCCAGATACTGCTCCTGGAACGGATTCGCGCGGATCAGCGGATTGTTCGGCACGACGCCGTTGCAGGTGCCGCCCGCGCCCGGAATACCGGCCGAACAGATCGTCGGTACGGTAGTGCCGTCCGCCAGCGTGTAGGTAAATTGCGGCTGGCCGAGATCGTTGGTCAACGGCAGCGGCAACACCACCGTCTTGCCGTCGATCACCGTCGTCGGGAAGGTCGCCGTCAGCGGCGGGCGTTTTAGCCCGAACAGGCTGCCGACCTGCGCGTAGATCGACGGGCGCAGACCCAACTCGCGCGCACCTGAGCCGAGCGGCAGCTCGAGCTCCAGCTTGGCGAGGTAATAGGCACGACCGCCGAGCGCGTCGTCGGTGATCTGGCTGCGATCGGTCTGGAGGATCTGGTTGCCGTTCTCATCAACCGTGTACGGCGTGCGCAGCACGCGCGGGCCGACACCGCGAATGTCGAAACCGCGGAATTGCGGCATGCCGAGATAGAAGCGGTCGTTGATGCGGATGCGATCATTGCCGTCGGCACGTGCACCCTCGAGCGAGTGGATATAGCCACCTTCCGCGGTCACCGACGCGATGAAGCCCTTGCCCAGCCCCTTGAACTTGGCGCCTTCAACGCGCGAGCGGATGTACTTCACGTCACCGCCAAGGCCTGCGAAATCCTGGCTGAACGACAGCCGCTGACCCGCGGTCGGGCGCAGGCGGCTGTTGAGGCTGTCGTAGATCAGCGAATAGCCGATCGACGAAGTGAAGCGATTGCCCAGTGCCGAGCAGAGATAGCTGCCCGCCTTCAGCACGTCGCACTGACCGTTGGTGAAGAAGGTGTTCCGGTCGAGCGTCACCTCGTCGTACGACAGTCCGTAGCGGCCGGTGAGCTGCCAATATTCGGTCAACGGCACGCCGGCGCGCACCTGGAAGCCGGTCGACACCTGACCGTAGGTCGTGTTGCGATCGTTACCGATATAGTTGAACGAATTATAGTCGCGGCGGAACACGTCGACACCGACCGCGATGTTGCGATCGAACAGATATGGCTCGGTGAAGCCCAGCTCGATCGACTTCGAATAGCTGGAGTAGTTCACACCCGCGCGCAGCTCCTGTCCGCGCCCGCGGAAGTTGCGCTGCGTGATGTTCGCCTGGATGATGAACCGCTCGAGGCTCGAATAGCCGGCCGACAGCTGAAGCTCACCGGTCGATTTTTCCTCGACATTCGCGTTCAGCACGACGCGGTCGGGTGACGACCCCTGCTCCTGCTTGATCTCGAACTTGTCCTGGAAATAACCCAGCGAGTTGATGCGGTCCTGGCTGCGCTTGACCTGGAAGCTGTTGAACGCATCGCCCTCGGCCAGACGGACCTCGCGGCGGATCACCTTGTCCTGCGTCTGCGTGTTGCCGGTGATCTCGACGCGCTCGACATAGGTACGCTGCGCCTGCGCGATGTGGAAGTTGATCGACATCGTGAGCGCGTCGCGATCACGATTATATTCCGGAGCGACATCGGTGAAGGCGTAGCCGAACAGACCGGTCGTCTGGCTCAGGCTGTCGATCGTGTCCTCGACCGCCTTGGCGTTGTACCAATCGCCCTTCTTGATCGACAGCGTCTTGGCGAGTTGCTTGCCGTCGAAATCGCGGATGTCGCTGTCGACGGTGATGTCGCCGAATTTGTAGCGCGGGCCTTCCTCTACCACGTAGGTGATGATGAAGTCCTTCTTGTCCGGCGTCAGCTCGGCAACCGCCGAGGTCACGCGGAAATCGGCGTAGCCCTGCGTCAGGTAGAATTGCCGCAGCTTCTGCTGGTCGTAGGCGAGACGGTCCTGATCGTACGACGTGTTGGACGACAAGAGGCGGAAGAAGCGCGACTCCTTGGTCGCCATCTGCGCGCGAAGCTCACCGTCGTCGAACTTCTCGTTGCCGAGAATGTTGATCTGTCGGACCTTTGACTTCGGCCCCTCGCTGATCTCGAACACCACGTCGACGCGATTTTGGTCGAGGTTGACCATCTTCGGATCGACCGACGCCGCGAAACGCCCCTGGCGGCGGTACAATTCGACGATGCGCGCCACGTCGGCGCGCACCGCGGAACGCGTGAAGATCTGCCGCGGCTTGAGCTTGATCTCCTTGGTGATCTTGTCTTCCTTCAGGCGCTTGTTGCCTTCAAGGATGACGCGATTGATGATCGGGTTCTCGCGCACGCGGATCACGATGTCGCCGGTCGCCGCGCCCGAGATCGACACGTCGGCGAACAGGTCGCTCGCGTACAGATCCTTGATCGCCTGATCGAGCGTCTCGTTGCTGTACGGCTGCCCCTGCCGCAGCTTGGTGTAGCTGAGCGCGGTTTCCGGCTCGATGCGCTGCGTTCCATCGACGCGCAGCGTCTTGATCACGCCTTGCGCCGCCGGTGCGACGTTCGTCGCTGGAGCAGCAGCCGTCGCGGCCGGCGCCGGCGCATTCTGCGCGGCCCGCGGCGATCGCGCTCCGGTCGGCGCGGTCTGCGCCGCAGCGGCGAGCGGCAGCCCGGCGATGATGGTGCAGCCCAGCAGCGCCGGCAGGGCGCGCGCCCGCGAAGTCGAAACGTTCAGAACCGTCACCATGTTACCTTCGAGAAAACCCGTTGCGCTCCCGGGCCGCGCCCGCCCTGCAACACCTGCGTCAGCCGATCAAGCCGGCGAGGTGCCGCCACAGTCCGAAGTTGCCGAGATCGTTAAACGTCACCAGCATCATCAATGCCAGCACGGCCGCCAATCCACCGCGATAGGCCCACTCCTGCGCTTCCGGGCCGACCGGTTTCCGCCTGACCGCCTCGATCAGGTAGAACAACAGGTGCCCACCGTCGAGCATCGGCACTGGCAGCAGGTTGATGAACCCCAGATTGATGGACACCAGCGCGAGGAGGAACACGAACGCATCCCAGCCGAGCGTGATCTGCTCGCCCGACACCTTGGCGATCGCGAGCGGTCCGCCGAGTTCCTTGACCGAGCGGCGGCCGGAGACGATCTGCCCGATCGTCTCGACCATCATCTCCAGAATGTCGCCGGTGCGGCGCACGGCAACGACCGGTGCCTCGAACAGGCCGACCGGCCGCACGATCGGGCGCCCCGGTGCGATGCCGAGCAAACCGACCTGGTAGCTATTGCCGAAGCGGTCGCGCTGCTCCTGCGTGCCGATGCGCGCGTCGACGCTGGCCGGTCGGCCGTCGCGCACGTAATCGATGCGGACACGCTCCCCGGCGCGGATCTTCACGAACCGAACCATGTCCTCGAACGTCTCGACCTGTCGGTGGTCGAGCGCGCGGATGCGATCACCCGCGCGCAGTCCGGCCTGCGCCGCAGCGGTGCCGGGCATCGCCTGCCCGACCACTGCCGGGGTGCGCGCGTCGCCATATGCCATCGCGAACGCCGCCAGGATCAGGATCGCGAGCACGAAGTTGATCGCGGGCCCCGCCGCGACGATGATGGCGCGTTGCCACACCGGCTTCGACTGGAACGTCCGCGCACGCTCGTCCGCCGGCAGCAGCAGCCAGCCGGGATCGCTGCGGCCGGCCGCGCTCATGTCGCCCGCGAACTTCACGTAACCGCCGAGCGGCAGCAGCGCGAGCTTCCAGCGCGTCCCGCGCTTGTCGGTCCAGCCGGCAAGCTCGCGGCCGAAGCCGATCGAGAACGCCTCCGCCTTCACGCCGAACCAGCGCCCGGCGAGATAATGGCCCATTTCGTGGATAAAGACGAGCGGACCGATCACCAGCGCGAACGCCAGGATGGTCAGCAGCAGTCCCGGTGTCTGGATCAAGCCACGCAATCCTCTACGCGCTCGCTCGCGAGCCGGCGCGCCTCCGCGTCGATCGCGATCACCGCGTCGATCGTCTCCGGCGCCTCGGGAGCGTAACGCGCCAAGGTATCTTCCACGATTGCGGCAATTTCAAGAAAGCGCACCCGTCCGCCGAGGAAAGCAGCGACCGCGATCTCATTGGCGGCATTGAGAATAGCGGGCCGTGCGCCCCCCTCTTCCAGCGCCGCGCGCGCGAGTGCGAGCGCGCAGAATCGCACGGGGTCGGGCGCCTCGAAATCAAGCCGCCCAAGCTTTACGAGATCGAGCGGCTCCATCGGCGTCGCCATCCGATCAGGCCAGGCGAGGCAGTGCGCGATCGGCACGCGCATGTCGCTCGGCCCCAGTTGCGCCAGCATCGAGCCATCGACGTAATCGACCATCGAATGGATGACCGACTGGCGATGCACGACGATCTCGATCCGTTCGGGCGCGATGGGAAACAGCCGCGCGGCTTCGATCAGCTCGAGCCCCTTGTTCATCATCGTGGCACTATCGACCGAGATCTTGGCGCCCATCGACCAGTTGGGATGCGTGACCGCCTGCTCGCGCGTGACCGCCGCCATCTGTTCGAGCGAGGCGTCGCGAAAGGGCCCGCCGCTCGCGGTCAGGATGATCCGCCGCACGCGTTCGGGCCGCGCGAAGTCGAAACATTGGAACACCGCATTATGCTCGCTGTCGGCGGGCAGCAGCGTTGCGCCGTGGCGAACCGCTGCCTGTACGATCAGGTCGCCGGCCGAGACGAGCGGTTCCTTGTTGGCGATCACCACCGTGCCGCCCGCGCGGATCGCCGCCATCGTCGGCTTCAATCCGGCGCACCCGACGATCGCGCTCATTGTCCAGTCGGCACCCTGCTCGGCGGCATCGCACACTGCCTGCATGCCGCCCGCAGCCTCCACGCCCGTTCCGGCAAGCGCGTCGCGCAGGGCCGGCAGGCAGGTCTCGTCGGCGACGACGGCACGTTCGGCCCGGGTGCGGATCGCGGCGGCGGCAAGGCGCCCGAGGTCGCAATTGGCGGTCAGCGCGCGAACGCGAAAGCGTTCGGGTTCACGCTCGACCAGATCAAGCGTCGACGTGCCGATCGAGCCGGTCGCACCCAGGATGGTGACGGTGCGCATCACACGATCATCGGCGCAACGACGAGCAGCGCGGCGAGCGGCGCGACCGGCACCAGCCCGTCGAGCCGATCAAGCAATCCGCCATGCCCTGGCAGGACATTGCCCGAATCCTTCACGCCGGCGCGACGCTTCAACCAGCTTTCGAACAGGTCTCCGCCCTGCGCCACCACCCCCAGCACCGGCGTTGCGAGCAGCAGCCTGAGCGGCAGGTCGTAGCCAACGTGGAGCACGAACGCGAACGCAGTCGCGGCGACGATCCCGCCGATCAGCCCCGCCCAGGTCTTGTTCGGGCTGACCCGCGGCGCGAGCTTGGGCCCGCCGATCGCGCGGCCCGCGAAGAAGGCGCCGATGTCGGTCATCCACACCAGCACCAACGCCCATAATGACAGCAGCAGGCCGTGATCCTGCTCGCGGATCAGCACCAGCGCTAGCACCGGCAGTCCGCAATAGATCGTGCCGCTCGCCAACCAGCCACGCCGCGTCACGATCGCGACGAAGAAGAACGCGGCGGCGATCAGCCCGAGCGCGAGAAAACTCGCCCCCGCCGCGATCGGCGCCAGGATCGCGAGCGGCACCGATAGCGCATATTGGGCCAGTCGCTTCTCGCGCGCGGGTGTCGCGGTCAGATCGGACCATTCCGCCATCATGAACAGCGCGATGACCACCATCAGCAGCCAATAAGCGAAGCCGCCGATCCACAGCGCCAGCAAGGCAACCGCCGCCATCACTGCGGCCGCCATCGTCCTGAGCGCCAGTTCGGAGCGACGCGGCCGCGTCGTCGGTGCCGTCACAGACCACCGTAGCGGCGCTGCCGCTGCCCAAACGCCTCGATCGCCGCAGCGAGGTCACGCGCGCCGAAATCGGGCCACAAGGTGTCGACGAACAGCAGCTCGGCGTAGGCCGCCTGCCACAGCAGGAAATTCGACAACCGGTGTTCGCCCGACGTGCGGATCATCAGGTCGAGCGGCGGCAGCTCGCGCGTCTCGAGCTCGCGTTCGATCGATCCCATGTCGATCGCGGCGGGATCGAGCGCTCCGTCACGCGCGCGCGCCGCCAGCGCCTGCGCCGCGCGCACCAGCTCGGCCTGCGCGCCGTAGTTGAGTGCGATCGCCAGGATTGGACCGGTGTTGCCCGCGGTACGCGCCAGTGCGTCGTCGATCAGGTCGACCACGTCACCCGAAAAGCGCGTATAGTCACCGAGCACGCGCAGCCGCACGTTCTCGCGCACCAGTTCGGCGAGGTCGTTGCGGATGAAGAATTTAAGCAGACCCATCAGGTCGCTCACTTCCTCCGCCGGACGCCGCCAGTTCTCCGACGAGAAAGCGTAGAGCGTCAGCGCCTCGATCCCCATCGCGCGCGCGGCGCGGGTCACCGCCCGTACCGCCTCGACCCCCGCCTTGTGTCCGGCTGCGCGCGGAAGCAGGCGCTTCTTTGCCCAGCGCCCGTTGCCGTCCATGATGATGGCGACATGGCGCGGCACCGCGCCACCGCCCGCGGTTTGCGTCTGGACGGCCGTCGCCATCAGCATTCCCCCCTATGCCGACGTTGGCTCACTTGCCGAGGATTTCCTTTTCCTTCGCGGCCGAGACGCTGTCGATGTCGGCGGTGGTGGCGTCGGTCAGCTTCTGCACCTCGCCCTCCAGCCGCTTGCGCTCGTCCTCTGAAAAGACGCCCTTCTTCTCGTCGGTCTTGAGCGCATCCATGCCGTCACGCCGCACGTTGCGCACCGCGATCTTGGCCTTCTCCGAATATTGCCCAGCGAGCTTCGCCAGCTCCTTGCGGCGTTCCTCGGTCAGGTCGGGGATCGGCAGACGCAGGTTCTGGCCATCATTGATCGGGTTGAGCCCCAGTCCGGCGGAACGGATCGCCTTCTCGACCGGGCCGACATTGCTCTTGTCCCACACCTGGACCGAGATCATCCGCGGCTCGGGTACCGAAACGGTCGCAACCTGGTTGAGCGGCATCTTCGCGCCGTACACCTCAACGGTAACGGGATCGAGCAGCGAGGTCGATGCGCGACCGGTGCGCAGGCCGGCGAGATCGCCCTTGAGCGACTCGACCGCACCGTTCATGCGGCGCTCGATATCGGCCTTGTCATACGCGGGCATGGCTTACTTCTCCGTGTTGGACTGAACGATCGTCGACACGCCCTCACCGTGCAGCACGGCGGCGAAATTGCCGTGCTCGCGGATGTTGAACACGACGATCGGAATGTTGGAATCGCGACACAAGGCGACCGCGCTCGCGTCCATGACGCGCAGGTTCTTCGACAAAACTTCGTCGTAGCCGATCGTGTCATACCGCTTGGCGGACGGCACCTGCTTGGGATCGGCATCGTAGACGCCGTCGACGCTGGTGCCCTTGAACAGCGCATCGCAGTTCATCTCGGCAGCACGCAGCGCCGCGCCGCTGTCGGTGGTGAAGAACGGCGAGCCGACACCGGCGGCGAAGATCACGACGCGCCCCTTTTCCAGGTGACGCATCGCGCGGCGACGCACGAAGGGCTCGCATACCGATTGCATCGGGATCGCGGACTGAACCCGCGTGTCGACGCCGATCTGCTCCAGCGCGTTCTGCACCGCGAGCGCGTTCATCACGGTCGCGAGCATCCCCATATAATCACCCGTGGCGCGCTCCATGCCGCGCGCCGCGCCCGAGATACCGCGAAAGATGTTGCCGCCGCCCACGACGACGCACAGCTCGAACCCCTGCGCCTTCACGTCGGCGATCTCTTCGGCGACGCGCGCGGTGACGGTGGGATCGATCGCGAGACCGCCCTCCCCCATCAACACTTCGCCCGACAATTTCAGCAGGATACGGTTGTAGCGCGGTTTGGTCATCGATTCCGAATGGTCTGGGGAAAGGCTGGCGGACCTTAGAGGCGCGACCCGGTGTGAGCAACCCGCCCGACACGCAAACCGCCGCCCCGGCGGGTGCCAGGGCGGCGGCTTATTTACAACACGTTGCGCCTCACGGCGCTGAACGGGTCAGGCGTTCTGCGGCACGCCCGATGCAGCGGCGACCTCGGCGGCGAAGTCGGACTGCTCCTTCTCGATGCCCTCGCCGAGCTGAAAGCGGACGTAATCGACCAGCTTGATCTCGGCGCCGGCATCCTTGCCAGCCTTGGCGACGACGTCGCTGATCTTGGTCTTGCCATCCATCACGAACAGCTGGCTGACCAGCGCGTGCTCCTTGCGGTACTTGGCGATCGAGCCTTCGACCATCTTGGCGATGATGTCAGCCGGCTTGCCGCTCTCGCCCGCCTTCTCGGTCGCGATCGCGCGCTCGCGCTCGATCTCCGCCTCGTCGAGGTCGCCCTCGTTCAGCGCTTTCGGGAACGCAGCCGCGATGTGCATCGCCAGGCTCTTGCCGAGCGACTGCAGCGCCTCGTCGTTCGCCGCGCTCTCGAGCGCGACCAGCACGCCGATCTTGCCCAGACCCGGCGACTGCTGGTTGTGGACATAAGCGACGACGGCGCCCTGCGACACTTCGAGCTTGCGCGCACGGCGGATCGACTGGTGCTCGCCGATCGTCGCGACGTTGTTGGTCAGCGCCTCGGCGACGGTCGTTCCCGACGGCATCGACGCGGCCTTGATCGCCTCGACGTCGTCGCCCGTGGCGAGCGCGATCTGCGTCACTTCGCGCACGAAGTTCTGGAACTGGTCGTTCTTGGCGACGAAGTCGGTTTCCGAGTTGACCTCGACCGCCGCACCCTTGGTTCCGGACACGGCGACGCCGACCAGACCCTCGGCCGCGGTACGGCTCGACTTCTTCTGCGCGGCCGCCAGACCCTTGGTGCGCAGCCAGTCGAGCGCGGCGTCCATGTCGCCCGCGGTCTCGTTCAGCGCCTTCTTGCAGTCCATCATGCCCGCGCCGCTCTTCTCGCGCAGGTCCTTCACCATCGAAGCGGTGATGTCGGCCATCGTTCTGGTCCCTCGAATGTGATTGGTCACCCCGGCCGCCCACGCTCAGCGGCGGCCACAGGGGCGATGAAACAAATGGAGGCCGCCATGTAGGCAGCCTCCATGACAATTGCACGTCACCGCTGATGCGGTGCCGCGCCGGCGATTACGCCTGCGCGGTCGCCGCCATGACGTTGCCTTCGGCGTTCACGTCGGTGTCGATCGGGGCGTCCGCGCCCTGGATCGCTTCTTCCGCCGGCGGCTCGATCATCGCGCCCATGTCAGCGCCGCTGCGCGCCTGCTGCTGCTGGTTACCGCGGGTCGCCGCGATCGCAACCGCCTCGCAGTACAAACGGATCGCGCGCGCTGCGTCGTCGTTCGCGGGCACCGGGAAAGCGATGCCGTCGGGCGACACGTTGGAGTCGAGAATGCCGACAACCGGGATGCCCAGCGTGTTGGCTTCCTTGATCGCCAGCTCTTCCTTGTTGGCGTCGATCACGAACATGACGTCCGGGATGCCGCCCATGTCGCGGATGCCGCCGAGCGACATCTCAAGCTTGTCGCGCTCGCGCGTCAGCTGAAGCACTTCCTTCTTGGTCAGACCTGCGGTGTTGCCCGACAGCTGCTCCTCGAGCGCCTTCAAACGCTTGATCGAGTTGCTGATCGTCTTCCAGTTGGTAAGCATGCCGCCCAGCCAGCGGTGGTTGACGAAATGCTGGCCCGCGCGACGCGCCGCCTCGGCGACAGGCTCCTGCGCCTGGCGCTTGGTGCCGACAAACAGCACCTTGCCGCCCGCGGCGACGGTGGACGACACAAACTCGAGTGCGCGCGCGAACAGCGGCACGGTCTGCGACAGGTCGATGATGTGGACGCCGTTGCGATCACCGAAGATGTACGGCTTCATCTTGGGGTTCCAGCGGTGGGTCTGGTGACCGAAATGCGCGCCGGTTTCGATAAGCTGCTGCATGCTGACGACAGGTGCCGCCATAATGGTATTCCTTCCGGTTAGGCCGCTGGGAAGCGTGTGACGCGTACAGGCTCAAAGCCCGGCGCACCGGTTGTTGATGCTTCCCATGTGGGGTTGAGGACGCCGCGCATAGCCGCGATCGCGCGATCTTACAACCGACAAACAGCACTTGACGACGGAACGTAAGCGGAACATACAGCGGAACAGAACACGAACTTAGCTGGTTTTGGCCTAAGTGGCTCTATTTTCGTCCGAAATGGTCGCAGTGGCGGGAACCGAAGCTCGTGGATGGATGTTGGCGGACGTTGGGTTCGCATTGGCTGAGGAAGCGAACATGCTGATCGTGCTTGATGTTCTGGTGTTCGGGGGCGCTACATTGGGCGCTGTTTATGCAATCTGGGCGACGGTGGCCCCTAACCTGGCGCGCATCATGGACGCGCTCTCGGGCTATCCGCAACCGCGATTCGAACCGCTCGCGACGCTGGTACGCGCCGAAAACCGGATCGCGGTCAGGCGCTGGGCGGCAACGCCGGCTCGTACGTCGTTGCGGCACCGCGAAGCCGCTTGACCCGCGCGTAGCTGGCAATGCTGAACGGCAGCGCCAGCAGATAGCCGACGCATAACAGCGATACCGTCTCCCATGGCGCGGAGACGGCCGCGGCACCCACGACGACGACCAGCGCGATCGCTTCGAAGCGGACGTTTCGGCGCAGTCGTAGCGACGACCACGAAAAGGTTGCGACGCTCGATACCATCAGGAACGCGACGAACACCGTCCACGGCGCAACCAGATAAGGCGATCGCAGCAACGGCTCGCCAGTTGCCAGCCAAAGGAAGATCGGCAGCAATGATAGTCCGGCGCCGGCAGGTGCGGGCGCGCCGGTCAGGAACCCGGCCGATTTGTGCGGCTGGTCATCGGCGTCGATTGCGGCATTGAAGCGCGCGAGACGCAAGGCGCAGAACACTGCCAACACCAGCGCGACCGTCCACCCGAATCGCGGCAGCGTCGAGAGCGACCAAAGATACAGGATGAGTGCGGGCGATACACCAAACGAGATCGCGTCGCTGAGCGAATCGAGCTCGGCGCCGAACCGGCTTTCACCGCGCAGCATGCGAGCGACGCGCCCGTCGAGCCCGTCGAGCACACCGGCGAGCAGCACCATCGCCACCGCCATCGCCCAGTTCTGCTGGAGCGCGAAGCGAACGCCCGAGAGCCCTGAACATAGCGCCAGCGCGGTGACGGCGTTCGGCGCAACCGCGCGCAGCGGCAGCCCGCGTGGGCGACGAAGTTGACGAGCCGCGCGCACGCTTACTGCGCGACCCCGCGGACCGGCGAACCGTTGAAGCGGCCGAGCACCGTCTCGCCCGCGATCGCGCGCTGGCCGAGCACGACCTGCGGAACACAGCCCTCGGGCAAGAACACGTCGACGCGGCTGCCGAAGCGGATCAAGCCGATCCGCTGTCCAGCGGCAACGAGGTCGCCGATCTTGACGAAGCCGACGATGCGACGCGCGACGAGCCCGGCGATCTGGGTGAAGCCGATGCGGCGCCCATCGTAACCCTCGACGACGAAATGCTGGCGCTCATTCTCTTCCGACGCTTTGTCGAGGTCGGCGTTGAGGAACTTGCCCGAGATATAGACGACCTGACGGATCGTCCCCGCGATCGGCGTCCGATTGATGTGAACGTCGAACACCGACATGAACACCGACACGCGCACCATCGGCTCCGCACCCAGGTCCCCCACCAATTCGCGCGGGACCGGGACACGCTCGATCATCGTGATCAGCCCGTCAGCTGGCGACACCACCAGGTCGTCGCCGATCGGGGTCGTGCGGATGGGATCGCGAAAGAAAGCCGCGACCCACAACGTCACGCCCAGCAGCGGCCAGAACAGCACTTTTGTGACAATGGTTGCCAGCAGCGTGATGCCGAACGCGATGGCGGTGAATTTCTGCCCCTCGGGGTGGACGGCGGGGAAGCGCCACTTGACCGTGGACGTGCCCACCGGGGGCTTCTGCAGTGATGACATGCCTGCCGGTCTATCGTCGGCAAACCGCCCTGACAACGCGCCGTGTCGTGGCCCGCGCTTTTCATGTCGTCGTGCTGCCGTTGCCGCGGCGCGCTTGATCCCTGCCCCCGCCCTTTCTATGCGCTGGCGCAACCCCTCCCACAGGAAGAGAGAATATGGCCAAGATCAAGGTGAAGACGCCCGTCGTGGAGATCGACGGCGACGAAATGACCCGGATCATCTGGGAGTGGATTCGTGAGCGCCTGATCAAGCCGTATCTCGATATCGAGCTCGATTATTATGACCTCGGCATCGAGCACCGCGACGCGACCGACGACCAGGTGACGATCGACAGTGCCAAGGCGACGCAGAAGTACGGCGTCGCGGTAAAGTGCGCGACGATCACCCCCGACGAGGCGCGTGTCGAGGAGTTCGGCCTCAAGAAGATGTGGCGCTCGCCCAACGGCACGATCCGCAACATCCTGGGCGGCGTGATCTTCCGCGAGCCGATCGTGATCAAGAACGTCCCCCGCCTGATCCCCGGCTGGACGCACCCGATCGTCGTCGGCCGCCACGCGTTTGGTGACCAATACAAGGCTACCGACTTCGTGGTGCCAGGTGCGGGCAAGCTGACGATGAAGTGGGAAGGCACCGACGGCCAGGTGATCGAGCGCGAAGTGTTCGACTTCCCCGAAGGCGGCGTCGCGATGGGGATGTACAACCTCGACCAGTCGATCCGCGACTTCGCGCGCGCGAGCATGAACTATTCGCTGGGTCGCGGCTGGCCGCTGTATCTCTCGACCAAGAACACGATCCTCAAGGCCTATGATGGCCGCTTCAAGGACCTGTTCGCCGAGATCTTCGAGGCCGAGTTCAAGGACCAGTTCGCCGCCCGTGGCATCGTCTACGAACACCGCCTGATCGACGACATGGTCGCCTCGGCGCTCAAGTGGAACGGCGAGTTCGTGTGGGCGTGCAAGAACTACGACGGCGACGTCCAGTCGGATCAGGTCGCGCAGGGCTTCGGCTCGCTGGGTCTTATGACTTCGGTGCTGATGACCCCGGACGGCAAGACGATCGAGGCCGAGGCCGCGCATGGCACCGTCACGCGCCACTATCGCCAGCACCAGCAGGGCAAAGCGACCTCGACCAACCCGATCGCGTCGATCTTCGCCTGGACCGGTGGTCTGAAGTACCGCGGCCAGTTCGACGGCACCCCCGACGTGACCCGCTTCGCCGAGACGTTGGAGCAGGTCTGCATTGAGACGGTCGAGAACGGCGACATGACCAAGGATCTCGCGATCCTGATCGGCCCCGACCAGAAGTGGATGACGACCGAGCAGTTCTTCGAGGCCGTACGTCAGAACCTCGAGAACAAGATGGCGACCTGGGCTTAAAGGTCCGTCATCGGCGGCGGAGCTCGATCACGAGCCCGCCGTCGCCCCTGAGCGTCTGGATAGCGCCGGGTGCGAGTGCGAGCGACTGGCGCAATTCGACGGTGCTGGTTCCGCCGCAGCCCGCCTCGCTCGGCCGCGTCCAGCGCGCCTCGATCGAGAATATATCGGGCGTTTCCCCGCTACGCGGCGAGCGACGCCCGTTGACGCTGACATCGCGCTGCGCGGTGCCGTACGATTGATCGTTGAACGCGAAATTGGGTTCGAGCGCCTCGCTCTCACTGTGGCGGCACGGTGTCCCGCGCATCGCGTCCACCCACAACTTACCAGACCACAACACGCCCTGCGGTGCGCGGACGACGATGCCGACCGCCACGCGCTCGCGCAACGCTGCGGTGCGATGGAACGGCGTGGTCGGCAGCGCCACGATTGGCGGCGCGGCGTAGGAGAAGCGGCAGCGGCGCCGGCGGCACGTGGGTGATCACGACTTGCAAGAGCAGCAGGACGAGCATGGACGGTCTCCCTTCGGTGATAGGCCACTACCGCCCGATTGAGCACGAAGCTCATCCGCAACATTCTTAACCCGCGCAGCGGGCAGCCCCATGCGCGTCACTCGGTTGGCAAAGCTCCTCATCTCCTTCAAGGGTGGGCGACATGGCGATCGGACTGGAAAACGAAGGCTTCTCGGATGCGCTGGTCGTATTGGGCGCAGCGGGGCTCGTCATTCCGGCCTTCGCGCGTTTTCGCATCAGCCCGGTCATCGGCTTCATCCTAGTCGGCGCGCTGGTCGGACCGGCGGGGCTCGGCGCGCTGACCAAGGCGTTTCCGTGGCTCTATTACGTCACCATCTCGGACCCAGAGGCGATCGAACCGTTTGCCGAGTTCGGCATCGTACTGCTGCTGTTTTCGATTGGGCTTGAGCTCTCCTTCAAACGCCTATGGTCGATGCGGCAGCTCGTGTTCGGCACCGGGGCGGCCGAGCTGCTGGGGTCTGCCGCGCTTATCGCGACGGCGTTGCATCTGTTGGGGCAGCCCTGGGCAGGCGCGGCGGGACTGGGTTTAGCGCTGTCGCTGTCGTCCACGGCGCTCGTGCTGCCGCTGGTGGGGACAACCAGTCCGGTCGGGCGTGGCGCGTTCGCGATGTTATTATTCGAGGATCTGGCGCTCGTCCCGATCATCTTCGCACTTGGCGCAATGGCACCGAGTGCGGGGGACGGTGGCTGGGGACAGATCGCCGGCGTGGCGCTGCGCGGTGGCTTGACCGTGATTGCGATCTATCTTGGCGGGCGCTTCGTCCTGCCGCGCCTGTTCGCGCAGGCCGCGCGCACCAAGAGCCCCGAATTGTTCCTTGCCGCTTCGCTGCTGGTCGTCATCGTCGCCAGCGTCGCGACCACCGCGGCGGGTCTGTCGCCGATCGTGGGCGCGCTGCTTGCTGGTTTGCTGATCGCTGAGACCGAGTATCACAGCGAGGTCGAGGTCATCACCAAGCCGTTCCAGGGGCTCGCGCTCGGCGTGTTCCTGATCACGGTCGGCATGAGCGTCGACCTGCGACTGATCCTCGCCAACTGGCCGTCGCTGCTGCTGGCGGTTTTGGGCGTGGTGCTCGTCAAGGCGGTGGTTACCGCGCTGCTGCTCCGCCTCGCCAATGCACGCCGCGGGGTGGCCGCGGAAACGGGGCTGCTGATGGGGAGTCCGTCCGAGACGACGCTGATTGTGCTCGCAACCGCGGCGCAGGCGCGATTGATCCTGCCGTCGACCGCGACCTTTTGGCAGACGGTGACCGCGATCGGGTTGACGATCACACCGCTGCTCGCGGCGCTCGGTCGCGCGATCTCGCGCCGGCTTGAGCACCGGGCCCCGCTGGAAGAGATGACAACTCCGGACGAGGGGCACACGATCATTATCGGGTTCGGCCGCGTCGGCGAGCTGGTGGCCGACATGCTGTCGCGCCACGATCGCCCCTATCTGGCGATTGAGGCTGACATCGACGCGGTCACACGCGCGCGCGCAGAGGGGCACAATGTCGTGTTCGGCGACATCGTGCGGCGTGAGCTGGTCGACCGGCTCGATCTCGGCCATGCCCGCGCGCTGATCCTGACGATGGACGATCCGGTGCTGACGGTACGGCTGACGCGGCAGGTGCGCGCGCAGTTCCCCGACCTGCCGATCATCGCGCGCGCGCGCGATCCGGGCCACGCGGCCGAGCTGTACCGCGCCGGCGTCAGCGATGCGGTCCCCGAAACGCTGGAAAGCTCGCTGCAACTGTCCGAGGCCGTGCTGGTCGAATTGGGCGCGGCGATGGGCCCCGTGATCGCCTCGATCCACGAGAAGCGCGAGGAGCTTCGCAACGACATCCGTGCCGAGGCAAGGATGTCGCGCGATCCACGTATCCGGCGCATCCGCAGCCGCAGCGAGGTGGAGGCGGTGGAGCCCGGCTGAAGCCTTACTGATTGGTCGATGCATCTTAGACGGGCATCGTCACGTTTCTGCCGAAAACCACGCATAGGTGCGCCACGAATGAAGCCCTCCGACCTGCGCGTCGCGTTGTTCAGCGGCAACTACAATTACGTTCGCGACGGGGCCAATCAGGCGCAGAATCTACTCGTCGACTTTCTTCTGTCTCAGGGTGTCGCGGTCCGGGTCTATTCGCCCACCTCCCCCAACCCCGCCTTCGTGCCGCGCGGCGACCTGGTCGACGTGCCCGCGATCCCGTTTCCCGGCCGCGGCGAGTACAAGCTCGGGCGCTCGCTTCCCGCCGCACCGCGCCGCGATCTCGAAGCGTTCGCTCCCAATCTCGTCCATGTGTCCGCGCCCGAGTTCCTGGGGCATGCCGCGGTCACCTGGGCGCGCGCGCACGATGTGCCGGTGGTCGCCGCCGTGCACACGCGGTTTGAAACCTATTTCGATTATTACCGCCTGGGCTTCATCCAGCCCGCGATCCGCTGGATTCTGAAGCGATTCTACAATCGTGCCGACCGAGTACTGGTGCCCACTCCCTCCATGGGCGAGATCATCCGCTCGCTCGGCGTCGAGACACCGGTCTCGCTGTGGCCGCGGGGCGTCAATCACCAGCGCTTTTCGCCCGATCGGCGCAGCCTGGAGTGGCGTCGCTCGCTCGGTATCCGCGACGACGAGGTGGCGATCGGCTTTCTCGGCCGCCTCGTGCTCGAAAAAGGCTTGGGCGTGTTCGCGGATGTGATCGCGGCGCTGCGCGATCGTGGCGTGCGGCACCGCGTGATCGTGGTGGGCGAAGGTCCCGCGCGCGAGTGGTTCGCGGGACGCGCACCGGAGGCTGCGTTCGCCGGCTTCCAGAGCGGCGACGACCTTGGCCGCGCGGTCGCCTCGATGGATATACTGTTCAATCCCAGCGTCACTGAGACATGGGGGCAGGTCACCTCCGAAGCGATGGCGGCGGGTGTGCCCGCGGTCGCCGCGCGGGCAACCGGTGCGGTCGATCTGATCGAGGACGGCGTCACCGGCTTTCTGGTCGAACCGCAGCAGATCGACCGGTATGCCGAGGCGATCGCGCGTCTGGTCGGCGATCCGTCGCTTCGCGCTCGCGCCGGCGCGGCCAGTCACGCACGCGCGGCCTCATTCCGCTGGGATACCGCGAACGCGCAGGTGCTCGACGCTTATCTCGAGGTCATGCGCGCGCGTACCGCGGCCTAGTCGTCGCGTTCCTGCCAGTCGAAGGTAAGCGGCGCCTCGCGAAAGGCGAAACGGTCGAGATGGCTCGCCACGACCTCGCGCATCCGCGCCGCGTCTTCGTCAGCCGGCACGCGGAGCAGCAGATCGAGCGTCTCATCGCTGGCGCGCATCTCCAACCGACTGTCGTTGGGAAAGGTGATGACGCCCTCCTCCTCCGAGAAGGTGACCGTCATCTTGTGGCTCCAATGCTTGGCGAGTTGCTGAAGGTAGCGGCTGGCCGAGTGGGTCGGCACGCGCGCGACCGAGAGGTGTTCCGCCATCAGTTGAGCCTTTCCACCTTTTGCGCCAGTTCGTCGATCATCGCGGCGATCTGGTGCAATCGATCCTGCGACGCCTCGCCCGAACCCAGACTATGTCCGAGCGCCACCTTGAGATTACCCATTGCGCGGCGGATCGGCGCAGCGTCGACGCGCCCGCGCTGCTCACCCAGCCCGCGCAGCCGCTCGATCAATGCCGCGACCTCGGCAGCGCGTTCGGTGAGGTGATTTCGTCCTTCGTCGGTGATGGAAAAGCGTTTCTTGGCGCCATCGGACTGCTGCTCGGCGATCAGGTTCATGTCGTCGAGCAAGGTCAGCGTCGGATACACGACGCCTGGGCTCGGCGCATAGGCGCCCGCGGTCAGCGCCTCGATCTCGCGGATCAGGTCATAGCCGTGGCGCGCGCGCTCCGCGATCAGGTGCAGCAGCACGAGCCGTAGCTCGCTGCCATCGAACATCCGCTGGCGGCGCCCGCCACGCATGTGCTCGCCGGCGCCGAACCAATTGCCGCCGAACGCGCCACCGCGTGGCCCCTGCATCTGAAAGCGCGCCATCTTGGCAGCGAAACGCGCCTCCCAATGTGCGTGATGATGTGGATGGTGTCTCATGATCGTCTCCTCATCCATGCAAGATATATCTTGAGCGTAGACTTGCAAGATTGTCGGAGATATATCTTAGCCGCGGCTCCGGTGGGCATGACGTACCCGCAGACGGCGGGTAGAAGGATGCATGGCCGATCTTTTCGCCGGATTCGAATCCGATACCTCGACGGTCGCACCGCCGCCGCCGCAAGACGCACCGCTCGCCGATCGGTTGCGGCCGCGCACGCTCGACGAGGTCGTCGGGCAGGAGCATCTGACCGGCCCGGATGGTGCGATCGGGCGCATGGTCGCGGCGGGTCGGTTGTCGTCGATGATCCTGTGGGGGCCGCCGGGCACGGGCAAGACCACGATCGCACGGTTGCTCGCCGACGCGGTGGGTCTGCGCTTCGCGCCGATCTCCGCGGTCTTCTCGGGCGTCGCGGACCTGAAGAAGGTTTTCGCCGAAGCGCGCGACCATGCGCGTCTGGGCAAGCGGACGCTGTTGTTCGTGGACGAGATCCACCGCTTCAACCGCGCGCAGCAGGACGGCTTCTTGCCTTATGTCGAGGACGGCACGGTGACGCTGGTCGGCGCCACGACCGAAAATCCTTCGTTCGAACTGAATGCGGCGCTGCTCAGTCGCGCGCAGGTGCTGATCCTTCACCGGCTGGGCTCTACCGCGCTCGAGCAGTTGATCACGCGCGCCGAAGCCGACGTCGACCGCGCGCTGCCGCTTGATCCGTCCGCGCGTGATGCACTGATCGCGAGCGCTGATGGCGACGGACGATTCCTGCTCAACCAGGTCGAGACGCTTTTCTCGGTCGCGCTCGATGCGCCGCTCGACCCCGCGGGTCTATCGAGTTTTCTCCAGCGCCGCGTCGCCGTCTACGACAAGGATCGCGAGGGGCATTATAACCTCATCAGCGCACTGCATAAGTCGATCCGCGGCTCCGACCCGAATGCTGCGCTTTATTATCTCGCGCGTATGCTGACCGCGGGCGAGGAGCCGCTCTACCTGCTGCGCCGACTGACCCGTGCCGCGGTCGAGGATGTCGGGCTCGCCGATCCTCAGGCGTTGCAGCAATGCCTGCTCGCCAAGGAAGCCTATGACTTTCTCGGCAGCCCCGAGGGAGAACTCGCGATTGCGCAGGCGTGCGTGTACCTCGCCACGGCTCCCAAATCTAACGCGGTCTATGCCGCGCAGAAGACGGCGTGGCGCAGCGCCCGCGAAACCGGATCGCTGATGCCGCCGGCTAACATCCTGAACGCACCGACCAAGCTGATGCGCGAGATCGGCTACGGCAAGGGTTACGCCTACGATCACGACGCCGAAGACGCATTCTCTGGCGCGAACTACTGGCCCGACGAACTCGGCCCGCAGCGCTTCTACACGCCGACCGAGCGCGGGTTCGAGAAGCGGATTGCCGAACGACTGGCTTGGTGGGATGAACGACGCCATGCCAACCAGCCTCGCGACTAGAACGCTCCTGCCTGCCCTGCTCGCCGCAACGCTGATCAGTGGCACGGCTCCCGCACAGAACCGCGGCACAAACCCCGTCGACCAACGCTACGACCGCGCGATCGCCGCCGGGTACAAGGCTGCGACTATCTGCGGCGGCCTCTTCAACGCGGGTCGCAGTCAGGTAGCGGTCGAGGCGCTGGAACTGCGCGGCATCTACCCGGAATATGACGCGCTGGTACCCACACTCCGTGCGACCGTTGATCGCCGGAACAGGAGCGTGACCGTTCCGTTCGCGCCCGATCTGCCCGCACGCCGTGCGACATGGCGTCCGGGCCGCGGTTGCACGCTGGCGCCGATCGGTTCGCCTCCCTCGGCAATCGTTGGTACCTATCCCATCGCGCCTGCATCCGCCTCGACGGGCGCTGATCCGCGCGCGTGGCCATTAGGTGACGCAGGAATTGCGCCTGTACCCTCCCCTGCGCTGGCTAGCATCGTCGCGCGCGCGTTCGCCGACGATGGCCGTGGTACCCGCACGGTCGGCGTCGTCGTGCTGCGCGACGGCAGAATCGTCGCCGAACGCTATCGCGACGGCTTCGGTCCCTTTGTCAGCAATCGCACCTGGTCGGTGGCGAAGAGCATTTCCGGCACGCTGGTCGGACTCGCCGGTGTCGATCCACGACGCAGCGCGCCCATACCCGAATGGACGAGCGGCGACCCGCGGCGGGCGATTACGCTCGACCATCTGCTTCGCATGGCATCGGGGCTGCACAGCGACACCGCGGGCAACCGCACCGACGCGATCTACTTCGGTGGCACGACGGTGACCGAGCAGGCGCCGTCGTGGTCGCTGGAGGCAAAGCCCGGCACACGCTTCCGCTATGCCAACAACGATATCCTGCTCGCCATCCGCGGCCTGCGTGCGTCGCTGGGTGACGCAGCGATGGATCGTTTGCCGCAGCATCTGTTCACGACGCTGGGGATGACGCACACGGTCGCGCAGCACGATTGGCAGGGCAATTACATCCTCTCGTCCGATGTATGGTCGACCGCGCGCGATCTGGCACGCTTGGGTCAGTTTTGGCTGCAGGACGGCGTGTGGCAGGGCAAGCGCGTGCTGCCCGCCGGCTGGCTGCGCTACATGACGACGCCGAGTGGCCCACAACCCGATCGAGCCGAGGGGTATGGCGCGACGATGTGGCTCTTCGGCACCAAACAAGGTCTTCCCGCCGGCAGCTACGCCGCGCAGGGTAATCGTGGGCAATATGTGATGGTGGTACCCTCGGCCAGGCTGGTGGTCGTGCGCCGCGGCGAGGACCCGACCGGCAGCAGCTTCGACATCGCGCGTTTCACCGCCGACGTGCTCGCCGCGCAGCGCTGAGCGCCGGGCTGCGTCGTGACAGCGCCGCCGCGCTTTCGGCATTTCGCAGGGATCGACTGGTCGGGAGCAGTTGGTGAGCGACAGAAAGGCATCCGTGTTGCATTATGCGCGGCCGGACGCGATGCGCCCGCGCTCGTCCGCCCGGATCACGTCTGGTCGCGCCCCGAGATACTCGCCTGGCTGATCGACGACCTTCCGCCCGACACGCTGGTAGGGCTCGATCTCGGCACGGCGCTGCCGTTCTTCGATCGTGGAGGCTACTTTCCGGATTGGAACGAGAGCCCGCCCGACGCGAGCTCCTTGTGGGCGTTGGTCGACCGCATCTGCGCGGGTGACCCGCATCTGGCCGCTTCCAGCTTCGTCGATCATCCCGATGCGGCTCGGCATTTCCGCCGCCACGGCGGGCGCACCGGCGACCTGTTCCCGCCCGGACGCGGGCGCTGGCGCATCGCCGAACACGCGCAAGCGGCGCTAGGATTGAACCCGGTCAGCAATCTCAACCTGGTCGGCGCGGCGCAGGTCGGCAAATCGAGCCTGACGGGCATGCGCATGCTGCACCGGTTGAGCGGACATCTCCCGATCTGGCCCTTCGACCCCGATCCGGGCCACGGCAGCCTGGTGGTGGAAATCTATTCCAGCCTCGCCGCGCGCGAGGCGGGCGGACGCGCCGGCCGCAGCAAGCTGCGCGACGTATCTGCCCTGAACGACGCGCTCGCGGCGCTGGGCAGTGGCGCGATCGCGGGTAGCGGCGCCATCGATGATCACGCGAGCGATGCGCTGCTGACCGCCGCATGGCTGCGCGTCGCCGCCGTCCGTACCGCGCTATGGCACCCGCGCGCGATGACCAATGACGTGGCGCAGATTGAGGGTTGGACCTTCGGCGCGCCGTGATCGGCGGCGCAAAGGGGCTGGACGCGCGCACGCGGCTGACGCATGGCGACGCACAGGCGCGCCGGTTTAGCTCAGCTGGTAGAGCAGCGGTTTTGTAAACCGAAGGTCGCGGGTTCGATTCCTGCAACCGGCACCATTCCCCTCGCGCTTCAGCATTACCGATTGTTCAGCCAGCGTCGACGCTGCGGCAAGTCACGCCACGCTAATCCCCGGATCGAACGTGGGAGGGTGGCGTGATGGCAATGTTTCGGCGGATAGTGGCAGTGGCAGGCCTCTTGGCGAGCGCGGGACTGGGAACGTCAGCGCTTGCGACCGGACCAGCACCGACTGCCTCGATCTACGGTACGTGGATCAACCCGTACCACAGCGTTGCGGTGCGCACCGCACCATGCGCGAACCGTTTGTGCGGGCGCGTCGTGTGGGCGAGCCGCGAAGCGCAGCAGGATGCGCGCGACGGCAACGTCCCCAATCTGATCGGCACGTCGCTGCTTGAAAATTATCGGCCGACCGGTGCACGAAGCTGGGCGGGAACGGTGTTCGTGCCCGACATGGGTCGTCACTTCTACTCGCTGATCGAGCAGGTTGACGACGGCAACATGCGGGTGCGCGGCTGCATTCTCCATGGCCTGCTGTGCAAGTCGCAGGTCTGGCAGCGGATCGCGGACGTGCCGCGTGGATAGATGGCTCGCCTTGATCGCGCGCTACCGCGTTGCTTTGTCGGTGAGCGTCGTGCTGCTGCTGGTCGCGCTCGGCTTCGCGGCGATGGAGGAACTGACTGCGCGTCTGAGCTACGCGCAGGTACGCGCCGCGCTGCACGCAATGACGCTGCCGCAGATCGTCGCGGCGATCGCCTTTACCACACTAAGCTATCTCGCGCTGACCTTGTACGACGTGCTCGCGCTGCACGTGATCGGACGCCCGCTACCGTGGCGCACCGCGGCACTTGCCTCGTTCACCAGCTACACGCTCAGCCACAATCTCGGCCTCTCGCTCGTCACCGGTGGTTCGGCGCGTTACCGCGTCTATACCGCGGCAGGGCTCGACGGACCCGATATCGCGCGCGTCATCGGCGTGGCGAGCGCGACATTCTGGAGCGGCATCATAACGGTGGCGGGAGCCGCGCTGGTGGCGCGATCGGACGCGATCACGCTTGGCGGGCTGACGCTCTCGCCCGCTTCGGCGCACGTCACCGGCGGCGCGATCCTCGCTGCCGCCGCCATGCTCGTGCTGTTGTGCGCACGTGCGCGCGGGCCGCTTCGGATGTGGCGGTTTACCCTGCCATTGCCGAACGGTGAACAGGCGCTGGCGCAGATAGGGGTTGCGCTGCTCGACGTGACCGCCGCCGCCGCCGCGCTTTTCGTGTTGATGCCGGGAGCGTCGCTTCACCTGCTGCCGAGCTTCATTCTCGCCTATGCGCTCGGCATCGTCGCGGCGGTGATGACGCACGTGCCCGGCGGTATCGGCGTGTTCGAGGCAGTGGTGCTGGCGGTCCTGCCCGGCAATCGGATCGCCGCCTTCGCCGCGCTCGTCGCCTATCGCCTGATCTATTATCTTCTCCCGCTCGCGGTCTCGCTCGCGATGCTGGCTGGGCGGGAACTCTCGCGCAGGCGCACCCTCTCCGCGCGACTGCTGCGCGAGGGGCGCGCGGCGGCGACGGGGATCGCGCCGCTCGTGCTGGCGGCGGCGACGTTCAGCGGCGGGGCGATGCTGTTGTTGTCCGGATCGCTGCCGTCGTTGAAGGGCCGGATGGGCGCACTGTCGCACATCGCCCCGCTGCCGTTCATCGAAGCGAGCCATATCGCGGCGAGCTTGGTCGGCACCGGCCTGCTGCTGCTCGCTCCGGGTCTGTATCGCCGTCTCGACGGCGCATTCGTCGCGACGCGCGCGCTGCTGGTCGCGGGCGCACTGTTCTCGCTGGTGAAGGGCATCGATTACGAGGAAGCGAGCGTCTGCCTGCTGCTCGCTGGCTTGCTGCAATGGACCCGCGCGGCCTTCTACCGTCGCACCGCGCTCACGCAGATGCCGTTATCGGGCGCGTGGCTGGGCGCGGTTGCGGTGGTCGTGGCGGGCGCGACCTGGGCGGGGTTCTTCGCCTATCGCCAAATCCCCTATCAGGACGATCTCTGGTGGCGGTTCGCGCTACGCGGTGACGCCCCGCGCTTCTTGCGCGCGACCTTGAGTGTCGCAGTGCTGCTGTCGGGCGTCGCGGTCTGGCGCTGGCTCGGTCCCGCACCCAGCCTGCCCGAACGGGCGTGCGATCCCGAGCAGGTCGGCGCCATTCTGTCGCGTGGCAGCCGGACCGACGCGATGCTCGCGCTCACCGGCGACAAGAACTTCCTGGTCGCAGAAAACGGCCGCGCGATGCTGATGTATCGCCGCCGCGGCGCGAGCTGGATCGTGATGGGCGATCCGGTCGGCGAGCCGGGCGACTGGCCCGACCTGCTGTGGCGCATCCGCGACCTCGCCGATGCGGCGCAAGGACGTTTGCTGCTATACCAGATCACGCCGCCGGTGCTCGATCTCGCGATCGGCATGGGCTTGCACGTCATCAAATACGGCGAGGAAGCGGTCGTCGACCTGCCCGGGCTCACGTTCGACACGCCGCGGATGCGATCGGTGCGCAAGGCCGAGCGCGCTGCCGCCCGCCGCGGCCTGACCTTCCGGATCATTCCAGCGGCCGAGGTGCCGGCAATGATCGACGAACTCGCCGCAGTGTCGCGGGAATGGTCGGCCGCCAAGGGACAGACCGAGAAGGGGTTCAGCCTAGGCCGATTCGACGCCGACTATCTCGCTAATTTCGACGTCGCGCTCGCAACAATCGGTGACCGTGTCGTCGCATTCGCCAATCTGTGGCTGACCGACAATCGAGCGGAAGCCTCGGTCGACCTGATGCGCCATCGTGATGATGCGCCGCCCGGCACGATGGATTTCCTGTTCGTTCACGTGATGCAATGGGCGCGTGTTGAGGGGTTCAAGCGCTTCTCGCTCGGGATCGCACCGCTGTCTGGAATTACGGGACGGCGCCTGGCACCGGCGTGGGCGCGTGCGGCGGCATTGGTGTTCCAGCATGGTGAGCGCTTCTACGGTTTCCGGGGCTTGCGCACCTACAAGGAGAAGTTCGATCCCATCTGGGAGCCGCGCTACATCGCCGGACCGCGCGGGCTCGCGCTGGTGCAGTCGCTACGCGACCTGTCGCACCTGATCGGCCAGCCCACCCCTGTGTCATCGCCCACGACCCAGCGTCCGACACGCGAGGTGACGGCGTCGGCCGGGCTGCAGCCAATCAGAAGCAATCTGTTGCCGGCCTGAGCGGATCAAGGTCCGCGTCGCCACGATCACGCGTGCAACTCGCGACAATAATGCTCGTTACGACGACGACATGAAGATCAAGGTCGCGAGCTACAACATGCGCAAGGGGATCGGAACCGATCGCCGGCGCGACCCGCAACGTATTTTGGACGTATTGACCGAGATCGACGCCGACGTGGTCGCCTTGCAGGAGGCGGACCGCCGCTTCGGTACCCGCGCCGCGGTCGTTACCCAGCATCACCTCGCCGAACATGGCGGATGGAAGGCGGTGGGTTTCGGCGCGCGGGCGCTCAGCCTCGGCTGGCACGGCAACGCATTGCTCGTGCGGCGGTCGGCGGAGGTGGTCGCGTGCGAAATGCTGCAACTGCCGACGCTGGAACCGCGCGGGGCGGTGCTGGCAGATCTGACGATCAGAGGGGAAATAGTCCGTGTCGTCGGCATGCACCTCGATCTGTCTGGCTTGTGGCGGCGGCGGCAGGCGCACGCGATCATCGCGCACCTGTCCGCCCGCCCTTCGCAACCGACGATAATGATGGGCGACCTGAATGAGTGGAGCCGGCGATCGGGCTGTTTGCGTGATTTCGCCCGTTCGTTCGCGTTCGCCGAGACCGGTCCGAGCTTCCACGCGCGCCGACCAATCGCGCGACTCGATCGCATTATGGCGTCGCGCGATCTGCGGATCATAACGTGCGGTGTCCACACGAGTGCTGCCGCGCGCACGGCGTCGGACCATCTGCCGATCTGGGCGGAGATCGCGTCGGCATGAGCGATGCCGGTGTGCCCGCCGCGCCGCGCGAGAAGGAGCTGCGGCTGGCACTGGTCTGCTACGGCGGGATCAGCCTGGCGGTTTACATGCACGGAATCACCAAGGAGATCTGGCACCTGGCGCGCGCCAGCCGCGCGCACCTCGACCGCGACAGCGAGCTGACCGGTTCGGCCGCCGTCTACGCGGCACTGCTGGGCGAGATGGAGCAAAGCGCAGGCGTCACGCTGCGCATCCTGCCCGATATCGTCGCCCGCGCGAGCGCGGGTGGCATTAACGGTATCTTCCTGGCGCAGGCCATCGCTTCGGGCCAGTCACTCGATCCGCTCACCGATCTGTGGCTCGACGGGGCAGATGTCGAGCGATTGATCGACGCCGACGCGGCACCCGCATCGCGCTTCTCCAAGATGTGGGCGCTACCGCTCGCGTGGATGGCCGCCGGACGTAGCGCGGACCAGCTCGATCATCTCGACGAGCCGACACGCGAGGAGGTGCGCGCGAAATTGTCGCATTTCATCCGCTCGCGCTGGTTCGAGCCGCCTTTTTCGGGCTCGGGGTTCACGCACATGCTGCTGGATGCCTTCGCGGCGATGGCGGCGTCGCCACGTGGACCAAGGCTGCTGCCTTCTGGTCAACCGCTTGATCTGTTCGTAACCGTCACCGACTTTACCGGTCATCCCGAACGGCTGGAACTTCACTCACCGCGCGAGGTAACCGAAACCGAGCATCGCCTCGTCTTTCCCTTCAGCGACGGCGGCGCACCTCGCGACTCGCTGGCCGATCCGGCCGAACTGACCTTTGCCGCACGCGCGACCTCCAGCTTCCCCGGCGCTTTCCCGCCCGTCACCGTGGCAGAACTCGACAACGTCCTGGCAGCGCGCGGCGCAGACTGGCCGGGTCGACGCACGTTCCTGCGTCGTGTGTTGCCGCGCCAAGTCGCCGCCAACACGATCGACAAGACTGCGCTGATCGATGGCTCCGTGCTCGCCAATGCGCCGTTCCGCCCCGCGATCGACGCGTTGCACAACCGCCCGGCGCGGCGCGAGATCGATCGGCGCTTCGTTTACATCGATCCCTCTCCGGGCAATAAATTCCGGCTGTCGGGCAGCAACTCAGACGGCGTACCCGGCTTCTTCCAGACGATCCTGGGCGCGATCAGCGAGCTTCCGCGCCAGCAACCCATCCGCGACAACCTCGAAGCTCTGGCGGAGCGGTCGCGTCGTATCGAGCGGATGCGGGCGATCCTCGATGCGATCCGCCCCGACGTGGAGCGCGAGATCGAGCAACTGTTCGGACGCACCTTCTTCCTCGATCGGCCAACCGTACCGCGCCTCGTCGCGTGGCGACGGCGTGCGCAAACAGCGGCGGCCGAACGCGCCGGCTTCTCCTACGCGGGCTACGGGCATCTCAAGACCGCAAACGTGGTCGAGTTCGTCGCAACGCTGCTCCACGCGGTCGGCGGGGCACCTGGTGCGCAGCGCTGGAGCAACACGCGCGCGCGCATCGATCAGGCATTGGCGGCGCGCGGTGTCACCGCCAGCGCGGTGTTCACCGGCGAAGGCAGCGAGCCGACGATCGCCTTTCTGCGCACCTTCGACCTCGACTTTCGCGTCCGCCGTCTGCGGCTGCTCGCGCGCCGGATAGGCGAGGCGGAGAGCGAGGCGGGCGCGGAAACACTCGAGCCGCTGCGCCGTGCCGTTTACGATGCGCTCGGCGCCTATCTTGATGCGCGACGCCCGGAAGCGCATCGTGGCTTGCGCCATGCGATGCGTGCGCTGCGCGACGATGCGGCGCCGCTGCTCGACGCGCTCGGCACGTCGCTTAACTTAACCGATCTCGACGCGCAGACCGACGCGCGCATCGCTGCCGCACTGGCTGAACTGCCGCGTGAGTGGCGACACGCGATGCTGCTCAATTATCTAGGCTTTCCCTATGTCGATGTCGCCACGCTGCCGCTGCTGCAGGGCGAAGGCACCGACGAATACGACCCGATCCGCGTTGATCGCATCTCGCCCGACGACGCGCGCTCGATCCGCAGCGGCGGCGCCGAAGCGACGTTGAAGGGCATTCAGTACAACAGTTTCGGCGCGTTCTTCAGCCGCGCTTATCGCGAAAACGATTACCTCTGGGGTCGCCTGCACGGTGCCGAGCGGATGATCGACATCGCCGTCTCTACCCTGCCGGCCACCGGGCGACTGCGCGCCGGTCGCCTCGCCGCCATCAAGCGCGCCGCGTTCATCGCGATCCTCGACCAAGAGGAGCCGCGTCTAACCGCCGTGCCCACGCTGATCGCCTCGCTGCGCCGCGAACTCGGCTAAGGCCGGCTAAGACTGGTCAAACCTGCCCGCCCGCGATAGCGTCGCGCGCGATGCAGTTCCTGAAGATTCTGTTCTGGTGCCTGCTGGCGTTCATCGCCGCGGTGTTCACCTTCGGCAATTGGACGACGGTGTCGATCCAGCTGTTCGGCGGGTTGGTGATGGAGATCAACCTGCCGCTGCTGCTGCTGCTCACCTTCCTGCTCGGCTTCGTGCCGACGCTGATCTACCAGCACGTGGTCCGCTGGCGGCTTCGCCAGCGCCTGTCGGCGGCAGAACGCGCGCTCGCCAGCACACGCACGATCAGCGAAGCAGCGCCTCCCGTGTCTAGCCTGCCGCCAGCCGCGCCCGTTCCATCCTCGACCATGACCGAGTCCGTCTGATGTCCAACCGGGTCTTCGTTGCGCTCGATACGCCAGATCTCGCGCGCGCGCATACGCTGGTGCAGAACGTCCGTCATCACGTCGGAGGGGTAAAGCTGGGCCTAGAATTCTTCTGCGCCAACGGTCCCGCGGGCGTGCGCGCGATCGAAGAGATCGGGCTGCCCGTCTTCCTCGACCTGAAACTCCATGACATTCCCAACACGGTGGCCAAGGCCATTCAGTCGCTCGCGTCGCTCAAACCTGCAGTACTGACCGTTCACGCTAGCGGCGGGCGCGCGATGCTGGAGGATGCCAAGGCCGCGGCGCACCCGGACACCCGCGTCGTCGCGGTAACGATGCTCACCAGCCTCGACGACGACGATCTGGCCGCCACCGGCGTCGCCGGCAGTGCGCACGATCACGTGCTGCGTCTCTCCGATCTGGCGCGCGAGGCCCGGCTGGACGGCATCGTCTGTTCGGGCGCGGAGGTGAAGGCGGCGCACCGGGCCTGGCCGAAGGGATATTTCGTCGTTCCCGGCGTGCGTCCGGCGGATGCCGCCGCCGGCGACCAGAAGCGCGTCGCCACACCGCGACGGGCGCTCGACGACGGTGCATCGATTCTCGTCATCGGCCGGCCGATCACCCAAGCCGCCAATCCCGACCAGGCCGCCCGCGCGATCGCTGCGACGCTCTGAGGGGCACCACCATGGACGATGAAGCGAGAGCGCTTGTCGAAATGGTCCGCGCGGCGGCCGAGCGTCACAATTTGACCTGGGATGCGCTCATTCCCGATCGTTTCACCGTCAACGCCGCGGCGGAAGCAGCCGAGGACGCGGCTTACGCCGAAATGGCGCAGGCCAAACGCGCGTTGCGGGATCACATCTGCGCGACCTACGGCATCTCGATCGACGAGCTTTCCAGCCTCGCGATGCCGTGATTCGGCAGAGCCGATTGGCGCGACGCCGTCATGGCTGCTAGGGCGCGCGCCATGCCAGTCACCGCCAAGATTTGCGGCCTTTCGACCACCGCCACGCTCGATGCCGCGATCGCGGGCGGCGCGAGCCATGTCGGCTTTGTCTTCTTTCCGCCCTCGCCCCGACATGTGCCGTTCGACCACGCCGCCGCGCTCGCTGCGCGTGTGCCCGATCACGTCGCGCGGGTTGGGGTGTTCGTCGCCCCCGATGACGAGACGATTACCCGCGCCATGCAGACCGCGCGCTTGTCCGCGATCCAGCTTCACCGAACCGCGCCTGAACGCGTCGCACATCTGCGGCGAATGACGGGTGCGGAGGCTTGGGCTGCGGTAGCGGTCAAGACGCGCAGCGATCTCGACGTTGCGAACAGCTATACGGGGGCGGCTGATCGCCTGTTGTTCGACGCCAAGACACCTGCGGACGCCGCACTACCAGGCGGCATGGGAATACGGTTTGACTGGTCGCTGCTCGACGGCTTTCGCCCGCCACTTGCTTGGGCGTTGTCGGGGGGGATCGATGCAGTCAATGTGGCAGAGGCGGTCGCGCGTACCGGTGCGACGCTGGTCGATACCTCGTCAGGGGTCGAGACCGAACCGGGCGTCAAGAACGTGGACAAGATCGCCGCCTTCCTTCAATCGGTCCGCCAGCTATGACCCTCACCTCCGAACCCGTCCCCGCGCCCAACAGCTTCCGCCAGCAACCCGACAGCCGCGGCCATTTCGGCGATTACGGTGGCCGCTATGTCGCGGAGACGCTGATGCCGTTGATCCTCGAACTCGAACGTGCGTATCGCGCGGCGAAGCAGGACCCGGCGTTCCAGGCGCAGTTCGACGACCTGCTCGAACATTATGTCGGTCGCCCCAGCCCGCTCTACCACGCCGAGCGGCTGACGGAGGCACTGCGCGCCAGCGCGCCAGGCGGCATGGGGCCTGAAATCTGGTTCAAGCGCGACGAACTGAATCACACCGGCGCGCACAAGATCAACAATTGCGTCGGCCAGATCCTGCTCGCGCTCCGCATGGGCAAGACCCGGATCATCGCCGAGACGGGCGCGGGGCAACACGGCGTCGCGACCGCCACCGTCTGCGCGCGCTTCGGCCTTCCCTGCGTCATCTACATGGGCGCGAAGGACGTCGAGCGGCAGGCACCCAACGTTTTCCGCATGAAGCTGCTCGGCGCCGAGGTTCGCGCGGTCGAGAGCGGGGCGCGCACGCTCAAGGACGCGATGAACGAGGCGCTGCGCGACTGGGTCGCGAACGTGCATGACACGTTCTACATCATCGGCACCGCGGCGGGCCCGCATCCCTATCCTGAACTCGTCCGTGACTTTCAAAGCGTGATCGGGCGCGAGGCGCGCGCGCAGATGCTGTCGCGCACCGGCCGCCTGCCCGACCTGCTCGTCGCGGCGATCGGCGGCGGCTCGAATGCGATCGGCCTGTTCCACCCGTTCCTCGACGACGCCGACGTGCAGATGCTCGGGGTCGAAGCGGCGGGCGAAGGATTGGAAGCCAAGCACGCTGCCAGTCTCGCCGGCGGCTTTCCGGGCGTGCTTCACGGCAACAAGACCTACCTGTTGCAGGACGACGACGGGCAGATCGCGGAGGCGCATTCGATTTCCGCCGGGCTCGATTATCCCGGCATCGGTCCTGAACATGCCTGGCTGAAGGACATCGGCCGGGTCACCTACACCAGCATCACCGACCGTGAGGCGCTCGACGCATTCCAGCTGTTGTGCCGTGTCGAGGGGATCATTCCCGCGCTCGAACCTGCTCATGCGATCGCCGCAGTCGCCGCCAAGTCAAAGGAAATGCAGCAGGATCAAATGATCCTCGCCAATCTGTGCGGCCGTGGCGACAAGGATATCTTCACCGTCGCCGAGGCGTTGGGAGTGGCGATCTGATGACGCGGCTGTCCAACGCCTTTCGCGCCGATCGGCCGGCGCTCGTCACCTTCGTCACTGCCGGTGACCCCGATGTAGCCGCCACGCCCGCGATCCTCGGCGCCCTGGTCGCGGGCGGTGCCGACGTGATCGAGCTCGGCATGCCGTTCACTGACCCGATGGCCGATGGCCCGGCGATCCAGGCGGCGAACATCCGCAGCCTGGATGGCGGCACGACAACGGCGGACATTCTCGGCATCGCGGCGGGATTTCGCGCGCGTCACCCGGACGTGCCGCTGGTGCTGATGGGCTATGCCAATCCGATGCTACGGCGCGGGGCCGAATGGTTCGCCACTGCCGCGCGCGAGGCGGGTGTCGACGGCGTGATCTGCGTCGACGTGCCGCCCGAGGAAGATGATGCCCTCGGCCCCGCGTTGCGCGAAGCAGGCCTGGACCTGATCCGTCTCGCCACGCCCACCACCGATGTCGCGCGGCTGCCCGAGGTCGTGAACGGTGCCTCGGGCTTCCTCTACTACGTGTCGGTCGCCGGTATCACCGGCCTGCAACAGGCGCAGCAGGCATCGATCGAACAGGCGGTCGCGCGATTGAAGCAGGCGACCGACGTGCCGATCGCCGTCGGGTTTGGCGTCCGTACCCCCGATCAGGCGCGCGAGATCGGTGCGGTCGCCGATGGCGTCGTCGTCGGCTCGGCGATCGTCGAGATCGTGGCGCGGTACGGCTCGCAAGCGCCCACGCATGTCACCACTTATGTTCGCGGTCTGTCGGAGGCGCTCGCCTCGGCCCGCAAGGAAGCAGTACGATGAGCTGGTTGAGCAACGTTCGCAATGCCTTGTCCTCGATCGTTCCGGCGGGCAAGCAGCAGACACCCGAGAACCTGTGGCACAAGTGCAAGGGCTGCGGGACGATGGTGTTCACCAAGGAGCTGGAGGAGAACCTCCATGTCTGTCCGACGTGCGACCATCACGATCGCATCGGGCCGGCCGAGCGCTTCGCCTACCTCTTCGACGAGGGCACCGCGCAGCCGCTCGCCCCGCCCAAGGCACCCGAGGATCCGCTCAAGTTCCGCGATTCGAAGCGTTACGTCGATCGTCTGAAGTCGGCACGTGCCGACACCGGTGAGCAGGACGCGTTCGTCAACGCGCGTGGGTTGATCCACGGACGCAAGGTCGTGATCGGGGTGCAGGACTTCGCCTTCATGGGCGGTTCGATGGGCCAGGCCGTGGGTGAAGCCTTCATCCAGGGCGTCGAGGCGGCGATCGCCGATCACGCCCCCTATGTCGTGTTCACCGCTTCGGGTGGCGCGCGGATGCAGGAGGGTATCCTGAGCCTCATGCAGATGCCGCGCAGCACCGTCGCGATCCAGATGCTTCACGACGCCGGCCTCCCCTATATCGTCGTGCTGACCGATCCGACCTCGGGCGGTGTCATGGCCGCCTATGCGATGCTCGGCGACATCCACATCGCCGAACCCAAGGCGACGCTCGCCTTTACCGGGCGTCGCGTGATCGAGAACACGATCCGCGAAAAGCTGCCCGACGATTTCCAGACCAGCGAATATTATCTCGAACACGGGATGATCGACATGGTGGTCCATCGCAAAGAGCTACGCGAACGCCTCGCCAATGTGATCGGCTACCTTTGTGCGGAGCGTAGCGCCGCAGCGTGACGCGCGTGGGGCACCGCGGTGGCTCGGTCCCGCGCGGTGCCTGCTCCTTTTCCCGACGCCGTAATCCGGACATCGCGTCATGCCCGACCACGCCCGCTCCGCCGATCCCACCGTGCAGGCGCAACTCGATCGCTTGTGGGCGCTCTCACCCGGCGCGGACGTGCTGGGGCTCGAGCGTATCACTCGTTTGCTCGCGCGGCTCGGCGATCCGCACCACCATCTGCCGCCCGTGTTCCATGTTGCCGGAACCAACGGCAAAGGGTCGACCTGCGCGTTTCTGCGTGGCGCGCTGGAAGCGGCCGGTTACCGCGTCCACGCCTATACCAGTCCGCACCTCGTCCGCTTCAACGAGCGTATCCGGCTATCGGGCACGCTGATCGACGATCCGGCGCTCGCTGCGCTGCTCGCCGAAGTGCTCGACGTGAGTGGCGACATCGGCGCTAGCTTCTTTGAGGTGACGACCGCTGCCGCCTTTCTCGGCTTCGTTCGCACGCCAGCCGACGCGTGCGTGATCGAGGTCGGCTTGGGCGGTCGGCTCGACGCGACCAACGTGCTTCCCACCGCCGCGGCGTGCGGCATCGCCGCGCTCGGACTGGATCACGAGGCGTTCCTCGGCAACACCTTGCCGCTGATCGCACGCGAGAAGGCAGGCATCGCCAAGCGCGACGTCCCGCTCGTCACCATGTCCTACCCGGCGGAGATCGCGTCGGTGATCGCGGCGGAAGCCGCCGAGCGCGGGGCCATTCTGCAGGTTCAAGGCGAGGCGTGGGACGCAATCCGCCAACACGAAACGCTTCGCTACTGCGACGTACAAGGCTCGATGACGTTGCCTCTGCCGAGGCTTCACGGCTCACATCAAGCCGACAACCTCGCACTCGCAGCGGCGATGCTGCGTCATCAACGAACGCTGGATGTTCTAGACGACGCGCTTGCGATTGCCGCGCAGCGAACCTTCTGGCCCGCACGTCTGCAACGTCTTTCTTCCGGGCCGCTGGTCGATCTCGGGCCGAGAAATGCTCCCGTGTGGCTTGATGGTGGCCATAACGCATCCGCAGGCGAAGCGCTTGCCCGCGCCCTGCCGCAGCTCGGCGTCACCGACGATCTGACGTTGATCCTGGGCATGCTCGCCAACAAGGACGCGGTTGGCTTCCTGCGACCGCTCGCGCCCTTGCTGAAGCGGGTGGTCGGCGTTTCCGTGCCCGATCACGCTGCTCACTCCCCCGCGGCGCTTGTGGCGGTCGCAAGGGAGTTGGGCGTCACCGAGACCGATGAGGCAGACGGTGTGACACATGCGATGGAGATCGTCTCGCGCACTACGGGCGCGGTAACGAAGTCGCCGGTGCTGATCGCAGGCTCGTTGTATCTAGCGGGCGCAGTGCTCGCCCTGAATGACGAGCTACCGCGCTAAATAGATTCCGATTGTGCTCGGGTGCGCGTGGCAAGCCTTGCTTCAGCGCACGCGCGTCACACGGGAGCACCGTCGCGCGCGTCGCCCGGCCCCGCGATGCCGGCGCTGCCGACCGAGCGATCGATCAAGCCCGATCGGCTCATCCACCAGAACAGCACCACACCCGGCAGTGCGAGAACAGTCGTCAGCAGGTAGAAATCGACGTAGCCGAACCGCTCCACCAGCGCGCCCGCAGTGGTACCCGTCAGGATGCGTCCGACGATGCTCGCCGCCGCCGAGATCAGCGCATATTGGCTCGCGGTGAAGCGCAGGTCGGTCAGTGCGGAGAAATAGGCGATCACCGTGACGCCGCCGATCCCGCTGGCGAAATTTTCGAAGCCGATCGCCCCGGCCATTCCCGCGTTCGAGTGGCCTGCCGCCGCGAGCGCCGCGAAACTGATGTTGGAGACCGCCATCAAGATCAGGCTGACCAGCACCGAGCGCTTCAACCCCATCCGTGCGTACATGATCCCGCCGACGAAGACGCCCGCCAGCAGCGCCCAGAAGCCGACGCCGACATCGTAGAGCGCGATCTCGCTCTTGCTGAACCCGAGATCGTTGAACAGCAGCCGCAATGTCAGGTTGGCGAGCGTGTCGCCGATCTTGTGGAACAGGATGAACAACAGGATGATCACCGCACCCGGGCGGCGGAAGAACTCCGCGAACGGCCCGACGACGGCGCGGGCCAGGTCACCGAGCGGACGCCGTCCCGCCGTGTCGCGCACGGCTTCACGATGACGCTGCGGTTCACCCATCACCAAGGCGGTGATCACCGCGGGCAGCGCAAAGGCGCAGCTGACGAAATAAGCTGCCTCCCAATTGACCCGATCCGCGACCAGCAACGCGAGCGAGCCGAGCGCGGCCGATCCGATGCGCCAGCCATATTGCCCCATCCCCGACCCGACACCCAGTTGTCGCGGTTCGAGCAGCTCGATGCGGTACGCATCGATGACGATGTCGAAACTGGCGCCGGCGATGCCGAGCAGGATCGCCGCCGACGCCGTTTGCGCCAGCGACACGCGCGGATCGGCGAGCCCGAGATTGATCGCCGCCGCCATGGTGCACGCCGCCAGCAGGATCAGCCACGACACACGCTGCCCCAATCGACCCAGGATCGGCAGGCGCACGCCTTCGATCACCCAGGCCCACAGGAATTTGAGATTGTACGCGAGGATGACCAGGGCGAAGGCGGTCACACTCTTCTTGTCGATCCCCGCCTCCGCGAGCCGGCTCGCCAGCGTGCTGGTGATCATCGTCAGCGCGAACGCCGATGACACGCCCAGCGCCAGTGACGCGAGCGGCGCGCGTTCCGTATAGGGTCTGACCCCGTCCCACCACGTCCGCCGTTCGATATCGATCTTGCCCGGCGTTGCCGCCATCACTTGCTCCCACGCGACTTTTGCCGAACACTAGCGGCAAAAGACGGAGAGGTAAGCCATGGACGCACCCGCCGGGGCGCTACGCCCCACGCCGGGCCAGCTCGCGCTGGCACAGATGCTCGCCGATGGTGGACGCCGCCGCGAGGCCGCGATCACCCACGTCGATGCCGCCGCCTACACCGATCCTGCGCGCCACCTGGCCGAACAGGCGCGCATCTTCGCGCGCGTGCCGCTGGTGATCGCGCCATCCGCGCTGGTGGCGGAACCGGGCACCGCGGTTCCGCACGACGGGTTCGGCAAGCCCCTGCTCGTCACGCGCGACAAGCAGGGGCAGGCGCACGTCTTCCTCAACGTGTGTCAGCATCGCGGCACGCGGCTGGTGGAGGGGAGCGAACCAGTCTGCGCGTCGCGGCTGGTCTGTCCGTATCACGCCTGGAGCTACGCGCTCGACGGTCGGCTCATCGGCCTGCCCCGCCCCGATACCTTCCCCGGCATCGACAAGGACGCGCTCGCGCTCAAACGCCTGCCGACGCGCGACGCGGGTGGGTTGATCTGGTTCTCGTTCGACGAGGCCGCGGATTTCGCCGAGCCGGACGCGCTCGGCGCCGACTTCGATGCGTTCGGGCTCAGCCACATGCACCTGTTCCGTCGCCGGACGCATGATGTTGCCGCCAATTGGAAGCTCATTATGGACGCATTCCTCGAAAGCTACCACGTCGCCCGGCTCCATGCGGCGACGATCGGGCCATTTTTCAAGGACGGTGTGGTATCCGCGGACACGATCGGGCCGCACCAGCGATCGGCGGTCGGACGCGAGGTCGACGAAGCCGCGGTGCGCGCCGCCGACTGGCCGACGCTGCGCTCGGCGATCACCTACACCTATCAGATGTTCCCGGGCACGGTGCTGATCGTCAGTCCGGACTACGTCAACCTGATGGTGTTGATGCCGCAGTCGCACGACCGGGTGCTCGTCGAGGATTTCATGCTGATCCCCGAACCGCCCGTGACCGACAAGGCGCGCCACCATTGGGAGAAAAGCTG
The DNA here is from genome assembly GCF_936927845.1 of uncultured Sphingomonas sp. Taxonomy (GTDB): domain Bacteria; phylum Pseudomonadota; class Alphaproteobacteria; order Sphingomonadales; family Sphingomonadaceae; genus Sphingomonas. Next base: position 126,249 of record NZ_CAKZHV010000068.1, read on the forward strand.
GAACCTGCTCGACGGCGGCGTTTTTGCGAGCGAGGACTTCCGCGCCGCGGCGCTGGGCCAGCAGGGTCTCGCATCGGGTGCGGTGAAACAGGTCACGCTGGGCACGCTTGAGGCCGGCATCCGCCAGTTCCACGATCAGGTCGAGCGCTTCCTGTGATGTGTCAGGTGGCGGTCACGAACAGTTCGAAGCCGTGCGGCAAGCGCTTGGTCTGCCGCCCGGCCTTGACCGCGTCGACCGCCTCGATCGCGTTCAACAGGTCGCGCTCCAGATAGGGTTTGGCGAGGAACGCGATCGCGAGCGAGCGCGCCTCGGGTGGGCAGGTTCCGGTCACGAACATGACCGGCACGTCACGCGCGGCTGCCGCACGCGCGACCTCGACGCCGCTGCCATCGGCGAGCCGCACGTCGGCGAGGATCAGATCGACGTTGACGGTGTCGCGCGACAGCAGCGCGCGCGCGTCCGCCACGCGATCAACGGTCGCCAGCACCTCATAACCGTTCTCGCGCAGCATCCGCTCGGTATCGAACGCGATCAGCGGCTCGTCTTCCACGACAAGCAGGCGGGAGATCAAACGCTGCTTTCGTCCGAACAACATGGGTTGGCTTCCATCGTTACGGACGCACAACGCAAAAGGATGAATTCGGTCGCAAATATTTGACAGTGCTCGACCAAGCAGCGTTAAGCCGCGCACATGGCCGACCAACCCGCGCAACACCGTATCGCCAAATTGCTCGCGCGCGCGGGTGTCGCGTCGCGGCGCGATGTCGAGCGGATGATCGCCGACGGTCGCGTCGCCGTGAACGGCAGCATAATCGACACGCCCGCGACCTTGCTCGCGACGCTCGACGGCGTGACGGTCGATGGTGCCCCGGTCGCTGCCGCCGAGCCGACGCGATTGTTCCTGTTCCACAAGCCCGCGGGTTACCTGACCGCGGCGCGTGATCCCGCCGGACGCCCGACGATCTACGATCGCCTACCCGCCGACCTGCCGCGATTGGTGCCGGTCGGGCGGCTCGACCTGAACACCGAAGGGCTGCTGCTGCTCACCACCGATGGCGAGTTCAAGCGGCAGCTCGAGCTGCCCTCGACCGGCGTCGAGCGCGCCTATCGCGCGCGCGCCTACGGCGACGTGACGCAAGCGCAGTTGGAGGAGTTGATCGACGGCGTCGAGATCGAGCGGGTGCGCTACGGCAGCATCGACGCCAATCTGGAACGCCGCACCGGCGCCAACGTCTGGGTCGAGATGATCCTGACCGAGGGCAAGAACCGCGAAGTGCGGCGTGTGCTGGAATATCTGGGTCTTCAGGTCAGCCGCCTGATCCGGACGCGCTACGGACCCTTCGTCATGGGCGACCTGCCGGTCGGCGCGATCGGCGAGGTGCGCGTGGCTGATCTGGTCGCCTTTCGTCAGTCGCTCAAGGTCGGAAGCCGCGGCAAGACCGATGCAGCAACCACCATCTCCGCACCCGCGCTGCGCCGCACCACCAACTCGCGCACTGTGAGGCCCGCCGGCAACGCCGCCGGATTTTCAAGTGCAGACAGCGGCTACGATCCCGCCGCGGCGACGCGCCGCACGAGCGTTTCCGAGCCCGATCGCCGGCTCCGTCGCGGCGACCCTGCATCAGGAAAACGCGACAAGTTCGGCCCCGGACCTGAGAACATTGCTGCTCGCATCCGTCCAGATCGCGCGGGGGGAAGCAGCATCGGCAATGGCGAGCGCGCCACCCGCTCGGGTCCACGAAGCGCTGGTGCTGTGAGCACCGATGCACCTAGAAGCCCCCGCCCCGCGCGCGGCGCGATGCACGAACAAACACCACAGCGCACCCGCTCGCCTGTTACCGGGATGACCCGCGACGCTGCTTTACCGCAACGTGGCGGGGTGCGACTGCAGGGCTCGCGCGCGCCGGACACATCTCGCCCAAGCGACGAGGATACCGCGCAGCGGCCGGTCAAGCTGCAGCGCAAGCCCGGCTGGGCCAAACCGAAGCCGAAAACGGGCCCGCGCACCGGAAAGCCGCGCAAGTGAGGATCATCGCAGGCGAATGGCGCGGGCGCGCGCTCGTCGCGCCGAAGGGCGATACGACCCGCCCAACCGCCGACCGGACGCGCGAGGCGCTTTTCTCGATGTTGGCGAGCCGGGTCGGCAGCTTTGACGGGTTGAGCGTGGCCGATCTGTTCGCCGGCTCGGGCGCGTTGGGACTTGAAGCCTTGTCACGCGGCGCGGCGTCGTGCCTGTTCGTCGAACAGGATCGCGCGGCGCTGGATGCGCTGCGTGCCAATGTCGCGACCTTGGCCGCTGGATCACGCGCCCATATTCGCGCGGGTTCGGTGCTGGCGTTAGGACCCGCACCAGCGCCGCTCGATGTCGTGATGATGGACCCGCCCTATGCCTCGGGCGCTGGGGCGGTGGCGGCGGACAAGCTGGCGCGGCTCGGGTGGATCGGGCCGGCAACCTGGCTGACGATCGAGACCGGACGTGGAGAAGCCGTCGCGCTCGCCGGCTTCGCGGTTGATGCCGAGCGGCAGTACGGCCGCGCGCGTCTGACGATCCTGCGCCGGGAGGCCTGAGCTTCAGACCGTCGGCAGCGGCGTGGTCGCACGGGCGCTGGCTTCGCGCATCAGGAGCAGTGCGGCGAGACTGAGCAAGGAGAGCGCCGCCAGATAACCGCCGACCAGCAGCAACCCGCCACGCGCAACCAGCGCCTGCGCCGCAACAGGCGTGAGGCCACCGCCGATGATGCCGGCCATGTTGAACGACAGGCTCACCCCGGTGTAGCGCACGCGCGCGGGGAACAGGCCAGGCAACCACGCGCCGAGCGGGCCGTACACGAACCCCATCACGAAGAGGGCGAACGCCAGGCTCGCGAACATCGCCGGGATCGAGCCCGAGCCGAGCCCCGGCACCAGTGCGAAGCCCGCGACGACTGCACCGACGCATCCCCAGGCGAGCACATGCCCCGGCGTCGTGCGATCCGCCCACATACCCGACAGCGCGATGCCCGCGGCCATGAACAGGATCGCCGCGAGCTGGAGGCTGAGGAACAGTTGCGTGTTCACGCCCAGCATCTTGGTCGCGTAGCCGAGCGCGAAGGCCGTCGCGATGTAATAGACCGCGAAACAGGCGATGGCGCCAAACGTCCCGCCGAGCGTGCGTCGCCAGTGCTGCCGCAGCAGTTCTCCCATCGGCACCGAGGGCGGCGGTCCTTCCTCGATCATCGCGGCAAACGCGGGTGTTTCGCTGATCTTCAACCGCACCCACAGTCCCAGACCAACGAGGATCACCGACAGCAGAAACGGCACGCGCCAGCCCCACGCAAGGAACTGCGCAGGCGTCATCACCAGCCCGAGCACCAGGAACAGCCCGTTGGCGGCGATGAAGCCGACCGGCGCGCCGAGTTGCGGCACGGTACCGTAACGGCCGCGCTTGCCCGGCGGCGCATTCTCGACCGCCAGTAGCGCTGCCCCGCCCCACTCGCCCCCAAGACCAAAGCCCTGGCCGAAGCGAAGGACGCACAAGAGGATCGGCGCGAGCATGCCGGCAGTCGCGTAGGTGGGCAGGAAAGCGATGGCGAGCGTCGAGCCACCCATGAGCATCAGGCTCGCGACCAAGGTCGACTTGCGTCCGATCCGGTCGCCGTAATGGCCGAACGCCCAGGCGCCCACCGGCCGCGCGAAAAAGGCGACAGCGAGGCTGGCGTAGGAGGCGAGCAACTGCACCGAGGCGTCGCCCGCCGGGAAGAACAACGGCCCGAACACGAGCGAGACGGCGGTCGCGTAGATGTAGAAATCGTAGAATTCGACCGACGTGCCGACCAGGCTGGCGAGCAGGATACGTCGGTGGGAAGCGGGTTGCGTCATGCCGCGTCATCGGCCGCCGCCGCGGCTGGCGTCAACGTGCAAGATGTCGCCGCGGTCACCAAATCGCGCTCGCCTGCAACATCTGCGCAACACAGCGGCGTTAGGTCTGCTGATGCGGCGCTTTTCTCCCCTGTTGGGCGCCGCGTGGATCGGGCAATCCCCCTCGTCCGATCCCTTCCCTGAACTACGGGGCGGCTCCATCCGGGCCGCCCCGGTTTTTACCGCAGCGCGGCTACGCTCGGCTCGATCAGAACGCGCCGCTCTCCACCAATTGCAGCAGCAACCAATAGAGCACGCCGGACAGCAGCATCGCGACGGGCAGCGTCATGATCCATGCCGCGGCGAGCTGGATCAACGTGCGACGCTGCAACCCCATCCCGCTCGCGACCGAGGCGCCGGCGACGCCCGACGACAGGATATGCGTGGTGGATACCGGCAGGCCGAAGCGATCCGCCGCCAGGATGGTGCCTGCCGCGACCAGCTCGGCCGAGGCGCCCATTCCGTAGGTCATGTGCTGCTTGCCGATCTTCTCGCCAACGGTGACGACGATCCGCTTCCACCCGATCATCGTTCCGAGCCCGAGCGCGAGCGCGACCGCTACCTTGACCCATAGCGGGATGTAGCGCGTCCCTGCTTCCAGGCGTGATTGATAGTCCTTGAGCCGCGCGGTCTCCGCGTTTGAGAAGCCGTGCTTGTCGGCGTCCTTGCCGATCATGCGCGTCGCATCGAGCACTAGGTACATGTCGTTGCGAAGGTTGGGCGTCGCCTCTGCGGGCACGCGGTCGAGCGATCCGTAGCTCGCGACGCGGCCCGCCACGTCGCGCGAGACCGCGATCGCGGCTCCGTAAGCGGCCGGCGTATCGACGCGGCGATGCGACAGCGCGTCGACCAGCACCGGCCGCGCGCGGGCGAGCGGCACCGGCGCGGCGCCGTGGCTTGCCAGCACGCGTGCGGCTGCATCGGCGCTGGCGTAGAAGGCGGGCGTTTCGCTGGCCGGCAAGGTGCGGTTGAGCGCGTAAGCGGTGGGCGCGCAGCCGATCAGGATCAGCATGATCAGCCCCATGCCCTTCTGCCCGTCGTTGGAGCCGTGGCTGAACGACACTGCCGTGCAGGTGAACACCAGCAGCGCGCGGATGCCACGCGGTGGCGGCGCGTCGCCTTCGGGCGACTGCATCAGCGTCGGATTACGAGCCACCGCGCGGAGCACCAGCAGCATCAACGCCGCCGCGACGAAGCCGATGACGGGCGCCATCAGCAACCCGGACAGCACCTTGGTCGCCTGGCTCCAGTCGACCCCGGAGGTGCCGCCGGGTCCGCGGTGGAGCAACTGGTTGGCGAGGCCGACGCCCAGCACCGATCCGATCAGTGTGTGGCTCGACGAATTCGGCAGGCCGACATACCAGGTCGCGAGGTTCCACATCACCGCGGCGAGCAGCAGCGCGAAGATCATCGCGAACCCCGCGCCCGAGCCGACGTTCAAGATCAGATCGACCGGCAAGAGCGTCACGATCGAATAAGCGACCGCGCCCGACGACAGCATGACACCAAGGAAATTGAAGAAGCCCGACCACATCACCGCCAGATTGGCGGGCATGGAGTTGGTGTAGATGACCGTCGCGACCGCGTTGGCGGTATCGTGGAAGCCGTTCACGAATTCGAAGCCGAGCGCGATCAGCAACGCGAGGCCGAGGAACAGGAACACGCCGGTCGCGAGCTGCTCGCCGACCTGCTGGGTGTCTAGGAACACGCTGACCCCGGCGTAAGCGAAGCCGGCGACCACCAGGCCTGCGAAAACCACGCGGGCGATCGGATGGGCGGGTCGGTCCAGGTCCACCGCACGCGATGGCTGCGTGGACTCGGGCGAGGCGAGGACGGTGCTTGCCATAGGTTACTGCTCCTGTTCCTTCGCCGTGACGTTTTGATGACAGGGCTGGCAGCCGCACCGATGCGTGACACCGTCGGGTCGCCCGGGCAGGTAGTGGAAACAGCAGCGCCGCTGCGATTGCCGGCAGCGTGTCGGGAACGCAGCGTTCCGCGTTCGTTCTCGTGGATTGCGCGGCGCGGCAACCCTGCCTACGTGGACCTCGTGACCGATACGCAGATTGCTGAACCGCCCTATTTATCCGGGCTCAACGCGCCGCAGCGCAACGCGGTGCTGACCACCGACGGCCCGGTACTCGTCCTGGCGGGCGCGGGCACCGGCAAGACCGCGGCATTGACCGCGCGCCTCGCGCATCTGCTCTATACGCGTCGCGCCTGGCCGTCGGAGATCCTGTCGGTCACCTTCACCAACAAGGCCGCGCGCGAGATGCGCGAGCGTGTCGGCCGGCTCGTCGGCGACGCGGTGGAGGGGATGCCGTGGCTCGGCACATTCCACGCGATCGGCGCCAAGATGCTGCGCCGCCATGCCGAACTGGTCGGGCTGCAATCCAATTTCACCATTCTCGATACCGACGACCAGCTCCGCCTGCTCAAGCAGTTGATCGTTGCCGCCGATATCGACGAGAAACGCTTTCCCGCCCGCAGCCTTGCCGGGCTGATCGACGAGTGGAAGAACAAGGGCCTGACCCCGCGCGAGATCGACGCGGGCGAGAGCGAGCGCTACGCCAACGGCCGCGGCGGCGAGCTGTATGAGCAGTATCAGGCGCGGTTGAAGGCGGTGAACGCCTGCGATTTCGGCGACCTGCTGCTCCACGTCCTGACCATCCTGAAAAGCAATCGTGAGGCGCTGGAGCAATATCAGCAGCGCTTCCGCTACATCATGGTGGACGAGTATCAGGACACCAACTCGGTCCAATACCTCTGGCTGCGCCTGCTCGCGCAGGAGCGGCGCAACATCTGCTGCGTCGGCGACGACGACCAGTCGATCTACTCGTGGCGCGGCGCGCAGGTCGAGAATATCCTCAAGTTCGAGAAGGATTTCCCCGGCGCCAAGGTGATCCGGCTCGAACAGAATTACCGCTCCACCCCGCACATCCTCGGCGCGGCCTCGGGCGTGATCGCGAACAACGGCGGGCGGCTCGGCAAGCAGCTCTGGACCGAGCTCGATGCCGGCGAGAAGGTGCGCGTCATCGGCGTGTGGGACGGCCCCGAAGAGGCACGCCGCGTCTCCGACGAGGTGGAATCGTGCCAGCGTGCGGGCAAGAGCCTCGACGACGTCGCCATCCTCGTGCGCGCGCAGCACCAGACACGCGAGTTCGAAGACCGCTTCATCTCGGTCGGCCTGCCCTACCGCATCGTCGGCGGCTTCCGCTTCTACGAGCGCGCGGAGATCCGCGACGCGCTCGCCTATTTGCGCATCGTCAACCAGCCCGCCGACGACCTCGCGTTCGAGCGGATCGTCAACGTGCCCAAGCGCGGGTTGGGCGACAAGGCGGTGGCGAAGCTCCATCAGCTCGCGCGTGCCGAGGGGCTGCCGCTCAGTCTCGCCGCCGCGCGCATCCTCGACAGTGACGAGCTGACGCCGCAGGCGCGCAAGTCGCTCGGCCGTTTCGTCGGCGACGTTGCGCGCTGGCGCGACATGGCGCGCGACCTGCCGCATCCCGAACTCGCCCGGCAATTGCTCGATGAGAGCGGCTACACCGCGATGCTCCAGGCCGAGAAGACGACCGAGGCCGCCGGGCGACTGGAGAACCTGTCCGAGCTCGTCCGCGCGATGGAGGAGTATGAGGATCTCGGCGCGTTCCTCGAACACGTCAGCCTCGTCATGGATAACGAGGCGACGCGCGAGGACCCCAAGATCACGATCATGACGATCCATGCCGCCAAGGGGCTGGAATATGACACCGTGTTCCTCGTCGGCTGGGAAGAGGGGCTGTTTCCGTCGCAGCGCGCACTCGATGAGGGCGGGACGCGCAGCCTGGAGGAGGAGCGCCGCTTGGCTTACGTCGCGATCACGCGCGCGCGACGCCGGGCAGTCATCTTCCACGCCGCCAACCGCCGCATCTACGGCCAGTGGACCAGCTCGATCCCGTCGCGTTTCGTCGGCGAGCTGCCGCAGGATCACATCGATAGCGAAACCACGATGTCGGGTGGCGAGAGCCTGTGGCGTGCGAACTGGACCGAGCGCGCCGATCCGTTCGCCGATGTGTCGCGCGGCACCGGCCGCGGTCCCGGCTGGCAACGCGCCGCCGGCACGCTCGGTGCCAAGCCTGGCGGCGAGTGGACCAGCCGTACCTTCACCCGCGAGCCCGCCCGTGTAGTCGAGAGCCGCGCGAGCGCGGTCAGCATCGGCAACAAGGGACGTAGCGACCTTTCGCTCGGTCAGCGCGTGTTTCACCAGAAGTTCGGCTACGGTTCGATCGCGGAGATCGAGGGCAACAAGCTCGAGATCGATTTCGAGCAGGCCGGGCGCAAGCGCGTGATGGACAGCTTCGTCTCGATCACCTGAGCCGTTCCGGCCGGCATAATCCCGCTTCGGGCTTTATTTCAGTCGTGCGCATCCCGTCGCACGTCACCTACGTTGTGGGCGACGGAGGTGCCGCATGTCCGAGACTGCCGAGAAGTCCGATCCAAAGCTATGGGAAAAGGTCAAGGACGAGATCACCGCCGGCGCAAAGGGCGGGAAGAAGGGCCAATGGTCCGCGCGCAAGGCGCAGATGGCGGTTCAGGAGTATAAGAAGCGCGGCGGCGGTTATGTCGGCGAGCAGGACGAGCACAATTCGCTCCACGAATGGACCGAGGAGGATTGGGGCACCAAATCGGGCAAGGAGAGCGGCAAGACCGGCGAGCGTTATCTGCCGAAGAAGGCACGCGAGAAGCTGAGCGACGAGGACTATCAGCGCACCACCGCGAAGAAGCGCGCCGACACCAAGAAGGGCAAACAATTCTCAGCCCAGCCCAAGGACGTCGCCGACAAGACCCGCTCGGCACGCGACCACCGGACCAAGGCGGAGCTCTACGCAGAGGCGAAGAAGCGCGATATTCCCGGACGATCGACGATGTCGAAAGAAGAGTTGCTCAGCGCGCTGACCTGACACGCACAGCGCCGCTCGCCCACAGCGCCCACCAGAGAATGAGCGGCTGCAATGCGAGCCGCGGTGCGTGATACCAGAGCGGCAGCCCCGTGCCGTGCGACAGATCCTGCATTGCGTGCTGGACGTTGGCGGGCCAGACGCACAAGGCGTAAGCGGCGAGCGCCCAGCCGGCCAAGCGACGGAATCGGTGGGTGGTCAGCGCAACCGCACCGATCAACTCGCAGATGCCGGTCGCGAGCACGACCAAGCGCGGCTGCGGTACCCACCCAGGCACGATCCGCACCATCGCCTGCGTGAAATAGAGATGGCCGATCCCGGCAAGCCCGTAGAAGCCGATGAGGAGCCATCGCCCGACCCGCCGGGCCGTCGTCTCGCTCACTGCTCGATCGCGAGCAGCGTCACTCCGTCGTACTTGCCGTCCTTCGCATCGAACAGCGCGCTTGCCGCGAAACGCCGGGGCGTGACGCGCAGCCCGGTCAGCCCGGTCAGCTTGAACGCGCCGATCTTCGCCTCGCGCGGCGGCTGACCGTCACGTTCGAGGGTCAGCGCGTCGAGGTAGATTTCGCCATGCTTGGTGTAGACGATATGCGGCGCGAGCGTCACCGCGCCGCGATTGTAACTGGCCGCGATCGCCTGCTGCTTCACGATGGCTTCGAACACGAGCGGCATCGTGTCCGGAATAGCCGCAACGGGGCGATCCTCACTGATGGTCAACGTCATTCACCTATCATAGCCGCACTCGCTGCGGTGCAGCAAGAACGTGCGACGAAACGGCGGGTTTCCGCCGCTCGCCGCACGGTGTCGATCATTTCGCCGCCGGCGGCACCATCAGCTTCTGCGCGAAATAGGTCATCTGCAGCGCGTTGAGCCGTGCGCCCTGCTCGATGTCGGCATCGCCCGAGTGACCGCCGGCGGTGTCCTCGTAGAACAGGTAGGGCAGTCCATATTCCTTCATTCGCGCGGCGAATTTGCGCGCGTGCTGCGGGCCGACGCGATCGTCCTTGGTCGTCGTCCAGATGTACGGCTCGGGATAGGTCACGCCGCGCTTGAGGTTCTGGTACGGCGAGATCTTCTGGAGAAACGCGCGCTCCTCGGGCACGCTCACCGAACCATATTCGTCGACCCACGACGCGCCCGCCGCGATCTGTTCGTAGCGAATCATGTCGAGCAGCGGCACCTGGATCGTCACCGCCCTCCACATGTCGGGGTGCTGGTTGAACTCGACCCCCATCAGCAGGCCGCCATTCGAGCCACCGTAGATACCGAGCTTCGCCGGACTGGTGAGCCGCCGCGCGAACAGGTCGCGCGCGACCGCGGCGAAATCGTCGTAGATGATCTGACGTTTGGTCTTGCGTCCCGCATCGTGCCATGCCGGACCGAACTCGCCACCACCGCGGATGTTGGCGAGCACATAGGCGCCGCCGCGCTCCAGCCACAGCTTGCCCGTAAGTGCGGCGTAGCTGGGTGTCATCGATGACTGGAAACCGCCGTACGCCGTCATGAGCGTCGGCGTGCTGCCGTCGAGTGGCGCGTTCCGGGCACGGACGACGAAATAGGGGATCTTCGTCCCGTCGCTCGATACCGCCTCGAACTGTTCGGACACGAGCCCGGACGCATCGAAGCGCGCGGGCAGCGCCTTCACCTGCTGCGGCGCGGCGGTGCCGTTCGCCGACGCCGACCACAAGGTCGTGGGAGCAAGGAAACTGGTGACGGTCAGATAGGCGTCGTCGCTGTGATCGGTCGCGCTCGCGACGCCGACCGACGCATTGTCGGGCAAGGCGAGCTGGCGCTGCGTCCACCCGCCCGCGCCGTGCGTGAACACGATCGCGCGGCCGCGCACGTTGTCGTACACGCTGGCGATCACGTGACCGCGCGTGGTGGTCACGCGGTCGACCGACTGACGCGGGGTCGGCGCGAAGACGAGCTGCGGCGTGAAGCGGCCCTTCACCACCTCACCGAGCGGGGCCGAGGCGATGGCGCCTGCGGGGATCGCGCCCCAGGGATCGCTCGTCTCGAAGATGACGTGCCCGTCGACCATGCCGCTCGCGAACGTGCGGGCGGGTACGTCGAGCTTCACCAGCTTGCCGTCATGCTCGACCAACGTCTCGCCGCCGAAGAAGGTCGGGCGGCGCTGCACCATGACGACGCGGTTGCCCGACCCATCCTCCATCACCATGCCGTAGGTGCCGAGCTGGTCTTCGGGCTTGCCGCGATAGATTTCCTCAGCCTGCGACAGCGGCTGGCCACGCTTCACGCGTTTGACGACGAAGGGGTAGCCCGAGCCGGTCATCGTACCCGGACCCCAATCGCGAGAAACGATCAGCGTGTCGGCATCGATCCAGTCGGCACCCTGCTTCGAGGTCGGCAGATTGAAACCGTTCGCCACGAACGCGCCGGTTTCCAGATCGAACTCGCGGTAGGTCACCGCGTCCTCGCCGCCCTCCGACAGCGCCACCAGGCAGCGACGCTCGTCCGGTTCGAGGCAGGTCAGCCCCTTCCAAACCCATTTCTTGTTCTCGGTCCGGCTGAGCGCGTCGAGGTCAAGCGCGATCGTCCAGGCCGGCTCGCTCGCGGCATAGCCCTGCTTGGTCGTCCAGCGCAGCACACCCTGCGGATGATCGGCGTCGCGCCAGAAATTATAGAGGCGGCCGTGCAGTTGCATCGGCATCGCGATCCGGTCCTTCGCCGACGCGATCGCCAGCGCCTCGGCGTAGAATTGCTTGTAACGGGGATCGTTCTGCAGCCGCGGCAGCGTGCGCGCATTTTCCGCCGCTACCCAGGCGAGCGGCTTCGCCCCGTCCTTGTCCTCCAGCCAGATGTAGGGATCGTCATTCTGGACGGCGGGGGTCGAGGCGGGCGTGGCCGCGGCAGGTTTCGTCATCGGCTTGTTGTGGGTGGTCGCCTGGGCGGCCGCAACCATTGCGAGGGAAAGCAGGATCATTCAGTGCTCCGTACAGCTTGGCACCATTGTGACGCTGCGGCATTGGCAGGGCAATGGAGCGTAATCCCCCTGTCCCCGAGCAGCCCGACGGTTTGCCGACACCCCGGCGTTTCGCCGCGATCGCGGCGCTGTGCTTCGGTACCGCGCTGGTTATCATCGATGGCGGCGTGGCGAACGTCGCCTTGCCGACGATCGCGCGCGACCTAGGGGTCACCTCCAGCTCGGTCGTCTCGATCGTCACGGTCTATCAGTTGATGCTCGTCATGCTGATGCTGCCGTTCGCGGGGCTTGGCGAGCGGATCGGGCTGAAGCGCATGTACCAGCTTGGCCAGTTGATCTTCACCGTCGCGACCTTGCTATGCTTTTCCGCCAAAAGCCTGCCGTTCCTGCTGGTGGTGCGCGCGGCGCAGGCGATCGGCGCGGCGGGCGCGCTGGCGGTGGCGAGCGCGCTGATCCGCCAGACCTATCCGACGAAGCAACTGGGCCGCGGGCTCGGCATCAATTCGGTGATCGTGTCGAGCTCGGCCGCGGCGGCGCCGACGATCGGTGGCCTCGTGCTCGCGGTGGCGCCGTGGCCATGGGTGTTCGCCAGCGCGATTCCGTTCGCGATCGGCTCGCTCGTGCTCGGACGCGCGCTGCCCAACCCGCCGCCGCGCGACCGCCACTTCGATCTTGCCGGTGCGGTGATGTGCGCGGCGATGTTCGGTTTGGTGATCGGTGGGCTGGAGAGCGCGGTCCACGGGGACAGCCCGGTGGTGTCGGGCGCCATCGTGCTGCTGGGTATCGTCGTCGGCGTTTATTTCGTCCGGCGCGAGCGCGGTGCGGAGAGCCCGATCCTGCCGATCGACCTGCTCGGCCGCCCGGTGATCGCGCTGTCGGCGATCGGTGCATTCACAGCGTTCACTGCTTCGATGACCTTGCTGCTGTCGACGCCGTTCCGGCTCACCCACGCTTATGGCTTCTCGGCCGCGGAGGTCGGCGCGGCGATCGCACCGTGGCCGCTGACCAACATGATCGTCGCGCCGCTCGCCGGCTGGTTGTCCGACCGCGTGCCCGCTGGCCTGCTCGGCGGGATCGGGATGGCGATCTCGATCACCGCGCTCGCGCTCCTCGCCTATATGCCGGCCGACCCTAGCTATTTCGACATTGCATGGCGCATGGCGCTGTGCGGATCGGGGTTCGGCACGTTCCTGCCGCCCAATGCACGCCTGATCATCGGATCCGCCCCGCGCGAGCGCGCAGCGGCGGCGGGCGGGCTGGTCAGCACGGTGCGGCTGGTGGGGCAGACGACCGGCGCGACGCTGGTTGCGGCGCTACTCGCATTCGGCGTCGGCGCGAGCAGCACGCCGCCGCTGGTCGCCGCGGGGTTGGCGCTGGTCGCGGGCCTGTGCAGCCTCGCGCGGTTACGCCCGTCGATCCGCAACCCGCAGCGCAGCGAGACGCAGGACGTCCAACCCGCCTCACCGGTGCGTTGATCTCAGCCGCCGCGCGCCGCGATCCAGGCGAGCCACAGCCATCCGGCGATCAGCACGGTGCCCCCGATCGGCGTGATCGCGCCGAACCAGCGCGGCGCACCCACTGCCATCAGGTACAACGTGCCCGCGAAGATCGCGCTTCCCGTGACGAACAGCCAGCCGGGTCCGCGCGCGTCGAGCCGCATCGTGACCAGTGCAGCGACCGCGTGGATGAGCTGGTACTGCCCGCCGGTCTTCAGCCACTCGGCCGCCTCACCACTCGCGCCATGTGCGCCGAAGGCGCCCGCGCCGACGGCGAGCCCGCCCGACAGCGCCGCAAGAAGCATCAGCAGGTTCATGTCACCACTCCGGTGCCGGGATTGATCGGCGTCGTATCGCGCTCTGTCTGCGTGATGATCCGTTCGCGCGCGGCGCGGATGTCGCCCGCCTCGATCTGCAACCGCAAGCGCTCACGATCGCGCGAGCGGTACATGTCCTCGGCGCGGTCGATCTCCTCGGTCGAGATGTGCAGTCCCTGCATCGCGAGCCGTGCCATCTTCACCGCCGACTCGAGCACTTCGCGCACGACGTAGCGCGCCGGACCGTTCTTGAGCTTGATCAGCGCGCGCCGGTCGAAAGCACGGACGTACACCGCGGCGTTCGGGAACGCCTCATGCACGCTTTCCAGCCAGTCGGCGTCGATCTGGTCGCCATCCATGCAGAAGAGGATCAGCTCGGCCTCAGATGCGCCGGCCTGCCGCAGCAGATCGAGCCGGGTGCCGTCGCCGAAATAGACCTTCGCACCGAACTCCGCCGCCACATCGATCATCTCGATGTCGCTGTCGATCAGCGTGACTGGCACGCCGCTCGCCATCAGCATCTGCGCCACCGTTTGCCCGAAGCGGCCGTAGCCGACGATCAGCGCGTTGGCACCATCAGCCTTGGGCCCGTCGCGCTCGCCGTGCGAGTCGATCGGGGCTTCGCGGAACGCGCGCGTCGCCATCATCAGGAAGGGCGTAGTCGCCATCGAGAGCGTGATGACCGCGCCGAACAGGCTCGCCGCCTCGGGCGCGATCAGCAGGCCGGACTGCGCCTGCCCGAGCAGGACGAAGCCGAACTCGCCGCCTTGGCTGAGCAGCAGACCAAGCGCGAGCGCAGGCCGCCACGGCATGCGGAACGCGCGACCGATGAGGAAGATAACGGCGGCCTTGGTCGCGATCAGCGCCGCCGCCATGCCGGCGACGAAGAACGGTCGCTCGGCGATTGCCGACAGGTCGAGCATCATGCCGACCGCGAGAAAGAACAGCCCGAGCAGGATTGAGCGGAACGGTTCGACATCCGCCTCCAGCTCGTGCCGATAGGGGCTGTCGGCGAGCATCACCCCGGCGACGAACGCGCCAAGCGCGGTCGATAGGCCAAGCAGTTCCATCAACGCGGCCGAGGCGATGACGGTGAACAGCGCGGCGAAGACGAACATCTCGCGCTCGCCCAGATTGCCGATCCAGCGGAACAGCGGCGCCAGCACGAAACGCCCGGCCGCGATCAACCCCGCGACCGCCAGCACCGTGTAGAGCGCGAGCAGCCAACCCGAGGGCCCGCCGACCTGCGCCGGGTTCCGGCTCATCGCGGCAATGATGGTGATCATCGGGATGATCGACAGGTCCTGGAACAGCAGGATCGAAAAGGCGCGCTCCCCGAACGGCGTGCGCAGCCGCCCGGCCGATTGCAGCATCGGCAGCACCTGCGCGGTCGACGACAAAGCGAGCGGCATGCCGAGAGCAAGTGCCGCCGGCACCGAAAAGTGGGCGACCAGCGCGAGGATCGCGGTGATGGCCGCTCCGCAGGCGAGCACCTGGAGCGTGCCGAGCGCGAAAATGTCTTCCTTCAACCGCCACAATTTCGCCGGGCTCAGCTCCAGCCCGACGATGAACAACAGCATCGTGATGCCGAGCTCGGCGAAACCGAGCTTCGCCTCTGCATCACCGACGAGGCCCAGGACGTGCGGGCCGACCACCGCACCGGCGACGAGGTAGCCGAGCGTCGCACCCAGCCCCAAGCGACGGAACAGCAGAACGAAGGCGAGCGCGAAACCGAGCAGGATGAAGCCGTCGCGCAGCAGCGAACCGTCGGCGGCGTGCTCCATCAACGCGCCGCCCGCGCGGCCGCCTGCTCCGCGGCCTCCGCAGCGGCTTCGAACGCGAGCCGGATGGAAGGGTGGCGCGCGGTGAGTTTCAGGCCGGGCGTGAAGATGTCGATGCCGGGCCACGCCGGTACCCCGCCATCGCCCGCCAGCCACGCAGTCAGTTCGTCGCGCGCCGCCGCGAGATCGGCCGGCGTCCGCCCGATCGCGTGCTGCGCGAGGAGCGTGGATGATGCCTGTCCGAGCAGGCAGGCGCGCACCAATGTACCCAGCCTGACAACGCGACCTTCCTCGTCCAGCTCGACGTCGACGGTGACGCGGCTGCCGCAAATCGGCGACCGTTTCTCCGCCGACGCGGCGCCGTCCGGCAGCCGATCGGGAAAGGGATTGCCGAGCGCGAGCGCGGAGATCTCGGGCGTGTATAGGTCGAGGCTCACGGCGTATCGGTTCCGTTATCTTGCGGGACGCGCTGCCAGCGCGGCGAGAACAGCGGCTTGCCGCGGCGACGACGGTCGACCACGTCGGCGATCGACGCGCTGGTGGCGCTCAGCAGCGGGTAAGTACGGGCCTGGACGATCCACGCTGGTCGCCGCGACGGACCACCGCCGAGCAGATCGAGCACCAGCACGATCAACAGGAATGCCAAGCTGGCGAAGATCAAGCCCTTCAACGCCCCGAACCCGAAGCCGAGCGCGCGATCGATCGGCCCCAGCACCGAGGTACGCGTCCGCGCGCTGACTGCGTTCACGACGATGCGGCTGAGCAGATAGGTACCGCCCGTCAGGATCGCGAAGGCGAGCACCGTCGCGCCGGACGGCGTACCGATCGTGGGTGCAAGCGCGCGCGACAGCGGCAGATGGAAGATCTTGAGCGCGAAGATCATCGCGACCCAGGCGAACAGCGCCAGCACCTCCGCCACGAAGCCGCGCTTGGCGCCGAGCAGCGCAGTCGCGGCGACGAGCAACAGGACGACGATGTCGAGGGCGTGCAGGTTCATTGCGCCCTAGATACGGATTGCCGCCGCGGGCGACTAGCCCCGCCCGAGCATGTGGTCGACGAAGCGGCCAAGGTTGCGAAAGCTGGACAGCTGCACCGCGCCGCCTTCGGCAACGCCCGACGGCACCATCGCGCGCGTGAAGCCGAGCTTGCCCGCCTCCTTCAAGCGCAGCGGCGCGTGCGCCACCGGCCTAATTTCCCCCGACAGCGCGATCTCGCCGAACGCGACGCCGTCGGAGGCGACCGGCCGCTCGCTGAGCGCCGAGATCAGCGCCGCCGCCACCGCCAGATCGGCCGCGGGATCCTGCACGCGATACCCACCGGCGACGTTCAGATACACTTCGCAGGTCGAGAAGCTCAGCCCGCATCGCGCCTCCAGCACCGCCAGGATCATCGCCAACCGCCCTGAATCCCAGCCGACCACCGCGCGCCGGGGCGTCGCCCCGCTTGCCAGCCGCACCACCAGTGCCTGTATCTCGACCAGCACCGGGCGCGTGCCCTCCAGCGCGGGGAACACGATCGATCCCGTTACACTCTCGTCGCGCTGCGTCAGGAACAGGCTCGAGGGGTTTGCGACCTCGACCAGCCCCTCGCCCGCCATTGCGAACACGCCGATCTCGTCGGTGCCGCCGAAGCGGTTCTTGATCGCGCGCAGGATGCGATATTGGTGGCTGCGCTCGCCCTCGAAGCTCAGCACGGTGTCGACCATATGTTCGAGCACGCGCGGACCCGCGATCGATCCATCCTTGGTGACGTGCCCGACGAGCACGACCGCGGTGCCGCGTTCCTTGGCGAAGCGGATCAGTTCCTGCGCGGTCGCGCGCACCTGGCTGACGGTGCCCGGCGCGCCTTCGATCAGGTCGGAGTGCATCGTCTGGATCGAGTCGATCACCAGCAGCGCGGGCGGTGTTCCCTGCCCCAGCGTTGTCAAGATATCGCGCGTCGAGGTGGCGGCGGCGAGCTGCACCGGCGCGTCTCCCAGCCCCAATCGCTGCGCGCGCAGACGGACCTGGTCGGCCGCTTCCTCGCCCGAGACATAGGCGACGCTGCGCCCGCTGCGCGCCAACCGGGCGGCAGCCTGGAGCAGCAAAGTCGACTTGCCGACGCCCGGGTCGCCGCCGATCAGCGTCGCCGATCCCGCAACCAGCCCGCCACCCAATGCACGATCGAGCTCGGCGATGCCGAAGATCATCCGCTCGGGCAGCGCGATCTCGGCGTCGAGCTTGACCAGCGTCAGAGCACGACCGCCCGATTGCAGATTATGCTTCGCCTGAAACGGCGTGACGACCGCCGCCGCTTCCTCCACCAGCGTGTTCCACTCGCTGCAATCGGCACACTGGCCCTGCCAGCGGTGCGACACCGACCCACACGACTGACACACGTAGCGACGTTGAGCTTTAGCCATCATTGCCGCGTAGCATATGCGGAACGGGAGGGGAACAAAGGAGCGCTAGTGTCAGATACGGCAACGCCCGCTTGGATCAGCCCTTCGACGGGATCGCCAGCCCGCGCTGCACCGCCGGACGCGCCAAGCCGCGTTCGAGCCAAGCCGACACATTCCCGAAATTCGCGAAGCCGACCAGATCACCTGCCATGTAGAAATCGCGTAGCGCCCGCACCCAGCCGAGCATCGCGATGTCGGCGATGGAATAATCACCGACGAACCATTCACGACCATCGAGTGCGCGATCCATCACGCCCAGCAAGCGCCTGCTTTCATCGGCGTAGCGGTCGCGCGGACGCTTGTCCTCCCAATCCTTGCCGGCGAATTTGTGGAAGAAGCCGAGCTGCCCGAACATCGGACCCACGCCCCCCATCTGGAACATGACCCAGGAGATCGCCTTCCAGCGCGCCGCAGCGTCGCGTGGCAGCAAGCGGCCGGTCTTTTCCGCCAAATAGAGCAGGATGGCGCCGCTTTCGAAGATACCGATCGCCTCGCCGCCGGGCCCCGCGGGATCGATGATCGCGGGGATCTTGCCGTTGGGATTGAGCGAGACGAACGCGTCCGATTTCTGATCGTTCGCGGCGAAATCGATCAGATGCGCCTCATAGGGCAGTTCCGTCTCTTCCAGCATGATCGACGCCTTCACCCCGTTGGGCGTGTTGAGCGAGTAAAGCTGGATGCGGTCCGGATGCCGTGCGGGCCAGCGGTGGGTGATCGCGAAATCGGATAGTTGCGTCATGCCGCGCCAACGGCGGGACGAGGCGCGCGTTCCGTTCATCTGCCAGTCGGAACCCGTTCGTTACGCTCTCGTTTCCTAACCGTCATCAACCGCGAGAGAGCAAACATGAAGCGTTACGAGATACTCGCCGCCGTCGCGGCGGCAGCCCTGGTTCCCGCCGTCGCCCAGGCGCAGACGGCACCCGCTGCCGGTGCCCAAGCATCGGCAACTGCCACCGTCACCACCGGCGCGACCGTTTACGATACCAGCGGCGGCGTGGTCGGCACCGTCGCCAGCACCGACGGCACCAATGCAGTGATCGACACCGGCACCAACAAGGCAGCGGTTCCGCTCACCTCACTCGGCAAGGGCGCGCAGGGCCCCGTGCTCGCCATGACCAAGGCGCAGCTCGATGCCGCGGCCAGCGCGCAGCAGCAGCAGGCGAGCGCCGCTTTCCGCTCACAGCTCGTGACGGGAGCGAGCGTATACGGGACGGGGGGCGCCAAGCTCGGCACGATCAAGGCGATCGATGCAAGCAGCGTGACGCTGACCACCGATCAGGGTGACGCGAAGCTGCCGATCACGGGGTTCGGCCCGGGTCCGCAGGGTGTGACGATCGGCATGACCGCAGCCCAGCTTTCGTCGGCAATGGGCGCGGCTGCACCCGCGGCAGGGGCGAACACGGCCGCGGATGCGACGGCAACGACGCCGGCCGCAACCAGCGAGACGTCCACCACCACGACGACGACCTCGACCAAGAAGACCAAGCCGCGGAAGTAACGTGGCCGATCATCCCGCCTGCGCCAACGCGCGGGCGGGTATAATCACCCCCCCTGCAGCGCGGTTCGGACTGCCGCAATCGCGGCCTCAGCATCGGCGCCTCTCGGTCCACCGCCCTGCGCCATGTCGGGGCGACCGCCGCCACCCTGACCGCCGAGTGCCTGCACCCCGCGCTTGACGAGGTCGACCGCGTTGAAGCGCGACACCAGGTCGGGAGTCACCCCGACCGCGATCGTCGCCTTGCCGTCGTTCACCGCCACGATCGCGACGACGCCCGAGCCGAGCTGTTGGCGTGCGTCGTCGACCGCACCGCGCAAGCCTTTGGCCTCGAACCCGTCGAGTACCTGCGCCGCAAAGGTGACATCGCCGATCATCTCGGGTCCGGCCGCATCCTTCGCCCCGCCGCCGAGCGCCAACGCCTTTTTGGCGTCGGCGAGTTCGCGTTCCAGCCGCCGCCGCTCGTCGAGCAGCGCCGCGACGCGCGCCGGCACTTCGTCGGGCGTGGTGCGCAGCGTCGCGGCTGCCTCGCGCAGCTTCTCGTCGCGAGCGCTCAGATACTGCCGCGCGGCCTCGCCGGTCAGCGCCTCGACGCGGCGGACGCCCGATGACACCGCGCTCTCGCCGACGACCTTGAACAGGCCGATATCGCCCAGCGCCTTCGCGTGCGTACCGCCGCACAATTCGATCGAGTAGGTTTTGCCCTCCTCGTCGGTCCCCATCGAGACGACACGTACCTCGTCGCCGTATTTCTCGCCGAACAGCGCCATTGCGCCCATCGCGATCGCTTCGTCCGGGCTCATCAGCCGCGTCTCGACGCTGCCGTTGCCGCGAATTTGCGCGTTCACCGCCGCCTCGACGTCGGAGAGTTCGGCCGGTGCCATCGCGGTCGAGTGCGACACGTCGAAGCGCAAACGATCGGGCGCGACGAGGCTGCCCTTCTGCGCGACATGCGTGCCGAGTCGGTTCCTCAACGCCTCGTGCAGCAGGTGCGTCGCGGAGTGGTTGGCGCGAATGGCATCGCGCCGCGCCACATCGATCGCGAGCCGCACCGTGTCGCCGACCTTGATCTCACCCACCTCGACGCGTGCGTGATGGACGAACAGCTTGCCGAGTTGCTTCGACGTGTCAGTGACGATCGCGGCAAGCCCGTTCTCGCTCGAGAGGTTGCCGGCGTCGCCCACCTGTCCGCCGCTCTCGCCGTAGAAGGGGGTCTGGTTGACGATCACGTCGACCTGCTCGCCCGCGCCCACCTGCTCGACGCGGTGACCGTCCTTGATCAGCGCGAGCACGACGCCCTCGCCGCTGTCGCTCGTGTAGCCGGTGAACTCGGTCGCGCCGACTTCCTCGGCCAGGTCGAACCACAGGTCGTCGGAGGCCTTCGCGCCCGACCCCTTCCACGCGGCACGCGCGGCACGCTTCTGCTCGGCCATTGCGCTGTCGAAGCCGGCGCGGTCGACCTGCAACCCTTGCGCCCGCAACGCATCTTCGGTCAGGTCGTAGGGAAAGCCGTACGTGTCGTAGAGCTTGAACGCGGTTTCGCCCGCGAGCGTGTCGCCCTGCCCCATACCCGCCGTCGCCTCGTCGAGCAGCCGCAGCCCCTTGTCCAGCGTCTGGCGGAAGCGCGTTTCCTCCTGGCGCAAGGTCGCCTCGATCAGCGGCTGCGCGCGCACGAGCTCGGGGTAAGCGGCACCCATCTCGGCGACCAGCGCGGGGACGAGCCGGTACATCAGCGGCTCCCCACCATCTCCCTTGGCCCCGCCCAGCAGGTGCGCGTGGCGCATCGCACGGCGCATGATCCGGCGCAGCACGTATCCGCGGCCCTCGTTCGCCGGCAGCACACCGTCGGCGATGAGGAAGCCCGAGCAGCGCAGGTGGTCGGCGATGACGCGGTGGCTCGCCTGATTGTCACCGCTCGTCGCGGTGTGGGTCAGCGCTCCGCTCGCCGCGATCAATGCCTTGAACGTGTCGGTGTCGTAATTGTCATGGACGCCCTGCATCACCGCTGCGACGCGTTCGAGGCCCATGCCGGTGTCGATCGAGGGGCGCGGCAGGTCGCCGGTGATCTGGTCGGACTCCTGCACGAACTGCATGAACACGAGGTTCCAGATCTCGACGAAGCGGTCGCCGTCCTCGTCCGGGCTGCCCGGAGGACCTCCGGCGATATGATCGCCGTGGTCGTAGAAGATCTCGGAACACGGGCCGCATGGTCCGTCCGAACCCATCGCCCAGAAATTGTCCTTTGTGGCGATGCGGATGATCTTGTGGTCGGGCAGCCCCGCGATCTTCTTCCACAGCTCGAACGCCTGGTCGTCGGTGTGGTAAACGGTCGCCGTCAGCTTGTCGGCGGGCAGGCCCCATTCTTTCGTCAGCAGCGTCCAGGCGTGGGTAATCGCCTGTTCCTTGAAGTAATCGCCGAACGAGAAATTGCCGAGCATTTCGAAGAAGGTGTGATGGCGCGCGGTATAGCCGACATTGTCAAGGTCGTTGTGCTTGCCGCCCGCGCGGACGCATTTCTGCGCGCTGGTCGCGGTCGTGTAGGGCCGCGTTTCCAGACCGGTGAAGACGTTCTTGAACGGAACCATGCCCGCGTTGACGAACATCAGCGTCGGGTCGTTCTGCGGCACCAGCGGTGCCGAGGGCACGACCTGATGGCCGTTGGCGCCGAAATAATCCAGAAAGCTGCGGCGAAGATCGTTGGTCGAGGTCATGGCCTGCGGCTTAATGGCGAGAAAGCGCGCTGCCTAGCGCTTCGTCGCGACCGCAACGACTTCGTGTCGGCCGCTCAGCTGCTCGCGTTGCTCACCGGGGTCCGGCCGAGCGCTGCCGCGAGCGAGGCATGCCGCTTGGCGACTGCGTCACCGTAGAGCGCGCGATCAGCCTCATCCACATCGAGGCGCAACGTGTCAGCCTCGATCGCCAGTCGAGAGCGGCGCAGCGGCTCGGCCACGCCCGCGCTCAACCGCTGGCCGAGCCGGATCGCGTGACCCCATGTCACCGCGCGCCGCAGCGTGCCTTCCGAGGCGAGTGGCGCTAGTACCTCTGGCGTTGCCGCTGCCCCGCCAAGCGCGGTCCACAACGCCTGTGCCATCATCGCGCGCCCGCGCCCGTCGACGCCGACCCAATTGCCATGCAGCGCGATCTCCATGCCACGTTCGGCACGAAATTCGGGGTTTGCGCGCCAGCCGACGTCGGCAAGCTGGCAGGCAGCGTTGCGCAGGCGTGCTTCGGCGGGCTTGTCATCGCCGAACAGCGGCGAGATCCAGCGGTCGAGCAGATCGCCGTGTTCGGGAAAACGCCCGGACAGCCGCCCCTCGTCGCGCGTGGCGACAATCAGCGGGTCCTGCGCGCGATCGGCGGGGTCCAGTTCCTCGAACAACAATCCTTCGCGCAGGCCGAAGGCGGAGACGATCGTGCCGCTGCTTTTCAGATGCTTGATGAGGACCGACAGCAGCGCCGCGGCATCCGACAGCGTCGGGATGCGCCCGCTCGACAGGCCGGGCACTTCCTTCAACTGCGGCTTGCCGACGTGCGATAAGGTACGGCGCAGGCTTGCGATCGTGTCCGCCGACATGGCATATTGATGGATGATCGGCAGCGGATAACGCGCGCGGTGCATCGCGAGCCGCGCCAGCCCGCGCCACGAACCGCCCACCAGGTACAAAGGCAGGTTCTTGCCCGCGCCGATCCAGCCGGCGTCGCGCAGCAGCGCCTCGACCCGGCGAGCGAGCCGTCCGCGCTCGCGCAGCGGCGGCAGGCGCAGCACGCCGAGCGGAAAGGATATGCGCTCCGCCAGGGCACCTTTGCGGATGTGCACCAATTCAAGGCTGCCACCACCCAGATCACCGACGATGCCCTCCGCGCCGGGGATACCCGAGAGGACGCCGTAACCGGCAGCGGCGGCTTCCTCTTCGCCCGACAGGATCTCGACGCTGAGCCCGGCTTGCTCGGCGAGCGCGATCAGCGCCGCGCCGTTACTGGCGTCGCGCACCGCAGCGGTGGCGACGGTGCGGACCCGACTGACCTCCATCGCCCGCGTCAGCGCGGCGAAGCGGCACAGTGCAGCGCCCGCCGACGCCATTGCACCGGCATCGATCGCACCGCTTGCCGCCAGGCTGCGCCCCAGCCCGGCGAGAACCTTTTCATTGAACAAGGTCGACGGTAGCCGAGCCGGACCCTGGTAGACGACGAGACGGATCGAGTTGGAGCCGATGTCGATAATCGCGGTGCGCGGCGCATCCGCGCTCGGCGGGTCGATGGCGCGGCTCACGAACGACGTCGCAGTTTGAGCGTCGGCACCTCGCCGCCTTCTTCCAATGCGGCACCGCGACCCGAAAGCGACGGATTGGTCATGAAATAACGGTGGAGATTGAAGGGGCGGTCGCCGGTCGCGATGCGCGTGTAGCTGCCGTCGGCGTTCAGCTCCCAACTCTGTTCGTTGTCGATCAGATTGGCGACCATGACCTGGTCGAGCACCTGATCGTGCACCGTTTCATTCTCGATCGGCAGCAGATACTCCACCCGGCGATCGAAGTTGCGCGGCATCCAGTCGGCGGACGAAATGTACACGCGCGCGCCGTCGTTGGGGAGCGCGGCGCCGTTGCCGAACGCCGCGATCCGGCTGTGCTCGAGAAAGCGGCCAACGATCGAGAACACGCGGATATTGTCGGAAAGACCGGCGACGCCGGGGCGCAGGCAGCAGATGCCGCGGATGATTAGGTCGATCTCGACCCCCGCGCCGCTCGCCTCGTACAATTTCTCGATGATCGCGGGATCGACCAGGCTGTTCATCTTGGCCCAGATCGATCCCGTGCGACCGGCGCGCGCGTGCGCGATCTCGCGGTCGATGTCGGCGAGGAGCCGTTCGCGCAACGAGCGCGGGCTGAGCACCACCGCCTCCATCCCCTCGGGCTCGACGTAGCCGGTGATGTAGTTGAACATCCGCGCGGCATCGCGCCCCAGCCGCGGATCGGCGGTGAAGAAGCTCAGGTCGGTGTAGATGCGCGCGGTGACCGGATGATAGTTGCCGGTGCCGAAATGGCAGTAGGTGCGGAACTGCGCACCTTCGCGCCGCACCACCATTGCCACCTTGGCGTGTGTCTTCCAGTCGATAAAGCCGTAGACGACCTGCACGCCGGCGCGCTCCAGCGCGCTTGCCCATTGGAGGTTCTGTTCTTCGTCGAAACGGGCCTTCAACTCGACCACCGCGGTCACCGATTTGCCCGCCTCGGCCGCCGCGATCAGCGCGTTGATAACCGCGGACTGTTTGCCGGCGCGGTAGAGCGTCTGCTTGATCGCGACCACGTCGGGGTCGTTCGCCGCCTGTTTCAGAAAGGCGAGCACGACGTCGAACGTCTCGTATGGGTGGTGGACGATGATGTCCTTGGCGCGGATCGCGGCGAAGCAGTCACCGCCGAACTCGCGGATGCGCTCGGGAAAACGCGGCGTGAACGGCGTGAATTTCAGGTCCGGGCGATCCTCGTCGGCGAGCAGTGCCAGATCGCCGATGCCGAGGAACGCCCCGCTCTCGGTCACCAGCGTGTCCGACCCGCCGAGTTCCTCGCGCAGCACGGAGGCGAGCGTCTCGCTCATGCCCGTCTCCAGTTCCAGCCGGATCACGCGCCCGCGCCGACGCCGTTTGATCGCGTTGGCGAAATAGCGGACGAGGTCCTCGGCCTCTTCCTCGATCTCGATGTCGCTGTCGCGCAGCACACGGAATTCGGCGGCGCCGAGAACGTCATAGCCGGGGAACATCAGGTTGCTGAACCGCTTGAGCAGCGATTCGACCGCGATGTAGCGCGCACCCTCGCCCGGCAGACGCACGAAGCGCGGCATGGCGTTGGGCAGCATGACCAGTTCGCGGATCGGCTCCTTGTCGGAGCGGCGGACGAGATCGAACATGACCGCCATGCCCTTGTTGGGCAGGAACGGGAACGGGTGCGCGGGGTCGAGCGCCTGTGGCGTGATGACGGGGAACAGCTGTTCCTTGACGTGCGTCTCCAGCCACGCCTGCTCCTCGAGCCCGAGCGCGGTGTCGATCGCGTGACTGCCGATGACGCGGATGCCGGCCTCCGCCAGCGCGTAGCGGATGTCGCGCCACACCGATTGCTGGCTGACCATCAACGCGTCCGCCTCGACGGTGATCGCAGCGAGCTGCTGCCCCGGTGTCAGGCCGTCGGCCGAACGGAGTTCGACCTCCTGCGACTGCTGCCCCTTCAACCCGGCGACGCGGACCATGAAGAATTCGTCGAGATTGTCGCCCGAGATAGCGAGAAAGCGCAACCGCTCGAGCAGCGGGTGCGCGCTGTTGCACGCCTCGTCCAGCACACGACGATTAAACGCCAGCCACGACAATTCGCGATTGAAGAACCGCTCGGCAGCGACCTTCTCGAACGGATCATCGTCGCGCTCGCGCTGGACATGGGCGGGCCGGGTCATGCGGTGGTCGGGTCCTCTGCAGCGCCGAACAGCGCGGACAGCAGGTCGCGCGCGAGCGGAATGGTGACGCGCCGACGCCCGGACAGCGCGGCTTGTTCCAGCCCATCGAGCATCTGCGCGACAGCCTGATGACGACGCGGCAACCTTGGCACCAGCCAGTCGATCAGGTCGTCACGCGCGTCCAGCCGGCGCCGCGCAGAGCCGCGTTCGAGGAGCGCGCGCACCAGCGCCTCGTCAGGCGCACCAATCTGCGCCACCGGGCTCGCCGCCAAACGCGTGCGCAGGTCGGGCAAGGCGACCGACCAGGCGGGTGCCGCAGCCGCTGCGACCAGCAGCAGCGGGGTTTGCGTCGCCTGCGCGTCGTTCCAGGCATGGAACAGCGATTGCTCATCGACCAGATCGGCGTCGTCGATCACGCGCCCGCCCGATTGCGCCGCAAACACCTGCGCCAACAAGGTACGGCCCGACCCCGGCGGTCCGACCAGCAACGCCGTACGAACCGGCCAGTCACGCCATTGCTGCAGTAGCTGCACGGCGTGACGGTTGGAGTCGGTTACCAGGAACTCGACATCCCGCGCGTCATCCGGCCAGGCGAGCGGCAACGGGAATTGTATCGCGGTCGGCTCACCCGCTGCCACGTCACCCTGCAAGCGCATTGTCGGGCTGAAGATCGGGCGGCAGCAGTTGCGGCGCGCGGCGGATCCGCAGCGTGGTGCCGCCGCCGAACACCTGCCAACCGCGTGCCTCAAGCCCGGCGCGCAGATTGGCAGGATCACCGGCGAACGCGACCGTCATCAGCGACACGCCGCCCAAGGCCAGGCTGCTGGTGGTAGCACTGCGCACGCCGGGCACGCCGCGCAGCGCGTTCTCGGTGCTGGTCACCGCACCCGCGTCGGGCGTCTCGACCTGCACGATGACGGTCGACACCGTCTGCGCCGCCGTGTCCGCGCCATCGTCGAGCGAGGTGTCGGTGATCACCGGCGTCTCGGCCTCGGTCGCCGCTGCGGGCTGGTTCAGCCCAGGGTCGGCGCGCAGATATCCGCCCCGCGCCGCCGACTGGTAGATGTCATCCATCCGCTTGACCCCGGCATCGAGGAGCGCCGGCAACGCAGACGCGTTTTCCGCGCGCAGGGCAAAGCGCGACAGGAGACGGTTGTCGGGACCGTGGCGTGCCTCGAACTCGCCGATCACCGGGCCCCCCGGCCATTGCCGCCGAAGTCGGACGACCGGGATCAGCACGTCGTTGCCGCCGTAAAGGTCGAGCACCTTGCGCCACCAGCCGCGCGCGGGGCGCTCGGTCTGGCCGACGTTGAGCAGCAACGGGTCGGCGCCGTTGCCGGGCGGACGGATATAGTCGATCTCGCTGGTAGAGGTGCGGAACCGCGCCCAGGCCTCCTGCCAAGCGGTGCGCTGCTCGAACACGCCGCCGACGCCGCCCGACCACACGACCGGCACCACCACGAGCGGGGGCGTGCGCGACACGTAGCTGCTGATGCCGAGCAGCCCCGCGGTGCGCGCGCGGTCGAACAGCACACCCAGTTGCGCGATATACCGGTTCGGGCCGATCTGTTCGTTGCCGACCACGATCGCGGTGACGAGCGAATCGAGCGTGCCATCGGGCACCAGCCCACCGCCGCCGCCCAGCCGGCGCGACAATTGCACCCACGCCTTTCGCTGCGCCTCGCGCCAGCCGGCGAGCCGCGCCGCCTGCGCGTTCGGCCCCGACGTGTCGACGCTGACGCTGCCGACCTCGTAATCGTTCGAGCTGTCGACCGCCGCGACGCCGCGGTCCCCGCCCTCGATCTGCGCCAGCGCACCCGCGCCGAGCACGACGGCACCGGTGGCCGCGGCGATGGCGAGGAACGGACGGCTACGCATCGGCGCCTTTTGGCGAAGCGGGCGTGGAAATCCAAGCGCGTTGTGGCTAGGCGCATCGGCCATGACCGACGAACCCAGCGCCAACAGCTCTGCAACGCCAGCCGGCGGCTATACCTACGCCGACGCGGGCGTCTCGATCTCGGCGGGCAACGCGCTCGTCCGCGCGATCGCGCCGCTCGCTCGCTCGACCCGGCGCAAGGGTGCGGACGCCGACCTCGGCGGGTTCGGCGGGTTGTTCGACCTGAAAGCGGCGGGCTTCACGGATCCGCTGCTGGTTGCCGCCAACGACGGTGTCGGCACCAAGCTGAAGCTCGCGATCGAGCACGACCGGCACGAAGGCGTGGGGGTCGACCTAGTCGCGATGTGCGTCAACGACCTGATCGTGCAGGGTGCGGAGCCGCTGTTCTTTCTCGACTATTACGCGAGCGGGCGGCTCGATCAGGGTATCGCGGAGCGGGTGATCGCGTCGATCGCGGAAGGATGCCGCCAGGCGGGCTGCGCGCTGATCGGCGGCGAGACGGCGGAAATGCCGGGGATGTACGCCGACGGCGACTATGATTTGGCAGGCTTCTGCGTCGGTGCGGTCGAGCGTGACCGGCTGCTCGACGGGCGCGGGATTGCGGCGGGTGACGTGATCCTCGGGCTCGCCTCGTCGGGGGTGCACTCGAACGGCTATTCACTGGTGCGCCGGCTCGCGGCCGACCGCGGATGGAAGCTCGATCGCCCGGCGATGTTCGACCAGGATCGCCTGCTGATCGACGCGTTGATGGCACCGACGCGTATCTATGTGGCGAGTCTGCTGCCGCTGCTGCGCGAAGGGCGGATCAAGGGGCTGGCGCACATCACCGGCGGCGGGCTGCTGGAGAACATTCCGCGTGTCCTTCCCCAAGGGACGCACGCGATGGTCGATGCGGACGCGTGGGAACAGCCGCGGCTAATGGCGTTCCTCCAGGCGCAGGGTGCGATCGAACCCGAGGAGATGGCGCGCACGTTCAACTGCGGGATCGGCATGGCGGTTGTCGTCGACGCCGACGAAGCGGACGGCGTGACGCGGGCGCTGGAGGCCGCGGGCGAAACCGTGTTCCGTATTGGCCGTATCGAGGCGGGCGAGCGCGGCTGCACCGTGACGGGCAGCACCGAGACGTGGAGCGCGCGCGGCGACTGGCGCGCGACGCATCACGCATGAGCGGGCCCGCCAAAGTCGCGGTGCTGATTTCGGGACGCGGCTCCAACATGCAGGCGCTCGCCGAGGCGGCTGGCGACGCGTATGAGATCGTCGTGGTCGCCTCCGACAAGCCCGATGCGCCGGGGCTCGCCTGGGCGATCCAGCACGGGCTGCCGACCTTTGCGCTGTCGCCAAAGGGCATCGGCAAACCGGTGTTCGAAGCCGCGCTTGACGGCGCGCTGCGCGAGGCGGGCGCGGAGTGGATCGCGCTCGCGGGCTATATGCGGCTGTTGTCGGACGAGTTCGTCGCCAAATGGCGCGGGCGGATCGTCAACATTCATCCTTCGCTGCTGCCCAAGTACAAGGGGCTGGACACCCACGCGCGCGCGATCGACGCGGGCGACGCGGCAGGCGGCTGCTCGGTCCATGTCGTGACCGAGGAGCTCGACGGCGGCGAAGTGCTCGGGCAGCGCGAGGTCGCTATCCTGCCCGGCGACACGCCCGAGACGCTGGCCGAGCGCGTGCTGGCGGCGGAACATCAACTCTACCCGGCCGTACTGAAGGAGTTCGTGCGTCGATGAGCGAGATGCAAGGGAACGAGGCGGTCGACCGCGTCCGCGAGATCGCGCTGCTGCTGCCCGAGAGCGAGGAGCGCGAGAGCCACGGCCAGCCGACCTTCTTCGTCGCGGGCAAACAGTTCGCGCAACTGCGCGTCGATCACCACGGCGACGGGCTGATGGTCGTGTGCGTGCGCACCAGCGGCACCGACGAGCAGGCGATGCTGATCGAGGCTGCGCCCGACACGTATCGCAAACCGGCCTATCTCGGCACGTCGGGTTGGGCCAGCATCGATCTTGGCAAGGAGGTCGACTGGACGCTAATCGAGGATCGCATCGCGCGCAGTTGGGAGCTGAGCGCGCCGGCCGGCCTGCTCGAAGCCGGCGGGCGCTAGGCGCCGCCGTTAGAGGTCGCGCGCGAACACCAGATCGTCGTGCCACGTCGCGCCGACGAGGAAACGTCGCTCGCCGATCACCGACAGGCCTTGCTTGGTGTAGAAACGGTGCGCGCGGACGTTGCCGCCGTAGACGCCGAGCAGCAGGCGGCGGTGCCCGCTTGCCCGCGCATCCTCGACCGCACGCTGCATCAGCGCGGGACCGAGCCCCTGCCCGTGCGTCGGCGCGAGCGCGTAGATGCGTTTGAGTTCGATATCGCCTGCGCGCGGCTCGACCGGCAGATCGGGCGTGGTCAGTAACGTATAGCCGAGCGGTGCGGCGCCCTGCTCGGCTTCCGCGAGCGTCGCGATCGCGCCAGCGCCGATGTAGCTCGCGAACGCCTCGGCGCTGCTGTTGCGCGCGACGTGCGCGACGATGTCCGCGCCGTCGAGAACACCCGCGAACGCTTCCAGAAAGGTCGCGCCCGCGACGAGCGAGAGGATCGCGGCATCATCCGCGCTCGCGCGTCGCAGGCGCCAGTTCATCAGCCGACGATCTCTTCCGGCTTGAAGAAATAGGCGATCTCGATCTCGGCATTCTCGTCCGAGTCCGAGCCGTGCACGGTGTTCGCCTCGATCGATTCGGCCAGTTCCTTGCGGATCGTGCCGGGCTCGGCGTTCGCGGGGTTGGTCGCGCCCATGATGTCGCGGTTGCGCTGCATCGCGTTCTCGCCCTCGAGCACCTGCACGACGACCGGACCCGAGATCATGAACTCGACCAGATCGTTGAAGAAGGGGCGCTCCTTGTGGACCGCGTAGAAGCCTTCGGCCTGCTCGCGGGTCATGTGGATGCGCTTCGATGCGACGACGCGGAGGCCCGCGTCCTCCAGCATCTTGGTGACCGCGCCGGTCAGGTTGCGACGCGTCGCGTCGGGCTTGATGATCGAAAAGGTACGGTTCGGGGCCATGACGGTCACGGGCTCCTGACAGATGTGATGGAAAGTGCGCGTCCCCTAGTCGGCGCCTCGGGCACGCGCAAGAACCCACGTCGGACGCACTGAGCCCCCGTCGCAGCCGCGAATGCCTAGGCCGCCTGTTCCCAGCGACCCGAGTCGCTCTGCTTCCAGTAACGCCGCTCAATCCCGTCGCGCGCGGCCAGCGCCTTCCACGCCGCGCGCGCATCGCCGATGCGATCGTCATCGAAGAAGTGGAAGGCGCGATCGAAGGCCAATGCGTCGTCGCGCCACTCGCCATCGGCCAGCGCCACGTTGCGCGCCTGGTTGGCGGGGGCAACATCGGGTGCGATCAGGACAGGCTGCCGCGCATCATGCTCGCCCCCCGCGACCCCGTGCGGCAGGAAGCTGTCGGGTGCGTAGGACCACAAGGTCTTGTCGAGCGCGGCGCGGCGCGCGGGGTCGGCCTCCACCACCAGCAATCGCCCGCCCTCGGCGAGGATGCGCTCCGCGATGCGGGGCAGCACGCGCTCGAGCGGGCTGGCGGTCAGGTGGTAGAAATCGACCTTCACGGGCGTGCGCCTTGCCTCAACCCTCGAGATTGTCGGCGACGAAGCGGTCGAGCACGCGCACGCCGTAGCCGGTCGCGCCCTTGCCCCAGGTCGCGCCGTCCTTCTCCGACCAGACCATGCCCGCGATGTCGAGGTGCGCCCATTTCACACCTTCGTCGACGAAGCGCTTGATGAACTGCGCCGCGGTGATCGAACCGCCGCCGCGCGGGCCGACGTTCTTCATGTCGGCGATCGCAGAATCGATCAGCTTGTCGTAGCCGTCCGCCAGCGGGAAGCGCCATAACAGGTCGCCGCTCGCACGCCCGGCCGCCAGGATTTGCTCGGCGAGCCCATCGTCGTTCGAGAACAGCCCGCCCATCTCGTTGCCAAGGCTGACGATCATCGCGCCGGTGAGCGTGGCGAGATCGATGATCTGCGCCGGCTTGTGCTCGCGCTGGACCCAGGTAATCGCGTCGCACAAGACCAGCCGGCCTTCGGCGTCGGTGTTGATGACCTCGACCGTCTGCCCCGACATCGTGGTGACGACGTCGCCGGGGCGCTGCGCATTACCGTCGGGCATATTCTCGACCAGGCCCATCACGCCGATGATGTTGGCCTTCGCTTTGCGGGCGGCGAGGCTGAGCATCGCGCCCGCGACTGCGCCGGCACCGCCCATGTCCCACTTCATGTCCTCCATGCCCGCAGCGGGCTTGATCGAGATGCCGCCGGTGTCGAACGTCACGCCCTTGCCGACCAGCGCAGTCAGCGGCGCGTCGGCCGCGCCACCGTTCCACTTGAGCGCGAGGATACGCGCCTCGCGCCGCGAGCCCTGGCTGACACCGAGCAGCGCGCCCATGCCGAGTTCGCGCATCTGCGGCTCGTCCAACACGGTGACTTCGAACCCGAGCCCGTCGACCGCCGCGGTCACGCGCTCGACGAAGCTTTCGGGGTAGAGGATGTTCGGCGGCAGCGTCGCGAGCGTCCGCGCGAGCCCCAGGCCCCGCGTCACCGCGTCACGGTCGTGCCATGCTGCGTCGACGTCACTCGCGTCGCTGACCACCACCAGCTCTTCGAGCGTCGGCTTCTGCTTGGCGGTCATGCGCGTGCGATATTCGTCGAAGCGCCAGCTGCGCTGCGATGCGCCGGCGGCGAACCGGGCGGCGCAGGCCGCATCGGCGCCCGACAAATCGGCGACGACCGTCGGTGCGCCCGCGGTGAGCAGCTTCGCTGCAAGTGCGCCGCCCGCGCGCTCATAGGCCGCATCGTCGCCGCTGCCGACACCCAGCAGCACGACGCGCTGCGTTCCCTGCGCCGCGGGCAGGAACACTTCCGCGCTCGTCCCGGGCTCGCCCTCGAAGCGCTGCCCCGACACGGCGCCCGTGACGAGCCCCCGATGCTCGGCGGCCAGCCCGGCGGGCTCCGCGCCCTTGCGCACCGCGAGCGCGAGCACCGCGGCGTCGGTCGGGCGAGTGGCGGCGAACGTGATCTTCATGGTCAACCTATTCCCTCATTCTCTGACGTGCCTGATAGGCACGTGCGTGCGCGCTGGCAAAGCGTTGCAGCAACGCGCGGGCGATGCGATAGGGCGCATGTGCAGCGCCGTGCTCTTCCGGCCGCTGGCGAGTGATAGCCATACGGGAGCAACGTGACGCGTTCTGATTTCCTCGCCGGGTGCGTGCTGCCGATCGCTGCCCTGTGCGCCACCGCGTCTGCCCCTGCGGCCGCGCAGTCGCTTGCCGACCGCGCGCCGACGCCCGACCCGGCGCTGAGCATCCCGGCCGACGGCGTGCAGACAGCGCCCGCGGCGGGCGACGATCAGGTGCAGTTCAGCTCGTCGTCGCTGGAATACGATTACAACGCCGACATCGTCACCGCACTCGGCGACGTGCGCATGACGCGCAGCGGTGAGAAGCTGCGTGCCGAAAAGGTAGTGTGGAACCGCAAGACTGGTCGCGTCGTCGCGAACGGCAACGTCGCAGTCACCAACCCGCAGGGCGACGTGGCTTACGGCGATTCGATCGAGCTGACCGACACGTTGAAGGACGGCGTGATCGACAATCTGCTCGTCGTGCTGGAACGCGGCGGGCGGCTTGCCGCAGTGGACGGCCGCCGCGACGAGAACGGCACCTATTTCCTCAACCGCGCCGCCTACTCGCCCTGCCCGGTCACCGACGCGAGCGGTTGCCCGAAGGAGCCGACGTGGAAGATCACCGCGGTCCGCGTCACCTATCGCCCCGACAACGATCGCGTCTATTTCGAGGGCGCGCGCTTCAACCTGTTCGGGCTCGCCAGCCCGCGCTTGCCGCGCTTCTCCACCAGCACTGCTGAATCGAACAGCACCGGGCTGCTGACGCCCGGCCTCGGCATCGACCGGCTGAACGGCGGCGAGCTGACGCTGCCGTTCAACATCGCGCTGGGCCAGAACCGCTCGCTGGTGATCGCGCCGCACCTTTTCACCAACGTCGTGCCGCTGCTGGAGGCGCATTACAGCGAGGTGAACACACTCGGCGCCTTCTCGATCGCCGGTTACGCGACATCGGGCCGGCGCAGCGAGGATCTGTCGGCAGGCTTCACCACCGCGACCGAGCGCGCGTTTCGCGGCTATCTCGATGGAACGATGCGGTTCCAGTTCACGCCCGAGTGGAGCCTGTCGGGTTCGCTGCGCCTGTCGACCGACCGCACTTTCACGCGGCGCTATGACATTTCCGACGACGATCGCCTGCGCAGCACCTTCGCGCTCGAGCATATCGACGCCAACAGTTATTTCGCGGTGAGCGGCTGGGCGACGCAAACGCTGCGCGTGGGTGATCGCCAGTCGATGCAGCCGGTGGCGCTGCCCGAGATCGATTATCGCCGCCGCGTACAGGACGTGGCGGGCGGCGTGCTGTCGCTCCAGGCCAACACCCTCGCGATCGGGCGCAAGGCCGGACAAGACACGCAGCGCGCCTTCGCCAGCGCGGAGTGGAACCTGCGCCGCCTGACCAACTGGGGACAGGAGGTCACGCTGACCGCGTTCGCGCGCGGCGACGCCTACAACACCAGCGACACCGAAGCGACCGCAGTGGCCAGCTACCGCGGGCTCGACGGTTTCCAGACGCGCGCGATCGGCGCAGCGGCGATCGACGTCAAATGGCCGTTCATCGGCGAGCTGTTCGGTGGGACGCAGCGCTGGACCCCGCGGGTGCAGATTGTCGCCTCGCCGCATGTCGCCAATCTGCGCGTGCCGAACGAGGATTCGCGCGCGGTCGACCTGGAGGATTCGAACCTTTTCGCGCTTAATCGCTTTCCCGGCTACGATCGCTGGGAGGATTCGTCGCGCATCACCTACGGTGGCGAATGGGCGTTCGATCGCACCGGCCTGTCGATCGATGCAACCATCGGGCAAAGCTACCGCCTGGATTCGCGTCCCACCATCCTACCGAGCGGCACCGGACTGTCGGACAGTTTCTCTGACATCGTCGGGCGCACCAACGTCCGGCTGCGCGACTTCATCACGTTCACGCACCGCTATCGGCTCGACAAGGACAATCTGGCGGTGCGGCGCAACGAGGTCGACGCGACGGTCGGCTCGTACACCACCTATGCCACGGTCGGATATCTGCGGCTCAACCGCAACATCGACCCGATCGTCGGATTGCAGGACCGCGAGGAGGTTCGCTTCGCCGGCCGCGCGGCGTTCGCGCAATTCTGGTCGGTGTTCGGCTCGGCGGTGATCGATCTGACCGACCGCGCCGAGGACGTCTTGTCGTCGAGCAGCGGGTTCGATCCGATCCGCCACCGTTTGGGCGTCGCGTACGAGGACGATTGCCTGGAGCTCGGGCTCACGTGGCGGCGCGATTACCGCACCACCGGCGACATCCGCGCGGGCAACAGCTACCTGTTGACGCTAGCGTTCAAGGGGCTCGGGCGCTAAGCCGGGGTTCAGCAAGGCCGGGGCATGGCTACGGCAGGGCCGCGCGCGGCCATCATGGGAATTTGAGACGCTTGTGATGACGAAGACGAGGGGCGCGCTGCTGACGCGCCGGGCGATGGCATCGCTCCTGGGATTGGCGATCACGGGTGCGGCTGTCGCGCAGACGGTCGACGATCAAACGCTGCCCGACAACACCGGGCTCAACATCCCTGCCAATCTGCAGATCTTCGGCAAGCTCGACCCGAACATCCGCAAGGCGACCGCAATCGTCAATGAAACGGTGATCACCGGCACCGACGTCGACCAGCGCGTGGCGCTGATCGCGGCTGCCAACAATGCGAAGCTGTCGGACGAGGATCGCGAGCGGTTGCGCCTGCAGGTGCTGCGTCAGCTGATCGACGAGACGCTGCAGATCCAGCAGGCGAAAACCGCCGATATCACGGTGTCGAAGGAAGAGATCGATCAGGCGATCGGCCGTGTCGCGCGCCAGTTCAACAAGTCTCCGACCGATTTCGCCGCCTGGTTGCGCGAACAGGGTTCGTCCGATCGCTCGATGCGTCGCCAGATCGAGGGCGAACTCGCCTGGAACCGCTACCTGCGCAAGCGGGTCGAGCCGTTCGTCAACGTCGGCGACGAGGAAGTGAAGGCGATCATCGATCGTCTGCAGGCGGCCAAGGGCACCGAGGAATACCACCTCGCCGAAATCTATCTGCCTGCGAACGTCGATCAGCAGGCGCAGGTGGAAGGACAGGCACGCCAGATCATCGGCGAGATCCAGAAGGCGCAGGCACCGTTCAGCTATTTCGCGCGCAACTATTCCGCCGCGACGACGCGCGCGGTCGGCGGCGATCTCGGCTGGGTACGCGCGGCGCAATTGCCCGAAGCGCTGTCGGCGGCGAGCCAGCAGATGCAGGTCGGCCAGGTGGCCGGGCCAATTCCGATCCCCGGTGGCTTCTCGATCATCTACCTGGTCGACAAGCGGCAGGTGCTGACCGCCGATCCGCGCGACGCGCGGCTCAGCCTGAAGCAGATGACGATCAAGTTCCCGCCGAACACGACGCAGGCGCAGGCAACCGCGCGCACCGCGCAGTTCGCGACCGAAATCCGCAAGCTGCAGGGCTGCGGGTCGGTCGAGAAGGTCGGGCAGGGGCTGAACGCCGAGGTGGTGCAGAACGACACCGTCCGCATCCGCGATCTGCCCGGGCCGCTGCAGGACATCATGCTCAAGCTGCAGGTCGGTCAGGCCTCGCCGCCGTTCGGCTCGCCGAGCGAGGGTGTGCGCACGCTGGTGTTGTGCGGCCGCGACGATCCGGTGTCGGGCCAGCTGCCCGGCGCAGAGCAAATCCAGAATCAGCTCGAGCAGCAGCGCGTCAATCTGCGCGCGCAGCAGGCGCTGCGCGACCTACGGCGCGACGCGGTGATCGACTATCGCTGACGCTGCCGTGACGCCGCTCGTCGTCGCGATGGGCGATCCGGCGGGCGTCGGCCCGGAGACGATCGCCAAGGCGTGGGAAGCGCGCGCGGCGCACGCCTTGCCGCCGTTCGTCGTGGTCGGGGACGCGAATGCCATTGCCGCAGTGTGGCGTGGGCCGATCGCGCGGATCGACGATCTGCGTGACGCGAGCAGCGCCTTCCCCGATGCGTTGCCGGTGATGAGCATCCACGATGCCGGACCGGTCGCGCCGGGACATGCAACTCCCGATGGCGCGCGCGCGGCGTTCCACGCGCTCGAAACCGCGACCGGGCTGGCGCAATCGGGCGCCGCGCGCGCGCTGGTGACGGCGCCGGTCGGCAAGGCGCAATTGTATCACGTCGGCTTCACCCATCCGGGGCAGACCGAGTTCGTTGCCGAGCGCTGCGGTGTGTCGCGCGACAATGCGGTGATGATGCTTGCCGGACCGTCGCTGCGCGTCGTGCCGGTCACGACGCACGTCCCGCTTGCGGAGGTACCCGGCTTGCTGACGGTCGAGCTGATCGTCGCAAAGGCGCGGGTAACGGCGCGCGGGCTCACCAAGAACTTCGGCATCGCGCGACCGCGCCTCGCCTTCGCCGGGCTCAACCCGCATGCCGGGGAGAGCGGTGCGCTCGGCCGCGAGGAGATCGAGGTGATCGAACCCGCGATCGCGCTGCTACGTGCCGAGGGGATCGATGCCGAGGGGCCGCTCGCTGCCGATACGATGTTCCACCCGCGTGCCCGCGCGCGCTACGACGCCGCGGTCTGTCCGTATCACGATCAGGCGCTGGTGCCGATCAAGACGCTGCACTTCGACGAAGGCGTCAACATCACGCTCGGGCTGCCGATCGTCCGTACCTCGCCCGACCACGGCACTGCGTTCGGCATCGCAGGGCAGAACAAGGCGCATCCGGGTGCAATGATCGCGGCGATCGCCATGGCGGACATGGCCGCGACCAATCGGCAGCGTTATGCCGCGGCGTGTACGTGACCGCTCCCGCCGTCGATCTGCCGCCGCTGCGCGACGTGATCGCGCGGTTCGGCCTGAACGCGTCCAAGGCGCTGGGGCAGAATTTCCTGTTCGACGCGCAATTGCTCGGGCGTATCGCACGCATCCCGGGTGATCTCGACGACCGTGAGGTGCTGGAGATCGGGCCGGGTCCGGGCGGTCTGACGCGCGCGCTGTTGGCGACCGGAGCGCGGGTCACCGCGATCGAGCGCGACCGACGGTGTATCCCCGCACTCGCCGAGCTGGAGGCGGCATATCCGGGCAAGCTGCGCGTGATCGAAGGCGACGCGACCGAGATCGACGCGCAATCGCTGTTCGAGGGCAAGCCGCACATCGTCTCCAACCTGCCGTACAATGTCGGCACGCCGTTGCTGGTCGGCTGGCTGTCCGCCGAATGGCAGCCGTGGTGGCAATCGCTGACGCTGATGTTCCAGCGCGAGGTTGCCGATCGCATCGTGGCACCGGTGGCAAGCGACGCCTATGGGCGGCTGGCGGTGTTGTCGCAGTGGCGGTCGGTTGCGAAGCTCGCGATGCCGGTGCACCGCTCCGCCTTCACTCCGCCACCCAAGGTGATGTCGGCGGTGGTGCACATCACCCCGGCAAAGGAACCCGCGGGCGTCCGGCTCGACATGCTGGAGCGCGTCACCGCGGCCGCGTTCGGGCAGCGGCGCAAGATGCTGCGGCAGAGCTTGCGCGGCGTCCCCGGCGCGCTGGATGCGTTGGAGGCCGAGGGGATCGATCCGACGCGGCGTGCGGAGACGGTGTCGGTACCTGAGTTCGTCGCGATCGCGCGACGGCTCAGCTGAGCGACACCGCGACCGAGCCCGGCGGGATCAGTCCTTGGTCACCGTCGTCGTGTTGACGCCGACCTGGGTCGCGACCAGCGCGGTGGCGATCGGTGGCGGGCCCTTGGCGATGCGCGCGGCGAGCGCGGTCGCTTGCGGGCACTGACCCTTGCAGAGCGTGCGGACGCGCGCGAGGTTCTGCTTGGCGCGCTCGACCGCGCCCTTGGCGACCATCGCCTCGCCCTGCCCGCTCAGCGCGTCGACGTCGTTGGGCTCCAGCAACAGCGCCTCGCGGTAGAGGCGGATCGCCTTGCCCGGCAGGCCGCGTGCCTCGGAGACACGGGCCAGCAGGACGAACGCCTGACGGTTGCGAGGATCGGCGGCGAGCGCGGTTTCGAGCAGGTCGGTCGCGCCGTCCAGATTGCCCGCGGCGCGCGCGGCCTCGGCCTCTTTCATGAGCGCGATGCTGCGCGGGTTGATCTGATCGTCGGGCCGCTGGCCATGGAGCGACGTGGAGATGGAGGCCGCTGCCAGCCCGAGCGCGACGGCGACGGAAGTAAAACGCATGATCGGCTCCAGCTTCGGCACTGTTTCAACGAATTAGCATGGTGCCCGCAGGCGTGCGACAAAAAAGCCGTCGCTGCCGTCATGCGCCGGGGTCAGGCGAACACCGTGCCCGTGCGCGCGCCCGAGCGGCAACGACAATCGCTCGGCTTGCCACGCTGGATGCGCGGCGAGAAAGGCGTCGATCTGGTCACGCCCTTCCGCGTCGAGAAGCGAGCAGACGATGTAGACGAGCGCACCGCCGGGCTTCACCAGCGGCGCACCGAGCGCGAGCACGTGGCGCTGCAATCCAACGAAGCGGTCGATCCGCGCCGGGGTCAGTCGCCAGCGCGCCTCCGGATTGCGGCGCCACGTGCCGGTGCCCGAGCATGGCGCATCGATCAGCACCGTGTCGGCTGTTCCAGCGAGCGGCGCGAGTGCGTCGCCCTCACGCCCGGCATCGAGCAGCTGGGTGTCGATGATCGACGCACCCGCTGCCGCGGCGCGAGGTTCGAGCCGGCGCAGACGCGCGCGGTCGACATCGGCGGCGATGATCCGCCCTTCATTCCCCATCGCGGCGGCAAGCGCTAGGCTCTTGCCCCCCGCCCCCGCGCACAGATCGACGATGGTCTGTCCGGGCACGGCCGCCGCCGCAAGCGTCACCGTTTGGCTTCCCGTGTCCTGCACCTCAAGCCGGCCGGTGAAGGCCGTGAGATCGCTGCCGGCGGGCAGCCGTAACGCGTCGGCGAGGCCGGTGATCGGTTGGGCGTCGGTCAGTTCGGGCGCGATCACATCGGGCGCGGTGCGCAGCGTATTGACGCGGATGTCGAGCGGCGCACGGTCGGTCAGCGCGCGCTGCTCGCCTGCGTCGAGCCCGGCGGCGAACAAGCGTTCCAGCAGCCAGGCAGGTGCGATCCCCGGCTCGGCGGTCGGCTCGCCGGAAGTGATCGGCGTGGGCGCGTGGGTCGAGCCATCGAAGGTTGCGGCGATCGCCGGATCGGTCTTGGCAAGCGCGACCATCGCGGCGCGGCCGCTCGCGGGACGCTCACCGAGCAGGCGGATCGCAGCATAGACGAGCTCGCGAACTGCGCGGCGGTCCTTTGATCCGGCATAGCGACGCTGCGCGAAATAGCGCGCGATCAGCGTGTCGGCGGCAGCACCGTTGTCGGCGGCCGCGGCGATGATCGCGTCGAGCAGGTCGATCGCGGCCTGGGTCCGTGCGGCTGGGGTCATCGGCTCACATCCGTCCGGAAGGTCACAAAGGTCGCAGCTCTACGCGTGCTCGCCCGCAGGTGCGCGCAAGGCGGTGCGCGCAACAAGTGCGATGACAGCGTTCGCCGGTGTAGGACAGCGCAGCCGGATCACCGCGTCGGATAATTGGGTGCCTCGCGCGTGATCGTCACGTCGTGGACGTGGCTTTCCTTCAGCCCCGCACCCGTGATGCGGACGAAATTGGCGCGCTGCTGCAGGTCACGGATCGTCGCCGCACCGGTGTAGCCCATTGCCGCCTTGATGCCACCGACGAGCTGATGGATCACGTCGCGTGCCGGGCCCTTGTACGGCACCTGCCCCTCGATCCCCTCGGGCACTAGTTTCAACTGGTCGCGGACCTCGCCCTGGAAATAGCGGTCGGCCGAGCCGCGGCCCATCGCGCCGACGCTTCCCATGCCGCGATAGGATTTGTACGCACGTCCTTGATAAAGGAAGGTTTCGCCCGGCGCTTCCTCGGTGCCGGCGAGCAGCGAGCCGACCATGCAAGTCGCCGCCCCCGCCGCCAGCGCCTTGGCGAGATCCCCCGAGGTGCGCAGCCCACCATCGGCGATGACGGGGACGCCGAGCTTCTCACCGGCTTCCGCGCAGTCCATCACCGCGGTCAGCTGCGGCACGCCGACGCCGGCGACGACGCGGGTGGTGCAAATCGAACCCGGGCCGATCCCGACCTTGATCCCGTCCGCGCCCGCTTCGATCAGCGCGCGCGTCGCCTCGGCCGTGGCGACGTTGCCGGCGATGACCTGAACCGAGTTCGATAACTTCTTCACGCGCTCGACCGCGCGTGCGACGTCGCGGTTGTGACCGTGCGCCGTGTCGATGACGACGAGGTCGCATTCGGCGTCGACCAAGGCCTCGGTCCGCGCGAAACCCTTGTCGCCGACCGTCGTCGCGGCGGCGACGCGCAGCCGGCCGGCGGCGTCCTTGGTCGCGTCCGGATAGGTGACCGCCTTCTCGATGTCCTTGACCGTGATCAGCCCGACGCAGCGATAGGCGTCGTCGACGACCAGCAGCTTCTCGATCCGGCGCTGATGGAGCAGGCGGCGTGCCTCCTCCTGCCCGACGCCTGCCGAGACGGTGGCGAGATTGTCGCGCGTCATCAATTCGGCGACGGGTTGCTTGGGATTTTCGGCGAAGCGCACGTCGCGGTTGGTCAGGATCCCAACGAGCTTGCCGTCCGCCTCGACAACCGGGATGCCGCTGATGCGGTTCGCCGCCATCAGCGCCTGCGCGTCGGCGAGCGTCGCCTGCGGCGTGATGGTGATCGGGTTGACGACCATCCCGCTCTCGAACCGTTTGACCGCGCGGACGGCGGCGACCTGTTCCTCGACGGTCAGGTTGCGGTGTAGCACGCCCATCCCGCCCAATTGGG
Organism: uncultured Sphingomonas sp.; assembly: GCF_936927845.1. Lineage (GTDB taxonomy): Bacteria > Pseudomonadota > Alphaproteobacteria > Sphingomonadales > Sphingomonadaceae > Sphingomonas. The sequence goes on from NZ_CAKZHV010000068.1 coordinate 167,814, forward strand.
CCATGACGATCGCCATGTCGGCCTCGGTCACCGTGTCCATCGCCGAGGAGAGCACGGGGATGTTGAGCGCAATGTCGCGCGTCACGCGGGTACGGGTGTCGGCGTCGGTCGGCAGTACCTCGGAAGCCGCCGGCACGAGCAGCACGTCGTCGAAGGTAAGCCCGAGGCGGATATCCATGGGAACGCCGAATCCTGTCGAGGGGGAGGAGTGGCGGGCCATGTAACCGCGTTTGTCCGGTTTCGCTAGGTCCGGGCTGACGGCGGCGCTATGATCGGGGGACACACCCGGTGGGGACTTGGGTGGGGGAGATGGACATGCTGACGACGATTGCCGCGCTGCTGCTCGTGCTGGTGCTGTTTTACCTGATGAGCAGCATCAAGATCGTGCGCCAGGGTTACCAATATACGATCGAGCATTTCGGGCGTTACACCACCACCGCCTCGCCCGGTTTCAACTTCTACCCCGCTTTCTTTTACCGTGTCGGCCGCAAGGTGAACATGATGGAGCAGGTGATCGACATTCCGGGGCAGGAGATCATCACCAAGGACAATGCGATCGTCTCGACCGACGGCGTGGTGTTCTTCCAGGTGCTCGACGCGCCCAAGGCGGCGTATGAGGTATCCGACCTGTACGTCGCGCTGTTGCAGCTCACCACCACCAACCTGCGCACGGTGATGGGGTCGATGGACCTGGACGAGACGCTGTCGAAGCGCGACGAGATCAATGCACGACTGCTATCGGTGGTCGATCACGCGACGGTGCCCTGGGGCGTCAAGATCACGCGCGTCGAGATCAAGGACATCCGCCCGCCCGCCGACATCGTCGCCGCGATGGGACGTCAGATGAAGGCGGAGCGCGAGAAGCGCGCCAATATTCTCGAGGCCGAAGGCAGCCGCGCGTCCGAAATCCTGCGCGCCGAGGGGCAGAAGCAGGCGCGCATCCTGGAGGCCGAGGGGCGGCGCGAATCGGCTTACCGTGACGCGGAGGCACGCGAGCGCGCGGCCGAGGCCGAGGCGCGCGCGACGCAGGTCGTGTCGGAAGCGATCGAAAGTGGGGGTACGCAGTCGCTCAATTACTTCATCGCGCAGAAATACGTCGAGGCAGTGGGCAAGTTCGCGACCAGCCCGAATGCCAAGACGATCCTGTTCCCCGTCGAGGCGACGCAGCTGATCGGGACGCTGGGCGGTATCGGCGAGCTGGCGCGCGATGCCCTGTCGCCGCAGAACCCGACGGGCGCGAAGAAGGACAAACCGGCGCGTGACGCAACCGCGAGCGTGCCCCGGATCGGTGGAGGCGCGGCTGGCGGGAACGCGGCCGGCGGGGACACGGCTGAACAGAAATGAACTGGGGCGACCTGAATGGCGCGGGCGCGTGGCTGATCGCGGCGCTGCTGCTCGGGATCGCCGAGCTGGTCGTGCCCGGCGTGTTCCTCGTCTTCGTCGCGGTGGCGGCGGCGATCGTCGGCGTGGCCCTGCTGGCACTGCCCGACCTGCCGCTCGCCGCGCAGATCGGCGCGTTCGCGGCGTGGAGCGCGGTTACCGTGCTGGTCGGGCGGCGCTGGTATCGCGACTATCCGGTCGAGGGCGACGCGGCTCGGTTGAACGATCCCGCGGCGCGGCTGATCGGCGCGGTGGTGACGGTGGAGCGCGCGATCGAGCATGGCTCGGGGCGCGTGATCCTGGGTGACGGTGTGTGGCCGGCGCGGGGACCCGAGCTGCCCGCGGGGGCGCGTGCGCGGGTGGTGGCGGTCGACGCGGGTGTGCTGGTCGTGGAGCCACTGGACGAGCGAGTCCCCTCGTTACCCCGGACTTGATCCGGGATCCTGCTCCCTAGCTCGGTTCGCCAGAAGAAGCGGGATCCCGGGTCAAGCCCGGGATGACAGGTTCAGCCGGCGACCGCCTCGATCCGCGCCAGCAGCGCGCCCTCGGTCACCTGCCCGCCGGCCTCGGCGTTGAGTTCGGCGACGGTGCCGTCGAACGGCGCGACGAGGCTGTGCTCCATCTTCATCGCCTCAAGCGTCAGCAGCTTCTGCCCCTTGGTGACGCTCGCGCCCGCCGCAACCTCGACAGCGATGACGCGGCCGGGCATCGGCGACAGGATCGCGCCGTCACCTGCCCCACCCGCTGCCGCGCCACTCGCGCGGAACGGGGCGAGCGCCCAGGTCTGCCCGCCCTCGCTGATCAGCACGCTGGTGGTGACCGCTTCCTCCGCCTCCTCGGCGTCGGTGAAGTCGATGTCCACGCCCTCGCCATCGAGCAGGAAACGGGCGGCGCGGCGCGGGCTCGCGTTCAAGCGGAAGCCGGCGAGCAGCGCGGGACCGGCGAGTTCGGCAGCGGCGGCGGTCAGCGCTTCCTCGCTCGGATAGGCGGGCGGCATCAGCGCGTCGCCCTCGCGCGCGATCAACCCGGTGTCGACGCGGCCGGCGGCGAAATCGGGATGGTCGAGCGCCTCGACCAGGAAGCCCGCGTTGGAGCGGACCGGCCACACCACCGCCTCGTCGAGCGCGTCGGCGAGCCGCTCGCGCGCGTCCTCGCGCGTTTCGCCGTGCGCGGTCAGCTTGGCGATCATCGGATCGTAGAAGGGCGAGATGACGCTGCCCTGCTCGACGCCGGTGTCGACGCGGACGTCATTGCCGAGGTCGAACGCCTCCAGCGTGCCGATCGAAGGCAGGAAGCCCTTGGCCGGATCCTCGGCGTAGAGCCGCGCCTCGATCGCATGACCGGTGATGGTGAACTCGTCCTGCGTGCAAGGCAGCGGCTCGCCGCTCGCGACGCGGAGCTGCCATTCGACCAGGTCCTGCCCGGTGATCGCCTCGGTCACCGGATGCTCGACCTGAAGGCGGGTGTTCATCTCCATGAACCAGATGCGATCGGCGCGCAGGCCCTCGCTCGCGTCCGCGATGAACTCGATCGTGCCCGCGCCGACGTAATCGACCGCATGCGCCGCCTTGACCGCCGCGGCGCAGACCGCGGCGCGGGTCGCCTCGTCCATGCCGGGTGCGGGCGCTTCCTCGATCACCTTCTGGTGGCGGCGCTGGAGCGAGCAGTCGCGCTCGAACAGGTGAACGACGTGGCCGTGGCGGTCGCCGAACACCTGCACCTCGATGTGGCGCGGGCTCTGGATGTATTTCTCGATCAGCACGCGGTCGTCGCCGAACGAGGATGCCGCCTCGCGCTGGCACGATTGCAGCGCGTCGGCGAAGGCGGCGGCGTCGCCGACCTGCCGCATCCCCTTGCCGCCGCCGCCCGCGACCGCCTTGATGAGTACGGGGTAGCCGATCGCGTCCGCCTCGGCGCGCAGCCGCTCGGGCGACTGGTCGGCGCCGAGGTAGCCGGGCGTGACAGGCACGCCCGCTGCGATCATCCGCCCCTTGGCGGCGTCCTTCAGCCCCATCGCGCGGATGCTATCCGGGTTGGGTCCGACCCAGACGAGCCCGGCATCGAGCACGGCCTGTGCGAAATCCGCGTTCTCGGACAAGAAGCCGTAGCCGGGGTGGATCGCCTCCGCGCCCGTCTCGCGCGCGGCGGCGATGATCCGCTCGCCGACGAGATAGCTCTCGCGCGCCGGCGATGGGCCGATGTGGACCGCCTCGTCGGCCAGCCGTGCATGAAGCGCATCGGCGTCGGCATCGGAATATACCGCGACCGTACGGATGCCGAGCGCGCGCGCGGTGCGAATGATGCGGCAGGCGATCTCGCCGCGATTGGCGATGAGGAGCGATTGGATCATCTGGGTCACATCCGGAACACGCCGAAGCGGGGTGCCTGCTCGACGGGGGCGTTGAGACAGGCGGTGAGCGCGAGGCCGAGCACGTCGCGGGTCTGCGCCGGGTCGATCATGCCATCGTCCCACAGACGCGCGGTGGCGTAATAGGGATTGCCCTCGTTCTCGTACTTCTGCCGCACCGGCGCCTTGAATGCCTCGGCCTGTTCGGGCGTCCAGCTATCGGCGTCGCGGTGAACGGTCGCGAGCACGCTCGCGGCCTGTTCGCCGCCCATCACGCTGATGCGGCTGTTGGGCCAGCTGAACAGGAACCGGGGAGAATAAGCACGACCGCACATGCCGTAATTACCCGCGCCGAAGCTGCCGCCGATCAGGATCGTGATCTTCGGCACGCTGGCGGTCGCGACCGCGGTGACGAGCTTCGCGCCATGCTTGGCGATGCCTTCCGCCTCGTAGCGGCCGCCGACCATGAAGCCTGAGATATTCTGGAGGAACAAGAGCGGCACGCGCCGCTGGCAGGCGAGCTCGATGAAATGCGCGCCCTTCTGCGCCGACTCGCTGAACAGCACGCCATTGTTGGCGAGGATCGCGACCGGCATTCCGTGGATATGCGCAAAGCCGCAGACGAGGCTGGTGCCGTACAGCGCCTTGAACTCGTGGAACTCCGATGCATCGACCAGCCGCGCGATAACCTCGTGCACGTCGTACGGCGCGCGCACTTCCTGCGGGACGATGCCGTAGAGATCGTCGGCGGGGAATGCGGGCTCGCGCGGCTCGGCGAGGTTAATCGTCGGTGCGGGCGGCGGGGGCAGCGTCGACACGATGTCGCGCACGATCGTGAGCGCGTGATCGTCGTTCTCGGCGACGTGATCGACCACGCCCGAGCGGCGGCCGTGCGTTTCCGCACCACCCAGTTCCTCGGCCGAGATGACCTCGCCCGTTGCCGCCTTCACCAAGGGCGGGCCGGCGAGGAAGATCGTGCCCTGGTTGCGCACGATCACCGTCTCGTCGCTCATCGCGGGGACGTAGGCGCCACCCGCGGTGCAGCTGCCCATCACGCAGGCGATCTGCGGGATCTGCAGCGCCGACATGTTCGCCTGGTTGAAGAAAATGCGCCCGAAATGCTCGCGATCGGGGAACACCTCGGCCTGGTGCGGCAGGTTGGCGCCGCCCGAATCGACGAGGTAGATGCAGGGCAGCCGGTTTTCCTGCGCAATCTCCTGCGCGCGAAGGTGCTTCTTGACGGTCAGCGGATAATAGGTGCCGCCCTTCACGGTCGCATCGTTGCACACGATCATGACCTGCCGCCCCGACACGGTGCCGATGCCGCAGATCAGCCCGGCGCCCGGCACCTGATCATCGTAGAGGCCGTTCGCGGCGAGCTGTCCGATTTCGAGGAACGCGGTGCCGGGGTCGAGCAGCCGCTCGACGCGGTCGCGGGGGAGCAGCTTGCCGCGCGCGGTGTGGCGATCGCGCGCGCGCTGGTCGCCGCCGAGTGCAGCCCGGGCGACACGGTCACGCAGTTCCTCTGCGAGCGCGCGATTGTGCGTAGCGTTCGCCTGAAAGGTCGCGTCGGGGTGCGACAGCTTGGTGTCGAGGCGAGCCGCGCTCATTGCGCGACCGGCGGGTTGTGACCGATCAATTCGCGACCGATCAGCATGCGGCGGATCTCGTTGGTGCCGGCACCAATGTCGAGCAGCTTGGCATCGCGCAGGAATCGCTCGACCGGCCAGTCCTTGGTATAGCCCGCACCACCCAGCGCCTGCACCGCCTCGCCCGCGACCTTGAACGCGCTCTCGCTGGCGAGCAGGATCGCACCCGCCGCGTCGAAGCGCGTCGTCTTGCCCGCGTCGCACGCCTGCGCGACCGCGTAGACGTAGGCACGCGCGGAGTTGAGCGCGACGTACATGTCGGCGATCTTCGCCTGCATCAATTGAAACGCGCCAACCGGCTGACCGAACTGCTGCCGCTCGCGCACGTAAGGCAGCACGACGTCGAGGCACGCCTGCATCACGCCCAACTGGATGCCTGCGAGCACGGTACGCTCATAATCGAGCCCGCTCATCAGCACACCGACGCCGCCGTTCAGCGGCCCCATCACGTTCTCGTCGGGCACCTCGCAGTCGGTGAAGACGAGCTCGGCGGTGGGCGAGCCGCGCATCCCCATTTTGTCGATCTTCTGCCCGATCGCGAAGCCGGGCATATCCTTCTCGATCAGGAAGGTGGTGATGCCGCGCGACCCCTCGCCCGTCTTGGCATAGACGACGAGCGTGTCGGCGTAGGGCGCGTTGGTGATCCAGAACTTCGTGCCGTTCAGGACGTAGCCGCCCTGCACCTTCTCCGCGCGCAGCCTCATCGAGACGACGTCGGAGCCGGCATTCGCCTCCGACATGGCGAGGCTGCCGACGTGTTCGCCGCTGATCAGCTTGGGCAAATATTTCGCCTTCTGCTCAGGATTGGCCCAGCGGCGGATCTGGTTGACGCACAGGTTGGAATGCGCGCCGTAGCTGAGGCCGATCGAGGCGGACGCGCGCGCGACCTCCTCTTGCGCGACGACGTGTTCGAGATAGCCGAGGCCGAGCCCGCCATCCTCCTCGTCGACGGTAATGCCGTGGAGGCCGAGCTCACCCATCGCGGGCCACAGCTCATCGCGCGGGAACCAGTCGTCGGCGTCGATCTTGGCGGCCAGCGGCGCGATCCTGTCGGTCGCGAACCGGCGGGTGGTGTCGCGGATCATCTCGGCATTGTCGCCGAGCGCGAAGTCCATTTCTGCCACGGGTCTCTCCTTTGCCCGCCGTGTACCAGCCGCGTGATGCGCGCGCAAAATTGAAGTTTCGGGGCTTACATCATAGACGGCGTCTATGATCGACCGTTACCACCTGCGTTATTTCCTGGCGGTGATCGACCACGGCAATTTCTCGCGCGCGGCGGACGCGTGCAACGTGTCGCAGCCGACGCTGTCGGTCGGCGTCGCCAAGCTGGAGAAGACGCTCGGTCAGCCGCTGTTCCGGCGCAGCAATCGCCGCGTCGAGTTGACGCAGGCCGGCACCCTGCTTGCCGAGCAGGCGCGGCGGATCGAGGCGGGCTTCCTGGCGGCCGAGCGCATCGTCGGCGATAGCACGTCGGCGGAGACGATCCGGCTGGGCGTGCTCGGCACGGTGGCGCCGGGCTGGATCGAGCGACTGCTGCGCGCGCACCGACTGTCGGGCGGCGAGCGGCTGGAATTGTACGAGGGGCGCGAGCGCGAGTTGAGCGATCGGCTGGCGAGCGGGCGGATCGACGTGGCGCTGACGATCGTGCGCGCCGGAATCGGACCGCACGACGCGGTGGCCGAGGAAGGCTATGCGATGGCGCTGCCCGCGTTTCACCCGCTCGCGGGACGCGCGAGCGTCGCGGCGGAGGAACTGGCGAGCGAGGCGATGATCGTGCGGCGGCACTGCGAAGTGCTGGCCGACACCAGCCGCCATTTCACCGCGCGCGGAGTGCGCCCGTTCTTCGCCGCGCGCACCGCGAACGACGAGCGCGCGCTGCGTTACGTGCGCGAAGGGTTGGGCGTGACGCTGGTGCCGGAAAGTTTCGCCGGTGACGGGATGGCTTGTCCGCGGCTCGACGGGTTCGATCTGACGCGCACATTGGGTCTGGTCTACGCGCCGCATCGCGACGCCGCGGCGCTGCGCGGAAGCGCGCTGGTGCGCGCCGTCGAGGGGCTCAGTCAGTCGCCCGGCTGAGTGCGCCCGACGGTTGCGTGGTGGCGCAGCACCGCCATGAACTGCTCCTGGAGCGCGGTCGGGTACCAGTCGCGCCGCGTGATCGCGCCGATGGTGCGCATTGTGTCGGGCACGCACGACTGGATCGTGACGAGCGAGCCCGACTCGATCTCGGCGCTCACCTGATCGGGGGAGAGCAGCGTGAGAAAGTCGCTGCGGACCAGGACGCCGCGGATCAGCGCGACCGAGCCGCACTGGATCGGTGCATCGGGGCGCGGCTTGTCAGCATGGTCGAACATCTGCTGCCAGCGGTCGAGCAGCCCGGAGGCGCGGCGCGCGACGATCCAGGGGTAAGCGGCGAGGTCCTCGAACCCCGCCTCTCGGGTCGCCAGCGGATGTTCGGCGCGGCCGATGATCGTCAAGCGATCGGTGAACAACGGCTCTTGGAGCAGCTCGCGCCCGGGATGGTCGCGCAGCGCGCCGATCAGCATGTCGATCCGGCCCGATCGCAACAGCTCGACGAGTTCGAGGTAGGACCCCTCCACTACGTCGACGCGCGCGGCGGGATGATCGCGCAGCAGATCGGCGAGCGTGGCGGGCAGCAGCAGCGAGCGCGACAGCGCCATCGCGCCGATCGCGAGGCGGCCGCCCTTCCCGCTCGATTCCTCCAGCGCGGTGGTGAGTTCGGCGTGCGCGAGGTTGAACCCTTGCGCGAGGGTCGCGCCCGCGCGGGTCAGGCCGACGCCGCGGCCGCGGCGCTCGACCAATGCGGTTCCGCTCAGTTGTTCGAGGTCGCGAACTGCGCGGTGGAGCGCGGGGACCGAGACGCCCGCGCATTCGGCCGCGCGCATGAAACTGCCGGCTTCGGCAAGGTTGATGAGGCCGCGGACGTGCGCGGTGGTAACGTAATTGTGTGGGTCGCCCTTCTGCGGCGTCGCGCTCGATCGGCGGAATGCGCGCGAGATGCGGGTCAGCGCGTGTTCGACGCGACGGACAATGCGCCGCCCCGCCGCGGTCGGCGACACGCCTGAGGCGGTGCGATCGAACAAAGCTACGCCGAACGCCGCCTCCAGCTTGGCGAGCGCCTGGCTGAGTGCGGGCTGCGACACGCCCGAGGCGCGCGCGGCGTGGCTGAGGCTGCCGGCCTGCGCAATGCCGAGCAGGAGGCGCAGGTGACGCAGGTTGAGGTCGTGCGCGGCTGTCATCGTTGTCCTTTAACGCAGGCTTATACCATTCCGGTATTCAGATTTGAACAAGGGTCCGCTCCAGCTTTAACGTTGCACAATATTGCCCGTGAACGGGCGGAGAGGGACACGATCGATGCTGATGCAACCCGCCGTCGCGACGACGAGCAACTCGGGCACCCCGCCGACCAGCCACCGCGCGCTGATCGAATGGGTCGAGCAGATCGCGGCGCACACGCAGCCCGACGCCATCCACTGGTGTGACGGCTCGCAGGCCGAGTGGGACGCCTTGTCCGAGCAATTGGTGCAGGCGGGCACGCTGGTGCGGTTAAACCCCGAACTGCGCCCCGACAGCTTCTACGCGCGGTCCGACCCGCGTGACGTGGCGCGGGTCGAGAGCCGCACCTTCATCTGCTCGGACGCGGAGGCTGATGCCGGGCCCACCAACAATTGGGTCGAGCCCGCGGAGATGCGCGGCAAGTTGGACGGGCTGTTCGCGGGCAGCATGCGCGGACGCACGATGTACGTCGTTCCTTATTGCATGGGTCCGATCGGGTCGGACAAGAGCGCGATCGGCGTCGAGCTGACCGACAGCGCCTACGTGGTTCTTTCCATGCGCATTATGACTCGCATGGGCACGCCCGCGCTCGAGATGCTGGGCGAGGACGGTTTCTTCGTGCGCTGCGTCCACACGGTGGGCATGCCGCTGGCCGACGGTCAGGCGGACGTGGCGTGGCCGTGCAACGAGGAGAAGTGGATCGTCCACTTTCCCGAGACGCGCGAGATCTGGTCCTACGGGTCGGGCTATGGCGGCAATGCTTTGCTCGGCAAGAAATGCTTCGCGCTCAGAATCGCGAGCGTGATGGCGCGCGACGAGGGTTGGCTCGCCGAGCATATGCTGATCCTGAAGCTGACCAACCCGGCGGGCCGCGCGCATTACGTCGCCGCCGCCTTCCCCAGCGCGTGCGGCAAGACCAACCTCGCGATGCTGGAGCCGACGGTACCGGGCTGGAAGGCCGAGACGGTCGGCGACGATATCGCCTGGATGCGGTTCGGCAAAGACGGGCGGCTCTACGCGATCAACCCGGAAGCAGGCTTCTTCGGCGTGGCGCCGGGCACGGGTCCGGCGACCAACAAGAACGCGATCGATACGCTGTCGGGCACGTGCATCTTCACCAACACCGCGCTGACCGCCGACGGCGACGTGTGGTGGGAGGGCCTGTCGGAGATGCCGCCCGAGGGGCTGACCGACTGGACTGGCGAGCCCTACGATCCCGCGAGCGGCAAGCCCGCTGCGCACCCCAACGCGCGCTTCACCGCGCCCGCCGCGCAATGCCCGTCGATCGCCGACGAGTGGCAGTCGCCCGAAGGCGTGCCGATCAGCGCGTTCCTGTTCGGTGGCCGCCGCGCGAGCGCGGTGCCGCTGGCGGTCGAGGCGTTCGACTGGGAGCACGGCGTCTATATGGCGGCGAACATCGCGTCCGAGGGCACGGCGGCGGCCGAGGGCAAGGTCGGCGCGCTGCGCCGCGATCCGTTCGCGATGCTGCCGTTCTGCGGCTACAACATGGGCGATTACTTCAACCATTGGGTGAAGATCGGCGCCAAGGCGCAGTCGGACGCCGCGGTCCTGCCACGCATCTTCATGGTCAACTGGTTTCGCAAGGACGAGAACGGCAAGTTCGTCTGGCCGGGCTTCGGCGAGAACTCACGCGTGCTGAAGTGGATCGTCGAGCGGATCGAGGGCGAGGCGGACGCGGTCGAGACGCCGATCGGTTACCTGCCGACGGCGGACGCGCTCGACGTGGCCGCACTCGATCTGTCGCCGAGCGCGGTCGAGACGTTGCTGTCGGTCGACCCGGCCGTGTGGAGTGAGGAGGCCGCGCGTAATCGCACCTTCCTGGAAGAGTTCGGCGCGCCGATCCCGCCCGCGCTGATGCGGCAGCAGCAGGCGCTCGAAGATCGGCTGGCGACCGCCTGATCGATCATGACTCCGGCGGTTTCACGGCCGCCGTCGATGCGGCGCTCGCACGGAACTCCCCCGCGCGGGCGCCGCTGGCGTTTGGGTACGGGATGAGGACTGCTAGTCGCGACGATCGGTTGTCGCTGGTGTAAGCAGAAGAAGCGGGATGCCGGGCCAGGGCCGGGATGCCGTGGTTGCTATGATACGATCGGGCCGGCTCTGTCGGTACCAGCTACCCAATCCATCATTTCGGCTTTGAGCCGAGCGAAGGATTACACCGGACGGTCGATCGACGCGGGCGGCTCGCTGAACCACTTTGGCCCCGCCTCTGTCATGTGGAAACAATCTTCCAGCCGGACGCCGAACTTGCCGGGCAGGTAGAGGCCGGGTTCGTCCGAGAAGCACATACCGGGAGCGAGCGCCGTCGCCTCGCCGCGGACGAGGTTGACCGGCTCGTGCCCTTCCATGCCGATGCCGTGCCCGGTGCGGTGCGACAGGCCGGGCAGGCGGTAGCCGAGGCCGTAACCGAGCGACTCGTAGTAGCGGCGTACCGCATCGTCGACGCTGCCGGCGGGCGCACCGAGTTTCGCCGCCGCGAATGCCACCTGCTGCCCGCGCGCGACCTGATCCCAGACACGGCGCACCTCTGCACTCGGTGTACCAACGACGAAGGTGCGCGAGACGTCGGACTGGTAACCCTGCACCGTGCAGCCGCAGTCCATCAGCACCACATCGCCGCGCGCGATCCGGCGCGGGGCAGTGCCGCCGTGCGGCAGCGCCGCGTCGGGGCCGACCAGCGCCATCGAGAATTCAGGCGCGCCACCGAGCTTGCGCGTTGCCGCGTCCATCAGCGCGCCGACGTCGCGGCCGGTCATGCCGGGCTCGACGCGGGGGTAGACCCAGCGATAGGCGGCGATCGTCACGTCGGTCGCCGCCTGCATCAGCGCGATCTCGGTGGGCGACTTGACCATGCGGCAGGCGCGCACGAGACGATCGGCGCTGACCAGCCGCACGTCCGGCAACGCCGCGCGCAGGCGATCGGTCGCGAAGAAGCGGACGTTCGCCTCCACACCGATCGGCCGCCGGTCTAGGCGGCGATCGCGCAGGAAGCCTGCGACCACGCGCAGCGGGTCCTCGTCCTCGTTCCATGTCCGGACCTCGGCGGGCACCGACAGGCTGAGGCGCACCGACGGTTCCTCGAAGAACGGCGTGACGATGCACGGCTCGCCCTCGACCGGAAGGATCGCGCAGGTCAGCCGCTCCGACAGATGCCAGCGCACGCCGGTGAAGTAGATCATCGAAGCGCCGGGTTCGATCAGCACCGCGCCGACACCGTTCGCCTTCATCAGCGCCTGCACCCGCGACAGGCGCCGTGCGCGCTCGGCCGGGTCGATCGGGCGCGTGTTGCCGGTCAGGTCGCGCAGCGCCGCCAGATCGGGCTCGGCAGCGCGCAGCACGCCCGAGGCGAGCGGCAGGACAGCGGCGGCGGCGAGGACGTTGCGGCGCGTGAAGGAGGTCGGCATAGGCGCGGGACGTTAGGGCGCTTGACGCAAGCGCCGCAATCCCCTTCCCTTTTGGCACACGTGCGGGAGCAATGATTTGGCCAAGCGGCTGACCTTGTACATCATGATCGGGCTGGTCGCGGGGCTGTTGGTCGGCCTGGGGCTGAACACCTGGCTCGACGACGGAACGCCCGCGGCCGCCGCGCGGCTGACCGAGATCGCGGGCTATTTCTCGATTCTGACCAGCTTGTTCCTGCGCCTGATCAAGATGATCATCGCGCCGCTGGTGTTCGCAACGCTGGTGTCGGGGATCGCGCAGATGGGCGATACCAAGGCGTTGGGGCGGATCGGCGGGCGCGCGCTTGGCTGGTTCATCTGCGCGAGCCTGGTGTCGCTCGGGCTCGGGCTGATCCTGGTGAACCTGTTCCAGCCCGGCGTCGGCATCAACCTGACGCTGCCCGCCGCGAGCGCAGCGTCGGGGGTCGAGACGACGGGGTTCAACCTCAAGGACTTCGTCACCCATATCGTCCCCGCCTCGATGGTGGATGCGATGGCGAAGAACGAGATCCTGCAGATCGTCGTCATGTCGCTGTTCGTCGGCGTCGGCATCACCGCGGTGGGCGACAAGGCCGCGCCGCTGATCCGCGGCATCGACGCGCTGGTGCATGTGATGCTCCAGGTGACCGATTACGTCATGCGCGTCGCGCCGGTCGCGGTGTTCGCCGCGGTTGCGGGTACGCTGACCGAGCGCGGCGCGGGGGTGATCGGGCAGCTCGCCTATTTCATGGGCAGCTTCTACCTGACCCTGCTGACGCTGTGGGCGGTGCTGCTGGGCGTCGGAACGTTGTTCATCGGGCAGCGGATCATCGACCTGATCCGCCACGTGCGCGAGCCGCTGCTGGTCGCCTTCTCGACCGCGTCGTCGGAGGCCGCCTATCCGCGGATGCTGGAGGCGCTCGACCGCTTCGGGGTGCCGCCGCGGATCGCCAGCTTCGTGCTGCCGCTGGGTTACTCGTTCAACCTCGACGGATCGATGATCTATATGGGGTTTGCGTCGCTGTTCGTCGCGCAGGCGTACGGCATCGACCTGTCGATCGGACAGCAGATCACCATGCTGCTGGTGCTGATGGTGACGAGCAAGGGGATCGCGGGCGTGCCGCGGGCGAGCCTGGTGGTGATCGCGGCGACGATGCCGATGTTCAACATTCCCGAAGCGGGGCTGCTGCTGATCCTGGCGGTGGACCACTTCCTCGACATGGGCCGCACTGCCACAAACGTGATCGGTAATGCGGTCGCGAGCGCGGTGGTGGCGAAATGGGAGGGCGGGTTCGACGCACCCGAGCCGGTTGCGATCGAGGCGCCGCGCGCGCCGAGCGGGCACGGCCCGGCCGACCCGGTCACCTCGTTCCGCGACGTCTAGTTGCGTGGGGGTTGGCGGCGGTAGCTGAGCGCTTCGGCGACATGGATGCGTCCGATCGTCTCCGTGCCGGCCAGATCGGCGACCGTGCGCGCGACGCGTAGCACCCGCGTGTAGCTGCGCGCGCTGAGGCGTAGCTGCGCGGCGGCCTGCGCGAGGAGTTGCCGGCCAGCCTCGTCTGGGGTGGCGAAGCGGTCGAGCGTGTCGCCGTCGAGTTCGGCATTGGTGCGCAGGCCGCTTCCCGCCAGTCGTTCGGTCTGCACCGCCCTTGCCGCGGCGACGCGCCCGGCGACCTCGGCCGAGCCCTCACGCGGGGGCGGGAGCGTCAGGTCGGCGGCGGTGACCGCCTGCACCTCGACGTGCAGGTCGATGCGGTCGAGCAGCGGGCCCGACACCTTGGCCTGATAGTCCGCCGCGCATTTCGGCGCGCGCGCGCAGGCAAGGCTCGCGTCGCCCAGATGCCCGCAGCGGCACGGGTTCATCGCGGCGATCAGTTGCACGCGCGCCGGAAAGGTGACGTGCGCGTTGGCGCGCGCGACGCTGACGGTGCCGGTCTCAAGCGGCTGGCGCAGCGAGTCGAGCACCGCGCGCTGGAACTCGGGCAGTTCATCGAGGAACAGCACGCCCATGTGTGCGAGGCTGACCTCGCCCGGCTTGACGCGCAGTCCGCCGCCGGTCAGCGCCGCCATCGAGGCGGAATGGTGCGGTTGGCGGAACGGGCGCACGCGGGTGAGTTGCCCGTTCGACAGCGTGCCCGCGACCGACTGTACCATGCTGACCTCCAGCGCCTCGGCCGCGTCGAGCGGCGGCAGGATGCCGGGCAGGCACGCCGCCATCAGCGACTTGCCCGCACCGGGTGGTCCGACCATCAGCAGATTGTGCGAGCCCGCTGCCGCGATCTCCAGCGCGCGCTTCGCGGTTTCCTGCCCTTTTACCTGGCGCAGATCGGGGCCGCTGCGCGTGTCGATTACCTCGCCGGGGCGCGGGCTGGCGAGCAGTTGCACGCCTTTCAGGTGGTTGAGCAGCCCGAGCAGGTCGGGCGCGGCGACGACTTCGATCCCGGCGCTCCAGGCGGCTTCCGGCCCTTGCGCGGCGGGGCAGATCAGCCCCTTCCCCACTTCGGCGGCGTGGATCGCGGCAAGGAGGACGCCGGGCGACGGAGCCAGACGTCCGTCGAGGCCCAGCTCGCCGACGATGACGTAGTCGGCCAGCGCCTCGGCATCGACCACACCCATGGCCGCCAGCAGCCCCAGCGCGATCGGAAGGTCGAAGTGTGACCCCTCCTTGGGCAGATCGGCGGGCGACAGGTTGACCGCGATCCGCTTGGGCGGCAGCGACAGCCCCATGCTGGCGATCGCACCGCGCACCCGCTCGCGGCTCTCACCCACCGCCTTGTCGGCGAGCCCGACGAGGTTGAACGCGGGAAGACCCGCGATCAGTTGTACCTGCACCTCGACCGCGCGCGCCTCCAAACCCAGATATGCCACTGTGGATACGATCGCGACCATCTCGGCTCCCCCCGCTACGCTTGTCATAGCGTGGTCGCGGATGCTGCGAAGACGACAAGACTTACTGATGCGGCTCGTCCGCGTTGACTTACGGCGCGTGTTTCCGTAAGCGGCGCAGCGTTGGGGCTGCCCGTGTGGTGGCCCCTTGATATTTGTTTTTCAGGACATGAACGATGAAGCGGACCTTTCAGCCGAGCAACCTGGTGCGTGCACGCCGTCACGGCTTTCGCTCGCGGATGGCGACGGTCGGCGGCCGTGCGGTGATCCGGGCGCGTCGCGCGCGCGGCCGCAAGAAGCTGTCGGCGTAAGCTACACCTCCAGCGACCGGGGCACGCCGCGCGTGACGCCGGGGCGCATGACGAAACGGCCGGAGTATCTGGCCGCGAACGCCGGGCGTCGGGCGCCGACGCCCGGCTTCGTTTTGTTGGTCAAGGATCGTCGCGACGGCGATCCCGCGATGCGGATCGGCATCACCGTGACCAAGAAGGTCGGCAATGCGGTGGTCCGCAACCGGATCAAGCGACGTTTCCGCGCGCTGGCGCGGGAAGTGTTGCCCGACGCGGGATGCGCGGGCGCCGACCACGTGCTGATCGGGCGCGACGCTGCGCTGACGCGTGACCATGCGGCGCTCAAGCACGATCTGGTGCGCGCGCTGGAACGTGCGGCCAAGGCGTCGGAGGGCGACACGCGCCCTCGCACCCGCAAGCGGAAATGATTGCGCGCGCGCTGATCCTGGTCGCGCGCGCGTGGCAATTGGGGCCGAGCGTGGTGCTGCCGCCGTCGTGCCGGTACCAGCCGTCGTGTTCGGCCTATGCAATAGAGGCGCTGCGCCGCTATGGAGCGGCCAAGGGCGGATGGTTGGCGGTTAAGCGGATCGCGCGCTGCCATCCTTGGGGCGGACACGGACCCGATCCGGTTCCGTGATGACGAGTTGGGGCGCCGAGTGAACAACGACAACAAGAATTTCATCGTGTTCGCGGTGATCGCGGCGCTGATCCTGTTCGGCTGGCCGCTGGCGCAGAGCCGGTTCTTCCCGACCGCGAACCCGCCCGCGACCAAGATCGTCGATGGCAAGTCGAAAGCATTGCCGCAGCCCGGTGCCGATCCGACCGCGGACGGCCCGACCGCGATGCGCGACCGTCGCGCGGTGCTGGCGGAGAGCCCGCGCGTGCGCATCCAGACGCCACGCCTGCAGGGGTCGATCAACCTGCGCGGCGCGCGGATCGACGACCTGGTGCTGACCGATTACAAGGAAACGGTTGCCAAGAACTCGGCACCGATCCGGCTGCTGTCGCCCGCGGGCGCACCCGAGGCGTATTTCGCGCAATTCGGCTGGCGCGATGGTGGGCTGATGCCGCCTGCGTCGGACGCAGTGTGGACCGCTTCCTCCAACATCCTCGCTCCCGGTCGTCCGGTAACGCTGACCGCAGCGAACGCGCGCGGACAGCGCTTCCGCATCGATCTGTCGATCGACAACGACTATCTGTTCACCATCCGCCAGACAGTGGCGAACGCGGGCCAGACGGCGGTGCCGGTGGCTAGCTACGCGCTGGTCAACCGCGCCGGCGTGTCGAAGGACCCGGACAGCTGGACAATCCACACCGGTCCGATGGCGGTGTACGACAATGCGGCGCACTACGGCCCCAACTTCAAGGACGTCGACGAGGGTCCGCAGCGTTTCGCATCCAAGGGCGGCTGGCTGGGCTTCACCGACAAATACTGGCTGACCGCGCTGATCCCCGACCAGTCGCGCAGCTTCGACGGGCAGTTCCGCGCCGGTGCTGGCAAGACCTATCAGGGTGATTTCACCGGTGCGGCGCAGATGCTCGCTCCGGGTGCGCAGGTATCGCAGACGACGCGCTTCTTCGCGGGCGCGAAGGAAGTGAAGCTGCTCGATCAATATACCGACAACGGTACCGCGGCGAAGCTCGATTATGCGCTCGACTGGGGCTGGTTCCGCTTGGTCGAGAAGCCGATCTTCTATTATCTCGATCTGCTGTTCCGTCTGGTGGGCAATTTCGGCGTCGCGATCATCCTGCTGACGCTGACGATCCGTCTGCTCGTCTTCCCGATCGCGCAGCGCCAGTTTCGCAGCATGGCCGCGATGCGTGCGATCCAGCCCAAGATGAAGGCGATCCAGGAACGCCACAAGGACGACAAGCAGCGCCAGCAGCAGGAGATCATGGCGCTGTACAAGGCGGAGAAGGTCAATCCGCTCGCGGGCTGCCTGCCGACGCTGATCCAGATCCCGATCTTCTACGCGCTGTACAAGGTGCTGCTGCTGACGATCGAGATGCGCCACCAGCCGTTCGTGCTGTGGATCAAGGATCTGTCCGCGCCCGATCCGTTGACCCCGGTCAACCTGTTCGGCCTGCTCGATTTTACCCCGCCGCACGTGATCGCGATCGGCGTGGTGCCGATCCTGCTCGGCATCTCGATGTTCTTCCAGTTCCGCCTGAACCCGGCGCCGATGGACGATGCGCAGAAGCAGGTGTTCGCGATCATGCCGTGGGTGCTGATGTTCGTGATGGCGCCGTTCGCGGTCGGATTGCAGGTCTATTGGATCACCACCAACTGCATCTCGATCCTGCAGCAGAAGTGGCTGTACAGCCGGCATCCGCAGCTGAAGCAGGCTGCAGCCAAGTGAACGGCGACCCCTCCGACATCGGCGGCGAGGCGTTTGACGACGAACAGATCGAGATCGCGCGCAAATTGTTTGCAGGACCGGTCGAGTTCCTGAAGTCGGCGCCCGCGCTCACCTTTTTGCCTCCGCCCGTCGTGCCCGAGGTCGCGTTCGCGGGACGCTCGAACGTCGGCAAATCGTCGCTGCTGAACGCGTTGACGGGACGCAAGTCGCTGGCGCGCACCTCCGTCACGCCGGGGCGGACGCAGGAGCTGAACTTCTTCGACGTCGGGCAGCCGCTCGCTTTGCGATTGGTCGATATGCCGGGCTATGGTTTCGCCAAGGCGCCCAAGGACATGGTCAAGAAGTGGCGTTTCCTGGTCAACGACTTCCTGCGCGGACGGCAGGCGTTGAAGCGTGCATTGGTGCTGATCGACAGCCGCCACGGCATCAAGGACGTCGATCGCGAGATCCTGGAGATGCTCGACCGCGCCGCGGTCAGCTACCGGCTGGTGTTGACCAAGGCGGACAAGGTCAAGGCAACCGACCTCGCCGACGTGACCGCGGCGACCGCGGCGGAAGCGCGCAAGCACGCCGCCGCGCATCCCGACATCATCCAAACGTCGAGCGAGGGCGGGATGGGCATCCCCGAATTGCGCGCCGCGGTGCTGGAAGCCGTCAACGCCTGACCGCGGGGAGCGCGCCACGCGGGCGCTTGTCGTCCCCTGCCCGCACCCGTATCGCTGACACCCATGAAGCTCATCATCGGCAACAAGGCCTATTCGTCGTGGTCGCTGCGCGGCTGGCTCGCGTGCAAGCAGTCGGGGCTTGCCTTCGAGGAGGTCGTCGTGCCCCTCTACGACGAGGAATGGGACAAGCGCCGCGAAGGCGATGAGTTCGCGCCTTCGTCGGGCAAGGTGCCAATCCTGTGGGACGGCGACGCGGTGGTGTGGGACAGCCTGGCGATCGTCGAGTACCTGTCGGACAAGGTCGGGCGCGAACGCTTCTGGCCCGAGGACGAGGCGGCGCGCGCGATGGCGCGCTCGATGGCGGCGGAAATGCATTCGAGCTTCGCCGCGCTTCGCCGCAAGCACAGCATGAACATCCGCCAGATCTTCGCCCCCAAGCGCCCCGACGATGACGTAATCGCGGACCTGTCGCGGATCATGGAATTGTGGGCGCAGGCGCGCGCGCGCTTCGGGGGTGGTGGCGACTTCCTGTTCGGGGAGTTCGGCGCGGCCGACATCATGTTCGCGCCCGTGTGCACGCGCATCGTCACCTACTCGCTGCCCGCGCCCCGCTTTGCCGCCGCTTACATAGCCGCGGTGCTGTCGCATCCGTTCATGCAGGACTGGATCGCGGGGGCGCAGGCGGAGGATTGGGTACTCGAACAATTCGAGCAGCCCGCGGCGTGAGTGCGCCCGCTGCGGTCGACGTGGTCGAACTCGCCCGCGCGCTGATCGACGCGGAGAGCGTGACGCCGGCGCGGGGTGCCGTGTTCGACGTGCTGGAGGCAGCACTGGTGCCGCTCGGCTTCGCGGTCGAGCGGTTCGTCGCCGGGGAGGCGCCGGACGGGCCGGTCGAGAACCTGCTCGCGACGCGCGGGTCGGGGGCGCCGCATCTCGCCTTCGCCGGCCACGTCGACGTGGTGCCCGCGGGTGACGGCTGGACCACCCCGGCGTTCGAGAGCGAGGTACGCGACGGCCTGCTCTACGGGCGCGGCGCAGTCGACATGAAGGGCGCGGTCGCCGCGTTCGTCGCCGCGGCGAGCGGACATGAGCGTGACGGGCAGATCACGCTCGTCATCACCGGCGACGAGGAAGGTTCCGCCACCTTCGGCACCGTGGCGCTGATCGATCGCATGCGCGCGCGCGGGATCGCGCCTGAGCTGTGCGTGGTTGGCGAGCCGACCTCTGCGAAGCGCCTGGGTGACACGATCAAGATCGGGCGGCGCGGGTCGGTCAACATCTGGATCGACGTGCCCGGGCGACAGGGCCACGTTGCCTACCCGCACCTTGCGGACAATCCGATCCCCAAGCTGATCGCCGCGCTGGCCGAGCTGGACGCGCTGGTGCTGGATGCGGGTAATGCCTGGTTCCAGCCATCGAACCTGGAAGTGACCGATATCACGGTCGGTAATCCGGCGACCAACGTGATCCCGGCCGCGGCGAAGGCGCGCATCAGCATCCGCTTCAACGACGAGCACCATGGCGACGAGCTTGCGGCGCGGGTGACCGAGATCGTGCACCGCCACGCACCCGACGCGATGGTCACCCCGCGCGTATCCGGCGAGGCGTTCCTGACCGAACCGGGCGCGCTTTCCACCATGCTCTCGGCCGCGATCCACGACGAGACGGGTTTCGTGCCAGAGCTGTCGACCACCGGCGGCACCTCGGACGCGCGCTTCCTTCGCGCGCTCTGTCCGGTGGTCGAGTTCGGGCTGCTGAACGCCACCATGCACCAGCGCGACGAGGCAGTGGCGGTGGACGACCTCCGCGCCCTTACCCGCATCTACGCCAACCTGATCGATCGCGCGTTCGGAACTGTCGCGTAGCGCAACCTCGACCAGCATTGCTCGTTCTCGCCGCTCAACATAGGTTAGTCGAGGAGTGGCGCATGGCTGAGCAGGACGAGAGCGACGTGGCCAAGGTGCTGCGCGGTGTGGTCGCGGGTGCGATCGCGGGAGCAGTCGCCTCGTTCGCGATGGACCGGTTCCAGGCGGTGGTGACCGCAGTCTCTTCTTCCGACCGCGACGACAACGGTAACGATGAGGGCGAACAGTCCGAACCCGCGACCGAGAAGGCCGCCGATGCGATCGCGCAGCAGGTGGCCGGACGCGCGATCGCCGACGCCGACAAGCCGCTCGCCGGTCAGGCGATCCATTACGCGCTCGGTGTCGGGCTCGGCATCGCCTACGGCATCGCGGCGGAGTTCCGCCCGTCGCTGACGGCAGGTTACGGCATCGGCTTCGGCGTCGCCACCGCAACGTTGCTCGACGAGGCGGCGGTGCCCGCGGTGGGGCTTGGCAGCGCGCCGTGGCATACCGATCTATCGACCAACCTCTATTCCTACGCCTCGCACCTGGTGTTCGGCGCGACGAGCGAGTTGGTGCGGCGGCAGGTCGCAGACACGCTCCGCGCATGAACACGCCCGGGCGGGGCCAGAGGCATCAAGGAGCGACCATGACCAATTATACCAAGACCGAAGAAGCCATCGCGCGGCTGACGCCCGAGCAATTCTACGTGACGCAGCAGAGCGGCACCGAGCGGCCGGGCACGGGCGAGTATCTCTACAACAAGAAGGCGGGCATCTACGTCGACATCGTCTCGGGTGAGCCGCTGTTCGCGTCGGCGGACAAGTATGAGTCGCATTGCGGCTGGCCGAGCTTCACCAAGCCGATCGAGCCCGCGCGCGTCAACGAACTATCCGATCGCAGCCACGGCATGGTGCGTACCGAGGTCCGCTCGGCGGGCGGCGACAGCCACCTGGGACACGTGTTCGATGACGGCCCGCGCGACCGCGGTGGCTTGCGCTATTGCATCAATTCGGCCGCGCTCCGCTTCGTGCCCAAGGAGCAGATGGAGGCGGAAGGATACGGCGCGTATCTCGATCAGGTCGAGGACGCCTGACGCGTCAGCGTCTGCGGCGCAGAATGACGTACAAGGCCCCCGCGCCACCGTGGCGCGGGTGCGCGTTGCGAACCGCGGCGATGGCATCTGCGTGACGTGACAGCTGCAGCCAGTCGCCGATGGCGGCGCGGATCGCGCCACGCGCGTGGGGGCGCTCGCTTTCCTTGCGCGGCGGGCGACCGGTCACGAGCAGGATCATCCGCTCGCCCTGCCTGATCGCCTGATCAAGCTGACAATCAAGCATCGCGTGTGCCGAGGCGAGTGTGTGACCGTGCAGGTCGATGGTCCGGTCGGGCGCGACCATGCCGGTCGCCAGCTTGCGATCCCAGCTGCGGTCGAGCGTGTTCGCACTGGTACGCGGCACAGGCGCCGCGACTCGGACCGGCTGTGACACCGGCGCGGGCGTTGGTGCCACCGCCTTCGCATTCGCAGGCTTCGCGGCGGCGATCACGACCGGAAGGGGAGCAGGCTTGGCGGGCCGCAGCGGGCGCACGGTTGCGCGGACCTGTGCCCAGGCGCTCGCTTCTTCAGGGGCTAGGCGTCGTCCCACCGGCCGCTCCTCCGCTGCGCAGACGATCCACCGTCCCGACCGGCAGGAGCAGGAACGCGGTGCCACGGGCGCTCATCCCGCCGGCGATCGCGCGCGCCTCCGCGCCGGCACCCCAGAAGGTGTCGAACCGGTTCGCGCCCTTGATCGCGCCGCCGGTGTCCTGCGCCACCCAGATGCCGTTCGCGTCAACGCGGTCCATCGACAACAGCACGGGGGCGCCGAGCGGGATGAACTTCGGATCGGCGGCGACGGTGGCGCCACCCGTCACCGGCAGGCCGAGCGCGCCGAGCGGCGCGCCGTCGAGGACGCGGAAGAACACGAAGCTCTTGTTCTCGCGCATGATCGCGCGACCCTCGTCGGGGTGGTCGTGCAACCACTGCACGACGCCCTGCATCGATGCCTGATTGGGGCCGATCAGCCCGCGCGCGCGCATCAGCGCACCGATCCCGGTATAATCGCGACCGTTCTGCGTATCGTAGCCGATCCGCAGCAGCGATCCGTCGGGCATGCGGACGTTGCCCGAACCCTGGACCTGCAGGAAGAAGAACTCGACGGGATCGACCGCGTAGCCGAGCACCCGCGCGCTGCCGTTCAGCGCGCCCTCCTCGATCTGGGTGCGGTCGAAATAGGGCACGAACTTCGTACCATCGACGCGCCCCCTGATCTTCTTGCCCGCCAGGTCGGTCGAGAAGGCGCCGAGATCGACGTCGATCAGGTCGCTAGGCCGTGCGTAGATCGGCGCGTAGCCGGGGCGCTCTTCGCGCGCGCCGCGGATTTCGGGGATGTAGTAACCCGTCGCATAAGCGCGCCCGTCACCGACCTGTACGGGCTCGAGATAACGACGGAAGAAGTCGGCAGCCTGTGCGGGCGTGGTGTTTGCCGCGGCACTACAGGCCGGCTGCCAGTCGGTCGGCGTGGTCAACCCCGATTGATCGGCGCGGCGAACGAGGCTGGGGCATGACGTGCGGAACGCCTGCAACGCCGCCGATGCGTTCTCGGTTGATACCGGCAGCGCGCTCCAGTCCACCCCGCGCACGACGCCGGCCTGCGCCGCCGTCAGTGCTCCCGGAACCGGCGCTGCCGGAATTGGCAGGATCGGCGTGGCGGCGACCGGCTGACGTGGGCCGGGTTCATCGTAACGCTGTGGCTGCTCGCGGTGCCGCTCGCGCGATGGCGGCGGAAGAGAGCCCGTGTCCGCACGCGGCGGCGGCGCGACTCCGCCGACGCACGCCGACAGCGCCAGCGCACCCGCCAGCGCGGCTACCCCCCGGCGGTACCTCACGCCTCGTCGGTGTCCGCGAGCATCCAGTTCGGGTCGGCGCTCTTGAGCGTCCGTGTGAAGGTCCAGACGTCGTGCGTCTGTACCGCGTCGCTCAGCGATCCGGCGACGAGATTGCCCTCGGTGTCACGCGTGACTGCGGCGATATCGGCATCGAAGCGGACGGCGATCTGCGCCTGGCGTCCCTCGACCGACGCCGACACGATCGTCGCCCGCTCGATCGTGACCAGGCGATTGTCGAGCACGTGCCCGGCATCGCGGCGCGCTTCGATCGCCTCTACGAACGCCTGACGCACGTCGGGTACGACGAGATCGGCGAGCGCGTCCTCGTCGCCGCGCCAGAATGCTTCCAGGATCATGCGATACGCCGCCTGCGATCCGTCGACGAAACGCGTGACGTCGAAACCCGGCTCGGCCGATGCGATCGCGCGCAGGCCCGCCTCGGCACCGCTGTCGAAGGGCCGAACCGTCGTGCCGCGCACGTCGGGCACGTTCTCCACGGTGCGCGCGGGCGCCGCAGCGGCGATGCGCTCCTCGGCCGCACGCGGCAACGATTGCTCGTGCCCGCCGCGTTTGCCGAGCACCGAATATAAGCGAAGCGCCAGAAACGCGGCGACCATCGCGAGCAGGACAACGTAGAACACCGGGCCTCCGATCAGCAGACGCACAACATAGTCTGAGCCTGTCGGAACTTCAAATCGCCGAGCGGGCACGTTGTATCCGTCTGATCGCACTGCTAGGCGCGCGGCATTTGGCGCGCAGGCGCCTTCGGTCACGAGGAACAGGATCATGGACGAGCAGGACAACGGCGGCATGCAGGGTCAGGACCCGTTCGCCAACGGTGCCGATCAGGCCCCCGCGGCCGGCCTCATCTCGCAATATGTCAAGGACTTGTCGTTCGAAAATCCGAACGCGCCCGCGATCTACCAGAACGAGACCGCGCCCGAGATCAACGTGCAGTTCGACATCGGCGCGAACCAGGTCGGCGAGGAAGTGCACGAAGTCGTGCTCAAGATCGAGGTCCGCGCGACGTCGAACGGCCAAACCGCGTTCATCACCGAGCTGAGCTACGCCGGGTTGTTCGGCCTGCGCAACATCCCCGCCGAGCACGTCCAGCCGTTCCTGTTGGGCGAGGGTCCGCGCCTGCTGTTCCCGTTCGCGCGCCGCGTCGTGTCGGATGCGATCCGCGACGGCGGCTTCCCGCCGCTGGTGCTCGAGCCGATCGACTTCAACGCCCTGTTCCTCCAGCAGGCGCAGCAGCAGGGCATCCAGTTCGGCGACGGCCAGGTCGGCCACGCCTGATACCTGACGGGCCGGGGGCAACGAAGCGATGAACCTGGCCCGTGCGCTCGGCTCGGTCGGCGGACTGACGCTCGCCAGCCGCGTGTTGGCATTGGTGCGCGACACGCTGCAGGCGACCTATGTCGGCGCAAGTTTCGCGTCCGACGCATTTTTCGTCGCGTTCCGCCTGCCCAACATGTTCCGCGCGTTGTTCGCGGAAGGCGCTTTCTCGGCCGCCTTCATCCCGCTGTTCAACCGCAAGGTGGCGGAAGGCGGCGGTACGGCGGCCGGGGTCGACTTCGCCGAGCGTGCACTCGCCTTGCTGTTCCCGGTGCTGGTCGCATTCACTGCGATCATGTTGATCGCCGCCTATCCGATCACCTGGGCATTGTCAGGCGGGTTCGAACGGCAGAATCCTTCGCCCACCGACTTCGCCTTCGCAGTAAGTCTGTCGCGTTGTACCATTCCCTATCTCATGCTGATCTCGCTGGTGTCGCTACTCGGCGGCATCCTCAATTCGCTCAACAAATTCTGGGTCAATGCCGCCGCGCCGATCCTGTTGAACGTCGCGATGATCGCAGGATTGCTCTTCTTCCACGGCGACAGTGCGTTCGCGACCGCG
Source organism: uncultured Sphingomonas sp. (assembly GCF_936927845.1). Taxonomy (GTDB): domain Bacteria; phylum Pseudomonadota; class Alphaproteobacteria; order Sphingomonadales; family Sphingomonadaceae; genus Sphingomonas. The sequence continues at coordinate 192,800 of NZ_CAKZHV010000068.1, forward strand.
CGCGCGCAGGCGATTTCGGTGACCGCGGGCGGCGCGCTCCAGCTCCTGTGGCTGATGTGGGCGTGCCGACGCGCGGGCGTGTCGCTGCGGCTGCGCTTTCCCAAGCTCGACGATGACGTGAAGCGGTTGATGAAACTGATCGTCCCCGCAGCCGCGGGCGCGGGCGCGGCGCAGATCAACCTCGCGATCTCGACCGCGCTGGCGGGCGGATTGCTGTCGGCGGGGTCGATCTCGGCGATCTATTATGCCGACCGGCTCAACCAGTTGCCGCTCGGTATGATCGGCATCGGGCTCGGCACCATCCTGCTTCCCGTCGTCTCGCGGCTGTTGAGCGAGGGACGCGAGGCGGAGGCGATGGAGACGCAGAACCGCGGGCTCGAACTCGCGCTGTTCCTGACTCTGCCCGCGACCGCCGCCTTCGTGTTCGCCGCGGAGCCGATCGTGCGCGGGCTGTTCCAGCACGGCGCGTTCGACGCCGCCGACACGACGCGCGCCGCGCTCGCGCTGTCAGCCTTCTCGATCGGTCTGCCCAGCTACGTGCTGGTGAAAGTCCTCACCCCGGGCTTCTACGCACGTGCGGACACCAAGACGCCGGTGCGGCTGGCATTGTGGTCGGTGGGCATCAACCTGATCGGCAATCTGATCCTGATCCCGCTGCTCGGCCATTATGAGATCGGGCAGGTCGGCCCGCCGCTCGCCACCGCGCTCGCTTCGACCGTCAACGTCGCGTCGCTCTACGTGACCCTCGCCAGACGCGGGCATTTCACGCTCGACACGCAGGTGCGGCGCAAGGTGCCGCGGCTCGCGATCGCCGCGGCGCTGATGGGCGCGACCTTGCTGCTCGTCACGCCGCGGATCGACCCCTATCTGACCGGCAGCATCGTCACGCGTGGATCGGCGCTCGCGGTGCTGGTCGGCGCGGGCGTGCTCGTCTACGCGCTCGCCTGTTTCGCGACCGGCGCGTTCCGCGTGGCCGATCTTCGTTCCCTTCTTCGCCGCAGAGCCTCTTCCCGATGAACCCCGACAATTCTTCCGGCATGCGCGTCGTCTCCGGCATCAAGCCGACCGGCAATCTACACCTCGGCAATTATCTCGGCGCGGTGAAGCAGTGGGTGGCGATGCAGGATCAGATCCTGTCGCAGAGCGGTGAGACGATGTATTTCATCGCCGACCTGCACGGGCTAACCGAGTGGATCGCACCCGCAGAGCTGCGCGCGAACACGATCGAGATGACCGCAACGCTGGTGGCGGCGGGGATCGATCCCGAACGCTCGATCCTGTTCAACCAGGCGCGCGTGCCGCAGCACAGCGAACTTTCCTGGCTACTCAACAACGTCGCGCGCGTCGGCTGGCTCAATCGCATGACGCAGTTCAAGGACAAGGCGGGCAAGAACCGTGAGGGCGCGAGCGTCGGCTTGTACGACTATCCCGTGCTGATGGCCGCGGACGTGCTGCTGTACAACGCGACGCACGTGCCCGTCGGCGAGGACCAGAAGCAGCATCTGGAGCTCGCGCGCGACATCGCGACCAAGTTCAACGCTGATTACGCGACCGAGTTGTTCACCCTGCCCGCCCCGCTGGTCAGCGAAGCGGCACCGCGCATCATGAGCCTGCGCGACGCGGGCGCGAAGATGTCGAAGTCTAACCCGTCGGAGCAGTCGGTGGTCAAGCTGATCGACCCGGACGAGGTGATCGCGGACAAGTTCCGCCGCGCCAAGACCGATGCCGACCTGCTGCCCGGGACATGGGAGGAGCTGGACGGGCGTGCCGAGGCGCGCAATCTCGTGACGATCTTCGCCGCGTTGGCCGATCGGGCGCCGCAGGATGTCGTGGTTGAGTTCGCGGGCAAGGGTTTCGGACAGTTCAAGCCCGCCCTGGCCGATCTGGCGGTGGCCAAGCTCGCGCCGATCCGCGACGAAATGACGCGGTTGCTCGACGATCGCGGCGCGATTGACGCGATCCTGGAACGCGGGGCCGAGCGCGCACGCGACCTCGCCGCACCGCTGCTGCGTCGGGCGCAGGAGGCGATGGGGCTGCTCGTCTGAGCTGCGCTGAGAGCAGTTGGCGGGGCTCGCCAGATGTTGGCGCATGACGCAGAGCGCTTGTCGGGAGGACACGACCTACGGAGCGATAACAGTCACTTAGCGATCTGGCACGATAGCTGCTGAGTGTTCCGTATCGAGGCTGCGGCCTCTCTCGATGCGGAGCAGACACCATGACCGATCAGCAGCAGAACCCCGGCAAACCCGCCCGCGACAGCATCTTCGGCGTCTGCGCCGTAAGCGTCCGGTCTTCTCCGCCTTGCTGACGAGGTGATGCGCAAGCCACAGGT
>NZ_CAKZHV010000069.1 GCF_936927845.1 uncultured Sphingomonas sp.
CACCTGTGGCTTGCGCATCACCTCGTCAGCAAGGCGGAGAAGACCGGACGCTTACCGTCGACCCATCTCCGCCCAGGCGATCTCTCCTAAAGCGCCGCGAGGCTCTGTTTGGAAGATGTCGCCTAAGTCGAGCAGATCGTCGTCGCTGAGGGCGGAGATGGTAAGCACGATGTCGGCGAGGCGGCGCGCGGCTTCCTCGTTGCGGCGAGCCAGCCGCTTCGTTTGCAGTCTGAGCATATCTGCATCCTAGCAGGAACGAGCTAGCGGAGGACGGGAAATGTGACTGCCTTTGCCTCCTCGCTTGCGCCCATGATGGCATGTGAACTTACGTTGAGCGTTTCTGGTTTTGGTGCAAAGAGGACGTAGGCGGTCAGCGCGCTAGTCGATCAGATAGCCAAGGAACCGATGCTAGCGCGTCACTCCGCGTGGCATCAATTGTGTCGAAAAACTCTGACACAGATTCTTGAGGCTACCTCGATGGAGCCGCAACGTCTGTTTCGCTACCGTCTTCATGAACCCAGTAGATTTCATCATCCAAGGTGAACTCGCGATACTCAAAAAGACCATCCGGTCGCCGTGATATTTGCCATTGGCGAGCACCGTCGGCATTGGCTGCGCTTTCAAGAACGTCTTGATCGGTGATCAACTTGCGACAGATAGATGCTCTGCCGACGCCCGCAATTGGACGTTGTTGCACCCAAGTGCGCGCTCCCGATGCTTAGGTCGAGGAGATCGTGGTGCTCAATGAGGCGGTGCAGCGTCAGGAACGATCGTCGACGCATTGACGATCAAATCAACTATCGCCTGAACGGTTCGCATGCGATGCCGTCGCCATCTCCATCCATGTGAGCGCCGTAGCCTGGTTGACCGCGACGCAAGGGAGCTGCACCGGCTCGGCGAGCTTCACTACAGTTACGATAGCTCCAGCTTGACGAGGTTGGTGTCGGGTTTGGACGAGCGGCGCGGAGGCTTGTCCGGTGGGGTGCTATTGCGACCCTTTTTACCGGCTTGGCGATACCACACTCTGACCCGATCTCGCCAAGCAGATCCCAGTCAGCACGGTAGATTGCGTGCCCGCCAGCAATCTGTGCGCAGGACAGATCCACACCGTTGACCCTAACCCGAGCAAGTGTGCGCTCGTACTGGTCACGACCCTGACGATCAATTTCTGCCATCCCGTGAGATGCAGCCGTGAGTGCCGCCTGCGACGCGACGGGGTCTCCAGGGGCGCAACTCCGTCCTTCGTGGCAGTGGCCAGGTAGTTCGGGCGCATCAATGCCGATCAGGCGTATGCGCTCTTGACCACAGCGTAGGGTGTCGCCGTCAACAGCGATGAGAGTGCAAGCGAGCGCAAGAAAGGACATAGCAGCAAAGCGTGGCAGATCAGTCTTAACGGAGCGTGTTGGCACGGCCAGCAGACCCTTAAGGTCAAGCCATGAGGTGTTGCTCGGCGTCTGAGTTTGACCGAATTGTTAGTTTTTTGACTGAAAGCGGACATGCCGCGCGTCCAACCGTAGCTCGCACAGAAGGCGCTCGCATAACCAATGCGAGAGCCACCCGTCGTGACCGCAAGCCTCGCTGCCTATCGAAAGCCGCCCCAGCTAGGACCCACGTGGATTTCCAAGCCAACGCCCGTTAGCCTCAGCCGCCGCCGCTTCCCTCGTGAAAGCACATAAAGAAGTGCCACTGTCACTTAGGGGGTTCGCAAGTGGCAGCCATGATTATAGCGACTTAGCAGGAAAATTGCTACCTAAGCGAACTGCGCGTCAAACTGGTTTGCTACTTAACAAGTTCGGCACCTCGGCGGCGGTCCCGGCGTCAGAGGAAATGCCGACCAACGGCAGCACAATTGAATGAGGTGCACGGATGCTAGATGGGTAGGCGACGGCGATGACTCACCGCGGTCCTGGCTGACGGCTACGTGAAGACGATCGGTCCCACGGTAGCTGCGTTCACGCACTCTTGACGCATCGTGGCCGACCTGGGCGGTGGACGCACGGAGGTCTTCTGGGGGCATGCCAAGTCGCTGAAGGAGGCGGATGGCAAGAAGGCCCCGCTCCAGGATGCGGCACGCCAGCGAGGATGGGTAGGTTACATCTTCGAGGTCGTGGAGCTCACGGAATCGCTCGAGCAGCCCGGATCGGTCGGTAGCCGGCCGTCGGGACGGATCCCCAGGCGCTAGCTCCGTCCCGGTTACCGGTGGCTTCGGAGGCGTGGCGGCGGCACGGCCGTCAGGTCGATCAGCTCCCCGGGGGCAAGGAAGCGGATGGTGCCATCGACCCTGATCCGCACGTCCAGCGCGATCCCGGCGACTCCGCGCACGTCGACCTCGGAGATGGCCGGCATACCCCAGTCCCATCGCAGGCCGTCGACGTGCAGACGATGGGCGGTGCCGCGGAAGGTGCGGAACACCGGGCGCGTCGGCTGCTCGAAGGAGACCGGCTCAGGCGGGTCGAAGCGAGACGCTCGCCCTCCGTCGATACGGATGACCAAGCCGCGACCCAGGATGCCGCCGAGACGCAGCACCTCGCGTGCGGTGAAGGGCTGCTGGATGGCGACGGCCTGTCCGTCCACCTCGATCACGGACGGTATGCCCATGAGCATGCTACCCCCAAAAGCCGAGATCAGCGGCAGCCCAACCCACAGTCACTCCCTCCATGGCAGCTGCAGCGGAATGCGACCGACGTCGAAGGCCAGCGAGGAGGCGTCGGCCACGTCCGCCGCCCGGTCGATGACGAAGCCGCGCGAGCGCAGCAGCGGATGATCGACTACCTCGACGAGCGACCGACCGGGGCACGCCGCGAGTACCGTCGCCGGCAGCTTGCCAGCGAGGCGGATGTATCCCGTCCCGTCCTGCGTCGTCAGTTCGAAACCGCCGCTGCGGAGCGTCACCTCGAGAGACCCGCCGACGACCTTCGCCTCGACCCAGTCCCCGAGTGCGCCCTCCGCGATGATGGCATCGCCCATCAGCGGTGCCGGCCGGGTGACGAGCTTGCCGCCCAGCCTCACCTTGCGGTTGAAGGCCGGCCCCGTCCGTCCGTATTGGTCCTCCAACCGGGTGATCGAGGGCCACATGTGTCCGGGGCGGATGCGCTGGAGCGCCGACGCGACATCGGATCCGGCCATCCCCAGGACGTCAGGCACGAGCGAGGACATCGAGTCCACCGTTGCGGACAGGAAGGACCTGAAGGAGGCCAGGCGCAGGGTCTCGACCAGTCGATCGAGCATCAGCGCCTCCTCGCGGGCGCGTTTTCCCGCGATCTCCCGGATCTGCACGACCACATCGGCGGCCGTCACGATCCCGCTCCAGACCTGCCCGACGCGATGACCAGTCCGAGCAGGTGCTGCGTGAACGCGTCGGTGCCCTTGCGGTAGGCCATCTCGCCCCAGTCGTCCCAGCGCTCGATCCGGGTCGCCAGCCACGCGAACAGGTCGTCGCGCGTCGTCGTCTCTCTGAACGCCATGGACCAGGTCACCCTGCGCACTGGCATGCGGGCACCGGGGTCGCCCGACATCCCGGTTAGCGTGACCAAGTGCGAACCACCGATGCGCTCGCGTGCGAAGACGTGCCGGCGCAGACCGATCGCTTCCTCGAACGCCTGCAAGGCGCGCTCGCGCGCATCGTCGGCTGCGGTTCGCGACGATGACGCAACGGCGTCGAGGACCTCCGCCATCGGCAGGTCCTCCCACTCGGGCTCCCTCGTCGCGCGCAGCATCAGCAGGACCGACACGCCTTCGGGACTGAGCCCCCCGTCGAACGGACTGAACTGCGCTCCCATTGAGTTCGAGGTGTCGATCATGCCGATCGAGGCGAGCCAGCACTGGTAGAAGCGCCAGAACATCATGTCGCCTGCGAAGAGGTCGTGGCGGTGCTCGCTCGAGTCCGACCAGCGGCTGTCGCGTGACGACAGGGCGCGGAGCATCAGCTCGTGCTGCTCCGGTGCGAAGTGGACGTCGCCGAAACCGAGTTCGCCCTGCCAGAAGCAGTCGCGCACCGAGCGCCACGTCCGACCGTCCTCGTCCTCGAGCACGCCGCCGCGCGCGCGCAGCCACCATCCCCACGGCAGCTTGCCCGGGCTGTGCCGTTCCCGCACCATCCTCAGCCTCCCCGCTTCGGATCGAGGCCGATGGCGGGGAGCGGCGGCCCTTCGCGCCGGGGCACCGGCCGGCCGTCCGCGACAGCCTTGAGCTGGGCCGCCAGGTTGAGGATCTCGCGAACGACGTACGCGTCGTCCCTGTATTCGGCGCCGGTCTCCGCGCCCATGAAGCGCTGCCGATCCCGCTGCCGGCCGGGCACGACGTCGTAGACGTGGTTGCAGTCGAACCCGAACCACCAGGCGTCGCCGTGGACCCGATATTCGGTCGCGTGGCTCAGCGGTGCTTGGCCGACGACCACGTGGCAGATCCGTCGCGCCTCGAAGACGAGCCTGCGCTGGGGGCTCGGCCCGTCCTGGCAGATCCGAGAATAGCTCAGGCCGCCGTGGACCTCGATGCCGAGCTCGGCCGGCACCGCCTGATGCTTCCAGCCGAACAGCGGGTGACCGTCCGGCACCCCGACATACCCGCTCAGGAAACCATCCGGGCTGTGCCGCATCATGATGCATTCGTAACCCGTCACGGGGTCGAGCCAGGCGACCTTGTCCGCCTCGCCAAGCCAGACGCCATGGCCACGCGGCTTCGCGCCGTCCAAGAAGTAGATTTCGGCTGCGGGCACAGTGGCGGCACCGGTCGCGTAGTCGCGGCCAGTCACCCGCGTGACCCCCTCCTGACTCACGACCTCGCCGCCGGTGCCCGGCATCTTCGCCAGCGCCCGGTCCGAACCGAGCACCCCGGCGAGCGTCGACTCTGTCGCGGGCGTGATGGGCCTGGGCTTCACCGTGGCGAGCGCGGTCGATCCGCCGTTGCCGGTGGTGCCCGTCGTCTTGCGTGCCATGCTCGTTCTCCTTCGCTGATGGGGGACCAGGGGGAGCCGGTCAGAGGAAGCGGTTCTCGGCGGTGATGCGGACGAGCTCGGGGCTGATCCGCTGGGCGCGCGCGTCGGGCGCGTAGACGTTGGCGGCGAGCCAGAGCTGTTCATCGACGAGCTGCTGGTCCGGGACCTCCCGCCACCATACCTTGCGCTGGGGATCAGCGTCCCAGCGGTAGCCACGCTCGCGCAGCCTATCCTTCATGTCGAAGGCCGCGCCGCGGGCCCGGACGATCCAGGACGGCTCGGACCCGCGCTCGATCATCTCGGCCAAGGCGGTGCGGCCGTCCACATCCTCATGCCGCAGAAGCTGGATGAGCGCGTCCACGTCGGCGGCGGCGTTGTGGCCGCAGTGGTAGAACCCGTCCTGGACGAGCAGGTAGCCGAGGACGCGGTTGTCGAAGCCTCGTGCGCGCCAGTCGACCTGCCGCATCGAGCAGCACCAGCGCAGGCCGCGGGCGTCAGGTAGCCGGTTCTCCACCCAGGTGCGGTCAAATTGAGAATTGTGCGCGACCACGAAGCTGCACGACCGCAGCAGATCGGTTGCGACGTCCGTGTCGATGCGCTGGCCGACCAGATCGGCATCGGTCAGCCCCGTCAGGGCGCGGATATCGTCCGTCAGCGGCTCGCCCGGATCCTCGCGCCAGTTGTAGGCGTCGTCGAGGCCGGTGATCACGCCGTCGCGGTCGTAGGCGAACCGGCGGATCGCGAGTTCGATGATCTTGCCGGTCCTCGCGTCCAGCGAGGTCGTCTCTACGTCGATGGCGGCGGCCGCGTGGACGCCGCGGCCTTCGCCCTTGCCGGTGGGGCCGGCGTGGAGGCGGAGGGGATGAAGGACGCGCACGTCCCCGGCGTCAGCCGCGCGCTCGCGGCCAACCTCGGCATCGATGTTCATGTCTGTGGTCCTCGATATGCCTGGCCGGACGGAGGGACGGCGCTACCTGGCGTCGGGGTCGTCGAGCCGACCCCGCGCGCACCTCACGCCGTCATCCCCGGCCGGTCAGGCCTGGATGCCCATCTCGATGTCGACCGCGAAGCTGCGGGCGTGCGGCCTGCCGCAGTCGCGCTCCATGCGCCGGATGAGCTCGACCACCGGCTCGGGCACGAGCGCCACCACCGGCGGAGACGCGATGTGGAGCCCGAGACGGATGTCCGCCAGTGCGGCCACGTCCGGTCCGAAGCGACCGGCGAGGCGCGTGCGGACTTCCTCGACGTCGCGCGCTAGGCTGGCGTGAAACACTTGTGTCATGCGGTTGTCGCGCGTGTCGACGATGGTTGCGGTGTAGAGGCGCACCCGGCTCATCCGGGCGGAGCGCCCGCGGGTCGGCTTACCGCTGCCGGAGAGGCGCTCCCCGAAGAGGTAGCGGAACTCGTGCTCCTCGAAGTCCTCGTCATCACCGGCGAGCAGCGCGTCCATGGCGGAGCGGTCGGCGTCCATGCCCAGGCCGAGCCCGTGCAGCAGGATGCCGCGCATGCAGTCGCCGCGGGAGAGGCATGCATCCACGGCCGCGGCCCCGTTGAACACCTCGCGCGGCGCGAACATCCAGCCGAGGGGATCGTGCTCCACCGCCTCCCGCTGGAAGCGGGCGGCCGTCTCTGTCGCTACCAGCGCAACCCGGCCGATCGCGCGACGGGTGGTGACGACGATCTCATCCGTCGCGCTATCCTCATCGAGCGGGTCGGGGAACAGGTGGCCGACGCGCCTCGACGGTTCGGTATCTCCTTCCGGCGGCGCCGTGTCCGTTCCACAAACGGCGTAAGTGCGCTCGGCGACAATCGCTTCCATGGGTCACTCCATCGTCGCCGATGACGTTCCTGTCGGGGATGGCGACGTCCGCCGACGCCACCCAATATGGCACGCCTCCGTAATAATACAATGCTTCGCGAATTATTGTAGCGTTAGCGGCGCGTAAATGATACTGGACCAACAGCTTTGCAGGGGGGCGGAGCCAGCATAAAACGTCGGAGTGGAAAAGATGCACGCCCTGCAGATCATGAGCGCCCTCGCGCAGGCAAGCCGCTTCGCAGCATTTCGCGCACTTGTGGAGGCGCTACCGGAAGGTATGGCGTCCAGCGACATCGCTGCCGCTATCTCCACAACGCCAAACACGATGAGCGCGCACCTCTCCATCTTGGAGCGGGCCGGACTGGTCTCGTCTGAGAAGATCGGCCGCAGCGTGATCTATCGAGCGGAGACCGCTCCAGCGGAGGAGTTGAGCGATTTCCTGGCGCACGCCTGCGAGCGTGGGAAGAGCGCCCGTCGATGATCGCATGGACGATCCGCTGCCGTGACGAGCGTCACGTCGGGGATCGGATCGCGTGAAAGACTTGACATCAGGACCGGTCGGCCGAGGGCCGAGACGCCGGAAGGGAGGCCAGGCGGAGGGACCGTCGCCCGCCGACAAGACGCCGTTGAAGAAGCGAAGAAAGCGAAAGTCGGGCGGCGCACCGTCGATGGCGACGCTCCCCGGTGCCGCGATGGTGATTCCTGACGCTTTGAAGGAGGGGCGGGCCGGCACAAAGGCAAAGCGACGCGCCGAACCACCATCCGGCCCAAAACCACAGCAGAGGCCCGAACCGCTAAAGGTCCGCCTGAGCGCCACTAAGCTGATCGAGGCGCTTCCCTCGCGATCCATGCTCGAACTCCGACAGCAATGGATCAACCTTCAAGAGCAGATCACGAAGAACGGCCGCCGCCCCGATCTGGTCGCGTTCGAGAAGGCAGTCTTCGCAGAGTGGGCCCATCGCCAGCAGGTCGCGCTCCACGATCCGAACTATTTCGACTGGCCGTCCACCGCCGCTGGGCGGGGCGACGGCTCGATGCCTTTCGATGCCTGGCACGGAGAAGGCATGCTCGCCTTCCTCGGGTATCGTGTCGGGTCGACGAACGGCGTGGCGGCCCAGACGCGCCGACAGGTGCTCGATGCCGTCTTCGCGCAGACGCTGCCACCCGTGAACGACCCCGCGTACGTTCGCGACTGGGCGAACCCGGCGACCGGCCCCCGCCTCCGGCGCCTGGCTGAGGAGATTGCCCGGTTCGCCCGCAACGCGAAGCGCAAGAGGACGCCGGTCATGGACCAGGCGATCGCCGACTGGGAGGAGGATCTGCGCTACCTGCACCGCACTTACTATCTCGGCCGGTTTGGGTTCGGATGGCCGAGCCTCACCATCTGACCGGCTCCGGTGCGCCGCGCTGCGACCGGCGGGTAGGAGGAAGGTGGTCGCCTCCCTCTTGGCAACGGTGACGCCGTAGGCGATGCGAAGCCATGGCCGACAACGTGAAGTGGAATGTCACCGTCGACAAGGTGACCGACGCGCTCGTCCGATCGCAGCTGGCGAGGGGATCCCCTCCGGCGAACCTCGACGCATTCGTCTTGGGCGCAGTCCACCGCGAACTGGATCGGCTGGCGCTCCTTGAGAACGAACGCGCGAGGAACCGCGGGGCCAAGGACGATGACATCTGGGAGATCGTCATCCCCTTGCCACCGAAGCGATGATGCTTGCCATCCTCGCCGCGGTCCAGGTGGTCGCCGCCGGGCAAAACTTCCGGTGCACGCCGACCCGGGTCTGGGACGGGGACGGTCCGGTCTGGTGCGCCGAGGGACCGCGTCTCCGGATCGCCGGCATCGCAGCCCGCGAGGCGGATGGCAGGTGCCGCCGCGGCCAGGCGGAGGCTGTCGTCGAGGCGCAAGCGGAACCAGCGGGCGCGCAGCCGGCGCAGACGATGACCACGCGGGAGTGAGGGGAGTGAGGGGACTGATGGGAGAGAACTACAGGTTCGCCGTGCTCGGTCCATTCCCGGTGCCGCTGAAGCGCCATCGTCGTCGCCGCGTCGTCGACTTTGATCGAGCGACTGAACACGTATTCGATCTCGCGGAGGAGCAGGCCCGCCGCAAGCTCCACCTCACCGGAGTCGCTGATGCCATCGGCTGCTACGTGTTCGCGCTGAAACCATCCGGCGGACAGGTGATCTGGCCATACTACGTCGGTCAGTCCTGCCGCCAGACGCTGCACAAGCGGCTCTTCCAGCTGAAGGACAAGCCAGACACCTACAACGGTATCCTTCGGGAATACGAGCGCGCGATCGCGTATGTCTATCTGCTGCCGCTGCTCACCCCTGGCGGCAAGTTCGCGAAGCTCGGCAGCAATCAAACCAGGATCAACAACGCGGAGCACGCGCTGATCGGCATGGCGCTGAGGGTCAACTACTCGCTTTGGAACATCAAGCACCGCGTCGCGATGGAGGCGTTCACGATCGACGGTACGCCGCAGGCCGGCCGCAGGGACACCGATCCGGCGGCTTCCTTCCGCAGGATGCTGGGCTTCTCGAGCAAGCCGAAGGCGAGCGGGCGCGTGGCCGGCGAGATGGAGCCGGAGGCGCAGACGTCGGACACGCTCCCACCGGATCCGCCCATCATCGCGGTCGAAGATGCGGGTGAACTAGATCCTGAACCTATAGACGGGTGACCAAAACAGATGCGTAATGTCGGCTCTGGGGTGGAATGCGGAATGACCGCTTTGGAGCAATGACCCACGATGACGGACGTTCATTGGCCGACAGGGTTCGACAGTGACGCACTCTAAAACCGGTCCTCAGCAGGCACGATTCGATCGCTCCAGAGCTACGGGTTAATCTGATAACTGGGATAGCTTCGCCATTTATTCCTACGCATCTCCCGCGAATCGTCCCCCGGCCGGCTCCTGCCTTCAGCCTAGGATCAGGTCTCCGAGCCTTCCGCGCCGGATGAACAACGGAACCCAAGGCATGCCGTCGCGCAGGCCGGGGTGCCAGAGGGCGGTGACGGTGGATGCCGGCACGTTAGCGTTGGTAACAGTCACCCCACCGTAGCTGCCATAGCCAAAGCAGTGGAGGTTGCACACGTCCCGATCCAGGCCGTCCGGCAGTTCCGCGTAGGGTACGCCGCAGCGACGGCGGGCGACCAAATCGCGGCCGACCGCCTCCAGGAACTCTCGCAGTTCCGCCGTCCATTCGACGGCCGCGCCTAGCGACTCGCCGACATGGAGGCCCGCGAAGCCCGTGAGCCCGAGCCTCGTGGCCTCCTCGGCCAAGCGAACGCTAGCCTTGGCCGCGCCGACTGCCACCACGACGCCCCAACTGCGCTTCTTCAGCAACTCCCACTCGGCCGGATTCAGCGCGGGGAACAGGCCATCCTCCTTCACCAGGTCCGGTGGCCAGCTGTTCCTGTCGCCGCCGGAGTAGGCGTGGAGCTGCGCGGCGGACTGGGTGCCCGACGCGGCGTTATCGTCCACCAAGATGATCGGTCCCGTCGTATCCGAGAGGGCCGCCGCGAGCGTCGTTCCGGCGATCGCGCCGCCGGTGCCGAGATGCGGCTTGAGCATCGCAAGGCTGGAGCCGCCGCTGCTCGATGACAAGGGTACCAGCGTTGCGCCGGACAGACCGGCGGCCTCCGCGGTCTCCAGTCCCTTGCGCAGGAAGCGGGAGGTCTGGTCCTGATTCAGCTGGGTGCCCACGACGAGGGCGTCCAGCAGCGGCTGCCTGAGGTGCGGCGGGAACTGATCCGCGAACGCGGCGACCGTCGCCGGCGTCACCTTCCAGCCGCCCTCGCCGTCGAATGCGCGGAAGCGCGCGGCGACCGCCTGCACGTCGCCGTTCGAGCTCTTCACCCTGCGGGCGAGAACGGGATGGCGCTGGTAATAGCCGGCGCTGGACGCCGCGGCCGCGAGATCGTGCGCATCGTCAAGGGACAGGTTCGAGCGCAGGGCGGCCCCGTCGAAGTCGAGTAGGGTGTGGCGCCGGAAGCTCACCTGTGGCCCGGGAGCAAGCGTCGGATGATCGACGCCGCCGTCGAACGCCGACGACTTCCGATAGATGACGCTGCGCGCCGCCTGGAAGACGATCTGCCGCCAAGGCGGGTCGCACATGACGTACCCTACGGACCGAAAGACGTCGTAGGCGTCCTCAGAGATGCCCGCCGTCCTCGAACCCTTGACGCGGAGGACCCTTCCGTCCCGCAGGATCATCGCGTCGGGCCGCCCGGTCTCGGCGGCCTCGATCCGGGTCACGACAATCCGCCCCGGATCGCCGTCAGGCACGAGCTCGGCTGTGACCGGACGCAGGAGGTCGGCCAGGACGATCGCCTCGGCGCGGATATCCGCCTCCAGCTCCTGGACGTCGACCAAGTTACCGTCTCCCTTCAGCTTCTCCAGGAACGGACCGCCTACATCCTTGAGCAGCGAGGCCTCCGCCGACGCGCGCTCCCGGCCGAACTGCTCGGCCAATGGCAGCTGCAGGGTGACGAGCGAGGCCGAGAACGCGCACGCCTTCTTCGGCAGCCGCCGCATCGCTAGGTCGGAGCCGATCTCCGCAATCACGGGATCGTTATGGAGGCGGAGACGTCGCAGCAGCTCGTCGTCTCCCATGCACCACAGCGTGAGGACATCCGTCAGATCCGCCTCCGACTGCTTACTCCCGGCGTTCAAGACGAGGCCGCGCGACAGCAGCGCCTCGGCGGCGCGCGTCAGCGGATGCAGGTACACGCGTCGGTACATCGCGGCCCGCGCATGCGCTATCTCCGCCAGCGTGTCGGATCCCGAGGCGTTCACGACGTAGAGGACCTTCTCCTCCTCGCCCTCGTAGGTCGTGTCATAGGTCGAGCGCTTCGCCCGGACCAGCGCGCTGCCGGCGAAGATCCGGCTCGTGTCGAGGCCGATCGCGATTCCGCACGCCTGTGCGTCGCGGTTCAGGTAGTCGATCTTGTTCGCGTCCATCGCCGCCGACGAGACGAGGTCTTGGATGTTCGGGCAAACATCCGATACCGGCGCGCCCGCCACCATGCCGGCGACGCGCGCCAGAGAGGTGTGGTCGCGCGGGCGTCCGGGATCCAGGCGCGCATAGAACGCCGCGAACCGGCGAGATAGGACGATCAGCACCGAGAACGCGATCGAGAACGGCACGTTGCGCCCGACGGCGGCGTTGACGCGCGTCAGCCGACCCTCCAGCGCGACGCCGCCGAGTGTGAAGAGTTCGGGCCGCCCGGCGAGCGCCGCCTCCGCCGCGCGGGAGAACGGCAGGTTGCCGATACCGTGCAGGAGAGCCGCGTACACGATCTCGCGACGGTCGAGCGGGGCTAGCTCGTCGAGGTTCACGAAGCCGTCCGTCGCCGCGCGGTCGAGCGCCGCGACGAGACGGGAGGCGACGTGCGACATTCCGAGAGCATGCGTGAACCGCGAATGCTCGGCCGACGGGTAGACGAGGTTGGAGAAGCCCAACTGCCGGATGCGGCGGAGCCGCTGCAGCAGGGGCGAGTCGACAAGTAGCATCTCGTCCGCTTCTGGCTCGAGCATGCCCCAGACGTTATCCTTGATCGTCTTGCGACGTCGGCTGGCGCCATTTGCTGCCGCGTATCCGTCGGTGAAGCCGACCGCGTCGAACGCATCGTCGAGCGCCTTTTGGAGGTCCTTGTCCGACCGCAGCTTCCTGCCGAGCTCGACGATGCGCTCGACGACCGAGCCGTCGTTCATCCCGTCGAGCCGGTCCGCGCAATGAAGGCCGTCGCGGCAACCTCCACGAAGGCTCGGTCCGCGGGCTGCAGGTGAGCGAGCTCGTCCGCCGCGCGCACCTCGTCGATCTCGAAAGCCACGCTGTCCCGATCGTCTCCGCCGATCCTCGTGTACGTCATCTGGACGGACCGGAGCGCGCGCTCCCAGTTCTCAACGCCGCCGGTCGGGGAGAGCCGGAGCAGGTTCCCCGTCGCGATCCACGGACCCGCGAGGCGCACGTCGTCGCTCTCATCAAGGATCTCGCGAACTCGATCATCGAGCAGCTCAACCACCCGCTTGAGGCCGCGATGCACCTGCGGGTCGCGCGAGGAGATCGAACGCAATCCCTCCAGCACCAGCTGCGCGATGAAGCCCTTCAGGAACACGCCGGGTGCCATCGCAGCGCGCTGCGGCTCCATCGTCTCCACCATCCGTTCGTCTCCCATTCGCCGCGATTACGATCCTGTTTCGTTCCATGCATCATCGCAGATCTCTTGTGAACCGCCGCAATCCGCGTTGCACCTCGAGCCAGCCAGCCCAGTCGTTCTCCTGAATGGAATATTTGCTGCCCATGCTCCTTCTTAGTCAGTGCGCCCTGGACTTCTACTGGCCCGATATTCACCTGCCAGGAACGCGGCACTAGTTTGGAGCATGCTTCTCGCGGGTTCCGGAACGGCCGGTAAGGAGGATCCGAAGACACGGTGGCCATCGCGCCGGTGTCGCGTCGAAATGCGTGCAGCCCCGAATGCCGACGAGACCCGCGCCCGCCGGGCCGTTCGAGGGTGCGCGGTCGTCCACCGATCGGTCCAGGCGAGCGTCGCGTGTCGGAGCCGTAGCGTGGATCAGCCGCGGGTGGTTGCGGTCGGGCGGCCGGTCGGCACGTCGCCGCCGGCGGGCGTGGCATACACGGAGGTGCGGATCACGGTCACCTGCCTGTCGAGCCGGCGGCGCGTTTCGTCAGTCAGTCCGTCGAGGCCGCGCAGATCACTCCGGTGCTGTTCCATAATCGCTTCGAATCCGAATCTCATCTGCTCTCCCTCCACTAAACGCCGATGGCCGTTAGACCGACGCGCGCGATACCCTCAAGTCCCGCTGCGACCTGACGTTCCAGCTTCAGGTCGATCTCTGGCCGGTCGTACGTCTTCGGTCGCGCGTCGGCTCGGCGCCACTTGACTGTGTACCCCCTGGCGTCCTTTCGTCCCGACTCGACGCGGAACAGCTTGGTGTAAAGCCGCGGCGCGATGCCCTCGTAAGGGTCGAACCGCACTGGGTCGCGATCGCCGCCAGCGTCGGGCCGCGGCTTTCCACCGCCGTCGTCCGGTCGGTCCGTCGCGTAGCTCTTCCTGTCTACCAGGACCGATTCGGGAAACAGCTCGGCCGTCATGCTCTTGGGATAGGGTTCGATGTAGACGACACGGGTGACCCCGGCCGCAATGATGTGCCTGGCGCACATGTGGCACGGGAAGGTCGTGCTGTAGATGGTCGATCGGTCGATCGCGATGCCGCGCTGCGCGGCGCGCATCAGCGCAGCCATCTCGGCATGGACGACCCGCCCGAATTCAATGAGGTTGGATATCCGCAGTTCCTTGAACCCGGTGCGGTAGCGGCCGGTGACGAGCTCGGCGGTCACTGCGGATGCGTCGCCGTCGACTTTCCGCTCGTACAGTCCCTCCTTCTCCAAGAAGGCAAGCAGCTGGCCGATGATGTCGAACTTCATTACCGCGTTGAAGTCTTGCCCGGTCGTGTGGTCGCGGTTGTCGAGGGCGGAAGGCTCATCCGGCCAGTACGTACCGCCGCCCGCCATGGGAACGTCGTTGCAGCCGCTCGAGACAATCTCGCCGTGGCGATCGACGATGACGGCGCCAATCTGCCGAGAGAGATCGGCGGAGCGGAGGGCGGCCATGCTAGCCTCAGCCATGTGGTGCTCGCCGCGGTAGGGTGTGATATAAGGGTCGCCGAACAGCGCGTCGAGGAAGCGGCCTAGAGCGACGTCGTATCCCTCTCGAACGCGGATGAAGAAGTCTCCTAGCGGGAATGCGTCGCGGACGTACTGGCCGATGCCGCCGCCCGGACGCTTCTCGTCAATGTCCACGAGGGTAGTCGCTTCCTCGCGATACTGGTCGACGTTCGTGCTGGTCGCCGACTTGGCGATGTCGCGCTGCAGCTTGGCGACGCGCGCGTCCCGGGAATCGAACGCCGACACGAGGACGAAGCCGCGCCCGTACAGATCGCGGAGGGCCTTGATCTCGTCGGGATGTTTGAGGGAGTCGACGATGTAGCACGCGTCGTCGGCGTGCACGTCCTCGGTCACGTTGCGATCCTTGTTGAACGCCACGCGCGCGGTCCTGATGGCGGTGACGATTAGCGGCACCAGGGCGCCGCCGTCGCCGGCACCCGTCCTGATGCTGTCGCCCGCGGCCATGAGCATCCGGATGCGGGCGCCCCCTCGAGCCTCGTCGAGGCGGGCCTTGGCGTCGTCGTCACACATGCCAGCGATCAGCGTGCTGACCTTGATCTGCTCGCATCTGTACCGGAAGGCGCTGAGCTTCTCCTCGATGGTCTTGGCAAGATCGTGGAGGTCGGTGCCGATCGGACCGACGAGGCCGATGACGAGTTCGGGCTTGGACGCTTCGGCGGCCGTCGGCGGGGTCCCGGCCACAGCCGTATGCTCGCCTTCATCCCCAGACGCCTCGGTGGTCTCAACCTTCCCGTCCGTCCCTGCCTGCTGCAAGCCGTTATCCCTCCACTGCCACGTGTACGGAGCCTACGTGTTTCGTCGGAGCGTGCAATGGGCGGCAGGCCGAAAGCTATCCTCGGACCGGGCGTGATGGACCGCCGCGGGGCACTCGAGGTTTACTGCTCAGCGCAGAAGTAGGAGCACTACCACCACAGAACCCGTTGCACGCTCAGAATGTGATACCAGTTGAGGTCGGATGTTGATCGATGGATTGAAGGCGGCCAGGCGGTCGGCAGGCTGGTCGCAGAGGACGCTGGCGGATCGGATCGGTGTCGACGCGCAGACGGTGAAGAGGCTCGAGAACGGGGTGGGATCGGTGGCGAACCTCGTCTCCGCGATGGACGCGCTCGACTTCCGGCTGACCGGACTCGGTCCGGGATCGACGCTGGCCGAACAGCTCCGCTCGCGACGCCGGACGAGATCGCTCTCGTTGCAGAAGGCGGCCTCGCTGGCGGGATTGGCACGCGGGACCGTCTCCAGCCTGGAGAGCGGAGGCGGCTCCGTCGCCAGCCTGCTGCGGCTGCTCGCCGTCATCGCCCCTCAGGCGAGGCGAAGGGCGCCCGAACGGTCTTATTGGGGGCAGGCCGACAAGCAGGACCGCGACAGCCGCTTCACGCCGAGCGAGTTCATGGAGGGCATCTATGCCGCTTTCGGCGAGGTCGATCTCGACCCGTGCGGCCACTTCCTCAGCCCGGTCGTCGCGCGCCGCCGCATCCTCCTCAGCGAAGGCGGCGACGGTCTGACCGAGACCTGGTCGGGCCGGCTCGCCTTCGTGAACCCACCCTTCAGCGAGCTGCTCAAGTGGCTACGCCGCGCTCATGACCAATGGCGGGCGGGGAACGTCGACACCGTCGTCTGCCTCGTCCCGGTGAGGACGGACTCGACCTGGTTCCACCAGACGCTCAGCGCCGACGCCGACCTCTACCTGCTGCAGGGGCGCGTCCGCTTCTTGAGTCCGGCCGGCAAGGCGCAGCAGACCCCGTTCTCCCTCATGCTGGTCACACTTGGCACCACAGCCGAACAAAGGCAGCGATACGCCGAGACCGTGCAGGGCATGTGGGTCGCACGTGCGCTCCCCGCGCTTCAGCATTCCGGTGCTGGAGCAGTCCAACGATCCGCGTCAGCCATTCAGCAGCAGAGCGCACGGGAAACGAGCGCCCACGCCCGACTGAAGAGCGAAGGCGTGGGAACGCGTCGTCAACGTTCCGCAGCGAGCCGCCGATGAGTTCCATGGATGAGCCATCCCTCCCGCGACAGGACCGCAAGCGTTGGACACAGTGACTGATCCCGCCGCCAGCCTGCCGCGTTCACTGCCGCGTTCTCGCTGGGCGTCGGTCAGCGCGAGTCGGCGTGCGCCCGACCGAGAAGCGATCGCTTCGTCGCCTCCTTCCAAACCAATCCGACATCGCGATCGGCGCTATCGCACAGGCGGGCGGACGCTATGCGCCCGCATCCTCGTACGTGAACTTCATGCCGGTCGCCGCGAACAGCGCGAGACGCGCCGCCACTGCGCGGTAGAAAGTTCCGGCGTCGTCGTTGTCACGAAGGTGACCATCGAGCGGCGCGTAGGTCTCAGGGGCCTGCAGGACGGTCAGTGTGCGCCGCCCACTCCCATCCACTTCGACCTTCAGTGTCGCAACGTAATCCTGTTCGGTCACTACCGTCTCCCAAACGCGATCTGTCCACACGCGCCTTAGGGCGAACCTGTCACACGAGCGAGCACCAAACCGTCACCCGGTCCACTCGACGCAATCCGGGGAGCGTAGGACGATCTGGATCGGCGCGCGATGCGGATGCTACCCTCTAAGCGTGAGGCGCAGGAGTTCCATCGTCAACCCGACGACGAGACGACGCACTCAGCGCGCGGAGACCACCGGCACCTCGTCGATCCGCGTCGTCCACGCCGGCGACTTCGACTCGGCGCGCATCCTCCAGTCGCGCTTGAACCCCTGCGCCGCCGACACGGCGGTGAAGCGACCGAACCTGCCGTTCACCTCGTCAAGCGCCGTCATCAGCCGGGCGCGCCGGTCGGTGTCGCCCTCAAACAGCGTCCGCGGGCGCAGATCGGCGGCCACCAGGTCGTCCAGCATGATGCCCGCCTTCGTGTAGGCGAAGCCGTCACGCCACGCGGCCTCCACACCTCGGCGGGCGGCGGCGAGCAGTTGGAGCGAGTCGTCGGTCATCGGGTGCAGCGTCATGCGCCGGGATCCGTAGTGCTGCGGACGGTCGCGCTTGTGCGGGTTGGTGTGGAAGAAGACGGTGAGCTGGGCGGCGACGAGCCCGTGCGACCGCAGCTTCTCACCCGCCCGCATCGCGTACTGGGCAACGGCACCCATTAGCGCCTCGAGATCGGTCATCGGCGTCCCGAATGACCGGGTCACCGCCATACCCTTACGCTGCGGCTCGACGACCTCCACCACGCTCGCGGCCACCCCCTGCAGTTCGGCGACGAGACGCTCCAAGACGACGGTGCCGAGCCCGCGCGCCTGCTTCATCTGCATGTCGCGGAGCTGGCCCGCGGTGGTGACGCCCAGCGTCGCCAGCTTCGCGGCCGTCGCCCGCCCGATCCCCCACACTTCAGCAACCGGGAAGCGGTCGAGGACGAAGCCGCGGATCGTCTCGTCGCGCAGGTCGGCGACGCCGTCGAAGAGCGGGTTCTTCTTTGCGGCCGCGTTGGCCAGCTTGGCCAGGGTCTTCGTCGGCCCGATACCGACGCAGGTCGGGATCGTCGTCCAACGCTGGACCTGCCGTCGCATGCCATTGGCGTGCGCCACCAGGTCGCGGTCGGCGAATGGCGCCAGGTCGAGGAAGCTCTCGTCGATCGAGTAGATCTCGACCTCACTGGCGAACTCCTCCACGGCCGCGACGACCCGCCGCTGCATGTCCCCGTAGAGCGTGTAGTTCGAAGAGCGGACCACGACGCCGTGCCTGTCCAGGCGATCCCGGATCAAGTGGATGGGATCGCCCATCTTCACGCCGAGCGCCTTGGCCTCGTTCGAGCGGGCTATGGCGCAGCCGTCGTTGTTGCTGGCCACGACCACGGGAACGTCGACCAGCTTCGAGTCGAACGCGCGCTCGCAGCTGACATAGAAGTTGTTGCAGTCGATGAGACCGATCGCGGTCACGCGCGGTAACGGCGGGCCAGCGCGACCACGACGCCCCAGATCTCCACGTTCTCGTCGATTTGGATGGCGTCGTAGCCTTCCGCCTCTGGCACCAGCCACATCCGGTCGCCGCGGCGGCGCAGCCGCTTCATCGTGCGGTCGCCGTGGACGAGCGCGACGACGACGTCCCCGGCTCGCGCCTCGACCGCCCGGCTGACGACGACCAAGTCGCCGTCGTTTATGCCCGCATCGACCATCGAATGGCCCGCGACCCGCATAACGTAGCTCGCCGCCGGGTGGTCGATCAGCCAGGCCGCGAGGTCGATCGGCTCCTCCATGTCGTCCTGCGCGGGCGACGGGAAGCCAGCCGGCGTCGCGCAGACGAACAGCGGCAGCTCGTGGGCGACCGCCTCAAAGGGCACGTCATGCAGGGTCAGGCTGGTCATCTACACGCTTCCAAACACCGGTTCGGAGACGTTCTAGGACGGTTTGAACAAATTGAGAACGGACCTGCAGCGGCGGTCTACGGGATGAGGTAGGGCATGCACCGCATCACGGGTTCATCGATGGCGCGCAGCGACCGGGTTCGCGCGCTCCGTGCCGACGTTGGGACGGGGATAACGGGGGTGTCGTGCGATGCCTCTTCTCCGCCCCATGACCCGGTGACGTGCCACATCTCGTAGTAGAACAGCCACTCGGCCGACCATGGGACGATCGAGTCCGCGAGGAGCATGTAATCGTTCCAGTCGTGGCTCAGGGGATGGAACAGGCACAATTGGGGCCCGCGCGGATTGTCGTGGTCGCCGTAGAGGTGCGGAACCGGAAGGTGGGGCTCCTCACCGCGTCGTGTCAGCGGCGACAGCACCCGGACGCTCGGTGCGAAGCCGCCGAAGGCGATCCGACCATCGTCCATACCTCGGTGGTCGACGATCCGGACGCGATACGGCTGCGACACGGGCGTGAGCTCGCCCTCCCAGATCGTTACCCAGGGCAAGTCCAGCACCGCTCGAAAGTCGGGAAACTTCTCCTTCATCGCCTTCGCCTGCAGCTGCGCGAAAGCGTTCGCGACCGCCGGGCGCCAGCCGTTCGACGCCACCGTGAGCAGCGGTGCCGACCAGCTTGCGTCCGGGTCCGCAATCATCGCGCCGGCCCGCCGTAGAACTTGTGGGCCGGCGCCGCCACGCTGCCCGCGGGGACTGCCCCGCCGAAGCTGACCGCACCGGTCTTCGCCGTGGCGAACTGGCCCGAACGGCTCTGCGCGTTCGCACGCTCCACCGCTTGGCGATAACCGTCTCGCGCCGCATTCTCGCCGAACAGCTCCATCAGGATGTCGCGCTTGCTCACCTGCGTGCCCGCCGAGCGGACGAGTTCATCGAGCCGCTGGACGAGGATTGCGAGGTCGGCGGCGAACCGGCGGTTGGACCAGGGCGTCTTCGGCCAGCGGTCCGAAAGCACGTCCTCGCGACAGGCCGGGTTCTCGACGCGCAGGCCATCCTTAGCCACGGTCGCGCCAAGGTAAGCCGCGGCGTTGCGCAGGTCGGTCACCAAGCCGGCACCCTGCGGCGCCTGCGCCGCGATGCACGACAGCAGGACCGAAGGACAGCGATCGTAGTTCCCGCGGTCGCAACGGAGGTCGCGGAAGCGCTTGAGCAGCTGGATAGTCAGCAGGCGATCCGGCTTGTTCTCGGCCGGGGTCTGCTGAGGCACGGGCACGACCTGCGCGCGGACCGCGCGCTCGTTGATCACGACGCGCGGCCGGACCATACCGTCGAACCAGCGCGCGAACCCCTCCGGGTTCGCGAGCGGGTGATCGGGCCGGCCGGGGTGACGGTCGAAGATCGACACGACGCGCGGGTCGCGGCCCGGCACCAGCACGGCGGGCGTCACGTCGAGATGCATGTTGGCGTAGCCCAGCGTGACGCACCGCTTCTTGATCTCGCAGGTGGTGAACTGGAGTCGGCCCTTCCCGGCGTTCAACGAGCGAGCCACCAGGGCGAGCACCGCATCCGGGTCGGCCAGTGGATCGACCGCCAGCTCCAGGATCAGGTCGATGTCGTAGTCCTCGCGGTCGTCGTATGCCGAGATGGTCGACCCCATGCGGAACGAGCCTTGCGGGTAGATCACCGGTGCGTAGTCGGGAAAGCCGCTCTCGTGCTCGTCCAGGTAGCGGCTGACCGCATCGAAGTGGCCGACCGCCTCCTCGTAGGCGGTGGGCGTCAGCTGGATTCGGCGCGCGACGTCGGCGAGCAGATCGTCGTAGAAGCGATCGACGGGATTGGTGTGCAGCATGTCAGTTCCCCTGTTCGGAGTTGAACGGGACGAACGGCTCCCGCGTGCCGATGAAGAAGCACTTCTCGATGTCCGGCAGGTGCGACCGCGCGCTGGCGCAGCCCATCTGCACCAGCTTCTCGACGCTCGCCGCGTCGTCCAGCGACGCGAACCCGGCCTCCACCATCGGGTTGATCCGAAGGAGGTGAGGATTGGTATGCGGATGCCCCAGCAGCAGCTTGGCGGTCGCATGGCTGAAGCGGTCCTGCCCCTGGAACAGCAGGTCCAAGAGCCACTTCACGTCCTTCATGCCGACGACGTCCCTCGTCGGATGGACGGTGTCGGTGCAGCCCAGCGACAGGAGGCGGACCTCCTCCATCGGCCACCGCAGCACCGCCGCCGCCTCGATCGCTGCCGAGCCCATCGGGTTGTTCGCCCATACGCCGCCGTCCAGCAGATGCGAGGCGCCCTCGAAGTTGTGCGCGGGCAGAAACGAGGGCG
Source organism: uncultured Sphingomonas sp. (assembly GCF_936927845.1). Classification (GTDB taxonomy): domain Bacteria; phylum Pseudomonadota; class Alphaproteobacteria; order Sphingomonadales; family Sphingomonadaceae; genus Sphingomonas. Next base: position 21,098 of record NZ_CAKZHV010000069.1, read on the forward strand.
CGGCCGCGGTCGCGAGCGCCGCATCCACCGCTCGCCGGCCATGGTCCACCTTGAAGCGCTCGTGGTGCGCGGTCTTGAAGACGTAGGGTCCGCCATGCGCAGAATCATAGGCGGGGATCACCAGCCGGGTGGCGCTGTCGCCGATGAGCCGCGCGCCGAACACGTCCTCAAGCGCAGTCCGCAACTCGTCCGCCTCATACTTGGCGGTGCGCACGTGACGCGCGGTCCGGCGCATGCCGCGGAACCAGCCGCGGACCCCGCTGAGCGGACCGTTCAGCGGTGCCTGGTCGAAGATGCGGGGACCCCGCTCGACGTAGAAGCGGCAGATCTCGGCCGCGCTGATGCCAAGCCCGAGCCCGAGCGCGATGATGCCGCCGGTGGAGGTGCCGGCGATCAGGTCAAACTGGTCGACCGTCCGCTTACCGGTGAGCCGCTCCATCTCGGCCAGGAACGATGCCGGCAGAGCGCCCTTCAAACCGCCGCCGTCGATCGCCAGAATCCGGCGGGGCAACCCGGCGGGCCGCTCAGCGGATGCGTGCGTCTCGCGCGACATCATCGGCCCTTTCCTACATCGCGTAAGATATAGTGAACGGGTAATCGCTTGTAAACCAGCGCGGCCGCAGCGTAAGATCAAACAGACGGCGCCGTCCGGCGTCGGGGAGGAAGACCGTGTCACTCGCCACCAGACTGAAGGAGCTGCGCACGCGGAACCGGCAGTCGCTCCAGCAGGTCGCCGACGGCGTCGGCGTCTCCAAGGCGCACGTCTGGGAGCTGGAGACGGGCAAGAGTCGCAACCCCGGCATTGAACTGGTACGGAAGCTGGCCGAGCACTTCTCCGTCAGCATCGCGTTCCTGACGGGCGACGCCGACGGCGGGGAGCAGGACCCCGCCGCGCTCCAGTTCTTCCGCGAGTTCGGCGGCGACCTATCCACCCGTGACTGGGAAACGCTGCGGACCGTGGCGGAGAGGCTCAAGGACCGCTGATGGTCAACGAGGCGCTGCTGATGGATCTGGCTGACTGCGGATCCCCGGAGCGCCTGCTCGGCGTCATCCTCGACCACCACCACGACTGGACTCCGCCTGTCGACGTCGAGGCGTTCGCGCGGACGGTGGGCATCCTGGAGTTTCGCGACCTGGAGGTCGACGGCTTCGTGGGCGCACTGATGACGGACATGGAGAAGACGAAGGGCATCATCCTGTCCGCGGCGGGCATGGCGCCTCCGCGGCGACGCTTCACCGTCGCTCACGAACTGGGCCACTTCCTCATCGCGGCCCACCGGGGCGACAAACGATGCACCTCCAAGGACCTGATGGAGACGCGCCGCGAGACGCTGCACCAGAAGGAGGAAGCACAGGCCAACCGCTTCGCTGCCGGGCTGCTGATGCCCAAGCCGTGGTTCGCCGCCCAGACGGACGAACTGGGCTCGCCGGAACTGGCGCACCTGCGGGTGCTCGCCTCGACCTACTCGGTCAGCATGGAGGCCGCCGCCAACCGCTACGCCGAACTGACGCCCGAAACCTGCGCGTTCGTGTTCGTCCGGAACGGGCGAATCAGATACGCGCGGCCGTCGAAGACCTTTCCGCCGCTGTCGGTGCGTTCCGGCGATGCCGCACCAACGGACTGCCAACGCGGGGGCCTGACCGCCGGATCGTGGACGCGCGCGGACGTTGGCGCATGGCTCCGCTTGAGCGAGATGACCCGCCGGCCGGACCTCCGTCTGCAGATCGTCGATCAATCAGGCGGGTTCCAAACCGTGCTACTTCACATCGACGCGACGGTGCACGACGACGACGCTGAAGAAGCCGACCTGATCGAGAGCTACACGCCTCGCTTTAGCAGGCGCTGAGGGTTTCCGCGCGAAGAAACCGTTTGGCCAAGCCCAGGCTCATTCCTAAAACCCCGGAAGGATGGAGGGAAACGGGCATCTTGAACTGCTCCGCTTGGTCGGAGAAGCGCTCTACGGCGAGCGGTGGCAGGCGCCCATCGCCGGCGACCTCGGCGTGTCCGATCGCGCAGTGCGCTACTGGATCTCGACGGCCAATCCGTGCCCCGAGGATCTCGGTCTCCGCCTGCTCGCCATCGTGGTCCGCAAGCGCGAGTCGCTCGCCGGACTCGAAAAGGTCGTGTTCGAGCGGCTGAAGCTCAGCGGCGGGCCGTCATGATCGACCATCGGTCAGCCGCGCGGGACGCCAAGCGCCTGCTGGACGCCACGGGCATGTCCGGCGGCAAGCCGGTGCTGCTCGTCGGTGACGATGACGACCGGCGCGTCACGCTCGAGGCGCTATCCGAGCTCGTCGGCGTGCTGCCGATCAACCTGAACGTCGCGCTAGCGCAAGCGCTTATTGATGCGGCCGGCACACGGGCGGACGTGGGCGCGATCATTGCCGCGATGCAGCCGGCGTCCCCCTTTCTCCTGCTCGACCGCATCCAGATCCTTTTGCTGCCGCAGCTCAGGACCAACGCCACCGACGTGCTCTGCCGCGTCGCCCGGCGCCGTGCGGTCTGCGCCTCCTGGCCGGGCCGGCTCGACCAGGGCCGCCTCCGCTACGCCGATCCCGACCATCCCGAATGTCTCGACGAAGACGCGACACGCGCGCTCGTCCTCGACCTGTCGACCAACGAAGGCACATACCGATGAAGTACAGCGATCTCGTCAAGTTCGAGCCGATCGAATCGGTCATCCAGCTGCTCGACGCCAACAAGGCGGACGAGGGCCGTCGCCTGGTCGCCAGCTACGTCATCTCGGATGCCATGGCCGACCGCATCGCCGACGTGATCTTCCCCCAGCTCGGCTTCGATCCCGCGGTCGACCACAAGGGGATCCTGGTCGTCGGCAACTACGGCACCGGCAAGTCGCACCTCATGTCGGTGATCTCCACCATCGCCGAAGATGCCGAGGTGGTGCCGGAGGTCCGCAACGAGAAGGTGCGCACCGCCGCCGGTCCGATCGGCGGGAGGTTCCAGGTGCTGCGCATCGAGATCTCCAGTCGCATGTCGCTGCGCGACATCCTGGTGCAGGAGCTGGAAGGCTTCCTGGCGGCCAAGGGCGTCACATTCAAGTTTCCGCCCGAGGACAAAGTCACGCAGAACAAGACCGCGCTCATCGAGATGATGGACGCGTTCGAGCAGAGGTTTCCCGGTCAGGGGCTGCTCGTCGTCGTCGACGAGATGCTCGATTATCTGCGCTCCCGCAAGGACACCGAGCTCGTCCATGACCTGTCCTTCCTCCGCGAGATCGGCGAGATCGCGAAGAACACCCGCTTCCGCTTCGTAGGCGGCGTTCAGGAGGCGATCTTCGACAGCGCCCGGTTCGCCTCCACCGCCGACAGCCTGCGGCGCGTGAAGGATCGCTTTCAGCAGGTGCTGATCGACCGACAGGACATCGGCTTCGTGGTGGCCGAGCGGCTGCTCCGCAAGGACGAGCACCAGCGCGAGGCAATCCGGAAGCATCTGGAGCCGTTCGCCAAGTTCTACGGCAGCATGGGCGACAAGCTCGACCAGTTCGTGCGGCTCTTTCCGGTACACCCCGACTACCTCGCCATCTTCGAACGCATCGAGTTCGCCGAGAACCGTAACGCGTTATCCACGCTCTCCGGCACGATGAGGAGAATGCTGGACGAGAACGTGCCGACCGACGCGCCGGGCGTGATCACCTACGACAGCTTCTGGACCGACGTGCGCTCCAACCCTGCGTTCCGCGCGCAGATCGGCGTCCGCGACGTCGTCCGGATCGCCGAGACCCTGCAGGAGAAGGTCGAGACGGCGTTCCCGAAGGGTAAGGCGCTGAGCCGCCCGACCGCGCACCGGATCATCGACGGTCTGGCGATCCAGCGCCTGACCACACCCGACATCCACGTGCCGATGGGTCCGACCTCCGCCGAGCTCCGCGACCAGCTCCTGCTGATGAACCCCATGGCGGCCGACTTCCCCTCAGACGAGCCGGCGCAGGACCTGCTCACCTTCATCGACGCCACCATCGGCGACATCATGAAGGCCGTGAACGGGCAGTTCATCACGCGGGCGACGGGCAGCGACCAAGTGTTCCTCGATGTCGCCAAGGACGTCGACTATGACGCCGAGATCGACAAGCGCGGCGAGAGCCTTGACGACGAGGATCTCGACAACGCCTACTACCAGGCCATCGCCCACCTAATGGAGCGGACCGACGAGGCGACGCACCTGCCGGGTCACAAAATCTGGCAGTATCCGCTGGAGTGGTTCGAGCGCCGGGTCCACCGGGACGGCTACCTGTTCTTCGGCTCGCCAAACGACCGGCCGACCGCCTATCCGGCACGCGACTTCTACCTCTACTTCGTCCAGCCCTACGACCCGCCGAAGTTCAAGGACGAGGAGAAGCCCGACGAGGTGTTCCTGCGGCTCGCCAGCAAGGACGAGGCGCTGACCGCCATCCTGCGGCGCTTCTCGTCGGCATCGGCACTGGCCGGACTCAACAGCGGTAACGCCAAGACCGTCTACACGAACAAGGCCGAGGACGCGCTCAAGAGCATGCGCAAGTGGCTGCGCGACCAGCAGACCACCGCCTTCAACGTCACGTACCGGGGCAAGACCCGCACGCTCGGCGAGTGGGCGAAGGGGTTCTCGGTGCGCGAGCGCGCGGGCATCAAGGGCGACGAGACCGTCAACTTCCGCGAGTACATCAACGCGTCGGCGGGCTTCCTGCTCGCGCCGCACTTCGCCGAGCAGTATCCGGAATACCCGACCTTCGGCACGATTGTGACCGACGCCAACCGGCGGATGCTATGCACGACCGCCGTGAAGGCGCTGTCCGGTCCGGCCCGGCCGAAGGACGCGGTCATGATCCTCGACGCGTTGAAGCTGCTGGACGGCGACAAGCTCGATCCGCGCCACTCGCCTTACGCCCAGGAGATCACCACGCGCCTCGCCGCCAAGGGGCCCGGCCAGGTGCTCAATCGCGGAGAGGTCTTCGAGGCGACATCCATGGCGGAGTCGTTCGCGCCGGGCCGCTTCGGGCTTGAGCCCGACCTCGTCGCCGTCGTTCTGGCGGCGCTGGTCCATTCGGGCGACGTGGTCGTGTCCGTCGCCGGCCGGAAGGTCGACTCGTCGAACCTCGGTGACGGCTCGGCATCGCTCGTCGAGGAGCTGGCGGCCTTCAAGCACGTCGAGGCTCCGAAGGACGTCAATGTGACGGTCCTGCGCGACCTCTACGAAATGTTCGGGCTCCCGGCTGGGCAGGCGCAGGCGGCCGCCAAGGGCGACGACGCCGCGGTCCGCAACCTCCAGGACGCGCTGGAGAAGGTCATCGCCAGCACGCTCACACTGGGGACGGGGCTGGAGAGCTCGCTCTCCTTCTGGGGTGCCTCGGTCATGTCGCCGGAGCAGGTTCAGGACGGCAGGACTTGGATCGATGCCGCGAGGAAGTTCGCCGAGTCCCACACCGCCTACAACAGCCCCGCCAAGCTGAAGAACCTGCGAACCACGCCCGCCGACGTCGCGGCGCGTGCCGACGACTTCGCCGGCTACCGCCGCGTCGCATCGCTGGTCGGCCAGATCGAGGCGGTCGCCAGGGACGCAACCTATCTGCAGCAGACCGAGATCGTCCTGCGGGACGACGATCCCTGGCTCGAGAAGGCCCGCAAGGCCCGACACGAGATCGCCGGCCAGTTGGGCGACGTGCTGGACGCTGCGGCCATGACCGCGGTCCGCACTCGCCTCGCCACGCTCAAGAAGGATTACGTCACCCACTACATGTCGCTGCACGCGAAGGCTCGCCTCGGCGTCACGGAGAGCAAGACCAAGGGGACGTTGATGAACGATCAGCGGCTCAAGACCCTCGAGCAGCTCACCCGGGTGCCCATCCTTCCCGGCAATGAGCTGGAGAACTTCCGGAACACGCTGGCCGACCTGAAGACGTGCTCCGGCCTGGTCGAGAGCGAACTGGCCCCGCGAGCCACGTGTCCGCACTGCTCCTATACGCCGAAGGCCGACCAGCTCCCGCTTACAGCTCCGGCGTCTTCGGTCCTGGCGACGCTCGACGACCGGCTCGACACCTTGCTGGCGGCGTGGACGACCAGGCTGCGCGAGGAGCTCGACGATCCCATCACGCTCGCCGAAGGTCTTCAGATGGTCGATGCCAAGGTGCGTGACCGCATCAAGGCGTTCGCGGCAGGCGGCGACCTGCCAGAGCCGCTCGATGGGGAGATCGTGGCCGGGATCCGGGACGCGCTCTCCGATCTCGCCAAGGTGGAGATCACGTCCGCCGACCTTCGCGCCGCACTGACCAGCGGGGGATCGCCGGTGACCGTCGACGACATCCGGAAGCGCTTCGAGAAGCTGCTCGCCGACGAGCTCAAGGGCAAGGACGAGACGAAGGTCCGCTTCGTCATCGTCGAGGAGGTGAACTGATATGGCGAGCCAGGTGCGCATGGACCTGAAGGGCGCTGGGCAGCCGGTGACGTGCCTCGGGCAGACCTTCGCCGATGATGACGAGCGGCGGGAGCACTTCCGCGGTCTCTTGCGGGAGCGGCTCGCCGATCCCGCATTTCGCACCACCCCGGGATTTCCTGAGGGCAGCGACGACGACATCGTGAAGATGTCCGATCCGCCATACTACACGGCGTGCCCGAATCCCTTCATTGGAGATTGGGTCGCGAGCACTGCCGCGGCGGAGCCGCACGCAGCTTACATCCGGGCTCCTCTTGCCATCGACGTAGCGGTCGGGAAGACGGATCCGCTCTACAAGGCACATGGCTACCATACGAAGGTGCCCCATCAGGCGATCGTGCCGTCGATCCTCCACTACACCAAGCCTGGCGATCTCGTTCTTGATGGATTTGGTGGATCGGGCATGACCGGCGTGGCGGCCGCGTTCTGCGACGTGGCGCCAGCCGCCTACAAGCGCACCGTGGAGAGACAATTCAAGGACGACGGGCGTGATGCCCCCGCATGGGGCATTCGTCGGGCAATCATCAACGATCTCTCGCCCGCCGCTAGCTACATAGCTGCAAACTACATTACGCCGTTGGACGTCGACGAGTTCGAGAAGGCTGCCGAGAAGCTACTTCGCGACCTTCGCGCCGATATCGGTTGGATGTACGAGTCCGACAGCCAACGTATCAGCTACATGGTCTGGAGCGAGATTTTTACCTGCCCCGAGTGCACCGGAACGATCAATTTCCATCGCGATGCGAAGGGCGACGATGAGGGGCGAGTGTCGGCGAGGTTCCCGTGTCCTCATTGCGGTGCCGAGCTAAACAAGGATCGCCTGGAGCGTGTTTTCGAGAGCACCGCGGATCCGGCCACGGGTGAGATTTGGCGGCGCGTCAAATTCGAGCCGGTGCTCGTCAGCGTTGCGACCGCGAACGGCCGCATCGAACGTGAACTGACGGCAGATGACCACGCACTGCTTGCCCGGATCGAGGCAATTCCGCTCCCCGCTGAGGTTCCGACGAGGCGCTTTCCGATCGAGCAAATGTCCCACGGCTCTCGGATCGCACCCAAGGGCTTCACCCATGTTCACCATTTCTACCTACCTCGGGCAAGACAGGCGCTCGCTGCCCTGTGGCGCTTGGCGGCGGCGGAGCCGAATGAGCGCGTGCGAAAGATGCTGTTGTTCGCTGTGGAGCAGACGATCTGGGGCTTCTCAATCCTCAATCGCTACAGTCCGACTCACTTTTCTCAGGTCAACCGCAATCTCAACGGCGTTTACTACATCGCCTCCCAGCATGCGGAATGCAGCCCTTGGTATAATCTTGAGGGAAAGTTCTCACGACTTGTCAGCGCATTTCGCCTGTTCGCACCAAAGTCGCGAGATGAGTTTGTGACCGTTGGGACAGCTGCGCACCTCCCGGTGCCAGCGGCATCTGTAGATTACGTGTTCACTGATCCGCCGTTTGGCGAGAACATATACTATGCTGACCTAAACTTCCTTGTGGAGGCCTGGCACGGTGTAATTACCGCAGCGTCGGCCGAGGCTATTGTAGACTCGGCCAAAGAGAAGGACCTTCCCTGGTATGAAGGTGCCATGCAGGCCTGCTTCGCAGAATACTTCCGCGTCCTGAAGCCCGGGCGGTGGATGACCGTCGTGTTCTCAAACAGCCGAGCGTCCGTATGGAACGCGATCCAGGTCGCGCTTCAGCAGGCTGGCTTTGTCGTCGCCGAGGTGACGGCCTTGGACAAGACGCAGGGCAGCTACCGCCAGGTGACGTCCGCCAACGCCGTGAAGCAAGATCTCGTCGTCTCCTGCTACAAGCCGAATGGCGGGCTGGAGGACCGGTTCGAAGCTCGGGGGCTTACCGATGATACGGCATGGGACTTCATCCGCACCCATCTGAAGAACCTGGCCGTAGTGAAGCGCAACAAGGTCGGCGGGATCGAGATGGTCGCCGAGCGTGATGCTCGACGCCTCTTCGACAGGATGGTCGCCTGGTTCGTGCGGCACAACACGCCTGTGCCGCTGTCCAGTGCCGAGTTCCAGGCGGGGCTGGCCGAGCGCTTCCCGGAGCGCGACGGCATGTTCTTCCTGCCCAATCAGATCGACGAGTACGATAAGGCGCGGATGCAGGCCGGTGATCCACCCCAGCGCGACCTGTTCGTCGACGACGAGCGCACCGCGATCGACTGGCTGACCGACTTCCTCAAGGCGAAACCCTCGACCTACCAGGAGGTGCACCCCGACTTCACCCAGAAGACGGGCGCCGGTTGGCGCAAGCACGAGACCAAGCCGGAGCTGCTCCGGCTCCTCGACGAGAACTTCCTGAAGTTCGACGGCAACGGCCCCGTGCCGTCGCAGATCCACGGCTATCTCTCGTCGAACTGGAAGGAGCTGCGCAACCTCGACAAGGACGATCCGCAGCTCGTCGAGAAGGCGCGCAACCGCTGGTTCGTCCCCGACCCCAACAAGCAGCAGGACGTGGAGGCGCGGCGCGAGAAGGCGCTGCTGCGCGAGTTCGACATCTACAAAGCCCACAAGGGCAAGAAGATGAAGGAGATCCGGCTTGAGGTGATGCGGGTCGGGTTCAAGGCGGCGTGGGCGGCCAAGGACTACCGCACCATCATCGACGTGTCGGCCAAGGTGCCGGACGAGGTGTGGCAGGAGGACGAGCGCCTCATGATGCTGCACAGCATGGCCGAGACGCGACTCGAGGCCGAGCGGTGAGCGCCGTCGCCGCGTCGGGCGTGGCGGTCGCCCAGCGCGGCGACTGGCTGTGGTACAGTCCCCTCGGCGCCGTGCAGGTGATCGAGCGGCTGGACCGCTGGGGAGTGCAGTCGCTCCGGGTGTGGTCACCCGCGTCCGGCACGGTCGTGCAGATCGAGGAGGCTATGGCCGAGCCGATCGCCGCGCACGCGCCCACGCTGGACACCATCGTGCACCGGGCGGCCGCGGCGCGCGTGCAGGAGGCACTCGCGACCGAGGTCCTGCTCGCGCCCGTGCGCTCCAGCGTCACCCCGCTGCCCCACCAGCTCTTCGCGCTGGAGCGCGCCATGGAGAAGGGGCGCGTCCGTCACCTGTTCGCGGACGAGGTCGGGCTCGGCAAGACGATCGAGGCGGGACTCGTCATCCGCGAGCTCAAGCTGCGCGGCTTGGCGAAGCGCATCCTCGTCGTCGCGCCGAAGGGGCTCACCCCGCAGTGGCAGGCGGAGATGCAGCTCCACTTCGGCGAGACGTTCCGCATCGCCGACCCGGGCGACTTCGACGCGGTGTCCCGCTGGTCGGACGACGACAACGTCTGGCGCGCCGCCGACCAGGTGATCTGCCCGCTCGACAGCGTGAAGCCGCTCGCACGGCGGCGCGGATGGTCGTGGGAGCGGATCGCCGCCTATAACCAGCGACGCTTCGAGGACCTGATCACGGCCGGCTGGGACCTGGTGGTGATTGACGAGGCGCACCGCCTCGGCGGCAGCACCGACCAGGTGGCCCGCTACAAGCTGGGTGCGGCGCTCGCCGACGCCACGCCCAACCTGCTCCTGCTGTCGGCGACGCCGCACTCGGGCAAGTCGGACCAGTTCCTGCGCCTTATGCAGCTCCTCGACCGCGAGGCGTTCCCCGGCGAGGACTGCATCGACCGCGACCGGGTCGCGCCGTACGTCGTCAGGACCGAGAAGCGGCTGGCCATCGACAACGAGGGCAATCCGCTCTTCAAGCCCAGGCAGACCCGGCTAGTCACCGTCGACTGGGCGCCGAGGCACGACGCCCAGCGGCAGCTCTACGAGGCGGTCACCGACTACGTGCGGCACGGCTACAACCAGGCGCTGAAGAGCAAGCAGCGCCACATCGGCTTCCTCATGGTCCTCTTGCAGCGGCTGGTGACGTCGTCCACCGCCGCGATCGCCGCGACTCTGGGTCGCCGTCTCCAGGCGCTGGAGGATACGCCCGCGCAGCTGTCGCTCGCGCCTGACATCGATGTCGCCGAGATGGCGGACATGGACGGGCAGTCGCAGCTCGACGAGCTGGTGGACTGGCCCGGCTGGCGGTCGGAAAAGGCGGAGGTCGCGACGCTGCTTCGTCTGGCGGAGCAGGCGCTCGGAGGCACCGATGCCAAGGTCGAGGCGCTGCTGGAGCACGTCTACCGCATCCAGCAGGAGGAGGACGACCCCGACCTGAAGGTGCTCATCTTCACCGAGTTCGTCCCGACGCAGGCGATGCTCGCCGCCCAGCTGCGCGAGCGCGGGTTCGAGGTGGCGACGCTCAACGGGCAGATGGCGGTTGAGGAGCGCGTCGCCGCCCAGAAGGCGTTCGCCGGGACGGCACGGGTCCTGATCTCTACGGACGCTGGCGGCGAGGGCCTGAACCTCCAATTCGCGCACGTCATGTTCAACTACGACATGCCGTGGAACCCCATGCGCATCGAGCAGCGCATCGGCCGGGTCGACCGCATCGGGCAGAAGCATACGGTTCGGGCCACCAACTTCGTCCTAAGCGAGACGGTCGAGCACCGCGTCCGCGAGGTGCTGGAGGCGAAACTGGAGGCGATCGCCGAGGAGTTCGGAGTCAACAAGGCGGCTGACGTGATGGACTCGGTCGAGGCGGAGGCGATGTTCGACGGCCTCTACATCGATGGCATCCTCTCGCCCGAGGCGGTCGAGCAGCGCGCCGACGCGACGCTGGAGGAGCTGCGGACGCGGATCGCCGCCGATCGCGAGCGGCGGGAGCTGCTCGGCTCCGACGCCCCGCTCGATCCGGGGGCCGCCCAACGGTGGCGCCGACATCCCATCCACTTCTGGGTGGAGAAGGCGGTGATCGCCGGGCTGGTCGACGCCGGAGGCGACGCCCGACGCGATGGCGAGACCTGGCGGATCGCCTGGCCCGACGGCCCAATCGTTGATCGGGCATGCTTCGACGCCTCCGGCCTCGACGCGGCACCCGACGCGACCTGGCTGACCCTCGACAACCATGCCGTTCGGCGCGTGATCGACGACCTTCCCGCGGAGCCGCCGGGTCGCCCAATCCCGCGCGTATCGGTGCCGCAGCTGCCGGCCGGCGTGGAAGGCGTCTGGTCGCTGTGGCGGATCCGGATGACCACCGTCCGCGGTGACGATCAACGGTACATGCCGCTCTTCGTGCAGAGCGGGCGGGCGTTCGCGCCCACGGCGCGCAGGCTGTGGGACATGATCGTCACAGGGGAACTCGCAACAGCCGGCGATTACGCCACGAGTCCGGCCGCGGACCTCGAACGGTTCGCCGAGGCGCAGGCCGAGCCGATCTACCTGGAGCTTCGCGACGGACACCTCCAGCAGCTGGAGCAGGAACGCCAGCGCGTAGCGGCGGCCTTCGACGCACGCCGACGCGCGATAGGTCGGATCGGGCTCGAGAACGTCCGACGCGCACGGCTGGGCCGCCTTGAGGAGGAGCATGAGCGTCGCATCCGTGAGCTCCAGGACGCGGCGGCGATGATGCCGAGCCTCGAGCCGGTCACCATCGTGGAGGTGCGACCGGCATGACCGCCTGGTCCGACCACGTCACGGCACCGTTCCAGCGCGATTTCGGTCACCTGTGGGTCGTCAGCGATCCAGACGAGATCCTGCTGGCTCCTACGGTCGCGCCGATCCTCGCGCAGAGGGGATTCGAGCTCGTCACCTATCGCGACCCGCTCGCCTTCAGGCATCGCTTTGAGACCGAGATGCGCGATGCGCCTGAAGGCGGCGCCTACATCGTCCACGTGCGCGGCGACGCAGGCACGACGGTGCCATGGGACGTGCTGAACGAGGCGCGCGTACATTCGCTATCGATCCCGGAGCTCTTCGGCGCGTTGGACGCGAACGCGGTGCGCGCGGTCGGCTCCGAGCGCTACGACGACCTATGGCAGGTCACGTCGTCTAGGCCGACCATGCCGACGATGGGTACGGTCGCAACGAAGGACTTCCTGGCGGCCAACCTCTACCGCGTCGTGCCGGACCTGCTTCGCCGCCCCACCGATCTTTGGGAGCAGGCGTTCGACCTCTTCTTTCGCGGCTCACCCCTTCCTCATCTGATCGCCCGCCACGTGGCCGAGCGGGCCTGCCGCCCCGACGACTTGTCGGTCGAGGTGGCGGCATCAATCCTTTCCGACCGGGCGACCTTCATCGACCGCGTTCAAAGGGACTGGGACCTGTTCGCACGAGCGTCCGCACGCGGCGAAGAACCGCCCGCCGACGTCATTCCCTTCGCACTGCCAGGCATCCGCGTGAACCTCGACAGCATGGTGCTGGATGGCACCATCGCACCCGGCAAGGTTGACCTGGTCCCGCCATCGACACCGGGCTGGATGCTCGTCGGTATGGTGCGGGACGATGACGCCGCCCGCGCCCTGGCCGCGCAGCGGATCGACCTGCTGCAACAGGACATTCCGAGAGAGGGCGCCACCCACGGCGACTGGCTGCGGTTCGCCGAACGGCACGCCGAGATCGTCGATGCCGCACGGAGCCTGGCCGCCGACGCTCCCGGGCCGGATCCGATGGCCGAGATCGCACCGGCCATCGACGTCGCGCTCTTCGCCTGGCTGGAGAGCGGTTTCGACGGGCTCAGCTTCAACAGCTACGCGACCGCTCCCTCCATCGTGCATCAGATCGCGCCGCACATGGCGCATCGTCGACGGGCCGGTGAGCGTAAGCAGGCGCTGATCGTCGTAGACGGCATAGCGCTCGACCAGTGGCTCATCCTGGAGCGCCGCCTACGCGCGAACCAGCCGGACGTCCTTGTCGACACCCGGTCATGCTTCGCCTGGCTACCGACGGTGACCGGCGTCTCGCGCCAGGCGATCTTCACCGGCGACCAACCACGGGCTTTCGCCAAGACGATCGGCAGCACCTCGCCCGAACCCGCCGCATGGCGGCGCTTCTGGGTGAACGAGGGGCTCGCCGAGAACCAAGTGTTCTACGCCAAGGGGCTTGGCCACCCGGGCTCCTGCGACGAGGTTGTCTCCGGCCCGATCGCCGGTGGCGCCGAGGTCATCGGCCTCGTGGTGGATACGATCGACGAGCTCCTCCACGGCGAGCTGTTCGGCAAGCAGGCGCTGATCAGCCGCATCGAGCACTGGCTGGGGCTGGGCGAGTGGGATCGGCTCGTCGCATCGCTGATCGGTGCCGGCTACCGGATCTACGTCACCGCGGACCACGGCAACGTGGACGTGATCGGCATGGGCCGCCCGTCGGAAGGCAGCGCGGCCGAGGAGCGCGGCGAGCGGGCCCGCATCTATGACAGCGAGGCGCTGCGGCAGAAGTCGTGCGCGACGATCGCCGGCACCCGGGTCCTGCAGCCCGGTGGTCTGCCCGACACCTACAAGCCGCTGTTCGCCCCCCACGGGCGGGCGTTCATTCCCGACGGCCGCCGGGCCGTCGTGCACGGGGGCACATCCCTGGAGGAGGTCATCGTTCCCTTCGTCAGGATCTCGAGAAAGGAAAAGACGTGAGCACCGCACCGCCCCGAATCGGCATGGATCGCTTCGTCGATGCCGAGTGGATGGAGCTGGCGGCGTCCGTCGTGCGCGGGGAGATGCAGGTGGACGGTCTCCATGCCCGTCTCGCCGCCGACATCCCCGGCGTTCAGGTGCGGCGCAAGACGATCGGTATCATCAACCGCATGTGGTTCCCGGACGATCAGGCCGCTCGCGACATCGCCGTCACGGCGGCCCGCATCGCCTTCGGCTCGAACGGCGCCCGGGCCGCCGCCTACGAAGCGGTGGCGATCGGCGCGTACCCTTATTTTCGGCAGGTGGTGGAGAATGTGGGACGGCTGCTCCGACTGCAGGGAACCTGCTCCGCCGGAGAGGTCCACCGGCGCATGTTCGAACAACACGGGAAGCGGACGACGATCGATCAGGCGACCAGCTACGCATTCAAGACGATGGTGTCCTGGGGCATGATCAGGCGTGAGCCAGACCTCAGGCTCGCGCACGCAGCCCCGCTAGCACTCACCGCCGAGGCAAAGCGGCTCCTGGATGCAGCGGCCAACAAGTCCCGACACAGTGTCACCCCCCTTCAACGGACAGACCCGCTGCTCTTCGCCTTCAGCGAGCAAGGCGCATGACGACCGTGAGGAGGTCAAGGGAGTCGACTGCCTCCCGCGCATCGGTGCGGACCGCCACTGACGGCCTTGACTCCCTGCGGGCCGAGCTCAGCATGGGGGAGATCATGAGGCTGATCGAGCGGACGGCCAGGTGGGTCGATCCGGCGACGTTCCGCCGGTTGCCCGTCTGGTATCCGGAGCACAGTCGGCGTGGCCTGTTCTACAAGGCGAACTGGTCTGAACCACAGCTCAATCGCAACCGCCAGACGGAGGAGTCCGTCCACAAGCGCGAGGGCAACCTCTACGCCAACAAGGCGCTGACCCACGCGCTGGGTCTACGAAGCGGCGATCGGCCGAACTGGTCCTGCTGTCACATCTGGGGCGTGGATGATGCCGTCTACGCACCGACCAACACCGTCGTGCAGGATGCCCGCTTCTACTCCTGTGTGGCGAACATGGTCTTGCTCCCGACACCGCTGAAGGCGTTCACCGACGTGATGCCGGACGTGAAGGCGATGCTGCGGGCGTGCGCGTCCGTCGTCTACGGGTGGCGATGCGACCACGACGACTTACCCGAGATGGACATCGATGCATGGACGAGCCACGCGGCGTATCCGTCCACGTGGCCGAGATCAGGCGCGGACGAAGCCCCGCCAGGGATGGTGATGGTGACACCCGCCATAGCTAAGGATGCGGACAAAAGACTGGCCGCGATCCGGCACGACCTCGAGCATGCTGGGTCCTTCTACCCGCGCGGCCAAGTGCGAGCTGCGCTCAGCTATTGGGGCATAGACCCCTGACATCTCGTGCGGTGTCCTACAGGAACCTTCCGATGGAGCGGCATGGCGGAGAGGGGGAGAACTAGGGATGGAGACGACTGACGAGAAGCACGGCAAGGCGACCTTGCGCATCGGACAAGCCAAGAACGGCGGATGGTCCGGCCTCGTCATCATCGCGGGCAGGCAGGCGGGTGACGTCATCCATGACGATGACCGCGACCGTCTTCGCACCCGATTAATGAACCTCGCCGGGACCGTTCATCCGAACTACTTCGGCATCGACGGCGCGCTCACCCGCTTCCTTCGATACATGCCTGGCGGCTTCGCCGGAGAGCGTTACAGATCGAGGGATGGCGAACGGCGCTACAAGGTCGATGCGCACCGGACGCTGACTGATCTGCTGCCGCTGGCCGCCGCCGCGGATGCAACCGACGCGGATGGCGTGAGGCTCGCTGCCGCCTTCAAGAAGGACCAGCTCTGGACGCACATGCCGTCGCTGCAGGAGTCCACACGATTGAAGGAGGTGCTGGCGCAGAATGGCGGTGCCTTCCTGCGCGCCGCAGCTGCCTTCGCAAACGACGACTTCGCGAAAGGGATCTCGGGCATGCACGCCGCGATCAAGGCGCATGGGTTGCTGTCTTGGCCGATCGCAACATACCTTCCATTCCTATGGGATCCTGCGCGGCACATGTTTCTCAAACCGACGGTCACGCGGGACTTCGCGGAGAGGATCGGGCACCGGTTCGCCGTGGACTACGACGCCGCGATCCGACCGGACGTCTACGAGAGCCTGCTCCACCTGGCCGACCACACCGCTAAGGCAATCGCTGCTCTGGAGCCAGCGGACCGGATCGACGTACAGAGCTTCATCTGGGTGGTTGGAGAGTATCGCGAGCAAGACCTGCCGGCGTCATCCGCATGATCGTCGATGCCGGCGCACCGATCATCAGCGGGCGGCCATCGCCAGGTAATCGTCTTGGGGGACGCGGCGACGGGATTCCCAGTCAGGGAAGTCGATCAGGCCACTCTTGCGCAATTCGGCAGCCAACTCGCCCACGCGCTGCTTCCTGATGATCTCGCGTTCCAGAACCTGCAGGCGCAAGTCCTTGAACTTCATTCCTGCAGGCTGCTGCCCGAGCAGGTCGATCATCATCGAACGTGACGCCGCTTCCGCGGATGCGAGGATCGCGTCCGACGGGCGCGCTGCCAGGCGCGGGGCATCCACGAACATCTCGTCCTGACCTGATCGCTGCGCCTGGGCAGCGACCTTCGCCTCGGCCCGTCGGTCGTCCTGCTGCTTGAGGGTCGCAACCTGGCAGTCACGGAACACCTCGACGCCCGCAGCCGCTCGCGTGGCGTAGACCAAGGAATAGAAGGTGCGGTCGCGCAGCGGGTAGTAGACGGGCGTCTCAAGCACGTGGGGGTAGCCGCCGATCCGACGAAGCGCCTCCGAGAAGCACTCCACCAGCACGGCCTTCCTCCCTTGCGGCAGTTCGTCTCCGGTCACCGTCTTCGCGACATGACCGAGACGCTGGCGCCAGCCCGTGCCCGGCATCAACTTCTCAAGTCCGGCTACGACATCCGCATCGTCGTGCAATGCGAACCGGTTTATGAAGTCGAACATAAAGTTGAACAGCACCTCGGTGCGTGGCCGCGAGATCAACGGAGCAACCGCGTCCATGTCGATTGCGAATCCCTTCGGGTCGATCAGCACGAAGGTGAACGCGTTCGCTGGGATCGCCTTGATCAAGGTGGGAACGAGCGACGTGAACTCGCCCTTGTAGGTCTCGATCCTGATGTCCGGGAATAGCTCCTTGACCTGCTGCAGGCGGTTGAACGCCCGAGCGCTCTTCTCGACGAGGAGCGCGGTCATGCGCACGTCCCTGCCGCGGATGCGTTTCCACTCATGCTTCACCTTGCGCAGTGCGGCGAGCGCGATCCCGAAGGAGGTGTCCTGATACTCCTCCTCTCCGGCCTGCCAAGGCCCGGAGAAGCCGTCCACGTAGACGAAGTCGTCAGCCCAGCTCGATACCTTAAAGGTGAGGCTCTCGATGTAGTTGCCGAGAAAATAGTGCTTCACCCATGCCTGCCGCCGACCGGCATATGCGCGGATCGGCGGCAGCATCACGCAGCCCTTGACGCGACCTTGACGGGCAAATCGTTCCACTCCCGGCCGTCCAGATCACGCCCACCGGTCTTCGGCCGGATGCCGCCCCACTGCTTGAAGAAAAACGCGACATTCTGCGCCGAGCACTGGTCCCGGACGTCCCGCGCCCAGTCGATATGCATCGGGCGGGCGCCGGGCCCGCTCTCCCCGCCGGCGATGACCCAGTGGATACCGCCCAGCTCCATCGGACCGACCGGCCCGATGAGCGGCTCGATCGACAGGAAGCGGACCGCCGCGGGAGCCTGCCGCAGGTGCTCGATCCTCGACCTGGCGCGGTCGTTCTCAACCGACACTCCTAGCCAGATGTGGGCCGGCGGGGTCGTCGCGCGATAGCGACGCCTGAGGTAGTCACGCATGATGGAGCTGCGCTTCGTTAGCACCTGGAACACGTGCCAGTGCGCAGCCTCCATGCTGTCGAACACCTGGTCGACGAAGACGCGCGGCACATCCTTGTGGAAAAGGTCGCTCATCGAGTTAACGAAGATCATCCTGGGCCGCTTCCAGGCCAGCGGCTGCTGCAGCCGCTCCGGCCTGAGCGTCAAGTCGAAGCCGTTCTCGAAGGGATGCCCGGGAACGCCGCGGAACCGTTCCGAGAAGCGGGAGGCGTAGCAGTTGTCGCACCCGGCCGTTATCTTCGTGCAGCCGGTGACCGGGTTCCAGGTGGCATCGGTCCACTCGATTGCACTGCCGTCCGCCATCTCCGCTGCGCCCCGCTAGAACATACATGGAACGATGCCACAGCGCGACTCGCGATGCAACCCGATCGGAGGCGGTTCGGCGATCGCGTCCAGCCGTGTCAAGGTGCGGACGCTGGACAAGCATGGCACTTACTCACCATACTCCCGCAACGGCGCCTAACTCGCCGGGGGGCGCCAAATGGCTGAGGCACGGCATTACGACTGGTTACTTGGCGGCGCGCTGCCCGAACTCGGGTTGCACAGCTTCGCCAAGCACCGGATCTTCGATGCCTACATAGCCGCCTACATCCGGACGTTAACCAAGAGCCATCTGACACGGCGGTTAAAGCTCACCCTCGTCGATGGCTTCTGTGGCGGCGGCCGTTACGCCCTGTGCGGAGACGAGGTCGACGGATCGCCCCTACGTATGCTGGCGGCGGTCGAACGGGCGCAGGTCGAACTCGACGCAGCCCGCGCCCGTGGCATCCAGATCGACGCCGAGTTCGTATTCGTCGACGCCAACCCGGACCATGTGGACTTCCTGCGCGAGGTCCTGCGTCAACGCGGATACGGCGATCGCATCGGGCGGGACATCCACATCCACGCCGACCGCTTCGAGGACGTCAGCGACGACGTCATCCGCCGGATTCAGGCGAAGGGCCGTGCGCACCGCTCGCTCTTCTTCCTGGACCAGTATGGCTGGAGCGCAGTCACGTTCGCCACCATCCGCAGGATCATGGCGTCACTGCAGAACCCCGAGGTGATCCTCACCTTCATGGTCGACCACCTCGTCAACCTCCTGAACGACCGAATGATCGACACGCCGGGGCTCAACGCCATCGACCTGACGCGCAGCGACGTGCAGGCCATGCTCCAGATGAAGGAGCAGCGGGGCTGGAAGCGCCTGATTCAGAACACGCTCTACGAACACATCCAGCGCAATACGGGGGCCGACTACTACTCGCCGTTCTTCATCCATCCGGAGGGTGGCTCCAACCGCGACTACTGGCTCCTCCACCTCTCGCGTCACCACCAGGCGCGTGAGGAAATGGGTAAAATACACTGGGAGTTGGAGAACACATTCGAACACTTCGGACGCGCCGGATTCAACTCGCTGGGCTTCGTGCCGGGTGGCGACGTGCGCGACGGAATGCTGGACTTCGGCTTCAACGACGACGCACGCACCCGTTCCGAGGACGCCGTGGTTGAGCAGCTCGCCCGGCTGCTTCATGCCCGAGCGTCTGCCGGCGCGGAGCCGCTGACCAAGAAGCTGCTGTTCTCAGCCAACTGCAATGACACGCCTGTCGTCAGCAGCATTGTCGACACTTCGCTGGCCACCCTGCGTGAGGCGAAGGACGTCCGGATCGTATCGCCCGACGGCGCAGTTCGCCGCTCCGCCATGCAGTTCGGCTGGAACGACCGGGTGGAGCTCGTGAAGCAGCCGGACTTCTTCTCCGTCCTGGGCCAACGCGCGGCCTGACCATCCGGGATTGGTCGCCCGGAAAACTGGAGCTAACCTAGCTCGGGCAGCAGGACGCCTGCATCCTCCAGCACGCCCCTTCCCAACGACGACACGATGAAGCGGCAACCCGCTGGCGTGAGCGAGAGCGTCTCCGCCCCGATCGCCGTGTCGGCGACCACCGCCATGCCGCTCGACAGGATGTCGCGACCGACACCGTTCTCAATAGCCATCGCGATGCCGTCCACATCCATCAGGCGGGGGATGACGGCACCTGGCCTGAGCAGCACGTGATTGGCCACCGCCGACGCGACAAGGGCGGCCGCCTGCCGCGGGCTCATCGCGAACCCCGTCCGGTTCGCGTGCAGGCGCTCCGGCTTGAACCGGCTCAACGGCTTGATCGGCACCGACCTCACGTCACAGAGAGTTCGGAACCACTGGTTGGCGGCCCTGCGCTCCTCGTCTTCGGCTTCGCCCCACAACGACTGCTGCCGGCGTTCACGGGACTCCTCCGACGGGTTGGACGCGCCTTCGCCACCATCGGTCTGGTTGGTCAGCGGCCCCCTGCGCTGATCGTGGCGACCGAACAGCGCGATCAGTTCCCGCTCACGCGCATGCGCCACCGCCTCGGTCGTAAAGGAGCTGTCGATGCAGTAGCCCACCGCCTCTCCCCGGCGGTGCATCGCACGCAGCAGGTTCAGCTTGTGGGTCAGGCGGTCGGTGTTCCGCGCCTCAGCCTCATGGTGAAAGCATCGATGCTGCACGCCTTTGCCGACGTAGAACGGCGTGCCATCGGCGCAGCACAGGACATAGACGTAGTGCGGCGCCGACTTCAGCAGGCGTTCGCGCGCGAGCGTAGGATCTTCGATCCGGCCGCGCAGCAGATCCGTCCATGTCGCCAACGTCGACACTCCAAGCCCCGACGTGGGCCGGGTAGTCCGTCGTCATAAATAGCCCTACGTATGACGCAGGCATAGTTCCGATCAGGTCCGCCGCAGGCGGGTGTCCCAACCGACATAGAGAGGTGCCGATGGCAGGTATCGATGAGATACGTCGACAGTTGCAAGAGCGTAAAGAGGCGAAGCAGGCCCGCAGGGACAACGGCCGCCTCGGCGAGATCATCGTCGAGACCTGGTTCCTGGAGGTGGCACGCGCGGACGTCCTGCGGCTACCGCAGGAACGGGGCACAAAGGGTCAGCTGCTTCCAGAAGGCGGTAAGCGTCCTGATTTCGTCGTCGAACTGGACGATGCCACTTTTCTAGTCGATGCCAAGCTCCACCAGACAGGCGGACTAAAGCAGTTCTCGCTAGCCAGCGACGAGATTGCGGACTTCCGTAAGGCCATGCCGCAGCTCGGGGTCGAACCGCTCGTCATCGCACTGATCCCGCGCGAGGCGGTCGATTGCCTGTTCCTCATCGGGCTGGATGAGATCGAGTCCGCGAACCAGCACGGGCCAGCTGGCACGTTCAACCTGGACCTCGCCGATCCCTCCCGAAGGTTCGGGCCGATTACCGCGTTGGCCTTCGACAGGGCTGTCGGCCGCTACCGGGACGAGGGCTATACGGGCTACGTGCCGGCATACCCGGCAACCCCGACGCCGTGACGCGGTCCAAGATGGCAAGGATGCACGTGGGTTCGCCGCCTCATCCCCGCGGGAGACTACATCTTCGTCGGCATGCGGCCAATGACGCCCTCGAAGTCGGACGGCTGCCGTGGCGGACATGGAGAGGCGCACGGACATGTGCGTCAGCAACCTGTGTCACTTAATTGAGGCAGCTGGCGGAACTTCCGAGATCCGGGCATTTCTGCCGGACGGCAAGGTCAACGTCATGGATTTCGCAGGGATCGGCAGGATGGAAGACGCGGACGCCCATGACAAACCCGGACGACCAATCGTCAACCGCGGCTTGAAGGGCGCTGCTCGGCGCCAAGCCTCTTCCTAGATGGTCAGGGCATCGGTCCCACTAAGCCTGTCATTACGCACGCACACCTCTTGTTGCGCGGAAGACGATCCGCCATCGCCGTCACGACCGATCTGAAACGACACACCACTCCGCATAGGTAGGGTTGCGCGCCATCCGCTTCCGGTCCGGCGCGCCATCGTTCCGCCGTGCCGGCCCGAGCTCGCTGGCACCGCCTTTCCATCACCGAACCCGCCCCGCCATCAGCAGCGCGCTCTCGTCACCGGATCTGAGCGCGGCACAACCGCACGCCGCGCCGACATCTGTTTGGCAACTGGTTCCCCGTGCCCCTCATCGCACAGCGTTAGGTCCGCTCGGCGCCGTAGCCGCCCGCGCGCGACGATAGAGCTCCCGTCCGGCGTGACGGGTGGGTCATCACCCCCAATGTGATCGGAAAAGAGCATGGTTTACGACCTGTCGCTCGTCGCGCCGGACCGGCGCGACGAGGTGCTTCGGCGCATCACCATCATCGACAGTTTCCTGAAGGGGCGCGGCAGGAAGGCCGCCGAGGCGCATGCGCGCGAACTCGGGCTGGGCGTCGCGCAGTTCTACAACCTGGTGCGCTCCTGGGAGGCGAGCCGTAGGCCCGAACGGCTCGTCGGTGCCGGCGATCGCCGGGAACGGGCGCTGGGCGTCACGTCGGAGCAGTCGGCCCACATGGACGCGGTTATCGCGGAAGATCCACGGGCGGCCCCAGCCGACCTCGTCGCCGCGATCGAGCGGACCGCCGCAGCCAAGGGACTCGCCATGCCCCGACGGGAGATCGTCGCTCGGTATGTGGCACGTGCACGCCCCCCGCTGCTGCCGGCACACTGCCGCGACAGCCAGATCATGCTCGACCAGGTCGTGATCGACATTCCCGTAAGGTCCGACTCTGAAGTCATCCGCCCGATGGCCACCTTCACCATCGACACCGCCACGGAGGCAGCGGTGGGAATGTCCCTGTCGCTTGGTCATCCCTCTCCGGGCGCCGCCGCTGCGAGCCTGCTTGACGCGCTACGCCATGGCCAGCGTCACGCCACGGCGGCAACGGCGCCACGGCTCAGGTTGCCCCGGCCGCAAGACGGGATCGAGGCTTGGGCGGCACTCGACGATGTGCTTGACGAAGCGGGGATGGAGGTGGACGCCGCGATCGCGGCGCCGCGCAGCTACGGTGCCATCGTGGAGGCGCTCCTCGGACGGCGCCACGGCCGGATCGAGATGCGACCACGTCTCGTCAGCGCGCCGCTGAAGGATCGCCTGATGAGGGGCTACAGCGCGCTCGCGCCGATGACCCTGGAGGTCGCGACGGAATACGCCCGTTCCAGACTGGTGGGCCTGCGAACATCCGCCGCCTTCGCCTTCCTGGACGATCTCTCACGGGACCGGCTGGACAACCAGCTGCTTCAGCTGTCACGGGGTTGATCCGGACCAGCGAGGGTCGCCAGCAGCACGTCCGCCGCCATCAGCGCACTGGTCATCGGCCCGCTCGCGACGCCGTCCGCGTCGATTAGCGATGCATCCTCCAGAACCTTGAGCACCGGCTCGTTGTGACGCAGCACCTCACGGGCCCATTGGGCTCCGGCCTGTTCGAGCGTCATGACGGGTGCGACACGCGTGCTCGCGTACGCCGCGCCATCAGCCGGCAGGGTCCGCCTCGGCGCGAGGACCATCCGCCCGATCCGCGGGCCGACAAGCTGGACCAGCGCCTGACCGTATCCGAACCCGCCGGGCCGACCGAACTCCAGGTGCGCAACTGCGCCCCTGAGGAGATCGACATCGGCGTCGGACTCCGTGACGCCCGGCGGCAGCGTCAGGCCTAGGTCGCTCGCCGGCACCGTGTCGACGTCCCTGTCCCCACGCCTCGCTCGAAGGAAGCCGAGCGCCTGACCGATGGCGGCACGCTCCAGATGGAGAGCATCGACACGCGACCCGATGGCACTTCCCATGACAAGGCCGCTCGACGTCTCCGCGACGACGGCTACGATCGCGGGAGCGGGTTCGGCACCGTCAAGCAGGACGGATACGGCGGTCAGGTCTACCAACAGTCCCGCTCCGAAGGTCTTCGCAAGAAACTCAGGGTCCAGCGCCAGCGCTCGACGCTCGTGCTGCACCAACCTCTCGACCTTCTGTAGTTCCGCAAGTTCCCTACCTGATTTTGCCGGGGCGCCGCCGAGCAGCCGGCGTGCCAGATCCACGTTGCGCGCCCTTCCCCCCTCACTGCGGAGCAGCGCGGCGGCGCTGGAGCGGAGGGGATGATCGTCGGGCACGGCCACACGGCGGACCTGCTGAGTCTGGTTGGGCACCACCCCCGCAATGCCGTGATCCCGCCAGCCAGCACGCAGCTTGTAGAAGCCGGCGCGCTTCAGCCCGACCCCTTCCGCCAGGTCCGACCACCTTTCGCCCCGCTCCCCCCGGAACGCCGCCTCTATGCGCTTGAGGATAGTGCCGCGCTCGCGTGCGGAGATCGCCTCCCAGACCAGTCGTTCGCGTTCCGGCATCCCTTCCGGCCAGATCTCGGCGAACAGCTGTTGCGGGTCGGTTTGGCCTTGCATGACACCCATTAACCACGAGCTCGAAATTAGTCCACTGCTTTGGGCTTGCGATCGGCATGACCCGCGCCGATATGGCTGTCCACTACTTTCCGCTCAGGATTGTAGCGAGGAGGCAGCGAGATGAACAACGATATCGAAAGCATCATGTCGGGCGAGCCGTTCCGCACCGGCGGCGGCATCGCCCACGTCATCGGACGTCATCGCGCTACGGGCGACGCGGACGGCGAGGTCCTGCTTCTCCAGGTGGTCCGCTTCACCGGCTCGCCCTACCGCGCCTTCACCACCGTCCCGGCCCTCGCCCTCAACCTGGAAACCGGAGGGTGGACCATGCTCCACGACGACCGCCTCGCCGCCTGACCGACGAGCCCGCCCAGCCACGGCAAAAACCTGCTCCGCAAGCCGGTGCCCCTTCCTGAGGACGGGTCATGTGCGGAACGACGGGAGACCTTCATCATGATCAAGCACCTTCAGACCGAAACCGACGTGCGACGCTCGCAAGCGGGGCGCCGCCGGCGCGCCGGGGCCAGCCGGGACAGGAACGTCGCGACCCCGGCAGGCCAGGTTCGTTCTGCCGTCGCCGCATCCGAAAAACCGTCCGGGTCCGGACTCCGTCTCGACACCATGCTCTGCATCGCGGGTAGCCCGTTCACTCTGGACGGCAACGCGGTGCAGCTCGAGGCTCGCTATGCGGCAGCGACCGGCATCGGCGGCGACGTGGTGATCGTCCGGCCCATCGCGGTCGAGCGTAGGACGTTCGTTCGGAAGGCGCTCTCGGTGGCGCAGCTCGACGCCATGTTCGCGAGGGGTCGGGCGCGCCTCGCGACGCGCGACGCGGCTTCCGGTCCGTGCGAGGACGTGATCCGCGTCGTCGCGCGGAATGCGCCGGGCTCGGACAGCTTGCCACGGCCGGAGTCCGGGTTGTCCAAGCCGTCGCGAGTCGGTCGTTGGCCGGCGCAGGCTCGAGCCACCGCCTTCCGCATCATCAGGGCGTCCGACCAGCGGCACCTGACCATCGCACACATCCACTCGGTCATTAGCAGGGAGTGGCACGGTGAGTGGGGGCGGCGCCCCTCCTACGAGACCGTCCGCCGCTGGGTCCGGGACGCTACGTCACCGAAGGACGAACACCTGGAGCCCAGGTGCGAGATCGGCCGCGAAGTTCGCCGGCCGAGGTTCGGCGACTTCGCGTGAGGATCAAGCCGAAGCTCGCGGCTCAGGCCCTGCACCTCCCTGCCGCCCAGCGGCCGGGGGAACGCCTGCGCCTGGTGCGCGGCGGCAGCGCCAATGCGGAGGGCGCGCGATTCGCCGCCGAGATGTTCGTAGCCGACGACGGAGGTCCCGTCCGCACCATCGTCGGGGACATGCACCGGCACTGGACCGGCGAGGAGCAGTCGCAGAAGACCGGCCTGTCCAACCCCTACGAGGGTCCGACCGAACACGCGCTCATCGTGGAAAGCGAACTGCGCGCCGACGTCCTCGACTACCGGACCCAGGCCTTCCGGCTGCGGCTGCTCGTCGGCACCACCGTCCGCGAGTGGATCTGCGACCACCTGCGCCACATCCGCGTCAACGGCCACGACGTCGTCGAGGCGATCGAGTGCAAGCCCGACGTGTCCTACCTCGATGCCGACGAGCGCGCAGTCCAGGCGGCGGCCGGCAAGGTCATCCGCGGCATGGGCTGGAGGCACCGGGTGCTCTACCACGCGGGCATCGTCGGCGGTGGCGAGCGTCAGATCAACTTCGGCACGGTGTACGCGCACCAGACGGCGGAGATCCCCGACGGACCTCTCGAGCGCTTCGAACGGCTCTGCATCGAACGTCCATCGCTCACCTACCGCGAGCTTCGCCTCGCCCTGCACCCCAATCGGATCAAGGGCTCCGCGATGGCTAACGCGCTCATCTGCCGCGGGCGGGTGTCCTTCGAGCTCGACCGCTACCTGTTCGACCTCTCCCCTGTGCGGCTCCTGCCGGCGCCGAACTTCACCTCGCTGATCCGGTTCTGACGATGGATCGCCCTCTACCGTTCCGCAAGGGCGCGCACCTCGCCTACCATGGGCACCCGTGCGTGTATCTCGGATTGGCTGCCAACGGGCGATGCCAGTTCGGCGACGGGGAGGGCTGGTTCCTCGAGATCGAGGATCCGGAGACCGGCCTGCCCGTGTGGCCGCTCCCGCAAGACGTGCGCCGGCTCATGGCGGACATGCGCCTCATCCTGCGAGCCGATCCGCTCGATGATCCCGTTCGTCGGCGCGCCCGCAGTGAGGAGGGCACGCGGGAGGAGTTGGCCAACGCCAAGTGCAAGCACAAGCCCGGCCAGTCCCGCGACCCCTGGTTCTATTACCGGAAGGAGACGCTCGAGGTCTGGAACAACCCGGAGGTGGAGCAGTGCTCGCTCACGAAGCCGGGCATCACCGCCTGGTATGAGGCGAACTTCGACGTCGAGGACCTGAAGAGGCGTTTCGGGCGGCTGCCTAGCGACCGCACCTTCCGCAAGTGGATCCAGACGCGCGGCCAGGGACGGGACCTCCGGCCCGCGGACTTCGCGTCCTTCTCCGGCCTCGGCACGCGGCGGCGCCGCATCGATCCCGTCGTGCTCGCGATCGTCAAGCACTGGGTGGTCCGCTTTCACGCCAAGCCCCGGCAGTCGAAGAACGCGTTCTGGCGCGAGGCGTCGGACGACGTCGATCGCTACCGGCGGGGCGAGAAGCTGAAGATCACGGACTTCGAAAAGGCGCTTGAGCCACCGAAGGATCCCAAGAAGGCGAAGATGTGCACCCGGCGCATCTTCAACCAGGAGATCGAGCGCGCGGCGGGCGGCAAGGCGGCCGCCGTCGCCTGGAACCAGCAGGCGCGCAAGCAGCGCTTCGGCGGCGGCGGGGTGGCGCAGGAGCCCGTCCGCTTTCTCCAATACGTTCAGATCGACGCGACGCCCTTCCCGGCGGTCTTCGCGTTCGACGCTGTGCGCGGTATGCCGGTGGGCACGCCGACCGTCACGATCGCGTTGTGCATCTTTACGCGCGTCATCTTGGGTTGGGACATCACGTATGAGCCGCCGAGCTCGGCGAGCTTCATGCGTACGATGCTGCATACCGCACTGCCGAAGCACGTCCCGGCCAGCTTCGAATGCGAGCCGAAGGTGGCGGCCGCGCTCGAGGAACTCGCCGGCGCCATCGTGGGGCACATGCTGGTCGACAACGCGCGGGAGCAGACCGCACGGGCCGCTCAGGATGCCGGCGGGGACATCGGCTTCGGTGTCAGGTGGGCAGGTGCTAACGAGCCGACGCACAAAGGACATGTCGAAAGCTGCCTCGGCACGCTCCAGCTGATCCTCAAGGACGTCCTGCCCGCAGCAACGTGGGACATACCCCTGATGCGGCGGTTCGGCTACGATCCGTCCAAGCAGGCGATCGTCACCCTCGAACAGTTCCGCGAAATCTTCGCCGAAGTGGTCGCCCGCTACCACACAACCGGTCACACCGCGCTGCTGGACCGCTACCCGGTCGATGTCTGGCTCGAGCAGCGCGACCTCCACGGTCTCGACTGGGTGACGGACATCGACCATTTCCGTCGCGCGATCGGCAACGTCGACTACGTCGGCTTTCGCGGCGACGGCTTCGGCATCGAGGGACTGCGTTATGGTTCTGACGGCTCGGACCACCGCTGGCCCGTCTCCAATGAGGACCTTCTCTTCAACATCGGTCTCGCGCGCGGCGTCGCCAACGACACCGTGAAGCGGTCCTTCACGGACGTGAAGGTCAAATACGATCCCAACGACCTCGGCGTCGCATGGATCTTCGACGAACACCTGCGCGCGTACGTCGAGGTGCCCTGCACCATGCGGCGCTATGCAGAGGGTCTACCGCTCTGGCTGCACAACCGCCTCAAGGACTGGGCACGGGAGAAGCGGAAGAAGTTCGACTCCGAGCACGACATGATCGCGGTCAGGGACTCCTATGCGCAGATGATGTCGCGCATCGCGCCGGAGGCGGTCGCCGCCGAGCGCCGCGCCGCGGCCCGCTACGCCGAATCGAGCCAAGGCCGCGCTTATCTTGGCGACGCCGTGAAGCTGGTCGACATCAAACCGTCGCCCTCCGGCATGGAGACCATCGTTCAACACGGTCACCGCGTGGGCACACGCGGTGACGCGACTAAGATCGCGCCCCGCAGTTCCAACCGGAACGAAGAGAAGGGAGGGCGGCGCGGTCAGCGCGACCAGCCCGGCGCCACGATGTCTTCCCAGGCCGAGCAGGCCCGGCAGGACGCCGCCCGGGCCGGGCGCCGCCTCGACGTGGACTCGGCCTCCGACGGCTATCTCTGGAGCTGAAGGAGCTTATGATGCGCAAGACCGACAAGAACATCGACCTGGCCGCGTCCACCACGGACGCAGCCATCTCGCCGAAGGTGCCCGCGCGTCGCGCGCCCCGAACCACCGGCCGACGGGCCACGGTCGGCGTGAAGCCGCCGCTCGCGACTGGGATGATGTCGCCCGCCGTCACGCCGCGCAGCATTGACACGGGTGTGGACGACGTCGAGGCTCCCGATCTCGCCACTATCGTGGGCAACGGTCTCGCCGCATTCAAGGGCATTATCCTGCCCACGGCCCCGCAGCAGACTGCGGTGCGCCAGATGCACTCGCTCCTCGTCATGGGCGAGCAGCAGCCCGTGGGGCAGATGCGGCGGGCTTACCGCTACCTGAACCACTCGGGCTCCGGGAAGAGCACCAGCGCCAACATCCTGCGGATCAACATGGAGCGTCGGCCGGACTTCGTTCCCGACTCCAAGCCGGTCCTTCACGTCACGCTGTCCACCACCGGCACCCCCAAAAGCCTTGCAAGCTCCATCCTCGACGCTCTGGGGGACAACTACTCCACCCGTGGCGAGGCCGAACTGCTGCTCCGCCGCGTGCGGCAGGGTCTCCAGGATTTCGACGTCAAGCTCCTCATCATCGACGAACTCAACCACTTCCGCCACAAGAGCATGGCGCGTGACGCGGCCAACACCATCAAGAACATCCTCACACTTGGCTGGGTGCCGGTCGTGCTGATGGGCACCACCGCTGCGCAGTCGCTGTTCACGGACAACCGGGAACTGAAGAACCGCTGCGCCCCCCAGGTGGTGCTCTCCGCCTACGACGTGGACGACAGGGACGGCGACCTCGCGCGCTGGACCGACTTCCTCAAGCGGATGGACATGGCGTTGGTGAACCGGAAGATCCTCGGCTCGATCTCCGGTCTGGCCGACCCGTTCCTCGCGGAGGACCTCTGCCGCGCCAGCAACGGGCTCATCGGCGAGTTGCACAACATCCTGCTCGCCGCGCTCGAGGAGACGCTGCTCGCCGGTGAACCTCTCATCAGCATGACGCGCATCGCCGACGCCGTGGACGCCTGGTGCATGGCGGACGGCACCATCGACCGGAACTTCGTCCGGGAAGGATTCTCCGCCAATCTGGCGCAGCAGCGCTCGCGCGAGGGGCAGTAGGCGCGTGTCCGGTCCCGTGCTCTGGGGTGTCGACCCGATCGGCAACGAAGGGTTGATGAGCCTGGTCACCCGGACGGTGACCAGGAACATCTTGCCGTCGTCCCACGTCCTTCTGCGGCAGGTCGGCGCCGGTCACGCGAACAACCCGACCGCGGCGATGATTGCCGGGCTCGACGAGCACCGGCTGGCGACCATCCTCCGCCAGCCGGTGGAGGAGATCGCGCGACGGCGCCACCTGCCGCGGCCGGAACCTGGCTTCGTGGACTTCTTCGGTGTCGCCGTTCGCTCCGATGAGATGGTCTTCCGCCGCCGCCGCTTCGGTCCGGCGGCGGTCTGCGCGTCCCCGCACGCCCGCGCGATCTGGTCGCTGAAGACCGTGCCCTGCTGCACCGAGCATTGGCAGTATCTCGTCGACGCATGCGGATGCGGCGCGGTCCAGCGCTGGCAGTCGGCGGACCGGCTGGACCGGTGCGACGTGTGCAACGCTCCGCTCGCTCAAGTGCCCGCGGTGAAGGTCGAGCCCGACCTTCGCGACGGACTCGCCTTCCTCCTCGGCCTGATAGATCCCGAAGAAGCGCGCCGATCCGCAGCCCGCGCCATGCTGCCGGTAGCCCTCGCGGGCTGGGATGGCGGGATGATCCTCGAACTAGCGCTCGCGCTCATGCCTCTCACCACCGACGGCTACGCGCCGCGCCGCGGCGATCCAACTCCCGCCGCAGACCAGGTCGTCTACGCGACCTCACTTTCCCGAACAGCGGACCTGGTCCGCGGCTGGCCGGCGACGCTCGTGCCCGCGCTGGAGGACGCCGTCACCCACCGGTCGAGGTCGCGCCGAAACGTCCGATATACCGGCGTCACGAACTACCTACCCGCCCTCGCGAGCGAGGTCATGCCGGACATCGTCAGGTCCGCCATCAACGAGGCGCTCGCGCCCATCGCCTCCGCAGCTGGCGAGGTCCCACCGGAGCAGATCGGGATGATGGAGGCGGCCGAGCGGCTCGGGCGGCCACTTCAGCTGCTCGCCCCCGCGAGGCGCGCGGGGCGGCTGCGCACGCACATCTGCATTCGCGCCAACCGCATCTTCCCCTCTCTCGATCGCGCCGAGGTCGAGTACCTGCGCGATTTCGGTAGCAACAGGATCAGCGTCGAGAAGGCCTCCGACAGCTACGACCTGCCCGCCTACGCGATGACCCTCATCGCCGATGCGGGTCGCATCACGCCCGAAAGCCACCCGTTCCTGCTAGCTCACTACGGCGACCCCCAACTGCACGCCGTCGAATACCGTCGCTTCAAGGACGCCGTCCGTGCCGCTGCGGTCCGTCGATCTTCCGACCAGCCCGACGACCGCGAGTCCGAAGTTGACGTGTTCGCGGCTGGACCAGCTACCGAGCCTCTCGGCATAGCGGACCCGGTCTCGCTGCACCGGGCCGCCCGCGCGATCGGCGGCGGTCTGAAACCGTGGGGCGCTATCCTCGATCGGCTGCTCTCCGGCGACATCCCATTCGCGATCACCGGCGATCGGGTTAGTCGCATCGAGATCGGCAGCGAGGACGCTGTCGCGTTCCGCAAGATCGATCTCACCTCCGTTACGCCTTCCTGGCTGCCGCCGACCTGTTCGCAGAGGGACGCGCTGGAGATCCTAAACCTTCCCGGCAAGCACGCGGATCTGCTGAAGACCTTCGCAGGTGCCGATGATGACTGGGAGATACCGTGGAGCGCAGTCCTCGATCTCGCGCGCACCCGCATCACGCTGACCGAGATGTGCGCGCGGACGGGTGTCCAGGGTGTCAGGCTGGAGAAGCTGATGGAGGATGGCGGCTGCCCGCGGCTGGATCGCTTCGGATGGCTGCGCGACCCGGCGCTGGCCACGCTGCGGCGGCTCGCGGATCGCAAGGGCGGATCGCCGCTCGCGAGAACGGGAGGTGAAAGATCAGGGCTGATCCGCCGGCCAGGGGGTTGTAGGTAGTCCACCAGGAGGCCGGATGTTCAGGCAGAAGACGACCATCGTGGTGGGCGCTGGGGCGAGCTGCGAGATCGGCCTGCCGTCAGGGGATCAGCTGAAGAAACAGATCGTCGATCTCTTCGCCACAACGGATGAGAACAGCTACGGCCTCAAGAATCCCAAGCTGATCGAGATCGTCAAGGATCGGTTCGGGCAGCGCAACCACGTCTACGTGAACCACGTGCCGGATTATGATGGCCAGATCATCGCCATTCGGGAGGCGGCAGGTCGCATCCGCCGGGGATTGCCGCTCGCCATGTCTATCGACAACTTCCTGCATACGCACCAGGCCGACGCGGAAGTGGTGCGGCTGGGCAAGATGGCGATCGCCCTGTCCATTCTCGCCGCGGAACGCGGAAGCGCATTCTACGACAAGGTCAGCCCTGCCACATCACAGCAGATGCGCATCCAGGGCCGCAAACGCTCGATGACCCTCACCAGCGAGAAGATGCTGGCATCGTGGTATGTCCCTTTCGTCCAGCTGCTGATGTCGGGCATCGGGAAGGCGGACGTTGCCGAGGTATTCCGGCATCTGCGATTTGTGATCTTCAACTACGACCGTTGTCTGGAGCAGTATCTCTGGCTGGCGCTTCAGGCCTATTTCGACCTGGACGGTGCAGCCGCGACCGCGATCCTCGCCAAGGTCGAGTTCCTGCATCCCTACGGGTCCCTGGGCCCGCTGCCATGGCAGACGACCGAAGGCGAACAGGCGGTGCCTCTTGGAGGCGGTGACGGGCTCAACGTCTGGGAGGTTGGATCACGCATCCGGACGTTCACCGAGAGCGTGGAGAGCACCATCGAACCGCGCATAAAAGCCGCGGTGGAGGATGCCTCCACCATCCTGCTGCTCGGCTTCGGCTACCTCGACCAGAACGTCCAGCTGCTGATGCCGGGCGAGAAGCGGAACGCCTCGCGGGTCATCAGCTCGGCATACGGCGTGTCGCAGTCGGACCGAGTGATCATCCTAGAGGTGATGGGCAGCTTCGCACGGCCGACCGGCCCGGAGATCATGCTGGAGCCGGGCACCTGCCGGGACCTGTTCAGCAACTACCGCCTGCAGCTGAGCCTCAGGTAATCCAACCCTCTTCGGCTAGCACTCGGCCGAAGATGCACTCACAGACGGATCACCGCACGCGTCCGTTGGTCGCGTGACGCCCCAGGGTTCGCCTAAGTGTCAACAGCGAACCTGCTAAGGGTCAATGTCAAGAAGGATGGTGCCGCTTACAGGACTCGAACCTGTGACCCCCGCATTACGAATGCGATGCTCTACCAGCTGAGCTAAAGCGGCCTGGTGCGCCCATCTGGGGGCGAGGCGCGGCGCTTAGCAGCTGTATCGGGAGGTGACAAGCGCGATCGTAGGGTGTCGCGCGGCCGCCTCGATGGCGCGCCTTTCCTCGACCGCTTTACGCCGCGTTTACGCGTGGGGGTGCATGCCGGTGGGAGAAAGGCCGCGCCGGCGGGGGCGCGATTCTGCCGGGAAAGAACAGGTTATGGACAGCGCGCGCGGCCACAACGGTGACGGACACAGTGGCGCCGATGGCATCAGGCAGGACAATGAGCCGGCTCCGGGCGGCGTCGGTGAGCCGCAGATCAAGATCGGCAGCGACGAGCGGCGCATGCACGTGCGCGCCTACAATCACTGGGTGTCGCTGCTCGCCGATCGGCCGTTCCCGACCATCGCCGATCTGAACCCCGCGCAGATCGCCGATTTCGGCCCGCACAGCGTCCTGCTCGATTTCAGTGACGGCCTGGAGAACCCCGCCATTCAGTTCCTGGGTGTCGCCTTGCGCGCCGAATGCGGTGTCGACCATTCGATCACCAGCATCGCGCAAGTGCCGCCGCGCTCGCTTCTGTCGCGGCTGACCGACCATTACCTGCAAATCATCGCCAACCGCGCGCCGGTCGGGTTCGAGGCCGAGTTCGTCGGCATCCGCGGGCACAACACCTTTTATCGCGGCATTTTGATGCCGTTCTCGTCCGACGGCGCGGCGATCGATTACATCTACGGCGTGATCAACTGGAAGGAGATGGTCAGCAGCGACGCGCAGGCGCGGCTCGATGCCGAGTTGGCGAGCGCGGTGCGCGCGGCACCGCGTGCGAGCGATCTGTCGCCCGTCTGGGCCGACGGACCGAGCGCTGCTCCTGCGCTGCACGTCAGCGCCGATGCCGATCTGATCGAGCGGCTGGCATTGGCGCGCGAGAGCGCCGCGGCTGCCCGCACCGCACGGTCGCGCAGCCGCGCGGCGCATTACCGCGCGCTGGGTCGTGCACATGATTTCGCGCGCGCGGCTGCGCGCGCGCCGCTCGCCTACGCCGACCTGCTGGACGGCGCGGGCATCGCCCATCACGCACGCGCACCGCTCAGCACCGTGGCACGGCTGGTGTTCGGCGCCGCAGCCGACGAGCATGCACGCGAGGCGCATGCGCGCGAAGGGCGCGGGGCCGAGATCGCTGAGGCGAGTGCGATCCTCGCCTATGCGCGCCGTCGCGACGTGCCCGAGGGCGGGCTGCCGCGCCTGATCGAGGCACTGCCGGGCGGCGCGCGCGGAATGGTGGCCGAGGAGCGCGCAGCACGCCGTCGTGCCGCTGCCCGCGCCGCGCCGACGCCGCTCGCCGCGCGCGACGTGCTGGCACGGGTCGCCGGTGCCGACGCGCTCGGGCTGGAAGAAAATCCGGGCGAGCCGGTGGTGCTGCTGGGCCGCGTCGCAGCGGACGGCTCCGTCGACGTCGTCGGCGCGAGTGCCGAGCCACTGCTCGCCCGACGCGTCCTCGCACGGCTGCGCTGAGCCGAACCCGCCCGGCGACCCTTGGGGCTGGTTCATGCGGGGCGGGTCGTGCAGGCCGGCTCGTGCGGGGGTTGAGCTATGATCGTGACGGGCGCATAGCCGCGGTCATGGCGAGGAAGTTACAGATGATACTGTCTGACACGTTGGCGGCGCGTCTTACCCACGGCGCACTGCCCGACGAGTTGCACGATTTTTCTCCGACCGAGCAGGCGAGCGCGGCCGAATTCCTGATTGCGACCGGTGCGACGCGCGCGCCCGGCACGCCCGCGATCGCGCTGGAGCCGCTGCCGGGGGACGGCGGTCCGCGCCAGATGCGCGTCGCGATCGTCAACGACGACATGCCGTTTCTGGTCGATTCGATCGCGGGCGCGATCGGCGCGCGCGACATCGCGATCGAGCGGATCATCCACCCCGTCGTGCAGGTGTCGCGCGACGTGGACGGTCACCTGACCGCGATCGACACCGCCGGCGGCGCGCGCGAATCGATGATCTACCTCGAGATGGACCGCGCCGATGCGCGCGACCGGCGCGAGTTGATCGAGGAACTCGCCGGCGTGCTCGCCAACGTTCGCGCGGCGACGCGCGACTGGCGCGCGATGCAGGCCGCACTCGCGCACGACGCGGGCACGCTCGACGACACCGGCGGGGAGGCGGAGGGTGCGAGCCTGTTGCGCTGGTTCCTCGACCGTCATTTCACGCTGCTGGGGCATCAGCGTTGGAGCGCCGCGGACGGCGCCGACACCGCGGGTGCGCTCGGCATCATGCGGCTGGAGCACGCGGTGCCGATCCTCGCCGACCGCTCGCGCCATCTCGCGATCGAGTGGTTCCAGGCCGGCAACAAGGCGCCCTTGCTGCTCAAGTCGAGCCTGATTTCGCCGGTTCATCGCCGGGTCCCGCTCGACCTGCTGGTGGTGCCGATCACGCAGGGCGGGCGCGTCACCGGCCTGTCGATCACCGCCGGACTGTGGACCTCGGCCGCGCTCAACGCGCCGCCGCGCAGCGTACCCGTGCTGCGCCAGCGCGTGGCGGAGTTCGAGGGCAAGTTCGGCTTCGATCCCGCGGGACACACCGGCAAGGCGCTGATGCACGCGCTGGCCTCTTTGCCGCACGATCTCGTGACCGGATTTGACAGCGCGTCGGTCGAGCAACTGGCCTTGAGCGCGATGAGCATCGCCGACCGACCGCGGCCCAAGCTGGTGCTGGTGCGCTCGCCATTGGGGCGGCACCTGTTCGCGTTCGTGTGGCTGCCGCGCGAGGACGCAACAACGGCGCGTCGCGTCGCGATCGGCGACATGCTGGGTGAGGCGGCAGGCGGGCGCGTGATCAACTGGGCGATCAGCCTGGAGGATCAGGTGGTCGCGCTGCTGCGCTTCACCATCGACCTGCGCGAGGGCGGGCGGATGCCGGAGGTCGAGCCGCTCGACCAGCGGCTGGCGCGTATGGTGCGCGGCTGGGTGCCCGACGTCGAGGCTGCACTGGCCGAGCGCATCCCCGCCACACGCGCCGCGCGGCTGGCGCTCCGCTATGCCGCGGCATTCCCGGCCAATTACCGCAACGTGTCGAGCGCGGACGAAGCGGCGCAGGACATCGTGCGGTTGTCGATGCTGGAGGGCGAGGGGGATCGGCAGGTCTACCTCTACCCGACAGCCGCGGGCGAGGATCACCGGCTCAAGATCTACAAGTTGAACGGTGCGCTGGCCTTGTCGGATGCGGTGCCGGTGCTGGAGAATTTCGGCTTTCGCGTGGTGGGCGAACTGCCGACGCGGCTGCGCGAGGCCGATAACGCCTTTGTGCACGATTTCGTCGTCGAAGCCCCCGACGCAGCGTTCGACGATCGTCCCGAGGTGCTGGAAGCAGCGATCGCGGCCACGCTGCGCGGCGCAGCGGAGAATGACGCCTTCAACAGCCTGGTGGTCGCAGCCGGACTGAGCCCGCAGGCGACCGTGCTGTTTCGCGCGTGGTATCGCTATCTTCGCCAGGCGGGCCTGACCTATACTATGTCGACCGTGGTTGACGCGCTGGCGCGAAACGCGCGCCTTGCCCGCACGCTGATCGCACGCTTCCACGCGCTGCACGATCCCTCGTTCAGCGGCGACGCGGGCGAGAGCGACGAGGAGATTACCGCGGCGCTCGACGCGGTGAGCGCGATCGACGACGACCGCATCCTGCGCGCCTTCCGCGCAGTGATCGACGCGACATTGCGCACCAACGCCTTTACGCCTGCGGCCAACGAAGCGCTTGCGTTCAAGCTCGACAGCGCCCTCTTGCCGGGCCTGCCCAAGCCGCTGCCGTGGCGCGAGGTGTGGGTCTATTCCCCGCGGGTCGAGGGCATCCACCTGCGCGCCGGCCCGGTGGCGCGCGGTGGCCTGCGCTGGTCGGACCGCCGCGACGATTTCCGCACGGAGATCCTCGGGCTGATGAAAGCGCAGCGGGTCAAGAACGCGGTGATCGTGCCAACCGGTGCGAAGGGCGGCTTCTACGCCAAGCAGCTACCCGCCCCGTCGAACCGCGATGCCTGGCTGGCGGAAGGAACCGAGGCGTATCGCATCTTTATCTGTACGCTGCTGTCGATCACCGACAACATCGTCGGCACCGGCGTCGTCCATCCGGACGGCGTCGTGATCCGCGACGGCGAGGACCCGTATTTCGTCGTCGCCGCCGACAAGGGTACCGCGACGTTCAGCGATGTCGCCAACGCGCTGGCGCTCGAGCGCGACTTCTGGCTGGGCGACGCCTTCGCCAGCGGCGGCAGCGTCGGCTACGACCACAAGGCGATGGGCATCACCGCCAAGGGCGCGTGGGTTTCGGTCCAGCGCCACTTCGCCGAGCGCGGGGTGGACGTGCAGACGCAACCCATTCGCGTCGTCGGCTGCGGCGACATGTCGGGCGACGTGTTCGGCAACGGCATGCTCTTGTCCAAGGCGATAAAGCTGGTCGCCGCGTTCGACCACCGCCACATCTTCCTAGATCCCGACCCCGATCCCGAGACGAGCTGGAACGAGCGCGCGCGCATGTTCGCGCTGCCGCGCTCGTCATGGGCGGATTATTCGGCGCCCTTATCGGCGGGGGGCGGAGTCCACAGCCGCGCGGCCAAGTCGATCACGATCACGCCCGAGGTCGCCGCCGCGCTCGACATTCCAGTCGGTGAGATGGAGCCGTCGCTGCTGATTGCCGCGATCCTGAAATCGCCGGTCGACCTGATCTGGTTCGGCGGTATCGGCACCTATGTGAAGGCCGCGGCGGAGAATAACGCGACCGTCGGCGATCCCGCCAACGACCGTCAGCGCGTTGATGCGGAGGAGCTACGCGCGATCGCGATCGGCGAGGGTGCGAACCTGGGCGTGACGCAGGCCGCGCGCATCGCCTTTGCCGCGCACGGGGGCCGCATTAACACCGACTTCATCGACAACTCGGCCGGCGTCGATTGCTCAGACAACGAGGTCAACATCAAGATCGCGTTGAACCGCGAGATGACCGAGGGGCGGCTCGGCTACGAGGATCGTAACGCGCTGCTCGCCAGCATGACCGACGACATCGCGCACTTGGTACTGGAGGACAACCGCCTCCAGACGCTGGCGCTGTCGATCGCCGAAGGATCGGGCAACGAAGCCGCACAAGCGGTGCCGAGCTACGTTCGCGTGATGGAAGTGTTCGAGGAAGCCGGGCGGCTCGATCGCAAGGTCGAGGGGCTCGCCTCCAACGTCGACTTCCTGCGCCGCGGCGTCGACGGGCGCGGCCTCACGCGACCCGAGCTCGCGGTGCTGCTCGCGACCGCCAAGCTCGCGTTGCAGGACGCGATCGAGGGAAGCGCGCTCGGGCTCGATCCCGCGCTCGTGCCCGACCTCCACGCCGCCTTCCCAGCCGCGATGCAGGAGCGGTTCGCGGACGCGATCGATCAGCATCGGCTGCGCGGGGAGATCGTTGCGACCAAGCTTGCAAACCGGATCGTCAACAGGATCGGCATTCTGCATCCGTTCGAGCTGGCAGAAGAGGAGGGCGCGGCACTCGCCGACATTGCGGCGATGTTCGTGGTCGCCGAACGGCAGTTCGGCCTGGCCGGATTGTGGCGCGAGATCGAGCAGACCGCGATGCCCGAGGCGGCGCGCTACGCCTTGTTCGACGAGGTCGCGGTCGCGACGCGCTCGCACGTCGCCGACCTGCTGCGCGTCGAGGCGCCGGGCACAATGCCCTCGGCGGTGCTCGAACGGCTGGGGCAGGGGATCGCGCGGCTCGACGCCGCGGCGCGCGACCTGCTGCTCGAGGAAGCGCAGGCGCAGAGCCGTCGCATCGCCGCGACGCTGGAGGGGACGGGCGCGCCCGCCGACCTCGTCGCGCGGGTCGTGCGCTTGTTCGAGCTCGACGGCGTCGTCGGGCTCGCCGATCTGGGTGGCCGCTCGCAGGTCGACGAGACGCGGCTGGCGCGTGCCTTCACGCATCTGGGCCAGGCGCTCGGGCTCGATTGGGCGCAGTCGACCGCGGCGCGGATCACCTCGAGCGATCCGTGGGAGCGGTTGCTGATCGCGGGGCTCGCGCGCGATTTCCAGCAGCTGCGGCTCGATTTCCTCGGTCGCACCGCGAACGGCGCACCCGAGGAGGCGGTGGAGCGCTGGCTTGCCGCGAACGCGACCCGCGTCGGGCAGTTCAAGGCGGTGGTCGACCGCGCGCGCCACGCGTCCGCGCCCAATGCGGCGATGCTCGCGCAGATCGCGGGGCAGGCGCGCGTGCTGCTGGGGCGCTCGTAACCTCGTCACCCCGGACCTGATCCGGAGTCCCGCTTCTCTTGCACCGTCCAAGGAACAGCGGGATCCCGGATCAAGTCCGGGATGACGGCTGGTGAGAGGTTCAGAGTGCGAAAGCCTGTTGCGCCGCGCGAGCAACGCCGCTAGTGGCAGCGCTCGGTCCTTCGTGGCCGGGCCGGGCGGGGCTGTAGCTCAGATGGGAGAGCGCTGCAATCGCACTGCAGAGGTCAGGGGTTCGATTCCCCTCAGCTCCACCACCCCGCCAACTTCACATCACCATCCCGCGTCCGGCTGGCTGAGATAGGCCTGTTCCTCGGGCGACGACGCGCGCCCGAGCGCCGCGTTGCGCGACGGAAAGCGGCCGTAGCGCGCCTGCACGTCGCGGTGGTCGCGCGCGAAGGCGAGCGCTTCCTCGTCGCCCAATTCCTCAAACTTTTCGACCAACAGCGCCTGTAGTGCGGCGTCCTCCGCGTGCATCAGCGGCATGTACAGGAATTGCCGCTGCTCGGGCGTGTAGCGCGCCTCCCACCCGCGTTCGATCGCCGCGAGCGTCAACTCGCGCGCGAGATCGTCGGCGGCGAACGCCTCGGCCTCACCGCGGTGGATGTTGCGCGAGAACTGGTCGAGCAGGATGCTCGCGGCGAGCAGCGCCTCGGGCGTGTCGCGCCAACCTTGTGCGCGGCTCGCCAGCACCGCGTCGCGCAGGCCGCCGAACCGCTCGGCGATCGTGCGGTCGAGCGCGTCGTCCTTCGCGAAACGCTGCTCGGGCGTGATCCGAACGAACCAGAAGTCGAGCACGTCCTCCGGCTGGACGTTCATCGTCCCATTCATCGCCCCATTCACCGTAGCGCCGCCGCGACCGCGTCGAGCAGGGTCACGCCCGCGAGCGGCCCGAAGATCAGCATCAGCAGATTGAAGACGACGATGTTGCGCATCACGCGCGCCTGTTTCGCGTTCAATCGACGCACCGGACGGTTCGGCTGCCACGGCGGCGGCGGGGGCCAGTCGCGATTGTCGACGAACATCGTTTCCGTCTCCTCATGCCTCGTGGGCAGTGCACACGACGGTAACGCTGCCCAACCCGCGCTATCAACCCCGCGAGCAGATCATTGTCGCGGCCGCGCACGCGCGTCAGCATATATCGCCCGCGAGGCGCCGCTGTTCCGGTGTCGATGACAGAGGATGACGAATGGCGCCCGACCAGCGCACGCTGACCCATCTCGACCGGCTCGAGGCCGAGGCGATCCACATCATGCGCGAGGTGGTGGCGGAGTGCGAGCGCCCGGTGATGCTCTACTCGGTCGGCAAGGATTCGGCGGTCATGCTGCATCTGGCGCGCAAGGCGTTCTTCCCGTCGTCGCCGCCGTTCCCGCTGCTCCACGTCGACACGACATGGAAGTTCCGCGACATGTACGCGATGCGCGACCGCATGGCGCGCGAGAGCGGGATGGAATTGCTCATCCACCGCAACCCCGACGCCGAGGCGCGCGGGATCAACCCGTTCGACCACGGCGCGCTCCACACCGATCTGTGGAAGACGGAAGGGCTGAAGCAGGCGCTGGACCTGCACGGTTTCGACGCCGCGTTCGGCGGCGCGCGCCGCGACGAGGAGAAGAGCCGTGCCAAGGAACGCGTCTTCTCGTTCCGCTCCGCCAATCACCGCTGGGACCCGAAGAACCAGCGGCCCGAATTATGGAACCTCTATAACGCGCGGAAAGCGAAAGGCGAGAGCATCCGCGTCTTCCCGATCTCGAACTGGACCGAGCTCGATATCTGGCAGTACATCGCCGCCGAGGACATTCCGATCGTCCCGCTCTACTTCGCCGCGCCGCGCCCCACGGTCGAGCGCGACGGCACGCTGCTGATGGTCGACGACGACCGCTTCCGGCTCCTGCCCGGTGAAGAGCCGGTCACCCGCTCGGTCCGGTTTCGCACCTTGGGCTGCTACCCGCTGACCGGCGCGGTCGAGAGCGAGGCCGCGACCTTGCCCGACGTGATCCGCGAGATGCTGCTCACCACCACCTCCGAGCGGCAGGGCCGCGCGATCGACCGCGACGCGGGCGACGCCAGCATGGAAAAGAAGAAGCAGGAGGGGTATTTCTGATGCCGCCCGAGACCATGGCCGGAACCGGGGCCGGCGCCGGCTACACCCCCGACGCGCTGATCGCCGACGACATCCACGCCTATCTCGATCGGCACCAGAACAAGACGTTGCTGCGCTTCATCACCTGCGGGTCGGTTGACGACGGCAAATCGACGCTGATCGGGCGATTGCTGTACGACTCCCGGACGATCTTCGAGGACCAGCTCGCCGCACTCGAAGCGGATTCGAGGCGCGTCGGCACGCAAGGGCAGGAGATCGACTTCGCGCTGCTGGTCGATGGCCTCGCGGCCGAGCGCGAGCAGGGGATCACGATCGACGTCGCCTATCGCTTCTTCTCGACCGAGGCGCGCAAGTACATCGTCGCCGACACGCCGGGGCACGAGCAATATACGCGCAACATGGTGACCGGCGCGTCGACCGCCGACCTGGCGGTGATCCTGGTCGACGCGAGGAAGGGCGTGCTGACGCAGACGCGGCGCCACTCCTACCTCGCGCACCTCGTCGGCATCCGTCACGTCGTGCTCGCGGTCAACAAGATGGATCTGGTCGATTACAGCGAGCAGTGCTTCGCCGAGATCGTCGCCGATTACCGCGCCTTCGCCACCTCGATCGGGATCAAGGAGTTCACCGCCATCCCGATCTCGGGTTTCCGCGGCGACAACGTGACCGCCGCGTCGGCGAACACGCCCTGGTACGCCGGGCCGACGCTGATCGCGCATCTCGATGCGGTCGAGGTCGACCAGCACGCCGACGCCGCGCGGCCTTTCCGCATGCCGGTGCAATGGGTCAACCGCCCCAACCTCGACTTCCGTGGCTTCTCCGGGCTGATCGCCGCGGGTACCGTCCGTCCCGGCGACGCGGTGCGCGTGCTGCCCTCAGGGCGCACCAGCACGATCGCGCGGATCGTCACGCAGGGCGGCGACCAAGGCCAAGCGGTCGCGGGCCAATCGGTCACGCTGACGCTCGCCGACGAGATCGATTGCTCGCGCGGCGACGTGATTGCCGCTGCCGACGCCCCGCCCGAGGCTGCCGACCAGTTCGAGGCGACGATCGTGTGGATGGCGGACGAGCCGCTGCTGCCCGGCCGCGGTTACTGGCTGAAGCTCGCGACGCAGACTGTCACCGCGAGCGTCCAGCCACCCAAATATCAGGTCAACGTCAATACTACCGAGCGGCTCGCCGCCAAGACGCTCGAGCTGAACGCGATCGGCGTCGCCAATCTCTCGACCGACCGACCTTTGGTGTTCGAGCCGTACGCCGGCGAGGACGGCACCACGAACAAGACGCTCGGCGGCTTCGTGCTGATCGACAAGTTCACCAACGCGACCGTTGCGGCGGGCATGATCCACTTCGCGCTCAGGCGCGCGCAGAACGTCCACTGGCAGGCGACCGATACCTCGCGCGAGCATCACGCCGCGCTCAAGAACCAGCAGCCCGCCGTGCTGTGGTTCACCGGTCTGTCGGGGGCGGGCAAGTCGACGATCGCCAATCTGGTCGAGAAGAAGCTCGCGCGGATGAACCGCCATACCTTCCTG
The DNA here is from genome assembly GCF_936927845.1 of uncultured Sphingomonas sp. Taxonomy (GTDB): domain Bacteria; phylum Pseudomonadota; class Alphaproteobacteria; order Sphingomonadales; family Sphingomonadaceae; genus Sphingomonas. The sequence goes on from NZ_CAKZHV010000069.1 coordinate 63,781, forward strand.
CTCGACGGCGACAACGTGCGCCACGGCCTCAACCGCGATCTCGGCTTCACCGACGCCGATCGGGTCGAGAACATTCGCCGCGTCGGCGAGGTGGCGAAGCTGATGACCGATGCGGGGCTGATCGTCATCACCGCGTTCATCTCGCCGTTCCGCTCCGAACGTGACATGGTGCGCGCCATGATGAAGCCCGGCGAGTTCATCGAGGTCCATATCGATACGCCGCTCGCGGACGCGGAAGCGCGCGACGTGAAGGGACTGTACGCGAAGGCGCGCTCGGGTCAGCTCAAGAACTTCACCGGGATCGACAGCCCGTACGAGCCGCCCGAGGCGCCTGAGATCCGCATCGACACGCGCGAGATGACGCCCGACGAGGCTGCCGACGCGATCGTCGCCAGACTGATACCGTGACGGGGCTGATACCATGAGCGACACGCCGCTCGCGCTCGCGGCGATCGCGCCGCCGCCGGGGCTGGAGGACGATGCCGCGCTCGCGCGTCACATCGCCGAGCACGCCGGCGCAATTCTGGTCGCCGCGCGCGCATCGAGCCTGTTCACCGGCGCCGCGCTAGGCCGCGCGGGCGACCGCGTCGCCAACACCTTCATCATGGAGGCGTTGCGCCACAATCGCCCGGACGACGCGATCCTGTCGGAGGAGGAGCGCGACAGCGATTCGCGGCTGTCGGCGCGGCGCGTGTGGATCGTCGATCCGCTCGACGGCACGCGCGAATATGGCGAGGGGCGCGACGACTGGGCGGTGCACGTCGCGCTCGCGATCGACGGCGAGCCGCAGGTCGGCGCGGTGGCGCTGCCCGCGGTGTCGCTGACGCTGTGTTCGGCGCGGCCCCGCGCACTGTGCGACGCGCCGGCGCGATTGAGGATGCTGGTCAGCCGCTCGCGCCCCGCGGCCGAGGCGCTCGCGGTCGCCGAGGCACTCGACGCCGAGCTGATTCCGATGGGGTCGGCCGGCGCGAAGGCGATGGCGGTGGTGCGCGGGGAGGCCGACATCTACCTCCATACCGGCGGTCAGTATGAATGGGACAATTGCGCGCCCGCCGCAGTGGCGCGCGCCGCCGGGCTCCACGTCAGCCGTGCCGATGGCACGCCGCTCGTCTACAATCGCGCGAACACCTATCTGCCCGACCTGCTGATCTGCCGTCCCGAGCTCGCTGCGCCGGTGCTCGACGTCTATGCGCGCTTCACGGCCGACGCGGCGCGCGGCTGACCGGCTCAGCCCTCGGCCGGCCGCCGCTTCATCATCGCGGCGCGGCGGCAGATCGCCACCAGCTCGCCGCGCTGGTTGGTCATGCGATGCTCGAACTCGACGATGCCGACCGCGGGGTTCGACTTGCTCTCGCGGATCGACACGACCTCGCTCGATGCCTGCAGCGTGTCGCCGTGGAACACCGGTTTCGGAAAGCGCGTGTCGCTCATGCCGAGGTTGCCGACGGTGGTGCCGAGCGTCGTGTCCTGCACCGACATGCCGATCATCAGCCCCAGCGTGAACAGGCTGTTGACCAGCGGCCGACCCCATTCGCTTTTTTCCGCGAAGTCGAAATCGATGTGAAGCGGCTGCGGGTTCATCGTCAGCAGACTGAAGCTCATGTTGTCATATTCGGTCACCGTCCGGCGCAGCGGGTGGGTGAAGCGCTGCCCGACCGTGAATTCCTCGAACCACAAACCCATCCGTTCTCTCCTTCGCAGGCCGCTTTGCCGCGCCGGCGCCCGCTTCGCCAGCCTTTGCCGATCGGATCGGCGCGAAAGGCTGCGGCGTAGGAAGGGTTCGTAGCTGGCGCTCGCGCAGCGACGAAGCTAAGCGATCTTCCAACATCACGCCGCGCCAACGCGGCGGCGCCAGCATCCAGGGGGTAACATCACCATCATGCGCGTCACCATGATCGGCTCGGGCTATGTCGGCCTCGTCTCGGGCGCCTGTTTCGCCGACTTCGGCCACGACGTGGTCTGCGTCGACAAGGACCAGGGCAAGATCGACAAATTGCTCGCGGGCGTGATGCCGATCTTCGAGCCGGGGCTCGACGAACTGGTCGCGCGCAACGTCGAGGCCGGCCGGCTGCGCTTCACGACCGACCTGCCCGAAGGCGTGCGCGACGCCGACGCGGTGTTCATCGCGGTCGGCACGCCGTCCAGGCGCGGCGACGGCCACGCCGATCTGTCCTACGTCTACGCCGCCGCCGAAGAGATCGCCGCGGCGCTGACCGGCTTCACCGTGATCGTCGACAAGTCCACCGTGCCCGTCGGCACCGGCGACGAGGTCGAGCGGATCATCCGTGAGGCCAATCCGGGCGCCGACTTCGCGGTCGCGAGCAACCCCGAGTTCCTGCGCGAAGGTGCTGCGATCGACGACTTTAAGCGTCCCGACCGCATCGTCATCGGCTCCGATGACGCCCGCGCGCTGGAGGTGCTGCGCAACGTCTATCGCCCGCTCTACCTCAACAAGTCGCCGATCGTGGAGATGAGCCGGCGTGCGGCCGAGCTGACGAAATATGCCGGCAACGCGTTCCTCGCGACCAAGATCACCTTCATCAACGAGATCGCCGATTTGTGCGAGAAGGTCGGCGCGAACGTGCAGGACGTCGCGCGCGGCATCGGGCTCGACGGCCGCATCGGCGACAAGTTCCTGCACGCCGGCCCCGGCTACGGCGGGTCGTGCTTCCCCAAGGACACGCTGGCGCTGCTGAAGACCGCGCAGGATTACGAGGCGCCGCAGCGGATCGTCGAGGCGGTGGTCGCGGTCAACGACAACCGCAAGCGCGCGATGGGGCGCAAGGTGATCGCCGCGATGGGCGGCGACGTACGCGGCAAGTGCGTCGCGATCCTAGGCCTCACCTTCAAGCCCAACACCGATGACATGCGCGACAGCCCCGCGATTGCGGTGATCCAGGCATTGCAGGACGCGGGCGCGACCGTCCGCGCCTATGATCCCGAAGGTCACGAGCAGGCGAAGAAGGTGCTGGAGAACGTCCAATACTGCGACGGCGCCTACCAGACGATGGAGGGCGCCGACGCGCTCGTCATCCTGACCGAGTGGAATGCGTTCCGCGCGCTCGATCTGCGCCGCGTCAAGTCGCTGCTGAGCGCCCCCGTGCTCGTCGACCTGCGCAACATCTACAACCGCGAGCAGGTCGAGGCGGCCGGGTTCGCGTACACCGCGGTCGGACGGTAAACCGGCGGGGGGAGCGTCATCCGCTCCCCCGATGCACGCTGGTCAGGCGTCGAGCCGGCGTCCGATCGCGACCGCGAGATAGATCAGCGGCGGTACCAGCACCGCCGACAACACCACCTTGGAAATCATCTGTCCCGCGAGCAGTTCGGCGATCGGAAACACGCCGCCGAACGCGATGGTGACGAACAGCAGCGTGTCGACCACCTGCGACAACATGCTGGCGAGCCCCGCGCGCAGCCACAACAGGCTCGACCCCTCGCGCCCCTTCAACCACGAGAAGATCGTGATGTTGAGCGTTTGCGAGATGCCGTAGGCGACGATCCCGCCGAGCCAGATCCGCCAGGTGGAGCCGAGCACCAGCTGGATCGCATCGCGGTTGGCGGGCTGCATCTCGGGTGAGGCGGGCAGCGCGTGAACGATCCACGACAGCAGGATCGAGACGAGCAGCGGTATGAAGCCGAACACGACCAGCCGCCCCGCAACGACGCGCCCGTGCAACTCCGCCACCGCGCTCGACGTCACCACCAGCAGCAGGAACGCGAAGATTCCCGCTTCCACCGCCAGGGGGCCGAGCGCGACCTGCTTGTTGCCGAGCACGCCCGCGATGCACGTCATCCCGCCGTAGAAGATCGAGAAAACGAACAACGACCGCGAGATTGGCGGCGCGGTCGGATGGGCGATGGGGGTGGGCGGGATCGGCATGGCCGACTGCTAGCGCGAAACGCCGCGGGGTCAATCACGCCTGCCTCAAGCGATGCGCGTCTGACCCTGCATTGCGGTTCAACGACGCTGTGCCGCCCGCTCCATTGTCGGACGGTCAAAGGCGTGTTCGGCGTAGCGGCCGTTCTTCTCTACCCAGTGCAGGAACAGGTGCGCCGACCAGCTGTTGGGGTTGACGTCGAGCCGGCCATGACGGTGGTGCGTGCCCTGGTACAGCACGCCGTCGCCGGGCTGCATCGCGACCGAGCCATACGGTTCGCCCCCGAAATCCTCGCTGACCTCTGGTTGCGGCGTGTCGGTCGGCGTGGTCTGGACGCTGAGCGCCCACGGTTTGTTGTCGCCGTAAGCGATCGTCAGCGACACGCTGTGCTCGCATGCCGGGCGATCGTGGTGGATGCGGCACACGTCGCCCTGCTGATAGGCCCGGAAATACGCGTAGGTGGGCAGCAGTTCGCACCCGACCTCCGCTGCGATCCGCGGGGTCAGCCCCCACAAGAAGCCGAGCAGCGGCGTGTATTGATATGCATACACTTCCAGCGCGGGCCGTGTGAGCAGCGGTCCTTGTGCCGCGAAGCTGCCTAGCGGGCGGCCGGCTGCCTTCAGGTCGGCCTGCATGCGTGCGTAGAGCGTCAACAGCACCTCGGGCGGAAACAGGTGAGGCAGGTGGGTATAGCCATTCGTCCGATAGTGGTCGTTCACCGCGCAACAGCCTCCAATCGCTCGATCGACCGCGATATCATATTAGGACCGATCCGACAGCCGCTCTTACCTTCCACGCTCCGATCGACAAGGCGTGAGGGCTGCCCAACCGCCTCCATCGGCGCGCCTTTTGCGGGTACGGGGCAAGCATGAGTGGCGCGGGCGTGCGCCATGTGTATGATGCGCGCCCGCGCGGGGGGCCGCGTCGTTCGGTTCATCTCTCACGCGGAAGTGTCATGCAGCGTATCCTCATCGGCCTCGCCGGCGTCGCGGTGATCCTCGGGATCGCGCTGCTCTTGTCCACCGATCGCCGCGCGATCCGGTTGCGCGTGGTCGGCTCCGCCTTCGCGCTGCAGGCCGCGATCGCGGTGATCGTGCTTTACTGGTTGCCCGGCCGCGCGGCGCTGGCGGGGGCGTCGGGCGGGGTCGCGGCGCTGCTCGGCTACGCGCACGCGGGCGTCGAATTCCTGTTCGGCCCGCTGGCACGGCCGGAGATCGGCGGGACGAGCTTCGCCATTGCGGCGCTGCCGGTCATCATCTTCTTCGCCGCCCTCGTCTCGATCCTCTACCATCTGGGCATCATGCAATTGGTGGTGCGCTGGCTCGGCGGCGCGATCGAGCGCGTGATCGGCGTCAGCAAGGTGGAGAGCCTGTGCGCCGCCGCCAACATCTTCGTCGGACAGAGCGAATCGCCGCTCGTCATCCGTCCCTACCTTGCCGGGCTCACCCCGCCGCAGGTGTTCACCGTGATGACCAGCGGGATGGCGGGCGTCGCGGGGACGATCCTGGCCGCTTACGCCTCGATGGGGATCAGCATCGACTATCTGCTCGCCGCCAGCTTCATGGCGGCGCCGGGCGGCATTCTGATGGCGAAGATCATCATGCCCGATCGCCTGCACCCTCGTCCCGGCGAACTGCCGCTCGACGATCCCAACGATCCCTTGAGCATCGAAGGCCGGCAGATCGCGATCGCGGAAGGCCGGCTCGATGCGCGCGGTCCCGCGGTGCTGCCGTCGGAAACGCCGGGCGAGCCGCTGCCGGACGCGACGCACGACGAGGAAAAGCCCGCCAACCTCATCATGGCCGCCGCGCAGGGTGCGCAGACCGGCGTCAAGCTGGCGGTCGCGGTCGGCGCGATGGTGCTCGCGTTCGTGGCGCTCGTCGCACTCGCCAACGGCATCCTCGGCGGGCTGGGCAATATGGTGGGGCTGCCGGGCCTGAGCTTCCAGGGACTCCTCGGTCGCGTGTTCCAGCCGGTCATGTACCTGTTGAACGTGCCGTGGAACGAGGCGGGGATCGCGGGCGGCCTGTTCGGCGAGAAGATCGTCCTGAACGAGTTCGTCGCCTATATCGATCTCGGCAAACAGGCCGCGAACCTGTCACCGCGCACGGTTGCGGTGATCACGTTCGCCTTGTGCGGGTTTGCCAATTTCTCCTCGATCGCGATCCAGATGGCGGTGACGGGCGGGCTCGCTCCCAATCAGCGCCCGACGATCGCCAAGCTGGGCCTGCGCGCGTTGCTCGCGGGCAGCCTTGCCAATCTGATGAGCGCTGCGCTCGCGGGATTGTTGATCGGTTAACCACACCGTGCGCGAATAAGGGACAGAACGGTCGCCGCGCGCCGATCGACGCTGTTGCCTGGGCGGCGCGCGGGCATAGGTTCGAAGGCGCGATGAAGCCCGATCGTGTTCTCGGTGCCGCGCTGGCGGCGATGCTGCTGATGCTGGCGGCGTATGGCGTCGGCAGCGCACCCGCGCTCGCCACGCGGTGGGGCGCGAGTGCGGGCGGATGGGCGCTGTTCGCCGCCTGGCTCGTCGTCGCCGCGTGGATAGTGACGCATCTGCCGCGCGCGACGGGCAGGGGCGCCTGGATCGCCTTTGCAACCGCCGCCGTCGCGCTCCGCGTCGCGGCCGCTCTCTTGAGCGACGGGCGCGTCTCGCCGGGCGATCCGCACTGGTACCTCGTGCTCGCGCGCGGTTTGCTGGCCGGTGACGGCCTCGGCCTCGTTGAGCCGTACATGGGCACGCGCGCGGTGGCGCTGTTCCCGCCCGCTTACCCGCTGTTGCTCGCGGGCTGGGGAGCGATCGCCGGGCTGTCGACCGCGTCGCTGGTGCTGCTTTCCAGCCTGCTCGATCTCGCCTCCGCCGGTCTGATCGTGCTCATCGCGCGGCGGCTGGGTGCGGCGCGCGCCGGCGTGGCGGCGGCCGGGCTGTTCCTGATCTGGCCCGCGCAATTGCTCGACGCGCCGCTCGCGCAGAAGGAGAGCCTCGTCACACTGCTGGCGCTGCTGCTCGCCTATGGCTGGAGCGTGACGAACGGGCGCGTTCGCCAGGCCGCGCTGCTCGGGCTCGCCTCGGCCGCGCTCGCGCTGACGCAGCCGGGCGACGCGCTGATAGGTGGGTTGTTTGCGCTGCTGCAATGGCGGCGGCTGGGAACCGCGCAACTGGTGCGTGCCGGAGCAGCGGCCGCGGGCGTCGCGGCACTCGCGATGCTGCCGTGGTGGTGGCGCAACTACGACCTGCTCGGCGCCTTCGTGCCGCTGACCAGCGCGAGCGGCTACAGTCTGTGGATCGGCAACAACCCGGCGGCGACAGGCACGTGGATGCCGCCGCCCGCGGCGCTGTACGGCCTGCCCGAGCTCGCCTTCTCGCATGCCGCGGGGCGGATCGCACTCGAGTGGATCGCGGCCCACCCGGCCGAGGCGGCGCGGCTGACGGTGGCGAAGTTCGTGCGCGCGATGGGGCTCGCCGACGCGGGGCTGGTGCGGCTCGCCGCGATGCGCCCGGCGGTGACGGCGCCGCTCACCGCATTGCTGCTGCCGCTCGTGCAAGGCACACACGTCCTGCTGCTTGCGCTGTCCTCGGCAGCGACCTTCCGCTTGCATGGGGAGCGCGCGACGCGGCTGCTGGCGGCGTGCTTCGCGCAATTGCTGCTGCTGGGCGTATGGTTCGAGTTCGACGAGCGGCACCGTGCGTTCGTGACGCCTCTCCTGCTGCTCGCGGTCACGATCGCCTATGAGCACATCCGCACGCGCGGCAGTGTGCGGATAAAGCGTTCGCCTTTGCGCAACCCTGCGCGAGCGCCTATCTGACGCGGCATGACCGAGATCACCGTCGCCGCACTCCAGCTCGCTTTCTCCGCCGACATCGACGCCAACATCGCCAAGGTGTCCGACGCCGTACGCGAGGCGCACGGCCGCGGTGCGCAGGTGATCCTGCCGCCCGAATTGTTCGAGGGCGAATATTTCTGCCGCGTCGAGGACGAGGGGCTGTTCGCGAACGCGGCGCCGGTGGGCGAGCACAAGGCGGTGCTGGCGATGCAGGCGCTGGCCGAGGCGCTGGGCGTGTGGATCCCGACCAGCTTCTTCGAGGCGGACGGCCCGCACCATTACAACAGCCTGGCGATGATCGGCCCCGACGGCGAGGTGCAGGGTGTCTATCGCAAGAGCCACATCCCCGATGGTCCGGGGTATGAGGAGAAGTTCTACTTCCGCCCCGGCAACACCGGGTTCAAGGTGTGGCCGGGCCCGAACCGCACCACGCTGGGCGTCGGCGTCTGCTGGGACCAATGGTATCCCGAGACCGCGCGCGCGATGATGCTGATGGGGGCGGAGCTATTGTTCTATCCGACCGCGATCGGCAGCGAGCCGCACGACACCAGTCTCGACACCGCGCGGCTGTGGCGGCGCGCGATGGTCGGCCACGCGGTGTCGAACGTCGTTCCCGTGATTGCCGCCAACCGCGTCGGCACCGAGCACGGCCAGACTTTCTACGGCACCAGCTTCATCACCGACGAGCGCGGCGACATCCTGGCCGAGCTCGACCGCGAGGAGGAGGGGGTGATCACCGCGACGCTCGACCTCGCGCGCGTCAAGCGCCACCGCGCCGCCTTCGGTTTCTTCCGCGACCGCCGCCCCGAACTCTACGGTCGGCTGGTCGCCGATATCTGATCGGTCAGCGTTTCCGCCTCAGCGCTTCCGGGCGCCGATGTCCTCGCGCACCTTGACCGGGCGCGAGCAGCCGTTCTCGCTGCGAAGCACGGTCAGCACCGCGTCGGCGTTCGGTTCCTGACCGAGCGGGTGGATGCTGCCCTTGCGCTTCGCCGCGATCAGGCGCGTCTGCGTGTCCTGGCACACGGGTTTGGCGTCCGGCGTCCCGGCGGGTGCGGCGCCGGCCAGGGCGACGAGCAGAAGAAGCGACATGGTCGAAATCTCCGTTCAATGACGGCGCGACCCTATCATGGTGCGGTCCGCTCGCGTAGCTCCAGCGCGCGCGCGAACACCGCCTCGAACATGTCCGTCGTCAATCGCCCGGTGTTCTGGTTGTAGCGCGAGCAGTGATAGCTATCGAGCAGGATGCGCCCATCGGGCATCTCGTGCTCGGCCAGATGGCCGAACTTCGCCTTGGGCAAGCGCCCGCCGAGCATCTTCACCGCCGACTGGTGCGCGATCTGCCCCAGCGCCACGAAGACGCGGACGTTGGGCAGCACCGCTGCCTGCCCCTCCAGGAAGGTGCGGCAGGTGCGGATCTCCTCGGGCGTGGGCTTGTTCTCGGGCGGCAGGCATTTCACCGCGTTGATGATGATGGCGCCGTCGAGCGCCAGCGTATCGTCCGCGCGCGCCTCGAAAGTGCCGCGTGCGAGGCCGTATTTGCCGAGCGTGTTGAACAGCAGTTCGCCCGCGTAATCACCGGTGAAGGGGCGGCCGGTGCGGTTGGCGCCGTGCTTGCCGGGGGCGAGACCGATGATCGCGAGCCACGCGTTCGGATCACCGAAGGCGTTGACCGGCGCGTTCCACCAATCGGGATATTCGACGCGCAAGGCTTCGCGGAACGCAACCAGCCGCGGGCAGCGCGGGCAGTCGCGCGGCGGTTCGGTCTCGGGAATGGGGGAGGGTGCGAAATACATGGCCATGCGATAGGCGCATCTCCATGCGTCGCTCAACCTACCTCGTCGCGGTCGGATCGAACCGCGTCGGTCGCCATGGCCGTCCGCGGGATGAGGTCGCCGCCGCGCTGCGGCTGCTGGGTGGGCGAGCATCCCCGATCATCGCCAGTGCACCGCTCGGCCCCTCGACGCGCACCTTCGCCAATGCCGCGGTGCTGATCGAGAGTGACGAAGCGCCCGCCGAATTGCTCAAACGGTTGAAGCGGATCGAGCGGGCGTTCGGTCGCCGCACCGGTCGCCGCTGGGGGGCGCGGGTGATCGACCTCGACATCATCCTGTGGTCGGGCGGGCGCATCGCCACGCCGACGCTCACCGTGCCGCACCGCGCCTTTCGCGTGCGCAGCTTCGTGCTGGCGCCCGCGCTGGCGATCGCGCCGGCGTGGCGCGATCCCGTGACGGGTCGCAGCGTCCGCCAGCTTCACACCCGGTTGACCGCGCGCCGCCCCGCCCCTAGGTCGCGCGAACACTGTTGGGGTCCGTAGCTCAGTCGGTAGAGCAAGCGACTTTTAATCGAGAGGTCCCGGGTTCGAGCCCCGGCGGACCCACCAGTGTTCCCTTTAACGCCCGAACGCGGTTGCCTCGAAGCGGATCGGTGCGCCCTGCGCCCGATCGCCGAGCTGGTCCTCCCACATGGCGACCTGCCCGCGCACGATCGTGCCGATCGGCTTGCCGGTCAGCTCCATCCCCGTGAACGGCGACCAGCCACTGCGCGAGGCGAGCCACTTGTCCTCGATCGTCCAGCGCTTTTTCAGGTCCACCACTGTGAAATCGGCATCGTACCCCGCGACGATCCGGCCCTTGCCGACTATGCCGAAGATGCGCTGCGCGCCTGCACTGGTCAGCTCGATCACGCGCTGGAGCGTCAGGCGACCGTTGGCGGCATGGTCGAGCAGCAGCGGCAGCAGCGTCTGCACGCCGGGCATGCCGCTGGGGCTGGCGGGGTAGGGCTTGGATTTCTCCTCCAGCGTGTGTGGCGCGTGGTCGGAGCCGATCACGTCGGGCACACCCTGGTTGAGCCAGTGCCACAGCCCGGCGCGGTGCGCGCCGGAACGGATCGGCGGGTTCATCTGCGCCAGCGTGCCGAGCCGCGGATAGGCTTCCTCGCCCGCCAGCGTCAGGTGCTGCGGCGTCACCTCGCAGGTGGCGATATCCTTGTTCTGGCCGAGCAGCTCCAGCTCCGCCGGCGTGGTGACGTGGAGCACGTGGATGCGCCGCCCGGCCGCGCGCGCAAGACCCAGGATGCGGCGCGTGGCGAGGATCGCGCTCTCGTCGTCGCGCCAGACGGGGTGCGACGAGGCGTCGCCGGTCACGCGCTCATTCTCGCGCGCGTTCATCCGGTCCTCGTCCTCGGCGTGGATCGCGACGCGGCGCGTGCCGTGGGCGAGCACCTGCGCCAGCGTCGCGTCGTCGCTGACCAAGAGGTCGCCGGTCGACGCGCCCATGAAGATCTTGACCCCCGCGGTGCCCGGCATCCGTTCCAGCTCGGCGAGAGCGGCCGGGTTGTGGTGCGTCGCGCCGACGTAGAAGGCGTGGTCGCACCACATCCGGTCCTTGGCGCGCGCGAGCTTGTCCGCGATCGCCTCCGCGCTGTCGGTGTTGGGCTTGGTGTTGGGCATCTCGAACACGCCCGTCACGCCGCCCATGACGGCCGCGACGCTGCCGCTCTCCAGATCCTCCTTGTGGACCAGACCGGGTTCGCGGAAGTGGACCTGCGTGTCGATCACGCCCGGCAATATGTCGAGCCCGGTGCAGTCGATCGTCCGGCCCGCGTCGCCCGCTTGGCCGCCAGCGTTGCCGATCGCGACGATCCGCCCGCCGCTCACCGCGACATCGGCCTGCACGGGACCACCCGGCGTGTGGACGGTGCCGCCCGTCAGTTTCAGGTCACAGGTCGCCATCGCCAGCCCTTTCGTCGCGTGATGCGCCCTCCTAACTTGGGTGCATGAGCGATGCCACCCCGACGACCCCGCAACCCGGCACGACATTGACCGACCGCGCGATCCTGCGCGTCTCTGGCGAGGATGCGGCAGGGTTCCTGCAAGGACTGGTCACCAACGACACCGCGCGATTGCCGGCCTATGCCGCGCTCTTGACGCCGCAGGGCAAGGCGTTGTTCGACTTCATCATGTGGGCGGACGGCGACGACGTGCTGCTCGACGTCGAGGCGACCCAGGCCGACGCGCTCGCCCGCCGGCTGTCGATCTACCGCCTGCGCCGCGCTCTCACGATCGCGCGCGACGACGGGCTGGCGGTGCATTGGTCGCGCGGGCCGGTCGAGGGTGCCACGCCCGACCCGCGGCTTCCCGCGCTCGGCTACCGCTGGATCGCGCCGCCGGGCGCGCCGGCTAAGGGCTGGCACGCGCACCGCCTGTCGCTCGGCGTGACGGAAGGGTTGGCCGAACTCGGCTCGGGCGAGACGCTGTGGCTGGAAGCGAACGCGCGCGAGCTGAACGGCGTCAGCTTCACCAAGGGTTGTTACGTCGGACAGGAGAATACCGCGCGGATGCACCACCGCAGCAAGGTCAATCGCCGCCTTGCGGTGGCGCCCGACGACGCGGCCGATCCGAAGCGGCGCGTGGGTTACGCGGACCTGGGCGTGATGGTGACGGTACGCCGCGCGGAGGAACTGGGTGACGGCGTCGTGCCGCCACCCGCAAACTAATCGCCCTCGTCGCCCCGGACTTGATCCGGGGTCACGCTGCCTTCGCCGGTCGGAGAAGAAGCGGGATCCCGGATCAAGTACGGGACGACGGAGATGCGTTCACGCCGCGACCGGCTCCGCCTTCGGCGCCGCCACCTTGGGCGCGTAGCGCTCGATCATCTGCGCGCAGAAATCGGCGAATGCCTGCGGCTCGCGCGCCGCACTGGTGTGGTGCGGCTGGATGCCGAGATGTTCGGGCGTGAAGCAGAAGGTGACGGTGGTGTCGAAATCCTGCAGCGCCTCCATCTGCCGGTCGAACCAGCCGATCGCGTCGGGGCGGAAGCTGTCGGCCCAGGACAATCCGGTGCGCAGCTTCTTCGTGCCGAGCCGCTTCATCCACTCGACCGCGTCATCGAGCCGCGGGTCGTGATAGTGGAACCACTGCATCAGCCCCATCTCGCTCGCGACCTTGGCATAAGAGTCGAGCGACGGCTTGGGCGTCCCGTCGGCGCGGATCAGCCCCATGTAGAAATGGCGGTAATAGCTCGACCCCTCCGCCTCGCGGTGGCGCGTCGTCGCACCCCATTCCTGCGGCAGGTCGAACAACGAATACCAATAGATGCGCGGCACGCGACCGATCAGCAGCTCAGCGGTCTTCTCGACCCCGAACACCTGCACTTCCTCCGCGCCGAACGATCCGACACCGACCTCGGTCACCCAGACGGGCTTGTCGGTCACGGCCTCGATCTCGGCGATCTTGTTCGGCCATTCGTGGATCGACCACAGGTTCCAGTCGAGCGGGAAGCCGTGGACCGCCAGCACGTCGACGGCATCCAGACAGCCGTGGCCCTCCAGACGCTTCACCCACATCGGGTCGATCGGCGACATGCCGCCCAGCACGCGCGTCACGTCCGGGTTGACCGCATGGATCGCAGCACCGGTGCGGCTGACCGTGTCGGCGAACTTCGACCAGTCGGGGTCGACTTCCGGATCCCAGTGCGACTTGTTGTTCGGCTCGTTCCAGATCATCGCCGCTTCGATCACGCGTTCACCCCCGTTTGATTCTTGGCTGTCTCGTTCTTGTCGCCCTTGGCCGGGTACACCGCGGCCGGACCAAATTGCGCATAGGGCACGTCGGTGACGCGGCAAAGGAAGACGTCGTCCTGCGGGCTCTCGACCACCTCGAACCCCGCGGCGCGCAGCATCGCCATCGAACCCGCACGGTTGGGCGCCCACCAGTTGGTCCAGTCGCCCGCGAATTTGCGTTCGATGAAGTGCATCTTCGGGTATCCGGGCTCGTCGAAGTACGGCGGCGGGGTGTAGCTGTCGGGCAGGAAAAAGGGGTGGTCCTCGGGCACGTCGGCGACCTCGGTCGATCCCTGCTGCATCGTCTGGAACAGCATCAGGTCGCGCGCGACATGTTCGCGGATCAGGTCGAGTGCCAGCAGCGGGTGGCGCAAATGGTAGAGCACGCCCATGAAGATCACGAGGTCGAAGCGCTCGCCCAGCTTCGCGACGTCGTACACCGATAGGTTACGGAACTCGACCGAATCCTGAAATCCCAGCGCGCGCGCCGCGACGCGGGCCTGCGCCAGGTAGCGCTCGTCCGAATCGATCCCGACGACGCGTGCCGCCCCGCGCCGCTTCATCTCCATCGAGTAGAAGCCCGCGTTGCAGCCGATGTCGAGCACGGTCTTGCCGGTCAGGTCGTCGGGCACGCAGTCGCGGAACATCGCGAACTTGAAATTGGGATAATCGCCCAGGAAATGCTCGGGCGCGGTGTGGAGCCCGGCGCCCAGGTCGATGTTGTGGAACCATGGCGCGAGCGCGCGCACCTCCTCGCGCAATGCGTCACGCGTGTCCGCGCGTTCCCCGGTGTCGCTCATTCGTCCCCCTTTGCAATCGTTACGCCAACGATCCTGCCACAGCGCCGTTCCGGGCTGCCAGCAACAAAGCTGCATTACGCCTCCGCAACGATGGAACCAGCGTGCTTCGTCAAGGATTTGCACCGGGATGGTAGATGCTGCCGATCCCTGGACCGCCGCGATGCGGCGCGGCGATTACGCGGCGGCGTTCGCGATTGGCGACGCGGTGATCGCCGCGCGCTCGCCCGCCGAGCGCGACGACCCGCGTGTCGACTATCATCGCCGCTGGGTGTGGGACGGCCGCGCGTTCGACGGCGAGGACGTGCTGGTGCGCTGCTACCATGGGCTCGGCGACACGATCCAGTTCGCGCGCTTCCTGCCGCTGCTCAAGCAACGCGCGCGTTCGGTAACGGTCGAGGCGCCGGCGCGGCTGCACCACCTGCTGGCGACGATCCCCGGGGTCGATCGCCTGATCCCCTTCGATCACGCGGCACCAGCCAAGCCGTTCGCCTGCGACATCGAGATCACCGAACTGCCTCAGGCTTTGCGCGCGACGCCCGGCGACGCGGCCGTGCCCTACCTGCGCGCGAGCCCCGCGGCGCTGCCCGCGGGCACGATCGGCCTGTGCTATTCCTCGGGTGATTGGGACCACGACCGCCGTGTGCCGCCAACATTGCTCGCGCCCTTGTGCGAAGGCCATCGCTGCCTCTCGCTCGTCGCCGAGCCGACCGACCTCGCCGTCCTCAACCCCGCGGGCTGTCCGTTCGACATTGACGCCACCGCCTCGCTGGTCGCGGCCTGCGCGCTCGTCATCACCGTCGACACGATGATCGCGCATCTGGCCGGTGCGCTGGGGCGGCCGACGTGGCTGATGCTCAAGGCCGAGCCCGACTGGCGCTGGGCCCCCGGTGCGCGCGACACGCCCTGGTACCCGACGATGCGCCTTTACGCGCAACCGCACGCGGGCGACTGGACGGGCGTCGTCGAGGAGATCGCGTGCGACCTCGCGCGGCGGCACTCACACCCATCTCAACTGCAAGGAATGGCGCATGGCCTCCAAGGTTAGCCCGACCGTCCCCGTCTCCTGGGGTGAGTTGCTCGACAAGATCAGCATTCTCGAGATCAAGCGCGAGCGGATCGTACGCGCCGATGCGCGCGCCAACGTGATGAACGAACACCGGCTGCTCAGCGAGTTCGGCAACATGGCGCTGCGCAGCGACGGCATCGCGCCGCTCTACGCCACGCTCAAGGCGGTCAACGAGGATCTTTGGGAGATCGAAGACGCGATCCGCGAGCAGGAGGCGGCGGGCACGTTCGGCGCCGAGTTCGTTCATCTGGCGCGTGCAGTGTATCACAAGAACGACGAACGCGCCGCGATCAAGCGTGCGATCAATCTGCAACTGGGCTCCGAACTGATCGAGGAAAAGAGCTACGCCGACATGCACACCGGTGCTGCGCCGGCGATGACCATGCCCGCCGGCGCACTCATGGCCGCTCGTTGAGCGCAACGAGCCGCGCGCCCGCTCCTGCGGCAGGATCGTTCAGCACCAAGGTCGTCACCGATCCGGGATCGCAGTTGAAGCCGTAGATGGCGGTGAACGGCAGTCCCAGATGGCTCGCGACCAGTCCGCGGATCACGTCGCAGTGCGTGACGCACAAGGCAGGCGTCGCCGTCGCGGGTAGCGCGTGAAGATAGTCCCAGGCGCGCGTGACCGCTTCCGTCATCGTTTCGCCACCGGGGCAGCGCGCGGTATCGCGCTGCGCGTTCCAGCGCTGCCAATCCGGGTCGGCGTCGAGCGTGGTGAACGATCGTCCGGTGAATGCGCCGAAGTCGATCTCGTCGAGCGCAGGGGCGGGCACCGGCGTAAGTCCGCGTTTCGTCGCGACCGGGCCCGCCGTCTGCCGCGTTCGCGCGCGCGGGCTGACGTGGATCGAGGCGAGCGGTGTACGCTCCAGCCACTCGGCAAGTCGCTGCGCCTGCGTTTCGCCCGTGGGTGCGAGGCCGATCTCCGATCGGCCGCTCAGTACGTGACCGACCTCGGCATGGGTGCCGTGGCGCGCGAGCAGGATGGTGCGTGTCATGCGCCTTCGTCTACCGCCGGTGCGCACATCGCAACCGCCGCCGCAAAAAAGTTACGATGCTGGAACGGCTTCGCGGAACCAAGCTAAGTAGAAGATGTTCTTCTTCTTGTATGGCGTTGGTGGCCGTGCTGTGTCGTTGATCCAGATCAATGTCGTTTCCGTCCACCGACCCTGACCGGGGTGGGAGGACATATGGAAACGGTTCTGATTACGGGGGGTGCTGGTTTCATCGGGCGCTTCGTCGCCGACGAGCTTCTGGCGCGCGGCAACAAGGTGCGCGTGCTCGACAGCCTGATCGAGCAGGTGCACGGCGATGTGGAGCGCCCGCCGCTCTTGAACGACGAGGTCGAGCTGATCCGCGGCGACGTGCGCAACGGCGACGTGGTGGCGAAGGCGCTGAAGGGCGTCGACAGCGTCGTCCACCTGGCGGCCGAGGTCGGCGTCGGGCAGTCGATGTACGAGGTCGAGCGCTACACCTCGACCAACGACGTCGGCACCGCCGTGCTGTTCGAAAAACTGATCGACAATCCCGTCCGCCGCGTCGTCACCGCCTCGTCGATGTCGATCTACGGCGAGGGACTGTACCGCGACGCCGACGGCAAGCTGGTGCAGGATGCGGAGCGCAAGGGTCTGCGCGACGGGCTGACCAACTGGGAGCCGGTCGATGCGCAGGGACGCCCATTGGAGGCGGTCGCGACGCCTGAGTGGAAGCGCCCCAACCTGTCCTCGATCTACGCGCTCAACAAATATGTGCAGGAGCGCACCACCCACATCATGGCCGCGCCCTACGGCATGGAGGGCGTCTGCCTGCGGCTGTTCAACGTTTATGGTCCGGGCCAGGCGCTGTCGAACCCGTATACCGGGGTGCTCGCGATCTTCGCGTCGCGGCTGTTGAACGGGCAGCAGCCGATGATCTTCGAGGACGGTGAGCAGCGCCGCGATTTCGTCCACGTTTCCGACGTCGCGCGCGCCTTTGCCGACTCGCTCACGCTGCCGCAGGCGGCGGGCGGCACGTTCAACATCGGCTCGGGCCACCACCGCTCGGTGCGCGAGGTCGCGACCGAGCTGGCGCAGGCGATGGGCAAGAACGACATCTCGCCGCAGGTCGTCGGCAAGGCGCGGATCGGCGACATCCGCCACTGCTTCTGCGACACCACGCTCGCGAAGGAGCAGCTCGGTTTCGAGGCGACCCAGGACTTCCAGGCGGGGCTCGCCGTGCTCGCCGAATGGGTCGCGCAGCAGACCGCCGAGGACAAGGTCGAGACGATGCGCGCCGAGCTCGACAAGCGCGGGCTGGTCGCGTGATGGCCGGACCGGGGGGAAGCTCCGGGCCGGCTCCCGACGGTCCGGTTCTCGTCACCGGCGGCGCGGGGTTCATCGGCGCGAACCTTGCCTACCGCCTCGCCGACACGGGCCACGATGTGATCGTCTACGACGCGCTCGCGCGCGCGGGCGTGCGACGCAACCTCGACTGGCTGCGCAGCCGCCACGGCAACCGCGTGCGCTTCGTCGAGGCCGACGTGCGCGACGCGGAGCGGGTGCAGGAGGCGGTGAAGGGTGCGTCGGCGGTGTTCCACTTCGCCGCGCAGGTGGCGGTCACCACCAGCCTCGCTGACCCGATGGACGATTTCGCGACCAATATCGCGGGCACCTTGAACGTGCTAGAGGCAGTGCGCCACCACGCTCCGCAAGCGCCCGTCATCTTTGCTTCCACCAACAAGGTCTACGGCGACCTGACCGACCTCAACTTCGCGCTGGAGGGTGACCGCTACGTACCCGTCGACGCGGAAGTGCGCGCGCACGGTATCGGGGAAGGCCGTCCGCTCGACTTCCACACCCCTTATGGCGTGTCGAAGGGCGCGGCCGACCAGTATGTGCTCGATTACGCGCGCAGCTACGGGCTCAAGACCGCCGTCATGCGGATGAGCTGCATCTACGGCCAGCGGCAGATGGGGACCGAGGACCAGGGCTGGGTCGCGCACTTCCTGATCAGCGCGCTGAAAGGCCGGCCGATCACGCTCTACGGCGATGGTTGCCAGGTACGCGACATCCTCGACGTGTCCGACGCGGTCGACGCCTATCTCGCCGCCTGGGCGCGGATCGACGACGTATCGGGTCGCGCGTTCAATCTCGGCGGCGGGCCCGACAATGCAGTCAGCCTGCGCGTGCTGCTCGACCATATCGCGGAGGTGACCGGGCGCGCGGTCGACGTGCGCCACGACGATTGGCGCGCGGGCGACCAGCGCTACTTCGTCGCCGACACGCGCGCGGCGGAAACGGCGCTCGGGCTCGGGCGCCGGACCGACTGGCGCGACGGCGTCGCCCGCCTCGCCGACTGGTTGAAGGCGGAGCATGCCGCGCTCGAGGTCGCTGCGTGACACGCCTGCTGATGACGGCGGACGCGGTCGGCGGCGTGTGGCAGTATGCGCTCGAACTCGCCGCCGCGCTCGCGCCACTCGGCGTCGACGCGCACCTCGCGCTGATCGGCCCCGCGCTGTCGTCTGCGCAGCGCGACCGCGCCGCCGCGCTCGGGGTGACGTACACCGAGACGGGCCTGCCGCTCGACTGGCTCGCGCGGGACGCTGCGGAAGTCCGCCGCACCGCCGACGCGGTCGCGATGGCAGCCGCGCTCCACGGCGCGGACGTGGCGCAGCTCAACCAGCCTGCCTTCGCGCTCGCCGATTACGCGATGCCGATCATCGCGGTCGCGCACAGCTGCGTCGCGTCGTGGTGGGACGCGGTCGAGCAAGGGCCGCTGCCCGCCGATCTCGCGTGGCAGGCGGCGCTGACCGGCGACGGCCTCGCGCGCGCCGACGTGAGCGTCTGCCCCTCCGCCGCGCTCGCGGACACGGTGCAGCGGCTCTATGCGCTGCCGCGTCGCCCGCGCGTCGTCCACAACGGTCGCACCGCGATCGCGAGCACGGGGGCGCTCGCCGACTACGTCTTCACCGCGGGTCGACTGTGGGACCGCGGCAAGGACGTCGCCACGCTCGATCGCGCCGCCGCGCGCATATGTCTGCCGATCAAGGCCGCCGGATCGCTCGCCGGCCCCAACGGCGAGCAGGTCGCCTTCGCGCACCTCGACACGCTCGGCGCGCTGTCGGACGCGGATGTGGCCGATCGCCTGTCGGCACGCCTAATCTTCGCCTCCGCCGCGCGCTACGAGCCGTTCGGGCTCGCGGTGCTGGAGGCCGCGTCGGCGGGCTGCGCGCTGGTGCTGTCCGACATTCCGACGTTCCGTGAACTATGGGACGGCGTTGCGATCTTCGTCACACCCGGCGACGACGCCGGCTTCGCACGCGCGATCGACGCGCTGGCGAGCGACTCCGCGGTGCGGATCGAGGCGGGCGAGCGCGCGCGGGCACGCGCCGCGCGCTACACCCCCGCCGCCAACGCGCGCGGCATGGCGGATATCTACGCGCGCGCAGTCGCGCCGCGGGAGCGGGTTGCGGCATGAAGATCGTCTATTTCACCCACAGCCTTTCCTCGTGCTGGAACCACGGCAACGCGCATTTCGTCCGCGGCGTGCTGTCCGAACTGATCGCGCGCGGCCACGAGGTTCGGGCGTGGGAGCCGGCGGATAGCTGGAGCCTCCAGAACCTGCTCGCCGACGGCGGCGAGGACGCGCTCGCGCCCTACCGCGCGTCCTATCCCGAATTGTCTTCGGACACGTACGAGGCAGGCGACGATGTCGCAGCGATGGTCGAAGGCGCCGACCTCGTGATCGTTCACGAGTGGAACGCGCACGACCTCGTCGCCGAAGTCGGTCGCTTGCGCAAGGCCGGTGCGCCGTGGACGCTCTTGTTCCACGACACGCACCACCGCATCGTCAGTCTGCCGCACGAGATGGATGCCTACGACCTGTCGGGCTATGACGGGGTCCTCGCGTTCGGTGAGACCTTGTCCGAACAGTATCGCGCGCGCGGCTGGGGCAAGCGCGTCTGGACCTGGCACGAGGCCGCCGACACGCGCCGCTTCAAGCCGCTCCCGAGCGACACCCACGAGGGCGTGGTCTGGATCGGCAATTGGGGCGATGGCGAGCGCACGCGCGAGATCGAGGAGTACCTGCTCCGTCCCGCGCAACGCGCGCAGCTTCCGCTCGACATCTACGGCGTCCGCTACCCCGACGAGGCGCGCGCGATGCTCGCCCACTACGGCGCGCGCTATCACGGATGGGCGCCCAATGCCCGCGCGCCCGAGATCTTCGCGCGCGCGCTCGCGACCGTCCACGTGCCGCGCAACTACTATCGCACGATCCTGCCCGGCATCCCGACGATCCGCGTGTTCGAGGCGCTCGCCTGCGGCATCCCGCTCGCCAGTGCGCCGTGGGAAGATAGCGAGGGACTGTTCCGCCCTGGACAGGACTTCCTTTACGCGAGCGACGGCGAGCAGATGGCGGACGTGCTCGCCCGCATCCGCGACGACGCCGATCTGCGTGCCTCGCTGATCGCCTCCGGGCTGGAGACGATCGCCGAGCGCCACACCTGCGCGCACCGCGTCGACGAATTGATGACCATCCTGGACACGCTGGGCACCGACACCGGCGTGGGAGTTGCCGCATGAAGATCGCTTTCTACGGATCGAGCCTGTTGTCGTCCTATTGGAACGGTGCGGCCACTTATTATCGCGGCATCCTGCGCGCGCTGGGTGAGCGCGGCTACGACATCACCTTCTACGAACCCGACGCGTTCGACCGTCAGCAGCACCGCGACATCGACCCGCCCGAATATGCCAAGGTCGTCGTCTATCCCGCCACCCAGGAGGCGATGCGTAACGTGCTGAGCGAAGCCGCCGCCGCCGACATCGTCGTCAAGGCGAACGGCGTCGGCGTATTCGACCGCGAACTGCTCGAAGGCGTGATCGCCCACGCGCGGCCGGGCGCGCTCAAGATCTTCTGGGACGTCGACGCCGCCGCGACGCTCGACGAGATGCGCGCCGACGCGAGCCACCCCGTGCGCGCCGCGCTGCCCAGGCTCGACATGGTGCTGACCTACGGCGGCGGCGCGCCGGTCGTCGACGCCTATACCGGGTTCGGCGCGAAGGATTGCGTGCCGGTCTACAACGCGCTCGACCCGCAGACGCACCATCCGGTCGAGGCCGACCCGCGCTTCGCCTGCGACCTCGCGTTCCTCGGCAACCGCCTGCCCGACCGTGAGGCGCGCGTGGAGGAGTTCTTCCTCCGCCCCGCATCACTCCTGCCCGAGCAGCAGTTCCTGATCGGCGGCAACGGCTGGGAGACGAAGGCGATGCCCGGCAACGTCCGCCACCGCGGCCACGTCTTCACCGCCGAACACAATGCGTTCAACTGCACGCCGCGCGCCGTCCTCAACGTCGCGCGCGATTCGATGGCGCATATCGGCTTCTCGCCCGCCACCCGCGTGTTCGAGGCCGCGGGCGCCGCCGCCTGCCTCATCACCGATGCGTGGGAGGGGATCGAGCTGTTCCTCAAACCCGACGAGGAAGTGCTGGTTGCGCGCGACGGGCAGGACGTGGCGGATCACCTATCCGCGCTCACCACCGAGCGCGCGGCGGCGATCGGGCAGGCGGCGCTCCAGCGCGTGCTCGCCGAACACACCTATGACCTTCGCGGCGAGCAGGTCGACGCGCTGTTCAAGGTCCATGCCGCGCGCGAGGTGACCGCGGCATGAAGCTCGTCGTCCTCGGCCTCAGCCTCGGCTCGTCCTGGGGCAATGGCCACGCCACCACGTTTCGCGCGCTGTTGAAGGCATTCGCCGCGCGCGGGCACGAGGTCGTGTTCCTCGAACGCGAGGTGCCATGGTATGCGGGCGCGCACCGCGACCTGGTCGATCCCGACTGGTGCCGGCTCGATTACTACTCCGACCTCGATCATCTGGCCGAGTGGCGCGGCGAGATCGCGGCCGCCGACGCGGTGATCGTCGGCAGCTACGTCCCCGACGGCGTCGCGGTCGGCCAGCTCGTTCAGGAATGGGCGCAAGGCGTCGTCGCCTTCTACGACATCGACACGCCGGTCACGCTCGCCAAGCTGGAGCGCGGCGACTTCGAGTATCTCTCGCCCGCGGTCATTCCTGGCTACGACGTATACCTGTCGTTCACCGGCGGCCCGACGCTCCGCCACCTGGAGACGCATTACGGCTCGCCGATGGCGCGCGCGCTCTACTGCTCGGTCGACGCCGAGGCGTACGTGCCGCTTGACGTGCCGAAGAAGTGGGACCTGACCTATCTCGGCACCTATAGCGATGATCGTCAGCCGACGCTCGAACGCCTGCTGCTCTACGTCGCGCGCGCCGCCCCCAATCGCCGCTTCGCGGTCGCGGGGCCGCAATACCCCGATACGATCCAGTGGCCCGACAATGTCGAGCGGATCGAGCATCTGCCGCCCGCAGAGCACGCCGCCTTTTACAGCGCGAGCCGCGCGACACTGAACGTGACGCGCGCTGACATGATCGCGGCCGGCTGGTCGCCCTCGGTCCGCATCTTCGAAGCTGCTGCCTGCGGCACCCCGATCATCTCCGATCGGTGGGACGGACTGAACGAGATCCTCGCTGACGGGCGCGAGATCCTGCTGGTCGATACCTGCGCCGACATGCTCGCCGTGCTCGCGCGCCGCGATCTCGAGCAGATCGGGCAGGCGGGGCGCCAACGCGTCCTCGCCGAACACACCGCCGCGCACCGGGCCGAAGAGCTCGAGCGCCATTTGAGGGAAGCCGCCGAGCACGCGCACGACAAAGAGCGCGTCTCGGCATGAGGGAGAAGAACATGGACACCATCCTGGTCGCCGGCGGCGCGGGCTTCATCGGATCGCATCTGTGCCGCGCGCTGAGCGACGCGGGCCACCGCGTCATCTGCCTCGACAATCTGCAAACCGCGCGGCCGTCGAACCTGAAGCCGCTGGAGGACCTGCCCAACTTCACCTTCGTCGAGGGCGATATCGTCAACCCGCTGCCCGCCGCTGTCACCGAGGCCGCCAACCTCACGCGCATCTACAATTGCGCCTGCGCCGCCTCGCCGCCGCAGTACCAGGCGGACCCCGAGCACACGATGCTGACCAACGTGGTCGGCACCAACCACCTGCTGCGCCTCGCCGAGCGGACCGGCGCGCGCTTCCTGCTCACCTCGACGAGCGAGGTCTACGGCGACCCCGAAGTCCACCCGCAGGTCGAGGGCTATCGCGGCTGGGTCAGCTGCACGGGACCGCGCGCCTGCTACGACGAGGGCAAACGCGCCGCCGAGGCAATGACGTTCGACTTTGCGCGGATGAAGCGCGCCGAGGTACGCGTCGCGCGCATCTTCAACACCTACGGCCCGCACATGCACCCCGACGACGGGCGCGTCGTCTCCAACCTGATCTGCCAGGCGCTCACCGGCCGTGACATCACCGTCCACGGCGACGGCACGCAGACGCGCAGCTTCTGCTACGTCTCCGACATGGTGCGCGGGCTGATCGCGCTGATGGAGAGCGACATCGACGGCACGGAGCCGGTCAACATCGGCAATCCCGACGAATTCACCATCAACGAGCTTCTCGACATGGTGCTGGAACTGGTGCCGAACGCAGGAAAGGTGGTGAATACGCCGCTGCCGCAGGACGACCCGCGCCGCCGCCGCCCCGACATCTCACGCGCGCAGGACGTGCTCGGCTGGTCGCCGCGCGTCCCCTTGCGCGAGGGGCTGCCGATGACCGCCGAATGGTTCGCGGAAGAGGTGGGGGCCGAGCTGCGCCTGCGCGAAGCCGCGGAGTAACCGGGTGAGCGGCGGATGATCCCGCCGCCTCACGCGCGGCGGCAGATTATTCCGCCGCCTCCAGCATCGCCCCACCTTCGCCGTCGCCCTCGTCCACGTCGGGCGTTTCCTCCGCGTCGACGCCGCCTTCCAGTTCCGCCTCATCGGCCGCCAGCGCATCGGCGTCCTCGGGGTAGATGCCGAAGCGCGCTGCCACGTCGGGCGCGAAGCGCAGCAGATCGGGGCGCAGTTTAAGCAGGCTCACGTCCTTCGACTTGCCTTCCATCATCACGTCGAAGACGAGCCCTTCGGCCATCCGCATGAAGGTCGCGAACTCAAACGGGTTGGTGAAGTCGGCGTGGCCGGTCCAGATCGGCGGGCGCAGCACCGTCTTCACCCGCGCGTTCGCCTTGACCGGCGCCTTGGTCAGCTCGCCCTTCTTGGTCGTCTTGCCGCTCGCGCGCTGTTTCGCGGTGATCTTCTGCTTCACCTCGCGCATCTCGGTGCGCGGAGACGAGAAATGCATCTTCGGCCTGACCCCTTCGGGCCAGGTCGCCAGGAACTTCTCGAGCGTCGCCCGCATGTCGAGCCGCTCGGGGTTCAAACACCAGAAATGCTGATAGTCGAACACCAGCCGCACGCCCGTCCGCTCGTGGATCCACAGAGCGTCGGCGGCCGAGAAGCGGATGTCGTCATTTTCCAGCACCAGCCGCCGCCGGACGTGTTCGGGGCATTTTTCCCACCCCTCGATCCAGCGCGCGCGGCTCGCGTCATGGTCGTCGTACACGCCGCCGACGTGCGTGATCATCACCGCCTCGTCGTTCAGCCCCATGCGGTCGAGCATCTCCGCCTGGCTCGACAGGTCCCAGATGCTCTTCTCGGTCAGCGCCGCGTCGGGGCTGTTGAGCAGGACGTATTGCGACGGGTGGAACGACAATCGGATGTCGAGTTCGCGCGCCTTCTTCCCGAATGCCGCCAGCTCGGCGTCGCTCTCCGCCACCATGTTGTGGAACTGCGGCATGTCCGGATGCGTCGCGTACGGCGCCAGGTCCGACGACAGCCGGTACATGTCGAGCTTTTCCTTGGCGAGATAGTCGAGGATCTTCGACACCTCCTCCAGCGAGCATTTGAGGTGCGGGTTCTTCTGCCAGCGCCGGGTGTCGTTGCTCTTGAAGCCGGGCTTGCCCATCACCTTCACGGGGAAGCCGAGGCGCATCGGGCGGGCAGGGTCGGTCATCGTCGTGAATACTCGTGCTGATCGAATGGCCTAACGCACCGACCGGGGCGGGTGTTGCGCCCGCTGTCGGCGACCGTGCGACCTCGCGACATCTTTCACCCGGGCCCTGCACAGGGCAAAAGGTTCGCCATGACGCTCGCCCGCCGCTGCCTGTCCGCCCTCGTCGCCCTGTCGCTGACCATGCCGCTCGCTACCCCGGTCGCGGCGCAGCGCGATGCCGATCCGCTCGGCGCGGTCGACCCATCTATCGGCACCGGCGGACAGGGGCACACCTTTCCCGGTGCGGTTGCGCCGTTCGGCATGGTGCAATTGTCGCCCGACACCGACACGACCTGTGTCCTGCGCGACTGCTACCCGCACGCCGCGGGCTACCGCTACGAGGACCCGACGATCCAGGGTTTCTCGCACACGCATTTTTCGGGCGCCGGGCACAGCGATCTCGGCGACTTCCTGCTGATGCCCGCGACCGGCGCGGCCGACGCGGTCAAGCTGGAACCCGGCGACCCCAAACAGCCCGGCTCGGGCTATCGCTCGCGCTTCAGCCACCGGAACGAGCAGGCGACGCCCGGCTATTATTCGGTCCAGCTCGACGACGCGCGCGTCCGGGCCGAGCTGACCGCGGGCACGCGCGTCGGCGTCCACCGCTACACGTTCCGCTCGGGCGACGAGGCGCATCTGATCCTCGATCTGCGATCAAGCCTCTACAATTACCCCGGCAAGACGCTCTGGTCGTCGCTGCGGCTGCGTCCCGATGGCACGATCACCGGCAGCCGCCAGACGCGCGGCTGGGCGCCCGACCGGCAATTATTCTTCGCGATGCGCTTCTCGCGTCCGATCACCAACCACGCCTTCGTCAGCACCGAGGCCGACGTGACCTACAAGGGCTTTCAGGGCCCGGGGCGCGGCAGCGACCGCGTGATGGAGCGCGCCGGCCGCGCGCTCGTCGCGCGGTTCGACTTCGGCAAGCTCGACAAGCCGCTGGAGGTAACCGTCGCAATCTCCAGCGTCGACGAGGACGGCGCGATCGCCAACCTCCAGGCGGAGAGCGGCGGCTTCGATGCGGTGCGCAAGTCGACCACCGCGGCGTGGCGCCAGGCGCTCGGGGTGCTCGACCTCGACGGTGAGCCCGCGATGCGCAAGAACGTGATGACCGCGCTCTATCACAGCCTGATCGCGCCCTCCGTCACCAGCGACGTCGACGGGCGCTGGCGCGGTCCCGACAATCAGGTCCACCGGGCGGAAGGCTACACGCAGCGCTCGACCTTCTCGCTCTGGGATACGTTCCGCGCCGAGCACCCGCTGCTCACGCTGGTCCAGCCCGCCGAGGTCAATTCGCAGATCATCCGCTCGCTGCTCGCCAGCCAGCGATATTCGCCCGACGGCATCCTCCCCGTCTGGCAGTTTCAGGGACGCGAGACGTGGACGATGATCGGCTACCATTCGGTCCCGGTCATCGCCGACGCGTATCTGAAGGGCATTCGCGGGTTCGATGAGACGCAGGCGCTCGCCGCGATGATCCGCAGCGCGACCTATGCGCCCTACGGCGGGCTCGCCGACCTGCCGGTGCTTCATTACATTCCGATCGACCGCGAGCCCGAGGCGGCATCGAAGACGGTCGAATAC
The DNA here is from genome assembly GCF_936927845.1 of uncultured Sphingomonas sp. Lineage (GTDB taxonomy): Bacteria > Pseudomonadota > Alphaproteobacteria > Sphingomonadales > Sphingomonadaceae > Sphingomonas. The sequence continues at coordinate 90,474 of NZ_CAKZHV010000069.1, forward strand.
GCCTATGACGACTGGACGATCGCGCAGATGGCGCGCGCGATGAAGCGCGACGACGTCGCTACCTGGTTCGATGCGCGGTCGGGCTATTGGCGCAACACCTTCGACCTCAAGACCGGCTTCGTCCGCGCGCGCAAAGCCGACGGCACATTCCGCGAACCATTCGATCCCACCGCGATCAACTACGGCTCGGACTATACCGAGGGGAATGCGTGGCAATATTCCTGGTTCGTGCCGCAGGATCAGGCCGCCTTGTTCGAGGCGATGGGCGGGGATCAAGCCGCGGTGACCAAGCTCGACCAGATGTTCGACTATGACAATTCGAAACTCGACTATAGCCATGCCGAGGACATTGCCGGGCTGATCGGCCAGTATATCCATGGCAACGAACCGAGCCACCACGTCGCTTACCTCTATGACCATGCCGGGCAACCGTGGCGCACGCAGTACCGGCTGACGCAGATCGTCAACTCGCAATACAAGCCGACGCCCGACGGCCTTGCCGGCAATGACGATTTGGGTCAGATGTCCGCCTGGCTCGTCTTCACCGCGCTCGGTTTCTATCCCGTGACGCCCGGCAGCCTCGAGTATGCGATCGGCCGCCCGTTCGTCCGCCGCGCCGCGCTTGATCTGCCGAACGGCAAGCGCTTCACGATCGTCGCCGACAATTTCGGCCAGTCGCGCCCGTATGTCGGCGCATTGATGCTGAATGGAAAGCCGCTCGAGCGCAGCTACCTGACGCACGCCGAGATCATGGCGGGCGGCGAACTGCGGTTCGCGATGTCGGCGGAGCCGAACTACAAATGGGCGACCGACCGCCATGCGCGTCCCTTCTCCGCTTCGGTGAAACGTTGAGCGGGCACCGCCCGCCGCGCGTGTCCGGGTAGGACGGGAACATTGCCCCATCCTGCCGCTTTACGCGGATCAAGCGAGCAGGAGCGTGTGCGCATGAAGATGGTGATGATCGGCCTCGGCCGGATGGGCGGCAACATGGCGCGCCGATTGATGGACAAGGGGCACGAGATCGTCGCCTTCGACCGCGATGCCGACGCGGTCGCCAAGCTGGTCGAGGCGGGCGCGGAGGCCGCCACCTCGGTCGACGACGCGCGTGCCAAGGCGGGCTCGCCCGTTGTCTGGTGGGTGATGGTCCCCGCCGGCGAGATCACCGAGGGCGTGATCAACAGCATCTGCGAGAATGCGGCCGAGGGCGAAATCGTCATCGACGGCGGCAATTCCTTCTACAAGGACGACATCCGCCGCGCGAAGGCACTGGCCGAGAAGGGCGTCCACTACGTCGACGTCGGCACATCGGGCGGCGTCTGGGGTCGCGAGCGCGGCTATTGCATGATGATCGGCGGGCCGGAGGACATCGTCCACCAACTCGACCCCATCTTCTCCACGCTCGCCCCCGGCATGGGCTCGATCGAGCGCACCGAAGGTCGCTTGAGCGACGCGACCGACCCGCGCGCAGAGAACGGCTACATCCATGCGGGGCCGGCGGGTGCCGGGCACTTCGTCAAAATGGTTCACAACGGGATCGAGTACGGGCTGATGCAGGCCTATGCGGAAGGGTTCGACGTGCTGAAAGGCAAGGCGTCGGACAAGCTGCCGGAGGATCAGCGCTATGACCTCAACCTGACCGACATCGCCGAGGTGTGGCGCCGCGGCAGCGTGATCTCGTCGTGGCTGCTCGACCTGACCGCGCTCGCGCTCGCAAAGGACGGCAAGCTCGAGGGCTTCTCGGGCCATGTCGCCGATTCGGGCGAGGGTCGCTGGACGATCGACGCCGCGATGGAGGAAGCGGTGCCGTTGAACGTGCTGAGCGCCGCCTTGTTCGCGCGCTACCGCAGCCGCGTCGACCACACATTCGGTGACAAGGTGCTCTCCGCGATGCGCTTCGGCTTCGGCGGTCACGTCGAGATGCCGCAGTAATGGCGGATACGGACAAGGGCGTAAGCGCGATACGATTGGTGGTGTCCGACGTCGACGGCACGCTGGTCGACAAGGACAAACGACTGACCGACGGCACGATTGCGGCGGTGAAGCGACTGCGCGATGCCGGCATTGCTTTCACCGTCATCAGCGCGCGGCCGATGTCGGGCATCCAGCCGCTGCTCGAACCGCTCGAACTCGACGAGGATGTCGGTGCCTTCAACGGCGGCATCGTGTTTCGCCGTGACGGTACGATCGTCAGCCGCCACACGATCGACGAACGCGTCGCGCGCGGCGTGATCGGCATGGCAGCGGGCGAGCAGGTCGACACCTGGGTCTTCGCCGACGATCAGTGGTTCGCAACCGACGGTGACGGACCGCATACCGCCAGCGAGCGCGTGAGCTCGAACCAGGAGCCGGTCATTCGCGCCGACTTCGACGATCTGCTCGGCCGCGCCGACAAGATCACCTTCGTCAGCGACGATGCCGACCGCCTCCACGCGCTCTACGAGAAGGCGCACGGCCAATATGGCGAGCAGGCGACGATCGCGCAGTCGCAGACCTACTATCTCGACGTGACCGCGCTCGCGGCCAACAAGGGCGACGGCGTCGCCGCGCTGGCCAAATCGAACGGCGTCGACCTAACCGACACCGCGGTGATCGGCGACCAGCACAACGACCTGCCGATGCTCGGCCGCGCCGGCCTCCCGATCGCGATGGGCAACGCGCCCGACGACGTGAAAGCGGTTGCGAGGAAAGTCACTCGCGCCAACGACGAGGATGGCGTAGCGCACGCCATCGAAACGATCATCCTGCCTACCCTGGAGAATCCTAAGTGAAAGAACTCGTCGCCTTCGACCTCGACGGAACGCTCGCCGAGAGCAAGCAGGCGATCAAGGAGGACATGAGCGAGGCGCTGGCCGACCTGCTCCAGGTCGCGCACGTCGCGGTGATCTCGGGCGGCGACTGGCCGCAGTTCGACAAGCAGGTGGCGAGCCGGCTGCCCGCGCGCGCCGATCTGTCGCGGCTGTGGCTGATGCCGACGACAGGCACCAAGCTCTACACGCACCAGTCGGGTGCGTGGAAAGCGGTCTATGCCGAGCTGTTCGACGATGAGACGAAGAAGAACATCATCGAGGCATTCGACGCCTCGCTCCAGGCGACCGGGTTCAAGCCCGAGCAGACCTGGGGCGAGCGGATCGAGGATCGCGGCTCGCAGATCACCTTTTCCGCGCTCGGCCAGCAGGCGCCGGTGGAAGCCAAGGAGAAGTGGGACCCCGACTTCGCGAAGCGCAAGGTGATCCAGGCCGACCTGAAGCAGCGGCTGCCCGAGCTGTCGATCAACATGGGTGGTGCCACCTCGATCGACATCACGCAGAAGGGCGTCGACAAGGCCTATGGCCTCAAGCGCCTGCGCGACGAGAGCGGCATCGCGCTCGACAAGATGATGTTCATCGGCGACGCGATCTTCCCCGGTGGCAACGATTATCCAGCGAAAGAACTCGGGCTCGACACCGTCCGCGTCCGCGATCCGCACGACACGCTGTCGGTGATCGCAACCATCGTCGCCTGCCAGAAATAAGGCGACGCGCGTGGACCTGGCGAAATGGTGGACCGACTTCACCGTTTGGGTCGGGGACGGCACGGGGCTGCCCGACACGATCCTCCATGTCCACGCGGGGATGGCCGTGCTGCTGGTCGCGCGGCTCGTCACCGGGCGCTCGCTCGGCACGCTTATCCCGCTCTCCGTCGTGGTCGCGGCGGAGGGCGCGAACGAGCTTCTCGACCGTATCCACTACGGCTCGTGGCGCTGGTCCGATACGCTTGGCGATGTTGCGAACACCCTGTTCTGGCCGATCGTTATCTGCCTGGCAGTACGCCTGCGCCCGATGGTCGCGCGCGATGTCGCGCAGCACAGCACTGCCGCTCACGCGCTAGCCGAACGCGACCATCCGTCGATCATCGTGGGGTAGAGCGTTGAACGTCTGCCGAGCCACTTCGTCCACTGGCGCGCTACCTACTGCAACCCGTAAAGCAAGGTTAAGCTCGCAACGCTTCAACTTATCGCCATCCCGGACTTGATCCGGGATCCTGCTGTCTCCCCCCGCCCCGTCCAAGAAGCGGGACCCCGGATCAAGTCCGGGGTGACGGGAGAATGTGGCTCGAACTGATCTGGGATACGCACGGGCACACAGCAGGACCGGCTGATCGCGTCTACGCAACTGTAACAGGCAAACAGTCCTGAACCGCGCGCTCGCTCGGGCCACGCCGCGTCGCGAAATCTACCGGATTACCGCCTTTGCGCGGCCGGCCAGTCGCTCCACCGCCGCCGCGTGGATGCCGCGGGTGCTGGTCAGCACGCCGAAGGCATGCGGGTCGGGCTTGTTGAAGCGCAGCGCCTGACCCAGCGCGTCGGTGACGCTCGCGCCCGCTTCCTCGGCGACCAATGCAGCGGCGGCGATGTCCCATTCGTTGCCCCAGCGCATCGTCGCGACCAGGTCGGCGCGGTCCGCGGCAACCATTGCCATGCGCAATGCAATGGAATTGGGCTTCTCCACCGCTACCAGGTCGCGGTCGATCTTGGGCAGCGCGTCCGCCGGTACGCGCGCGCCGATGATCTGCGCGCGCGCGCCCGCGCGTAACGCCGCGCCATTCAGCGTTGCACCGCTCCCTGCGACCGCGTGCCACACTTCGGTGCGCGCCGGTGCGTCGAGCACCGCGATCACCACGCGCCCGGCCTCGACCAGCGCGACCGAAACGCACCAGCCGGTGCGCCCGCGAATATAGTCGCGCGTGCCGTCGATCGGATCGACCACCCACACCTGCCTGGCCGAAAGCCGCTCGGCACTGTCGGCGGTTTCCTCCGACAGCCAGCCCGCGTCGGGCAGCAGCGCCGACAGACGCGCGTGGAGCATCCGGTCGACATCGAGGTCGACCTCGCACACCGGGCTGCCGTCGCTCTTCTCGGTGCGCGCGAAATCGGTCCGCCAGCGCGCCATCGCCATCGACGCTGCCTCGCGCGTCGCAGCCGCGACCGCTCCGGCCAGTGCGATGGGAGCGAGCGCGGTAGGGGCAGCAGCGGCGCGCGCGTCAGCCACCCGCGACCGTCATCCCATCGATGCGGATCGTCGGCACGTTGATGCCATAGCGGAATTCGAGGTCGTTCGCGGGCACTGCCGCGCGGAACATGTCCTTGAGGTTCCCCGCGATCGTGAACTCGGCCACCGGCCGCGTGATCGCGCCGTGCTCGATCAGGAACCCCGCCGCGCCGCGGCTGTAATCGCCCGTCACCGGGTTCACACCCTGCCCGATCAGCTCGGTGACATAGACGCCCAGCGCGATGTCCTCGATCAGCGTCGCGACCGGCACGTGGCCCGCCTGCATGAACAGGTTGCTGGTGGTGACGCCCGGCGCACCGTTCACCCCGCGCGCGGCATGCCCCGTCGGCGCCAGCCCCAATTGCCGCGCCGACGCGCTGTCGAGCAGCCACGTCTCCAGCATGCCGTTCTCGATGATCGAGCACGGCGACACCGGCAGCCCTTCACCGTCGAACGGACGCGAGCGCAGCCCGTGCGGGCGGTGCGGATCGTCGCAGATCGTGACACCGGGCGCGAATACCTCGGTTCCCATCGCGTCCTGCAGGAAGCTCGTCCTGCGCGTGATCGCCTGACCCGAGATCGCGCCGGTCAGGTGGCCGAGCAGGCTCGACCCGACGCGCGGGTCGAACACCACCGGCACCGCGCCGCTCGCTACCCGGCCGGGATCCAGCCGCGCGACCGCGCGCTCACCCGCGCGGCGCCCGATCTCGTGCGGCGCGTCGAGCCGCGCGCGGTGCCGCGCCGAGTGGAAGGCGTAATCGCGCTGCATTCCGCCACCTTGTCCAGCGACCACGCTTGCCGACACGCTGTATCCGGTGGTGGCGTAAGCGCCCGCGAAGCCGTGGCTGGTGGCGAGCGCCCATACGCTCGACGAGGCACCCGCACCGCCGCCCTCGCTATTGGTCACGCCCGGCACGCTGCGCGCGGCTTCCTCCGCCTGCAACGCCAATTCGCGCAGCTCGGCGGGCGTCACCGCGCCATCGTCGGCCAGATCGAGCAGCGGCGCCGCGCCGTGCATCAGCCGCTCGGCCGGTGCCAGCCCGGCCCATTGGTCCTCGGGTGCCTCGCGCGCCATCGCCACCGCACGCTCGACCAGCGCGTCCATTGCCGCCGACGACAAATCGGAGGTCGACACGCTCGCCGAACGCTGTCCGACAAACACGCGCAGCCCCAACTCCTCCGCCTCGGATCGGCCGACATCCTCCAGCTTGCCGAGCCGCACCGATACCTCGCTCGACGCATCGGCGGCGAATACCGCGTCGGCCGCATCGGCACCCGCGGCGCTGGCACGGCGGACGATATCCTGGGCGCGCTCCTGCGCCTGATCGGGGGTAAGCATGGGAGCGACTTAGGGGGCGGGGACGTGGGATACTAGGGTGCGTATGGCGGCGCATGTGACAACCGAGCTCTGATGGCTCCCGTCACCCAGCCTCGGGATTATTGATGATGGCGTGATGACAGATACCGCTTGTCATCAGATCGGGTTTTCAGCCCCAATAGGGCGATAACGGGGCAGGCTGGTCGGTAGGGATGAATGTCAGGCGCGAACTGATCACGACGATCTTCTCGGCATGGCTTGTCGGCGCGATCGGCGGCACCATCCTGACGCTGTTGGCGACGGCGATCCTGGAACGATCCGCGTTCGGGCTGATCTTGCTGCCGATCGCGATACCGCTCGCGATCGTCGCTTCGGTTGTTCCGCTGCTTCTCGGGATGACGCTCGCAGCCTTGTTCCCGATCACAATCGCCCGCCATCGGAAAGCCCTGTTCATGGGATGTCCGATCGTGCTGACGCTTGCCTGCGCAACATCGGAGTTCGTGATCTTCGTGTTCGTCGACGCGGCAATCGCAGGGTGGTGGTGCTACAGCCTGACCGGCCATCTCGCAGAGGGCAACTGACGATGCGCAGAGTCTAGCAGAAACGCGCGACCGCCAATCGATCACACGCTTGTAATTCGCTGTCCTACACGCTCCGAACTCGCCCAGCCGCCACCCGCTCTTTCTCACCGCAGAACATCACCGCGCGCGCACCTGCGTTGGCCTGTGACCTTTGCGACCTTCCGCGCCTACAACGGCGTCCCCACCACCACGCAGGCGAGGAACATCAACAACCCTGCGAACCGGTTCGACCGGAACCGCGCCAGCGCCCCGGCGCCGTCGTCTGGCGCGAGCGTCAGGACCTGCCATGCGAGATGCGCCGCCACCGGCAGCAATGCGACGAGCGCCAGCGGATCGGCGCGCACCTGCCACAAGGCCGCCGCCCACAGCGCGACCGCGAGCGCGTAGCAGACGCCCACGCCGCCGCGCACGTGTTGCCCCATGCGCAGGGCCGACGATCGAATACCGACCAGGGCGTCGTCTTCGCGGTCCTGCAATGCGTAGATCGTGTCGTACCCGACCACCCAGAAGATGCCACCGGCATAGAGCAGCACACCGCCTGCGCTCAGCCACCCCCACGTCTCGGTCCACCCGACCAAGGCCGCCCAAGAGAAGACCAGCCCCAGCCACACCTGCGGCCACCAGGTGATCCGCTTCATGAACGGATAGGCCGCGACCGGCAGGATCGCCGCCAGCGAGACGATCGCTGCCGGCAGATGCAACTGCACCAGCACGACCAGCCCGACCAGGCACAGCAGCAGCAGCCACACCCACGCCGCGCGCTTCGACACCGCACCGCTCGCCAGCGGGCGGTTGCGCGTCCGCTCGACGCTCGCATCCAGATCGCGGTCGACGATGTCGTTGTATACGCAGCCCGCGCCGCGCATCGCGATCGCGCCGACGAGCAGCCACAGGATCAGGTCCCAGCGCGCGACCACGCCGCCCGCCAGTGCCACCGCCCAGGCACCGGGCCAGAACAGCAGCCACCAGCCGATCGGCCGATCGAACCGCGCCAGCAGCGCAAAGCCGCGAAGGCTGCGCGGCAGCAGCGCGACCAGCCCGCGATGCTCACTATCGGGGGTGATCTCGGGAGTCGTACCGGGGGCAGGGGAGGCAGTCACCCGTCCGCCCTACCGCCATTCGCGTCGCGCCGCCAATCATCAGCCACCCGTCACGCGGACACTCTTAAATTGGGCCGATTGCATCCCTATCTCGCCCGTCATGAAGCGTCTGATCCTCACCGCCGCAGCGTTCGCCGTCGCCACCCCCGCGATCGCCGCACCCGTCGCCACCCCTGCCGGTACGTGGCGCAACGCGCGCGACAGCGTCCGCATCCGCGTCGCGCCCTGCGGCGCCGGATTGTGCGGCACCGTCGTCGCCGCTGACCAGCGCGCGCGCGACGATGCGGCGGCGGGCGGCACCGACCGGCTGATCGGTACGCAATTGTTTCGTGACTTCCGCCGCGGCCCCGGTGGCGCGTGGCAGGGCACGGTGTTCGTTCCCGATCTCGGGCAGGAGTTCGACGGCACGCTATCGCTGCAAGGCGCGAACACGCTGATCGGCACCGGCTGCGTGCTGCCGGGCCTGTGCAAGTCGCAAACTTGGACCCGCGTCGCCGCCAAATGATGCGCTCGTTCGCCGGGTGACCAAAAGGGCGGATTGCGATATGCGGTGTCGTCGATGCCGCACCGTTTCGTACCTCCGTCGTTGCGGCGTTCCGTGACGCAGCGCGCCGCGCGCTAGATGGTCCACATCTCGGTCGCGATCGGCCGCTTTTTCGAGGCATTGTTCTTTGCCATCGTGCGCGTCGCGGGTGTTGTGACCGGCGTGGTGCTGGGGATTGCGCTCGCGGGCGCGATCCTGTTTCTCGGCGCGCGCTGGCTGATCGTGCGCGGACGGAGAAAATGATGGGAGCAACCCCTGCCTGGCCGCCGCGCTCGACCCCGCGGCTGTTCGTGGATGCGCCACTCGGGGCTGGCGCGCTGACGCTGTCGGGTCCGCAGGCGCATTATCTCGTCTCGGTCATGCGGATGAAGCCGGGCGATCCGGTCAAGCTGTTCGACGGCGCGAGCGGCGAGTGGCTGGCGGTCGCGACTGACGTGGCGCGCCGCGACGTGACGCTCGACGTGCAGCAGCAACTCGCCCCGCTTGAACACGTCCCCGACCTGTGGCTCTGCGCCGCGCCCTTGAAGAAGGGCCGTGTCGACTGGATGGCGGAGAAGGCGTGCGAACTGGGCGTTGCGCGGCTCGTCCCCGTCGTCACCAGGCGTACCGTGGTCGACAAGCCCAACATCGAACGGCTCGCCGCGCATATGGTCGAGGCGGCCGAGCAATGCGGCCGCACTGCGGTGCCCGCGGTCGCCGAGCCGGTGAAGCTCGCCGCGCTGCTGCGCGACTGGCCCGCCGACCGACACCTGTTCTTCGCCGACGAACTGGGCGGTACGCCGGCGGCCGAGGCGATGCGCGGCGCGCCCGGCGCGGCCGCGATCCTGATCGGCCCCGAAGGCGGCTTCGACGACGACGAGCGCGCCGCGATCCGGGCATTGCCGCAAGCGATTGGTATCGCGCTCGGCCCCCGCATCCTGCGTGCCGACACCGCGGCGGCGGCGGCGATCGCGCTGTGGATGGCGTCGGCGGGTGACTGGCGGTAGCACGGCTGCCGTGACCGACTCGCACTACGAACACCAGTATCTCGACCTGCTGCGCCGCGTGTGGGAGGAGGGCGACGAGCGTCGCGACCGCACCGGTGTCGGCACCCGCGCGGTGTTTGGCCCGCAACTGCGCTTCTCGCTAGAAGGGGGCGCGGTGCCGCTTCTCACCACCAAGCGCGTCGCGTGGAAGACCGCGGCGCGCGAGATGCTGTGGTTCCTGACCGGTGACACCAACATCCGCGCGTTGGTCGAACAGAAGGTCCACATCTGGACCGACTGGCCGCTCGATCGCTACCGCCGCGAGACCGGGGACCAGGTGACGCGCGACGCATTCGAGGCGCGCATCCTCGCCGACGACGATTTCGCCCGCGAGTGGGGTGATCTCGGGCCTGTCTACGGCAAGCAATGGGTCGACTGGCAGACGTATGAACCCGTGGGCGACGACCTCTACCGTCGCGGCGCAGGGGTCAACCAGATCGCCGAGCTGGTCGAGGCAATCCGCACCAACCCGACCTCGCGCCGGCTGCTGTTCACCGGCTGGAACGTCGCCGAGGTGAACCGCATGGCGCTGCCGCCGTGTCATATGACCTATCAGTTCTTCGTGAGCCAGGGCCGGTTGTCGGGGCTGTTGTGGCAGCGCTCGTGCGATCTCGGGCTCGGCTTCGCGTTCAACGCCTTCTCCGCCGCGATGCTCGTCCACATGCTGGCGCAGCAATGCGACCTCCAGCCCGGCGAATTGGTATGGAGCGGCGGTGACGCGCACGTTTACTTGAACCACGAACATCTGGTGCGCGAGCAACTGGCGCGCGAGCCGCGCGGGCATCCGCGGCTCGAACTGCAGCGTCAGCCGGCCTCGATCTTCGACTACACCATCGATGATTTCCGCGTTGTCGATTACGATCCGCACCCGCACATCGCCGCGCCGGTTGCGGTGTAAAGGGAGGGAGCGATGGCATTCGACCTGAGCGGGCGCGTCGCGCTCATCACCGGCGCGTCCTCAGGCTTGGGTGCGCATTTCGCCGAACTGTTCGTGGCACGCGGCGCACGCGTCGCGATCGGCGCGCGCCGCGTCGACCGGGTCCAGGCGCTCGCCGACCGGCTCGGTGACGCCGCGCTGCCGCTGAGCATCGACGTGACCGACGAGGCATCGATCGCCGCCGCCTATGACGCGGCCGAGGCGCATTTCGGCACCGTCGACACGATCGTCGCCAACGCGGGTCAAGCCAATCCCGGCCGCTCGACCGACCTTGCTGCCGACCTCATCCGCTCAACGATCGACACCAACTTTACCGGCGTGTTCCTGACCGTCCGCGAGGGCGCGCGTCGCCTGATCGCCGCCGGTGCACGCGAGCGGGGACACGGGCGCGTCGTGCTGATCGGGTCGATGACGTCGCACCAGACCGCGACCGGCGACGCCGCTTATGCCGCCAGCAAGGCCGCGGTCGCGCATCTGGGGCGCAACTTCGCGCGCGAGTGGGTGCGCGCCGGCATCAACGTCAACACGATCCAGCCCGGCTACATCCAGACCGAGATCAACGGCGACTGGTTCGCGACCGAGGGCGGGCGCGCGCAGATCGCCGGATGGCACCGCCGCCGCCTGCTGCCGATCGACGCACTCGACGACATGCTGACCTTCTTCGCCTCCGACGCCTCGGCGCACGTCACTGGCAGCGTGATCGACGTCGACGACGGGCAATCGCTTTGAGCGTCACCTTCGTCCTTGCGCGCGCGGAGAATGGCGTGATCGGCGCACACGGCAAGCTGCCGTGGCACCTGCCGGCCGACCTGCGCCACTTCAAGGCGCTGACCACCGGCCGCGCGATGGTGATGGGGCGCAAGACGTTCGAGAGCTTTCCCGCGCCGCTCCCCGGCCGGCGCCACATCGTGCTGACGCGCGACCGTAGCTGGAAGGCAGCGGGGGCGGAGGTGGTGCATGATCCCGCCGTCGCACTGCGCATCGCGGGCGCGCATGTCGCGGTAATCGGCGGCGCGGAGATCTTCGCGCTCTACCTCGCTAGAGCCGACGCGATCGAGCTCACCGAGGTTCACGCGACACCCGAGGGCGACGCGATCGTGCCCGCCTTCACCGGCTGGCGCGAGGTGTCGCGCGAGGATCACGCCGCGGAAGGCACGCGCCCCGCCTACAGCTTCGTCCGGCTGGAACGGTGAGCGCCCGCGGACTTGCCGCCCGGCACCGCGCCCCCTAGAGCGCGCGTCATGGAGCGCCTCGACGGCAGCGCCCCGGTCCCGCCGCACCTCGCCGGCGGCGTCGTCGCGCTCGGCAATTTCGACGGATTTCACCTCGGCCACCAGGCGGTCGTCGCGCGCGTGGTCGAGCGCGCCCGTGCCGAAGGACGACCCGCGCTCGTCGCCACCTTCGATCCGCACCCGGTCCGCTTTTTCCGCCCCGACACCGCGCCGTTCCGCCTTTCCACGCTCGACCAGCGCGAGCGCTTGTTCGCCGCCGCGGGTGCCGACGCGATGGTGGTGTTCTCCTTCGACGCCGCCTTCGCCGCGCTGACTGCCGAGCAATTCGTCACCGAGCGGCTGGTCGATCGGCTGCGGGTCGCGGGCGTCGTCACCGGCGAGGATTTCACCTTCGGCAAGGGCAAGGTCGGCGATGCGGCGGGCCTCGCCGCGTTCGGTCGTGCCTTCGGCTTCACCGCTGAAACGGTCGGCGCGGTCGCGCTCGGCGGTGAGACGGTGTCTTCCACCCGCATCCGCGAGCTGCTGCGCGCCGGCGACCCTGCGGGTGCGGCGCGGCTGCTCACGCGACCCTTTGCAATCGAGGGCGTGGTGCAGCACGGTGACAAGGTTGGCCGCACGATCGGCTATCCCACCGCCAACCTCGACATGGGCAAATATCTTCGCCCCGCCTACGGCATCTACGCGGTGCGCGGGCGCCTCACCGACGGGCGCGTGCTGAACGGCGCCGCCAATCTCGGCATCCGCCCGCAGTTCGAGCCGCCCAAGGAATTGCTCGAACCTTATTTCTTCGACTTCTCCGGCGACCTCTACGGCCAGAAACTCGAAGTCGAGCTGATCGAGTTCCTGCGTCCCGAGGCGAAGTTCGACACGCTCGACGCCTTGATGGCGCAGATGGACGCCGACTGCGCGCGCGCCCGCGCGATCCTGGAGCGCTGACGTCGCAACATGCGTTAGGACGCGCATGACCACGCTCGTCCCCATCCTCGGCGATCAACTCACCCCGACGATCTCCTCGCTCGCCGCCGCGGACATGGCGGACACGGTTGTGCTGATGATGGAAGTCGCCGACGAGACGACCTACGTCCGGCATCACAAGCAGAAGATCGCCTTCATCCTCTCCGCGATGCGCCATCATGCCGCGGCGCTGCGCGAAGCGGGCTGGCAGGTCGATTACGTCCGCCTCAACGACGCGGACAATAGCGGCAGCTTCACCGGCGAGGTCGCGCGCGCGGTCGCGCGGCACGCCCCCGACCGCATCGTCGCGACCGAGGCGGGGGAGTGGCGCGTGCGCGCCATGCTCGACGCGTGGGAGACGTTGTTCGGGGTGCCCGTCGACATCCTGACCGACGACCGCTTCATCGGCACGCATGCCGATTTCGAGGCCTGGGCCGCGTCGCGCAAGGTGCTGACGATGGAGTATTTCTACCGCGCAATGCGTCAGCGCACCGGCGTGCTGATGGACGGAAACGAGCCGGCGGGTGGGCAGTGGAACTTCGACAAGGAGAACCGAAAGCCTGCGAGCCACGACCTGTTCATGCCGCAACCGCTCGCGTTCGCGCCCGACGAGACGACACAGGATGTGCTCGCCCTCGTTGCCGCGCGCTTCGCCGATCATCCCGGCACGCTCGACGGCTTCGACTATGCCGTCACCGCTGAGGACGCTGCGCGGCAGGCCGACACCTTCTTCGCGCACGCGCTGGAGAAGTTCGGCGATTACGAGGACGCGATGCTGACCGGCGAGCGCCATCTATGGCACTCGATCCTCTCGCCCTATCTGAACGCGGGGCTGCTCGATCCGCTTGACCTATGCCGCCGCGCCGAGGCGGCGTACCGCGCGGGCAAGGCACCGATCAACTCGGTCGAGGGCTACGTCCGCCAGATCCTCGGCTGGCGCGAGTATATGCGCGGCATCTACTGGCGCGAGGGGCCGAATTACGTTGAGCGCAATTATTTCGGGAATACGCGCCAGCTGTCCGACTGGTACTGGACCGGCGAAACCGACATGCATTGCTTGCGCGAAGCGCTCGGCCAGACGCTCGCCACCGCGCACGCGCACCATATCCAGCGGCTGATGGTCACCGGCAATTTCGCGCTGCTGATCGGGGCCGACCCGAAGGCGGTCCACCTCTGGTACCTCGAAGTCTATATCGACGCCTATGAATGGGTCGAGCTGCCCAACACGCTCGGCATGAGCCAGTTCGGCGACGGCGGGCTGCTCGGCTCCAAGCCTTATGCGGGGTCAGGCGCGTACATCAATCGCATGTCCGACTATTGCGCGCACTGCCGCTACGACGTGACGAAACGCGTCGGCGACGACGCCTGCCCGTTTAACGCGCTCTACTGGGACTTTCTCGCGCGCAACGAGGACAAATTGCGCCCCAACCGCCGTATGGCGATGCCGTACCGCACCTGGGACCGGATGAAGCCCGAGACCCGCGCCGAGACGCGCGCGCAGGCCGCGACGTTCCTCGACCACCTCGACGCAAGCGGCCCGCCTTACTGAGTTCAGCGCGCACCCTTCCCTGGAAGGGAGGGGCGGGGCGGGTAGGTTGCGTAGGCCACATCGCTGATCGGCGGCAGCGACACCGGAGAGACGTCCACATCGGCTGCTCGCGTGCGGACCGCGTCGCACCGACCCACCCCCAACCCCTTCCTTTCAGGGAGGGGAGCTTAAAGGACACTGCACCCCGCCACTGGCGCCGTCCCTACACCCCGCTATGCTGCCCGGCATGGACCCGCTCGTCTCCACCCAGTGGCTCGCCGATCATCTGAGCGACCGTGACCTACGCGTTGCCGACGCGACCTATCACATCGACCTCCCCGGCGAGCCGAAGCGCGACGCCGCGGCCGAGTTCGCCGCGGGGCACGTGCCGGGCGCAGTATTCATGGACCTCGCCGGCTTCTCCGACCCGGACAGCCCGCTCCCCTCGACCATGCCGAACGCGGCGCGTTTCGCCAGCCGGATGGCGAAGCTCGGGCTCGGCGACGGGTTGCGGATCGTCCTCTACGACGACGCTTCGCACGTAACTGCCGGGCGCGCCTGGGTGATGCTGCGCGCGTTCGGCTTCAGCGATGTCGCGATCCTCGACGGCGGTCTGGCCAAGTGGCGCGCGGAAGGACGACCGCGGGAAACCGGCGCACACACCATCCGCCCGCGCCACGCGACCCCGCGCGCGCAGGGCAGGAGCATCGCCGACATGGAGCAGGTACGCGCCGCGCTGAGCAGCGACACGCAGATCGTCGACGCCCGCGGCGTGGCGCGCTTCACTGGCGCTGAAGCCGACCCACGCGCGGGCGTCGCGCCCGGCCACATCCCCGGCGCGCGCAACCTGCCGTACAAGCAGGTCTTCAATCCCGACGGTACATGGAAGCGCGGGGAGTCCTTACGCGCCGCCTTCGCCGCCGCCGGCGTCGATCCCGAACGACCGATGCTGATGACCTGCGGCTCGGGCATCACCGCAAGCATCCTCGCTTTCGCCGCGCACCTCTTGGGCCACGAGGCAGCGGTGTATGACGGCAGCTGGACCGAATGGGGGTCCGATCCCTCCACCCCCAAGGCGATCGGTGACGCATGAGCGACCACGAAGACCTCCGTCCCGATACGCGCGTCGTCACCGCCGGTCGCCGGCGCGAGTGGACCGCCGGGGTCGTCAACCCGCCGGTCTGGCGCGCGTCGACGATCCTCTACGACGACGTCGCGCACCTGCGCGCGAGCGGGGCGGCCGACACCCACCACCGCCTGTTCTACGGACGCCGCGGCACGCCGACGCAGTGGAGCCTCGCCGACGCGCTGACGTCGCTCGAGCCCGGCGCGGAGGGCACGTTCCTCTACCCCTCGGGCGTCGCCGCGATCGCCGCCTGCCTGATGGCGGTGCTGTCACCCGGTGACGAGCTGCTCGTGCCCGACAGCGCTTATGACCCGACGCGCTCGATGACGACCGGGCTGCTCAAGCGGTTCGGCATCGCCGCGCGTTTCTACGATCCGCTGGTGGGCGCAGGCATCGCCGATCTGATCGGCCCCACCACGCGCGCGATCTTCATGGAGTCGCCCGGCAGCCTGACCTTTGAGGTGCAGGACGTGCCTGCGATTGTCGCGGTCGCGCGCGCGCGCGGAATCGCGACGATCCTCGACAACACCTGGGCGACGCCCTTGTTCTTTCCCGCGATCGCGCACGGCGTCGATTATTCGATCCTCGCCTGCACCAAATACGTCGTCGGGCATTCGGACGTGATGCTCGGCTCGGTCACCGCCGGTCCTGGCCGCTTCGCGAGCCTTCGCGACACCAGCTTCCAGCTTGGGCAGGTCACCAGCCCCGACGACGCCTGGCTCGGTAGCCGCGGCCTGCGCACCATGTCAGTCCGACTGCGCCAGCATCAGGCGAGCGCGCTGGAGATCGCGCGCTGGCTGGACGCCCAGCCCGAGGTGTCGCGCGTCCTTCATCCCGCGCTCCCGTCCTGCCCCGGACACGAGACGTTTACGCGCGACTTCCTCGGCTCGTCGGGGCTGTTCTCGTTCGCGCTGGCGGGCGGCGACGAGCGCGCGCGCGCCGCCTTGATCGACACGCTCGACCATTTCGGCATCGGCTACAGCTGGGGTGGGTATGAGAGTCTCGCATTGCCGGTCGACCCTGCGCGTCATCGCACCGCGACGAAGCCCGACTTCGCCGGCCCGCTCGTCCGTTTGCAGATCGGGCTGGAGGACCCGGCCGACCTGATCGCGGATCTCGCGCGCGGGCTCGCCGCGTTCCGGACCGCGCGCGGGTGAGCTTCGCGACCGACTGGCTGAACGAGAACGGCATCACGCTGCCGGGCCGGTTCGACCTGCTCGAAATGGCGGTGGCGGGCGTGCTCGTCCTCGTCTCGCTGCTGCTCGGGCTCACGGCCGGGCGCGTGCTGGGGCCACGTGTCGCGGCCTGGTGGAAGGCGCGCGTCGCCAATCATGGTGAGGGATTGTGGCGCCGCATGAGCGCGATCCTGCGCCACGGCAGCGCCGCGCTGCTGCTCGCGCTGGTGCTGGTGCTGGTGTCGCATGATTGGACCGGTTGGGTAGGCCTGCCGATCGGCATCGCGCTGGGGGCGGCGGCGGCCGCACTCGCGCACGCGGTGCTGCGCGGGCTCGGCATGCCGCGCTGGGCGACCTGGACCTTTGCGATCATCGTGTTCGTGACCTTGCTCAGCCGCGCGGTGGGTGGGCTGGAGCCGATCACCACCACGCTCGACGCGGTCGGGTTCAACGTCGGCCGCCGGCGGCTGTCGCTGCTCGCGTTGATCTACATCCTGGTCACCGCGATCGTCATCTTCGCGGGCGTCCGGCTCGCCAACCGCGTCGTCACGCACACGATCGGCGAGGCGCGGTCGCTCGATGCGACGCAGAAGCTGCTCGCGCAGAAGCTGGCGAGCATCGGCATCGTGGTGGCAGCCTTTTTCTTTGGCATCGACTTTGCCGGGATCGACCTCACCGCCTTTGCCTTTTTCTCGGGCGCGATGGGGCTGGCGGTCGGGTTCGGGTTGCAGAAAACGGTTGGCAATCTGATCGCAGGCATCATCCTGCTGATGGACCGATCGATCAAGCCGGGCGACGTGATCGTCGTCGGCGACAGTTTCGGCTGGGTCAACAAGATCGGCGTGCGCGCGGTCAGCGTGGTGACGCGCGACGGCAAGGAGCACCTGATCCCGAACGAGAATCTGATGACGCAGGAGGTGGAGAACTGGTCCTTCACCGACCGCAACGTGCGCGTCCGCATCCCGGTCAGCGTCGCTTATTCGTGCGACCTGAAACTCGCGCAGTCGCTGATGTTAAAGGCCGCGGCCGACAGCCCGCGCGTGCTGACCAGCCCGAAGCCCAACGTCTGGCTGACCGCGTTCGGCAACGACGGGGTCGAGCACGAGATCCTCGCCTGGATCAGCGATCCCGAGAGCGGCGTCGGCAACGTCCGCTCGGACGTGCTCAACCGCTTGTGGGTATTGTTCAAGGATGCCGGGATCGAGATTCCGTTCGCGCAGCGCGACGTCTACGTCCGCGCCTGGCCGAAGGAAGCGCGGCAGGGCAGCGAGGGCGAAGTGTCCGGCGCGTGATTGCGAGCGCGGTTCGCGACCAATCCGCCTTACCGTCATCCCGGACTTGATCCGGGATCCCGCTGCCTTCTCCTGCCGTTCCCGAGAAGCGGGACCCCGGATCAAGTCCGGGGTGACGGAGGTCAGTGGGTCAACGTGGCCTTACGGCTGCGGCGTTGGCGTGGCGGCGGGGGAGGGCGTAGTCGCCTGCGTTGCGCCCGCGTTGGCGCCACCCGCGACCGCGCGCGCGCCCTGGCCGTCACCCTGTGGCGCGGCGATGATGTCGCGCGTGGTCTGGCCCTTGTCGATCACGTTGGTCTGCGGATCGCCGACCGCACTGCGAATGCCGGGCTGCGCCACGTCGCCGCCGGCCTGATCGACGACACCCGCCTCGGCCTGGCTGCGCGGTGCGGGGGTGCCGAACAGCGCCTCCAGCGTCTGGCCCTGCGTGTTCGTCCCCTGCGTGCGCGCGGCGCCCGGCTGTGGCGGGACCAGCGAGAAATCGGGCGGGATCACCAGCGGCGCCTGGCGCGCCACCGCGAACTCGTCGGGCCGTGCGCGGTCGTACCCACGCTTGCCGCACGCCGACAGCGACGCCACCGTGGCGAGTGCGACGCCCACCACCACCAACTTACGCATGTACGTTCTCCGAGGAATTCGCGATCTCGCCCGGCTTGTCGCGGATCACGAGCGCGCGCACCAGCAGAATCAGCACGCCGATCGTAATCGCCGCGTCGGCGACGTTGAAGACGAGGAACGGCCGCCATTCACCGAAATGCAGATCGGCGAAATCGACCACATAGCCCAGCCGCACGCGATCGAGGATGTTGCCGATCGCGCCACCCAGCACCAGCCCGAGCGCCAGTTGGTCGCCGCGCTTGGGTTCGCGCCACATCCACACCGCGACCGCGATCGCGATCGCGGCCGTGAACGCGACCAGTACCCAGCGCATCGTCGCCGTCTCCGCGCGCAGCAGCCCAAGCGACACGCCGTTGTTCTTCACGAAGCGCAGGTCGAAGATCGGCAGCAGCGTACGCGACGCGTTCAGATAATCGAGGCCCAGCGGCCCGGTGACGAGCCACTTCACCAGTTGATCCACGACCAGCACGACCGCGGCGAGCAGCAGCCCGGCGCGGGGCGTCACCCGCGTCATGCCGCCACCTCAGCCACCACGTCCTCGCACCGCGCGCACAGATCACCATCCTCGCGCACCTCGGGCAGGTGCCGCCAGCAGCGCCCGCACTTATGGTAATCGGTCCGCGCGACGTCGACCGTGCCGGCCTCGCTCACCTTCGCGACGATAAACACCTCGGCGAGCGCGTCGGCGGGCAGCGGCGCCTCGGGCACCGTAACCTCGGCCTCCAGGCTCGATCGCACCGTCTTCTCGCGCCTGAGCGGCTCGATCGCCTCGGTGACGCGCTCGCGAAGCTTGCGCACCTCATGCCAGCGCTGCGCAATGTCCTCGGCCGCCTGCTCGGGCAACTCGGGCCATTCGAGCAGGTGAACCGACGTGTCGGCTTGCGCGAAGCGCGCCTGCCATACCTCCTCGGCGGTGAACACCAGCACCGGCGCGGCATAGCGCACCAAAGCGTGGAATAGCGTGTCGAGCACCGTCCGGTACGCGCGGCGTTTTACGTCGGTGGGCGCGTCGCAGTAGAGCGAGTCCTTGCGCACGTCGAAGAAGAACGCCGACAGATCCTCGTTGCAGAAGTCGGTCAGCGCGCGCGTGTAGCGGTTGAACTCGAACGCGTCCGCCGCGCTGCGCAGCTCCAGGTCGAGCTTGTGGAGCAGGTGGAGCACGTAGCGCTCCAATTCGGGCATGTCCGCCACCGCGACCCGCTCGTCCTCGCCGAATCCGTCGAGCGCGCCGAGCAGGTAGCGGAACGTGTTGCGCAGCTTGCGGTACGCGTCGGACGCGGTCGCCAGCACTTCCTTGCCGATGCGGATGTCGTCGAAATAATCGGTCGACACCGCCCACAGCCGCAGGATGTCGGCGCCGCTCTCACCGATGATCTTCAACGGATCGACGACGTTGCCGAGCGACTTGGACATCTTGCGCCCCTTGCCGTCGAGCGCGAAGCCGTGCGTCAGAACCGCGTCATACGGCGCGCGCCCGCGCGTGCCGCAGCTCTCCAGCAGCGACGACTGGAACCAGCCGCGATGCTGGTCCGATCCCTCGACGTACAGGTTCGCGCGCGTCCCCTCGCCGTAGCGCGCCTCGACGACGAAGGCGTGGGTCGAACCTGAATCGAACCACACATCAAGGATGTCGTTGACGGGCTCGTAATCGGCCAAATCGTACTGGTCACCGAGCAGCGTCTGGTGGTCGGCGGTGAACCACGCGTCCGCGCCGCCCGCCTTGAAGGCGTCGAGGATGCGCGCGTTCACTTGCCCGTCGGCGAGGTACTGGCCGCTCGCGCGGTGGACGTAGAGCGCGATCGGCACCCCCCAGGCGCGCTGGCGCGAGATCACCCAGTCGGGGCGCCCCTCGACCATCGCGGTGATCCGGTTCTCGGCCCGCGCCGGCACCCACCGTGTCCGCGCGATCGCGTCGAGCGCGAGGTTGCGTAGCGTAGGGGCGTTGTCGCCCTCAAAGCCCTCTCGCCCCTGGGGAGAGGGTTGGGAGAGGGGCTGCCCCGCACGGTCCGCCTGATCCTGCTCCCCCGCGATCCCCGCCGCACGCGCCTGACCCGCGGCCCACGGCTCGCTTTGCGAGCCGATCTCCGCGGCGCGATCTGCCCCCGGCAGATCGCCGACGCCGCTACGATCCATCGGGATGAACCATTGCGGCGTCGCGCGCTGGATCACCTTCGCCTTCGACCTCCACGAATGCGGGTAGCTGTGCTTGAAGTCGTCCGAGGCGGCCAGCAGCGCTCCCGCCTCGCGCAGGTCGGCGCAGATTGGGCCCTCGGCGGAGACGAACTTCTTGTTGATGACGCTGCCCTGGCCGCCCAGCCACGCCCAATCCGCGCGGTAAAAGCCCGCACCGTCGACCGCGAACACCGGCTCGATCCCGTATTGCTTGCACAGCAGGAAGTCGTCCTCGCCGTGGTCGGGCGCCATGTGGACGAGGCCCGTACCGGCGTCGGTCGTCACGAAGTCGCCCGGCAACAATGGTCGCGGCTTGGCGAAGAACCCGCCGAGGTGATGCATCGGGTGGCGGGCGAGCGCGCCTTCGAGTTGCGAACCTGAGACCTGTCGATCAGCGATCTTCTGCAGATCGGAAACGTCATCGTCGACTGAGTCTGGAACTGTCGTTAGACTTAGCCCTGAGCGCTGCTCGAATTGCTCCTTCAGATCGAAAGCTAGCAGGAAGCGGCGTCCGTTTTCATCTTGGAAGACGTGGTAATGTACGTCTTTCCCATACGCCAACGCCTGGTTTACCGGGATCGTCCACGGCGTCGTGGTCCAGATCACCGCGTGCGCGCCGATCAGCTCGGGCGCGTTCGGCGCGTCGGTGATCTCGAACGCCACGTCGATCTGCGTCGATACCACGTCCTCATATTCGACCTCGGCCTCGGCGAGTGCGGTCTTCTCGACCGGGCTCCACATCACCGGCTTCGCGCCGCGGTAGAGCTGACCGCTCTCGGCGAACTTCAAGAGCTCGCCCGCGATCGTCGCCTCGGCCTCGTACTTCATCGTCAAATACGGGTCGGCCCAGTCGCCCATCACGCCCAGCCGCTGGAACTCGTCTGCCTGCACCGCGACCCATTTGTCGGCATAGGCGCGGCATTCGGCGCGGAACTGGTCAACCGGGACCTGGTCCTTGTCGAGCTTCTTCGCGCGATAGGCTTCCTCGACCTTCCACTCGATCGGCAAACCGTGGCAGTCCCAGCCCGGCACGTAGGGCGCGTCGTAACCCATCAGCGATCGGCTGCGGACGATCACGTCCTTCAGCACCTTGTTCATCGCATGGCCCATGTGGATGTCGCCGTTGGCGTAGGGCGGGCCGTCGTGCAGGATCCAGCGCTCGCGCCCGGCACGCTCGCTGCGTAGCCGGTCGTACAGCCCCATCTGCTGCCATCGCGCCAGGATCGCGGGTTCTTTTTGCGCGAGTCCTGCCTTCATCGGAAAGTCGGTCTTCGGCAGGAAGACGGTGTGACGCCAGTCGCGTTTGGTGTCGGGGTGGTCGGTCATGATCGGGGTGCGCCTTAGCGCGGGCGCGCGTCCGAAACAAACCGGCAGGTGACGCCGGCGCCGGCGGCTCCTATCTGCCTGCGCATGACGCTTGCTCCCACCCATCTCGGCCAGTCGGTGCCGCTTCCCACCTCGCCTGAAGAAGCCGTGCTCGACTATGTGCCCAACCCGCGCGCGCACCAGACCTATCTGATCCGCTTCACCCAGCCCGAGTTCACCTCGCTGTGCCCGGTGACGAGCCAGCCCGATTTCGCGCATCTGGTGATCGACTACGTGCCCGACGAGACGATCGTCGAGTCGAAGTCGTTGAAGCTGTTCCTCGGTAGTTTCCGCAACCACAACGCCTTTCACGAGGATTGCACCGTCGGCATCGGCGAGCGGCTGTTCCGCGAGATGCGCCCGCGCTGGCTGCGCATCGGCGGCTATTGGTACCCGCGCGGCGGCATGCCGATCGACGTGTTCTGGCAGTCGGGCACTCCGCCGGAAGGGTTATGGCTGCCCGATCAAGGAGTTCCGGGTTACCGCGGGCGCGGTTGATCCACGTTACTAGTGCAAGATCATGCTGCATTGCAGTACATCGCAATGCAACCAAAGCCCCGACGACCCGTTGATGATGCCAAGCGGCGGTCCGTTATGACGGCTGCGGGATCAGCAAAGGTAGAAGGATGAAGCAGTCGGTCGAGCCGGGCGCGGTCAAGCATATCGCCCTGATCGGGAATTTCCTGCCGCGCAAGTGCGGCATCGCCACGTTCACGACCGACACGTACGAAGCACTGCGAAAGCGTTACCCCGACCTCCAGGTCGACGTGTACGCGATGGACGATCACCCGGGACGCTACGATTACCCCGAAGCTGTCACCGCCGCGATCCCGCAGCACGACCGCGCCGCCTATATCGCGACCGCGCGTGCGATCGAGGCGAGCGGCGCGCAAGCGCTATGGGTACAGCACGAATACGGTATCTTCGGCGGTGACGCGGGCGCCCACATCCTCGAATTGATCGACCGCACCACGGTGCCCTTGATCGTCACACTGCACACCGTGCTCGAAAAGCCCAGCGCGCAGGAGCGTGCGGTGCTTGAAGGACTGCTGCGCCGCGCTGCCAAGGTCATCGTCATGGCCGAGCGCGGGCGCGACATCCTGCAGCGCCTCTATGGCGCCAACCCCGCGTCGATCGCAGTTATTCCGCACGGAGTCCCCGATCGCACGTTCGTCTCGCCCGATGCGTTCAAGGCGCGCTTTGGCTGGCAGGGAAAGCGCATCATCCTGACGTTCGGGCTGCTCAGCCCGGGCAAGGGGATCGAAACGGTAATTGAGGCGATGCCTGCGATCGTCGGCAAACATCCCGATGCGGTTTATGTCGTGCTCGGCGCGACGCACCCCAGCCTCGTCGCGCACGAGGGTGAGGCGTATCGCGACCGGTTAAAGGCGCTCGCCGCCGAACTGGGCGTCGATCACAACGTCGCCTTCATCGACGCCTTCGTCGATCACGACGATCTGATCGATTACCTCCAGGCCGCCGACATCTACGCGACGCCGTACCTCAACCCCGCACAGATCACGAGCGGCACGCTCTCCTACGCGGTCGGCGTCGGCAAGGCGGTGGTGTCCACGCCCTATGTTCACGCGACCGAGATCCTGGCCGATGGTCACGGCGTTCTGGTCGATTTCAAGGATGTCGCCGCGTTCGCGCGCGAGATCAACGATCTGCTCGGCAGCGAGCGCAACCTGGGCAGACTCTCGCAGCGCGCCTATGCACGGGGGCGCACGATGATCTGGCCCGCCGTCGCGGAGAAGGCCATGAACGAAGTCGCACGCAGCATCGGCGCACAGCCCAAACGCCTGTCCGCAGGCGCGGCGCCTGCCCCAAAGGTGTTACCTCCCGACCTCGCCGCCGTTGAACGGATGAGCGATTCGACGGGCATGCTCCAGCACTCGATCTTCTCGATCCCCGATCGCCGTCACGGCTATTGCATCGATGACAATGCACGCGCGCTCATCCTCATGAGCCAGATGGCCGACGTCGACCCGATCGTGCGCGACAAGTGGATCACGATCTACGCGTCGTTCGTGCAATACGCCTGGAACCCCGATCGCCGTCGCTTCCGCAATTTCATGAACTTCGACCGGACCTGGTGCGAGGACGTGGGGTCTGAGGACTCGAACGGCCGCACGCTCTGGGCGCTCGGCGTGACCGCTCGCGACGCGGCCGAGCCCAAGCACCGCGATTGGGCAACCGCGATGTTCGACATGACGGCGAGCCTCGCCTTCGATCTCGGCAGCCCGCGCGCGCAATCCTTCGCGATGCTGGGCGCCGCCGCGATGCTGGAAGCCTCGCCCAACCACCCGCTCGCGATCGAGATACTGGAGCGCTTCCCCGATCAGCATCTGGCGTTGCTCGATGCGGCGCGTCGCCCCGAATGGGGCTGGTTCGAGATCGTGCTGGCTTATGACAATGCGCGCCTGCCCGAAGGGCTGATCCGCGCGGGCAAGGCGCTCGGGCGGCAGGATCTGATCGATTGCGGGATCGAGACGCTGACCTGGATCATGTCCAAACAGACATCACCGGAAGGGCATTTCCGCGCCGTGGGCTCGGAAAGCTTCGGCCGCGTCTATGCCGAGCCGTTACCGTACGACCAGCAGCCGCTGGAAGCGCAGGCGACCGTCGAGGCATGTGCCGCGGCGTTTGACGCGACCGGCGATCGCCGCTGGCTCGCCGAGGCGACGCGCGCGTACCATTGGTTCCTGGGTGCCAACGACCTCGACCTGCCGCTCGCGACCGCCAAGGATGGTGGCTGTTTCGACGGATTGATGCCTGCCGGGCTCAACCGCAACCAGGGTGCCGAGAGCATTCTCGCGCTGCAATTGGCGAGTTGCGCGATTTCGGGGCTTTCAAAGCGGGCCGCAGGCGTGGCAGGGAAGACGCGCGTCGCCGCATGATCCATGATGCGGTGCGCATCGCACAGACGAGTTAATCGCGAGGCGTATTCCCGTTGGACCTGTTCAATCACCGGCTGCGCCTGCACGCCGACCCGTCGCGCGTCGTGGTGAGGCCGTTTCACATCGGTTGGCTCGCCAATGGCAGCGGGATCAGCCGGTCACAGCGGCTGATCAACGAAGTGCTCGAGATGGATGCGCAGCAGACGCGCGACCAGCTCGAACTCGTGCTCAAGGATTTCGAGGCGCGTCACTGGCAGACGCGGCGCGTGTTCATGACGCGCTATGACGAGATCGCCTCGGCACACGGGCTCGACGGCAGCCAGATCGATGACGAGAAGCGCCAGTTGATCGGTGCGTATTTCTGTCACGAATATAGCTATGCCGCCGCCGCGCTGATGAACCCCAGCGCTGTGCCGCACCCCGATCAGTCTGGCATGTCGCCGGGGTCGCAGCGCATCCTGATGTCGCTGCGTTCGGTGGGCGAGGGGCATATCTCTTCCGTCGCCTTCCGCGAAGGCATCATCGGCGAGGACAACGAGCTGAAGCTCGCGCCCGAGCCACCGTTCGCCACTGCCGCCGACGCGGTCGGCAGTGATGAGGAGGAGGTGCCGGTCGGCCCCGTCACCGTTTATCGCCACCGCGACAGCACGCTGTCGGGCACCGTTATCTTTCCGATCACCGACGCGCAGTCGAAGGGGCTGGAGGACCTGCGCCTCGTCCACTTCACGCACGACGACGGCGAGGTCGAGTGGCTCGGCACCTACACCGCGTATAACGGCGCGACGATCCAGTCCGAGCTGTTACGCACGCGCGACTTTCGCGCGTTCGACCTGGTGCCGATGACGGGCACCGCCGCGCGCAACAAGGGCATCGCGCTTTTCCCGCGCAAGGTCGGCGGACGC
Organism: uncultured Sphingomonas sp.; assembly: GCF_936927845.1. Classification (GTDB taxonomy): domain Bacteria; phylum Pseudomonadota; class Alphaproteobacteria; order Sphingomonadales; family Sphingomonadaceae; genus Sphingomonas. The sequence continues at coordinate 116,270 of NZ_CAKZHV010000069.1, forward strand.
TATTTGTCGATCGGACGCCAGGATGGTGAGAACCTGTACCTGCTCGCGACCGATGACCTGACGCACTGGGACGACGGTCAGCTGATCCTCAAGCCCGAGTATCCGTGGGAGTTCGTGCAGATCGGCAATTGCGGCCCGCCGATCGAGATCGACGAAGGCTGGCTGCTGCTGACGCACGGCGTCGGCGCGATGCGCAAATATTCGATCGGCGCGGCGCTGCTCGACAAGAACGATCCGTCCAAGGTGATCGGCCGCACCGCGAAACCGATCCTCGCCGCTGCCGACCAGGATCGCGAAGGCTATGTCCCCAATGTCGTCTACACCTGCGGCGCGATGCGGCACGGGGACAAATTGTTCATGCCTTACGGCATCGCCGACAGCTCGGTCGGGTTCGCCTTCGTCGAGATCGCGGAGTTGCTGAAAGCGATGTGAGGCGCACGGCCCCCCCGGACCGGGTGGGGCCGCAGCGCCACTGGCGGGCGGCGTTCGTGGCGCGCCCATGCTCGCCGCTCGTTCAGAACACCGTGTACCCGCCGTCGATCACCAGCGAGTCGCCGGTGTGGAACCGTGACGCGTCGCTTGCCAGATAGACGGCGACGCCGCCGAAGTCGGCCGGCTCGCCCCAGCGACGCGCGGGCACGCGCGCGATGACCCGCTCGTTGAACTTCTGGTTGTCCTGCAGCGCCCCGGTCATGTCCGAGCGGACCCATCCCGGCAACACAGCATTCGCCCGCACGCCGTAGCGAGCATATTCCACCGCGATCGCGCGAATGATCGGCAGTACCGCTCCCTTAGTTGCGGCATAGGCCTGATTGCGCGGCGCGCCGTGGATGGCGCTGGTCGAGGAGGTGACGATCATCGATCCGCCCGCGTCCCCTGCCTCGGCGCGCGCGCGCATGTGCCGTGCAGCGGCGCGCAACGTCCAGAACACGCCGTCCAGATTGACCGCCAACACGCGTCGCCAGGTTTCGGTCGAGAGCTGGTCGAACGAGGGCGCGCTCAGCCCCATCCCCGCATTGGCCGCGACGAAGTCCAGCCGCTCATGCGGGTGACCACCTCGGCGATGCCAGCATCCACCGCCTCCTCATCGGTCACGTCAACGGCGGCCACCGCCACGCGGCGGCCGTGTGCGGCGAGCTGCGCCTCGGCTGCGGCATTCTTCGCCGGATTGTTGCCCCAGATGACGACGTCAGCACCCGCTTGCGCCAGCGCATCGGCCATGCCCAATCCGATCCCGCCGTTGCCGCCGGTGATCAGCGCAACCTTTCCCGTCAGGTCAAAGGGGGCGTACGCCATCGATGCTCTCCCGCTTGTTCGTAGGGCAGGAGCCTAGTCGAACACGCGTCCGGTGCAATCGGCCTAGCCGCGCATGGTGTAGTCTGCCAACACGCTCCAGTCGCGCGTTTCCAGTCCGGCGTCGATCGCGCGTTCCATCTGCCCGCGCACGGCGTCGAGCATCGGCAGCGTGCGGCCCGAGGCCTCGCCCGCCGCGGTTGCGAGCCGCAGATCCTTCAATCCCAGCGTCATGACGAACCCGGGCTCGTAATCCTCGGCGACGATCTTGCCGCCATAGGTGTGGAACGCCGGACATCCGAACAGCGTGCCGGTCGCGATTTCGAGGAAGTCGGCGCGTGACAATCCGTGCGCCTCGGTCAGCGTCATCGCCTCGCCCAATGCCTCGATCGTCATCGCGATCAGCATGTTGCCCGCGACCTTGGCGGCGTTTGCTTGGCTCGGCTCCTCGCCCAGCACGAAGGTACGCTGCCCGATCGCGTCGAGCAGCGGGCGCACCCGCGCTACCGCGTCTTGCTTGCCCGCCGCGACGACGTTGAGCTTGGCCGCCGCGGCCGCATCGGGGCGCCCGAACACGGGTGCGGAGACGTAGCCGAGCCCGGCCGCCTCGTGCGCAGCGGCCAGTTCGCGTGCGAAGTCGACCGCGATCGTCGCGCTCACCACATGCACCAGCCCGCGACGCGCCTTGGCAAGCAGGCCGGCGTCGAGCACGACCTGCCGGATCGCCGCGTCGTCTGCGAGCATCGTGAACACGACCTCGCTCTCGAACGCTTCTGCCGCCTCGCCGAGCAGTTCGACGCCCGGCAGTTCGGCCGCGTCGACAAGGGAGCGGTTCCAAGCACGCACGTAATGCCCGGCTGCTGCCAGGTTCCGAGCCATGCCGGTGCCCATCCGGCCCAAACCGATGAAACCGATGTCCATGTCCGTGTTCCTACGCTTTCTACTCTGATCAGCGCGAACGCCTGGGGGTCGCCGCGGGTTCTACGGGCCACCGGTTTCAACCACCGCTCCAGCGTCGCGCGATGCACCGGGGAGCCGCGGTGCGAGCAGGTGCCACGCGATCAGCACGGGCTCGAGCACCGCTAGCCCGACCGCAATCCCCGTGAGCCGCGCCAGCGCGGGCGCGACCGCCACATCCTCGATCCGGTCGGGGACCAGCGTCACCAATACCGCGAGCACGAACTGTGTGCCGACGTAGCTGCGCATGCGCCAGCCGTTCTCCGCCAACCGGCCGGCCGCTACTCCCAGCGCTACCGCCAGCAACAGCATGCCGGCCGAGACGTGGAGCAGCAGCACCGCGCCCGCATAGTCCGCACCCGCGACGCAGCCGAGCACGCGCTGTCCCAACCGCGCCGACACCGGCCGCAGCCCGCCCGCGGTCAGCCCCGCCAACGGCACCATCATGACCGCCAGGATCGTCACCGCTCCCTGCGCGATCTCGGGCACGTCCACGATCTGCGCGATCCACGGCAGCAGCGCGACGGCGACGCTGCCCTGTGCCGCGTGCCGCCATGCGTCGGGCTGCCACGGTTGGCGCACGGCCCGCGGTGCCGCGGCGGCGGGCCACCAGCGCCTGAACGTCAACGTCGAGACGAGGCTGACCAGTACGCAGGCGAGCGTGCCGACCGCCACCTCCAGCACGCGCGTCGCGACCAGCGCGCAGCGCAGCGCCGGGATGCTCGGCGGCGTCGAGCACGATCATCGCGAAGGTGAGCGCCACGAACAGCCACGCATAGGCGCGCTTGGCGGTCAGCGCGGCGTAGAGCGTCGGGAGCGTGACCGTGACCAGCACCAGCGACATCGCGGCCGCTCCTCGCGTCGCCCAAGGCACCAGTGCGAGTGCGAGTGTGGCGCCAACACCGGTACCGACGATGCGCAAGAGCCCGCGCAGCATCGTCTCCGACACGTGCCCGCGCATGACCATATAGCCCGAGAACGCCGCCCAGCTGACGTTGCGCGCGCCGGTCCAATGCGCCAGCGCGATCGCGAGCAGCACCGAGATGACGCACTCGATCGCATCGACCCGCCGCGCATCGAGCGGCACGCGGGCGAGACGGGCCTTCACGCGCAAACGAGGGGCGGGTTGGCGCACATGATGGACACAATCACCCGCGCCGCCACTCGATCCGGAGAGTGGCGAAGGCCTCTCTCGACGGTGACAAGGACGAGCGGAGCCCAGCACATACTATTTCTCCCGTCGGGGCGACAGGGAGGGCAATACGCCACGAGCCGTCCTCACCTGCGGGCGCCCTTTCTCGTCAAAGGAGGCGCCCCTGGGAGCTAAACCAGCGCCCCTGTCAAACGTCGAGGTTCGCCACCGAAAGCGCATTGTCCTGGATGAACTCGCGCCGCGGCTCCACCACGTCGCCCATCAGGCGCGTGAAGATGTCGTCCGCCGCGTCCGCCGCCGCGATCTCGACGCGCAGCATCGAGCGGTTCGACGGGTCGAGCGTGGTTTCCCAGAGCTGCTCGGCGTTCATCTCGCCCAGCCCCTTGTAGCGCTGGATCGATAGCCCGCGCCGCCCGGCGAGCAGGATCGCGTCGAGCAACTGCGACGGCCGCGCGACCAGCGTCTCGCCCTTGCCGACGGTCACCGTTTCCTCGCCGTTTTCGTCAGTCGGCTCGGCGTCGACCGGCGTCTCGACCACGTCGGCGGCCGCCGCCTTCGAGCGCACCAGCTTGGCTGCCTGCGCGTAGGCGTCGGCCTGTTCCGCCGCCAGCGTGTGGAGCTTGCGCGCCTCGGCCGACACCATGAACGCCGCCTCGACGATATGGTGGTCGGTCACCCCGCGCCATAGCCGCTGGAAGTGGATGCCGCCTTCCTCGGTCACCTGCGCGCTCCACGTCGCCTCGGTGTCGCCCTGATCGAGCCGGCGCGTCACCTCCGCGACAGCCGCCACACGCGCCTCGCGCGACGCCTCGGGGTCGAGCGCGCCACCCAATGCCAGCGTCTCGATGATCGCGGGATCGTAGCGGCGCGGCACGTAGCGCATCAGCGTCCGCATCCGCCGCGCATGGTCGACCAGCAACCGCAGGTCGGCGTCGAAGCGCGTGCCGCCCGCGGTCTCCAGCATCGTCGCGCCGACGCCCGCCTCGACCAGATAATCGTCGAGCGCGGCATCGTCCTTCAGATACACTTCGCTCCTCGCCTTGGTCGCTTTGTAGAGCGGCGGTTGCGCGATGTAGAGGTGCCCGGCCTCGATGATCTCGGGCATCTGGCGGTAGAAGAACGTCAGCAGCAGCGTACGGATGTGCGCGCCGTCGACGTCTGCGTCGGTCATGATGACGATCTTGTGGTAGCGCAGCTTGGCGAGATTGAAGTCGTCGCGCCCGATGCCCGTGCCCATCGCCTGGATCAGCGTGCCGATCTCACGGCTGGCGAGCATCCGGTCGAAGCGCGCGCGCTCGACGTTCAGGATCTTGCCCCGAAGCGGCAGGATCGCCTGGAAATGCCGGTCGCGGCCCTGTTTGGCCGATCCGCCCGCCGAGTCGCCCTCGACCAGGAACAGCTCGGACTTGGCGGGATCGCGCTCCTGGCAGTCGGCGAGCTTGCCGGGAAGGCTGGCGATGTCCATCACACCCTTGCGCCGCGTCAGCTCGCGCGCCTTCTTCGCCGCTTCGCGCGCGGCAGCGGCGTCGATCACCTTGCCAATGATCGCGCGGCCGTGCGCCGGGTTCTCCTCCAGCCACTCGGCCAATTTGTCCGCCATCAGGCTTTCGAGCGGCTGGCGCACTTCCGACGAGACGAGCTTGTCCTTGGTCTGCGACGAGAATTTCGGGTCGGGCAGTTTGACCGAGACGATCGCGGTCAGCCCTTCGCGCATGTCGTCGCCGGTCAGCGTGACCTTCTCCTTCTTCAACAGCCCCGTCTTGTCGGCGTAGCTGTTGAGCGTGCGGGTCAGCGCGGCGCGGAACGCCGCAATATGCGTGCCGCCGTCGCGCTGCGGGATGTTGTTGGTGAACGCCAGCACGTTCTCGTAATAGGAATCGTTCCACTCCAGCGCGACGTCGATGCCGACATCGTCGCGGTTGCCGTTGATCGCGATCGGCTCGGGCATCAGCGGCGTCTTGTTGCGGTCGAGGTACTTCACGAACGCGGCGATCCCGCCCTCGTAGAACAGCTCTACCGACTTCGGCTCCTCGTGCCGCGCGTCGGTCAGGAACAATCGCACGCCCGAGTTGAGAAAGGCGAGCTCGCGGTAGCGGTGCTCCAGCTTCTCGAAATCGAACTCGGTGATCTTGAACGTGGAGGGCGAGGGGAGGAAGGTGACGCGCGTGCCCTTCTGCCCCTCGGCGGCCGGGCCGACGACCTTCAAGGGCGCCACCGCGTCGCCGTGTGCGAAGCGCATGTAATGCTCCTGGCCCTCGCGCCAGATCGTCAGGTCGAGGAACTCGGACAACGCGTTCACCACCGACACGCCGACGCCGTGGAGGCCACCCGACACCTTGTACGCGTTGGTGTCGCTGGTGTTCTCGAACTTACCGCCGGCGTGGAGCTGGGTCATGATGACCTCGGCCGCCGACACGCCTTCTTCCGGGTGGATGCCGGTCGGGATGCCGCGACCGTTGTCAGTCACGCTGACCGATCCATCGGCGTTCAGCTGAATGTCGATCCGGTCGCAATGCCCCGCCAGCGCCTCGTCGATCGCATTGTCGCTGACCTCGAACACCATGTGGTGCAGGCCCGATCCGTCGTCGGTATCGCCGATGTACATGCCCGGACGCTTGCGCACCGCATCGAGGCCCTTGAGCACCTTGATCGAGGAGGCGCCATATTCGTTGGAATTGCTGTTCTGCGGATCGCTTGCCATATCAAGCATGTAGGGATTTCGCGCCCGAAACGGAAGCGAAATGGCGCGTTGGCGCGGCCGGCAACCAAGCCGCTCCCACCCCTGACGCGGGGCGGGAGCGCCGTGTCGATCAGTAGCACGCGAACTCGCTCGCGCGGCGCCCCAGCAGCGTCACCTCAACGCGGCGGTTCTGGCGCATGCCCGCCGCCGTCGCGTTGCTGGCGACCGGATCGCGCTCGCCGTGCCCGACGACCGAGAAGCGCGCGCGGGTTACGCCCATTTGGTCGAAGGCTGCGCGGACGCTCGCCGCACGCCGCTCTGACAGATCCTGATTATGCGCATCGGTGCCGCGCGAATCCGTGAAGCCGTCGATCGCGACGCGCACGCCCGGATTGTCGCGCAGATAGCCGGCCAGCGGGCGCAGTTTCTCGATCGCACCGGGACGCAGCCGGTCGCTGTCGGTCGCGAACAGCACATCCTCCTGCAGCGTCAGCGTCGCGCCGCGCGGGGTCTGGCGAAAGCCGTAATCGTGCATCGCGCGGCGATCCCATCGGCCCGGGCCGCCCGGCACCACGCGCGTTTCCTCGATCACGGTCACACGGTCGGCGGCGGGCCAGGCGTAGCGCGCGCGGTTCGGTCCGGCGAGGCGCAGGAACGCTTCGTTCGCGGCTTCTGCCTCGCGCGGCTGGACGCGGCCGTCGCGGTTGACGTCGAAGTTGCGCATGACGAACGCTTGGCCGCGCGGGGAGCGGCGCAGTTCGGGCACCAGCAGCCCGACGCCGGCCCCGACCAGACGGTAATCGCCGGGGCGGTAATCCCAGCGGCCCTGCGCCGATGCGGGCGCGATCGTGAGGGTGGTGGCGAGCGTCGCGGATGCGGCGACGAGAAGCGACAGATGTTTCACGCGTTCAACTCCTGAATAAACCCCCGGGCTCGCGAACGCGTATCGCGCCATTCGGTTTAACCTGGGTTGGCCGGAATCGTCAGGCGTCGTTCAGGCGATCGGTCACGGGTGCGGCGGACGGCAGCGCGTGATCGCGCAGCGACAGGAAGCACCCGCCCGCACCCAGCAGCGCGACCGCGCCCGCGATCAGTGCGGCATCGTAATTGCCGGTGAGATCATGCAACCGGCCGAACCCGATGATGCCGATTGCGGTGCCGATCAGCGTCAGCGGAATCGCGCTGCCGTATATTTCGCCGAACGCGCGCAGGCCGAACAGCCGCGCCGCGAGGAACGGCAGCAGGTCGTTCTCCGCGCCGTTCATCAACCCCGCCAGGAACACCAGCACGAACGCAACCGCGAGGTTCGACGATCCCCAGGCGAGCGCGGCAAAGGCGAGCGCGGAGACGAGCGCGAAGACGGCAGCGGCCGGCTGCGGGCGGAACCGGTCGATCAGCGCACCGATCAGCAACCGCCCGGCGATCGCGCTGGCACCGAAACCGGTCAACAACACCGCGGCCTCTGCGCTGTTCAGTCCCATCTCCAGCCCCAGCGGCACGATCTGCGTGACGAGCCCGGTGGTTGCCAGATTGACCAGCATCGCGCCGCCGACGACGCACCAGAAACGTGGGTCGCGCCGCGCCTCGGCCGCGGACAATCCCTCGACCACCAGTCCCTCGCCCGGCAGCGGCGGCTGACCGCCGTCGACGATCGTCGGCTTGGCGAGCACCGAGCTGGGGCGGATCACGAGCAGGATCAGCGGCAGCGCCAACGCGCTCGCGACCGCCAGGGCGACGAACCCGCGTCGCCAGCCCCACATGTCGATCACCTGCCCGAGCGCGGGCGCGGCGACGATCGTCATCACCGCCAGGCCAGAGGTCGCGATCGCAAGCGCGGTGCCGCGATGCTGCTCGAAGCGCAGCGCGATCATCTTGCCATAGACCAGGCTGCTCGTGCCCGGCACCGCCAGCACCAGCAGGAGGACGCACGCCTGATAATGCCAGATCGCGCCGCCGACGCTCGCGAGCAGCAGATACGCGACCACCAGCACCGCCGACGACGCGATGATGACCGGGCGCACGCCGATGCGATCGGCGACACGGCCGACGAAGGGCGCGATCAATGCACCGATCAGCGCGAGCCCGGCCGCGGTGGAAATCTCGCCCCGCGACCAGCCGAACTCGCGCTCAAGCCCCGGCGTGAACAGGCTCGACAGGTTCTGGTACAGCCCCGGCCCAAACCCCGCACCCAGCAGCGCGGCGACGACGACGCGCCATCCGCGCCGCCATTCGGACCCGCGCTGCACATGATCGATCGGAGTGGTCTCAGTATCGATGACGTTTGTCCGTTATCGGCGTCGTCGCACCCGATCGGCGAGCGTCCGCGTCACTCATGCTCGCCTGTCCTCGCTCATCACCGCGACGCTAGTCGCACCGCCACTGTCGTCAACGCCTAACCGGCCGCCGTCGCGACCGTTCCGTCGACCCGGATCGCGCTGAGGCTGATCGGTGTGCACTTAGCCTCGGTGGCGAAAGACAACGCGCTAAAGTGTCGCTCACAATTCGATGTGCATCGCAGCGTCGGCCGCGTCGAACAGCGCGCGCTCGGTCCCTGTCATCCACACCTGACTGCGCCCGGCCAGCCGCTGGAACAGCGCCGCACGTCGTGCCGGATCGAGGTGCGCCGCGACTTCGTCGAGCAGCAGCACGGGCGGCGTCCCCCGGCGCTCGGCGACCAGTTCGGCGTGCGCGAGCACCATGCCGAGCAGCAGCGCCTTCTGCTCGCCGGTCGATGCGAGCGCGGCCGGCGCCGCCTTGTCGACGTGGGTGACGGCAAGGTCGACACGGTGCGGCCCGATCAGCGTGCGCCCCGCCGCCGCGTCGCGCCCGCGGCCAAGACGCAGCGCGGCGGCGAACGCGTCCGCGTCGTCGTGCCATCCTTCCAACGCGATCGACGCACGCGGGAGATCGAACGCTGCACCGTCACTCAATCGCTGCTCCAGCGCCACAACCGTGGTCCGCCGCGCGGCGTCGAGCGTGATCCCGTGTCGCACCATCTGCGCCTCCAGCGCGTCGAGCCACGCCGGCTCGGCGCCATCCTCCGCCAGCAACCGGTTGCGATCACGCATCGCGCGCTCGTAGCGCTGCGTCTCGGCGGCGTGTCCCGGCAACAGCGCCAGCGTCAGCCGGTCGAGGAAGCGTCGTCGCTCGCTCGCGGGCTCGACGAACAGCCGGTCCATCGCCGGGGTCAGCCACAGCACCGACAAGCGTTCCGCGAGCGCGCCCGCGCTCGCGTTCGCGCCGCTGACGCGCACCACCCGCCGCTCGGGCGCGCTCGCCAGCGTGCCGGTCGCGACCTCGACGCCGTCGCCGAGTGTGGCGGCGACCCCGAACCCGCCCGGCCCGTTGCTGCGCGCCATTTGCGACAGGTTGGCGCGGCGCAGACCGCGTCCGGGTGCCAGCAGCGACACCGCTTCCAGCACGTTGGTCTTGCCCGCGCCGTTATGCCCGGTCAGCACCACGAAGCCGTCGTCCGGCGCGAGTGCCATGGCCGCATGGTTGCGAAAATCGGTGAGCACCAGCCGCGACAGCATCGCACGGCCCGTAGCGCGCTTTGCCGTGCCACGACACCATCAAACGCCCGAGCGCGCGGGCGTGGTTCATCCCATCCCCACCGTCATCCCGGACTTGATCCGGGATCCCGCTTCTCTGGCCCGCCAGATGAAACAGCGTGACCCCGGATCAAGTCCGGGTTGACGTAAAGGATGGATGCCGGTCGAACGGCTCGCCGGCCGAGCCCCCTCGCGCTACGCCGCCAGCCGCTCCGGCTCGATTGCGCCCGCGCGCTCCTTCTGCGCGCTCAGGTACGAGGCCATCGCCGGCCCGAGTTCACGCTGCGCGCGGCGGTAGGCGACCGGCTCCTTGATGTTCAATCGCCGCCGCGCCTCGTCGATCGGCTCGTGCAGCAGTTCGAGGTAATCCTCGCCCGAGATCCATTTGGCGGCGCGGCCGTGGCGATAACCCTCGATCACTGCCTTGGCGAACAGCGTCCCCTTGGTGACGTTCAGGCTCTTGAGCGACGCCGCCGCAGCGATGAACGCCCAGCCGAGCCCGCCGACCTGCGCGTAGCTGAAGGCGACCAGCGCCGCTTCGCCCAGGCTTTCGTCCGCCTGATAGCCCGTCAGCACGTGCCAGATGTCGTGCGTGTCGCGGATGCGCCGCCCCATCCAGGCATAAGGGTGGACCATGTCGTCCTCGTCGGGCGCGAGCTTGCTCACCGCGACCAGCCCGTCGGCGGAATATCCCGTGCTCTCCAGAAAATGCCGGTATGCAGCACCAACGGTGCCGGGCGCGAAGCTCGCGACGAAGGCCGGATCGGTGAAGCGCTCGGCCAATTCGACGTGATCCTGCGCGATCCGCCCGCCTTTCTCGGTCGCGATCAGCTTCGCATAATTCTCGGGCGCGTTGCCGACGTTCAACGCGCGCATAATGCGGAACACCTGCTGCGTGTCGTCGCCGTTGTTCATCAGCTTCTTGATCGCGTCGATCGCAGTGCGCCAGTCGCGCTTGCCGTCGGTGCCGGGAAAGGGGGGAAGGGTAGCCATAGGTCGACTCCTTACTGACAATGCTGTTAATAAGAAGTGACGAGCCTGAGTCAATGCCGCTTGCGGTTGACGCAGCGTCAACGCCTAAGGTCACCCGCATGGACACGTTCGACATCTCAGAGGTCGCGCGCCGCACCGGGCTGACGACCCGCGCGCTGCGCTTCTACGAGACACGCGGGCTGGTGCGCCCGTTGCGCACCGCCGCCGGTCGCCGCCACTATGGCGCGGGCGAACTCGCGCGGCTGCACGCGGTGGTCGCGCTCAAGCGCGCCGGACTGCCGCTCGCACGCATCGGCGAGGTACTGGGCGCGCGCAGCATCGATCTCGCCGCGCTGGTCGCCGCGCAACTCGCCGAGGTGGAGGCGCGTGCCGCCGCGCTGGCGCAGACGCGCGCGCTGCTCAGCGAGCTTGAGCGCCGCCTTGTGCTGGGTGAGCCGCTCGACCTGTCCACGCTCTGCACGCTGATCAACGAAGGAGACACCATGCAACAGGATTGGACCGCGATCTCGAACCGTTATCTGTCGGCACAAGGCGAGGCGGACTTCGCCGACGCTGCACGCGCGCTGCCGTCGACGTTCGACCAGAATGCTTATGCTGCCGCGTGGAGCGACCTGTCGGCGCGGATCGCCGCCGCGCTGCCGCTCGATCCCGCGTCGCCGGACGCGCAGGCGTTGCTCGCCGAGTGGCAGGCGCTGCTCGCGCCCTTCACCGCGGTGGCGACGCCCGCGATGACGGCGGGCGTGTCGGCCATGTACGACGACATGGCGTCGTGGCAATCGGACCAGACCCCTCCCTTCGCGCCAGAGGTCTGGTCGTTCATCCGCGCGGCGAGCGCGGCCGCGCACGGCTAGGCGGGCAGCTCCACCAGCGTGTCGTCCTCCACCGTTGGCTCGGCGCCGCGCCCGAGCAGTGCGGTGGTCGCAATGTCCATTGTCACATTGCCGACAGTGCGGATGATGTCGGGGATCGTCTCCACCGCCACCAGCAGCCCGAGCGGCGCGACCGGTGCGCCGAGCGTCGCTGCCACCGGCGCGATCGCGCTGACGTAGCTGACCGTGCCGGGCAGGCTGACCGATCCCAATGAGGTCAGCGTCGCGACGACAGTCGCGGTCGCGATCGTCCCGAACGTCAGCTCGACGCCGAACCAGCGCGCGACATAGATGGCGACGGCCAGGTTCATCGCCGGACCGGTGGCGCGAAACACCGCGACCGCGAGCGGCAGCGTCACCCCGCCGACGCGAACCGGCACGCCGGCGGCGCGCGTGCCCTCCAGCATCGCGGGCAGCGAGGCGAGCGAGGATTGCGTGCTGATCGCGACCACTTGTGCGGGCAGCGCCGCGCGCACGAACCGGCCGAGCGGCAGTCGTGCGCCGATCAGCACGAGCGGGTAGGCGAACAGCGATACGACCACGCCCACTGCCACCACGGTCAGGATGTAATGCACCAGCGCGCCGAATGCGCCGGTACCTGCGCGCGCACCGACCACCAGCGCCAGCGCGAACACGCCCACCGGCGCGATCCACAGCACCCAGTCGATCACCACCAGCATCGTGTCGCGCAACGCGGTGAAAAATTTCGTCAGCAGGATGCGCAGCTCGGGCTCGATCCGCCCGAGCGCAAACGCGAAGACGAGCGTGAAGATGATCAGCGATAGAAACGCATTGTCGCCGGCTGCCTTGACGACGTTCGACGGCACCACACCCGCCAGAAACTCGCCGAGCGGCGGCACCTCGGGGATCGCCTGCGCCCCCGTCAGCGCGCCGCGCAAGGCCGCGGCCGACGCGGCGGGCAGCGGCACCGATTGAAGAAACAGCGGCGTCAGCACCGCGGCGGCGGCGGCCGAGCAGAACAGCAAGCCGACGTAAAGCGCGATCGCGCGCGCGGCGAGCCGCCCGGCCTTGGCGGCCTCAGCGGTGGCGGCGACGCCCGTCACCAGCAGCGACACGACCAGCGGCACGATCGTCATCTGCAACCCGTGGAGCCACGCCGACCCGATCGGCTCCGCCACGCCCGCGACGCCCGGCACCCAGCCGGGCGCAAAGGCGGCGAGCGCGATGCCGGCCGACAGTCCGACGACGAGCGAGAGTAGGATTCTGGTCGCCTGCGACATTATCGCCCTTTTCACCGCCAACCGTTATGTAGCCCGTTAGCGCGAAGCGGATGGAAGGCGTGATGGCAAGAAAGTATTTCGGCACCGACGGCATACGTGGGCTTACCAATGCGGGCGCGATGACCGCGGAGATGGCGATGCGCGTCGGCATGGCGGCCGGTCGCCACTTCCTGCGCGGGCAGCACCGTCACCGCGTCGTGATCGGCAAGGACACGCGCCTGTCAGGCTATATGCTCGAAAGCGCGTTGCAGGCAGGCTTCACCAGTGTGGGTATGGACGTGACGCTCGTCGGGCCGATCCCGACCCCGGCGGTCGCGATGCTCACCGCCTCGATGCGCGCCGACATGGGGGTAATGATCTCTGCCAGCCACAATCCGTTCGGTGACAACGGCATCAAGCTGTTCGGCCCCGACGGGTACAAATTGTCGGACGAGGACGAGGAAGCGATCGAGGCGCTGATCGACGCCAACGAGGTGACGCTCGCACCCCCCGCCGAAATCGGCCGCGCGAAGCGGATCGACGACGCACGCGGCCGTTACATTCACTTCGCCAAGACGACGTTTCCCGCCGACCTGCGGCTCGACGGTCTACGCGTCGTTGTCGATTGCGCCAACGGTGCGGCCTATAATGTCGCGCCCGAGGCGTTGTGGGAATTGGGCGCGGAGGTGATCTCAATCGGCGTCCAGCCCAACGGTCTCAACATCAACGACAAGATCGGCTCGACCCACCCCGGCGCGCTGTCGGCCAAGGTGCTGGAAACCCGCGCCGACATCGGCATCGCGCTCGACGGCGATGCCGACCGGCTGATCGTGGTCGACGAACGCGGCCGCGTGGTTGATGGCGACCAGTTGATGGCGACGATCGCCGAAGGCTGGGCGCGCACCGGACGGTTGAAGGGCGACGGCCTGGTCGCGACCGTCATGTCCAACCTCGGGCTCGAACGTCACCTCGCCGCTCAAGGGCTCGGCCTGGTGCGCACCAAGGTCGGTGACCGCCACGTGCTCGAACGCATGCGCGGCAGCGGCTACAATGTCGGCGGCGAGCAATCAGGGCACATCATCCTGTCCGATTACGCGACCACCGGCGACGGCCTCGTTGCCGCCTTGCAAGTCCTCGCCGAGGTCAAGCGCGCCGGTCAGCCCGCCAGCCGGGTGCTTCACCGCTTCGAGCCGGTGCCGCAATTGCTCAAGAACGTGCGCTTCGCCGGCGGCAAGCCGCTCGAGCAGGAGGCGGTCAAGGCCGAGATCGCGCGCGCCGAGGCCGAACTCGCGGGCACCGGCCGCCTCGTCATCCGCCCGTCGGGCACCGAACCCGTGATCCGCGTCATGGCCGAAGGCGACGACCGTGCCCAGATCGAACAGATCGTCGACGCGATCTGCAACGCGGTCCGCCGCGCGGCGTGAACGATCGACCCCGGTGGCTCCGTGCGGCCGGATCGACCGGATGTGCGGCCCGCCTGATGCGCCCGGCGCCGGCGCCGGCGCCGGCGGCGTCGGCGACCGCATCGCGCATCCTTATGCCCCCACGCCGCCGTACAGGAACGGCAGCGTCGCATAGCGCCGCCCCGCGGTCATCCGCGTGACCTCGTGCAGCAGCGAGCAGGAGAAGACGATCGCGCCGCATCGGGGTGCCCGGTAGGTGCGCGCGCCGAATTCGGGGAAGCGCAGGTCGCCGCCGTCGTAATCGTCGTTCAGGTTGATCGTGACCGCGAAGCGGCGATGCGCGGTGGCGGGGGTGGTGTTGTCGCGATGCGGCGCGAAATGTGCACCGTCGCCGCTGTCGTAGCACGACACGAGATAGCGCTCGATCTCGGTCGGGCGAAATTGGAAACAGCGCTCTATCATCGGTACCAGCCGCCGCATTACTGCCTGGCGGAGGTAATGTTGCAGGTGCGGATCCTCGATCAGGTAATCACGCCGGCGCTTCACCGCATGGTTCTGCACCTCGACCGTCCGGTCGCCGACCTGCCGCATCACGCCCGATTCGCGCCCGCCGTCGCGAGTGTGGCGCGCGATCAGCTCGGCAGCGTAAGCTGGATCGACGATGTTGGGCAGGACCAGCGCGGGTGCGTCCGACGCGACCGGTTCGGCGTCGCGCTGCTGCCGCAACGCCGCGATCGCCTCGGCAGCGGCGCTGAGCGGAAACAGTGCGGTGATGCGCAGCGACGGGTCGAGCAGCAGCCAATAGGGCTGGATCGTCACGCCGTTCGTGCCATCCGCGACGACGCCGTAGGCCCGGCTGACGCGCTGGTCGGCATCGACGAAGACGTGCATGCCGGCGCGCTGTAGTGCGAGCACCTGCGGGTTCGCCGCGTCGCGCGGGTCGATCGTGACGCCCAGGACCGCGAGGCGCGCGTCGCCGAACAGCAATGCATTCGCCTGCAACACGCCCAGCGCCGCCGCGCAGGCGGGATGCGCTGCGGTGCCGAACAGCAGCAGCAGCACGTGCCGCCCGCCGGCCTTGTCGAAATCGGCGCCGCTCGCCTGCCCCAGCATCGGCGCGGTGAACCACGGCGCGGGCTCGCCGATGGTGAGCGTGGGTGGCGAGAGCGTGGACATGAGTGAATGGGCCTGCGAACAACGCAGCGACTTGTAACCCGTGCCTGCGCCAAGTCCATCCGCGGCCAAGGTCGGAGGCGCGTGGCGGACGTGTGGCGGACGCCTGTGACATCGTGCGCGCCTACGCTTCTTGGTTCCACTTCCCCCCGCTCGCGCGCGTCGCTATCTCGCCGTCATGCTCGAAATGCGCCCCGATTGTGAACGCTGCGGCGTCGATCTGCCCGCCGACGAGGGCGGCGCGTTCATCTGCTCGCTGGAAAACACCTTCTGCGCCGATTGCGCCGATGCGTTGGACGAGCGGTGCCCCGATTGCGGCGGCGAACTGCTCGACCGCCCCGCGCGCGTGGGCAAGGTGCTGAAGCAGCATCCTGCCTCCACCACCCGCCACGCCCGCGCGCATTGACGCCCGCCGCGAAGACACCCGCATGACGGTTCCGCGCATCCTGATCGTCGCCGGCTCGGACTCGGGCGGCGGCGCGGGCATCCAGGCCGATATCAAGACGGTGACGATGCTCGGCGGCCATGCGATGACCGCGGTGACCGCGCTCACCGCGCAGAACACCTTGGGTGTCGAAGGTATTCACCCGGTTCCGCCCGCCTTCGTGGTCGAGCAGATGGCTTGCGTCGCCCGAGACATCGGCGTCGACGCGGTCAAGATCGGGATGCTTGGCAGTTCGGCGATCGCGCACGCGGTCGCCGACGAACTCGCCTCTGGCCGATGCGGCGACCGGATCGTGTTCGATCCCGTCATGGTCGCGACCAGCGGGGCGCTGCTCGCCGACGAGGCGACGATCGCTGCGATGCGGCGCCTTGCCGCGCTCGCTACCGTGATCACGCCCAACCTGCCCGAGTTCCGCGTGCTGTGCGGTCGCCCCGACTTGCCCGATGACGCGGTGGAGGACGAAGCACGCGCCTATGCGGCCAAGGTGGGTGTCCATGTGCTGGTCAAGGGCGGACACGCCGCGGGCGATACCGTGGTCGATCGCTTGGTGTCGGCCCGCGGCGAAGTCGCACGATGGGCCCACCCGCGCGTCGACACCGTCCACACCCATGGCACCGGCTGCACATTGGCGAGCGCGGTCGCGACCGGCCTCGGTGCCGGTCTGCCGCTCCGCGAGGCGACCGCGCGCGCGATCCGCTATGTCCAGGCAGCGCTCGCCGCGCCGCCGGAGCTGGGGCGGGGCCACGGCCCGATGGGACACGCACTCGGCCTCGCGCCGTTTGACCATTTGGCGACGCGCTGATGCCCGGTCTGCGCCACGAGAAGCTCTGCCTGCCCCCCGTCGCGGGTGTTGACGAGGCGGGCAGGGGGCCGCTCGCCGGACCTGTCGTCGCCGCGGCGGTTGTGCTGCCTGCCAAGGGGATTCCGCGCGGCATCAACGATTCAAAGAAACTGCCCGCCACGGAACGCGCGCGGCTTCATGACCGCCTGATGGCCTGCGCGATCGTCGGCATCGGCGTGGTCGAGGCTGACGAGATCGACCGGTTGAACATCTACTGGGCGACGATGAAGGCAATGACGCTCGCGGTCGATCAGGTCGCGGGCCTGCTCGGCCACGCCCCCGGTCACGTGCTGGTCGACGGCAACCGTTTGCCGCGCTGGAGCTACGCCGCGACCCCGATCGTCGGGGGTGACGCGGTCAGCAGCTCGATCGCCGCCGCCTCGATCATCGCCAAGCATACCCGCGATCGCATCATGATCGCGCATGCCGAAACCTGGCCGCATTACGGCTGGCATTCGAACAAGGGCTATGGCTGCGCCGCCCACCTCAAGGCCTTGCGCGAGCACGGACCCGCGCCGATTCACCGGCGCAGCTTCGCGCCCGTGGCGCAGGCGGAGCTGCCGTTCGCACTTGGCCCGGCTGCTGAGTCTTTCGAGTCACACCACAACGGCTAGAGTCCGCCCCCGCTCGGTCACCTCAACATCTGGCCGCGGTCCGCTTCCGTTCCGCCGCGTTGACGAACCCTCAACCATGTTCGTCAATAAAGTCCGCTTGACGGAGTCCTGCTTTCCCGCACGATAGGGGTCGTTCAAGGGGGCCTGGGTGATGGGTGTGTTAACAAAGGTCGCGCGGGCCAAGCGCGCGGCTGGCGACGAGGAGTCGGTCCTCCCGCTCGACCAGATCGTGATGGGCGATTGCGTCGCGGCGATGCGCGCGCTGCCGGCGAAATCGGTCGACATGATCTTCGCCGATCCCCCCTATAACCTGCAACTCGGCGGCGACCTCAACCGGCCAGACGGGTCCCACGTCGACGCGGTCACCGATGAGTGGGACAAGTTCGACAGCTTCGCCTCCTATGATGCCTTTACCCGCGCCTGGCTGGCGGAGGCGCGCCGCATCCTCAAGGACGACGGCACGCTCTGGGTGATCGGTAGCTACCACAATATCTTTCGCGTCGGCGCGGCGGTGCAGGATCTCGGCTATTGGATCCTCAACGACATCGTCTGGCGCAAGGCCAATCCGATGCCCAATTTTCGCGGCACCCGCTTCACCAACGCGCACGAGACGTTGATCTGGGCGTCGAAGGGGGAGAAGGCGAAATACACCTTCAATTACCGCTCGATGAAAACGCTGAACGACGAGCTGCAGATGCGCTCCGACTGGGAATTTCCGATCTGCGGCGGGCAGGAGCGGTTGAAGAAGGGCGGGATCAAGGTTCACCCGACGCAGAAGCCCGAGGCATTGCTCTACCGCATCCTGCTCGCCAGCACGAAGCCGGGCGACGTGGTGCTCGACCCGTTCTTCGGCACCGGTACGACGGGCGCGGTGGCCAAGCGGCTCGGGCGGCGCTGGATCGGGATTGAGCGCGAGCTCGGCTACGTCGATGCCGCGATGGAGCGGATCGCCGCCGCGCTGCCGCTCGATGAATCCGCGCTCGCGACGATGCAGAGCCCACGCAGCGCGCCCAAGGTCGCGTTCGGCGTGCTGGTCGAGAACGGCTTCCTTACGCCCGGCACCGTCCTGGTCGACGCGAAGCGGCGCTTCGCCGCCACCGTTCGCGCCGATGGCAGCCTGTTGTCGGCGTGCGGCGCCAGCGGATCGATCCACAAGCTCGGCTCGGCGTTGCAGAATGCGCCCGCGTGCAACGGCTGGACCTTCTGGCACCACGAGGTCGCGGGCACGCTCCAGCCGATCGACGCGGTGCGCCAGACCTATCTGCTCGCGACGCAGCCCTAGGCGAAGCGGCGATGCACCTGCGCCCGGTCCAGTTCGTCGACACCCCCGCGGCGCACGCCGACGTCGCGGTCGCGCGGCTCGCGGGCGGGATGCAATGGTTCGCGGGCTATGAGGTGCTTGATCGCGGGCGCCGCCACACCGTGCCGGTCGACGAGATCGCGTCGCTGGGCGAGCGCGCCGCGACGCTGCACGCGCGCGTCACCGCGCCCCGCCTCGCCTGGCAGCTCGGCCCCCGCACGCTCCGCTTCGACCAGCCGCAGGTCGCGGGTATCCTGAACGTCACCCCCGACAGCTTCTCCGACGGTGGCGCGAACATGGACGACCCTGCCGCCGCGGCAGCGGCTGGGGTCGCGATGGCTGCGGCGGGCGCGGCGCTGATCGATGTCGGCGGCGAGTCGACCCGCCCCGGTGCGCCGTTGGTGTGGGAAGAGGATGAGGCCCGCCGTGTCGCACCGGTGATCGAGCGGCTGGCGGGCGCGGGCGTGCTCGTCTCGGTCGACACGCGCAAGGCTGCGGTGATGGATGCCGCGCTCGCGGTCGGTGCCGCAGTCATCAACGACGTCGCCGCGCTCATGTGGGACAAGCGTGCGGTCGACGTCGTCGCGCGCAGCGGCGCGCCCGTCATTCTGATGCACTCGCCCGATCCAGCCGCGGGTCCGCACGGCGGCAGCGGCTACGCCGATGTCGTGACCGAGGTCTTCGACTGGCTGGAAGCACGCATCGACGCAGTGGTCGCGGCGGGCGTCGACCGCGCGCGGATCGCAGTCGATCCCGGGATCGGGTTCGGCAAGTCACTGTCCGACAATCTCGCGCTGCTCAACAACCTCGCGCTGTTCCACGGGCTCGGCTGTCCCGTCATGCTCGGCGCCAGCCGCAAGCGCCTGATCGGTGCGCTCTCCAACGAGGCGCCGGTGGCCGAGCGGCTCGGCGGGTCGGTCGCGCTCGCGCTCAAAGGGGCCGAGGCGGGGGTGCAACTGCTTCGCGTCCACGACGTGGCGGAGACGGTGCAGGCGCTGCGCGTCTGGCGGGGCCTGCGCGACCGCGCGCTCGTCAGTTGAGGTCGACCGCAATCGTTGCGGGTTCGTTGACCGCGTCCGATCGGGCCGTTTCAATACGTTTCTCAGCTATCCATCTTGCACTAATCGTGCATCCGTTTGACGCGATGCTGGTTACAGGCGCGTCATGATCGTCACCTCCGTACCCCGCGCCAAACAGATTTTCGTCGAAGTCTGGAAACCGCTCACCGTCCTGTTCATCTGGGACGTGATCGTCACCATCATCTACATGCAGTTCCCGTTCCGCGCGCCGTCGCTGCCGCTGACGCTGTTCGGCTCGGTACTGGCGCTGTTCCTCGGTTTCCGTGTCAATTCGGCTTATGACCGCTGGTGGGACGCGCGTACGCTGTGGGGCGCGATGATCAACGCGTCGCGCAGCATCGCACGCGCCGCGCGCAATTTCCTGCCCGACCCCGAAGCGCGCGACATGAAGCGGACGATCGTCCTGCGCCAGATCGCCTACGTCAACGCGCTGCGCTGTCAGTTGCGCAAGCAGCCCGTCGACGAGGTCGTGCTCAAATATCTGTCGGAAGACGAGGCGCATCCCTCGCTCGAGCGGACGAATGTCGCCAACGGTTTGCTCGACGGCACCGGCCGCCGCATCGACATCGCGCGTCGTAACGGCTGGATCGACACCATCCAGCAGACGCAGATGGAGGCGGTGCTGGTCGACATCTCGAACGCGCAGGGCGGGATGGAGCGGATCAAGAACACGCCGCTGCCCAACCAATATCGCTTCCTGCCGACGCTGTTCACCCACGTTTTCGCGATCCTGTTGCCGATCGGGCTGGTCGAGACGCTCGGCTACGCGACCCCGCTCGGCTCGACGGTGGCGAGCCTGATGTTCCTGGCGGTGCTCGCGATCGGTGAGGATCTGGTCGATCCGTTCGCCAACACGGTGCACGACGTGCCGCTGACGGGCATGTGCCGCACGATCGAGATCGACCTGCTGCAATCGATCGGTGACGAGGCGCCCAAGCCGCTGCAGCCCGAAAAGGGCGTGCTGTGGTAAGCTACAGCGTGTAGCCGCCGTCGCACACCAGAGTCGTTCCGGTGATCAGCGCCGCGGCATCCGACAGCAGGAAGGTGACCTGCGCCGCAATCTCCGCAGGTCTGGCATAGCGTCCGAGCGGTGTCGCCATCGCCGCCAGTTCCGCGAACGCCGCATCACGCCCGATCTGTGCGGCACGTTCGGCGAACATCGGCACCCCGTCCCATACCGGCGTCTCGACCCCGGCGGGTGCGACGGCGTTGACGCGAATACGCTCGGGCGCACCTTCCTTGGCGGCGACCTTAACCAGGTGGAGCAACGCCGCCTTCGACGCGCCGTACGCCGCGACACCTGCTTCGGGCTTGATCCCGGCGGCCGACCCCGTCGCGACGATCGCGCCGCCGCTGCCCTTCATCGCGCGCATCGCGGCGCGCAGGCTCAGGAATGCGCCGTCCAGGTTGACCGAGACGATCCGCTGCCACTCGGCGAACGACAGGTCGGCAATCGCGCCCGCACCCGCGACGCCCGCGTTGACCACTGCGGCATCGATCCCGGCGAGCAGCGGGGCGGCGTCGTCCCACATCGCCTCGTCGCGCACGTCGCCGATCAGCCGGTCGATGCTGACGGGCAGCGCGATCCGCGCGAGCGCATCGGCATCGCGATCGACCAGCACCAGCCGCTGCGTACCATGCGTCGCCAGATGCTGCGCGCAGGCGAGCCCAATGCCCGATGCAGCGCCGGTGATGAGGATATGCGTTGCCATGCTGCCAGCCTAGCAGCGGCGCGCGGCGCCTCAAGCCGCGCTGTCGATCCCCAACTCGCTCAACTTGCGATACAAGGTTGATCGCCCGATCCCCAATCGCCGCGCGACCTCGGTCATGCGCCCGCGGTAATGGCCGATCGCCAGCCGGATCACGTCGGCCTCGATCTGCTCCAGCGGGCGCAGATTGCCGTCGGCCAGGAACAACGTCACCCCGCCCGACTGCGCCATCGGCGCGGGGCTACCGCGCGCTGGGCGGCCGCCCAGTTGCGCGATCTGCGGGAAGTCGGCGCGGGTCAGCGCGTCGCCCTCGCATAGCACCGCGGCGCGGAACAACGCGTCCTGCAACTGCCGGACGTTGCCGGGCCAGTGATAGTCGACCAGCAGCGCCAGCGCGTCGTCGGTGATCCCCAGTTCGCGCAACCCCGGCTGACCCGCGATCCGCGCGAGCAGATGGCGTGACAGCGCCGGGATGTCGCCCGCCCGCGCGCGAAGCGGCGGGATCGTCACCTGCACCGCGTTCAGCCGGTAGAACAGGTCCTCACGCATCCGCTCGGCCTCGACCTCCTCGGCCAAATTCTTGTCGCTCGCCGCAAGCACGCGCACGTCGACGTCGCGCGGGTGGCGCGCACCGATCGGATGGACCTCACCCAATTGCAGCAGCCGCAGCAGTTTCGCCTGTACGTCGAGCGGGATTGCGTCGACGTGGTCGAGGAACACCGTACCGCCGTCCGCCTCCACCAGGCGACCGATCTTGCGCTCGAACGCGCCGGTGAACGCGCCTTTCTCGTGACCAAACAATTCGCTCTCGATCAGATTGGCAGGCAGCGCGCCGCAGTCGATCGTCACCATCTGCGTGCGGGCACGCGGGGAGGCGTTGTGGATCGCCTCCGCCACCACTTCCTTGCCGACCCCCGGCTCGCCCTCGATCAGCACGCAGACGCGCGCGCGTGCCGCCTTCGCCGCGATGGCAAGCGCGGCGCGGAATTCGGGCGCGGAGCCGACGATTTCGTCGAAGCCGAGCATCGCTGGAATCTTCTCGGTCAAAGGGCGCAGCTCGCCTGCTGCGCTTCCGGCCACCGCGGCGTCGAGCGCCTGCAACAGTCGCTCGGGCGCCAGCGGTTTGACCAGGAAGTCGGTGGCACCTGCGCGCATCGCCGACACTGCATGCGCGACCGATCCGTTCGCGGTCAGCATCAGGATGGGGAGCGCCGGGCGATTGGCGCGCAGCTCCGCGATCAGCTTGGCCGCCGCGGCATCGTCCGACCAGTGATCGAGCACGATCGCGTCGAGCTGCATCCCTTCGTGCGTGCCGAGCGTTGCCAGCGCAATCTCGCCATCGTTCGCAAAGAGCGTCCGCCAGCCCCCGCGCGCAGCCAACGCCGCGACCAGCCGTCGCTGTGCCGGCTCCTCGTCGATCAGCATCAGTAAGCGCTGCCCGTTGCGCGTCATTCGTGTGTCCCCGGAAGGTTCTTTCCGGCATGTAAATAGCGTAATGGAGTAAAGCCGAGCTTAAACCGTCCCAAGCATGGACATGCGGTTCGTCGCATATCGGCCGTTGCCAGCGCGCGCGGGCGTGCATAGGGTCGGGCACGAAACGACCACGTCTCGAGAGGACCATATGGCTGCCCAACCATCGCAGATGAAGGCGCACGTCTCCACCTACGATCGCGTGATCGCGATGATGAAATGGGGCGCGGTCGCGGTCGCGATCATCGCCTTCTTCGTCATCTGGCTGATCGCCTAACCATGGTGAAGATCGCTGTCCTGGCCGAGGGGGCGGACGGCGAGCGCCGCGTCGCGGCGACACCGGAGACGGTGAAGAAGTTCGTAGGCCTGGGGGCCGAGGTCACGGTGGAGGCGGGCGCAGGCGTCCGCGCCTCCTATGCCGATGCCGATTACGCGGCCGCGGGCGCGAGCATCGGCGACCGTGCCGCCACAGTCGCGGGGGCGGACATCCTGCTGGGCGTGCAGGGCCCCAACGTGGCCACGATCGCGGGCGCGGCGACCGGCGCGTGGATCGTCGCCGGGCTCAATCCCTTTGGCGAACGTGCGCGCGTCGAGAGCTACGCCGACGCAGGGTTCGAAGCGCTGGCGATGGAGTTCATGCCGCGCATCACTCGCGCGCAATCGATGGACATTCTGTCGTCGCAGTCGAATCTTGCCGGGTACAAGGCGGTGCTCGACGCCGCAGCGGAATACGGCCGCGCATTTCCGATGATGATGACCGCGGCAGGCACGGTCAGCGCCGCCAAGGTGTTCGTGATGGGGGTTGGCGTCGCCGGGCTGCAGGCGATTGCGACCGCGCGGCGGCTGGGTGCGCAGGTGTCGGCGACCGACGTCCGCTCCGCCACGCGCGAGCAGATCCAGTCGCTCGGCGCCAAACCGATCTTCGTCGAAAACGTCGCCGGCATCGAGGGCGAGGGCAGCGGCGGCTACGCCGGCGAGATGAGTGCGGAATACCAGGCCGCGCAGGCCGAGCTCGTGTCCGCGCATATCGCGAAACAGGACATTGTCATCACCACCGCGCTGATCCCCGGCCGCCCCGCGCCGCGGCTCGTCAGCGACGCGCAGCTCGCTACGATGCGACCCGGCTCGGTGATCGTCGATCTGGCGGTGGAGCAGGGCGGCAACGTTGAGGGCGCGGTTGCGGGCGAGGTGGTCATCCGTCACGGCGTCAGGATCATCGGCCACCGCAACGTCGCCAGCCGCCTCGCCACCGACGCCTCCGCGCTGTTCGCGCGCAACCTGTACAACTTCCTGTCGACCTTCTGGGACAAGGAACAGGGCCGCCCGGTCCTCGACGCCGAGATCGGCGACGCGGTCCGGCTGACCAGGGACGGACAGATCGTCAACGCGAGGCTGTCGGCGTGACCTCAAATCCTCCTCATGCCCCGCATGGGGAGGGGGGCCGTGCGCAGCACGGTGGAGGGGCTTCACCCGTCCGGCATGCGCGCGCGTTACGCCGTGCCATGACCCTTCCGGAGGTCCTGCTATGGCAGCGCCTGCGCCGCCGCAGCGCCGACGTGAAGTTCCGCCGCCAGCACCCGATCGCCGGATACGTGCTCGACTTCTATTGTCCCGCGTCGCGATTGGCGGTCGAGGTGGATGGCGAGGCGCACAGCCGCGGCGCCCGGCCGCTGCACGACGCACGCCGTGACGCCGCCTTGCACGCAAACGGGCTGATGATCCTGCGTATCGCCGCGTCGGACATCTTGCGCGATCCGGATGCGGTCGCAGACGCTGTCGCGCGCGCCGCATCGCCCCTCCACCGCCCGTCGGGCGGTCCCCCTCCCCATGCCGGGCATGGGGAGGATCTAGCCGGAGCTGCTTGAATGGACTTCGTCGCGATTTCGTCGATCTTCGTGCTGGCGTGTTTCGTCGGCTATTACGTCGTGTGGTCGGTGACGCCGGCACTTCACACGCCGTTGATGGCGGTGACCAACGCGATCTCGTCGGTCATCATCGTCGGCGCGCTGATCGCGAGTGCGGCGGCGGGCAGCACCGGATCGAAGTGGCTCGGGCTCATCGGCGTCGTGCTCGCCAGCATCAACATCTTCGGCGGTTTCGCGGTCACCAGCCGGATGCTCGCCATGTACAAGAAGAAGGAGCGGCCCGCCGCCGCCAAACACTGACGCGGCGCCGTCCGCGCACGCGGGCAGGGTGACGGAATAATCGGGGGAGCAACGAAGTGGAACAGGTCGCGGTCAATCCCTGGGTGGCGCTCGCCTACCTCGTCTCGGGCGTGTGCTTCATCCTGGCGCTGCGCGGTCTCTCCAGCCCGACGACCAGCCAGCAGGGCAACCGCTACGGCATGATCGGGATGGGCGTAGCGGTCGTAACCACATTAGTCACCCACGTCCCGACCGTGTCGCTGATCGTCGAGGGCGAGGATTATGCCGCGATCCTGTCGCGCGTCGACAAGTCCGCGGTGTTCGAAATCCTCGCCGCCATCGGTATCGGCGCCGCGATCGGCATTGTCACCGCGCGCCGGATCGCGATGACCGCGATGCCGCAGCTCGTCGCTGCCTTTCACTCGCTCGTTGGCATGGCCGCGGTGCTGGTCGCGGTCGCCGCCTATCTCAACCCGGTAGCCTTCGGCATCGCCGACGTCGTGACGCCGCTCATCGGTCAGCCGTTCGCGGTCATTCACCAGGTCAGCCGGATCGAGATGATCCTTGGCGTCGCGATCGGCGCGATCACCTTTTCCGGCTCGGTCATCGCGTTCCTCAAACTGAACGGCAACATGGGCGGCGCGCCGATCCTCTTGCCCGCGCGCCACCCGATCAACCTGGGCGTCGCGCTGATGATCGCGTGGTTCGCCTTCTCCTTTTGGGCGACGCAATCGCCGTGGGATTTCTGGATCGTCGTGCTGCTCTCCTTCGCGATCGGCTTTCTCTTAATCGTGCCGATCGGCGGCGCGGACATGCCGGTGGTCGTCTCGATGCTCAACAGCTACTCGGGCTGGGCGGCGGCGGCGATGGGGTTCACGCTTCATAATACCGCGATGATCATCACGGGCGCGCTGGTCGGATCGTCGGGTGCAATCCTGTCCTACATCATGTGCCGCGCGATGAACCGTTCCTTCATCAGCGTGATCGCGGGCGGCTTCGGCCAGAGTGCCGAGGCAGGCGGCGCGGGCGGGGCCAAGGTCGATCGGCCATGGAAGCGCGGCTCGGCCGAGGACGCGGCCTTCCTGATGAGCCAGGCCGAGCAGGTCATCATCGTGCCCGGCTACGGCATGGCGGTCGCGCAGGCGCAGCACGTACTGCGTGAGATGGCGGACAAGCTCAAGGAACACGGCGTCCGCGTCAAATACGCGATCCACCCGGTCGCGGGGCGCATGCCCGGCCACATGAACGTCCTGCTCGCCGAGGCGAACGTGCCGTACGACGAGGTGTTCGAGCTCGAGGACATCAACTCGGAGTTCGCGCAGACCGACGTCGCCTTCGTGATTGGCGCGAACGACGTGACCAACCCCGCGGCCAAGACCGACAAGACCTCGCCGATCTACGGCATGCCCGTGCTCGACGTCGAAAAGGCGAAGACCGTGCTGTTCGTCAAGCGCAGCATGGGCGGCGTGGGGTACGCGGGCGTCGACAACGACGTCTTCTACATGGACAACACCATGATGCTGCTGGCTGATGCAAAGAAGATGGTCGAGGAGATCGTTAAGTCACTCGATTGACTATTTGCTCCATTGTGGCGGAAACTTCCGTCAGATCGGCGTTGTTGCGCTAGATTGCCGCATGATCGCGAGAGAAGGGGCTGGGTCGGACATGAGCATGCACGCGGATCGGGCCGGTGCCGCCCCGGCATGGACCTTCCCCGCGGACGTGGCCCCCGCCTCACGCTTCGACGTGGTGGTGATCGGGCGTGAGGCACGCGAGGCGGACACGCGGACCGCTGCGCTGAATGCACTGAACGCGCGGGTGAGCCGCGAATACTCGCTCGGCGCCGATCTCGCCGGCCTCGCCGATCATGTCGGACGCCCGGTGCTGATCCTCGATCTCGTCGCGGCTACCGACGTGTCCGCCGACCTGCTCGCCCGCCTCGATCAGCTCGCGGCGTCGCGTGACTGGCCGCTCGTGATCGCGTTTCCGCTCGCGCTGCTCGATCTGGTCGCGGCGACGTGCACCGATGCGGCCGCGCAGTTGCTGTGCGAGCCCGAGGCGGCGGAATGGATCGCGGCACTCGCGATCGCGGCCGAGGACAACGGCGTCGCGTCCGTCGCCGAGCGCGTCAACGAGAGCGAGGCGGCGCGGCTGCAGCGCCTGAACGCCGAGGTCGCGCGCATCGCCGAAGTGGTCGCGCGGCTCAGCCGGCAAAGCGAAGCGACGCGGCAGCGGCAGAACGAGCAGCGGCTGCAACCTTTGGCACCGCCGCCGCTCAGCTTCGATGTGACCGCGATGCAGGTCCGCGAGGTGATCCGCGCGCGCCGCCTGCGCGATCGCTTCTTCGAGGCCGGACTGTTCGAGGATCCCGCCTGGGACATGCTGCTCGACCTGCTCGCCGCCCAGCTCGAACGCGGGCAGGTGTCGGTGTCCAGCTTGTGCATCGCTGCCGCCGTGCCGCCGACCACCGCGCTGCGCTGGATCACCAAGCTGACCGACGCCGGCCTGTTCGAGCGTGAGGCCGACCCGTTCGACAAACGCCGCGCTTTCCTCAAATTGTCGTCCAAGGCCGCTTACGCGATGCAGCAATATGTCGCCGCGGTGCGCGAGGCGAAGCTGCCGTTCGTGTAAGAGTCGGTGGACTGATCAAACGGCGCTGTTCTACACGTCCTTGGTTAGGCACATCGCGATCGGCTCTGTCACAACCGAATAACCCTGCGCGCGCGCATGGGTAGGGTGTGACCGTTCGGACTTTTGCGACCTTTCAGCCGCTCAGGCATTGCCGCAAGTCGCCACGAATGGTGACGCGCAGTCCGCGTTGATGCGAGCGTTGGTGACCTGACGCGCAGGCGAGCAGCGGGTGACGGCACCGTGCTCGCCACCGCTACTTCGATCGCATCAAGGATCGATAGAGCTGCCCAGGCTCGCGTTGACGATGCCGCCGTCAACCGCGATCGTCTCGCCGATCACGTAATCGCCCGCGCGGCTGGCGAGATAGATCGCGGTTCCCGCCATGTCCTCGTCATAGCCGATCCGCTTGGCCGGGATGTTCTGCGCCACCGCGTCGCCGTGGTCGCGCGCGGCGCGGTTCATCTCGCTGGCGAAAGCGCCCGGCGCGATTGAGGTCACGTTGATCGCGTCTTTGACCAGCCGCGCCGCCATCCGCTTGGTCAGATAGATCAGCGCCGACTTGGAGGCATGGTAGCTGTAGGTGTCCCATGGATTGAGCCTGAGCCCGTCGATCGAGGTGATGTTGATCACCTTGGCCGGCTGCTCGCGCCGCGCGGCGGCCTTGAGCATCGGGTGAAGCGCCTGCGTCAGGAAGAACGGCGACTTCACGTTCAGGTCCATGACCTTGTCCCAGCCGCTCTCGGGAAAGTCCTCGAACGGCGCGCCCCAGGCCGCGCCCGCATTATTGACGAGAATGTCGACTCGCTCCTCGCGCTCGGCGAGCTTGGCGGCCAGTGCGCGGCAGCCCTCGACGGTCGACACGTCGGCGGGCAGGCTGATGCAGCGCTCGCCCAGTTCTGCCGCGGTTTCGTCGCATGCCGGCGCCTTGCGGCTCGATACGTACACGGTCGCACCCTGCGCGATGAAACCCGCGGCGATCATCTTGCCAATGCCGCGACTACCCCCGGTCACCAGTGCGATGCGCCCGTCCAGCCGGAACAGCCTGCTCGTATCCATAACCTCTCCCTCTCCCAACCAGGGGAGGGCCGGGGTGAGGGGAGGCCCCACCCGCTACCCTCTCCCGTGTAATGCTGCTCAGCCGTCGCGCTTCCCCGAGCGGTTTAGCCGCCGCGCTTCATCGTCTCGCGCGCGATGATGATCTGCTGGATCTGGCTCGTGCCTTCGTAGATGCGGAATAGCCGCACGTCGCGGTACAGCCGCTCGATCCCGTAATCGGCGATATAGCCCGCCCCGCCGTAGATCTGCACCGCGCGGTCGGCGACGCGGCCCACCATCTCGGACGCGAAATACTTCGCCGCGGCGCTCTCCATCACCACGTCGGTGCCGGCGTCCTTCTGGGCCGCGGTCTGGAGCACCAGCGCGCGTGCGGCGAGTGCCTCGGTCTTGCTGTCGGCGATCATCGCCTGGATCAACTGGTGATCGGCGAGCGGCTTGCCGAACTGCTTGCGCTCCGCGGCATAGGCGACGCAGTCGGCGATCAACCGCTCGGCGACGCCGACGCACACCGCGCTGATGTGCAGCCGCCCGCGGTCGAGCACGCGCATCGCGATCTTGAAGCCCTCACCCTCCGCGCCCAGCCGATTGGCGACCGGCACAGCCACGTCGTCGAAATTGACGTCGGCGACCTTGGCGCCCTTCTGCCCCATCTTCTTCTCGGGTTCGCCGATCGTCACGCCCGCCAGCGCCTTGGGCACCAGGAACGCGGACACCCCGCGCGCACCGGGCTCGTCTCCGGTCCGCGCCATCACGGTGAACAGGTCGGCCTTGTCGGCATTGGTGATGTAGCGCTTGGTTCCCGACAGGCGGTACACGTCGCCATCGCGCACCGCGCGCGTCTTCACTGCGCCCGAATCCGATCCGACGTCGGGCTCGGTCAGTGCGAAGCTCGTCACCACCTCGCCGCTGGCGATCCGAGGAAGCCACTCGCGCTTCTGCTCGGGCGTCCCCGCCATGACGAGGCCCTGGCTGCCGATCCCGACGTTGGTGCCGAAGGTCGACCGGAACGCGGGCGTCGTGCGCCCCATCTCGATCGCGACCTTGGCTTCCTCCAGCATATTGAGCCCGAGCCCGCCGTATTCCTCGGCGATCGACAAGCCGAACAGCCCCATTTCACGCATTTCCTGCACGACCGCGTCAGGGATGGCGTCGTTCGCCTCGACCTCGCCCTCCAGCGGGCGCAGCCGGTCGGCGACGAAGCGGCGCAGATGGTCGATCAGCGCGTCGAAGGTTTCGGTGTCGAGAGCCATGTTCTGCCCAATTCGGTGAAGCCGTGCCACGCTCTATCGCGCCGTGCCGGCCGAGACAAGCGCGCCAAACCCGACATTCGAACGACGATGGATTGACGCTGCAATACCCCATACTATGATGCTGAAAACGCCGGCTCATGATGGAAGAGACCGGGGAACAGGAGAGCGGATGCGGCTTGCAGGTAAGCGCGCGGTCGTGACGGGTGGTGCATCGGGCATCGGCCGCGCGACCGCCATTCGACTGGTCGAGGAAGGCGCCGAGGTCTGGATCGGCGACATCGACGCGACCGCCGGCGCGGAGGTCGCCGCCACGTCGAAGGGGCGCATCCACTTCCAGCACACCGACGTCACCAGTGCGGAGGCGATCGCCGCGCTGCTCCAGGCAGCCGATGATGCGGGCGGACTCGACATCCTGTTCAACAACGCAGGGGCCGGCGGCGCGCGCGAGAAGATCGACGAGATCGCACCCGACGACTGGGACCGGACGCAGGCGTTGCTGCTCCGCTCGGTCGCGCTCGGCATCCGCTACGCCGCACCGCTGATGGCCCGGCGCGGCGGGGGCGCGATCGTCAACACGTCCAGCGTGTCCGCACTCGGCAGCGGCTACGCGCCAATCGCCTATTCGACCGCGAAGGCGGGCGTGCTGCATCTGACCAAGCTCGCCGCCGCCGACCTCGCTGCCCACGACATTCGCGTCAACGCGGTGATCCCGGGCTTCATCACCACCAACATCTTCACCCGCCACCTCGACGTGCCGGAGGACAAGCGCGCGCAGGCCAACCAGGCGATCGCCGGGATCGCGGCGCACGCGCAACCGGTTAAGCGTGCCGGGCGGCCCGAGGATATCGCAGCCGCGGTCGCGTATCTCGCCAGCGACGATGCTGCCTTCGTCACCGGCACGTCGATCGTCGTCGATGGCGGGCTGACGATCGGTACCCGCGCGAGCTGGGACGCGACCCAGCCCTCGCTCTTTTCCGCGTTGGAAGCATTTCAATGAGTCTTGCCGCGGGCGTCGACCCGGCGGCACCCGGCAGCACCGTCCCGTCGGGCAGCGCGCCCAAGCTGCGCCGGCTGTCGCCCGCGACGATGGCGAGCTACGGGGTCGGTGCCGCGGCCTACGGCGTCAAGGACTCAGGGTTCGGCACGTTCCTGCTGTTGTTCTACAATCAGGTGGTCGGCGTGCCCGCGGCGACAGTCGGGCTCGTCATCATGGCGGCATTGATCATCGACGCGTTCGTCGACCCGACCGTGGGCTTCTTTTCCGACCGCACGCGCACGCGCTGGGGGCGGCGGCACCCGTGGATGTACGGCGCCGCGCTGCCGATCATGCTCGGCTGGTTGATGCTGTGGAACCCGCCGCAGGCATCCGAACAGGTGATCCTCGGCTGGCTGTTCGTGGTCGCGGTGCTCGTCCGCTCCGCGGTCAGCGCATATGAGGTACCCAGCCAGGCGCTCGCCGCCGAATTGTCGGGCGACTACGACGAGCGTACCCGGATCATGGCGTACCGCTACCTGTTCGGCTGGGCGGGAGGGCTGCTGATGCTGGTCGGCGCCTATGTCTGGTTTCTGGCACCCGCGCCCGGTTACCCGAACGGCTTGCTCAATCGTGCCGGCTATAGCGGGTTCGCGCTCGCGGGCGCGCTGTTCATGGGCGTGACGATCCTCACCTCCGCTATCGGTACGCACAAGGAGATCCCGAACCTGCCCAAGCCGCCGGCGGTGCGGCAGTCGCTCGCCGACAATTTCCGCGAGATGCGCCAGACGGTGAAGAACCGAGCCTTCGCCATCCTGATGCTCGCGGGGCTGTTCGCCTATACCGCGCAGGGGATCAGCTACGCGATGACCAACTATCTCTACACCTATGTGTGGGGGTTCCGCGGGTTCGACTTCGTGTGGCTGAGCGTCTCGCTATTCGGCGGCGTAGCGCTCGCCTTCGTTGCCGCACCGCGGATCGGCGCAGCGGGCAGCAAGCCGCGCGGTGCGGCAACCGCGGCCGTGATGGGCATGGCGATCGGCACGATGCCATATTGGCTGCGGCTCGCCGGGCTGTTCCCGGCGGTCGGCTCACCCTACGCGTTGCCGCTCTTGTTCGCGATCGCCGCGGCGGGCACCGCGTGCGGGGTCACCGCCTATATCCTGGGTGCCTCGATGCTAGCCGACGTGGTCGAGGACTCGGAAGTCACCACGGGGCGTCGGTCGGAGGGCGTGTTCTTCGCCGGTGGCTTCTTCATTCAGAAATGCACCAGCGGGGTGGGCATCTTCCTGGGCAGCCTGATCCTGACCGCGGCGGGGTTCCCGGCCAAGGCGGTGCCGGGGCAGGTTCCGGTCGCGGTGCTCGATCGGCTGACGTTGATCTATGCCGGCTGCTACGTCGCGCTCGCCTGCCTGGCCGCCTTTTTCTACGCCCGCTTCCCGTTCGGCCGCGCCGAGCACAGCCTGCGGATGGAACGGCTGAGCGGCGCGCCCGTAATGGACGCTGCGTCGCCCGGCCCGGCGGCCTAAAGCCAAGAAAAGGGCAGTGTTTCTACACTGATGACGCGGCGAAACCCGGTTCGTCGCCGCGGCTACTCACTTCGTCGGAAAAGGTTCCGCCGACGTTTGTTGTTTTCAAAACCTCCGGCTAGCAGCGGCTCAACACTGTCATTTGGCCGGGGGGTCACCCGTGAACTTGAAGTCTTTGGCAGCGCGTTTCGCGCTGGTGGTTTCTTGCACCCTGATGACGGCGGTCCCCGCCTCGGCCAAGTATCTCCAGTGCGTGCCGTTCGCGCGCGAGGTGTCGGGCATCGACCTGCGCGGCAATGCGAACACCTGGTGGGGGCAGGCGGCGGGTCGCTACGATCGCGGCAACACGCCCGCGGTCGGCGCGGTGATGGCGTTCAAGGCGACGTCGCGGATGCGCGTCGGCCATGTTGCGATGGTCAGCCGCATCGTCAGCGATCGCGAAGTGCTGCTGACCCACGCCAATTGGTCGACCCGCGGCGGGATCGAGCGCGACGTGCGCGCCGTTGATGTGTCGCCCGCCGGCGATTGGAGCCAGGTGCGCGTGTGGTTCGCCGCCAACCACGA
The DNA here is from genome assembly GCF_936927845.1 of uncultured Sphingomonas sp. Lineage (GTDB taxonomy): Bacteria > Pseudomonadota > Alphaproteobacteria > Sphingomonadales > Sphingomonadaceae > Sphingomonas. The sequence goes on from NZ_CAKZHV010000069.1 coordinate 149,167, forward strand.
TCTCGGCACCTCGGTGAACCCGGTGCAAGGGTTCATCTACGCGCATGGCGCACACGCTGAGCCCGCGACCGCGGAGCCGACGCTGCCAACGATGACGATCGCTACCAACGCGCCGGTTCATGTCGCGGCCGGCGTCGCGCTCGCCGCGGCGAACTGAGGCAGCCAGAACCGCCGTCCGATTTCAATGGAGATCCGCTTTCGTCTGCGGACTGGCCAGACGTAACCCGGATCAAGCCCGAGATGACGGCAAGGCTGGGATCAGCGCAACACCGTCCGCGACGGCATCACGCCGGGCGGAACGTCATCGCGATGCCATTCATGCAATAGCGCAGGCCGGTCGGCTTGGGCCCGTCGTCGAACACATGGCCCAGGTGTCCGCCGCAGCGTGGGCAGTGTACCTCTGTCCTGATCATGCCCAGCGTCGAATCGCGACGCGTCGCGACCGCACCCTTCAGCGGCGCCCAGAAACTCGGCCAACCCGTTCCGCTCTCGAACTTGGTCTTGCTCGAGAACAAAGGTCGCGCGCAGCCCTTGCACGCGAAGATACCTGCGCGGTGTTCACCATTGAGCGGGCTCGAATACGGCCGCTCGGTGCCTTCCTGGCGCAGCACCTGATAGGCCGTCGGACCGAGCTGCGCGCGCCACTGCGCATCGCTCTTGGTGAGTGGAAAATGCTCCGCCGCCGCGGCCGAGCGCGCGCCGCACGCCATCAGCGTGGTGGCGGCAGTGCCCATGCCGGCAAGGGCGAGAAAACGACGGCGACCGACGGACTGGCTTGTCATGCAACCTATGTAAGCGGTGGTGCACCGCGCGCCAGTGGCCCGCACCATCGTCGCCGTCGCCGCGTCGTGCAATTCGTGCTAGCGCGACGCTGATGCTCGACCCCGACGCCTCGACCATGCTGATCGCGCGAATGGGCGAGCGTGCGCGTCGCGCCGCCGCGAGCCTGGCCAGCACACCGGACGCGCGCCGGGCCGACGCGCTGCTGCGTGCAGCAGAGTCGCTGCGCAGCGCCCGCGATGCGATCCTCGCCGCCAATGCGATCGATGTGGCGCGCGGGCGCGCGGCCGGTTTGTCCGACGCGATGCTCGATCGGCTGCGGCTCGACCCGGCACGAGTGGATGCGATCGCCAGCGGCGTCGCCGCGGTCGCCGGCCTGACCGATCCGGTCGGGCATGTGATCGACACCGATACGCGGCCTAACGGCCTCGTGCTCAGCCGCGTTCGCGTGCCGATCGGAGTGATCGGCATCGTCTACGAGAGCCGCCCCAACGTTACTGCCGATGCCGCCGCTCTCTGCGTGCGCGCGAGCAATGCGGTGATTCTTCGCGGCGGATCGGAGGCGGTCGAGAGCAATCGTGCGATCCATACGGCAATAATCGAGGGGCTCGCCGCCGCCGGGATCCCGGCAGATGCGGTGCAGCTCGTTTCCACGACCGATCGCGCTGCAGTGGGTGCGATGCTGGCCGCCGACGGATTGATCGACCTCATTATACCGCGCGGGGGCAAGAGCCTGGTCGCGCGCGTCCGGGCCGAGGCGCGCGTGCCGGTGCTCGCGCATCTCGACGGCATCAACCACGTCTACGTCCACGCCTCCGCTGACCCCGGCATGGCGCGTGCGATCGTGCTCGACGCGAAGATGCGCCGTACCGGCATCTGCGGCGCGATGGAGACGCTGCTGATCGACCGCGACTTCGCCGATCCGGTCATGCTGGTAGAGGCATTGCAGCAGGCTGGCTGCGAGGTGCGCGGCGATCCGACGGAAGCGTCTATCGGCGAGATCGTACAACCTGCTGATCCCGCCGATTGGGATACCGAATACCTCGACGCGATCTGCTCGGTCGCCCTGGTAGACGGCGTGGACGAAGCACTCGCTCATATCGCGCGTCACGGCTCGGGCCATACCGACGCGATCGTCGCGGGCGACGAGCAGGTGGCGGAGCAGTTCCTCGCACGCTGCGACAGCGCGATCGTGCTGTGGAACGCGTCAACGCAATTCGCCGATGGGGGGGAGTTCGGTCTCGGCGCGGAGATCGGTATCGCCACCGGCCGCCTTCACGCGCGCGGGCCCGTCGCGCTGGAGGGGCTGACGACCTACAAATGGGTCGGCCGCGGGACGGGGCAGGTCCGCGGGTGATCACCGGAAACACGCGGTCGTGACGCGCCGCATCGGGCTGCTCGGCGGATCGTTCAATCCCGCGCACTCAGGCCACCGTCGCATCTCGCTTGCCGCGATCGACGCGCTCGCACTCGATGAACTGTGGTGGCTCGTGTCGCCGGGCAATCCACTCAAGCCCGCGGCCGGCATGGCGCCGTTCGCCGCGCGGCTCGCCTCCGCACGCGTCATGGCACGGCGCAGCCGCATTCGCGCGAGCGACGTCGAAACGCGGTTGAGCACCCGTTACACGGTCGACACGCTTCGTTTTATCACCCGCCGGTATCCGCGCGACCGGTTCGTCTGGATCATGGGCGCGGACAATCTGGTGCAATTCTCTGCCTGGCGGCGCTGGCGCGATATCGCGCGCACGATGCCGATTGCGGTCGTGGCCCGCCCCGGATATGATGCACGCGCCGTCGCGGCCCCCGCGATGGCGTGGCTCAGGCGCTTCGCCCACCCGTCGCGCACGGCCAAGGACTGGACCGACTGGAGTGTGCCGGCGCTGGTGCTGCTGCGTTTCCGCCCGGACCCGACCTCCGCGACGCTCAGACGCGCCGCCGATCCGCTATGGCACCAACGGTTCGTGCCTCCCATATCCTTACCCGAACCGGCAAACTGAGGAGCAACCTTGCCCGCCACCCACGTCGCGAACCGATCAACAGACCCCGACCATGTCGAGGCGCTGCATCGGATTGTTATGCAGTCGCTCGACGACGATCAGGCCGTCGATACGATCTCCATCCCGCTCGCGGGCAAGTCCTCGATCGCGGATTACATGGTGATCGCCTCGGGCCGCTCGACGCGTCAGGTTGCCTCGATGGCGGCCAAGCTCGCGGAGAAGGTCAAGCGCGAAACCGGGCGCTCCGCCCGCATCGAAGGCCTGCCGACCGCCGATTGGGTGCTGATCGACGCAGGCGACGTGATCGTTCACCTGTTCCGTCCCGAAGTGCGCACCTTCTACAATCTGGAGCGGATGTGGTCGTTCGGTGATGCGCCGGCGGCGCCCGCGCAGGACGCAGCCGTTTCGCCAGTCTCGGGGAACGCCTGACCTGCTGCTGCACATCGTCGCGAGGGGCCGGATCGGCCGCTCGCCCGAGGCCGAACTGGTCGAGCGCTACCTGAAACGGATCATTTGGCCGACACGGGTGACCGAACTGCCCGATCAGGGCGGGCGCGAGCCCGACCGGCCGCCCCACAGCCGCCGCGTACTGCTCGATGAAAAGGGCGAGATACTCGGCTCGACCGCGTTCGCACAAACGCTCGGCCGCTGGCGCGATGACGGCGTGCGGGAAGCACGATTCCTGCTCGGCGCCGCCGATGGCTTCGGCGATGCCGAGCGCGCCGAGGCTGACCTGCTCGTCTCGTTCGGGCGCGCGACCTGGCCGCACCTGCTCGCGCGCGCGATGCTGGCGGAACAATTGTTCCGCGCGACCAGCATCCTCGCCAACCACCCATACCACCGTGAAGGCTAGGGGCGTGCGCCGTTTCGCCTCCGCGGTCGCGGCCGTGGTCCTGAGCGGGGCGCTGCTCGGTGTCGTCGCACAGGCGACCGCCGCGCCCGAACGGGTCACCACGGCGGCGCTTCGCACCGCGCAGGCGACCCGCGCTGCGGCGCAGCGCCGCGCCGCGCAAGCGGATCGTGCCGCCGCGGCGACGGGCAATACGATCCGCCGCGCGCGGCTGAACGAGGCGGCGCTGGAAGCGCGGGTCGAGGTTGCCGAGGCCGAGATCGCGATCGCCGGGCTGCGCGCTGCCACCACCGACAGAGAGCTCGCCAAACAGCGGCAGCAACTCGCCGCGCAGCAGGCGCCGATTGCACGGTTGCTGACCGGCTTGACCGCGCTCGCGCGTTGTCCCGCGGCGGTGGCGATCGTTCAGCCGGGCAGCCTCGACGACCTTGTCCACGTCCGCGCGGTGTTCGGCGCCTCGTTGCCGCTGGTGCGTGCACGGACCGCAGCGATCCGCGGCGAACTGGCGCAGACGCGCGCGCTTCACGCCAGCGCGGCGGCGGCGCAGGCCGAGCTCGGCTCGGGGCGCGCACAATTGCTCGGCGCACGCCGTGCGCTCGCGAGCCTGCGCGGCGAGCCGCTCGACGCGGGTACCGCGTCGGATCGCGCGCTGGCGCTGGGGGAGCGCGCGCGCGACATCGTCGACCGGCTGCGCGGCGTCGGCGATGCGCAGGGCACGCTTGCCAGCCTGCTCGCGCTACCCGGTCCCCCGATCGCGGCCGTTGCCGCGGAGATCGCCTCCCCTTATCGCCTGCCGGTTCGTGGGCGGCTCGTCACAGGCTTCGGCGAATTGTCCGACAACGGCGTGCGCGCCCGCGGCCTGACTTTCGCGGTGGCGCCGGCCGCGCGCGTCGTCGCGCCTGCTGCAGGACGGATCGTCTTCGCGCAGCCGTTCCGTGGCTTCGGCACCGTCGTCATCATCGATCACGGGCAGGGCTGGGTCACGCTGCTGACCGGGCTCGGTCGGCTATCGGTCGCGCGCGAGCAGCGGGTCGCGGCAGGCGCGCTGATCGGCGCAGCAGGCGCGGGCGAGCCGCCGCAGGTCACCGTCGAACTGCGCCGCCGCGGCCGCCCGATTGACCTTTCGATGCTGATCTGACGCAGCGACGTGCGTCCGCCCGCTCAGCCGCGGTTCAGCCCCGTGCTGCTTTGATACGGCTCGGTTTTCCGCTACACGACGAGCCCATCGCCCTCGAGGATCAAGCGCCCACCGCATGAAGTCGAAATTGCTCCAGGCCACTGCCCTCGTCGCCACGGTTGCGCTCGTGCCCGTCGCCACTGGCGCGATGGCCGCCGCCGACACCAGCACCTACCGCGAACTCGACAAGTTCCTCGACGTCTACAACCGCGTAAAGGCCGATTACGTCGACAAGGTAACGGACGAGCAGTTGGTGAAGGGCGCCATCGACGGGATGCTCGCCGCGCTCGACCCGCATTCCAGCTACGTCGACGCGTCCGACTTCGACAATCTGCGCATCATGACCGAAGGCAATTACGGCGGCCTGGGGCTTACCGTCTCGATGGAGGACGGTGCGGTCAAGGTCGTCGCCCCGCAGGAAGATACGCCCGCGGGCCGCGCGGGCATCAAGTCGGGCGATTACATCACCCACATCAACGGCAAGCTGATCTACGGCGGCACGCTCGACGAGGCGACCTCGCAGATGCGTGGGAAGCCCGGATCGAAGGTCATGCTGACGCTGATCCGTCCGGGTCGCGACAAGCCGATCGACGTGACCTTGGTGCGCGAGGTGATCGTCCAGCGCCCGGTCAAATGGGAGGTGAAGGGCAACGTCGGCTACATCAACATAAATACCTTCTCCGAGAACACCGGCGCCGACACGCGTGCCGCGATCATGGCGATCGACAAGGCGCTCGGTCACAAGCCGCTTGGCTATGTCGTCGACCTGCGCGAGAACGGCGGCGGTCTACTGACGCAGGCGATTGCGGTCAGCGACGCGTTCCTCGACCACGGCGAGATCGTCTCGCAGCGCGGCCGCGACAAGGCGGATATCGAGCGCTATTTCGCGAAACCCGGCGACGACGCCACCGGGCTGCCGATCGTTGTGCTGACCGACTCGGGTACTGCTTCCGCCAGCGAGATCGTCGCGGGCGCGCTGCAGGATCACCACCGCGCGCTGATCATGGGCGAGAAGACGTTTGGCAAGGGATCGGTGCAGACGCTGCTGCCGCTCGGGCCCCGCACCGCGCTGCGCCTCACCACCGCACGCTATTTCACGCCCTCGGGGCGGAGCGTGCAGGAAGGCGGGATCGAGCCCGACATCCGCGTGCCGCAGCTGTCCGATCCCGATTACAAGACCCGCCCCGTCTTCCGCGAGGCCGATCTGCGCCGGCATCTGATCAACGAGATCAAGTCGCCCGACAATGCGGTGCTGGAGGAGGATACCAAGGACGATCCGCGTTTCACCGCGACGCCGGCGAGCCTCGAAAAGCAGGGGATCAAGGATTTCCAGCTCTGGTACGCGCTGAAGACGGTCGCGCGGCTGGGAGGTGCGACGCAGGTGGCGGCCGTCACCAGTGCAATGGCGAAGCCCACGGTCGACGCAACGCCGACGCGCGCGCCCGGAACGCCGCGTAAGTGACGCCGGTCCTGAACGCCTCGCAACGCCGCGCCCGCGCGCTCGCTTTTCTCGTGCCCGCCGCGCTGCTGGCAGGGGCGTGGGCGTTCCAGCTGATCGGCCATCTTTATCCGTGCGAAATGTGCCATTGGCAGCGCTGGCCGCATTACGGTGCGCTCGTGCTTGCCGCGCTGTCGTTCGTCGCGGGTGGCGCGCGCACCAAGGCGACCTTGGTCGCGGGTGCCGCCGCGCTGATCGCGGTATCGGGGCTGATCGGCGTCTTCCACGCCGGCGTCGAATATCACTGGTGGCAGGGTATCACCGCCTGCACCATGACGATCAGCGGCGCTGGCCGTTCGACCGACGCGATGTTGAAGGATCTGCTCGCCGCCCCCATCGTACGGTGTGACGCTGCACAGTGGACGCTGTTCGGCGTCTCGCTGGCGGGATGGAACGCCGCGGCGTCGCTCATCGGAGCGACGGTGATCGGATGGCTGCTGAGGAGGCGTGCATGACGTGGAAACCAGGGGACCGCCCGGCCAAGACCGACTCGATGATCCGCGTCGATCAGGCGGGCGAGTTCGGCGCCACGCGCATCTACGCCGGCCAGCTCGCCGTCATGGGGCACCGCACCGCGATCGCGCGCGAGATCGCGGGCATGGCGCTGCAGGAGGAGAAGCATCGCGCCTTCTTCGACCGCATGATCGCCGAACGCGGCGTGCGCCCGACCTTGCTCGCGCCATTCTGGGACGCGGCGGGCTTTGCGCTCGGCGCGGTCACCGCCGCGATCGGACCCAACGCCGCGATGGCCTGCACTGCCGTGGTCGAAACCGAGATCGACAAGCATTACGAGGATCAGCTGACCGAACTCGGCGACAGCGATCCCGAGCTGTCCGATGCGATCCGCGAGTTCCAGGCCGAGGAGCTCGAACACCGCGACACCGCGCTCGCGCACGGTGCAGAGCAGGCGTTCGGTTACCCGATCATGTCCGCCGCGATCCGGCTCGGCTGCCGCGTCGCGATCGCCGCGGCCAAGCGTATCTGAGGAAGGCACATGCGTTCGTTGATTGGTCTGCTCGCGGTGGCGCTGCCCACAATGGCCTCGGGGCAGGGGCTCGGTCCGCCGTCGCCATCACAGCCGCGCGTTGCCAAGGTAATTGCGGCGGAGGGCGTGTCGAAGAGCGCGCCCGTCAACGGCGTGCTCGTCCTCTACGGTAACGAGCGCTGCCCGACGAACAGCAACAACGAGGAAGTCGTCGTCTGCGTCCGCCGCCCCGCCGCGGAGCAGTTCCGCATTCCAAAGGAACTCCGCAATTTCGAGGTCACACCCGAGAATGCGAGCTGGGCGGTCAAGGAACAGGCCAACCGCACCGTCGGCAACACGGGCGTCGGCACCTGCTCAGCGGTTGGCGCGGCGGGTGCCACCGGGTGCAACGTGCAGGACCTGTCGGCGTGGAAGCGCGAACGGCAGGCGGCGAAGAAGGCGGAAACGCCAGATCTGCCCTGACGTAGCTGGGCGCGCGCGCGTCCGCTCAGCCGTGTTTCCTGAGCCCGCGGACGCGGTGCCAGATGTAGAAAGCGATCGCCGCGACCAGCACTACGCCGATCACCGCGTCGGCGCGGTGAAAGAACGCCTTTAACCGCGGATCGCTGTTCCACTGGTCGCCCAGCTTCATGCCGATCCAGGCGAGCAGCAGGCAGAACGGCCACGACCCGATAAACGTGTAGATGTGAAACGGGATCAGCTTCATCCGCGCGACGCCCGCAGGAAAAGCGATGAAGGTGCGGATCACCGGTAGCATCCGCCCGATCAGGATCGCGAACGGCCCCCATTTGTTGAAGAAGCGATCGGATAGGTCCAACTCGCCCGGTCCGATCAGCACGTAGCGCCCGAACTTCTCGGCCAGCGGTCGCCCGCCACGCCGGCCGATCTCATACGCCACGATCGACCCCAGATTGCACCCGATCGCGCCCGCGGTCGCGGCGGCGAACAGCTCGAACCGTCCGGTCGACACCAGGTAACCCGCGAACGGCATGATGATCTCGGACGGCAGCGGAATGCACGCGCTCTCGATCGCCATCAGCAGCACGATCCCCCAATATCCCATGCCGGAGATGACGGCGATGGCGAATGCCGCGAGCGTTGCCAGGATCTTCTCGACCATATGCGCGCGCTTGCGCGAAACCGCGGGCCTTGGGAAGTCGCTTTCGGAACCGCGGCCGACAGCAACGGTTCGTCACGCCATGACTGATCTTACCCTGAACGACGGCCGCACCATCCCGCAACTCGGCCTCGGCACCTACCAGGTTCCCGACGCGCAGGTCGCGACCATCGTCCGCGCGGGGCTCGACGCCGGCTTCCGCCTGATTGACACGGCCGCGATCTACCATAACGAGCGCGGCGTGGGGGAGGGCCTCGGCCACGACGACGCGTTCATCACCACTAAACTGTGGAACGACCGTCACACCGACGCTGCCGCCGCGCTCGACGAGAGCCTGGCATTGCTCGGGCGCGACGCGGTCGACCTCTATCTGATCCACTGGCCGCACCCGTCGGCGGACGATTACGTCGACGCGTGGCGTGCGCTGGTGGACCTGCGCGAGGCGGGCAAGGCGCGCTCGATCGGCGTGTCGAACTTCATGCCCGAGCATCTGAACCGCATTATCGAGGCGACCGGCGTCACCCCCGCGGTCAACCAGATCGAGCTCCATCCGACATTCCAGCAGCGCGACTGCGTCGCCTTCAACGCCGATCAAGGCATCGTAACGCAGAGCTGGAGTCCGCTTGGGCAGGGCGAGACGCTGAAGGACCAGCGCATCACGGCGATCGCTGACCGGCTGGGCGCGACCCCCGCGCAGGTCATCATCGCCTGGCACCTGGCGAAAGGCTATTCGGTCATCCCAAAGACCGGCAACGTCGACCGGCTCGCCAGCAATTTCGCCGCAAATGGAGTGACGCTGTCGAGCGACGACGTGTCCGCGATCGACGCGATGGACGACGCGAACGGGCGCATGGGACCAGACCCGGCTACGTTCTGAGCTCCGGCAATGTCGCGGCAGCTTCACCCACGCTCGTCATCCCGGCCTTTAGCCGGAGCCCGGTTCTTACCCGAAAGCCAAGAGGCAGGCACGCCGCTACCCAACCAGCGCGTGCGCCGCCTTCAGGTCCTCGACGAACTTCGCATATTCCGCCGCCTTCGCCGCCTCGTCGGGTAGTCGCAGCAGGTAGCTCGGATGCACCGTGATCCACGCGGTGCCGCCGCTCTCGCCCGGCAGCGTCAGCGCGCGCCCGCGCTCGCGCCCGATCATCATCGCCTTGCCGAACAGGCTGCGCGCCGCGGTCGCGCCCAGCGCCACCGTGACCTTGGGGCGCAGCAGCATCTGCTCCTGCTCAATCCACCAGCGGCACGCGGTGATCTCGCCCGCGTCCGGCTTGGCGTGAATGCGCCGCTTGCCGCGCGGCTCGAACTTGAAATGCTTGACCGCATTGGTGACATAAGTTTCTTCGCGCGTGATCCCGGCCTCCGCCAGCGCGCGATTGAACACCTGGCCGGCCGGACCCACGAACGGATGTCCGGCTAGATCCTCCTGATCGCCCGGCTGCTCGCCAACGAACATCATCGACGCAGCCACCGGTCCTTCGCCGAACACCGTCTGCGTTGCGTTCTTGTACAGGTGGCAGCGCGTGCAGCTCATCGCCTCCTCGCGCAACGCCTCCCACGCCGCTTGCGCGTTGCCGCCGACGCCCGTGCGTGCCTGCTCGATCATTCCGCTCTCCCGTGCCTGCGCGGTCGCCAGCAACTCGGGCACCAGCGCGGTTTCCGGCATGTTCTTCCAGTATTTGCGCGGCATCTCCTTCAACATTGCGCCGACCTTGACGCGCGCGGGGTTGAAGATGCTGGCGTAATAGGTCTTCCACACGTCCTCGATCGGGTCGCCGTCGGGCGCGTCGCCGCGCTCGGCACCCGGTCCTTCCGACAGGGCCGCACCGTCCCAGTGGAGCGACACCTCGGGCGTCAGGATCGACCAGCGCATGCTGGCGAAGCGGTTGACGAAGAAGGCGGCGTTGGCGCGAACGATATGGTGGTCGGGCTCCCACCACGCGACGAAGCGCGACGCGCCGTCCTCCTCCACCTCGCGAAACCGCAGAAACGCGCGCATCTTGTGAATGTCGCGGCGCACGTGCTTGGCGAGCCCGTCCAGTCGCCGCACCAACGGGTCGGCTTGGTCCTCGACCAGTTTCGGCTCGCGGCGCAGGCGATAGAGCGCGGTGTAGAGCAATGCGAACCGCTCGGGATCGTGGTGCAGCGCCGCCGATTGCGCGAGGTCGAGGAACGCGCGCGACACCTTTAGCGGCGGCGTGATCGGATCGGGTCGGGGTATCGGAGCATCGTTTCCGGTCGCCGCGAACAGGTCGCCCGGCCTGTCTCCCACCTGCCACACTATTTCGTCAGGCGACACGCCGTCGCTTGCAAGACCTCGCGCCGCATCGCGCCAAGCGTCGAAATCATCAGGCAGCGGTAGGGTAACGACACGCATCAGCAGGACAACCGGCGAACGACTATTCGGGTTGCGCTGGACACGTGGATCAATGCGTGTATCAAAGAAGTAACACACCATGGGAGCATGAAGATGCGGTGGCGCATGGCGGCGGTAATGGCGATGGCGGCGACAATCTCGATCGCTGCGCACGCGAAGGATTATCACGGCGATTTCACGCCTGGGCAGTTGAAGGGTCCACGCACCGGGGCGCCCAACCAGGTCATGGTACTCGGCTCGCCACACCTGTCGAACATGTCGTCCGCCTTCCGTGCCGCCGACCTCTCGTCATTGCTCGACCGGCTCGCCGTCTGGGCACCACAGCGAATCGCGATCGAGGCATTGTCGGGCCAGCAGTGCGACTACCTCCGCCGCTATGACGCACGCTACGCTGAGGTGGTGAAGACCTATTGCTCCGATCCCGCGTCCGCCAGCGCGGCTACGGGCCTTGACGTGCCGGCGGCTACCGCGGAGGCTTTACAGCTGCTGCGCACGTGGCCGGCGCGCCCGACCGCGGCGGATCGCCGCCACCTTGCCGCAGTATTCCTCGCGGGTGGCGAACCCGCATCGGCATTGGTGCAATGGTTGCGGCTACCCGCGGCCGAGCGACGTGCGGGCGACGGGCTTGATACGACGCTGGCCGCACGGCTCGACACGCTGCGCAATCGCAACGACGAGAGCCTGCTTATCGCCGCAGCGCTCGCCGCACGTTTGGGACAGGAGCGCGTGTTTCCAATGGATGATCATACCGCTGATCTCGCGATGATGGACGATGACGCATTCGGCGCGGCGGTGGGAAAAGCCTGGGACAATGACGCAACGAAGCAGCGAACGGCGGCCAGCAAGGCGCTTGAGGCGCAGCTCGGCAGTCCCGCGGGCGTGCTCAAGCTGTATCGCGCATACGATGCGCGCGGCCAGTCGCGGCTGGTCTTTGACAGTGATTTTGGAGCCGCGCTGGAGGAGGCATCCCTGCAGCATTTTGGACGCGTTTATGTCGGATGGTGGAAAACGCGCAACCTGCGCATGGCAGCCAACATTCGGGAGATGCTGGCGGAGCAGCCCGGCATGCGCGCGCTCGTCATCGTCGGCGCATCGCACAAAGGCTATCTGGAGGCGTATCTCGATCAGATGCACGACGTCCGGCTGGTCAGCACCGACGCGGTGTTGCGCTAACGTTTAGGCCGCGAACAGCTCCAGCTGCTGCTTCTTGGGCGCGACCAGCGGCTTCAACTCCGCTCGGTCGGTCAGCGACACGGGGCACCAGTCGTCGGTGACAATAAACGGCCTAATCTTGACGATCGACACGGTCAGCCGCGCGACGTCATCCAGCCGCAACCGCCGCCAGCGCCGTGACGCCAAAATGTTCTTGACCGCCTTCACCCCCAACCCCGGCACGCGCAGCAGCGCCTCGCGTGGTGCGCGGTTCACGTCGACGGGAAAATGCTCGCGAAACTTCAATGCCCAGGCGAGTTTGGGATCAATGTCGAGCGGCAGCATGCCGGTGCCCGTATCGGTGGCGGCGACCACCTCGTGCGGCTTGAATTCGTAGAAGCGCATCAGCCAATCGGACTGATACAATCGGTGCTCGCGCATCAGCGGCGGACGCTGGAGCGGCAGCACCGTGCTCGCGTCGGGGATCGGGCTGAACGCGGAGTAATAGACGCGGCGCAGATTAAAGCGATCATAGAGCTGCGATGCTTTGCCGACGATATCGCCATCGGTCGCCGCGTCCGCGCCGACAATCATCTGCGTCGACTGCCCCGCGGGCGCGAAGCGCGGCGCCGACTTGTATTTGGCCTTGGCGTCGGTTAGGTCCGCAATCGACGCCTTGACCTCGCGCATCGCGCCCTCGATCCGCGCCTCGTCCTTCTCGGGCGCGAGCCGCTTCAGCCCCGACGAGGTCGGCAGCTCGACGTTGATCGACACGCGATCGGCGTAGAGCCCTGCCTGATGCACCAGCTCAGGGTCGGCGTCAGGGATCGTCTTGAGATGAATGTAGCCGCGGAAATGATGATCCTCACGAAGCGAGCGCGCGACCTCGACGATCTGCTCCATCGTGTAATCGGGCGAGGAGATGATCCCCGACGACAGAAACAGCCCCTCGATGTAATTGCGACGATAGAAGGAGAGGGTGAGATTCACCACCTCTTGCGCGGTGAAGCGCGCGCGCCGCACGTTCGAGCTCTTGCGGTTGATGCAATAATGGCAATCAAAGATGCAGCTGTTGGTCAGCAGGATCTTGAGCAGCGAGATACAGCGACCATCGGGCGCGTAAGCGTGGCAGATGCCCATCCCCTCGGTCGAACCGAGCCCCTTGCCATCGCGGCTGTCGCGCTTGGCGGTGCCCGACGAGGCGCATGACGCGTCGTATTTCGCCGCGTCGGCGAGGATCGCCAGCTTCTGTTTGATATCGAGCTGCGCCATGCGTTCGATATATGTTCGCAGGTCCGAAATGTCGAGGTGCGCACGTTCGCTTGCCGCCCCGCACATGCTCGGCCAAGACATTGCGCCATGCGCGACACGATCGATCGTTGGACCGGACGGCTGGGCGATGAGGCGCCCTATTGGGCGCTCGCCTTCACCTGCCTCGCCGGGCTCGCGTTCAAGCTTCACTGCGGCGCATACTGGATCGGGGCGGAGCAGTACACGACCGGCTGCTACAGCGACGCGGTGCCGTTCTGGGGCCTGCGTGGGGTTGCGGCGGGGCAGGTGCCCTATTGGGAGGCGCGGATGGAATATCCCGTCCTGACCGGCGCGCTGATCTGGGTCGAGGGGCTGGTCGCGCGCGTGCTCGGGCTCGGCCGCCCCGACGCGGCCGATTTCCTGACTGCGGTGTGGCTCGGCAATACCGCTTTCGCCTACCTGATCCTGCGGATGATGCGCCGCGCCGGGGTGGGGAGGGTGCGTCAATACGCCTGGGCGCTCGCGCCGCCCTTGGTGCTTTATCTCGCGCACAATTGGGACCTGCTCGCCGCGGCATTCGCAGTCGCGGCCGTGCTCGCGGCGAACCGCGCGAACGACGTGCGCGCGACCGCGCTCGCGGCGCTGGGCGGCGCGGCCAAGCTGTTCCCGCTGCTGCTGCTGCCGCTGCTTGGGCTGGGCGCGCTGTTCCGGCGCGGTCGCGCGGCGGGCGCGAACGTCACCCGCGCGGCGCTGCTCGTCGCGGTCGCGCTCGCCGCCTGGGGCGTGGTCAACCTGCCCGTCGCCGCCACCGCCTTCACCAACTGGAGCGAGTTCTACGCCTTTTCGAGCCAGCGCAGCGGCACCGCGGCGAGCGTGTGGGAGCTCGCGAACACCTTAGGCTGGTACCCGACCGACATTCCGGCGCGGAACCGCCTCGCGCTGATCGCCTTCGCGCTCGGGGCGACCGCGATCGTGCTCGCGGGCTGGCGACGCCACGGCCGCCATCCATGGGTCCTGTTCACCCCCGTGCTCGCGTGGTTCCTGCTCACCAACAAGGTGTGGTCGCCGCAGTTCGACCTGTGGCTGTGGCCGCTGCTGGTGCTGACGGCAACGCGTGCGCGTCCGCTCGCTTTGTTCTTGCTCGGCGACCTGTTCGCCTATTTCGCCGAATTCTGGCTGTTCGCGGGTCTGGAGGGCGCGTGGCCGTCGGCGACGCAGGTCGACGTCGCCACCGCCGCCGCCGTCCGCGGCATTGCGATACTATGGATCATCTGGGCGGCGGTGCGCGATCCCGCACCCGCCTGGATCGGCCACGTCACTCCGCCGCGATCAGCCGCTCCGCGTGTCCCAGATCGACCGATACCAGCCGGCTGACGCCGCGCTCGATCATCGTCACCCCGAACAGGCGATGCATCCGGCTCATCGTCACCGCATTGTGGGTGACGACCAGATAACGCGTCCGCGTCTCGCGGGTCATGCGGTCGAGCAACGCGCAGAAGCGGTCGATGTTGGCGTCGTCGAGCGGCGCGTCGACCTCGTCCAGCACGCAGATCGGCGCCGGATTGGTCAGGAACAGCCCGAAGATCAGCGCCACCGCGGTTAGTGCCTGCTCGCCCCCTGAAAGCAAGGCTAGCGATTGCAGCCGCTTGCCCGGCGGCTGCGCCATGATCTCCAGCCCGGCTTCGAGCGGATCGTCCGAGTCGACCAGCTCCAAATGAGCCTGACCCCCCACACCATCCCCGCCATCGAACAGCGTCGTGAACAGCCGCCGAAAATGCCCGTCGACCGCCTCGAACGCGGCGAGCAGCCGCTGCCGTCCCTCGCGGTTGAGCGTGCCGATCGACCCGCGCAGCCGGTTCACCGCCTGGCCCAGCTCGGCGCGCTCGGCCGCGTTGCCGGCGCCCGCCGCTTCCAGTTCGGCCAGCTCCTGCGCGGCGACGAGGTTGACCGGCCCCATCCGCTCGCGCTCGCGCGTCAACCGCTCGAACGCGGTGGCCTCGCTGTCAGGCGTGCCGACATCGGCGGGGGTGAAGCCGAGCCGTTCCGACAGCACCGGTGCCGGACACTCGAACCGCTCGCCTGCGTGGCGGCCGAGCTCGACGCGGCGCGCCTCGTGATGGTCGGCGCGTGCGGTTGCCCCGGCGCGGGCCTCGCGCGCGGTTGACAGCGTTTCACCCGAACGCCGTACCTCGACCTCCGCGTTGCGCAAGGCGCGCTCGCCCGCCCGCTCCGTCTCGACCACCCGCTCGACCGTCTCGCGCGCGGCGGCGTGCGTCGCCTCCGCGTTCGCGACCATCGCGGTGAGCTCGGGCAATCGCGGCGCGGTTGCCGCCAGCTCGCGCGCGATCTCGGCCTCGCGCTTCGCCATGTCGCCGATCCGCCGCGCGGCGTCCCCCGCGCGTGCGCGCCAGCTCTTGGCATCGCCCTGTGCGCCCGCCAGCCGCTCGCGCAGCACCGCCGCCTGCCGCTCGCCCGCCTGCCGCGCCGCACGCGCGACGTCGACCGCCTGCCGCCGCGCCGCGTCCTCGTGCCGAAGCTCAGCGATCGCGCGCATGGTCGCGGTAGTGTCAGGCAGCGCGGCAACCTTGGCCTCGCTTTGTGCCACGTCACCCGCCGCCTCGTCGTGCTCGCGCTCGGCACGGCTCGCGCGCTCGGTCGCGTCGCTGCGCTGCCCTGCAATCCGCTCCAGCATCGTCTCCGCGCGCGCTTGCCGGCCTTGCGCCTCGCGCAATCCCGCCTCCGCCCGCGCAATCGCCGCGCGTGCCTCGCTCGCCTGGCGCAGCGCCGCCGCGATCGCCTCGGTCACATGGCGCAGCGTCGCCGTCGCCTCGTCCGCCGCCGCGCGCGCGTCGGGCAGCGCGGCGTGGATCGTCGCCAGCCGGTTCTGCCGCTCCAGCCGCTCCGCCGCAGCGACGCCGCCGCTCGTCGTGACCAGCCCGTCCCACCGCCGCATCGCGCCGCCGCGCGTCACCACCCGCTGCCCGACCGCGAGCGCGCGTCCATCGTCGGCGTCCACCACGAACACCTGCGCCAGCCGCCGCGCCAGCGCCTCGGGCGCGGAGACGTGCGCTGTCAGCGGCTCGGCGCCCGTCAGTGGGGCGGGATCGTCCGCGCGCATCGCCGCGCCCTGCCAGTATGCCGCGCCACCCCCATCGAGCCCAACGTCCAGATCGTCGCCCAGCGCCGCTGCCAGCGCGCGCTCGTAACCGGGTGCTACGCGCACGTGATCGATCAACCGGTCGCGTCCGCCGCCGCGCTGCAACGCACGCGTCAGCGTCGCCGCTTCCGCCTCCAGCGCGGCGCGCTCGGCGTGCGCGGCGGCGCGCGCCTGCTCGGCCGGGTCGCGGCGCTCGGTCGCCGCGCGCTCCGCCGCCTCGGCGACGAGCTCGTCGTCCGGATGGATCTGCGGCGCGGGGAGCGCGACCAATTCTCGTTCGACTTGCGACTGCCGGACATACCGCGCGAGTTCGGCTCGTTCATCGCCGTCTTCCGTCGCCCGCGGGTGGGCGACGAGCGGGAGTTCGAGAACCTCCTGTGGGGCATGCTGCAGCGATTGCACGATCGTGACGACGCGCCGTGGGCCGAGCGCGTGTCGCCCGACACGACGTCACCGCACTTCAGTTTCAGCCTCGGCGGCGTGCCGTTCTTCCTCGTCGGGCTGCATCCGCAGGCCTCGCGCATCGCGCGCCGTGCTCCGCTGACGACGGTCGTGTTCAACCTGCACGATCAGTTCGAGCAGCTGCGAGCTGACGGCGGCTTCGACCGGATGCGCGACGCGATCCGCCGCCGCGATGCTGCGTTGCAGGGTTCGATCAATCCGGTCGTCACCGATCATGGACGCTCGTCGGAGGCGCGTCAGTACTCTGGGCGGCACGTGGAGGACGACTGGCGTGCCCCGTTCACCGCGCGCCCTTCGAAGGAGAATTCTGATGACTGACCCGCGACGCCCGCGATCCCCCCACCCGCCGACGCCGCGGCCGCCGGCGCCCGCAGCGCGACCATCGTCACCTTGACGTCGGACTGCTCGGCGTTGAGCTGCTTGCGGAACGCCTCGAGGTCGGTGACGTCGAGGTCCAGGGTGAGGACGCTCGCGCCGCTGTCGCGCAGCCGCCCGGCGAGCTCGTCGAGCCGGTCGCGGCGGCGGGC
>NZ_CAKZHV010000070.1 GCF_936927845.1 uncultured Sphingomonas sp.
CGGCTTCCTTCCATTCCAACGAAAGGATCGCACCATCAAACCGTGGGATCAAACAGCTAGGCGCTGGGGTCGACCGGTTGCAAGCGGGCTAACCCGCGAACTTGCCCAGAATGTCGACAAGCACCGCAAGCTTGCCCTGTAGCATGAGCCACGCGGCGATCCCGCCGACGACGGCGAACCCAGCAGCCTTGCCCACCGTTTTGGCGAACTCGTCGGCCGCGGCATCGGCCTTCCCACCGATCCACTTGGCGACTTTGCCGGCCAATCGCGCGATCGGGTGTCCAGCGGTGCGCAACCTGCCCGTCGAGGGCGTCGCACTCAGGGCCTCCTGTCGGACGGCGTCTATCGCCGCCAAGGTCTCCGCCCTTTCAACCTCGGTGATCGCAAACTCTGGCGGCGGCTGATTGTGGCCAATTCCGACCACGTCCCGGTCAGCCGCGCTCTCACCTGTGGGTACAGCCCGCAGCGCCCGCTCGGCATCGGCGGCGGCGGTGAGGAGCTGATCGGTCAAAGCCTGTCGGTCATTGAAGGCTGTGGTGAAGGACGAGAAGTCGGTGGAGCGATCCGTCTGAATAGCGAACCGCAGCCGCATGACGTTGCCAGAAGGGGGTGCCGAGTAGCCGACCTCCAGCAGCTCCACCGCAGCGTAGAAGCCTGCTGTGTTCCGAAGTAGCGCAACCTGCGCCACCCTGAGCGTCCGGGTCCGCGACGTGAAATCTGCAGTAGCTACCACGTCAGCCGTTACCTGCCCGATGCTGCCGATCCCCTCGGCGATTGCCACGCCCTCGATCCCGGCGGGATCGTTGTAGAGGTGAGCTGAGCCTTGCCCTGCGCTGCTCCAACTGGTCTCGAACGCCCATGGCTCCGCACCGATGACGAACCGACCGTCGTGGCTTGCATAGTTGAAGGTGGCTTCCCCGAACGAGCGCTCATCCTTCGGTGGCTTTACGCTATTCAGCTTCGGCACTGCATCCCGTTTGTCGGTCGCCACTGGTGCAGCGCCAGCGCACCGTAGCCGGCTCAAAAGCTTGGTCCAGTCACGATGAGGTATGACTGTGGGGCTTAAAGAGCCGCAAAGGGAAATCGTAAAGATTTCAATACCTTGCGACAGGCCACTGGCGGAGACGGAGGGATTCGAACCCTCGGTACGGTTTCCCGTACGACGCTTTAGCAAAGCGTTGGTTTCAGCCACTCACCCACGTCTCCGGATGCGGCGCGAAGGCGGGCTATAGCGAGGCGCTTTCGCATGATCAACCGGGCTCGCGCATCGAATGGACGTGAAATCGCGGCGCACCATCGAACGTTCATTGCCGGGACATGGGGAGCGCGGATAGATTGGGCGCGTGAGTGGTGGGGCGATGGTTTCATGAGTAAGTTGATGCGTGCGCTCGGCAACGTGGTTGCCGCTCTGGCGGTTGCGGGATTGCAGGTGGGGCCGGCGCTGGCGCAGGTGCGCTCGATCGATCCCAACGCCGCGATCGATGCCGACGTGCAGGGTCCGCAGGAGACGCCGCGCGATGCGTCGCCGCGCTATCCCGATGCACCGCCCGCATCGCCGCCGAGCGCGACCGTCGCAGGCGACACCGCGCGCAGCGGCGCGCCGGTCGATCCGGCGCGCACGACGGCGGCGGCCGACACGTTCAAGCGCGACGACCTGATCGGTGCGGGTGAGGACGTGTTCGGCAAGGGCGCGGAAGGGTTCGGCTCGCTGATCGAGAAGATCTTGAAGGAGCAGGGCGAGCCCAACGCCTATATCGCGGGGCGCGAGGCCTCGGGCGCGTTCATCCTGGGCTTGCGCTACGGCTCGGGCATCATGACGCACAAGGTCGAGGGGCAGCGCCCGGTCTATTGGACCGGACCCTCGGTCGGCTTCGACGTCGGCGGCGATGCCAACAAGGTCTTCGTGCTGGTCTACAATCTCTACGACACGCAGGAGCTGTTCAAGCGCTTCCCGGGGGCCGAGGGGCGGTTGTACTTCGTCGGCGGGTTCGCCGCGACGTATCTGCGGCGCGGCAACGTCGTGCTGATCCCGGTGCGGCTGGGCGTCGGCTGGCGCGCGGGCGTCAACGTCGGCTGGATGAAGTTCAGCGAAACCTCCAAGTGGTTGCCGTTCTGAGCGGCGACCCCGCGGCGCGCTAAAAGGTCGATCGAACGCACGTGCCGCACCGAGCCCGCGACCGGCCTTCGTCTGGGCGGAGCCGCGCGATGCAAGCAGGGGTGAGCCCCAGGTCTCACGCATCGGACGTCAGCGGCAGTTCGACTTGGTCGCGTCGCCCGCGATGACCGAGCTGGTATCGCGTTCGACACGAAGCGGCATGGCGGCGATCTCGACGATCGGATCGTCGTCGACCAGTGCGGGAAAGATCAGCGGCTGCAATCGATAGGCGATCTCGACAAACATGACGGGTTGATCGGGATCGGCGGTGATCCGCGCGCTGCTCGGTCCCATGCCGGCGACCGACCTGCCGTGTTCGCCGTCGCGCTCCTCTCCCCACGACGAGGCGTGGACGAGCGCGCCGCGGCAGCGCTGCCAGTGTAGCCACTGTCCGCCGTCCTTGTTGTATTCGAGACTGGTCAGGATGACGCGGCCGCGCGCCGCCAGCTCGAGCTGCGGTTGCTGCACCTCGGCGCTGATCAGCGCGTCGTTGATCTGTGCCTCCGTGATCTTCTCCGGCCCCATCATGCCCATGTTGCCGAGCCGCCCGGCATTATCCGCGATCAGCAACGCGGCCTGGCTGACCCGCTGTCGCTGAAGCGCGACATTGGCGAGTTCAAGCAGACCCAGGATCGCGAACAGCAGCAGCGGCACGATCAGTGCGAACTCAATTATCGTCACGCCGCGGCGGTCGCGGCCGATTGCGCGCAGCGCAGCACGGCTCACTTGCAGGTCCGCTCGGGCAAAGGGGCCTGTTGGTCGAACGGCTGGTTACGCAGCGCGGTTTGCGCCCGGATGGTGTTTGACCGCGCCCATTTCAGGATCCCCGCGGTCGGCAGGCTGTCGTAATCGACCGAAGCGGTGAACACCACGACGTCGCGCGCGCCGCCGTCGCTGTCCGCAACCCCTGCCGTGTCCCATTTGTCGTTGTTGTTGACGTCCTCGTACACTTCCTTGGCGTCGCAGCGGCCGTTGCCGTTCGCGTCCTTGAACGGCTCCATGCCGGTGGTGGCGCCGGTATAATCGCGGAAGACCTTGCGCGTGAACGAGATCCGGGCGGCGGGCGCGAGCAGGTGAACCATGTCGCTCACCTGACCTTCGAGCAGTGCGCGCTGCTGGTCGGAGCTGGCGGTTTCCATCGTCCGCGATCGGCTCACGCGCTGCAACTCACCCTCGAGCGTTGCCTTGACGTAGCTGGTGTAGCCGAGTTCCAGCCCGCCCATCAGCATGAACAGGAACACCGGGGCAACGAGCGCGAACTCGGTTGCGCTGACGCCCCGACAGTCGCGCAGCAGCGAGCGTATCGCAGGCCATGCGCGCGCGTCGGCCGGTGCCGCCGACCCGGTCACTTCACGAGCCGAAGTTGGGAGATGCGGCCCGCGATGTTGCTGAACGCTTCCTGCAGCTGCGCGGCGTTCTTCGCCTCGAACGCGTGATCGGCGTTGGCGCAGTTCGACAGCAACGGGGACAGCGTCGTGCCGAATGCGATCACCCAGACGGTGATGCCTTTTGCCTGCGCGATCTGGCACAGCCCGGACAGGCGCTGCTCGACGATGCCATTCTGTTCACTGGCGGTCGGCAGGCGGTTGGCCGGCGTGCGGCGACGATCGAGCGCGGACAGGCCGTAGGCGTCGTAATCGCCGATATTGGTTTCGGTCTGACCATCGGTCATGAAGATCAGGTGGCGCGCGACCTTGCCGGTGACCGGCGCCTGGTTCTCGCTCGCGAACAGGCCCTGCGCAGACAGCAGCCGCAGCCCCCATAGGAAGCCGACGTCGTGATAGGTGAGACCGGCGGGTTTCAGTTCCTTCAAATAGCTCTGCAGGTTCGCGTTGCTGATCGCCTCGAGCTTGCGGGCATAGGTCGGGCAGGCGCCGCGCAGATTGCTGCTGTTGAACGGTGTCGCGTAGTTGGAGTTGGTGCGAACGGTCGTCGTGGGCGACCCCCAACTGCCGTCGGGCATCGAGGTCAGGCTGCCTTGCTTGCGCGCGTAGACCAGGCCCGGCAGCATCGGCCGCCACTGCGTTGCGGCATTGCCCGCGGTCGGCAGCGTATCAACGTCGAGGTCGGTGCCCGTGGCAGCGGAGGCGGGCAGGCTGCCCAGACTGGTCTGCCGCTCCTCCACGCAGGCGTTTGTTTTGTTCCAGACGATGTCGCGCGACTTGTTGTTGTCCGCGATCATCACGCTGAACTTGCCTCCGCCAACCGTGCCGTCCGCGCCAGCCGTCTTCAGCGCCGAAAGGTTGTACGTGACGGGTTTGTAGTTCCACCAGATGCGGTCGGAATAGGTGACCTTGCCGGCATCCTTGTTCGGCTTTTCCGTAACGATCTGCTGTTCTTGGTACGAGCTATATGTCGTTTCCTTCACTTCGCAAGTGGTGCCATTCAGGGTCGCGGAATAGCCGATCCCGTTCGTCGTCCGCGTCTGCGTCCAAGTCTTTACGCCGTTGGAGTCCGTGGTGGCGGGGCCGTCTTCTGTCTTGGACGATGATGTGCTGGCAGGCGCAACGCAATTCTCAGGCGGAATGTTGTAGATGCGCACTGACGCTGATCCACTGCCGGTGGGCTTGAAGCCTGATCCCGTCTTTGTTGTCGCACTCGTTGTGTTCGCAACCTGGTCGGTCGAATCGTATTCGCGTGACTGGTACGTCCAGCGATCGACCAGCCAATCGGGCTTGAGCAGCGTGCCGACGTTGACCGTCGACGAATACGGCACGAAGCCGTAGCGCACCTGCGTCTGCGGACCGCGCGCACTTTCCAGCGTGGTGTAGAAGCTCAGCACTGAATCGCGCAGCGCCTGCAGCCGGCTGACGCTGTCGCCGGCATTCGTCTCCGACATCGACAAGGTGTTGTCGAGCACGAACATGACGTCCGAATTGGGCAACTCCAGCTTGGCATCGCACGTCGTCGTGATCAGCACGGGTTTGAACCCGAAGGTCTGCATCAGCGCCATCGGCACCGATGCGCTGGCGGCCCCCTTGACCACCAGGTCGACGCCGACCTGATAGGTGATCTGCGAGCCCGTCGTGCCGTAGCGCCCGGGGTTGAAGTTGGTGGTGAAATAACGATCGGCAACCGTCTTCGCCGCCGCATCCCACGTCCGGTTGCCCATCGCCGCGCGCCCTGACAGCACCGATGCGTCGCATGCCTGCTGCAGTCGGGTTCGGACCATGTACATGCGGCTGAGATCGAGTGCGCCTCCCAGCATGCCCAGCAGTGGAACGAAGCTGACCGCCCCGATCACGAGCACGTTGCCGCGGCGGTTGACGGATAATCGTTGCAGGATGTTTGACACGCGGATTGCCGCCCTTCTTGCGTCGGGCAAACGCACCGAGTTGGTGCCTCATCCCCAATTAGGGTTATACGACCTATTACTTAACGACATTGTTCGCTCGTTGCGCAAATCGCTTGGTAGAGAAGTACTCCTGCCGTCGCCGCAAAATGACTAAAGAATACTTCAAGGCGGCATCAAATTGTAAGGACTGGATCACTAAGTGAACGCGAGGTTATCGTCGCGTGGTGGTGATTGGACGACAAACCCGTAAAGGCGAGTCGCCATTGGTGAGCGATGCTGCTGTGCTGACAAGAGGCGATGTGATCGACTGACCATCGTCGCGAGGCAGCGGTTACTCGGCGGTGCCGGGACGTCAGGGCGAGCATGCCAAGCATCCAAAAGACGCTCGCTCGCATGCGCCGGTCACGGCCAGGCTGATGCGCGGGTCCGACATGGGTCGGGATGTGGCGGATGAATGAGATCCGGCTCGATCAGCCGGAGAAAATGGTGCTGCCGGTGAGGATTGAACTCACGACCTCAGCCTTACCAAGGATGCGCTCTACCACTGAGCTACGGCAGCACTCGCGTCGTGTCGGCGACGGGAGGGCGCCTAAGAGCGGTTCGGCGCGTCATTGTCAAGGCGATATCGTCGCGGTAGCGCATCGCCCATGACGGATCGTGACGATCGTGCCGCCCGGCTGGCGGAAGAGCTGCGCGCCAACCTGCGTCGCCGCAAGGCGCAGGCGCGTGCCGGGCGCGAGCAGGCGGATGCGTCCGCGCCAGCGCCTACGCCGGCCGACGAGCCGGGCCTGCGCGACTGACGCGGTTCGTCGGGGGCTTGCGCGCATCAACCCGCGATTGGCGCGCATTTCTCCGCCAGCCAGGCGCGATCGTCCTCGGGCAATACCGGGCCGAGCGTTTCCGCCACGCGGGCGTGATAGGCGTCGAGCCAGGCGCGCTCCTCATGCGACAGCAGGTCGGCGTCGATCAGGTCGCGCTCGATCGGCGCCAGCGTCAGCGTTTCAAAGGCGAGCATGGTCGCCTCGCCGCCGGGCAGGTCGCGCTCGACCACCAGCAGCAGGTTCTCGATCCGGATGCCGTACTCGCCTGCCTTGTAATAGCCGGGTTCGTTGGACAGGATCATGCCGGCGCGCAGCGGCTCCTGCGGGCCGCCGCCGGGATAGGTCGGCTTGGCGATGCGCGCCGGCCCTTCGTGCACCGCGAGGAAGCTACCGACGCCGTGGCCGGTGCCGTGCGCGAAGTCGAGCCCGGCGGCCCACAGCGGCAGCCGCGCGAGCGCGTCGAGCTGCTGCCCGCTGGTGCCGGGCGGGAAGGTCGCGGTGGCGAGCGCGATGTGGCCCTTGAGCACGCGGGTGTAGCGGTCGCGCATCTCAGCGGTGGGCGTGCCGATGGGAACGACGCGGGTCACGTCGGTGGTGCCGTCGAGATACTGGCCGCCCGAATCGATCAGGTAGAGCTGGCCCGGCTCGATCGGGAGGCTCGACTCTTCGGTGACGTGATAGTGCGGGATCGCGCCATGCGGACCAGTCGCGGAGATGGCGTCGAACGACAGGTCACGTAGCTCACCCGTTTCCTCCCGAAACTGCTGCAGTCGCGCCGCGGCGGAAAGTTCGGTCTGCCCGCCCTTCGGCGCTTCCGCCGCGATCCAGCGCAGGAAGCGCGTCAACGCGGCGCCATCGCGAATGCTGGCGGCGCGGTGGCCGGATACCTCGGCGTCGTTCTTGGTCGCCTTCGGGATGATCGTCGGATCGCGTAAGGGTAGCGCGGTGCCGCCGCCCGCCTCGACCGCGTCGAAGATCGCGGCCACCGCGAGTGCGGGATCGATCGCGACACGCTTGCCCGCGAAGCGGCCGAGCGCGGGCGCGAAATCGGCACGGTCGTGGACGCGCACCGCGTTGCCCAGATGCTGGTGCACCGCGTCGGTCATCTTCTCGGGCGACACGAAGAGGTCGGCGGTGCCGTCGGCGTCGACGATCGTGTAGGCGAGCGCGACGGGCGTGCGCGACACATCCGCACCGCGCACGTTGAGCAGCCACGCGGTCGAATCGAGCGCGGGGATGACGACCGCGTCGGCCCCGACCTCGCCGAGCCAGTCGGCGACGCGCGCGCGCTTCGCCGCCGAGGTTTCGCCGGCATGGTCGTCACGGTGAACGCTGAGCGGCGCGGGCGAGGGCGCGGGGCGGTCGTGCCACACCGCGTCGATCGGGTTCGCGTCGACCGCGACCAGCGTCGCACCCCTGGCGGCGAGCGCGGCGCGCGTGTCCTCGACCCAGGCGCGGGTGTGGAGCCACGGATCATAGCCAACGCGCGCGCCCTCGCCGACATGCGCGGCCAGCCAGTCGGCGACGCTGTTCTCGGGCACGCCGACATAGTCCCACTCGTCGGCCGACACCTGCTCACGCACCTGAATCGTATAGCGCCCGTCGGTGAAGATCGCCGCCGCGTCCGGCAGCACCGCCGCGGTGCCCGCCGACCCGCCGAACCCGGTCAGCCAGCCGAGCCGCTGCGCATAGGCGCCGACATATTCGCTCATATGCTCGTCGGTCAGCGGCACGACGAAGCCGTCGAGGCCCTGACGGCCGAGTTGCGCGCGCAAGGCGGAAAGGCGGGCGGCGTGGGTCGACATGGATATTGTCCGGTTGCTGCGGGTTGATGCGGTACCATGTGCCAGACGGAGCCGCGTCGCGCCAAGCCGCCAGTGTGGGGTATCGCCCGCTGGGGCGCATGTATGCGGCGAGACGACCGGCCGCGGGGCCGGCCGCGTGACCTCGTCGGTTCGCCGCCCGCGGGGTTGACCGCGTGAAACCGGCTCTGTCATCATGCGGTCATCCCCGCTCGCCACAGCGGGAACGAGCGACGACTAGGGGGATCTGACGTGTTCCATCCCGATCTGATGCGCCATCCGGACAGTTGCCCGACGCTGGTGCTGAACGCCGATTATACGCCGTTATCCTATTATCCGCTGAGCATCTGGCCGTGGCAGACCGCGATCAAGGCGGTGTTCCTCGACCGCGTCGACATTGTCGCGCATTACGAGCGCGAGGTGCACAGCCCCAACCATACGATCAAACTGCCCTCGGTCATCGCCTTGAAGCAGTTCGTGCGGCCGTCGCAATTCCCCGCCTTCACGCGCTTCAACCTGTTTCTGCGCGACAAGTTCGAATGCCAATATTGCGGCCACGGCCGCGACCTGACGTTCGACCACGTCATTCCGCGCGCGCAGGGCGGGCGGACGACGTGGGAGAATGTCGTCACCGCCTGTAGCCCGTGCAATCTTAAGAAGGGCGGTCGCACCCCCAAGCAGGCGCACATGCCCTTGTTCCTGGAACCGATCCGCCCGACCAGCTGGCAGTTGCAGGAACACGGCCGGCGCTTTCCGCCCAATTATCTCCACGCGACGTGGCGCGATTGGCTCTACTGGGACGTTGAGCTCGAAGCCTGACACCACGTCGGTGGGGGCCGAGGTCGATCAAAGGGGACATGATGCGGTTGTTGCTGGTTGGCGGGTGCGCGCTGGCGCTGGTGGCCTGCTCGGGCAAGTCGGCGGACGAGAAGGCGATGGAGAACGCCGAACTGTCGAACTACACGCCGCCGTTCGTCATGTCGCGGCTCGACTTTGGCGGCGTGATCGAGCGCCGGTTCCGCCGCCTTGATGCCAACAACGACGACAAACTGGAACCCAGCGAGATTTCGCCGCGCCGTCGCGATTTCGTGATGCGGTTCGACACGAACAAGGATGGCGTCATCAGCATGGACGAGTGGAGCCGTGGCATGCTGGCCTGGTTCGATCGTCAGGACCTGAACCACGACGGTACCGTCACCAGTTTCGAGCGTGAGCGCGCGCGCGAGCTGCACGACGCCGATCTGCCCACGCCCGACGACGAACCGGCGAACACCGCGGCGGCGGCGCGCTGATGCGGGTGATGGTCGCGGTCGGACCGATCGGCGGTTGACCGCGCGGTTGGTGCGACGCAGCATGGCGGCCATGACCCTGCCCCCGATCACCAACAATCCCGATGTCCGCTATCTCGGCCGCGTGCTCGGCGACGTGATCCGCGCTTACGGCGGCGACAAATTATACGAGCGCACCGAGGCGATCCGCTCCGCCTCGGTTGAGCGGCATCGCGGCGGCGAGGGGTCGCCCGACGCCGAACTGGGCGCACTCGATCTCGACGAGACGCTCGATTTCGTTCGCGGCTTCATGCTGTTCTCGATGCTCGCCAATCTCGCCGAGGACCGGCAGGGGTTCGCGGCCGAGAAGGGTGCTGACATTGCCGCCGCGCTCGAACGGCTGGCGGGCGAGGGGATCGACCGCGCGGCGGTGATCGCGCTCTTGGACCACGCGCTGGTCGCGCCGGTGCTGACCGCGCATCCGACCGAAGTGCGGCGCAAGAGCATGATCGACCACCGCAACCGCATCGCGCAGTTGATGGCGATGCGCGATCGCGGGGTCGAGGCGACGCCCGAAGGCGACCTGATCGACGAGGCGATCGTCAGGCAGGTCGCTTTGCTGTGGCAGACGCGCGTGCTGCGGCGCGAGCGGTTGTACGTCGTCGACGAGGTCGAAACCGCGCTCAGCTACCTGCGCGACGTGTTCCTGCCCGTCATCCCTGCGCTCTACCAGCGCTGGGACCGGGCGGTCGGGCAGCGCGTGCCGTCGTTTCTGCGTCCTGGAAGCTGGATCGGGGGCGACCGCGACGGCAATCCGTTCGTCACCGCCGACTCGCTTCGCACTGCGCTCGCTCGCGCGTCGGAGGCGGTGCTGGGCTTCTACCTCGATCAGCTCCACGCCATGGGGCAAGAATTGTCGATCTCGACCAACCACGCCGCGGTCGACGATGCGGTGGTGGCGCTGGCCGAGGCGAGCGGCGACGCGGCGGAGAGCCGCAGCGACGAGCCGTATCGCCGCGCATTGTCGGGCATCTACGCGCGCACTGCGGCGACCTTTGCCAAGCTGGTCGGCAAGCCTGCGCCGCGGCCGGGCGCGTTGAAGGGCGAGCCCTACGCTGATCCCGCCAGCTTGCGCGCCGACCTCGTCGCGATCGCCAGGCCGCTGGCGCAGGGCGGCGACGGGCTGCTCGGCAGCGGTGGCGCGATCGGGCGACTGATCCGCGCGGTTGACGTGTTCGGCTTCCATCTGGCGACGCTCGATCTGAGGCAGAACAGCGCAGTGCACGAGCGCGTGGTGGCGGAAATGCTGAGCGTCGCGAGTGTCTGCGACGACTACGCCGCATTGGACGAGGCAGCGCGCGTCGATCTGCTCAAGCGCGAGCTCGCCAGCCCGCGCCCGCTCACTTCGCGCTTCGCCGATTATTCGGAGGAAACCGCGGGCGAGCTGGCGATCGTCCAGGCGGCGGCCGACGCGCACCGCGCCTACGGCTCGGCCTCTATCCGCCAATATATCGTGTCGATGTGCAAGTCGGTCAGCGACCTGCTCGAGGTGCATGTGCTGCTCAAGGAGGTCGGGCTCTACCGGCCCGGCGATCCGGCGCAGGCCGACGTGATGGCAGTGCCGCTGTTCGAGACGATCGAGGATCTGGAGGCAGCGCCGGGGGTGATGACGGCCTGGTTCGCGATCCCTGAGGTGGCTGCGATCGCCTCTGGCCGTGGTCATCAGGAAGTAATGATCGGTTATTCCGACAGCAACAAGGACGGCGGTTACCTGACCTCGACGTGGCAATTGTCGAAGGCGTCGACCGCGCTCAAGCCGGTGTTCGAGGCGGCAGGGGTGGGGATGCAGCTATTCCACGGCCGCGGCGGCGCGGTCGGGCGCGGCGGCGGATCGTCTTTCGCGGCGATCCGCGCGCAGCCGCCCGGCACCGTGCAGGGCCGCATCCGCATCACCGAACAAGGAGAGGTGATCGCGGGCAAATACGGCACGCGCGAGAGCGCGATGACCAATCTGGAGGCGATGGCGTCGGCAACGCTGCTCACCAGCCTCGAGCCTGCGCCGCTGTCGAACAGCGAGAACGAGGCGTTCGGGGCCGCAATGGATCGCATCTCCGACGCGGCGTTCCGCGCCTATCGCGGGCTGGTGTACGAGACGGAAGGCTTCCGCACCTTCTTTCGCCAGATGACCCCGATCGCCGAGATCGCGGGGTTGAAGATCGGCAGCCGCCCGGCGAGCCGCAAGCAGTCGGACGCGATCGAGGATCTGCGCGCGATCCCCTGGGTGTTCAGCTGGGCGCAGGCGCGCGTCATGCTGCCGGGCTGGTACGGGGTGGGCCAGGCGCTCGGCCAGTTCGAGGACCGTGCGCTGCTGAAGGAGATGGCGGAAGCGTGGCCGCTGTTCGGCGCGACGCTCGCCAACATGGAGATGGTGCTGGCGAAATCCGACATGGGGATCGCCCAGCGCTACGCCGCCCTGGTCGAGGACGCGGGTCTGCGCGACCGCGTGTTCGGGCGCATCCGCGACGACTGGCACCTGACCCGCGACCAGTTGCTCGAGGTGACGAGCCAGACGCGGCTGCTGGAAAAGCACCCCGCACTCGACGCGTCGATCCGGCTGCGGCTGCCTTATATCGAGCCGCTCAACCTGCTCCAGATCGAGCTGATCAAGCGCAACCGCGCGGGCGAGGACGATGCGCGGGTGCGCGAGGGCATCCTCCTGTCGATCAACGCGATCGCGACCGCGCTGCGCAATTCGGGGTAAGGGCGGGCGCCCCTCTAAGGGAGGGAGAGCGGTAGCTGCTCACCTCGCCGACCGACAGCAGAGATCGTTTCCTTTTCCGCGTGTAATGGTCAGTCAGCTGCGATGAATACCGCACCGCTCCGTCCACTCGATTGGGAGCACGTTGACGGCGGCATCGGGCGGGATTTCGTAGAGGTCCATCATCCGATAGCTCCACCCGTAGGGCGTGCATCGTTTCAGCGCCGCGGCATGAAGATCGAATTGGTCCTCACGCGGTGCAATGCGGATTGACCGAAAGAAGGAATGATCGATGAGCGCGTCTGGTGCGAACTCGGCCAAACGCGATGCGCGGAGATGATCGACGTAGATCGCGATCGACACGACCGACAGGGTCATCACGGTCAGCACGTACAGCGGAGCCGTGACCCGCAAAGAGTAGGGCATCAAGAAAACTGCTGTCGACGCCACCGCAATGATCAGGAGCCACGATCGCCACGCGATGCCGAGCCTATCCGGCCATAGCAACAAGTCGGCGACAGGCGACAGAAGGTCACCGCACCAGATGATGGCCATCAGGCAATAGGCGCCGAGCGTCAGCGCTACAATCTTCACCATCCAATCACTTCCGGTCGCGAAATCGAGGGACGTCCAACGTTCTCAACAATTTGATTGTGAGATTGAAAGAGGGTCTCGGCTACGGGAAACCTTGTTGCTCCCTTGGAGCGCTGAGGCCCAGCCACGTCAAAAGTCACAAAGGTCACACCCCTACGCATGCCCGGGCGCGCGCGTCTGCATTCGGCGGTGTCAAAGAGCGCCGCTGCGGTGACATGTGAGGGGGCGTGTAGGACAGCCCCCGCGCGTGGGTGTCAGCCCTCCAGGCTCTTCGATGCCTGCTCGAACAAATCCTTCGACAGGCCCGAATGCGCGACGATCCGCTCCAGTTCGGCGCGCATCAGCGCAGCGCGGGTCGGATCGAAGCGGCGCCAGCGGCCCAAGGGAGGCAGCAGCTTCGCCGCGGTCTGCGGGTTGAGCGCGTCGAGCGCGATCAACTGATCGGCGAGCCAGCGGTAGCCCGCGCCGCCCTTGGCATGGAAGGCGCGCTGGTTGACCCCGAACGCGCCGATCAGCGAGCGCGCGCGATTCGGGTTGGCGAGCGAGAAATCGGGGTGGCGCGCGAGTTCGGCGACGAGCGCGGGGGTGTCGTCGCGCGACGACAGCGCCTGCGTCTGGAACCATTTATCGAGCACCAGCGAATTGCCCTGATAGCGCTGGTAGAAGATGTCGAGCGCGGCGTCGCGCTCCTCCGAATGGCCGCTGACGAGCGTGGTGAGCGCGCCCTGGCGGTCGGTCATGTTGTCCGCCTTCGCGAATTGCGCGTAGGCGAGCCGCGCCGCATCGTCGGCACCCGAGGCGGCGAGGTAGCCGAGCGCGACGTTGCGCAGGCGGCGCAGCCCCTTGTCCTCGGGCGTGTAGGCATAAGCGCGGCCGCTGCCCGCCTCGTAGCCGGTGCGCCACTGCGCCTCCAGTTCGCGGCCGAGATCGCCGCGCAAAGCCTCGCGCGCGGCGTGGACCGCGTCGGGGTCGACGGTCGAGAGCTGGTCGCCGATGAAGCTCTCCGACGGCAGCAGCACCGCTTCTGCGACGAAGGCGGGATCGAGTTCGGGATTGTCGAGCGTGTCGGCGACCGCGGCGATCACCGCGGCGTGATCGGCCCGTTCCTCGATCGTCGCGGCGACGAGCGTGTCGAGCATCAACTGCTGCATCGCCTCGTAGCGCGCGAAGGGGTCGTTGTCGTGGCGCGCGAGAAAGGCAAGGTCGGCGGCGGTGCGGTCGCTCTCGATCACCACCGGCGCGGAGAAGCCACGGTTGAGCGAGACGATCGGGCGCTCGGCGATCGTCTCGAACGTCACGCTGGCGCTCGCGTCCGACAGGATGACGAGCTGCTCCTCGGTGAGCGCATCGCCTGTCTCGGCACCGAACAGCCGGATCTTGAGCGGAAGCACCTGCGGCTGCTTGTTCGACTGGCCCGGTGTGTCGGGCACCTTTTGCGCGAGGTTGAGCGTCGCGCGGCCCGAGCCGGGTTCGTGCTCCAGCGATACCGAGACGCGCGGGGTACCGGCCTGCGAGTACCACAGCCGGAACTGCGACAGGTCGATCTCGCCCGCTTCCTCCATGCAGGTGACGAAATCCTCGCAGGTGGCGGCGGTCCCGTCGTAGCGGTCGAAGTAGAGGTCGGTCGCGGCGCGGAAACGCTGCTCGCCCAGCATCGTCGCCATCATCCGGATCAGCTCCGCGCCCTTGTTGTAGATCGTCGCGGTGTAGAAGTTGGAGATCTCGAGATAACGCTCGGGCCGGACCGGGTGCGCGAGCGGGCTCGCGTCCTCGGGGAACTGCCCGGCGCGCAGGCCGCGCACGTCCTCGATCCGCTTCACCGCGGCCGAACCCTGATCGGCGGAGAAGCCTTGGTCGCGGTAGACGGTGAAGCCTTCCTTGAGGCTCAACTGGAACCAGTCGCGGCAGGTGATGCGATTGCCCGACCAATTGTGGAAATATTCGTGCGCGACGACCGCGGCGATGGCGTCGTAATCATAATCGGTCGCGGTATCGGGGTCGGCGAGGATGTAGCGGCTGTTGAAGATGTTCAACCCCTTGTTCTCCATCGCGCCGAAGTTGAAATCGTCCACCGCAACAATGTTGAACACGTCGAGATCGTATTCGCGGCCGTAGACGCGCTCGTCCCACGCCATTGACAGCTTCAAGGCGTGGAGCGCGTGGTCGGTCTTCGCCAGATCGGCCTCACGCACCCAGATGCCGAGCTCGACCGTGCGGCCCGAGCGCGTGGTGAAGGTGCCGCTATTGACCGCCAGGTCGCCTGCGACGAGCGCGAACAGGTAGGATGGCTTCGGATAAGGATCGTGCCACTCAGCCCAGTGGGTGCCGTCGTCGCCGTCGCCCTCAGCCACCGGGTCGCCGTTGGCGAGCAGCACGGGGAAGCGCGCCTTGTCCGCGCTCATCCTGACCGTGTAAGTCGAGAGCACGTCGGGGCGGTCCGGGAAATAGGTGATGCGGCGGAAACCCTCCGCCTCGCACTGCGTGCACAGATTGCCGCCCGACGCGTAGAGCCCCATTAGCTGCGTGTTGCGCTCGGGTGCGATCTCGACCTCGGTCTCGATCACGTGCGCGTCGCCGGGGAGCGGCAGGGCCAGTTGCTCGCCCTCGATCCGCCAGTCGTTGACCGCGACGCCGTCGACCGTCACCGACAGCAGCTTCTGCCCCGCGCCGTCGAGCACGAGCGGCAGGTCGTGCGCGCCCGACCGCACAACCGACAGCCGCGCACGCACGCGGGTGGCGGCGGGATCGAGCGAAAAGTTGAGCGCGGTCTCGGGCACGGTCCACGCGGGCGCGGTGTAATCCTCGCGGCGGATCACCTTCGGGGCGGCAGGAGTGAGGGCGGCGTTCATGGCATCGAGCATGTCCGACCCTATCATCGGCGAGCGCCAAGGTTCCATAGCCAAGGTGGGCGATCACGCGGGCGACAGGCTTGCGCCGGCCGGGCGCGCTGCTAGGCCGCGGGCCACAAGGAGAGAAAAATCGTGAAGCGTTTATCGGCCGTTGCGCCCTTTGCCCTGCTGCTGGGTGCGGCGCATGCACCCCAATCGGCCCCGGCCCCTGCTGTCACCCCCCTCGCCGCCACGCCGCCTGCGGCACGTGCAACCGCGCCGCGCACCGCGCAGGAGGCCGCGATCCGTGCGCACGTCGCCTATCTCGCCTCCGACGCGCTTCAAGGCCGCGAGGCGGGCAGTGCGGGGTTCAATACCGCCGCCGACTACGTCGCGCAGCAATTCGCCGCGGCGGGGCTGAAGCCCGGTGCGGACGGCGCGTTCCTGCAACGTGTGCCGTTGATGAAATATCAGGTCGCGGGTGAGGCGCGCGCGATGATCAACGGTGCGGCGCTGAAGGCAGGCGAGGACTTCACCGCGGCGGCGAACCCGCAGGCCGCGCGCACCGACGTGGGCGCACGCGTGGTGTTCGTCGGACAGGGCGTGTCCGCGCCCAGCCGCGGCCACGACGATTACGGCGCCGTCGACGTGCGCGGCGCGATCGTCGCGCTGGTGGGCGGCGCACCCGCCGACCTGCAGAGCGAGGAGCACGCTTACTTCGCCAGTCTGCGCACCAAGCTGCAGGCCGCCGCCGCGCACGGCGCGGTCGGCGCGGTGCTGCTGACGGGCGGCGCGACCAAGGCGCGGCCGGTGCGCGCGGGCGGGGTGCAGTCCGGCTGGGCGACGCCCGAAGGCACCGCCTTCGCGCCGGGCGTGCCGCTGCTCGCCACGCTGACCGACGCGGGCGCGCGCAAGCTGTTCGCTGGCGCGGGCATGACCTGGGATCAGGCGCGTGCCGAGGTGAATGGCAAGCAATCGTTCCCGCCCGCCGCGCTCGCCACCACCCTTCGGATCGAGAGCGCGACCGCGTTCACGCCGGTCGCCTCGTCCAACGTCGTCGGCGTGCTGCCCGGCACCGATCCGGCGCGGCGTGGTGACGTCGTCGTGCTGTCGGCGCACCTCGACCATATCGGCATCAGTAAGAAGCCCGACGCCAGGGGCGACCGGATCAACAACGGCGCGCTCGACGACGCGATCGGGATCGCGAGCCTGATCGAGGAAGCGCGGCGGTTCCAGCAGCGCGGTGCGGGCAAGCGGACGATCGTGTTCTTGGCGGTCACCGCCGAGGAAAAGGGGCTGGTCGGCAGCGATTACTTCGTGCGGCACCGGCCGAAGGGTCTGGAGAATATCGTCGCCGACGTGAACCTCGACATGCCGGTGCTGACCTATCGGTTCAACGATGTGGTGGCGTTCGGCGGCGATCGCTCGACGCTCGGCCCCGTGATTGCGCGCGCGGCGCGGGGCGCGGGCGTCGTAACCTCGCCCGATCCGATCCCCGAGCAGACGATCTTCACGCGATCGGACCATTTCCGCTTCGTGGAAGCCGGCGTGCCGTCAGTGTTCCTGTGGCCGGGGCTGAAGGGCGAGGGCGCGCGCGCGGCGTTCGAGGACTTCATGAAGAACCGTTACCATCAGGAGGGTGACGAGGTAGACGCAGGGATCCTGTGGGATCAGGCGGTGCGTTTCGTCGACATCAACTATGCGATCGCGCGCGAGATTGCGGACGCGCGCAATCGCCCGGCGTGGAACAAGGGCGATTATTTCGGCACCGCGTTCAAAGGCCCGATGGCGCAGTGATGGCGCAGTGATGGCGCAGTGATGGCGGAATGACGCTGTTCGTCTTTGGCCTCGGCTATGCCGCGCGCGCGATCGTCGCGGCAGCGGGCGGCGTCGCGATCGGCACGACACGCGACGGGCGCGGGGGTACGCTTGCGTACGACGACGCGGGCGCGGTGCGCGCCGGACTGGCGGCGAGCGCGCGCGTGCTCGTCTCGATCCCGCCCGACGCGGACGGCGATCCGGTGCTGCGCGACTATGCCGATCTGCTGGCGGGCAAGTGGGTCGGTTACCTGTCCTCGACCGGCGTCTACGGCGACGTCGGCGGCGCATGGGTGGACGAGAGCGCGCCCGCCGACCGCGGGCGGCGGGCCAAGCGCAACGCGGCGGACGCGGCGTGGCTGGCGCGCGGCGCCCATGTGTTCCGCCTGCCCGGCATCTACGGTCCCGGTCGCTCGGCGCTGGAACGAGTAACGCGCGGCGAGGCGCATCGCACCGGCATCGGGGGCCAAGTGTTCAGCCGCGTCCACGTCGACGACATCGCCAGCGGTGTGGTCGACGCGTTCGACGCACCCGCGGGCGCGTACAATCTGTCGGACGACGAGCCTGCGAGCCAGGACGTGGTGGTCGACTACGCCGCGCGCCTGCTCGGCGTCGCTTCGCCGCCGCTCGTCTCGCTTGAACAATTGTCGCCGATGGCGCGCGGCTTCTACGCCGAGAATCGGCGCGTCGCGAACGGCAAGGCGAAGCGCGTGCTCGGCTGGCGGCCGCGCTTTCCCGACTACCGGTTCGGCCTGCGCGCGGTCAGCGCGATGACCAGCCCCGCGCCCGCCAGCACGCCCCCGGCGGCAGCGAGCAGCGACCAGCGGTAACCCTCGAACACCGTCGACAAGAGCATCGCGATGACGGGCACGATGACGCTGTTGTACGCCGCCTTCGCCGGGCCGATCGTGCGAATGATGCGGAAATAGAGCGTGAAGGCAAGCGCGGAGGCAGCGAGCCCGAGGTAGAGCACACCCGCGACATAGCTCGGCCGGGAATCGAACACCGGTGCGCCGACGGTCGCGAGCGCGAAGGCGGCATCCATGCCTGCGCCCAGCAGCATCGCGACCGCGAGCATCGGGATCATCGGGTAGCGCGCCGCTGTCTTCGTCGCCTGCATGACGTTCGCGACCGAGGCGGACAGGATCGCGCACCCGGTCAGTGCGATGCCGATCAACGCCTCGCCGGGACCGTTCGGGTCGCTGCGCGCTTCCTGGATGAACAACAAAGCGACACCCGCCATCGCGACCGCGGAACCGGCGAGCAATTGCCGTCCCATCCGCTGCCGCAGAAAAACGCGCGCAAACAATGCATTGGGCACCAGTAGCAATGCGAACACGACCGAGACGAGCCCCGAGGTGATGTGCTGCTCCGCGCGGTAGACGAAGTTGAAGTTGCATACGAACTGCGCGAGCCCGAGGACGCCCGCGAACAGCCAGCCTGTGCGGTCGAACGCCAGTCGCTCGCCGCGCGTCTTCGCTACAACGGCCAGCGCGACGCCCGCCACCGCGAAGCGGTACGCGACTGACCAGCTCGGCGGCACGATCGCGCCCGCCAACTGATCGCGGATCACGATCCAGGTCGATCCCCAGATCAGCAGCACGATCGTGAACGGTATCAGCACGCTGGCGCGCGTCGACTGCGGTGCAGGGGCGGTGGACATCGTGGGTGCGCTTACCAGATCGCACGCGCGCGGCTAGCCGCGGGAACAAGAGCTTCCTCCAGCCGGATCGATTCGGTTCGTGGAAAACCGCTCCCGTCCCGCGGGGGCGCGGCCACGTCAGCTTATTCCGTGGATTCGTCCGTCGACCGTGCGCCAGCGGCCATCCTGCAACCGCATGACGTATATGGCCCGCATCCCGCACAAGTAGCCGCACTGCACCTCGACATTGATGAACGCGTGGTCGAGCGCGATATTGGGTTCGGAAAGGCTGATCGTCTCGTCGCAACCCTTGGATGAGAGCGTCTCGTTGACGCTGAGCCACGCGGGATCGACCTTCTTGGCCCGCCCGGTTGCCTCGGGGCGTTCGGAGGCGCGAAGCGCGGCAGTCTGGATCGCGATCTGCGCCCGCTTCTCCTCCGGCGGGAGATCATCCTGGACGAACCACAGCCGGTCGCGCGCTTCTTCTTCGCTGTCAGGCTTCCATGGACGCCGGGGCTCGCCGACCGGCGCATCGAATTTCATGTCGCCCGGACTGGGCTGACGCTGACCCGCGAGCGGCATCGGGACCAATATCCGCTGCACGCAGATCCGGCGACCGGCCGGGCGGTAGTGCGGGCGTTGCTGCGCGTGCTAGCTCACCGAGCAGGGCCGACATGACGGCGGCGCGCGGATCGGGGGTCGGATGGGGAGCGCTCGCCATCATCAGGGCGGCAGCGAGGACCACGCGTATATATTTAGACCCCTCCTAAACCCGGTCATCAACCGCACGCGGTTGTGACCTTTCTCGTCGCCGGCATCGTGACGCGGCGCGATGCGACGCGCAACCGCGACGTGTCTGCAGCCAATCTGCGATGATCAACAATGCTCGTGATCGTCGGACTAGGCTGAACAATCGATAACGGGCGCGTTCAGCGACCACTCAAGGCGAATCGGCGAAAAGCGCATCACCGATGCAGCAATACCGCCGCGCCGCGTCAATGAGTGGAGCAGCAGATGCTGAAGACGCTTTCGATCGCCGCCGGAACGCTGGCGATGGGTATCACCTCCTTCGCACCGATGGCGGCGCAGGCGCAGGGTTATTACCGCGGCTACGACGATCGCGGCTACAGCCGGGCGTATAACGACGATCGCTACCGCGACCACGACCATGCCTACGCACGCGCCGATCGCGACGGCTGGAACCAGGGGCCGCGCTATTACAAGACCGATCGCCCGCGTTATTATCGCAACCCGCGCGATTATCGCTACACCGATCGCCGCTGCCAGAACGGCACCACCGGGACAGTCGTCGGCGCGATCGCGGGCGGATTGCTCGGCCGCGTGATCGATCGCCGCGGTGACCGGACGCTCGGCACCGTGCTGGGCGCTGGTGCGGGTGCACTGGCGGGCAATGCGGTCGAGCGCGCCGACAACCCGGGTTATTGCCGGCGTTGACGCGGGTGCTGCTGCCGTGGTGCGGGGAGGGCGGGCGACCGTCCTCCCCGTCGCCGCGTCACAAGGCGGCGATCGCCTCGGCGAGCGGGCGGATGTCGTCGGCGCGCTGGTCCCATGAGACGACCAGCCGCGCCTCGCCGACGCCCCAATCGTAGAAATCGAATCCCTTCGCGCGCAGGCCCGCCGCCTCGTCGGCGGTGACGCGCAGGAACACCTCGTTGCCGTCGACCGGGTGGATCAACCGCTCGCCCGCGGCCTGCGCGATCAGCCGCGCGCCGTCGTTGCTCGCGCGCGCGCAGTCGAGCCACAGGTCGTGGTCGAGCATCGCGAGAATCTGCGCGGCGAGATAGCGGCCCTTCGACAGCAGCAGCCCCGCGCGCTTGCGGCGGAACACGGTCGCATCCGCCAAATCGGGGCGGAAGAAGACCAGCGCCTCCGCGTTCATGCCGCCGTTCTTCACGAAGCCGAACGACAGCACGTCGACCCCGCCGCGCCACGTAAGGTCGGCGGGGCTGGCACCGGTCGCGACGACGGCGTTGGCGAAGCGCGCACCGTCCATATGGAAGTGAAGCCCGCGCGCGCGCGCCACCGCGCCGATCGCGGCGACTTCGTCGGCGGAGTAAGCACGGCCATACTCGGTCTGGTTGGTGATCGAGATCGCGCTCGGCACCTGTTGGTGGATGTCGTAGCGCTGGGCGTTCAGCACCGCCTCGAGCGTCTCGGGCGTCACCTTGGCGCCGTCGCCGTCGGCGAGCAGCAGCTTGGCGCCGTGGGTGTAGAATTCGGGCGCGCCGCACTCGTCGTTCTGGATGTGCGCGTCGCGGTGGCAGACGACCGAGCCGTGCGGCGGGCAGATCGCGGCGAGCGCCAGGCAATTGGCCGCGGTTCCGCTCGGCACCCAGAAGGCGCGGACCTCGGTTTCGAACAGGTGCGACAGACGCGCGTCGAGTTGCTTCGACCAGCGGTCGCCGTCGTAGGCGGTGTCGAGCGTGTCGACCTCAGCCAGCGCGCGCATCACGGCGGGGTGGACGGGGGCGGCGTTGTCGGAGAAGAAGCGCATGTTCAGAGCCTTGGGTCGGCTCGGCGCGCTCGTCAACCGGCCTCAGCCGTGCGTCGCGATCGCGAACAGCCCACCGACACCCAGCGCGTAAAGAACGAGCACCGCGAGCGAGTCGATGCCCATACGCCAGAACAGCCGGCGCGGGCGGAAGATCAGCCCGGCGGCGTAGACGCAGGTGAGCAGGATGCCGAGCCCGGCGAGGTAGATGTCGCTCGCCTGCGCCGACGGCAGCACCGCCTCGCCCGAGACGACCACCGCGAGCAGGAAGAGGACGGGGAGGAAAGCGTTGCCGCCGAAGATGTCGCTGATCGCGAGCTGGTAATCCTTCATCCTGACCGAGGTGATGCCGGTCGACAGTTCGGGCAGCGAGGTGGCGGCGGCGAGGATCGTCGCGCCGAACAGCACGCCCGACAGCCCGATCCGGTCGGCGATCGCGTCGCCGCTGCGCTCCAGCAGGACGCCCGCGACCAGCGTGGCGAGCGCAGCCGCGCCGAAGACCCAGAAGACGCGGTTAGTGTGCGGCGCCCCGGCATCCTTCTTGTCCTGCGAGTGGCCCTTTGGCTCCTCCTGCGTATCGGGCGCGTCGCCCGCGCTGTCGTGCCACGGTAGGCCGCGGCTGGCGCGGCTCGACAGCCACAGGCCGGCGAGCCAGAGCGCCGCGATCGCGAGCGCGCCGGGGGTGACACGGAAGGCGATCAGGTCGCCGGGCAATTGCGTCGCCATGATCGCGACGATCAGCACCGCGACGACCAGCACCGCCTCGACCACCAGGCTGAGGCTGGCGGCGCGGTAGGTGAGCGCGGCGCGTTCCTTCATCGCCATGTCCATGAAAACGAGCACCACCGTCTGAATCGCGATCCCGCCCAGGATGTTGCCGACCGCGACGCCGATGTTGCCGCTGGCCGCCGCGCTGACGGTGATCGCGATCTCGGGCAGGTTGGTCGCGACCGCGAGCACGACGATCCCGCCCAGCGCCTTGCCGAGGTGAAGCCGCGCGGCGAGCACGTCGGTCGTATCGGCGAGCTTGACGCCCGCGATCCAGATGACGCCGGCCGACGCGGCGAAGATCAGCAGCAGGATGGGAAGCGAGCTTTGCGCTAACACGGGTATTCCTTCAACGGCCGCGATCGCGCGGTCGGGATAGGTAACGTGCGGCCGGCGGGTACGGGTTCGTTGGGGCGTGTAGGTGAGCGTTTACACCGTGGTGCGGCGCCGTGGACTGAACGTTGGCATGTCCGGTTCGTGCGCCTTGGGATTGAAGTGGCGGAAGCTCGGATCAAGCCCGGAACGGCGGGAGGCTCGGGCGCGTGTTGAGCGACGCGATGAGTTGGTAGATCGTTGTCGACGCCAGCCCACTACGCTCGTCACCCCGGCCTCGAGCCGGGAGCAAACTTCCTTCGCGACGACAAGCCGGATGGTGTAGTTTGACGGGCTAAGCGCTCTCGCATCGATGCCGCGCTCCGATCGGTAGTTCCGGGGACAGCGGGACCCCGGATCAAGTCAGGGGTGACGGGGTGTATGATGACGAACGGAAGCAATGACGAATGGGGACAAGGTGCGTTGCTGTCACCGGACCTACTCCAAGGATCGGGCCGGCTCGACGAGACGCGCCCTTAGACGGCTGCCCCTACTCCTCGCCGCCGTCCTCGTCGTCGGGCGCGCGGCGATCCTCGCGCGGCGGTGGTGGTGGGCCGCGGTCGCGTGGGCCGACGATCAGCGAGCCATCGGACGACTGGCGGATGTCGACGCCGAGGTCGCGCAGACGGTCGGCGGTCTGGTCGACCGCGCCGCCGATCAGGTCGCCGACCGGATCGCCGTTGCCGATCGCGGCCTCGGGATCGATCGCATTTTCCTCGACCACGACGGGCTTCACGACCGGCTGGATGTTCAATGCCGATTGCATGAAGTTGCGCCAGATCTGCGCGGGGATGCCGCCGCCGTGGAGCCCCGGATTGGGCGAATTGTCGTCGTTGCCGACCCACACGCCGACGACCAGATCGCCCGCGAAGCCGATGAACCACGCGTCGCGCCCCGATTGCGACGTGCCGGTCTTTCCATAGCCCGGCACCGACAGCGCCGCCTGTCGCCCGGTGCCGCGGATCGAGGAGGAGAGGAGCGACAGCATCGCCGCGCGCTGCTCCTCGGGCATCGTCTTCTGCCCGCCGGTCAGTGACTCGAACCAGCCCTTGTTGCCCGCGGTTTCGCGCAGACCGTGCGCCTCGACCGGGTAACGTCCGTTGGCGATCCCGGCATAAGCGGCGGTGAGTTCTAGCAGCGACACCTCGGAGGTGCCGAGCCCGATCGTCGCCTCGTTGGCGATCGGGGTCGAGATGCCGAGGTCGCGCGCCGCCTTGATCACCTGCCGCACGCCGACCTGCTGCGTGAGCCGCGCCGCGGCGACGTTGGACGAGCGCGCAAAGGCGCGCGCGAGCGTGATCTCGCCCAGGTAGCGGCTATCGTCGTTCTTGGGCTTCCACCCGGCGATCTCGACCGGCTCGTCCTCGACCGTGGAAGCGGGGGTCATGCCGGCGCGGATTGCCGCCAGATAAACGAACAGCTTGAAGGTCGAGCCCGGTTGGCGCTTGGCTTGGGTCGCGCGGTTGAACGGCGAATCCGAATAGCTCTTGCCGCCGACCATCGCGACGACCTCGCCGTTCGGGCGCATAGCGACGAGCGCGGCCTGCGCCTTCTTCAGCCCCGCCTGCCGGATCACGCGCTCGGCGGTCGCCTGCAGCTTGCGGTCGAGCGTCGTCTTGACCTTGGTCTCGTCGCGGATCTCGCCGGCCTGGTCGCGCGCGCTCGGCAGCACCCAGTCGGCGAAATACGTGCCGGTGGGGACGCTCTGCGCTGACTTCGCGAGCACGCGCTGCGGCTGCACGGCTTGCGCCTCGCGGTGGGTGAGAAAGCCCGCATCCTCCATCGCGCCGATCACCACCGCCTGCCGCTTGCGCGCACCCTCGAGGTTGCCGGTCGGGGCGAGACGCGACGGCGCCTTGACGAGGCCGGCGAGCATTGCCGCCTGTCCGACGTTCAGATTTTGCGGGCGGCGGCCGAAGTAATGCTGCGACGCGGCGGTCAGGCCATAGACGTTGTCGCCAAAATAGACGTTCGACAGATAGCGCGACAGGATCTCGTTCTTGGACAGCCACGCCTCGAGCCAGAAGGCGATCGCGACCTCGCGGATCTTGCGCGCGGCGGTGCGGTCGGAGTCGAGGAAGGCGTTCTTCGCGAGCTGCTGCGTGATGGTCGAGCCGCCCTCGCGCACGCCGCCGCCGCGCATGTTATGCCACGCCGCGCGCGCGATGCCGCGCGGGTCGACGCCCCAGTGCGAGAAGAAGCGCCGGTCCTCGATCGCGACGAACGCTTCGCGCACGTGCGGCGGCAGCGTGGACGCATCGACCGGCGCGCCGATGATCGCGCCGCGCCGCGCGATCGGCACGCCGCTGGCATCGGTCAGCGTGATCGACGGCGGCGTCGGCGGCTTCAATGACTGCGACAAAGGCGCAGTGACCGCGAGCCAGATCACCGCGAGAATGAACAGCACGATCCCCGCGGCGGTGCCGCGTACCAGCCATTTGCCCCAGCGAAGGCGGCGGCGGCGGCGCGGCGGCTCGTCGCCACCGCCACCAAGCCCGCCATATTCTTGCGAGGGCTCGTCCCGCCACGCGTCGAACGACGGCAGCGGTTGCGCAGGGGGCGGGGCGGGGCGCCAGGGATCGCGCGATGCGTCGGCCGGCGCGTGATTGTACCGGACGCGGCCAGAGTCGTATGGGTCCATGTCTTGTCCGGTGACTTACAGTAATATGACACTCGCCGCAAGCCGCGGCGTGAAGGGATGCAATAGCGTGATGTGGAAGCGAGCGGAAGGATGAGCGCGGGCACCTCGGGCGCGCTCACGATCCTGGTCGATGCCGATGCGTGTCCGGTGAAGGAGGAGATCTACCGCGTCGCTTATCGCACCGGCGCGGGCGTGGTGGTGGTCAGCAACCAGTGGCTGCGCGTGCCGGCGCATCCGCAGATCCGCCGCGTGGTGGTGGGTGACGCCTTCGACGCCGCCGACGACTGGATCGCCGAAACAGCCGACGCGCGGAGCATCGTCGTGACGAGCGACATCCTGCTTGCCGACCGCTGTTTGAAGAAGGGCGCGAGCGTGCTGGCACCGACGGGCAAGCCGTTCACGCTCGCGTCGATCGGTGGCGCGATCGCGACGCGCGCGATCATGGCCGATCTGCGCGCGGGCGGCGAGCAGATGGGCGGACCCGCGCCGTTCTCGGCGGCGGATCGCTCGCGATTCCTCAATGCGCTCGACGCGCTGCTGGTGAAGGTGGCGCGCAGCAGCGTCGCGTAACTTTTGTTATCCAAGCGTTGACAGCCGATCGCCGGCTGGTCCAACTTCGCGCCCACGGTGACGCCAGATCGCCGCTGAGAGAGGTGCCGGCGATGGTCCTGACCAAGGGCGACGATTATCCGATCCACCAGACGGCGGAGCCGGTCGCCTTTGCCGGGACCGACCGCAATCTCTACGATCGTTATTATTTCAACGGCTACGCACCGGGCATCGGCGACGACGGCTTCTTCGCGGTCGCGTTCGGCGTCTACCCGCACATCAACGTCACCGACGCGAGCTTCTGCTGGTTGAAGGATGGGCGGCAGGTCAACCTCCACGCCAGCCGCGGGCTCGCGATGGAGCGGATGGACCTGCACGTCGGACCCGTCGCGATCGAGGTAGTCGAGCCGCTGCGCGTGCTGCGCGTGACG
The DNA here is from genome assembly GCF_936927845.1 of uncultured Sphingomonas sp. Taxonomy (GTDB): domain Bacteria; phylum Pseudomonadota; class Alphaproteobacteria; order Sphingomonadales; family Sphingomonadaceae; genus Sphingomonas. Next base: position 26,255 of record NZ_CAKZHV010000070.1, read on the forward strand.
GTGGATGCACCCGACGAGCGCGTGCGCGCCGACCTTACCTTTACCGGCCGCGCTTTTCCGCTTGAGGAGCCGCGCTTCACGCGCCGCAACGGCCCGCGCACGCTGATGGACGTGACGCGGATGACGCAGAACGGCCGCTACACCGGCTGGGTCGAGGTCGACGGCGAACGCCACGATGTGTCGGGCTGGATCGGCACGCGCGACCGCTCGTGGGGCGTGCGCCCGATCGGTGCCGCCGACGCGCAGCCCGCCAGCCCCGCGCTGCCTCCGCAATTCTTCTGGCTGTGGAGCCCGTGCGTGATGGAAGGCGGCGACCTGTATTTCCACACCAACGACGACGCGCATGGTGCTGCATGGAACCGCCGCGCAGTGTGGAAGCCCGAGGGCGGGGGGCAGGGTGACGAGCGTCACTATGACGATGCCGCATTCCACATTGCGTGGCAGCCCGGCACGCGCCGCGCGCGCACCGCGTCGCTCACCTTGCGCGACGCGCGCGGCGAGACGCGGGTCGCGTTCGACATCGGCGAGACGTTCATGATGCTCGGGCTCGGCTACGGCCACCCGCGCTGGGGGCACGGCATCAGCCACGGTGAGGCGCTGACCGTGGGGCGCGAGGACTTCCGGGCGGACGAACTCGCGCCGATGCAGCCGCACCACCTCCACGTCCAGGCATCGGTCGGCGTGACGATGACCGAACCCGATGGCCATGTTCGCCGCGGCAAGGGCGTGCTCGAACAGCTCGTCCTTGGCCCGCATGCGCCATCGGGCTTCAACGGCGTGCTCGATCCGGCATGACGGGCACCCCGCTCTCCGCCGACGCGCTCACCGCCTATCTGTCGCGCCTCTGGTCGACGCCGGTCATGGTCGAGGGGCTGGCGCGCATCCCCGGCGGGGCGAGCCGCGAGACCTACCGCTTCGACGCGCACGCGGACGGCGAGACGCATCGGCTGATCCTCAGGCGCGATCCGGGCGGCAGCCTGATCGATACCGAGAGCGAGACCGAGTTTCGCGCCTATCAGAGTGCGGCGGGCGTCGTCCCGGTGCCGCGCGCGGTCGCGCTGGAACGCGACGGCGCCGAACTCGAGCGGCCGTTCTTCATCATGGAGCGTATCGAGGGCGGCGAGGTGGCGAGCCCGTTCACGCGCGCGCCGTTCGGCGAGCATGGCGAGCGGCTGGGCGCTGCGTTCTTTACCGCGCTCGGGCGGCTCGCCGCGCTCGATCCGGCGGGCACGCCGCTCGCCGCGTATCTGGAGACGCCGGCGCCCAACCGGGCGTGGCAGGTCGCGCTCGATTATTGGGAAGCCGTGCTGGACGAGGATGAGGCGCAGCCGATGCCGGTGGTCCGCGCCGCGATCCGGCTGCTGCGCCGCGAACCGCCGCCGCCCGCGCAGAAGATCGCGATCGTCCACGGCGATTATCGTTCGGGCAATGTGATGCACGACGGTGCGGGCGGGATGCTCGCGATGTTCGACTGGGAGATGGCGCATCTGGGCGACCCGCTGGAGGATCTCGGCTGGGCGCTCGATCCGATCTGGGACCATTTCGAGCCCGGCTGCGTGTGCGGCATGACGTCGCGCGCACGCGCACTGGACACGTGGCGGGCGGCGAGCGGGCTCGCGGTCGACCCGAACGCGATGCGGTGGTGGTCGCTGTTCAATGCGGTCAAGGGCCGCGCGATCTGGACTTCGGCGTTCGCCGAGTTCGTGGCGGGCGGGCGCACCGACCCCGTGCTCGGCATCTCGGGCTGGTACACCGCGCGGCGGCAGGACGCGATCATCGCCGCGCAACTGGAGGATTGGCGGTGAGCGATCTGGGCGACGTGCTGACCGGCGCGGGGCTGGTCGGGCTGGGCGCGGGCGCGGCGGCTGCCACGCACGACGCGTACGGCGGCGCGATGATGACGGTCGCGGGGCTGCTCGCGGTGCTGGGCGCGCAGGAGGCGGACCAAGCGGCGGCGTGGCGGCTGGCGGACATCGCGGCGATGCGTACGCTGCTGGGTGATGCCGCCCCCGCGACGGGCGAGGGGATGACGCTCAGTGAGCTCGACGAGGCATGGGCGACGCTGTCGCGCGCGTTGATTACGCATCATGCCGGCGTCGCGCCGGGAAGCGAGGAGGACCGCGCGATCCTCGCCTTCTACCGCGAGAGCACCGGGCGGCGCGAACTGGTGTGGCCGCAATGAGCGACGCGCAAGTGCGAGCCGCGGAGACGCTCGACCGGCCGCTCGCGGGGATGCGCGTGGTGGAGTGCGTGTCTGGCACGATGGCGCACACTGCGCGGTTGCTCGCCGATCTGGGTGCGGAGGTGATCCGCGTCGAGCCGGCGGGCGGCGGCGCGGAACGACGCGAAGGGCCGATGCTCAACGGCCAGAGCCTGTTGTTTGCAGCCGCCAACCTCGGCAAACGCGCGGTTGCGATGGCGGTCACCGACCCGTCGTTCGACGCCCTGCTCGCCGACGCCGATATCCTGATCGAGAACAGCGCGCCCGGCAGCGACGCGCACGCCGCGCTCGATCCCGCCGCGCGCGCCGCGCGCCATGCGGGGCTGGTCGTCGTGTCGCTCAGCGATTTTGGGCAGGTCGGGCCTTGGCGCACCTGGCGCGCGACCGATCCGGTGCTCCATGCATTGTCGGGCGGATTGTCGCGCTCCGGACTGCCCGATCGCGCACCGCTGTTGCCGCCGGGCGAATTGTTCCTCCACGCCGCGGCGACGCAGGCGGCGGTGATCACGCTCGCCGCGTTCATCCAGCGGTTGCGCGACGGGCGCGGCGATCATGTCGACGTCGCGCTGATCGAGGCGGGGATGGCCGCGCTCGACCCCGGTTTTGGGATTGCGGGCAGCGCGCAATCGGGCGTGCCGCTGTGGAAGATGTCGCGCGGCCGCTTCGACGAGCGGCACCGTTACCCGATCATCGCGTGCGCCGACGGTTATGTCCGGCTGTGCATCATGGCGCCGCGGCAGTGGCGCGGGATGTGGGAATGGATGGGGCGGCCCGATGCCTTTGCGGGGTCCGAATGGGAGAAGTTGCAGACGCGCTTCCGCTCGCCCGACCTGATCCCCGCGATTGCCGCGCTGCTGGCGACGAAGACGCGCGCCGAGGTGGAGGCGGAGGCAGCGGCGCACGGCGTCCCCGCCGCGGCGCTGCTCGACCTCGACGAGGGGATCGCGAACGAACAGATTGTCGCGCGCGGCGCGTTCAAGCCGGTCGCGGTGGCGGGCATTCCGGTGCCGATGCCCGATGGTGCGGTGGAGATCGACGGCCAGCGCACGGGCCCGCGCGGCGGCGCACCCGATCTGTCGAGCGACCCGGTAGCGTTCGATCAACCGCGCGGGCACTGGACGCCGCCGCCCGCCGCCGACCGCCCCCTCGCGGGGCTGAAGGTGCTCGACATGGGGGTGATCGTCGTCGGCGCGGAGACGGGGCGGCTGCTCGCCGATCTGGGCGCGGACGTGATCAAGGTGGAGAACGGCGCCTTTCCCGACGGCCAGCGCCAGTCGCGCGACGATGCGCCCGTCTCGATCACCTTCGCCGCCGGGCACCGTAACAAGCGCGGGCTGTCGATCGACCTGCGCGCCGACGCGGGCAAAACGCTGTTCGCGCGATTGGTGGGCGAGGCCGACGTGCTGCTCTCGAACTTCAAGCCCGGCACGTTCGACGCGCTCGGCTTTTCGCCCGATCGCTTGCGCGCGCTCAACCCGCGGCTGGTCAGCGTCGACAGCTCCGCCTTCGGCGCGACGGGGCCGTGGAGCAGGCGGGGTGGCTATGGTCCGCTGGTACGCTGCTCGGCGGGGCTGTCGAAATTGTGGGTGTACCCTGACGACCCGGCGAGCTTCTCCGACGGCGTGACCGTCTATCCCGACCACGTTGCCGCGCGTGTTGGGGCGGCGGGCGCGCTCGCGCTGCTGATCCGGCGGATGCGGACGGGCGCGGGCGGGCGCGCGAGCGTCAGCCAGATGGAGGTGATGATGGGGCATCTCGCACCCCTGTTTGCCGCGCGTGCCGCGGGTGCCGACATAACCGAGCCGGCGCGCGCCTGGCCGTGGGGCATCTATCCGGCGGCGGGAGACGACGAGTGGGTCGTGGTCACCGCGCGCGACGCGGCCGGGGAAGAGGCGGTCGCGCGTGTCATCGGACACGACGACTCGATCAATGATCGCGACTTCGCGCTCTCCGCTTGGACACGCGCGCGGACCGCCAGCGAGGCGGCGGCGTTGCTCCAAGCCGCGGGCGTCCCCGCCGCGCCGATGCTGCGGGTGGTCGAATTGCCCGACCAGCCGCAGTTTCAGGCGCTCGGCACCTTTCGCACTGCGACGCATCCGCTGCTCGCGCAGCCGGTGACGGTCGAGGCCGCGCCCGCGCGCTCGCGTCTCGCCACACCCGAACAGCGCCCGGCGCCGCGGCTGGGCGAGCATAGTGCCGACGTGCTCGCCGACTGGCTGGGCCTGAGCGAGGCGGAGATCACGCGGCTCGAACAGGCGGGCACGATCGAAGTGGCGGCGTGAGCGAGGGATAGGCAGATGACGACATCCGGCAACGACGCGGTGCTGGTCGAGCGGCGCGACCATGTCATGATCGTGACGATCAACCGACCCGAGGCACGTAACGCGGTCAACGCAGCGGTGCACGAGGGAGTGGGCGACGCGCTGGAGGCGGCGGACGCCGACCCGGAGATCCGGTGCGTTATCGTGACGGGCGCGGGCGACAAGGCATTCTGCGCCGGTGCCGACCTAGTCGCGCTGTCGCGCGGCGAGCGGCTGGCGCCCGACGACGCGGCCAAGCAGGCGTGGGGCTTTGCCGGCATCGTCAGCCACCCGATCTCGACCCCGGTCATCGCTGCGGTCAACGGCTCGGCGTTGGGTGGCGGGCTGGAGATCGCGCTCGCCTGCGATCTGGTCGTCGCGGTGGATACCGCGATCTTCGGCCTGCCCGAGCCCAAGCGCGGGCTGTTCGCGGCGGCGGGCGGGGTGTTCCGCCTGCCCGCGCAGATCCCGCAGAAGATCGCGATGGAAATGATGCTGACCGGCGACCCGATCACCGCGGAGCGCGCGCTGTCGCTCGGGCTGGTCAACGCGCTCGCGCCCGCCGACGCGCTGCTCGACACCGCGCTCGCGCTCGCCGCGCGGATCGTCGCCAATGCGCCGGTGTCGGTCCAGGCGTCGAAGCGGATGGCGCTCGGCATCGTCGACGGCCGCGTCGCGCGCGAGGAGGCGGCATGGGCGCAGAACCGCGCGGAAAGCCGCATCGTCTTTTCCAGCGCGGACTCGCGCGAGGGGCCACGCGCCTTCGCCGAAAAGCGCGCGCCGGTGTGGACCGCCTCGTGAGCGTCGATCCCGAACGCGTCGCGGTGATCGTCGGCGTCGGGCAGGTCAACGACCGTCCGCGCGACCCGGCCGAGGGCATGGAGCCGCTCGCGCTGATGCAGGCGGCACTCGACGAGGCCGACCGCGATGCCGGTGGCGGCTGGCTGCGCGATGCCGACTTGGTCGCGGTGGTGCAGCAGATCAGCTTTCGGGGGCACAATCCGCTGGCATACAAGGTTGCGGCAGCGATCGGTGCACATCCTGCGCTGGCTTATGAGTCGGTCGGGCCGAACGGCGACAGCCCGATCCTGCTGCTGAACGAAGCGGCGAACCGGATCGCGCGCGGCGAGGGGCGGATCGCGGTCGTCGTCGGCGCGGAGGCGCTGCGCACCGCGAGCGCGCGCGCGGCGGCGGCGGCGAAGACCGATGTCGCGGCGCAAAACCCGCTGCGTACACTGACCGATGCAGCGAAGCCCGGATATCGCCGCCAATACGGTCTAAGCGCGCCGGTCGACGTTTACCCCTTGTACGAGAATGCAGCGCGCGCCGCTTGGGGGCAGACGCTCCGGCAAGCGCAGCGCGAGACGGGCGAGATTTGGTCGCGCTTCTCGCAAATCGCGGCGCAGACTCCCGCGGCATGGCTGCATACGGCTCGCACGCCCGAAGAGATCGTGACGCCGGGCGCGGACAACCGGCCAATCGCCTTTCCCTATACCAAGCTGACCGTCGCCAATTCGTCGGTCAACCAGGGCGCGGGGTTCATCGTCACCAGCCTGGCCGAAGCGCGGCGGTGCGGCGTGGCGGAAGCGCGGATCGTCTATGTCGGGCGGGGCGCCAGCGCGCACGAGCCGGAGGATTTCCTCGCGCGCGACCGGTACGACGCGTCGCCGAGCATGGCTGCCTGCCTCCAGCATGCACTGGCATGGAACGGGGTCGACGCGGCGACGCTCGACCTGGTCGAACTCTACTCCTGCTTTCCCTGCGTGCCCAAGATGGCGCGGCGCGTGATCGGCTGGCCGGTCGATCGTCCCGCAACCGTGTTCGGCGGCCTGACCTTCGGCGGCGGGCCGATCGGCAATTACATGAGCCACGCGGTCGCCGAGATGGTTGACGCACTGCGCGGTGGCGAGGGGGAGACGGGGTTGCTCTACGCCAATGGCGGCTACGCGACGCACAACCACGCGATCGTGCTCGCGACGCATCCACTGCCGGGCGCGGGGGAGCCGCACGACTTCGATGTGCAGGCGGCAGCCGACGCGGCGCGCGGCGCGGTGCCCGAACTGGTCAAGGACTATGACGGCCCGGCGACGATCGAGACCTACACCGTCTTCTACGCGCGCGACGGATCGGCGAGGGGCGGAGTGGTGGTGGCGCGCACGCCCGCCGGGCAGCGCACGCTCGCCAAGGTGCGCGCCGACGATCTCGCGTTGATGACGTGGCTCACCGACGGCGTTGCCGAGTCGGTGGGGCACGTCGGGCACGTCGCACGCGAGGGCGAAGTGTCCGTGTGGCGCCACGCGGTGGCGTGAGGGCGCGCTTCACGCCTGCCGAGGCCCTGATCGCGGAGTTCGGCTCTTTCACGGGCATGCCATGATGCGGGCGCCCTTGACCCTGGCGACGGCATCTTCATGGAACGGGTAACGATTTGCCCGGCCCGCGCCGCGGCGACGGAGGACAGCCAGTGAACGACGAATCCACGCCCGTCCGCCCGCGCCGCAGCGTGCTCTACATGCCCGCATCGAACGCGCGCGCGGTGGAGAAAGCGCGCGACCTGCCGTGCGACGTCGTCATCCTCGACCTGGAGGACGCGGTCGCGCCCGAGCAGAAAACGAGCGCGCGCGACGCGGCGGTCGCGGCGGTGCGCGCGGGCGGGTTCGGGCATCGCGAGCTGATAGTGCGCGCCAACGCGCTCGACACCGAATGGGGCGCGGACGATCTCGCGGCGCTGGGCGCGAGCGGCGCGGACGCGGTGCTGCTGCCCAAGGTGTCCGACGTGGCGGCGCTGCACGCGGCGCGGCAGGCGCTGGGTGGGGACACGCCGCTATGGGCGATGGTCGAAACCGCGCGTGGTGTCGTCAACCTGCCCGAGATCGTCGATGCGAGCCAGGACGTCGGGCTCGCCGCGCTGGTGGTCGGCACCAACGATCTCGCCAAGGAACTGCGCTGCCGCCCCGGCAAGACACGCGCGCCGCTGCTGCCGATCCTGACCCAAGTCGTGCTCGCCGCACGAATGGCGGGGTTGGTCGCGCTCGACGGCGTGATCAACGTGCTGGACGAAGAGGCCGCAATCAAGGCGGAGTGCGCGCAAGGGCTCGAATGGGGGTTCGACGGCAAGACGCTGATCCACCCAGCGCAGATCGCCGCCGCCAACCGCGTGTTCTCGCCCGCGTCTGCGGAGATCGCCTGGGCCGAGACGGTGGTTGCGGCGTTCGACCTACCCGAACACGCCGCGCGCGGCGCGATCCGAGTCGAGGGCAAGATGGTCGAGCGGCTCCACCTGGAGGAAGCGCGCCGCACGCTCGCGCTCGCCGCTGCCATTCAGGCGCGGCAGTAACCCTCGCCCGATCTGACGGTCAGGCAGTTCTTCTTGCCCGCCATCCACTTCAGTCCGGTGGCGTCACCGTCGCTCGGGCGCAGCAGCAGCGTCTCGCCGCCCCTGGTGAAGCGCAGCCCCTCGGGCGTTACGCTCGCGGGGTAGGTGCCGGCCATGTCGGCGTCGAGGCCCCAGCGCATGTTCAGGTCGGCGGTCGCGGCGCCCGTGGGTTTCACGGTCAGCACCATGCCCTCAACCCCGATCCAGCGGCCGGCATAGTCGCGCGCGGTACGCGCAGCAGGCGGCGACGCGGCGGGAGCGGGTGACGCATCCGACGTCGGCATCGCGACCGGCGCGGCGATGTTGTCCGCCGCGGGCTCGGTCGCGCCCGCGCTGGTCATGCTGTTGCTGGTGGTCGACGGCGGCGCGCCGTTGCAGGCGGCGAGCGTCAGGGCAAGGGGTAGGGCGAGCGGCGCGATCTGCTTCATGACCGCTGACGAACACCCACGCCCGAGCAAGCGTTCCGGGTGGCGTTTACGCGCGCGCGGGGCTATGGAGCCGCGCATTCCGATCATCTCGACCACGAAGGTGTCCCACCCCTTTGCGCATCGTTATCGCATCCGATCACGCGGCCGTCTCGATGAAGGCCGATCTCGTCCAATGGCTGGGCGACGAGGGGCATGAAGTGCTCGACCTCGGCACACACGGCAACGGCAGCGTTGACTATCCCGACTACGGTTATGCGCTGGCCCAAGCGCTGGCGGACGGGCGCGCTGAGCGCGGCATCGCGCTGTGCGGTTCGGGGATCGGCATCATGATCGCGGCCAACCGTAACCCGGCGGTACGCTGCGCGCTCGTCGCCGAGCCGCTGTCGGCGAGCCTCGCGCGCAGCCACAATGACGCGAACGCGATCGCGATGGGCGCGCGGCTGATCGGCCCCGAAATGGCGCGCGCCTGCGTGTCCGCGTTCCTGTCCACCGATTTCCTCGGCGGCCGCCATTGCGCGCGCGTCGACAAGCTGAAGGACCCCGCATGAGCAGCAATCCGATCGTCGCCAACGATGTCCAGCCAGATGGCTTCTTCACCCGTGGCCTCGCCGACGCCGACGCGGCGGTGTTCGCGGGCATCGAGCACGAACTGACGCGCGAGCAGACGCAGATCGAGCTGATCGCGAGCGAGAACATCGTCAGCCGCGCGGTGTTGGAGGCGCAGGGCTCGGTCTTCACCAACAAATACGCCGAGGGCTATCCCGGCAAGCGCTACTACCAGGGTTGTGCGCCGTCGGACGAGGTAGAGGTGCTCGCGATCGAGCGCGCGAAGCAGCTGTTCGGTTGCGGGTACGCCAACGTCCAGCCGCACTCGGGCGCGCAGGCGAACGGCGCGGTGATGCTCGCGCTCGCCAAGCCCGGCGACACGATCATGGGGTTGAGCCTCGACGCGGGCGGACACCTGACGCACGGCGCGCGCGCGGCGATGAGCGGCAAGTGGTTCAACGCGGTACAGTATGGCGTGACCCCCGATACGCATCTGATCGACTATGACCAGGTCGAGGCGCTCGCGATGGAGCACAAGCCCCGCATTCTCATCACCGGCGGTTCCGCCTATCCCCGCCACATCGACTTCGCGCGGTTCCGGGCAATCGCGGACAAGGCCGGCGCGACCTTCATGGTCGACATGGCGCACTTTGCAGGCCTGGTTGCGGGCGGCGTCCACCCGACGCCGTTCGGTCACGCGCACGTCGTCACCACCACCACGCACAAGACGCTGCGCGGGCCCCGTGGCGGCATGGTGATGACCGACGACGAGGCGATCGCGAAGAAGATCAACTCGGCGGTGTTCCCGGGATTGCAGGGCGGTCCGCTGATGCACGTCGTCGCCGCCAAGGCGGTCGCGTTCGGCGAGGCGCTGCGCCCCGACTTCAAGGCGTATGCAGCCGCCGTGGTCGAGAATGCCAAGGTGCTCGCCGCGACGATGAAGGAGCGCGGCGCGGACCTCGTCTCGGGCGGGACCGACACGCATCTGGCACTCGTCGACCTGACGCCGCTGGGCGTGACCGGCCGCGACGCCGACGAGGCGCTGGAGCGTGCCGGCATCACCTGCAACAAGAACGGCATCCCCAACGATCCTTTGCCCCCGGTCAAGACCAGCGGCATCCGCGTCGGCTCGCCCGCCGGCACGACGCGCGGGTTCGGGCCGGCTGAGTTCCGCGAGATCGGCAACATGGTCGCCGACGTGCTCGACGGTTTGGCAAAGAAGGGCGAGCACGGGGACCCCGAGGTCGAGGCGGACGTTCGTGGTCGCGTGCGCGATCTCTGCGCACGCTTCCCGATCTACGAAGGGTAACAAACTGTGTCGAAGTTCGATGAAATCCAGGGCGAGATCAAAGCGACGCCGGGCCTGGGCAAGAAGATGGCCAAGTACAGCGCGATTGGTGCGATCGTCGCGATTCCGTTGCCGGTCGTCGGCCCCGTGCTCGGCGCGATCGCCGGTGCCGCGGTCGCTTATGCGAAGCGCAAGGACTGAATGCGCTGTCCGTTCTGCGGCCATGAGGCCAGCCAGGTAAAGGACAGCCGCCCCACCGACGACGGCGCCGCGATCCGGCGCCGTCGTCAGTGCGAGGGCTGCGCGGCGCGCTTCACGACGTTTGAGCGGATTCAGTTGCGCGACCTCGTGGTGGTGAAAAGCGAGCACCGCCGCGAACCCTTCGACCGCGAGAAATTGCTCCGCTCGGTGTCGATCGCCGCGCGCAAACGGCCGATCGACGCGCTCGCGATCGAGAAGCTGGTCAGCGGCATCCAGCGTCAGTTAGAGACGACCGGCGACAGCGAGGTCACCTCCAAGCGGATCGGCGAGATGGTGATGGACGGGCTCAAGGGTTTGGACTCGGTCGCGTACATCCGCTTCGCCAGCGTTTACCGCGATTTCAGCGAGGCGCGCGATTTTGAGGAATTCGCCGGCACCGTCGAGGAGGCCGCGCGCGGATGAGCGACGTGACCGACCCTATCTCTCACGAGCCCAACGGCGCCGTGCCGCCGCCCGCGATCGTTCTCGTGCGCCCGCAACTGGGCGAGAACATCGGCAAGGCCGCGCGTGCGATGCTCAACTTCGGGCTCACCGACCTTCGGCTCGTCGCGCCGCGCGACGGCTGGCCCAATCCTGCTGCCGGCCCCGCTGCCTCCGGCGCCGACGTCGTGCTGGAGCGCGCGCGCGTGTTCGACACGGTGGCGGACGCAGTCGCCGATCGCGCGCACGTGTACGCGACCACGGTGAGGAAGCGCGGCGTGACCAAGCCCGTCGTGACACCGGAGGCCGCCGCGCGCGCCATCCACGCCGAGCCGGGCGGCTCGGCGATCCTGTTCGGCCCCGAACGCTCGGGGCTGGAAACCGATGACGTTGCGCTGGCGCGCACGATCGTGACGGTGCCGATCAACGCTGAGTTCGGCAGCCTCAACCTGGCGCAGGCGGTGATCCTCGTCGCCTACGAATGGTCGAAGCACGTCGCGCTCGCCAGCCCGCCCGAGGTGACGCTCGATCCGCCCGCGCCGCACGGCGAGTTGGAAGGCATGATCGGGCAGCTCGACGCGATGCTGGAGGCGGCGAACTTTTTCTTCCCGCCCGATCGCGTGCCGACCTCGAAGCGGACGATCCGCACCATGCTGACCAAGCCCGGCTGGACTAGCCAGGAAGTCCGCACGATGCGGGGGGTTCTGTCGGCGCTGTCGGGCAAAAAGGCCTCGCGCAGCTGAGGCGCGAACGTCAGGCGGTGCGCAGATGGGCGGCTTCCGGCTCGCCCGCGAACCACGGCGTGACGAGCAGATGCGGCACCGCCAGGGCGGCGATCGCGGCGAATAGCGCGCGCACCCCGCTCTCATCCACGCGCAGCAGCACCGCGCCGACCACTCCCGCGAGCACGAAGGCGAGCAGCAGGATCGGTGCCACCGCGCGGACGTAGTCGAGCGTCGACGCGCATCCGATCCGCTGCTGCCGGGCCGCCGTCTGCGGCAGCGCGTGAAGGATCAGGAACCCGAGCGAGAAACCGATCAGCGGCGGAAAGACGAGCAGGGCAAGCGTGCCGGTTGCCAGCCGCGCGTCGCGGCGCTGCCAGGCTAGCAGCAACAGCGCGACAGCGGTGATCCCGCCGGTGAGCGCCAGCGCAGTAACCAACGGTTGCACCAAGGCATCGGGGCCGCCCGCGATCACCAGCAAGTCGTGCAGCGATGCGCGATGAAGCACGGCCGGCGTCGCGATCAGGCTGACACCGCGCGCGGCTCGTTCGGCAACCGTTCCAGACGGTGCATCTTCCAACGCAAAGTGGATCGCCGAGGCGAGCAAGAACAATGGCAGCGCGACCGCGGGTTCGGCGGTCCACCACCACAGACAGACGAGCGATACGACACCGTAGAGCGCGAGAAAGCCAGGGCGGCGCGCGCGGTCGACGATCGCGAGATCGCTCGCTCCGTGCGCCATGCCGATCACGCCCACCGCGACGATCGCATAACCGAGCTGCACCAGCAGAGGCGCAAAGGAGGCGACGATCGCGGCCACCCCCAGTACGCTCCAGCCAAGTGCGGCGAGCCGGCCGTGCGCCACCGATCGATCGGACTGCGGCCGGCCGATCGACGGCGCCGCCATGCTCACGCGACCGTGCGCCGGTGGTTGTGCTCGCGCAGCGCCTTGTCGACGTTGCTGGCGGCGAAGAAGGCGTAAGCGACCTTCGCGACCACATCCATGATCAGGATCGCCCACACTGACGTCGGGTCGTTGATGATCTTCAGCCCTTCGGGACCGACCAGGAAGACGATCGGGTACAGGAACCACACCACCGTCAGGAAGCCGACGTTCTTGATGTACGCGCTGCCGAGCGCCTCGCCGCGCTCCATCGCGCGCGCGCGCAGCGGCACCCACAGCAGGTACAAAACGCCCGCGAACGCGACGCACGACCACAGATACCAAACCCATTTTACCACCGGCACTGCGGCGACCGAGGAGATCAGACCCGTCAGGATCATCAGTACGTCGAGCACGATGATCGCGGTCAGATAGCCGCCGACTTCGCCGGTCGAACCGCGCTCGTGAAAGGCGAGCAGGACGAGGCTGGCCAGTAGGATCGGCGTGGTCACCGACCAATCGGCGTAACGTGCGAGGTAGGTCGCGGTGCCGTCGAACTTGATCAGCGTGCCGATGCCAAAGGCCATGGCAAGATAGGCGGTCGCGGCGATGAACGGCACACTGGCGTGCAGCAACGTGTGGTGCCGGGACGGCGGCTCCTTGCTGCCCGTCACGTAGATCGCGAGCGATCCGAGCGACAGGATCGTGAATCCTATCAGGAATGCCATTCCGTCCATCATCAACCCCTGCACAACCACGCACGGCTTGATGCCGCCGATGGCCGCTTAACGGAGATCAACTGCACTCCGGTCCGTGTGACGAGAAATTAATGTTGCGGTATGTTGCTGCGCATGTGTCGGGCGCCGAACGCCAGATCGTGCGCCCGGGCGGGGCAGCCGGCGTGAGATCCCAGCGCAGGCCAGCAACATCGTTGATGCAGGTGATCGGCAGGTCAGCGGGTGTGTCGCTGGCGGGTTGTCGTCCCGACGCGGGTCCGTTCAGAAAAGGTGGTGGAAGGGACTGGATTCGAACCAGTGTACGCTCACGCGGGCAGATTTACAGTCTGCTGCCTTTAACCACTCGGCCACCCTTCCATCCGGGTCGCGCCGGACGTTGGTCCGGCACCTGCTGCACGGCGCGGATCGCGCGGTGCAGGCGGCTGGTCAGGCCGCTGGTCGACGCCGCGGAAGCGACGAAGAAGGCGGCTCCTAGAGGCGTGCGCGGCACCGCGCAAGCCCCTTCGCGCCGGGGACGCGCAAATGCCGCGCGCTTGCACGCGCGCGGCGCGCGGCATAGGCACGCGCGCATGCAGTTCACGAAGTTTCCGCGCTGATGGCGCGCCGCGGTCATCGCCCCAGCCAGACGCAAGGCAACCGCCCGCGCTTCTGGGGCCGCCACGCGGTCACCGCCGCGCTCGCCAATCCCGAACGGGTGGTGCGTAAGATGTGGGGCACGCGCGAAGCCTTGTCGTCGCTCGACCTGCCGTCGTCGATGCCGGTCGTGTTCGCCGAAGCGCCCGATCTGGGTCGATTGGTCCCCAACGACGCGCCGCACCAGGGTCTGGTCGCCGAAGTCGATCCGCTCGAGGAAATCTGGCTGGGCGACCTGTTGGCGCAAGGCGAGGGTGACCGCCGCCCGCTGATCGTGCTCGATCAGGTCACCGATCCGCACAACGTCGGCGCGATCATGCGCTCGGCCGCCGCGTTCGACGCGCTCGGCATCGTCACGCAGGATCGCCACGCGCCGCCCGAATCGGGTGTGCTCGCGCGCTCAGCCTCGGGCGCGCTGGAGGTGGTGCCGTGGGTGCGCGTCGTGAACCTCGCGCGCGCGCTCGACGAGATCGGCGAGGCAGGCTTCTGGCGCATCGGCCTGACCGGCCACGCGCCCGCGACGCTCGCCGAGCAACTGGGCGAGACGCGCCCCGCGATCGTGCTGGGCGCGGAGGGCGAGGGGATGCGGCAGAATACCGAGGCGCATTGCGACCAACTCGCGCGGCTGCCGATTTCGGGCAAGGTGGAGAGTTTGAACGTGTCCAACGCCGCCGCGATCGCGCTCTACGCCGTGGCCGCGCGCGGCTGAACGCGGCGAAAAGGGCGCGGCCATCGACCGCGCCCGATCGGCATCAATCCTCCTCGGCGATCCGCACCTTCAGCCCGTCGAGTGCGGAGGTGAACTGGATCTGGCACGACAGGCGCGAACCCGCGTCGCGGTCGGCGGACGAGTCGAGCAGGTCGTTCTCGTCCTCGCTCATCTTGGGCAAGCGATCGGCGAAGGCGGGGTCGACGTGGACGTGGCACGTCGCGCAGGAGCAGCAACCGCCGCACAGCGCCAGGATCTCGTCGATGCCGGCGTCGCGGATCACTTCCATGACCGACAGGCCGACCTCGCCATCGATCTCGCGTTCTTCCCCCTCGCGCGTGACGACGATAAGCTTGGGCATGATCTTGTCTCCGATTGGTGCCGGCCTCCATGCCGCGTCGCGCGTGCCCGAGCAATGGTGGGCGCAACGGGTTCCGCGATGGGCCTGAGCGAAGGCGATCTGCGCGCCGGGCTGGACGCGCTGGCCGCGATCGAGCCCGCGATCGCCGCCGCGATCGCGCGTGTCGGCTATCCGGCGCCGCGCATTCGCCAGCGCGGTTATGCCACCTTGCTGCGCACCATCGTCGGGCAGCAGGTGAGCGTGCGCGCCGCCGATGCGGTGTGGCGCAAGCTGGAGGAGCAGATCGGCGACCCGACCGACCCTGCGATCATCGCCGCGGCGAGCGACGAGGCGTTGCGCGCCTGCGGCTTCTCGCGTCAGAAGACCGGCTACGCGCGCAGCCTGGCGGACGAGGTGACGAGCGGCCGGCTCGACCTCGCGCATCTCGCCGCCGACGACGAGGAGGCGATCGCGCAGCTCGTCCGCGTCAAGGGCATCGGACGCTGGTCGGCCGAGGTGTACCTGCTGTTCGCTGAAGGCCGCCCCGACATCTGGCCCGCGGGCGACCTGGCGGTGCAGATCGAGGTCGGCCGCATTCTGGGCCACGATGCGCGCCCGAGCGAGAAGCTGACGCGCGAACTGGCCGAGGCGTGGCGTCCCCACCGCGGTGCCGCGGCGATCTTCACCTGGCACCATTATGGCGCGGGGCCCGACGCGGCACCGGTTTGAGGGGGGGCACGAACCGATCAGGGGCGGATCAATGCGGGGCGAGCCCCATCTCCACGCCGGTCTTGTCGTGCAACGCGAACCGGTCGACGATGTCGGCGCTGGCACGATTGTAGCCAATTACATCGACCGAGCGCCCGTCGCGGCGCAGGCGGGCGACGATCTTGTCGAGTGCGCCCACCCCTGAAATGTCCCAGAAGTGCGCGGCCGTCACATCGATCACGACGCGCCGGGCTGGGCCTTCGGCCTGGAAGGCCCGGGTGAACCGGTCGACCGACGCGAAGAAGATCTCGCCGGAGACCCGGTAGGTCGCTTCCGTACCATCTGCGGTCTCCTCGCGCGTCACCGAGAACATCCGCTGCACCTTGCCGGCGAAGAAGATACCCGACAGCAGCACCCCGGCGAGGACGCCGAGCGACAGGTCGCGCGTCGCGACCACAACGACGACGGTCGTCAGCATGACGATCGACGAGGTCGGCGGATGGCGGCGCAGGTTGGCGATCGAGTTCCAGCTGAACGTGCCGATCGACACCATGATCATGACGGCGACCAGCGCGGGCATCGGCACGCGCCCGACCCATGGACCGAGCACCGCCAGCAGGAACAGCAGAAAGGCGCCGGCGACGAAGGTCGACAGCCGGCCGCGCCCACCCGAGGTGACGTTGATGACCGATTGCCCGATCATCGCACAACCGCCCATGCCGCCGAACAGCGCGGCGACGATGTTCGCGCCTCCCTGTCCCCCGCACTCGACGCGCTTGGCGCTGTCCGTATCGGTCATGTCGTCGACGATCTGCGCGGTGAGCAGTGACTCGAGCAGCCCGACCGCCGCCATCGTCAGCGAATAGGGCAAGATGATGCGCAAGGTGTCGAGCGTCAGCGGCACGTTCGGCAGGGCGAAATCGGGCAATCCTTCCGGCAGCTTGCCCATGTCGCCGACCGTGTTGACTGACAGACCCAAGCCGATGCTCACCGCGCTCAGGATCAGGATCGCGACCAGCGGCGACGGGATCGCCTTTGTGATGCGCGGAAAGCCGTAGATGATCGCCAAGCCGCCGGCGACCATCGCGTAGGTCTGCCAACCGACGTTCGTCAGCTGTGGCAGCTGCGCCAGGAAGATCAGAATGGCGAGCGCGTTGACGAAGCCGGTGATGACCGAGCGGGACACGAACTGCATGACGAGATCGAGACGCAGCAGCCCCGCGACGATCTGGATCAGCCCCATCAGGATCGTCGCGGCGAACAGGTAATCGACCCCGTGATCGCGAACCAACGGGATCACGACGACCGCAACGGCGGCCGTCGCGGCCGAGATCATGCCGGGTCGCCCGCCGATCAGCGAGATCGTGATCGCGATCGCGACCGATGCGTAGAGGCCGACGCGCGGATCGACGCCGGCGATGATCGAGAAGCCGATCGCCTCCGGGATCAGCGCCAGCGCGACGACGATGCCGGCCATGATGTCGCGGCGGGCGGCGGCACCGTCAGTGAACCACTGCCGGCGATAGGTGGTGAGATCGATGTTCATGGAAATTCCCACATCAAGGCACATGGCGCCGATCAGGGCGCTGAAACTGGTCTGCATGTGTGATGTTGTCCGGCGGATCGGCGGCCGGCATAGCCACCCGGAATTTCACCGGGTCCTTGCGAATGGGCGTGCCTCTACACGAACCGCGCAGCCGAATGCAACGTGGGCGCGAACACGCGCTTGCAGCGCCGATCGTTCGAAGCAGCGCTCACGTTCGCTCGACATTGAGGGCTGCGCGACAGCAACGGCCGCCGGGAGACCGGCCGGTCGCACGCCGCTGGTACGATGCGGCCGGCACGATGCGGCACCCGCAAGAGGTGGCGCGGGAGAGGCGTTGACGGGCAATCCATCCGCGAGCGGCACTGCCGTGCGCGGACGTTGGCGGGCTCAGCGCGCCGGACGCCAGGTCTGCGTCTGGCACAGGAATGCGATGCAGCCCTGTACCTTCAGCGTGCCGTCGGCGTTGCGGCTGACGATCGACTTGTAGGTCTTGCCGTTGCGCGGATCGTAGATGCGCCCGCGCCAGTCGTCGCCCGCGTCGGTGAATTCGGACAGCACCGGCATGCCGACGATCGGGCGGCTGCGCAGCGCCTTGTCCTTGTTGTTGACGTCGGTCGCCGCCGCACCCGGCGTGTGCTTGAGCACGCGGACGATCCGGCCGCAGGTCTTGCCGCCGCACGGCCCCACCTCGACCAGCGCGGCCCCGTCCTCGGTCACGTAGCGGCCGTTGATCGGCTGCGCGGCCTGGGCGGGCGCGGCGAGGGCGATGGTGCCGGCGAGCGCGGCGGCGAGGGCGGGAAGCATTCTCATGGCTCCTTCTTGCGGCGGCGCGGATGAACACGCAATGGCCGAAGCGGCGGCATTCCCCGCCTCACGTGCGCAGCAACGCAACATCACGCGGCAGGGCACCCGAGCGGCATGAAGGCAGGTGACCGGGCCCGCTCGTCGCACGCGGCAGATCGCGCGTTGAACCCGGCTCGCTTCTCCCGCATGAGCGTCGCCGATGTCGTTGCCGTCCCCTTCGCAGCCCCGCGCGCCGGCGCGCTCCCTGGCGGACAGCTACGCCTCGATCCGGGTGCCGGAGGGCGCGGGCTTCTGGCGCACCATGCTCGCCTTCGTCGGGCCGGGCTGGCTCGTCGCGGTCGGCTACATGGACCCGGGGAATTGGGCGACCGACATCGCGGGCGGGTCGGCGTTCGGGTACCTGCTGCTGTCGGTCGTGCTGTGCTCCAACCTGATGGCGATCGTGCTGCAATCGCTCGCCGCGAGGCTCGGCATCGGCGCGGGGCACGATCTGGCGCAGGCGTGCCGCGCGCGCACGTCGAAGCCGTTCGGGATCGCCTTGTGGCTGCTCGCCGAGATTGCGATCATCGCGTGCGACCTCGCCGAGGTGCTCGGCACCGCGATTGCATTGAAGCTGCTGTTCGGGTTGCCGCTCGTCTGGGGCGTGGTGCTGACCGGGCTCGACGTGTTCGTGATCCTCGCGCTGCAACGCTACGGTTTCCGCCAGCTGGAGGCATTCATCGCCGCATTGCTGGTCGTGATCGCGGTCTGCTTCGGGCTCGAACTCATCTGGGCGCGGCCCGATTGGGTCGCCGCCGCAGGCGGACTGATCCCGCGGGCGGAAGTGGTGACCAACCCCGCCGCGCTCTACATCGCAATCGGCATCCTGGGTGCGACCGTGATGCCGCACAATCTCTATCTCCATTCCTCGATCGTCCAGACGCGCGCCTACGGCGAGGCGGAAGTCGGGCGGCACCGCGCGCTGACGCTCGCGACGATCGATTCGACGGTCGCGCTCGGGCTCGCCTTCTTCATCAACGCCGCGATCCTGATCCTCGCCGCGGCCGCATTCCACACCGCCGGCCGCACCGAGGTGGCCGAGATCGAGCAGGCGCACGAATTGCTGGCACCCATGCTGGGGGTGGGCGGGGCGAGCGCGGTGTTCGCGATCGCGCTGCTCGCCAGCGGGCAGAATTCGACCGTCACCGGTACGCTTGCGGGGCAGATCGTGATGGAAGGCTTCCTCGACCTGCGCCTGCCGGTCTGGCTGCGTCGGCTGGTGACCCGCGCGCTCGCGATCCTGCCCGCGGTGCTGGTCGTCGGCGCGGCGGGCGACCGGGGTGCCGGCGAACTGCTGGTGCTCAGCCAGGTGATCCTCAGCCTCCAGCTCCCCTTCGCGGTGATCCCGCTCGTCGCCTTCACCGCCAACCGCGGCTACATGGGTAGCTTCGTCGCTCCGCGCTGGTTGTCGGCGCTCGCCTGGGCCATTGCGGCGGTGATCGTCGGGCTGAACGGTTATCTGCTGTGGGGCATGGCGACCGGGTGAGCGGCGGCGGCATTTGACACCGGCGCGTGCATGTCGCAGCGCATCGGTCCACTCCGGAACCAAGTCCGCTCGCCGATGGTGTCATGAAATCGTTCTTGCTTCCTCTCGCATGCGGCGCATTCGCCGCCTGCTCGGTCCCCGCGGTGATGCCGGGCGAGTTGCCGCGCAGCGACCATTTCGATGGGCAGCGCTTCTTCAACCCCGATGGTGACGGCGGCAGCGGCGGCGATGCGAAAAAAGGGCCGGTCGGGCTGATCGAGAGCCTGTTCTCGCGCGCGAACAATTGGCCGCACGTTGCCGTCACACCGACGCGCCCGCCGCGGCGCGTCGCCGGCGCGGCGATGGCGGTGACGTGGATCGGCCATTCGACCGTGCTGGTGCAGACGCAGGGGCTCAACATCCTGACCGACCCGGTCTGGGCGGAGCGCTCGTCCCCGGTCGGTTTCGCCGGGCCCAGGCGCGTGCGCGCGCCGGGTGTCAGGCTCGCCGATCTGCCCCGAATCGACGTCGTGCTGCTCAGCCACGACCATTACGATCACCTCGACACGGGTACGCTCAAGACCCTGTGGAAACGCGATCGACCGCTGATCGTCACCGGCCTGCGCAATGACGCGCTGCTCGCGCGCTACGGCATCGTGGCGGAGGCGCGCGACTGGGGCGGGCGCGTGCGGGTGCGGTCCGACGTGGATGTGGTGGTGACGCGCGCGCATCACTGGAGCGGGCACGGGCTGGGCGATCACGACCGGGCTCTGTGGAGCGGCTTCGTCGTCACGCTGCCGGGCGGCAACCTGTATTTCGCCGGGGACACGGGGCCGGGCGACATGCGCTGGGCGGTCGAGGCACGCCGCTATGGCCCGGTCCGCCTGGCGCTGCTGCCAATCGGTGCCTATCATTTCACCGGGCCGGTGACGGGCAACCATATCGGCCCCGATCAGGCGGTGACCGCGTTCGAGCAGCTCAGCGCCGCCTACGCGCTCGCGGTTCACTGGGGCACGTTCGAGTTGACCGCCGAAGGCATCGACCAGCCACGGATCGAGCTGCACCGCGCGCTGACGCGGGCGCAGATCGCGCAGCGCCGCTTCCGCGCGACCGAGGTCGGACAGACGTGGATGATCCCGCCGTCCGCCGCGACCGATCAGCCGCCCCTTCCGGTCACGCCTCGCCCTGGTATTTGATCTCCAGGAAACGCCCGCGCGTCGCCAGCGCGTCCAGGTCGCCTTGCGCCAGTTGTTCGCTCATCTCGCCGAGCTCGCGTTCGATCACGCCCAGACCGTCGGCGAGCTGCTGATCGGGCGTCTTGCCGTTGCGCGGAGTGGTGCGCAGCCCCGCCGGCACCTTCTGATAGTCGCGCACGAATTCAGGCAGCTGCTCGCCGACCAGCCGGCGGACCTCGGCCGCCGCCGGCGCATCATCGTCGAGTGCGCCGATCTGCACGCCCAGCGTGTCGAGCCGCGCGCCGATCCGGTCGATGATCGGCACCGCGGGCGCGGGCAGCGCGGGTCGCTGCGCGTCGAGCCAGCGCGCAGTGGCGGCGGGCAGCGCCTTGATCTCGGAACGCGCGATCCGCTCCGGCGTCGGTACCGGGGTGGCAGGCGCGAAGGCGATCGCCAGCGTCACTGCCAGCATCAGCAGCATCACCGCCAGCGCGCCGAACATGCCGAGCGGCATGACGATCCCGCCGAACAGCCCCGCCGCAATCAGGATGGCGGCGTTGGCAAGTGCGATCAGCACCAGCCGCTGCTTCGCCCCGCCGCGCCCGCCGCGCGGCGGGCGACGCTGGGTCTGCACCACGCCCCCATCGCCGCCGCTCCGCACGCGCTCGACGGTGCGGCGCGCGTCGGCGATCGCCTCGTCGGTTCGGGTCGGTACGCTCACAGCGCCTCCAGCTTGAACTGGTCGGCCGGGCCTGACACGCGGTTCTGCGCCGCGCCTTCTGCCCGCGCGATATAGCCCTTCGACTTCTCGACTTCGTTGCCAAGCGTCGTGACGGTGGTCTTCATGCTGTCGAGCGCCTTCAGCTTGAAATCGTCGATCGCGTCCATCGTGTCATAGATGTTCTGGAACGCGCGCTGCAGCGTTTCCAGCGGGATCGTCGAGGCAGCGGCCTGTTCGTGGATGCGCGCGGTGTTGGAACGCAGCAGCTTGCCGGTTGAATCGATGATGTTGGCGGTGGTGGTGTTCAACTGCGTGATCTGTTCGAGCACCAGCTTCTGGTTGGTCAGCGCCTGCGCAACCGTCACCGCGGTGCGCAGCGCCGCGACTGTGGTGGTCGAGGCGCGGTCGACGCCCTTGATCAGCTCGACGTTGTTCTTCTTGACCAGGTCGAGCGCCAGATAGCCCTGTACGGTCACCGCCATCTGCGTCAGCAAATCCTGCGTGCGCTGGCGCGCGTAGAACAGCGCGGTCTCGCGGATCGCCTTGGCCTTGGCGGGATCGGTCGCGTCGAGTTCGTTCGCCTTGTCCTCCAGCCGCGCGTCCATCGTCTGCGACAGGTGGATCATCTGCTCCAGCCGACCCATCGCGGTCCACAGGTTCGCGCGCTCGGTGTCGATCGAGGCATTGTCCATCAACAGCTCGTCCTTGCCCGAAGCGAGGCTTTTCAGGATCGAGCTGATGTGCGTCTGGCTGGATTTGTAGCTGTCGAAATAGTTGCGCATCTTGTTGCCGAACGGGATTACCCCGAACAGCTTCTGCGGCGCGGTGAGATTGCCCTTCTTGCCGGGGTCGAGGTCCTCGACCACTCGGCGCAGTTGCGCCAGGTCCTTGCCGACCCCGTCGTCCTTGTCCATCGCGCGCACCGGGCGGTCGAGGAAGCGGTTCGACTGACCCGCCGCGTCGCGGATTTCCTTCTGCCCCATGCTGGTGATCGCATCGACGCGGCGGCCGAATTCGGGACTGTTGACGTCCTCGGCGATCAACTGCTCGACAAAGGTTTCGACGCGCTTCTCCAGCTCCGTGCGCGTGCCTTGGTCAACCGGCACCAGCCCCGCAGCCTTTGCGGGCGCGAGCGTGGGGACGGGATCGGGCGGGGTGAGCACCAGCTCCTTCTCCACCGCTCCCTGCATTGCGTCGGGCGTCGTCGCCATCGTGTCGTTCCTTCTCACCCGCGCTTGTCACGCGCCGTTCTTACCCGAGCCTGACCGCGATGGCCCGCGCGATCAAGTGTGTTGTCAGTATAAGACGCGCGTGCGGTGGTCGCAATCGCCGCCTGTTGCATCAAATCGCCACATCAGCGTCACGACGGCGCAACGCCACCGACGCGAAGTTGCAATGAGCGCCGCCTAGCGAGCGCGTCGGGGCTGGCGGGTGATCCGCGCAGCGAAGGGGAAGACGAAATGACGGGGAAGCTCTCGCTCGGCCTGCTGGCCGGGCTGCTCGGTTGCGTGTCGACGCAGGCGCTGGCGCAGGCCGCGGCGCAGCCGGAGAACACACCCGATGATATCGTCGTCACCGCGCAGAAACGCGAACAGCGGATCGAGGACGTGCCGCTGACCGTCACCGCAGTGACCGGCGAGCGGATGCGTGACCTGGGCGTTAATTCGCTCTCGGAGGTCGCGCTCTACGTGCCCGGCCTGCGCATCCAGGAGCAGAGCGCGAACAACCCCGGCTTCGTTATCCGCGGCATCACCTCCGATTCGGGCTCGGCGCAGCAGGGCGCGCGCGTCACGCTCTATTACAACGGTGTCGATATCTCGCGCTCGCGCGGCGCGTACCAGGATCTGTACGATCTCGAGCGGATCGAGGTGGTGAAGGGGCCGCAGGCGACGCTGTTCGGCACCGCCGCCGCGGTCGGCGCGGTGTCGATCATCTCGGCGCGTCCGCGCGAAGGGTTCTCGGCGAACCTGACCGGCTCGTACGGCAATTACGACCGCACGCAGGTGTCGGGCTACCTGAACGCCGGCAACGGCACGCTCGCGGGCCGGCTCGCCTTCGCCTACAAATACCGCGACGGCTATGTCCGCAACATCGCGGGCGACCCGAACGTCCCCAACCAGAACCAGGGCCGGGTCGATCAGGACGATCTGAACGGGCAGGACCAGCGCGGTATCCGCGGCTCGCTGCGCTGGACGCCGTCGACCGACATCACCGCCGACCTCGTCCTGACCTATGACGGGCAGCGCAACCCCGGCACCGCGTTCAAGAGCCGCGTGTTCGCGCCGACCGGCGGGCAGACGGGCGATTACGGCTACGCCGAACTCTCCGGCTCGCCTTTCTCCAAGGAGGTGCTGGGCAAGCGCAAGCTCGGGCTCGACCGCGACGTGTACGACGCCAATCTGACGGTGCAGGTCGACCTCGCGCCCGGCATCACCTTCACCACCGTCAACGGGTATCGCCGCTTCGACAGTCTCGAAACCTTTGACGCCGACGGCGGTCCGGCATGGTACCTCGAATTCGCCGAGGACGCGAAGGGCGACCAGTGGAACCACGAAGGCCGATTCGCCTTCACCGGCGACAATTACCGTGCCTCGTTCGGCTGGAACGCGTTCCTGGAGGACGGCTTCCAGCGCGTGCCCTTCTCGACCGAGGAAGGCACTTATCTCGCCTGCTCAGTCGCGGCCGCCTATGCGCCCGTCCGCGCCGCGCTGACCGCCGCGGGTGTGCCGACCGGCACCGGATGCGTCGCCGCCAATGGCACGATCCCCGCCGCCACCCGCGCGACCGCGCTGCTGACCCGCGGCGCCGCTACGCAGCTTCCATACGCGTCGGTGTTCACCAATTACGGCACCAACCAGGCCTATTCGGTCTTCGCCGACGGTACCTGGCTGCCGACCCCCGCGCTCGAACTCACCGCGGGCGCGCGCGTCCTGATCGAACATCGCAAGTCGGGCTATAGTTCGGTTCAGCCCAATTCGACCATCCTCGCAGGGCTCGGCATCCGCTCCAGCCTGCTCGGCACTGCGAGCACCGCGGGCGCGCGATATACGGCGGAGGACAGTTTCGCCGCCGTGTTGCCGCGCTTCAACGCGCTCTACCGCGTGACAGACGGGCTCAACCTCTACGCCACGATCAGCAAGGGCCGCCGCTCGCCGGTGGTGCAGCTCGCCGCGGCGGCCGCGGGCACGGCCGTTCGCCCCAACCTGCAATCGGTGCCCGAGGAGACGGTGTGGAATTACGAGGCCGGCGTGAAGGCGGCGCTCGGCGGGTTCACCGGCACCGCCTCGGTTTTCTACCAGGATTATCAGGGCTTCCAGGTCTCGGTCACGCAACCCAATGGCACCGCGCTGACGCAGAGTGCGGGCTCCGCCAAGAACCCGGGCGTGGAATTCGAAGGCACCTACCACCTGTCACCGATCCTGTCGGCGTTCGGCAGCTTCGCCTATATCGACGGCAAGATCGACCGGGGCAATAACGTGACCCCGGCCTATGCCGGCGCCCGCTTCCGCTTGCAGCCGAAGACCACCGCGTCGGGCGGGATCAACCTGCGCTTGCCATTGGCCGAGGGAACGGTGTTCTACGCGGTGCCGTCTGCCACCTACCAGTCGAAGGTGTTCTTCGAGCTGCCCAATAGCGACGCGATCAGCGAACGCGGCTACACGCTCGTCAACCTGCGCGCGGGCGTCGAGCTGGCGGGCGGCCGCTACCGCCTGGGCGGTTTCGCGCGCAACCTCACCAACAAGAAGTACCTGATCGACGCGGGCAACACCGGCGGTGGCTTCGGCGATCCCACCTACATCCGCGGCGAACCGCGCTTCTACGGCGTCGAGGTGGCGGGGACGTTTTGACGAGGATTGGCTGATCACCCCCGGTTGCGCGGGCATGCGCGTGCGTGTCAGGCTGCGGCGATGATCGCTGCCCTCCTGCTCGCGCTCGCCGCGCCCGCGACCCCGCTTCCGCCGCCGGTCGACCCGCTGACCGCGCAGGTCGAGACGGGGGACGTCGATCGGTTCGCCGCGATCTTCAATGCGGCGAACGGCGCGCCGAGTGCCGAGCAATTGCAGCGCGGCTATCTCGATCGCGGCAGCGAGGGCGTGCGCGTCTTCACGCCCGACCGGATCGAGAGTGCGGACCATCTGGCGAAGGCCATCGCCGCCGATCGATCCGGCTATGAGCGCGCACTGCGCGTCTGCCTGCCCGTCGTGCGACAAACCCAGGGTGAGTTGCGCGCCACCTATCTCGCGCTCCACGGCCTGTTCCCCGACAAGCCGCTGCCGCGCATCTACCTGGTGATGGGCGCGGGCAATTCGGGCGGCACCGCGGCGCCGGGTGTGCAGGTGCTGGGGCTGGAGGTGCTGTGTCGTATCTCTCCGACGCCCGAGGCGCTGCGCGACACGCTGCGCAGCTTTTACGCTCATGAAACCGTTCACGCGCTGCAAGGCGACGCGGAGCGAACAGCCGAAGCAGCGGGCAACGGCGGCGTGCTGCTGGGCAGTGCGCTGATCGAAGGCGCGGCTGAATTCATCGCCACGCTGGTAACCGGACGCCAGACCGACCCTGAACGCGCCGCTTGGGGGCTGGCACGCGAGCGTGATCTGTGGGCGCGCTTCGAAGCCGATCTGACGGTGACGCGCACGGCGAGGTGGAGCGACCTGAGGCGTGGCACACCGGCGGCCGCTGCTTTCTACCGCTGGATCGGCAATGACGGCGCGGCACCGGAGGGTTGGAAGAGCGAGGCCGGCTATTGGATCGGCCAGCGTATCTGGCAGCGCTGGTACGACAAGCAGCCTGACAAGAACGTCGCCATCCGCCGCCTGCTGACCGTCGATCGGCCAACCGAGATTTTGGCCGAAGGGCGCTACACCGGCTGAGCCGCTGTCCTGCACGCCCCGGCCGCGCCATAAGCACATCGATGCAGCCCGCCACACATAAACCCCGCGCGTAGGCGCGCTCAACGAGTGCGACCTTTGTGACCCTTCGCGCGCGCCCACGATGCCCTTCTCCCCGCCCGCGCGAGCTCCATCTTTTCGCGCGCGCACAAATAGGCTAAGGGCGCGGCCGAAATCGCCTGTGCGACCAGCGCGGGCCATCCAGGAAACATGATGAACCTCCGCAATATCGCGATCATCGCGCACGTCGATCATGGCAAGACGACCCTCGTCGACCAGCTCTTCCGCCAGTCGGGCACCTTCCGCGAGAACCAGCGCATCGAAGAGCGCGCGATGGATTCGAACGACCTGGAAAAGGAGCGCGGGATCACCATTCTCGCCAAGCCGACCTCGGTCGACTGGACGCCCCCGGGTGAGAGCGAGGCGATCCGCATCAACATCGTCGACACGCCCGGCCACGCCGATTTCGGCGGCGAGGTGGAGCGCATCCTGTCGATGGTCGACGGCGTCGTCCTCTTGGTCGATTCGTCGGAAGGCGCGATGCCGCAGACGAAGTTCGTGACCGGCAAGGCGCTGGCGCTGGGCCTGAAGCCGATCGTGGTCGTCAACAAGGTCGACCGCAACGACGCGCGCATCCAGGAAGTGCTCGACGAGGTGTTCGACCTGTTCGTGTCGCTCGATGCCAACGACGAGCAGCTCGACTTCCCCGTGCTCTACGCCTCGGGCCGCAACGGCTATGCCTCGACCGACATGGACGCGCGCGAGGGAACGCTGATCCCGATGTTCGAGACGATCGTGCGCCACGTGCCGCCGCCCAACCTTCAGGTCGAAAACGTGCCGTTCACCTTCCTGGTAACGCTGCTCGACCGCGACAACTTCCTCGGCCGTATTCTGACCGGCCGCGTCAACTCGGGCACCGTGAAGCTCAACCAGCCGATCCACGCGCTCGACAATGACGGCAACGTCGTCGAGACCGGCCGCGCGTCGAAGATCCTGTCGTTCCGCGGGCTCGACCGTGTGCCGGTGGACGAGGCAAAGGCGGGCGACATCATCAGCCTCGCCGGCCTGACCACCGCGACCGTGTCGAACACCATTGCCGACCCGCAGGTGACCGAGCCGCTGCACGCGCAGCCGATCGATCCGCCGACGCTGTCGATGCGCTTCGCGGTGAACGACTCGCCGATGGCGGGGCGCGAGGGGTCGAAGGTGACCAGCCGCATGATCCGTGACCGCCTGTTCCGTGAGGCGGAATCGAACGTCGCGGTCAAGGTGACCGAGGCCGCCGACCGCGACAGCTACGAGGTCGCGGGCCGCGGCGAATTGCAGCTCGGCGTGCTGATCGAGACGATGCGCCGCGAAGGCTTCGAGCTCGGCATCAGCCGCCCGCGCGTGCTGTTCGGCGAGGACGAGGACGGCAAGAAGACCGAGCCGTACGAGACCGTCATCATCGACGTGGACGAGGAATATTCGGGCACGGTCGTCGAGAAGATGAACCTGCGCAAGGCCGAGATGACCGACATGCGCCCGTCAGGCGGTGGCAAGACGCGCATCACCTTCTCCGCGCCGAGCCGCGGCATGATCGGTTACCACGGCGAGTTCCTGTCGGACACGCGCGGCACCGGCATCATGAACCGGCTGTTCGAGAAGTACGGGCCCCACAAGGGCAACATCGAGGGCCGCAAGAACGGCGTGCTGATCTCGAACGGCGCGGGCGAGGCGCAAGGGTACGCGCTCGGCCCGCTCGAGGATCGCGGCATCCTGTTCGTCGGCCACGGCGAGGCGCTGTACGAGGGCATGATCATCGGCGAGAACGCCAAGACGGATGACCTCGAGGTGAATCCGATGAAGGCGAAGCAGTTGACCAACTTCCGCGCGAGCGGCGGCAAGGACGACGCGATCCGCCTGACCCCGCCGAAGAAGATGACGCTGGAGCAGGCGATCGCGTATATCGACGACGACGAGATGGTCGAGGTGACCCCGAAGTCGATCCGTCTGCGCAAGCGCTTCCTCGACCCGAACGAGCGCAAGCGCGCGAGCCGCGCGAAGGCCGCCTGAAGCGAGGCCGCAGCGAACGCTGCGGCGAGCGCTCACTCAGGCGGCCGGGCCGGCCTCGCGCAAGCGAGGACCGGCGACGCGGCTCTGCCGCAGCGGGCATCCGGACGACATAGAAGCGGCGGCGAGGGGATGCCCCTTCGCCGCCGTTTGCGTGTCCAGCGTGGGTGATCTCTGACCATAGCACGCTATAGCGGCCCCATGCCCGACCGCCGCTCCCCCTTCGCCCGCCACCGCTGGACCCCGTCGCGCTACCGCGCACTGCTGCGCACCCGCGGTCCGCGCTCGGTCCGTTTCCGCACCCGCGTGTCGGTGCTGGCGGGTGCGATCGCGATCGGGCTGGTCGCGATCCTGTTCGCCGAGGCTGCCGACTGGGCCGGCGGCTGGTTCAACGGTTATGCCAGGCGGTGGCACTGGCTGCCGCTGCTCACGACCCCGCTCGCCTTCGTCGCGCTGGTCTGGGTGACGCGCAGGATCGCACCGCTGGCGAAGGGGTCGGGCATCCCGCAGGTGATCGCGGCGAGCGAGGACCCCAACCGTGCGACGGGCACGCTGATCTCGATGCGCACCGCGGTCGCCAAGATCGTGCTGACGATCGCCGCAGTCCTGTCGGGTGCGTCGGTCGGGCGCGAGGGGCCGACCGTGCAGCTCGCCGCCGCGGTGATGGGGCTGACGCACCGGATCATGCGCGTGCCGCTGCGCACCCCCGTTGTGATCGCGAGCGGCGCGGCAGGCGTTGCGGCGGCGTTTAATACGCCGCTCGCCGGGTTGCTGTTCGCGATCGAGGAACTGGCGAGCGCCTACGAGCAGCGCGTGACGCTGCTGGTGCTGTCCGCGATCGTCATCGCCGGCATGGTCGCGCAGTCGGTGCAGGGCGATTACGTCTATTTCGGCGTGATCGGGGCGAGCATTCCCTTGAGCAGCGCCTTGCTGGTCGTGCCGGTGGCGGGCGTCGTCGGCGGCTTGTCGGGCGGTGCGTTCGCGCGACTGATGCTGATGCTCGCGACCGGCAGCACGGCGGTCACGCGGTGGAGCAAGGCGCATCCGATCCTCTTTGCGGGTCTGTGCGGCGTCGTCGTCGCCGCGCTGGGCGTGGCGACCGGGCTGACTTGGGGTACCGGCTATTCCGCCGCGCGCGAGATGATCGTCGGGGTCGATGCACCCTTGTGGTTCGGCCCGGCCAAGTTCGTCGCCACGCTCGCCACCGCAGTGGCGGGGCTGCCCGGTGGCATCTTCGCGCCGTCGCTGGCGGTCGGGGCAGGGGTCGGCAACCTGTTGCGCGAGGTGTTCCCGGCAAGTCCGACCTCGGCGGTCGTGATCCTAGGCATGGTGGGCTATTTCGCGGGCGTCGTGCGCGCGCCGCTGACCGCGGTGATCATCCTGTCGGAGACGACCGCGAGCCGCGGGCTGATGCTGCCGATGTTCGCCACCGCCTTCATCGCCGATGCGGCGAGCCAGTGGGTGTGCCGCGAGAAACTGTACCACGGCCTGTCGCGCGGGTTCGCGATGGCGCCCGAGCCCAGACCGCAATGAAAAAGGGCGGCGGATCGCGCCGCCGCCCCCTGTCAGACGAGGCTCAGCGGAATTTGCCGCTGAGCGAGACGCCGATCACGCGCGGTTCGTTGAACACCGCTGCGTTGTAATTCTCGATCACGCCTTTCAGGTTCTTTTCCGCCGTCAGGTTGCGCGCGAAGGCGGCGATCTCGTAGCGGCCGTCGGGCGTCGTATAGCCCGCCTTCATCCCGAGCTCGAAGTTGCCGTTCGCGTAGAATTCGCGCGTCTTGTAGAGCACGAAATTCGTGTAGCCCTGCAGGTTGAAGTCGGTCGCGACGAAGAAATTGCCCTCGTTGCTGAGCGGGATGTCGTACCGCACCGCGGCGTCGATCTGATACTCCGGCGCATTGGGCAGCGGGTTGCCGTCGATCTGCGCCAGCACGGCGGGGCTGCCGAAGATCATGCGCGTGATCGTCGGGTCCTGCACGGTGCAGGTGACGCGCCCGGCGAGTGCGCAGACCTGCGCGTAGACGTTCTTGTCCTTGATCTCGCTGTGCAGCGCGCTGCCGCCGAGAGAGAAGGTGATGTTGCGGATCGGCCGCCATTCCAGCTCCGCCTCGAACCCGTAGGCGTCGGCGTGGTCGGCGTTGAACAGCACGCCGTTGCCGTTGGCATCGTTGCCGTTCAGCTGGATGTCGTTGACGCGGTAGTAAAAGCCCGTCGCATTGAAGCGCATATTGCCGAACGGCCGCGTCTTCACGCCCGCCTCGTACGAGGTGATCGTCTCGCTGTCGGCGGTTGTGAAGGCGGAGCCGAACACCGCCGAGCGGCCCTGGATCGTCGGCCCGCGGAAACCGCGCGCGACGCGGGCGTAGATGCTTGCGGTCGGATCGACCTCGTACAGCGCCGACACGTCCCAGCTCGGCTCCTTGCCCGTCAGCTTGACGTTGCGCGGGGCGGTGGCAGGGAAGTTGACGGTTGCGCCGGTGGTCGCGGGCTTCACCAGGATCGTGCGCTTGTTGTCCTCGGTGTAGCGGCCGCCGGCGGTCAGCGTCAGGCGATCGAGCGTGTAGCTCGCTTGGCCGAACACCGCCCATGACGTGTTGGCGTCGTGCAGGCGGACCCAGTTGCCCGGATTGTTGGTATTGCCGTTCGCCGCCACGAACGGCGCGGAGAGGAAGAAGCGGCGCTGGTAAAAATCGGTCGTGTCGCGCTGGTCGAAGTAGAAGCCGCCGAACTGCCACTTGAACGCGGCGCCTGAGTCGCTGGAGGCGAGGCGCAACTCCTGCGTCCACTGGTCGAGGTCGCGGATGTTGCCCTGGCTCTGCCCGCAGTCGATGCAGCCGCCGCTCGCGTTCAGCGGCAACTGGCGCACGCCGCCGTCGGTGTCGCCGCGGCTGTAGCCCGAGGTGGTCTCGTACGCGGTGATCGAGGTGAGCGTCGCCGGTCCGAAGTCATAGGCCGCGTTCACCGACCCGCCATAGGTCTTGTACGCCTGCGGGTTGTTGTTGCCTTCGTCCAGCGCGATGCGGCCACGCGGCTCGCGCGCGACGCTGTTCGACCCGCGCACCAGCGCGCCGCGGTGGAACACGGTCGAGGTGCCGTCGTAATCGCGCGCGTGACCCGACACGTTGATCGACAGCGCCTCGGTCGGCGTGAACAGCAATTGCAGCCGCACGTCGCGTTCGTTGAACCCGCCTAGCGCATTCTTGCCGCCGCGCGTGCCGTCGACGCCCGTGCCCGTAAAGGTGTTGTCGATCCAATCGTCGCGGTGCTGGTAGAGGCCGGACAGGCGGAATGCGATCTTGTCGGCGACGATCGGCCCGCCAATTCCTGCGTCGACGATCGCGGTATTGTAGCTGCCATAGGAGGCGCTGACGCGGCCGTCGAAGGTCTGACTGGGGCGGATCGTGTCGAACTTGATGATGCCGGCGGTCGTGTTGCGCCCGAACAGCGACCCTTGCGGCCCGCGCAGCACCTCGACCTGATTGACGTCGAACACCGGGTTGGACTTCAGCACGACGTGCTCGAGCACGACGTCGTCCTGGATGATCGACACCGGCTGCGACGCGCCGAGATAGAAGTCGATGTTGCCCAGACCACGGATGTAGAAGCGCGGAAAGATGCGCCCGGTCGTCGTCTCGGCATACAGGCCGGGCACGCGTCCGGCGAGCGACAGGATGTCCTCGCCCGCGGTCTGGAAGGTACGCAGGTCGTCGCCCCCGACCACCGCGACCGAGACGGGCACGCGCTGCAGGTTCTCCGACCGGCGCTCGGCGGTGACGGTGATCTCCTGCAGCCCGTCCTCACCCGGTGTGGCGGTCGCCGCGTCGACGGCGGGCGGGGTTGGCGACTGCACCGTCTGCGCCACCGCAGGAGCGGAAAGCGCGAGGAGGCCGGCGGCACCGGCGAGCAGGAGCGACTTGGACGTCACGATGATCTGTTTCCCTTTCGTGGTCACGGGTGTCGAGCGCGCAGCACCGCGGCCCGCGCGAACAGGTGTTCGTGCAGGCATTCATCCGGTGATTCGCGGCTCCCCCCGCTTGGGCCCGCGCCTCGCACGCGATTGTGTCGCCCGTGTGAAATGTGTCGGATGATTGCTCCGGGTCATCGATGAACTTCGCAGGCGTCCGACGCGGCGTGCACGCGTGATCGCCCTGACTCGTTGAGGTAAGTAATATCAATGTAAGATCAGCAGCTTAGTCCAGAGTGATGTCGGTTGACACCTGGCTGGCTTGGTGCTGATACGTCACCATGACCACCCGTTCCTCGCGCAACATCGACGTCACGCCCGAGTGGGACGACTTTATCGCAGCACAGGTCGGATCGGGTGAGTTCGCCGACGCGAGCGAGGTGATACGGGTCGGATTGCGCGCGCTGCGCGATGGTAAGGTCGCACGGCCCGTGGCCGCGGGCTGGCCGGTCGGTGGCGGCGCGTGCGGCGATCTGGTCAGAACGGCGGCATGGGACGCGAACCCGCTCGGCCCGATCGATGAGTGGTCGCTGGAGCTGCGCGCCACGGTCGCCAACGTGGTCAACTCGCCCGTCGCCAAGGTGCTGATGTGGGGCCCGGACCACATCATGCTCTACAACGACGCTTATGCCGAAATTGCGGGAGTGAAGCATCCCGCCGCGTTCGGCGCGCCCGTGGCGGCGGTCTGGCCCGAGATCTGGGATTGGAACCGCGAGATGCTGGAAGCGGGCTTTCGCGGTGAGCGCCGCTCGTACCGCGACCAGGCGCTGACGCTCTCGCGCGGCGGCGTCTCCGCCAGCGTGACGTTTGATCTGTTCTACACCCCCGTTTACGAGGCGGACGGGCGCGTCGGCGGGGTGCTGTGCACCTGCGTCGACAACAGCGCCCGCGTCGCCGCCGAGCAGCGCCACGTCGAGAGCGAGCGTGAATTGCGCACGATCACCGACGCGATGCCGGTGCTCATCTCGTTCATCGACCGCGATCACGTCTTCCGTTTCGCCAATCGCTTCTACGTCGACTGGTTCGGCATGACCCCCGACGAGGTCGTCGGTCGTCACATGCGCGATGTCGTGGGCGAGGCGAACTACACCGAGCGATTGCCGCTGATCGAGCGGGCGCTGGCGGGCGAATCGATCGACTCGG
Organism: uncultured Sphingomonas sp.; assembly: GCF_936927845.1. Classification (GTDB taxonomy): domain Bacteria; phylum Pseudomonadota; class Alphaproteobacteria; order Sphingomonadales; family Sphingomonadaceae; genus Sphingomonas. Next base: position 59,625 of record NZ_CAKZHV010000070.1, read on the forward strand.
ATGCGCTGCTCTATCACCGCGACGGCACCGCGCACCGCGCCAACATCCGCTATCTGCCGCGTCTCGCCCGCGACGGCAGTATCACCGGTTTTCAGGTGCTCGTCTTCGATCTGGAGGACCGCGCGCGGCGTGAGGAAGAGCTGAACGCGAGCAACAAGCGCTTCCGCGCGGCGATGGACGCGGTGCACGGCGTGCTGTGGACCAACAGCGCCGACGGTCGCATGGTCGGCGACCAACCCGGCTGGGCGATGCTGACCGGGCAGTCGCCCGACGAGTATCACGGCTTCGGCTGGGCCGACGCGGTCCATCCGGAGGACCGCGACGGCTCGATCGCGGCGTGGAACGAGGCGGTCGCGGCAAAGGCGATGTTCATCCACGAACATCGTGTGCGGCGGCATTGCGGCACGTGGCGCACCTTTGCCGTGCGCGCGCTGCCCGTTTTCGACGCCGCCGGTGAGATCACCGAATGGGTCGGCGTCCACACCGACATCTCGCACCAGCGCGCCGCCGAGGCCGCATTGCGCGAGCAGGCGGAGGCCTTGTCGCGCCAGGTCCGCCACCGCGAGCGAGCCGAGGAACAGTTGCGCCAGTTGAACGAGACGCTCGAAGCGCGCGTGATCGCCGAGATCGACGAACGTCGTCAGGCCGAGGCGAAGCTGCATCAGGCGCAGAAGATGGAAACGGTCGGCAAGCTGACCGGCGGCGTCGCGCACGATTTTAACAATCTGCTCCAGGTCGTCTCGGGCAATCTGCAATTGCTGAGCAAGGACGTGGCGGGGATCAACCGCGCCGAGCAGCGCGTGGCGAACGCGATGGCGGGCGTGTCGCGTGGATCGAAGCTGGCCGCGCAACTGCTCGCCTTTGGACGCCGCCAGGCGCTCGAGCCCAAGGTCGTCAACGTCACCCGGTTCGTGCGCGGTATGGACGACATGCTGCGCCGTGCGATCGGCGAGGCGATCGAGATCGAGACGATCGTCGGCGGCGGGCTGTGGAACACCTTTATCGATCCGGGTCAGGTCGAGAATGCGCTGCTCAACCTCGCGATCAATGCGCGCGACGCGATGGAGGGGCAGGGCCGCCTCACGATCGAACTCGGCAACGCGCACTTGGACGACGAATATGCGCGCACCCACGACGAGGTGACGCCGGGCCAGTACGTGATGCTGGCGGTCAGCGACACCGGCTCGGGCATGACGCCCGAGGTGCTCGACAAGGTGTTCGAGCCGTTCTTCTCGACCAAGAGCGAGGGCAAGGGATCGGGCCTGGGGCTGTCAATGGTCTACGGCTTCGTTAAGCAATCGGGCGGGCACGTGAAGATCTATTCCGAGGTGGGCGAGGGTACCACCGTTCGACTCTACCTGCCGCGCGCGATGGAGAGCGAGGATGTAGAGGTGCGCGTCGACACCGGGCCGATCGTCGGCGGGACCGAGACGGTGCTGGTGGTCGAGGACGACGAGGAGGTGCGCGCAATCGTGGTCGAGATGCTGACCGACCTCGGCTACCGCGTGCTGAAGGCGCCCGACGCGGCCGCCGCGCTGATCGTGATCGAGAGCGGGGTGCCGATCGACATCCTGTTCACCGACGTGGTGATGCCCGGCACGCTCAAGAGCCCCGAACTGGCGCGCAAGGCCAAGCAGCGGCTGCCGAACCTCGCGGTGCTGTTCACCTCGGGCTACACGGAGAATTCGATCGTTCACGGTGGCAAGCTGGACGCCGGCGTCGAGCTGCTGTCGAAACCCTACACGCGCGAGGCGCTGGCGCGGCGGTTCCGCCACGTGCTCGCCAACCAGGGACAGCGCGCGATCGCCGCGGCACCGAAGGCCGCCGAGCCGCGCGCCACTGCGCCTGCGGCATCGTCGTCTGCGTCGCCGCCGCCGTCGCCGCGGGCATTGACGGGTGCGACCGTGCTGCTGGTCGAGGATGATGCGCTGATCCGCGCCAACACCGCGGAGATGTTGCAGGAGGCCGGTTGCGTCGTCGTCGACGCGGCGAGCGCGGAGGAAGCAATGGCGGCGCTCCACACCGCGCCCGTCGACGTGCTGGTGACCGACCTCAACCTGCCCGGCCACTCGGGCGCCGAGCTGGCACGGCGCGCGCGCGAGATGCGCGGATCGATCGGCATCGTGTTCGCGACCGGCGACGGTCACCGCGCCGCCGAAGCCGCGGCGAGCGGCGATGTCGTGCTGACCAAGCCTTATGCCGCTGCGCGGCTGGTTGAGGCGGTCGGCACTGCGCTCGACGCGAAAGGCGTGCAGCGATCGGCACCGGCCACGATGGCGAGGGCGGACGCCGTTTCGGGCTGACGCATGCCCGGCTTAACCTGGGTGTAGATGATGCCGGCTGGCGGCGCGCGGGCCATGCTGGACAGCGCGCGCGCGACGCTCTAGCCGCGGCACTCACCCACAGGGAAGCGTCGCTCGCGTGACATCCGCCAGGCGACATATCGCCGTGCTCGCGCCGCCAACCGCGGGGCATCTGAACCCGTTGCAGGTGCTCGCGCGCGCGCTCGCCGGCCTGGGCCACCGCGTCTCGCTCGTCCACGTCGACGGGATCGAGCGGTTCGTTACCGATCCGGCGTTCGAGGTGGCGCGACTGGGGGGAAGCGGCGGCGCAGCGCTCGACGCCTATCTCGGTCTTCTCGGGCGGCCGACCGGCCCCCGCGGGCTGCCGCGGATGATCGCGGCCACGGCGGAGATGACCGCGCGGTTGCTGGACGATGCACCCGCCATGCTTCATCGGATCGGGGCGGAGGCGGTGATCGCCGACACTGCGGAGCCCGCCGGACCATTGGTCGCCGCGCGGCTGGGGCTTCCGTTGGTCGCGAGCGTCACCGGGCTGCCGCTGCTGCGCGAGGAGAACGTGCCCCCGCCGTTCCTAGGTTGGCGCTACCGTCCCGACGCGATCGGGCGCAACCGCAATAATGGCGGTTATCAGGTTGCCGATCTGCTGCTGCGCCCGATCACGCGCGTGCTCGACGAGCGGCGGCGCGCCTGGGGGCTGGCGGGCGAGCCCGAACCGCTGCTGTGGGAGGCGCAATGCCCGCGCGGGTTCGACTATCCGCGCACGCGGCTGCCCGAACGCTTCCGCTACGGCGGTGCGTGGCGCGCGGCGGACGATGTGGCACTCAACGTACCGCGCGATGATCGGCCGCTGGTCTTCTGCTCACTCGGCACCTTGCAAGGGTCACGCCGCGCGCTGTTCCACACCATGGCGGCCGCCTGCGCCGCGGTTGGTGCGCGCGCGGTGATCGGCCACGGCGGCGGGCTGAGCACGGCGGAGGAGGCGGCATTGCCGGGCGACCCGGTGGTGCGCGCCTTCTGGCCGCAGGCGGCGGTGCTGCGCCACTGCGCCGCGGCGGTGGTGCACGGCGGGTTCAATAGCGTGCTCGACGCGCTCGCCGCCGGGGTGCCGATCGTTGCGTTGCCGATCGCGTTCGAGCAGCCGGGCACCGCGGCGCGGGTCGTCTGGTCGGGTGCGGGACGGGTGCTGTCGCCCAGGGGCTTGCGTGCGGGAACACTCGCAGCCGTCCTCGGTGCGGTCATGCACGATCCGGGCTATCGAAGTGCTGCGGCGCGGATCGGGGCGGAAATGGCGCGGAGCGGCGGCGTGGACGCGGCGGCGGCGCGGATCAGCGCGGCGCTGTCCTGACACCCGCGCGCGCTGGCGAAGACCGGAGGTGCGGCAACCGCCACCACGGAGTCGACGGGCTCAGGTGGTGCTCGTGATGATAGGTGCCGAAATGGAAGCACGTCGCGACCGAGGCGAGCGGCGACAGCGCATTGCCGCGCGCGCGGTGATCGTCGGCGAACGGCGCATCCTCGTGCCGATGCGGCAGAAAGGTGCCGAAGAAGAATAACTGCGCCAGCGCGAGCAGCGCGGGGATCGCCCAGAAGGCGACGATGCTGAGGAGCGATGCGCCGAGCGCCATGTACGCGATCGCGGCGAACGTGATGCGCACGATCTGGCCGTGGGTGTAATAGCCCGAGAAGAAACGGACGAACCAGCGCAGCGGATTGCGCGGCGCGCCGGCGTGGAAATCGGGGTCGGCGTCCGTGCCCGGTGCGGCATGGTGCGCGTGGTGCTTGGGGTGGAGCGCGCGAAACGACAGCGCGGCGTACGCGGCGAGACACAGCGTGCCGACCACGCGATTGGCGCGCGGGTGCCCGGGCGCGAACGAGCCGTGCATGCAATCGTGCGCGACGATGAACAGCCCGGTGCTGAGCCACGCCTGCACCGCGATCAGCAGCACCGCGAGCGGGGCGGTTGCGGCGCGCCACCGCCAGAAAAAGATGCCGCCGACGTGGATCGCGAGCCACGCAGCACCGATCACCCCGGCGAGCAGGGCGCTGACGCGCGTGTCGCGGCTGGTGGTGCTAGCCGATGCCATGGTTCATCCCGACGGCTGCGGGTTGCGCCAAGTCGGCGACGGGCGCAACCCCTGCGCGCGCCGAAGCGCGGCTGCGCACCAATCGCGGCGCAACCGCGAGCGCCAGCGCGGCAAGCGCCAGTCCACCCAGCACGTCGACGCCGTAATGCCCGCCGAACAGCGGTGTCGCGATGATCGTCACCCCCGCCCAAACCGGCGCGACGTAGCGCCAGCCGGGCGTGTCGCGCTGCGCCCAGGCGAGGATCACCGGCAGGGTCGCGTGAAAGCTCGGAAAGCTGACGATCCCCATCAATTGCGTGAGGTCGAGCACGCGCCACGTGCCGTCGCGCAGCCCGGCGATCATCGCCTGCTCCAGCCACGCGATCGACGGCCACAGCCGCGTGAAATGGGTGGGATCGAACACGTTGCCCATCGCGGGCACCCACCAGGAGATCAGGATCGTCACGAACCCCGACAGAATCGCCGCGGCCACCGCGACGCGCAGCCGGTCGACCTGCGCATAGGCACTCATTGCGACGATGCAGGTCACCATCTGCACCGTGAGGCTGTGATAGGCGAGGCCGCCGACCCACAGCGCGACGGGCGCGCGATCGGCCGCGGCGAAGAAGGCGGGCCAATCGAAGCCGAGCGCGCGGTCGGCGGCAGCGAGCCGCACGTCCCACAGCGCGCCCGCGCGCGCGGCGAGCGCATAAGCGAGCACGACGCCGATCAGCGTGAACAGCGTCATCTGCAGGAACGCGGTCGCACCCGCGGCGAGCCGTGGCCGTCCCTGATAGCGGCCGACGAGTGCCGCGCCGCCGAGCAGCGCGAGCCCGATCGCCGGCGGCACCGCGCGCCACGCGTCGACGCGAAAGCCCAATCCGCTCGCCGCGGCGAGGCAGGCGGCGACCATGATGCCGAGCAGCCACCACGAGGACGTGTCGCTGGTTGCGGCGGCGCTGCTTCGGTTCATCGGATCGATCAACGCTGCAGGGCCGCCGCGGTGCCGCCGATCGCGCAGCGACGCCACCCGGTGCTTGCCGCCGATCGCCGGACCGAACCGTGGCACATCGCGCGAGCGGGTGCGTTCGCGTGGTCGAAATGGAAGGACGGCAGTGACATGGCGACGATCGATACTGAATTCGTGACGATTGCCTATGATGATCGCGGGCCGCGCGACGGGTCGCCGGTACTGCTCGTTCATGGCTGGCCCGATGACGCGTCGACGTGGGACGCGGTGGTGCCGCGACTGAACGCGGCCGGGCTGCGCACCATCGTGCCGACGCTGCGCGGGTTCGGCGACACCCGGATCAAGGGTGAAGGCGCGCGCACCGGCAACAGCGCGGTGCTGGCGCTTGACATGATCGCGCTGATGGATGCGCTCGGCATCGATCGCTTCATGGTCGCGGGGCATGATTGGGGATCGAACACCGCGGAAGCGCTGGCGGTCGGCTGGCCCGAGCGGGTCGAGCGGATGGCGATGCTGTGCACCCCGCCCAGGCTCGGCGGCATGAAGACGCCGTCGTTCGCGCAGGCACAGCGGCAATGGTATCACTGGTTCATGGCGACCGCGCGCGGGGCCGATGCGGTCCGCGCCGACCGCCGCGGCTTCGCGCGCACGCACTGGGACAATTGGTCGCCGCCCGGCTGGTACGACGAGGAAACGTTTAACCGCGTGGCGCGCGCGTGGGAGAACCCCGACTGGCTCGACGTGACGCTCCACAGCTACCGCGCACGCTGGGACGAAGCGAAACCCGATCCGCGCAGCCAGTGGCTCGAGGACAAGGTGCGCGCGACCCGCACGCTGTCGCTGCCGACAATCTACGTTCAAGGCGCGGTCGACGGCGTCAACCCGCCCGAGGCGAGCGCCGGTGTTGCGGCGAAATTCACCGGCCCGTTCGCGCGCGTGGTGTTGTCAGGTGTCGGCCATTTCGCGCAGCGCGAGAACCCGCGCGCGGTGGCGCGGCACCTCGTCCACCTGTTCACGCGCGACCCTGCGACGCTGGCGAGCACGACCGACCACAGCCTGTATGTGCGCCGCGCGGTGCCGGTGCTCGCCTCGCTCGGGCTCGCCGCGCTGGTCGGCGCAAGCGCGGCGCGCATGCATGGGGAGGATGACGCGATCGAGAGCGGCGACCGCGACCCAAGCGAGGGTCCATCAACATGACCGACCACGCCGCCCCGATCGACGAAACCGGCACGCTGGTCCGCGACGGTGGCGCGTTCGTCCTGCGGCGTGACGCGGGCGGTCGCTATCAGTTGCAGCTTCAACGCACACCGGTCGATCTGGTCGAGAAACGGGTACGCGTCGTCGGTCTGCTGATCGCACCCGATCTGGTCAGCGTGGAGGGCGTCCAGCCGGCGTGATCCCCGTTCGTGCACCGCCGGGCAGGTGCGATAACGGGACGACTTCGACCATCGGTGGCCGCGGCGCGGCGGCCGGCGGTGGAGCGCCCGGCGACAGCACCTATATGGGCGTGACCAATTCAAGGAGCCCTGCATGACCGCCTACGACCCGCGCCTCGGCCTTTATATCGCTGGCGAATGGCTGGACGGCACCGGGCGTGACGCGCACGACGTGCTCAATCCCGCGACCGGCCAGGCGCAGGCCGCGTTGCCGCTCGCGACCGCCGACGATCTCGACCGTGCGCTCGATGCCGCCGATCGCGGGTTCAAGGCGTGGCGCAAGGTCGACCCGGCGCAGCGCGCGCAGGTGCTCAACCGCACCGCCGCGATCCTGCGTGAGCGGACCGAGCATCTGGCGCAAATCGCGACGCTCGAACAGGGCAAACCGCTGGTCGAGGCCAAGGGCGAGGTCGCCTTTGCCGCCGCCTTGCTCGAGTTCCACGCCGGCGAAGCGCAGCGCATTTACGGCCGCGTGCTGCCGCGCCCGGCGGGCACGCGCAGCCTGGTGCTGCAACAGCCGATTGGCCCGGTGGCGGCGTTCTGCGCGTGGAATTTTCCGATCATGAACGTGGTGAGGAAGCTCGGCCCTGCGATCGCGGCGGGCTGCTCGATCATCATCAAGCCGAGCGAGGAAACCGCGGGTTCGGCGGTGGAGGTGCTGCGCTGCTTCCAGGACGCCGGGCTGCCCGGCGATGTTGCGCAATGCGTCTTCGGCGTGCCCGACCAGATCTCGCGCCACCTCCTCGCCTCCCCCGTCACGCGCAAGCTGAGCTTCACCGGCTCGGTCCCGGTCGGCAAGCATCTGGCGAAGCTCGCTGCCGAGACGATGATGAAGACGACGATGGAACTGGGCGGGCACGGCCCGGTGCTGGTGTTCGACGATTGCGATCTGGACAAGACGCTCGACACGCTGGTCGCGCACAAGTTCAGGAATGCGGGGCAGGTGTGCGTCGCGCCGACGCGCTTCCACGTCCAGGCCGGCATCTACGACCGCTTCGCGCAAGGCTTTGCCGAGCGGACCAAGCGGCTCAAGGTCGGCAGCGGGCTCGACGCCGACACGCAGATGGGACCGATGGCGAACGCGCGCCGGCCGTCGGCGATTGCCGAGATGGTCGAGGACGCGCGCAGCGTCGGCGCGCGCGTGCTGGCGGGGGGCACGCGCGGGGAGGGCGACGGCTTCTTCTTTACGCCCACCGTGCTCGCCGACGTGCCGCTGGAAGCGCGCGCGATGAACGACGAGCCGTTCGGCCCGCTCGCGCTGTTGACCCCGTTCGAGACGGTGGAGGACGCGATCGCGCAGGCCAATCGCCTGCCGTTCGGGCTGGCGGCATATTGCTTCACCGAGAACGGCCGGTGCCAGAACCTGCTCGGCGACGAGATCGAGGCGGGTATGGTCGCGATCAACAACGTGCGGTTGAGCTGGCCCGACAGCCCGTTCGGCGGCGTGAAGGACAGCGGTTTCGGCTCGGAGGATGGACCCGAGGGCGCCGCCGCACACATGGTGACCAAGACCGTGCACATGATGTGAGCGCGTCGGCGGACAGGCGGCTAAACGTCACGTGAATGCCGCATTCCGCCGCCGTTCAGCGCGACTCGTGTACGCGATGCAACACGCTCGCAGTACTTGCGTTCAACCAATCGTGCGAACCGAGCGTAACCCTGTAAGGAGGTTCGAGATGAATGGTTTTCTGACCAAGGCGGGAATGGGCATCGCGCTCGCCGCCACCGCCATCACCGCCGCGGCACCTGCCGATGCGCAGCGCTGGGGCGGGTATCGCGGTTATCGCGGGCATCGCGGCGGCGATACCGCGGCGGCGGCGATCCTGGGTGGCGTCGTCGGTCTGGGTGTCGGTGCGGCGATCGCGTCGAGCAACCGCAACCGTTACTACGACCGCGGCTATTATTACGATCGTGGCTACGCGCCGCGCTATCGCTATCAGCCGCGTGGCTATTATCGCGATTACTACGCGCCGCCGCCTCCGCCGCGCGTGGTGTATCGCGGTTACTACCGTGATCCCTATTACGGCGGTGGTTACTACGCACCGCGCGGCTACGGTTACGGCTGGTAAACAGCGTTCCGAGGCGAGGATCGGCGGCGCGGCGGGGATACCCGCCGCGCCGCTTTTTTGTGGCACCGGTCGCCCAGCCGGGTTAGGCGCGCGCGATGACCGATACGCCTCCCGACCATCTCTCGATCGATCCCCGCAGCCCGCATTTCGACCGCGACGCGCTGGAGCGCGGCGTCGGCATCCGCTTCAAGGGCAATGAGCGGACCGATGTCGAGGAATACAGCATCTCCGAGGGCTGGATCCGCGTCGCGCTCGGCAAGAAGATGGATCGCCATGGCCGCCCGCTGACGATCAAGCTGATGGGTCCGGTCGAAGCGTGGTTCCAGAGCGGCGGCGCGGCCGACGCGGGCGAGGCTGAGACGGAACAGCCCGGCGACGAGGGCTGATAACGTTAACTAGAGCCCGGGGTGCGTCTACTCGGGCGTGATCAGACGGTCGAGCTCGGCGACTAGCGGCGGCTCGTTTCCCGCCACGAGCCATCGCTGCGCGCACCGAGGCGTCACCACGTCGATGGTTCGTGTCATGAGTCCAAGCGGCGGCGGGCCGCCGTCGCTCTCGTCCGAGAGACGCTGCTGCCACAAGGCAGACGTGGCGAGCAGCGCGTCGACCTTGCTGCTGTCGGCAACCGAGAGCGTCCGCGTGAGATGCGGCAGATCGCTCGGCGCTGCGCCCTCCACCCAGATTTTGCTGCGCCCGACTGCGTCGGTGTGCCAGCGACCATCGAATCCACGTGTCGCCACGATGCTGATCCGCGTCGTCGAGAGATGGCCACCAGCCGCGTAGATCATGATGTGCTCGGGCGCAGTCGGCACGGTCACGCCCAATTCGCCACGCAATTGGCGATGCGCGTTCTCATCGGCGAGGTAATCAACCGCGCGCGCCTGCGGAGCCGCCTTGCACACCGCCGCCGCCGGCCCCGCCAGCGCGAGCAGGGCCGCGGCCGCGATCAATGGACGAACCGCGCCACCACGTCGCGGTACGAGCGCGACACCTTCACGTTCGACCCCGATTCAAGCACCAGGAAACATTCGCCGTTGGTGTGCGGTTTCACCTGTTTGACGAGGTCCAGGTTGACGATCGTCGAGCGGTGGATGCGCTGGAACCGGCGCGGGTCGAGCCGCTTTTCCAGATCCTTCATCGTTTCGCGCAGGATCAGCGTGTTGGCTGCGGTCTTGATCACCATGTAATCGCCCGCCGCCTCGATCAGCTCGATCGTGTCGACGTCGACGCGGAAGATCTGACCCTGATCCTTCACGTTGATCATCTTTTCATAACGGTTGGCCGCGACCTGATCGCCGCCGTCACTTTCCGCCGCGATCTCCGCTGCGGCCTCGGGCGCGTGTTCGGCCAGCGCTTCCTTCAGCTTGGTCGCCTCCTCGCGGCTGCCGCGTTCCGACAATCGCTGGCGCACGCGGTCGAGCGTTTCGGCCAGCCGCGCTTCCTCGACCGGCTTCATCAGGTAGTCGGTCGCCTGCGCCTCGAACGCGCGGATCGCGTGGTCGGAATAAGCGGTCACGAACACGAACAACGGCGGCTCGACATCCATCAACCCTTGCACGACCGAGAAGCCGTCGAACCCCGGCATCTGGATGTCGAGAAAAACGAGGTCGGGCTTGTGCGTCTTGATCGCGCTGATCGCCTCGCGCCCGTTCTGGCACTTGGCGATGATCTCCACGTCGTCGTACGCCTGTAGCCGCAGCTCGAGCCCCTGGATCGCGAGCGGCTCGTCGTCGACGAGAATGGTCCTGATCGTCATCTACTCTACACACTCCATCACGCGCACCACGCGGCGGGGAGGGCGGGCATCACCGCCCGGGTTCCTCCAGCTGATAGGGGATCTCGATCTCGACCCCGAACCCGCCCGCCGGCATTGCCCGAACCGCGAAGCGGTGGTCGCCGGGATATGCCTGCGCCAGTCGCTCCCTGATATTGGCGATGCCGACGCCGGTTGAAAGGCTCGGCCGGTTTTTGTTCGGCATCAATCCCGGACCGGTATCCGATACGCCGAGCAGCACGCGATCCCCGACGAGCCGCGCGGACACGCCGATCTCGGCGCCGTCCTCCTGCGGGGTGACCGCGTATTTGATCGCATTCTCGACCAATGGCTGGAGCAGCAGCGACGGCAGCCGTGCCTTCTCCACCGCCGGATCGATCTCGAACTTCGGACGCAGCCGATCCTCGAAGCGCATCTTCTCGATCTCGAGATATAGTTTCAGCGTCTCGACCTCCTGCGCGACGGTCACGTGCGCGGTCGGTTCGTTGGCAAGCGTGTAGCGCAGGAACGACGACAGCCGCGACAGCATCGCATTCGCGCGCTCGGTCTGCTTGAGCAGGACGAGCGTCGAGATCGAGTTGAGCGTGTTGAACAGGAAATGCGGATTGAGCTGGTACCGCAGCATCGCCAGCTGCGCCGACGACGCCTGGATCTCCAGATGCTCCATCTGGTCGATCTGCTCCTCGACCAGTAGGTAGAAGTTGATCCCGAAGTAAAGCGCCGACCAGCCTGCCAGCACGGTGAAGTTCAGGAACAACGTGCCGAGCAGCAGCGACAGGTCGACGCCGGGCGCCGACAGCTTGATGAAGCTGAACGAGAAGGCGTCAAGCGTCGCGTAGAGGAACGTGCCCGCGCCGAGCGTGAAGATCGACAGGAGGATGCCGGTCACGCGCGGCAGGCGGCGATAGTAACCGTACAGCACCGACAGCAGCAGCGTGATGCAATAGCCGACGATCGATTCGACGATGACGGGCACGATCTGCTGCAGCGTGAAGCTGGTCGACAGCGACGATACCGAGCGGAGCACGAGGTACCCGGTCCACCCCGCCGCCTGCAGCTTCCAGAAGGCAGCCGCCTTGTCCTCGAAGAAGGGGCGGATCGACAGCGGCCGATTGCCGGCGAGCGCGGACGCGGGCCCCGGCGCGGTCGCCGCGGTGGCGCCGGGCAGCGCATGGTCGAGCGAAGCGGAAGTGGTCGCCATGCGCCGGGAATACACACCCTGGCCGAACGGCGCAAAAAAGAAGGGCCGCCGTCCCGAAGGACGACGACCCGTCGAGTAGCCGAGGTTAGCGGCTTAGAAGGTGAAGCGCGCGCCGACGCGGATCGTGTACAGCGACTGCGGCGAATAGATCGTGTCGCTCGGCGTCGCGTTGGGCAGGCTGTAACGATATTGCGCACAGCCCTGGGCGGTCGAGGTCGGCGAAACACCTGCGGTACCCGTCGGCGTTGCCGCAACGAGGCACTGCACGCGGGCTGCGACCGCGGTGTACGGGAAGGCGTACTCGCGGATCTGACCCCATTTGCTGTTCAGCAGGTTGGTGAAATTCTCGACATCGGCGAACAGCTGGATGCGCGAACCGCCAACGAACGTCGGGATTTCCTGTGCGACGTGAAGGTCGATGCGGGTGAACCACTTCGAGTTGAACGCGTTGCGCGGCGCCACACGACCACGATATTTCGCCAGGCCCGAGCTCTCGAAGAAGTCGTTCAACTGCTGCGCGACCGTCGCGTTGTCGTACGACACGCGCGGATCGTCGATCCCGGTCGGCACGTAGATCAGGTAACGCGACAGCGAGCCCGTCGTGCCGAAGATGCGGCTGCGACCCGACGACGTGTCCTGGAACGTGTAGCTGTACGGCCGCCCGATGCGGGTTTCGCCAAACAGCGACAGCGTGGTCTTGTAGTCGCCGAAGAACGCGTGATCGAACGTCACGTCATACTTGATGTTGTGGCGGACCTGATCGTTCGAGATGCCGTAGGCGGCGTTGTTGCCGTCGAAGAACGCACCGTTGGCGTAGTTCGAACCGGCGGTCGAAGACGTCGCGGGCGACTGATCCTTGATGTCCTGATAGGTGTAGCTCGCGTTCAGGTTGAGCCCGAAGTCGAACGACTTGCCGATGCGTGCCACCCCGACATAGCTGCGGCCACGCGACGTGTTGGTCAGCAGGATGTCGTTCAGCGTGTCGCCGAAGGTCGTCAGCGACGCGTAGCGCACCCGACCATCAGGCGTGCGGGCCGCGGTCGGTACCGAACGAATGTCGGTGAAGAAGACCTGATCGCGCACGTCCGACCAGAAGAAGTCGCCACCGAAGGTCCAGCCACCACCCAGGAATTCGGGATAGTAATCGACTGACAGCGTGCCACGCCACTGCGAAGGCAGTTTGAAGTTCGGGTCGACCGCGTTGGTCGCGGCTGCACTGACGCCGCCTGCCAGATAGGTGTTCGCCGCCGCCGGGATCGTGCCGCCGTTGACGTTGGTCAGAATGCCCGCGCCGACCGCCTGCGAGAAGCCCGCCGCGGTGTTGCCCTGGTAGGTGCCGTTGTTCAACTGGCGCACGTCGATCAGGTTCGACAGGATGCCGGTGTTGGAGAAGCTATTCGACGTATAGACGTCGGGAGCGCCACCACCGAAGATGCCGAAGCCGCCGCGAACGCTGATCTGGCTAACGGGTTTCCAGTCGAGGCCGAAGCGCGGCTGAAACAGACCGCGACCCGACAGAAACTCGTTGTTGCCAAAGCCGTAGCGGTTGGTGAACGTCGGGTTCGCGGTGGGGCGGCTATGGCTGCCGTACAGGTCGTAACGTGCGCCGTACGAGAAGTTCAGCGTCGGCGTGATGCTCCACGTGTCCTGCACGCCGAACGCATATTGCCAGTAATTGAACCGCGCGGCCGCCAGATCCGGGTTCAGCGACGGAACGGCGTTGGTGTAGCCGAAGCGCTGAGCATTGCCGGCCTGGAAGTCGGCAATCGAGTCGAAGTAATACGATCCGGTGATGCCGGCACGCGGGTTGGACGAACTCAGGAACGCGTTGAACACATCGACGTGCTGGATGTCGGTAAAGATGCGCAGATCATGGCCGTCGCGCGTCAGGCGCGCCTGCAGCGTACCACCCCAGGTTTCGGTGGTCAGCGCGTTGAACTGACGCGACACGTCGGGGCCGAATGCAACCAGCGGCGTGTTGGGTGCGCAGGTGACCGACGCCGCATCGCCCGCCGAACCCGGATTGGCACGATCCGACTGCGCCGCGCCGCAAACGCGGAACTCGGCAAACCCACGGCCCGTCAACGGATCCTGGATGCGCTTGTAATTCTTGTAGAACCCGCGAACTTCGGTGGAGAATTCATCCGACCAGTCGGAATTCAGCTGCACCACGCCGGTGTGCAGGCGGTTGCCCGACAGATAGGCGTTGGACGCCAGGCCTAGGCTGGGGCTGCTCGGATTCGCGCTCACGTTGTTGGTGAGGGCAATCGAGTCCTTAGCATAGCTGTAGGTCGCCGACAGGCGCTGCGTGTCCGACAGGTTCGCGTCGATGCGCGCGACGAGACGGTCGTCCTTGTCCTGGTTGCTGTTGACGACGCCGCCGGTGTCGTAACCGTAGCGCGTCTGCGCGATCTGCGAAATCTGGTTGACCAGCGCCTGGGTAAGGCCGGGGATCGCGGTGCCCGCGTTGTTGTCGACGGGGCCTTCGGCGATCGGACGCGGTGCGCGGACGCGCTCGCCGGCGACCATGAAGAACAGCTTGTCCTTGATCAGCGGACCCGACAGCTCGGCACCGTAGTTCTCGTACTTGAAGTTCGGCAGCGTCACGCGCCCAGTCGGCACGCCCGGCCCCGCCTTGGTCCGGTCACCGGACAGCTCGTCCGACGAGTAAGCGTAGAAACCGGTGCCGTGAAAGTCGTTGGTGCCCGACTTCAGGATGACGTTGACGACGCCGCCCTGGAAGTTGCCCTCGCGCACGTCATACGGTGCGACCTTGGTCTGGAACTGACCAATGGCGTCGAGCGGGATGGGCGAGCGGCGGCTTGGCAGGCCATCGGGGTTGAGGCCGAAGTTATCGGTGATCGGCACGCCGTCGACGGTGAAGCGGTTGAAGCGGGCGTTCTGCCCCGCGAAGCTGACGGCACGGCCGCCCGAAGGCGTATCGTCGAGGCGCGCGAACGGATCACGACGCATCAGATCGCGGATATCGCGATTCACCGACACGATTGTGCCGATCTTGGCGGCCGTCAGGATCGTTGCCGGACCCTGGCTGACCGTGCGGGCGTTGGGGATGCTCGACGCGGTAACGACGATATCCTGTCCGGCCCCGGCCTCACCTTCCGCTGTCAACTCGACCGGCAGGTCGTAGGATTGACCAACAATGGTGCTGATGTCGGTGACCGAGAAATTCGTATAGCCCGGCGCCGCAACGGTGACGGTGTAGGGACCGCCCGGACGCAGACCATTGGCGTTGAACGTACCGGCCTGGTCGGTGGTGACGTTCGACGTGGTGCCTGACGGCACGTTGACGATCGTGACGGTTGCACCTGGAACCGGTGCACCGTTCGCGGTGACCGTGCCGCGGATGGTGGACGTCGTTTCCTGCGCCGTGGCGCTCATCGGCGCGATGAGCGCGACCGCCGCCACGCCCCACAACAGGTTGTTCCGCATCGTCAATGTTCCCCTTGTAGCTTTGGCTCTGCAACCTTCGGCGAGCCACGCCGTTGGTGCGCCCCTGCACAAGGATTATTGCGCTTCGGTTACAACGAGGCGGCTATTCGCGTGCCCGCGTCACACGCTTGCCGGGCGTTGCAAAAAGGTAACATCTACGGTCGTGTTCCGCTTCAGGCAGAGGCGGCGACGATCGCCTGCCAGCCTGCTTCGTCGATCACGCGGATGCCGAGATCGGCGGCCTTCTTCGCCTTTGATCCCGCACCTGGCCCGGCGACCACCAGATCGGTCTTCGCCGACACCGATCCGGCGACTCGTGCGCCGAGCTTCTCCGCCTGGGCCTTGGCCTCGTCGCGCGACATCGTCTCCAGCGTGCCGGTGAAGACGATCGTTTTTCCGCTCACCTCCGACGCGCGCGTTTCCACGGTGAACGGCGGCGGCGACACTTGGGCGAGCAGGTCGTCCCAGACCGCGCGATTGTGCGGTTCGTGAAAGAAGTCGGCCAGCGCGTGGCCGACCGCGGCGCCGACATTCTCGACGCCGATCAGCGCCGCGATCGCCTTGTCGACGCGGGCCGCGTGGCGTGCCTCGGTTTCGCCGACCGCGGGTAGGGTGGTGTCCCGCAGCCCGATCACCTCGTCCGCCAGTGCCTGGATCGCGGACAGGGTGACGTAATGTTTTAACAGGTCGCGCGCGGTGACGATGCCGGTGTGGCGGATGCCGAGCCCGAACAGCAGCCGCGCCGCATCGGGCGCACGCCGCGCCTCGATCGCGGCGAGCAGCGCATCGACCGATTTCGCCTGCCAGCCCTCGCGCCCGACCAAGTCGTCGCGGTGTTCGTGCAACCGGAAGATATCGGCGGGCTCCGCGATCCAGCCGAGCTCGATGAACTCGACCAACGTCTTCTCGCCCAGCCCGTCAATGTCGAGCGCGCCGCGGCTGACGAAATGCTTCAATCGCTCGAGCCGCTGCGCCGGGCAGATCAGGCCACCGGTGCAGCGCACGTCGACCTCGCCTTCTTCCGCCACCGCCTCGCTGCCGCAGATCGGGCAGTGGGTAGGAAAGGCCCAGGCGCCGCGCGTGTCGTCGCGCGACAGATTTTCGACGATCTGCGGGATCACGTCGCCGGCGCGTTGCAGCACCACGCGGTCGCCGGGGTGGACGTTCAGCCGCGCGATCTCGTCGGCATTGTGGAGCGTGGCGTTGGTGACGACGACCCCGCCGACCGTGACCGGCTCAAGTCGGGCGACCGGGGTCAGCTTGCCCGTGCGCCCGACCTGGATGTCGATCGCGTTCAGCGTCGTCTGCGCGCGCTCGGCGGGAAACTTGTGCGCGATCGCCCAGCGCGGTGCACGCCCGACGCTGCCCAGTCGCTCCTGCCAGTCGAGCCGGTCGAGCTTGTAGACGACGCCGTCGATGTCGAACGGCAGGTCGGCGCGTTCGGCCTCGATCGCGCGATAGACGGCGAGCGCCGCTTCGGTCGTGTCGGTGCGCGCGAAGGCGTCCGCGATCGGGAAACCCCAGGTGCGCAGCGCATCGACCAGCGCGGTCTGCGTCGCGGCGGGTACCGCGCTTGCCTCACCCCAGCCGTGCGCGAGGAAGCGCAGCGGGCGGCTCGCGGTCACCGCAGCGTCCTTCTGCCGCAGCGATCCCGCGGCGGCGTTGCGCGGGTTGGCGAATTGACGCGCCGGCTTGCCGGCGGCCTCCGCCTCGCTGGCGAGGCGGGCGTTCAGCGCGGCGAAGGCGGCTTTCTCCATGTACACCTCACCGCGCACTTCGAACACGTCGGGCGCGTCGGCGGGAAGTGCCTGCGGAATGTCGGCGATCGTCGCGACATTGGCGGTCACGTCCTCGCCGACTGCGCCGTCGCCGCGGGTCAGCGCCTGGACGAGCCGGCGATCCTCGTAGCGCAGCGAGCAGGACAGACCATCGATCTTGGGCTCGGCGGTCAGCGCCACCACTTCGTCGTCGGCGAGCCGCAGGAAACGGCGGACGCGCGCGACGAACTCGGCCACGTCCTCGTCGCTGAACGCATTGTCGAGGCTCATCATCGGGCGCGCATGCGCGACCTTGGCGAGGTGTCCGGCGGGTGCGGCGCCGACCTGCCGACTAGGCGAATCGCTGCGGACCAGCGCTGGAAACGCTTCCTCGATCGCGCGATTGCGGCGAACCAGCGCATCGTAATCGGCGTCGCTGATCTCGGGCGCGTCATGTGTATGGTAGAGCGCGTTGTGACGCGCGATCTCGGCGGCGAGCCGCTCCAGCTCGGCGGCGGCCTCGGGCTCGGTCGTGGGAAGCGCGGGTTCGGCGATCATGCCGTCCGGGTTAGGAGCCGCGGCGGCGAGCGTCCAGCCGTCGCGCGTTACGCGGCGACGAGCGTGTCCGCGGTCGCATCGGCCAGGCTGGTGCCGTCGAGGATGCGCGCGGTCTCGTCGCGCACGCGCATCATCGCGTGGCGGATCTCGCAATCGATCTCGCTGCGACAATCCTTGCACGGGCGGTAAGCGGTCCGGCTGACGCAGGGGACGAGCGCCAGCGGCCCCTCGATCACGCGAATGATCTCCCCGAGTGAGATGAGGTGCGCGGGCCGCGACAGCACGTAACCGCCCATCTTGCCGCGGTAGCTGTGCAGCAGTTGCGCGTCGCGCAGATCGGCGAGGATCAGCTCCAGGAACTTGCGCGGCACATTCGCCTCGACGGCGATCCGCGTCATCGGGATCGGCGGCGTGTCGGCGGGCGCACGCGCGAGGAACAGCATCGAACGAAGGGCGTACCGGGAACGCTGGGTCAGCATATCCCACTATATCCACGGACAATGTGGCGCGCACGTGGCACCCGGTGTACGATCGCTGCTTCCGCGCCGGCACGGATAGGCTTTTACATCCGGCGCGGCATGCCTATATCGACGCTGTCGGGTTCGACCCGACTATGGCGATAAAGTGCGGCGTAGAATAGACGCAGCGGACCCGGGGGCGGTACCCGGCGGCTCCACCATTTGCGTCGCTCAGCCGACACGCGTGAAGCGTGCCGACCGAGCGGCCCAGCTGATGGGGCCGAACTAGGATCGACGTGTGTTGAAAGGCGCTGTTTTCGCTCGGAATGGGACCACCGCAACGGCCCATTACACAAGTGCCAACGATAACGAAGCACTCGCGATTGCGGCGTAACTGAGGGCCTAACGGCCTGACGTTACACCAAAATAGCGCGGTTCGGACCCCACCGGGCAACAGAAGGGGAAACCAGCGGTTCGGAGGGCACCGGGCAACAGAAGCCCCTCCACCTGTTCATCGTTCACGGCGCCGAGTAGCAACGAACGTCGCCGGACGACGTGCTCGCTAGCGCTTGCCGGCCGCAGGTTCGCCATCGCGCTCAGCAAGGTCCGAGCCTTTGCACCACCTGACCCAGCCGCTGGCAAACGCAGGCTGCGAAGAAGCCGCTTGGACAAGAGCCTAGTTCATCAGCTACGGGATGCCGGAGACGCAGCGTGTCGCAGCAGCAGCTTATCGCCTCGCCGACGAACGCCTCCATCCGTGCGCTAATCCTCGATCCCCGCCAGATCGCGCGCCGCGCTCTGCAACAATTCCTCGATCGTCGGGTGATACCAGGCTTCGTCGGCGAAGGTCGCCGCATCCATGCCGCGATCGATCGCGAGCGCGACGAGATGGCCCAGGTGCTCGCCTTCCGGTGCGACGATGCTGGCGCCGATCAGCGTGCCATCGCTGTCGCCATACAGGCGGACCACGCCCACGTCATGTCCGTCCGCGGTCGCGCGTCCGTTGTCGCACACCTTCGCGCAACCGATCCGCACGTCGTCGGGCAAGTCGCCGAAATCGCACCCGACCTGCACGATGTTGGGCTCGGTGAAAGCAATCGCGAGTGCGGGCAGCACGCGTCGCGGTGAGCCGCCGGCGGCGCCATCGCTCGCGATCTGTCCGCCGCGCGCCGCCTCGTGCAGCACCGGACGCCACGCGTTCGCGTCGCCCGCGATGAAGACGCGGCTGTCGCCACAGCGCCGGCTCGCCTCGTCGAACAAGGGTGTGCCCTTGTCGTCGAGCGCCAATCCGGTGCGCTCCAGGTCGAGCGTGTCGAGCGCGGGCTTGCGCCCGGTCGCGGCGAGGATCAGGTCGACCTCGACCTCGCCGCCGTCCCAGGTCAGCCGCGCGCACGTGCCCGCCGGTTCGGCCTTCGCCTCCACGCCCAGGTGCAGGTCGATCTCGCCGCCGATCGCATCGATGGCGGCGGCGTTGGCAACCGGATCGGCCAGTGCGCCGAGCTTGTCGGAAGGGTCGAACAGGCTGACCGACACGCCCAGCCGTGAAAACGCCTGCGCCAGTTCCAGTCCCAGCGGTCCTGCGCCCAGCACCGCCATCCGCGCGGGCAAGGTGTCTAGCTCGAAGATTGTCTCGTGCGTGTGGACCAGATCGCGAACCTCGCTTAGACTGTCGGGCACGACGGGTCGCGCACCGGTCGCGATCACGATCCCGCCGCGCGCGACGATCCGCGTCTCGCCGACGCGGACCGCGTCGGGGCCGTCGAAGCGCGCCTCGCCGTGCACGACCTGCGATGCGGGGATGGCGTGATATTCTTCCAGCACCGAGGCGACGAAGCGATCACGCTCGCGCCGCACGCGCGCCCACATCGCGCCCGCGTCGATCTCGACCGCGCCCGTCCCGACACCGAACCGGTCCGAGCCGCGTGCTTGATGCGCCACCCGCGCTGCCGCGATCAGCAGCTTGGACGGCATGCAGCCGACGCGCGTGCAGGTCGACCCACCGGGCCCGCGCTCGATGATCACGTATCGGCACCGCGCGCGGTCGCGGCCTTGTACGCCTTCAGTCCGGCGGTTCCTGCGCCGATGACGATCACGTCGCAGGTTCGATCAGGGCACGTTGTCTCGGTCACTCATCGTCTCCGCGGACGCCGTGTCCGATCCTATACTGCATCAAGATTTGAGCCGGGTGGCAGTTCCGACCCCGCGACGAATAGCGGGAGGGATCAGGCGTTTATGTCGGCGCGTTGCTGGACTGATGGAACGTGATGGAGCGTTGAGCATGGCGGACGGTGACGATTACGCGCGCGGTCGCCGCGACGGCCTTCGCCTCGCGCTCGCGACGCTGGCGGCGGAGGAGGCGAAATGGGCCGCGCTGCTGGGCGAGAGCGCGTCATGGCGCACCAACGCGATCCGCGAGGTACGACACAAGACGCTGCAGGTGGCGCAGAAGCGCGTTCAAACAGTGCTCAACCGCCTGCGACCGCGCAGTGGTGCGGCGGCGGACGAGGATCGGGGGATCGATGGCGAGGTCGCGGACGCGCTGGCGCGGCTCGGCCTGTGACAACGGACGAGCCACGCGCGCGCCGATGTGACGCAGGTTGGCGCGAAAAGCGGATGGGCGGCGGCGTCGATCGCGGCGCCCGCGCGTTCAACCACGCAGGAGAACGATCATGACCGACAAGCAACCGATGCAGGCCGACGGCGAGGGCACCACCGCGCACATGCCCGACGAGCATGGCGAGGTCGCCAGCCGCCGCGACAGCGCGGGCGAGAGCGGTGGCGGCGCCTACCCCAATCCGCATAGTGGCAAGGAAGGTGGCCATTTCCACGGCGGCCAGACCGAGCGCGCTTATCACGGCACCGGCCAGTTGGGCGACCAGAAGACGGGCGAGCAGCCAAATTCAGCCTCGACCGTGTGAGGGTCTTGGCGGGCGGTGGTAAGTGGCGACGGGTGCTAGCGCCGTCATCCCGCCCGGCGGCTTGACGGCCCGCGACGATCGCCGCCGCGGGCCGTCGACGTCGCTCAGGCGATGCCCGCCCCGCCGGTCACGCCATACACCTCGCCGTTGATGAAGCTCGCCTCTTGGCTGGCGAGCAGCACGTAGACGGGTGCGATCTCGACCGGCTGGCCCGGGCGGCCATAGGCGCTCTTCTCGCCGAAGTGCATCACGGCCTCGGGCGGCTGCCCACCGGAGGACTGCAGCGGCGTCCAGAACGGCCCCGGCGCGACAACGTTGGCGCGGATGCCTTTTTCCAGCAATTGCGCGGCCAGTGCCTTGGTATAGGCAACGATGCCGGCCTTGGTGGTCGCGTAATCGAGCAGCGTCGCCGACGGATCATACGCCTGGACCGACGCGGTGGTGATGATCGCCGCGCCCGCGGGCAGATGCGGCACCGCGGCCTGCGTGATCCAGTGCATGGCGTAGAGGTTGGTCTTCATCGTCTCGTCGAAATCCTTCGACGACACCTCGAACAGATTCTCCCGGCTCTGCTGGTGCCCGGCGTTAATGACGAGGATGTCGAGCCCGCCGAGCTTCTCCACCGCCTGCGCCACCATGTCGCGGCACCATTGTTCGTCGGTCACGTCGCCGGGCAGGTCGACCGCGGTGCGCCCCTCCGCCTCGATCAGCTTGATGACGTCGGCGGCGTCGGCCTTCTCGGCGGGCAGGTAGGAGATCGCGACATCCGCACCCTCGCGCGCGAAGGCGATCGCGGCGGCGCGCCCGATCCCGCTGTCGCCGCCGGTGATCAGCGCGCGGCGTCCGGCAAGCCGGCCCGAGCCCTTGTAGCTCGTCTCGCCGTGGTCGGGCACCGGGTCCATCTTGCGTGCTTCGCCGGGTACGGGCTGCGGTTGGCGCGGGAAGGGGGGCTTGGGATATTGCGCGCGCGGGTCCTGCATCGTCAGGCGATCGGTCATCGGTTGTTCTCCTGGGGGAATGACGCACGAACGCGCGAGCGCGCGTTCAGTCGCAGTCGCCCGCCTCATCGAGCGCGGCGAGCGCCATGACGTGCGCCAGATGGCTCAGCCCTTGCGGCAGATTGCCCAGAAACGCGCCCGTTATGGGGTCGATCATCTCCGACAGGATGCCATTGCCGTGCGACAGCGCCGCGGTCAGTTGCTCCAGCAGCGCGCGCGCCTCGTCGCGGTGACCCAGTTCGGCCCGCGCCTCGACCATCCAGAACGAGCAGGCGAGGAAACAGCCCTCCTCTTTCTCCATCCCCGAATAACGGTAATGGAACGGTCCCGCGCCCAATTCACGGTCGATCGCGTCGAGCGTCAGCTTCAACCGCGCGCGCCCGTCAAAGCCGAAGCGAACGGCGAGCGCGAGCGACGCGTCGATCTTGTCGCTGCCGGGATACATCACGAACGCCTGTTGCTTGTCCGACCAGCATTCGTCCTCGATCCACTGCGCCACCCGGTCGCGCTCGCGCGACCAGCGTTCGCGGCAGGTGGTGGGTAATTGCCCCTGGTCGGCGAGCTCAACCGCGCGCGCCAGCGCCTGCCAGCAACTGATCTTGGACATGGTGTAATGCTGCTCGTCCTGCAGCTCCCACATCCCCGCATCGGGCGTGCGCCAGCGGTCGGCGCATTCGTCGGCCAGATGCGACAACAGTTCGGCGCTCGCGCTGTCGAGGATGTTGCCGCACGCGACGAAACAGGCCGCGGTCTCGAAGATGTCGCCGTAAACGCCGTGCTGCTGCTGATCGGTCGCGAGATTGCCGGTGACGACGGGCTGCGAACCGCGATAGCCGGGCATCCGCCATTCCGACACCGGCGGCACCACGCCACCACCCAGCGTGTAGCAGACGCGCGTCCCCGTTTCGCGCAACTGGTTGAGCAGCCAGGTGAACGCCGCCTTCGCCTCGGCCTCCGCACCCGCGGCCAGGAACGCCTTGATCGTGTAGCCCGCGTCGCGGATCCAGGCGTAGCGGTAATCCCAATTCTTCTTGCCCCCGATCCCCTCGGGTACCGAGGTCGTCGCCGCCGCCGCGATCGCGCCAGAGGGCGAGTAGAGCAGCAGTTTCAAGGCGAGCGCGCTGCGCAGAAACGCGTCGCGGTCCGCACCGCCGTAAGCGACGCCCGCCGACCAGTCCCGCCACTCCTTGTCGGACACGCCGATCCGCGCGTCGATCTGGCGAATGTCGGGCGCGACCAGCGGCTCGTCGCGTCCCGCCACGATCCCGACCGTGCAGCGCTCGCCCGGACCGACCGTCAGCGTGCCGGTGATCCCCTCGTCGGCCCAGTCGCAGCGGAGCAGGTCGTCGTGCAGGAACAGGCCGAGCACACGCTCGACATGGAACACGGTGTGCTTGCCGATGGTCGAATGGTACGGATTGACCGTGTCGCCGCGCCGGCCGGGGCGCATCACCAAGTCAAAGCGGACCGATCCTTCGATCCCCTCGACCCGCCGCGCGAGTTCGGCCCAGGGCAGCCGCCCCGCATTGCCGCTGTTCATCGATTCGGTCAGCCGCGCACGCCCCGACGCGGTGGTGAACACCGTTTCCAGCACGTTGCTTTCCGCACGGTAACCCCGCTCGACCGTGAACGGTTCGCTCGGTTGCAGCACGAAGCGGCCGCCGTTCTCGGCATCGAGCAGCCGGTCGAACAAGGGCGCTGAGTCCATGTTGGGGACGCACCACCAATCGATCGATCCGTCGCTGCCCGACAGCGCGACCGACCGGCCATCGCCCAGCGCGCCATATTGCTCGAGCGGCAGGCAACCGTCGATCCGCGCGCCGGGCGCCACCGCGGCGCGGGCGTGCGCGAACAGGCTGGTGATGAGGTTCAACGCCGCGCCCTGCCGAGCGGGTGCGGGGCGCGCACCGGAAAAGATGAAAACACGTTCGCTCCTCTGGGGATGAGCACGTATAATGTTTGTGACCTGCGTTAGTTCGAGAGCGCGGCCGCAACCGTGCGGTGAACGACGCTTAGCTGCGCGCGGAGCGGATCGCGCGCTCACCCGTTGGCCGTGGGCGGGCGTACGAACGCGAGCACAGGAGAGCGACGATGGACTGGGATGACACCGAGACGCTGGTGACACGAACCGGTTTCCGCTTCTTCCTGCGCCCTGTCACGCGCCACGACACGCCGACGCTCGAGGAGCTGTTCCGGCAGGTGTCGGCGGAGGATCTGCGCTTCCGCTTCCTCACCGGCGAGCGCGACACCAGCGAGCAGCGGTTCGCGCAACTGATGTCCGATCCGGGCGCGCGCGTGACCAGCTTCCTCGCCTTCGACGAACGGCGCGAGGTGATCGCCTCCGCCACGCTGCGCGGCGACGCGGCGGGGCAGGAATGCGAGGTCGCGATCATGATCCGCGCGGCGTCCAAAGGTCGCGGCGTCGGCTGGACGCTGCTCGACTATCTGGTCGGCTATGCCGGGAACGCCGGCTATGCCACGCTGGTCTCGATCGAGGACCGCGAGAACCGCGAATCGCTGATGCTGCAACGGCAGATGGGCTTCGCGACCGAGCCCGTCGCCGACGAACCCAGCCTGATCAGGGTCAGGCGTCACCTGCGCTGACTGACAGCGCGTGTCCTATAGTCCCAGCGCGTAGGTGATGACGAAACAGGCCGCGGTCAGCAGCAGCATCGCGGCGATGAAGGTCGCGTCCGCCACGCGCTCCATCGCGTGGAGCCGGCGATGGTCGAGGCTGCGCAGCGAGAAATAGGACGCGAGCGTCGCGACCAGGAACAGCAGCGAATCGATCGCGAGCAGATCGTCGGCGACGCCCGCACGCCGCCCGATCACGACCGACACGTGGAGCAGGCCGATCCCGGTCAGGCAGACGCCGACCATCGCCGAGGCGATCGGGCAGATCAGCCGGCAGATCCGCTCGTCGAGTTGGCGCCGGCGTTGCCGCGCATGGTCGGTCAGGGCAGCATCCATCGCGGGTCGTGCATGTCGCCGCCGGGGTGACGCCGCGCTGACGCGGGCGTGACCGATCGCTCATGCGCGCGTGTCAGCGCAGCGCGTCGCCCGCGCGCGGATCGCGCAACACCGCCAGGCGATCGCGCATCCACTAGCGCTTGAACCGCGTGTAATTGGTTTCGCGAAGGTGAATGTCGCGGTCCTCGATCCACAGCTTCAACTCGGTCAGCGCCTCGCGCTCGTCGCTGTCGAGTGCGGCAGGATCGGGCACGCCTTCGCACAATTCGGCCGCGAAGATATCGCCGCCATCCGCCACGCGTTGCAGCGAGGTCATCAGGAAAGTGCGTTGGCTGACCACGCCGCGCATGTTCAGCATGGCGGGCGGGGCGGCAACCGCGCAGGCTTACACTTTGGTCGGATGCTCGGGTCGGATGCTCGATTGGGTGCAGGGCGCGCGCGTGGTGCCGCTGCCGAAACGATGCTGTTCCGCGCTGCGGCTTGTGCGGCCGTCGCCCGGACGCCAGCTTGATGCGCATGAAAAGCATCGGTTTCCTGTCGTTCGGCCATTGGTCGAACTCGGCGCACTCCGCCACCCGCTCGGCCAGCGACGTGCTGCTGCAATCGATCGACCTCGCGGTCGCGGCAGAAGAGCTGGGTGCGGACGGCGCCTATTTCCGCGTCCACCATTTCGCGCAGCAGCTCGCATCGCCGTTCCCGCTGCTCGCCGCGGTCGGCGCGCGCACCCGCCGGATCGAGATCGGCACCGGCGTGATCGACATGCGCTACGAAAATCCGTTCTACATGGCGGAGGACGCGGGCTCGGCCGATCTGATCGGCGGCGGCCGGCTGCAACTGGGGCTGAGCCGCGGCTCGCCCGAGCAGGTGATCGATGGCTGGCGCTATTTCGGCTACGCGCCGCCCGAGGGGCAGAGCGACGCCGACATGGGCCGCCGCCACGCCGAGGTGTTCCTAGAACTGCTGAAAGGCGAGGGGTTCGCGCAACCCAACCCGCGCCCGATGTTCCCCAACCCGCCGGGGCTGCTTCGGCTCGAGCCGCATGCGCCGGGCTTGCGCGAGCGGATCTGGTGGGGGTCGGGCGCGAACGCCACCGGGGTCTGGGCGGCGCAGATGGGCATGAACCTGCAGAGCTCGACGCTCAAGGCCGATGAAAGCGGCGAGCCGTTCCACATCCAGCAGGCGAAACAGATCCGCCTCTACCGCGAGGCGTGGGAGAAGGCAGGGCATCAGCGCCGCCCACGCGTGTCCGTCTCGCGCTCGATCTTCGCGATTACCGACGACCGCGACCGCGCCTATTTCGACCGCGACGGCGAGGGCGGCGACCAGATCGGCGTGATCGACAACATGCGCGCGGTGTTCGGCCGCTCCTACGCCGCCGAGCCCGAGCGGCTGATCGAGCAGCTACGCGGTGACGAGGGTATAGCGGAGGCGGACACGTTGCTCCTCACCGTGCCCAACCAGCTCGGCGTCGACTATAACGCGCACGTGATCGAGAACATCCTGACCCACGTCGCGCCGGCACTCGGCTGGCGCTGACCCGGTCCAGTCGTGTCGCCGTAGGCGCGCGTGGTCAGCCGATCACGCCGCCCGCGATCAGCAACATGGTCAGCGTCGCGACCAGCAGAAAGCCGAGGTAATAAAGCCCGCCGCTGATCGGTACTTCCGATTCCTCGTGGAATGCCTGGTCGTCCATTTCCTCGCTCATGCCGGTGTCCTGCTCGGGGTGGTGCCGGGTCAACCGTGGAGCGGGTGGTTCGATCCCGCGTCACGCGTTGGGCGGAGCCACGCGCCGCGCCGCTCGTTCACCGGATCATGGCGACAGCGGCACCCCTGGGCGAGCGGACGATACGGGCGTGGCGGCCGCGCCGCGTGCTGGTCACGCGCTCGGCGCTCGGCTTCGCGCACGGCCGCGCCATCGCCGCGCGCGCGGCGGCGCAGGGGATCGACGTGGTCGAACTCGCCGGCGACCGGCTCAATCTCGCGCTGTCCGACGATCCGCGTCGCGCCTATGCCGAGGCGAAGAACACGCTCGCGGTGACGGTCGCACCGCCGTCGAAGCGCCGGCTGCAACCAATCGCGCCGAGTGCGGATTGGCGCGTCGACCTCGCCGAAGGGTGCCCGGCGCATTGCAGCTATTGCTACCTCGCCGGGTCGCTCAAGGGGCCGCCGATCACCCGCGTCTACGCCAATCTCGAAGAGATACTGGGCGTCCTCCCCGACTATCTCGGGCAGGGCACGATCACTTCGCGCTCGAACGCGCGCGCGCATGAAGGCACGACGTTCGAGGCATCGTGCTACACCGATCCGCTCGCGCTCGAACCGCTCACCGGATCGCTCTCCGCGGCGATCGCCTGGTTCGGACGCTGGCAGGCCGACGCGCAATTGCGCTTCACCACCAAGTTCGCCGACGTGACCCCGCTGCTCGGGCTCGACCATCAAGGCCGCACGCGGATGCGCGCCTCGCTCAATCCGCCCGCCTTCGCGCGCTTCGAGGGCGGAACCGCGCGCGTCCATGACCGGCTCGCCGCGCTGCGGCAGATGGCGCTCGCCGGCTATCCGATCGGCCTGACGATCGCGCCGATCATCGCGGCGCCGGGCTGGGAGGAAGCCTATGGCGCGCTGATCGAAAACGCTGCGGCGGCGCTCGCCGATCTGCCCGCGCTCGACCTCACGGTTGAACTCATCACCCACCGCTTCAACACCGGATCGAAGGCGGTGCTCGACAGCTGGTATCCCGGCTCCGCGCTCGACATGACCGCGACCAACCGCGTCACCAAGCGCACCAAGTTCGGCGCGGAGAAGCAGGTGTACGACGCCGCGACGATGCGCGCGCTGCGCAGCTTCTTCGAGCGCGCAATCGCCGACGCGCTGCCATCGGCGCGCATCCTCTACTGGACGTGAGCGCTCTGGTCGCTTTGCACCATCGCATGGTGCAAGTGCGTCATTTACCCGCGCCGGCGTGTACGCGACACCTTTCTCGTGGGCGGACCGAGATCAGCGCTGGTTGAACGAACCGATGGTGGCGCGGTGCGCGACGATCGCGGCGTATCGCCGCATGCGCCCGACACGAAACGGCCGGCCGCGATCCCCGTCTGGGGGACCGGCGACCGGCCGCATGGATCACGCGCGCCCGAGGACGCGCGAGGCGATCAGGCCTTCTTGGCGGTCAGGTGCGCGCTCAGGAACTTGTTCATCTCGAACATGCTGGCCGACTTCTTGCCGAAGATCTTCTCCAGCTTGTCGTCCGCGTTGATCTGGCGGCGGTCCTTGGCGTCCTGCAGGTCGTGCTTCTTGATATATTCCCACACCTTGCTGACGACTTCGCTGCGCGGCAGGTCGTCCTTGCCGACGATCTCGGCCAGGTCGGCCGACGGGGTGACGGGGGCGGTGATGCCGCCGCGCGCGCCGCTCGCGGGCTTGCCGGTCGCCTTGACCTTCTTTTCTGCGGCTGCGGTCTCGTCCTTGCCGCGCTTCTCTGCCGAACGTGCCATGATCTACTCCCTTTGAGCCTGCGACGCCCGTGTAGGCACGCCGCCGTGAACCTGTGTCTGTCGGGGCACGCGTGAGAAACGCTGCCGTAATGACATGTCGTCGTACCGATTGCCGAGCAGGTCAACATCCCGCGTGGGCGCGTGTTCCGCTTTTCGGACGCGCGGCGCGCGAGGATGATGGTTAACGCGCGTGGGCGCTGGCGAGTGCGATGCCGGCAAGATTTTGAGAACGTTTGATATGTCGCACGCGCATGCCGTCCGCACCGGCCTTGAGCGCGAGAAACGCCGCCAGATGACCTGCGTGAACCGCCGGCACCCGCACGCGCCCGTTCGCCTGCGCGACCACCGCCGCGGCGTCGCCCAGCAGCACGACCGCGCCGAGTCCCTGCGCGGCGACGCGGCGCGCGGCGTCGATCAGCGCCAGCCATTCGGCTTCCATGCTGGTGCCCGCGCCCAGATCGCGCGCGACGAACGCTCGGCCACCGATCACCACCGCCGTCTCCATGCCGGCGGGTAACGGGCGCAGCCCGCCGTCGAAGAAGACCTTCACACCCGCGCCCACGTTCCCGGCGCGATGCCGTCGAGCGTCCAGTCGCCGATCTGCCACCGCACCAGCCTGAGCGTCGGTAGCCCGACTGCCGCGGTCATCCGCCGCACCTGGCGGTTGCGGCCCTCGCGGATGGTGAGCCGCAGCCACGCGTCGGGTATGCTGGCGCGGTAGCGGATCGGCGGATCGCGCGGCCACAGCTCGGGCGGATCGATCGCCTCGACCGCGGCCGGGCGCGTCGGGCCGTCGTTCAGCGTCACGCCGCGGCGCAGCGCGTCGAGCGCCGCGTCGCCCGCCACCCCCTCGACCTGGACCAGATAGGTCTTGGGCAGCTTGAACGCCGGATCGGCGATCCGTGCCTGCAAGCGCCCGTCATCGGTCAGCAGCAGCAATCCCTCGCTGTCGCGGTCGAGCCGCCCGGCGGGGTAGACGCGGGGGACGGGCACATAGTCGGACAGCGTCGCGCGGCTGGTCGGCGATTTCGCGTCGGTGAACTGGCTCAGCACCCCAAACGGCTTGTTGAACGCGATCAGCGTCACGCCGCGGCGCGCACTGGGGATGGTCGCGCACCCGCGGACGCCGTGGCGCGCACCAGATCGAGCGCGACCGCCTCGGCGACCTTGATCCCGTCAACCCCGGCGGAGAGGATCCCGCCGGCATAGCCCGCACCCTCGCCCGCGGGGAACAGCCCGGCGGTGTTGAGGCTCTGCATGTCCTCGCCACGCGCGAAGCGGACGGGCGACGAGGTCCGCGTCTCGACTCCGGTCATCACCACGTCGGGATGGTCGTAGCCCTTGATCTGGCGACCGAACGCCGGGATCGCCTCGCGCATCGCCGCGACCGCGAAATCGGGCAGGCACTGCGCCAGGTCGGTCGGCGTCACGCCCGGCTTGTACGACGGCACCACCGAGCCGAGCGCGGTCGAGGCGCGCCCGGCGAGGAAGTCGCCGACCCGCTGCGCGGGCGCGTGATAATTGCTGCCGCCCGCCACGAACGCCTGCTCCTCCAGCCGCCGCTGGAGCGCGATGCCCGCGAGCGGATCGCCGGGGAAGTCGCGTGCGGGGTCGATCGCGACGACGAAGCCCGAATTGGCGTTGCGTTCGTTGCGCGAATATTGGCTCATGCCGTTGGTCGCGACGCGGCCTTCTTCCGAGGTCGCGGCGACGACGGTGCCGCCCGGACACATGCAGAAGCTGTAAACGGTGCGCCCGTTCGAGCAGTGATGCGAGATGTGATATTCCGCCGCGCCCAGGATCGGATTGCCCGCGTCATGGCCGAAGCGCGCGCGGTCGATCCACGATTGCGGATGCTCGATCCGCACCCCGATCGAGAAAGGCTTGGCCTCGGCATGGACGCCGGCTGCGTGAAGCATCTCGAACGTGTCGCGCGCGCTGTGGCCGATCGCCATCACGACGTGGCTCGCCTCCAGGTAGCTGCCGTCCGCCAGGTGCAGCCCGCGTACGCGACGTTCACCGTCCGCATCGCGCTCGATGTGCAGCCCGTCGACGCGGGTCGAGAAGCGATATTCGCCGCCCAGCTCCTCGATCTTGGCGCGCATGCTCTCCACCATCGTGACCAGGCGAAACGTGCCGATGTGCGGGTGCGCCTCGGTCAGGATCTCCTCGGGCGCTCCGGCGCGGACAAACTCGGTCAGCACCTTTCGTGCCAGGTGTCGCGGGTCCTTGATCCGGCTGTACAGCTTGCCGTCGGAAAAGGTGCCCGCGCCGCCCTCGCCATATTGAACGTTCGATTCAGGGTTCAGCACGCTGCGCCGCCACAGCCCCCAGGTATCCTTGGTCCGCTCGCGCACCACCTTGCCGCGTTCGAGCACGATCGGGCGGAAGCCCTGTTCGGCGAGGATCAGCGCGGCGAACAACCCGCACGGCCCCGCGCCGACCACCACCGGGCGCATCGCCCCCTCGGGCGCGGTCGCGACGGGCTTGTAGCGGGTGTCCGGGGTCAGTCCGACATCGCGGTCGCGGCGCAGGCGGGCGAGCACCGTGCCCTCGTTCTTCACCGTCACGTCGACTGTGTAGACGAGCGCGATGTTGCTGCGGTCGCGCGCGTCATGGCCGCGGCGCGCGACCGAGAAGCGGATCAGGTCGCGCGGCGTGATCTTCAACCGCTTCAGGATCGCGGCGGGCAGCGCCTCGTCGGCGTGGTGGAGCGGCAGCTTCAGTTCGTTAACGCGGATCATTCCAGTGCCTTACACCGTGCCGACCCGGCCGGAAACCTGCCTCGCCGCGTGACCTATATTCGCGGCGATCCGATGCCCGAACAGCGTAGGGAATCGCGAGGCCCGGCACGCCGCGCTTTGACTTGGACGCGTCCGCACCTCTAGGGCAGGAGCTGAAACAAAGGGGATGCGATGCCGGGCGAGTGGCAGTTTTGGATCGACCGCGGCGGCACCTTCACCGACGTGGTCGCGCTCGATCCCGCCGGCCGGCTCACCACCGCCAAATTGCTGTCGGAGGACCCCGGCCGCTACGATGACGCGGCGGTGCACGCGATCCGGCAACTGACCGGCGTGGGCGCGGGCCAAAGTGGGGGCGAACTGCCGCGCGCCGACATCCGGTTGGGTACGACGGTCGCCACCAACGCGCTGCTAGAACGGAAGGGGGCGCCGACCCTGCTCGCGATCACGCGCGGTTTCCGCGACGCGCTGGTGATCGGCTATCAGGATCGCCCCGACATTTTCGCGCGCCACATCCGCCGCGCCGAGCCGCTCTACGCGCAGGTGGTCGAGGTGGACGAGCGCGTCGACGCCGACGGCGGCGTCGTGCGTCCGCTCGTCGGTGACGCGGCGGCGCGCACGTTTCAGGCCGCGTACGACGACGGGCTGCGCGCGATCGCGATCGTGCTGGTCCACGGCTACCGCTACCCCGCGCACGAGCAGGCACTTGAGCGGATCGCGCGCGCGATCGGCTTCACGCAGGTGTCGGTCAGCCACCAGGTCTCGCCGCTGATCAAGCTGGTCGCGCGCGGCGACACGGCGGTGGTCGATGCCTATCTGTCGCCGGTGCTCGGCGCTTACGTCGACGGCTTCGGCCGCGCGCTCGGCGGCGGGCAGTCGCCCTTGTTCATGCAGTCGAGCGGCGGGCTGATCGACGGCGCGGCGTTCAGCGGCAAGGACGCGCTGCTGTCCGGCCCGGCGGGCGGCATCGTCGGCATGGCGCGCACCGCGGAAGCGGCTGGGTTCAGCCACGTCATCGGGTTCGACATGGGCGGCACCTCGACCGACGTGTCGCTCTACGCCGGTCGTTACGAGCGGCGCAACGACGCGGTCATCGCCGGTGTCCGCGTCGCTGCGCCGACGATGCGCATCGACACGGTCGCGGCGGGTGGCGGGTCGATCTGCGCGCTGGTCGGCGGGCGGCTGGTGGTCGGCCCCGAATCTGCGGGCGCAGTGCCGGGCCCGGCCTGCTATCGCCGCGGCGGACCGCTGACCGTCACCGATTGCAACCTGATCCTCGGCAAGATCCAGCCCGCACACTTCCCCAGCCTGTTCGGCCCCGCGGGCGACCAGCCGCTCGACCCCGCTGCATCGAGGGCTCGGCTCGACGAACTGCTCGACCAGGTCGAAGCCGCGACCGGCACGCGCCCGACGCGCGAGGCGGCAGCGGAAGGGCTGGTCGGGATCGCGGTCGCCAACATGGCCAAGGCGATCAAGGCGATCTCGGTCGCGCGCGGACACGATCCCGCCGACTACGTGCTCGCCTGTTTCGGTGGCGCGGGCGGGCAGCACGCCTGCCTCGTCGCCGACGCGCTCGGCATGGAACGCGTGATGATCCACCCGCTCGCCGGCGTGCTCTCGGCCTATGGCATGGGATTGGCCGACCGCCGCGTGCTGCGCGAGGCGACGCTGTCCGCACCGCTCGCCGACCGCGCCGCGCTCGACGCGGCGGTCACGCGGTTGGAGGACGAGGCGCGCGGCGCGCTGGTCGCACAGGGGCTCGACCCCGCGGCGCTGCGCACCGAGACGCGCGTCGAGCTGCGCCACGCGCGGGCAGACTACGGGATCGAGGTCGCGCTGGGCACGTCAGAGGCGATGGCGGCCGATTTCCAGGCGCAGCATCGCCGGCAGTTCGGCTACGTGCGCGAGGGTGCGCTGGTCGCCGAACTCGTCCGCGTCGAAGGGATCGCCGACAGCGGCACCCGCGCCGATCGGGTCGTTTCGCTCCCCGCCGACAGCGCACCCGCGCTCGCGCAGGTGCCCGTCCACCTCGCCGGCGAGACGCGCGACGCCGCGCTGTACGACCGCGCAGGGCTGGCCGCGGGTGCCGAGATCGCCGGCCCCGCGCTGATCGTCGACGCGGTGTCGACCACATTGGTCGAGCCCGGCTGGACCGCACAGGTCGACCCGCTCGGCAACCTGATCCTCACCCGCCACGCCGCGCGCGCGGTCGCCGCTGAGGGCGAGGCGGTCGATCCGCTCCGGCTCGAGATCTTCGCCGGGCTGTTCATGGGGCTGGCGGAGGAAATGGGCGCGGCGCTCCAGCGCAGCGCTTCGTCGGTCAACATCCGCGAACGGCTCGATTTCTCCTGCGCGATCTTTGATTCCTACGGCAACCTCGTCGCCAACGCGCCGCATATTCCGGTGCACCTGGGATCGATGGGCGAGAGCATCCGCACCGTGATCGCGCGTCGATCGGCGGCGGCCGACGGGCGCGGGATGCGGCCCGGCGACGTTTATGCGCTGAACGCCCCCTATCAGGGCGGCACGCATCTGCCCGACATCACCGTCATCATGCCGGTGTTCGCCGGCGAGCATGAGGGAAGCGGGGCGGAGCCGGCCTTCTTCGTCGCCGCGCGCGGGCACCACGCCGATGTCGGCGGCACCAGCCCCGGATCGATGCCACCCGATAGCACCAACATCGAGCAGGAGGGTGTGATCCTCGACAACGTCCTGCTGGTCGAGGACGGCGCGATGCGCAGCGACGAGCTGCGCGCGCTGCTTTCCGCGGGGCCGTGGCCGTCGCGCAACGTCCAGCAGAATCTGGCCGATCTCGCCGCACAGGTGGCGGCCTGCGCGCGCGGTGCCGATGGCCTCGCGCGGATGGTGGAGAGCCATGGTCTCGCGACGGTGTCGGCGTACATGCAGCATCTGCAAGCCCATGCCGACGATGCCGTCCGCGCGATGCTGCCCCACCTGCCGGACGGCGATTTCGCGTACGAGATGGACAATGGCGCGACCGTGCGCGTGTCGTTCCGCGTCGATCGCGAAGGCCGCACCGCCTGCGTCGACTTCGCCGGTACCTCCGCGCAATTGCCGAGCAACTTCAACGCCCCCGTCTCGGTCGTGCGCGCCGCGGTGCTCTACGTCATGCGCACGCTGATCGACGCGCCGATTCCGCTGAACGACGGCTTCCTGCGTTCGGTACGTGTCCTCGTGCCCGAAGGTTCGATGCTCAACCCTCGGCACCCCGCCGCGGTGGTCGCGGGCAATGTCGAGACGAGCCAGGTCGTCACCGACGCCTTGCTCGGCGCGCTGGGTGCGCAAGCGGCGTCGCAGGGGACGATGAACAACTTCACCTTCGGCGACGCGCGCCGCCAATATTATGAGACGATCGCCGGCGGCACCGGTGCGGGTGCGGACTTCCCCGGTACTGCTGTGGTGCAGAGCCACATGACTAACAGCCGGCTGACCGATCCCGAGGTACTGGAGGTGCGCTTCCCCGTGCTGCTGGAGGAGTTTTCGCGTCGGCCGGGCTCGGGCGGGGCGGGGGCGCAGCCCGGCGGCGACGGCGCGACACGCCGCATCCGGTTTCGGTCAGGCATGCGCGCCGCGATCCTCTCCAACCGCCGCCGCGTCGCGCCGTTCGGGCTCGCGGGCGGCGCGGACGGTGCGCCCGGCGCGAACAGCGTCGAGCGCATCGACGGTTCGGTCGAGCAACTCGGATCGACCGCCGCGGTCGAGATGCGCGCGGGCGACGTGTTCGTGATCCTGACGCCGGGCGGCGGCGGCTACGGCACGCCCGGAAACGAGGACGCGCGCTGATGCTGGTACTCGCCGGCATCGCAGTCATCGCACTCGGGTTCCTGCTGCGCTTCAACCCGATGCTGGTGGTGGTCGTCTCCGCGCTGGTGACCGGGCTCGCCGCCGGGCTCGATCCCATCCGTATTCTCGCGACCTTCGGCAAGGCGTTCAACGACAGCCGCTACGTGTCGGCGATCTACATCGTGCTGCCCGTCATCGGCGTGTTGGAGCGCTACGGTTTGCAGGCACGTGCCCGCGCGCTGATCGGGCGGATGCGCGGGGTGACCGCGGGGCGGCTGCTCGTCGGCTACCTGCTGTTCCGGCAGGTGTTCGCAGCCCTCGGCCTGACCTCGGTCGCCGGACATCCGCAGACCGTCCGCCCGCTCGTCGCGCCAATGGCGGAGGCTGCCGCCGAGGCGCAGGCAGGCAGCGCGGGCGAAGCGCAGCGTGTAAAGGCGATGGCCGCAGCGACCGATAATATCGGGCTGTTCTTCGGCGAGGACATCTTTCTCGCGATCGGATCGATCCTGCTGATGAAGGGCGTGCTGCAGGGTTACGGCATCGAGCTGGATCCGTTCCAGCTCTCGGTCTGGGCGATCCCGACCGCGATCGCCGCGTTCGCGATCCACGGCGCGCGGCTGCTGCTGCTCGACCGGCGACTGGCGCGGCGATGATCGGCCTCGGTTTCGTCTACGCGGTCGCTGGTGCCGCCTTCGCCGGTTTCGCGCTGCTCGCCGCGGTCGAGCGACCGCGCCGGCTCGCCAATGCCGCCTTTTACGCGCTGATCGCGGCGAGCTTCTGGCTGGGCGACCGGCTCGGCGATGTCGGCAACGGCCTGCTCGTCCTGGCGCTCGTCGCGGTCGCGGCGTCGGGGCGGATGACCCGCGGGCAGGTGTCGGCCGATCCGCCGGCGCCGCGCGGGGCGGGGTTGTTCGTGCCCGCGCTGATGATCCCCGCCGCCGCGCTCGCCGGCACGATCGCGTTCAAGGCGCTGCCGACGCTCGTCGACCCGAAGCAGGCGACGTTGGTCGCGCTGACGATCGGCGTGCTCGCCGCGGTCGCCACCTGCCTCGCCTGGCTGCGTCCCGGCCTCGCCGCGCCTTTGCGCGAGGGACGCCGGCTGATGGACGACGTGGGCTGGGCCGCGGTGCTGCCGCAGATGCTGGCGAGTCTGGGCGCAGTGTTCGCGGTATCGGGCGTGGGCGAGGTGGTCGGCCGGCTTGCCGCCTTCGCCATTCCCGCTGACAGCCTGTTCGGCGCGGTCGCTGCCTACGCGATCGGCATGGCGCTGTTCACGATGGTGATGGGCAATGCCTTCGCCGCCTTTCCGGTGATGGCAGCCGCGATCGGCGTGCCGATCCTAATGCATGGTACCGGCGGGGGCGGGGTCGGCAACGCTGCGCCGATCGCCGCGATCGGGATGCTCGCGGGCTTCTGCGGCACGTTGATGACGCCGATGGCGGCGAACTTCAATCTCGTCCCCGCCGCGCTGCTGGAGCTCAAGGACCGCAGCGGGGTGATCCGCGCGCAGGTGCCGACCGCGCTGCCGCTGCTCGCGTTCAACATCCTGCTGCTCTACGCGGTGCTGCGATGACGAAACTCGATCCCGCGCGCGCCACGACCTTTGCCGATTTGACGCTCGGCCATGTGGGGCAGGAATATCCGCACAAGCTCGACCAGGTGCTGACCGGCGACGCCGATCTGCTATCCCCGCGCGTGCTCCACCCGATCTTCTACGGCAGTTTTGACTGGCACAGTTGTGTCCACGGCTGGTGGCAGCTGCTCACCCTGCTGCGGCTCCACCCCGACATCGCGCCGGCGGCGGAGATCCGTACCCGCGCGGACACCATGTTCACCCCCGCCAACGTCGCGGGCGAGCTCGCCTTCCTCGATCGCCCGTACAGCGCGGGGTTCGAGCGGCCGTACGGTTGGGCGTGGCTGCTCGTGCTCCACGGCGAGGCGGTGCGACACGATGCCGCCTGGGGTGAGGCGCTGGCGCCGCTCGCTCGCGCGTTCGCCGACCGGTTCATAACCTTCCTGCCCAAGCTGACCTATCCGCTGCGCGTCGGCACGCATTTCAACACCGCCTTCGCCCTCACGCTCGCGCACGATTGGGCGCGTGCGCACGATCCGGCGCTCGGCCAGTCGATCGAGCAGCGCGCGCGCGACTGGTTCGCGAACGATCGCGCGTGCCAGGCGTGGGAGCCGGGCGGGGACGAGTTCCTGTCGCCCGCGCTCGGCGAGGCGTTGCTGATGAGCCGCGTGCTGGGCGCGCCGGCGTTCCGCGACTGGTTCGATGCCTTCCTGCCCGACCTCGCGCGCGGCGAGCCCGCGACCTTGTTCACGCCCGCGATCGTCTCCGACCGCAGCGACGGCAAGATCGCGCACCTGGATGGCTTGAACCTCAGTCGCGCATGGTGCTGGCGCGGGCTGGCGGGCGCACTCGGCGAAGATCACCCGCTCACGCCGCTGATGCACGATGCCGCCGAGCGCCATCTGGCGGCGAGCCTGCCGCACCTCGCCGACGATTACATGGGCACGCACTGGCTCGCGAGCTTCGCGCTGCTGGCACTCACGGCCTGAGCGCCCCGCGGCCACGCCGACCGAGCTGTGGAACGGTTTGGGACGCGGGGCGGGCACGCCTTGCGGCCCGATCCATTGCATCACGCCGCCACCCGCGCACGGGCGGCGTGTCCTATCCGCGCGGGATTTCGCGACACCTTTACACGCCTCGGCCGTTCATGCTGCCTTGCCGGTCGGGCAGCGAAACTGACGGAGGTGACATGCTGAAGGTGGTGATCGGGGCGCTGGGTGTGGCGGTCACCGGTGCCACGGCCGCACCACCCGCGGCGACGCCTGCGGTTGCGGTCATGCCGTTGCCGGCCGTTGCCGTGCCCGCTGCGCAGGCTCCATCAGCCCCACTCGCCACTGCGCCGCGCGCGCCCGCGCGTACCATCCTGTTCATCGGCAACAGCTTCACCTTTGGCGCGAACTCGCCCGTGCGCAATTGGCGGGCCGACACCGTCACCGACCTGAACGGCGCAGGCTATGGCGGCGTGCCCGCCTTGTTCAAGGCGTTCACGCTGCAGGCCGGGCTCGACTACCGCGTCAGCCTGGAGGTGCAGGGAGGCAAGACGCTCGGCTTCCATTACGATCAGCGCCGCCGGTTGTTCGACCGCGCTTGGGACGTGGTCGTGCTGCAGGAATACAGCACGTTCGATCCCGACCGCCCCGGCGATCCGCGCGCGTACATCAACGATGTCGCGCGGCTGACGCGGCTGTTCGCGCGCGCCAATCCGCGCGTGCAGGTGCAACTGACCGCGACCTGGTCACGCGCCGATCAGGTCTATCGCGCGCGCGGACCCTGGGCGGGCAAGTCGATCTACGCGATGGCGCTTGACCTGCGCGCCGCCGCCGATCGCGCCCGCGCGGTCAACCCGCTGGTGACCGGCATCGCCCCCGTCGGCCAGGCCTGGAACCGCGCGATCGCGACCGGTGTCGCCGATGCCAATCCGTATGACGGTGTCAGCTTCGGCCAGCTCGATCTGTGGAGCTTCGACCAATATCACGCCAGCCTGGCAGGCTATTACCTCGAGGCGCTGGTGGTGTTCGGCCGCGTGACCGGCGTCGATCCGACGACGCTCGGCCCGGGTGAGCAGGCCGCCGACACGCTCGGCCTGTCGCGCGAGCAGGCGAGCGCGCTGCAACGCGTCGCACGCGACGAACTGGCGGCAGGGTAGGGCGGGGCGGCAGCGGCGCCGATGCGGGAACGGTGTTCAACGGGCACCGTGACCATTCCTTTGCCAAGGCTATGCGCCGTGCTGTGCAGCTCCGCCCACCGGCGTCGCACGAGCGCTTACCAACCCCTCCCTGATCGAGAGGAGGGGGGCTGGGTCGGCTCAACAGATCACCCTGCCTGACCGCGCCGGCCCGACCGGCCTGCCCCTCACCACGGAGGTGGAGGATAGCGCTATCTCGCGCGACCCTCACGCCACGGCGGGCAGGTGCTCCAGATGCTTGTCGAGCGTGATCGGATAATCGCGCACGCGCACGCCGGTCGCATTGTAGATCGCGTTGGCAACCGCCGCGCCGACGCCGCACAAGCCCAATTCACCGACCCCCTTGGCCTTCATCGGATTGGCCTTGTCGTCGGCTTCGTCGAGGAAGACGACCTCCTGGTGCGGAATGTCGGCGTGAACCGGCACTTCGTAGCTGGCAAGGTCGTGGTTGATGAACAGGCCGAAGCGCTTGTCTACCGCCAGTTCCTCCATCAACGCCGAACCCACGCCCATCGTCATCGCGCCAATCACCTGGCTGCGCGCCGATTTTGGGTTGATGATCCGCCCCGCCGCGCACACCGCCAGCATCCGCCTGAGCCGCGTCGCGCCGGTGTAGGCGTCGACCCCGACCTCGACGAAATGCGCGCCAAAGGTGGAAAGCTGATAGGTCTTGTCGAGCTTGCCGAACTCGATCTTGTCCTCGGCGACCAACTCGCCGCCCTGCGCTGCCTGCTTGAGGTCGGCCGAGCGGTTGCCGCTCGACACCTTGCCGCCCCCGAACGTCACGTCGGCGGAATTGTACCCCAGCCGCTGCGCGATCTGTTCGCGCAGCTTGACGCAGGCGGCATAAACGCCCGCGGTCGCGTTCGCCGCGCCGAACTGCCCGCCCGAGCCGGCGGAGACGGGATAGGCCGAATTGCCGAGCTTCACCACCACCGCTTCGGCGGGCACACCCATCATCTCGCCCGCGGTCTGCGCGATGATCGTGTAGCTGCCGGTGCCGATGTCGGTCATGTCGGTTTCGACCGTCACGACGCCGTTCTGGCCCAGCCGGACCCGCGCGGCGGACGGCATGTTCATGTGGTTGCGGAACGCGGAGGCCACACCCATTCCCACCAGCCACTTGCCGTCGCGTACCTGTCCGGGCTTGGCGTTCCGTCGCGACCAGCCGAACCGCTGCGCACCTTCATTCAGGCAGCGCACCAGCTCGCGCTGCGAGAAGCGGCGCTCGGGCTTCTCGGGGTCGACCTGGGTGTCGTTCTTGATGCGAAACGCGATCGGATCCATGCCGAGCTTCTCGGCCATCTCGTCCATCGCAATCTCGAGCGCCATCATCCCCGGCGCCTCACCCGGCGCACGCATCGCATTGCCTTCGGGCAGGTTGAGCACCGCTAGCCGCATCGAGATCATGCGGTTGGCGCCCGCGTACAGCAGCTTGGTCTGATTGACCGCAGTCTCCGGGCTGCCGTTCGGCTGGTCACCCGATCCGCTCTCGTGCGCGATCGCGGTGATCGTGCCGTCCTTCTGCGCGCCGATGCGGATGCGCTGGCGCGTCGCGGGGCGATGCGTGGTGTTGTTGGCGATCACGGGGCGCGACAGCGCGAGCTTGACCGGGCGCCCCGCCGCCTTTGCCCCCAGCGCCGCCATGACCGCGTCGGTGCGCAGGAACAGCTTTCCGCCGAACCCGCCGCCGACGTAGGGCGACATGAAACGGATCTTCTCCTTGGGCATCCCCAGCGTCTTGGCGAGATCCTCGTGGCCCCAGTTGATCATCTGGTTCGAGGTCCACAGCGTCAGCTCGTCGCCGTTCCACGACGCGATCGAGGCGAATGGCTCCATCATCGCGTGGCTGTGATCGGGCGTCGTGTAGCGCGCATCGAGCTTGACCGGGGCGGCCGCGAACGCTTCCTCGAACTTGCCGACGCGGTCGACCGGCGGCGCGGCGCTGCCTTCGTCGCTCGATCCGCCTTTCAGCGGTGCGGTCTTGAGCGCTTCGTCGAGGTCGAACTGCGCTGCCCCGCGCGCGTAGTCGACGCGAACGAGCCCGGCGGCGGCGCGCGCCTGCTCGAACGTCTCGGCGACCACGACGGCGACCGCCTGATGGTAATGGTCGACCTCGGGCCCGGCGAGCAGCTTGACCGTATTCTTGTCGCCCTTGCCGAGCGGACCGGCGTCTGCCGCGGTGACGATCGCGATGACGCCGGGTGCAGCCTTCGCCGCGCGCGTGTCGACGCTGGCGATCCGCCCCTTCGCGATCGCGGCGGGGACGAGATATCCATAGACCGCATTCGGCACGTCAATGTGGTGCTCATAGGCGTAGGGCGCGGTGCCGGTCGTCTTGACCCGACCGTCGACGCGGTCGTGCGCGCGGCCCACGACCTGCATCCGGTCGATCGGGTTCTGCCCGGCGGGTGTATCGAACTTCATGGGACTTAAGCCTTGGACTGGGCGATGACGGAGGCGAGCGCGCGGGTGGCGAGCGGTAGCTTGAAGGCATTGTCCTTCGTCGGGGTCGCGCCTTGGAACGCGCGCGCGGTAACCGCGGCGGCGCCTTGCGGCAGCAATGCTTCGGCCGCCTCGACGCGCCACGGACGCGGCGCGACGCCGCCGAATGCGACGCGGCCGGTGCCGTCGGGCTGGATTACCGCAGCGACCGAGACGAGCGCGTAGGCGTAGGACGCACGATCGCGTACCTTCTCGTAGAAATGCTTGCCGCCGATCGGTTTGGGCAGTGTGACCGCGGTGATCAGCTCACCCGGTTTCAGCACCGTGTCCTGCTCCGGATGGTCGCCCCACAGGCGGTGGAAGTCCGCGATCGGGATCGCGCGCCGCTGTCCGCCCGCGTCCATCGTCTCGATCGCCGCGTCGAGCACGCGCATCGCCACCGCCATGTCGCCGGGAAAGGTCGCGATACACTTGTCCGACACGCCGATCACGCCGAGCTGGCGCGAATAACCGCCGATCGCGGCGCAGCCCGACCCCGGCTTGCGCTTGTTGCACGCCATGTTGGTGTCGTAGAAATACGGGCAACGCGTCCGCTGGAGCAAATTGCCCGCGGTCGACGCCTTGTTGCGCAACTGTCCGCTCGCGCCCGCGACGATCGCGCGCGTCAGCACCGCGTAATCGCGCCGCACGCGCTCGTCGGCAGCGAGATCGGTGTTGGTGACCAGCGCGCCGATGCGCAGCCCGCCCTCGCGCGTGCGCTCGATCTTGTCGAAGCCCAGGTCCTGCACGTCGACTAGATGCGTCGGCGTCTCGACCTCGATCTTCATCAGGTCGAGCAGGTTGGTGCCGCCGGCCAGGAACTTCGCACCCGGCTGTGCCGCGGCGCGCGCCGCACCCTGCGCATCCTTGGCGCGTTCGTAGGTGAATGCCTTCATGCCCGGACCCCCGCGACTTCTTCCATCGCCTCGGCGATGTTGGAATAAGCGCCGCAGCGGCAGATGTTGCCGCTCATGCGCTCGCGCAGCTCCATGTTGGTGACCTGTGGGCGCGCCGACACGTCGGCCTCGACGTGGCTGGGGATGCCGCGCTTGATCTCGTCGAGCACCGCGACCGCCGAGCAGATTTGCCCGGGCGTGCAGTAACCGCATTGATAGCCGTCGTGCTTGACGAACGCTGCCTGCATCGGATGCAGCTTGTCGGGGGTGCCCAGTCCCTCGATCGTCGTGATCTTGTCGCCCTGATGCTGCACCGCCAGGCTGAGGCACGAGTTGATCCGTACACCATTCACCATCACGGTGCACGCGCCGCACTGGCCGTGGTCGCAGCCCTTCTTGGTACCGGTCAGGTGCAGATGCTCGCGCAGCGCGTCGAGCAACGTGGTACGCGTGTCGAGCGTCAGGTTCTGGCGTTTGCCGTTCACCTCGAACGATACCGGCATGGTGGGTGCGGGCTGGCTCGGCGCGGGAGCGGTGGCGCGTGCCGCCTCCTGCGCGATCGCCGCGGGTGCGCTCGTCATCGCGGCGGTGGCGGCACCGCCCGCCAGCACGCCGCGGCGCGACATCGACAGCGCGCCCGGATCAGTTTTCGACATGGTTTCTTTCATGCTGCCGTTCATCTGCGCGACGCCACGATCGTCTGACCATGTGAAGAACGCCGCTACCCCGCAGCGATCAACCCACGTCAGTGCTTTTCGTTGCCTAATCTATGTAAGTTTATTTGGCTCGCGCAGGTGCCTTCTCATGCGCCAGCGCGTGCGACCGGGGTGGCGCCACCGCGACCGCGCGGCGTAAGGCTGCGTGCACGATCTGCCCGCTGGGTGGAACAGTTGAGGGCCGATCATGCAACCGTCCATCCCCACCGCCGACCATGCCGCGCCGCCGGCGCACAAGCCGTGGTACGCGCAGCTCTATCTGCAGGTGCTCACCGCGATCCTGCTCGGCGTGCTGCTCGGCCACTTCTACCCGCAGACGGGTGAGGCGATGAAGCCGATCGGCGACGGCTTCATCAAATTGGTCAAGATGATCATCGCGCCGGTCATCTTTCTCACCATCGTCACCGGGATCGCGGGGATGCGCGATCTCGGATCGGTCGGGCGTGTCGCGGGCAAGGCGTTCGCTTATTTCCTGTTCTTCTCCACGCTGGCGCTGTTCGTCGGCATGGCGGTCGCCAATGTCGTCCGGCCGGGCAGCGGCCTCAATATCGATCCCGCCTCGCTCGACGCCGGCAAGGTCGCCGATTACGCGAGCAAGGCGCACGAAACGACGCTGACCGGCTTCCTGCTCGGCGTCATTCCCGACACGTTTCTGGGCGCGCTGACCGCGGGCAATATCCTGCAGACATTGTTCGTCGCGATCCTGTTCGGCATCGGGCTCGCGCTGATCGGCGACCGTGGCGAGCGATTGCTGGGCGCGCTCGAGGACGTCTCGCTCGCGGTGTTCAAGGTCGTCGCCATCCTGATGCGCGCGGCGCCGGTAGGTGCGTTCGGCGCGATGGCGTTCACGATCGGCAAGTACGGCGTCGGCACGCTCGCCAATCTTGCCGCGCTCGTCGCGACTTTCTACGCCACCTCGTTACTGTTCGTGCTGGTGGTGCTGGGCATTGTCGCACGGCTGGCGGGCTTCTCGATCCTGCGCCTGATCGCGTATCTCAAGGCCGAGCTGCTGCTGGTGCTCGGCACGTCGTCGTCGGAGAGCGCGCTTCCCTCGCTGATCGAGAAAATGGAGCGCGCGGGCTGTCCCAAG
This sequence comes from uncultured Sphingomonas sp., assembly GCF_936927845.1. Classification (GTDB taxonomy): domain Bacteria; phylum Pseudomonadota; class Alphaproteobacteria; order Sphingomonadales; family Sphingomonadaceae; genus Sphingomonas. The sequence goes on from NZ_CAKZHV010000070.1 coordinate 103,530, forward strand.
TCGATCGTCGGACTGGTCGTGCCGACCGGCTATTCGTTCAACCTCGACGGCACCAACATCTACATGACATTGGCCGCCCTGTTCATCGCGCAGGCGTGCAACGTTCACCTGAGCTTTGGCGAGCAGTTGCTGCTGCTGGGTGTCGCCATGCTGTCGTCGAAGGGTGCGGCCGGCGTGACCGGCGCTGGGTTCATCACGCTTGCCGCCACGCTGTCGATCGTGCCCTCCGTGCCGGTCGCGGGCATGGCGCTGATCCTGGGCGTCGACCGCTTCATGTCCGAGTGCCGCAGCCTCACCAACTTCATCGGCAACGCGGTCGCAACCGTCGTCGTCTCGCGCTGGGAAGGAAAGCTCGATGCCGAGCAGCTCCATGCCGCCTTGTCCGGCCGCGCGCCGCGCGTCGACCAGCAGGCGGCGGACGCGATCCACGCGGGTTAGCGCCCGCCCCAGCACCCACCCGCGTGGCTTCCACGCACGGCCGCTATGCGACCTCGACGTGCTTGTGACCGTCCGACGCGCCGATTAGGGCTCGCGCAAACGGCATGCGCGGCATCGGTGTCGGCGCATCGGGGAGGAAGCATGGGAAGGTTCAGGAACGGGGTCGCGGCGGCCTTGCTCGCGAGTGCGGCGGCAGTCTCGGCGCAGACCGGCGGTGCGCCCGCGACGACGACCGCTCCCTCGGCGATCGCGCATCCCGATCAATGGCCCGCGCTCGCGATGAAGCGTCGGCGCGACCCCAAGGTAGAGGCGCGCGTCGACGCGATGCTCCGCCGCATGAGCGTGGAGGACAAGGTCGGCCAGCTGATCCAGGTCGACATCGCCTCGATCACGCCGAAGGATCTGGAGACGTACAAGCTCGGCTCGATCCTGAACGGCGGCAACTCGGCGCCGGGCAACGACGAATTCGCGCCCGCGCCCGAATGGTTGAAGCTGTTCGACGCCTTCTACGACGCCTCGGTGAAGCGCAGCGACGGCCGCCCGGTCGTGCCCGTCATCTGGGGCACCGACGCGGTCCACGGCGCCAACAACATCGTCGGCGCGACGCTGTTTCCGCACAACATCGCGCTCGGCGCCGCGCGCGACCCCGACCTCGTCCGCCGCATCGGCGCGGCAACCGCGGCGGAGACGGCGGCGACCGGCATCGACTGGAGCTTCGCGCCGACCGTCGCCGTCGTGCAAGACGACCGCTGGGGCCGCACCTACGAGAGCTATTCGGAGGAGCCCGCGGTCGTCGCCTCCTACGCCGGTGCGATGGTGGAGGGCATCCAGGGCCGTGTCGGCGGCGATTTCATGCGCCCCGGCCACGTCATCTCGTCGGTGAAGCACTTCCTCGGCGACGGTGGCACCGGCGGGCGTGACCAGGGCGACACGCGCGTGAGCGAGGCGACGCTGCGCGACGTCCATGCCGCGGGCTACATGACCGCGCTGCCCGCCGGCGCGCTGACCGTGATGCCCAGCTTCTCGAGCTGGAATGGCGCCAAGCTGACCGGCAACAAGTCGCTGCTGACGGGTGTGCTCAAGGAGCGCTGGGGCTTCGACGGCTTCACCATCGGCGACTGGAACGCGCACGGGCAGGTGCCGGGCTGCACCAACGAGGATTGCGCGGCGGCGATCAACGCGGGCCTCGACATGTTCATGTATTCCGGCCCCAAGTGGAAGGAGCTCTACGCCAACACCCTGCGCGAGGCGAAGGCGGGCACGATCCCGGCGGCGCGATTGGACGATGCGGTGCGCCGCATCCTGCGCGTCAAGGTGCTGGCGGGCACGTTCGATGCCGGTCGCCCGTCGTCGCGCCCGTTCGCGGGCAAGTTCGACCTGCTCGGCAGCCCCGAACACCGCGCGCTCGCGCGGGCGGCGGTCCGCGAGTCGCTGGTGTTGCTCAAGAACAACGGCGTGCTGCCGATCAAACCGGGCGCGAACGTGCTGGTCGCGGGCGCGGGCGCGGACGATATCGGCCAGCAGGCGGGCGGCTGGTCGATCACCTGGCAGGGAACGGGCGTCACCAACGCCAACTTCCCCAACGGCCAGTCGATCTGGGGCGGCCTGTCGGAGGCGGTGCGCGCGAGCGGAGGCACCGCGACGCTGTCGGCGAGTGGCAGCTTCACGACCAAGCCCGATGTCGCGATCGTCGTCTTCGGAGAGGCGCCCTACGCCGAATTCTCGGGCGACCGCCCGACGCTGGAATACAGCCCCGACGACAAGTCGAACCTGGAGCTGCTGCGCCGGTTGAAGAAGGCGGGCGTGCCGACCGTGTCGGTGTTCCTCTCGGGCCGCCCCTTGTGGGTCAACCCGGAGCTGAACGCGTCCGACGCCTTTGTCGCCGCCTGGTTGCCCGGCACCGAGGGCGGGGGCGTCGCCGACGTGCTGGTGGCGGGACGCGACGGCAAGCCCAAGGCCGATTTCCGCGGCACGTTGTCGTTCTCGTGGCCCAAGCGGCTCGACCAATATGTGCTCAATCGGCGCGATCCGAACTACGATCCGCTGTTTCCGTTCGGCTACGGCCTGTCCTACGCCAAGGGCGGGCAGGTGCCGACGCTTGACGAGGCGCGGCCGGCGAACGCGGGCGGTGACCAGAACGCGCTGTTCGTGCGCGGGCGCCTGGCCCCCGGTGCGACGCTGCGCTCCAGCGGCGCGGTGACGCAGGCGCGCGTCGATCGCCAGGCGCAGGAGGATAGCGTGCGGCTCGCCTTTACCGGCGCGGGTGAACTGGCGGTGCAACAGGCGCAGCCGATCGACCTGTCGCGCGAATCGAACGGGCAGTTGAGCCTGATCCTCGACTATCGCGTCACGCGCGCGCCGACCGGCACCGTGACGCTCGGCATGGCGGCAGCGGGGGCGGGCGGACGCACCGCGAGCGTGCCGATCACGGGCGCGCTGCGCACCGCGGGCAGCGACTGGACCGAACTGGCGGTGCCGCTGCGCTGCTTCGCCGACCAAGGCGTCGACATGGCGCATGTCACGCGCCCGGCGGTGATCGCCGCCACCGGCGCGGCGGGCATCGACTTGTCGGGCATCCGCGTCGCCAGCGCCCCGCCCGGACCCGTGAGCTGCGGCCAGCGCTGATGCGGCGGGCCCTGCTCGCGGTGCTGGGCGCGTCGGCGATCGCCGCCGGCGCGCCGCCGCGGGTCGAGCGGCTCGCCGCGGAGCCCGCGGGTACGATCGCGCTGCCGATGCGCGTCGTCGGCCGAGCCGAAGCGGCTGGGCACGGGATGATCCGGCGGCAATGGCCGGGCAGCTACGTCGAGACACGGTTCAGCGGCCGTGCGGCGATGTTCCGTGTCGGGGCCGGAGAAGTTTCGCTTCGCGTCACCGTCGACGACGGTGCACCCATCGCGCTCGTCCGGCCCGCGCCCGGGCTCTATCGCGTCGGTCCGCTCGCACCGGGCGGGCACGTCCTGCGCGTGCAGGCGATCAGCGAGAGCCAGGCAGGGCCGACCGTCTTCGGCGGCTTTCGCGCCGCCGCGGGCACGCGCGCGCTGCCGCCGGCCGTGCCCGCTCGCCAGATCGAGTTCGTCGGCGACTCGCACACGGTCGGCTACGGCAATCGCTCGACCAGGACCGCATGCAGCACGCAGGAGGTGTGGAACACCACCGACACCGCGCGCGGGCTCCCCGGCCTGTTGGGCGAACGCTATCACGCCGATTATTGGGTCAATGCGATCTCGGGGCGGGGCGTCGTGCGCAATTACGACGGTGACCCGTCGGACACGCTGCCCGCCGTCTATCCGTTCACGCTGTTCGACAAGGCGCGGCGCGCGGCCGATGCGGACTGGCATCCGCAGGTGATCGTGGTCGCGCTCGGCACCAACGACTTCTCAACCGCGCTCCACGCCAACGAGCGCTGGAAGACGCGCGCCGCACTGCACGAGGACTTCGAGCGCAGCTACGCGCGTTTCCTGTCGAAGCTTCGCAGTCGGAACCCGCATGCGCTGATCGTCGTCTGGGCGACCCCGATCGCGCAGGGTGAAGTGATCGCGGAGGCGCGCGCGACGGTGGCGCGGCTGACGCAGGCGGGCGAGCGTCGCATCGCGTTCGTCGCGGTTGACGGGCTCGGCTTCGGTGGCTGCAACGGCCACCCCGACCTCGCCGACGACGCCAGGATCGCAGGCGCGGTGGCCGCGCAGATCGACGCGCGACGCGGTGTCTGGAACGCGGGCATGTCGCGGTGACGGGGCGGATACGCGCACTCGTGGCGGCGGCGGCCGTGCTCGCCATGCTGCCCAGTATCGCACAGGCACGCGGCACCGTGGTGCTGACCTACGACGACGCGCTGCCGTCGCAGCTCGACCACGCGGTTCCCGCGCTCGACGCCGCGGGGTTGAAGGCGACGTTCTTCCTGTCGGCGGTGCGCGAGGCCGACGTACCGCGCTGGCAGGCAGTGGCGCGACGCGGGCATGAGGTGGCCAATCACACGATCTTCCATCCCTGCGCCGCCGCCAAATTCCCCGCGGATCCGCATTTCACCAGCGAGGCTTATTCGCCCGCCAGCATGATCCGCGAGATCGCGCAACAGAACACCTTGCTGCGCGCGCTCGACGGTCGCGCACGCCACGGCTTCGCGATGCCGTGCGGCGAGCATCTGGTCGGCGGGGAGGATTACCTGGAGCCGCTGCGCGCCGCGCACATCGTCGATTATGCGCGCGGCGTGAGCATGGACGACGCGCAGGTGCGCGCCGGTCCCGCGCACGTCGATGCGATGCACGTCCCCGCGCGCGGGTTCGCCGAGGGTACGACCCTCGACCAACTCGTCGCATTCGCGCGCACTGCGGAGACGAGCGGTGGCTGGGCGGTGTTCCTGTTCCACGGCATCGGCGGCGATCAACTGAGCGTCGATGCCGCGACGCACCGCGCTTTTCTGGCCTGGCTGCGGCAGCACCGCCGGACGATCCGCGTCGCCACGCTGCGCGACGCACTCGCCCTGCGGTGAGCGCGCGCGGCTAGCGGTACAAGGCGCGCGCGTCGTTCTTGAACGCGGCCCCGCTGTCGCCGCGGCTGTAAAACATGTGCCCGCCGGGATAGACCTTTAGCGCGACACGCTCGGGCTGGCCGAACGCGGGCATCTGATCGACGATCAGGCGTGAGGCGAAGAACGGACACGACAGATCGTCCCAGCCGTGCACGATCATCACGCGCATCTTGGGATCGTTCGCGATCGCCTTGCGCAGGTCGGTCACGGGCGTGTCGTTCGGCTTGCCGCGGTCCCACGCCTCGTTCACCGCATAGGACAGGGCATTGTAGCGCGCGTCGGTCTTCCAGCCGACCTCGCGCGTGACGAAATCGACCATCGCGCTTGTCGTCGGCGCGATCAGCGCGTCGAGGATGGGATCGTTCGATTCCTGCCGGGGCGACCAGGGGAAGGGGTCGAACGCGGTGACGTTCGAATCGTACACGCTGCCGATCGTCCCCTCGCTCCGGTGCACCTCGCGCAGAAAGGTGCGGCTGTCGACGCGCCCGCCCAGCCGCTGGACGAGCGCGGGGTCGAGCCCGGTCAGCTGCGTGACGCGCTGCACGATCCGGCTCGTCGCCTGCGGGTCGGAGCGCCCACGCAGCAGGTCGCGCGCGAACTCGCCCCGGGTGTAATCCTCGACCTCCGCCATCGCCTGCGGGGTCAGCCGATGCTGCCGCTCCAGATTGGCTGCCGCCATCGACGGCAGGTCGATCATCCACGGCAGCGGCGATAATGCGGTCGCGCCGTCGCCGACCGCGGGGTCGAGGTAGGGCGACACCATGATCAGCCCGTTGACCCCGACGCCGATCTGCGATTGCAGTTCGTAGGCGATGCGCGGCGCGCGATACCCGCCGTAGCTTTCCCCCATCACATATTTGGGCGAGCGCAGCCGGCCTTCCTTGACCAGCCAGTCGTAGACCACCTTGGACAGATATTTGATGTCGGGGTCGTTGGCGTAGAACGCCTTTTTGGTCGCGTCCGCGTCGACCAGGCTGCGGCTGAACCCCGTGCCGATTGGATCGATGAAGACGAGGTCGGTGAAATCGAGCCAGGTGTTGGGATTGTCGGCCGCGATTGGCGCATCGGACGGCGCGTCGCCCTGCGCGCCGAACTGCACCCGCTTGGGGCCGACCGCGCCCATGTTGAGGTAGACCGACGCCGCACCCGGTCCGCCGTTGAACGCAAAGGTGACCGGCCGCGCGGGGTCGCGGCCGGGGACGGTATAGGCGGTATAGACGACCTGCCCGATCTCCTTGCCCGTCTCATCACGCACCGCGATCGTGCCCACGGAAGCACGGTAATCGAGCACGCGCCCACCGACGCGCACGCGCTGCGCGATCGAGCGGTCGGCTGGAAGCGGCGGCAGCTTCACGCCGTCGTCGGTCTTCTTCTCGACAGTGGTGGTGGTCTTGTCGGTCTGCGCCAGCGCCGGTGCGGTGAGCGCGACCAGCGATCCTGCGGCAAGCAGGCGGATGAATGGTGACACGGATACTTCCCCTTTGACGCAGCAGCTTAGCCGCTGCGCGCGCCGGGGCAAGCGCGCCTCACTCCACGCGCAGATGTTCCTCGACGCCATCGGTCTTCTGCGCCAGACCCGGCACCTCGTTCAGGTGGCGCAGCTCGCCGAAACCGCCGCGTTCCTCGCGGTAGCGCACGATCTCCGCGCCATGCCCCGCCAGTTGCGGCACGGCGTCGAGTTGGTCGGCGGTGGCGGTGTTGAGGTCGATCATCGCGGAACACACCCTGGCTGGTCACGGCACGCGTCAACGCATTCTCCACGGCTCCGATCCGCCCCGTCCGGCGTTGGGGCACGATGCTGGTGTTCCTCGACTTCGAAGCCTCCTCCTTGTCCAAGCAAAGCTATCCGGTCGAGGTCGCCTGGGTGTTCGAAGACGGCCGCAGCGAGAGCCATCTGATCCGCCCCGCCCCCCAGTGGAACGATTGGGACAGCGCGGCCGAGGCGATCCACGGCATCACGCGCGCCGAACTGGAGGCCGCGGGCGCCGATCACGCGACCGTCGCCCGGCGCATGCTCGACCGATTGACCGGCCACGACCTGCTGGCGAGCGCGCCGTCGTGGGACGGCAAGTGGTTGAGCGCGCTGCTGCGCGCCGCCAAGCTGCCGCGCCACAGCCTGCGGCTGCGCGACAGCGACGACGCGCACCGCGAGCGCGCGCACGCCATCCTCTCTCGCGCGCTGTCGGGCAATGCGCTGGCGTCCGCCGTCGCCGACGTCCTCGAGCAGAGCGAACCACGCCGCGCGGGCGAGCCGCCCGCCCACCGCGCGCTCGCCGACGCGGAGGAGGAACGCGCCCGGTGGCTCACGATCGGCGCGCTGGCCGAGGCACGCGCCCGTCGCGAAACGCCCTGATCTGCGCCGTTCCCCAAGAGGGAGGGGACGAACGCCTCAGTCGATCTCCCCGCGCGCGAACGCCGCCGCGTGCGCGACCTCGTCGTCGCTCGGCCGCACACCGGTGTAGAGCACGAACTGCTCCAGCGCCTGTAACACCGCGACGTCCGCGCCCGCGATCGTGGTCTTGCCGGCGGCTCGGGCGGCGCGCAGGAACGGCGTCTCGGCCGGGATCGCCACCACCTCGAACGCGACCGCGCAGCGCGCGATCACCTCGGGCGGGAATGCCAGCGCGTCCTCGTCGCCACCACTCATCCCGATCGGTGTCGCGTTGACGAGCACCGCCGCGGCGTCGCCCATTTCCGCCCGCCAATCGAAACCGTAGCCGTCCGCCAACGCACGGCCCTTCGCCTCATTGCGCGCCACGATCACCCCGCACCGATGCCCACGATCCCGAAGCGCCGCGGCCACCGCCTTCGCCATCCCGCCCGATCCGCGCAGCACGAAGGAGAGCGCCGGATCGACACCCCCCCGGTCGAGCAAATCGCGCACCGCGCTGTAATCGGTGTTGTACCCAGTCAGCTGCCCGTCATCGTTGACGATCGTGTTGACGCTGTCGATCGCCGCGGCCGATCCGGCGAGCGCGTCGATGAGCGGGATCACCGCTTCCTTGAACGGCATCGACACCGCGCAGCCGCGCACGCCCAGCGCGCGGATGCCGCGCACCGCACCCTCCAGGTCGGTCGTCGTGAACGCCTTGTAGACGTAATCGAGCCCGAGCCGCTCGTAGAGCCGGTTGTGGAAGCGCGAACCGAACTGGCCCGGCCGTGCCGCCAGTGACATGCACAGCAGCGTGTCGCGCCCGATCGGCGGCTTCACGCGGTCGCCTCTGCGCAGGGAGCATCGCTGCGCTCGTTGCTACACAGCGCGTCGATCTGCGACTCGATGCACGCCAGCAGCGGGGCGAACACCGCGCGGTCGACCTGGCCCGGCCACAACACGCGAAGTTGCATCACGCCCCAGGACACGGTTAGGATCAGGTTGGCGACGGTGGCCAGCCGGTCGTCGGCGACATCGTCGGCGGCGATGATCCGCAGCGCCAGCACCAATTGCTGGCGCAATCGCTGATCGATCATGTGGAAGATCGCGGCGATCCGCTCGTTGCGCGCCGCCTCCGCAGTGATTTCGGCGAAGATGCGTGCGTCCTGCACCTCCTCGCAGGCGACGAAGTCGGCGATCCAGGCGCGTACCGCGGCATGGTCGCCGTTCGCGCATGCGCTGCACAGCACGCCGTCGTACAGGAACTCGTCGAGGTCCTGTTCCACCATCGCCGCGACGATCGCCTCCTTGTTGGCAAAATCGCGGTAGATCTGCCCGACCAGCACGCCCGATGCCTTGGAGATCTGCGCCATGCCGGTGTTATGGAACCCGGCGTCGGCGAACAACTGGCGCGCGGCCTGGATCACCTTTTCACGGCGAGCGTTTGCTTTCTCGTTGCGCTGGCAAGCCGCGGGGGCGGTGTCGGAACCGGTCATCATCTCCTTCCCATATTGACGCTGTCGCTTCTTCGCAGTAGCAGCATTCGTGAGTGATCGTTCATTCACACATTTTTCCCGGGAAGTCCATGCTGATCAATCGTTTCGCACTTGCCGCGATGCTGGTGGTGCCACTTGCCGCGTGCGGCGGGAACAAGGAACAGGCGCAGCAGCAGCCCGCCGGGCCGCCGCAGGTCGGCGTGGTCGCGGTAAAAAGCGAAGCGGTGACGCTGACGACGGTGCTGCCCGGCCGAACGGTGGCGTATGAAACGTCCGAGGTGCGCCCGCAGGTCAACGGCCTGATCCTGGCGCGCCTGTTCACCGAGGGCGATCAGGTCACCAAGGGCCAGCCGCTCTATCGCATCGATCCGCAACCCTACATCACGCAGGTAGCGAGCGCGCGCGCCGCACTCGCCCGCGCCCGCTCGGCCATCGCTTCCACGTCCGCGCTCCAGCGTCGCTACGGCGAGCTGGTGAAGATCAACGCGATCGCGCGGCAGGATTACGAGAATTCGATCACTCAGGCGCAGCAAGCGCGCGCCGATGTCGCCGCGCAGGAAGCCGCGCTCCGCTCGGCGCAGATCGACCTGTCGCGCACCACAGTGCGCGCGCCGATCTCGGGCCGGATCGGTCGCTCGATCGCGACCACGGGCGCGCTCGTCACTTCGGGGCAGACGACCGCGCTCACCACCATCCAGCGGCTTGATCCGATCTACGTCGACGTGCCGCAATCGAGCGCCGACCTGCTCGCGCTCCGTCAGAAGATTGCCGCTGGCGACCTGTCGCGCGGCGGGCAGGCCGCGCGCGTGCGGCTGCGGCTGGAGGACGGCTCGGTATACCCGATCGAGGGCACGCTCCAGTTCGCCGACGTGAGCGTCGATCCCGCCACCGGGACGCAGACGATTCGCGCGCGCTTCCCCAACCCGCGCGCGCTGCTGCTGCCAGGCATGTACGTCCGCGCCGAACTAATTGAAGGCACGCAGGGCGACGCGCTGCTCGTTCCGCAGCGTGCGGTGCAGCGCGACGAAAAGGGCAACCCGACCGTGATGGTCGTGGGTGGGGACAATAAGGTGCAGGTGCGGACGCTGACCGCGCCGCGCACGATCGGCGAGAACTGGCTCGTCACGGCTGGACTGAAGGCGGGTGAAAAGGTGATCGTCGAGGGCGGCATGATGCTGCGTCCCGGCATGCCGGTAAAGGCGGTCGCCTGGAACCCGAACGCGAAACCCGGCGGTCAGCCGGGGCAGGGCGCCGGTCAGCCGGCGTCGCAGCAGGAAGCGAAGTAAGCCCTTATGGCACGCTATTTCATCGATCGGCCCATCTTTGCATGGGTCCTGGCGATCGTCGTCATGCTCGCCGGGGTGCTCGCGATCCGCTCGCTGCCGATCTCGCAATTCCCTGCGATCGCGCCGCCTGCGGTGTCGATCACCGCGACCTATCCCGGCGCCGACGCGGCCACGCTCGAGAATACGACGACGCAGATCATCGAGCAGCAGATGAAGGGGATCGATCACCTTCGCTACTTCTCCTCCTCGTCCTCGTCCGCGGGCACTGTCACCATTACGCTCACCTTCGAGCAGGGAACCGACCCCGACACCGCGCAGGTTCAGGTGCAGAACAAGCTGCAGGCCGCGACTCCGCTGCTGCCGCAGGAAGTCCAGCGCCAGGGGATCATCGTCGCCAAGGCGACGCAGAACTTTCTGCTGTTCGTCGGCCTGTACTCGGAAAATGGTCAGCACGACGCGATCGACCTCGCCGATTACGTCGCATCCAAGATGCAGGATCCGCTGTCGCGCGTCAGCGGCGTCGGCGACACGCAGATTTTCGGGTCGCAATATGCGATGCGCATTTGGGTCGATCCGCTCAAGCTCAACAACTACGCGCTGACGATGGCGGACGTGACGAACGCCGTCACCGCGCAGAATGCCCAGGTCTCGGCCGGGCAATTGGGCGCGCAGCCAGCACCCAAGGAGCAGATGCTCAACGCCACCGTGTCGGTGTCGTCGCGGCTGACCTCGCCCGAGGAGTTCGGGCGCATTCGCCTGAAAAGCGGCACTGACGGTTCGGTCGTCCGCCTGAGCGACGTGGCACGCGTGGAGATCGGCGCGGAGAACTACGGCTTCTCGGCGCAGTGGAACGGCAAGCCCGCCTCGGGCATCGGCGTCAAGCTCGCCCCGGGCGCCAACGCGCTCGACACCGTCGACGCGGTCAAGGCGCGCATGACCGAGATCGGCAAGCAACTGCCGCCCGACGTGAAGGTGATCTTCCCGTACGACACCTCGCCGTTCGTGCGTTTGTCGATCGAGCAGGTAATTCACACGCTGGTCGAGGCGGTGGTGCTTGTGTTCCTCGTCATGTTCCTGTTCCTGCAGAACTGGCGCGCGACGATCATCCCGACCATCGCGGTGCCGGTGGTGCTGACCGGTACGTTCGCGGTGCTGGCGATCGCGGGCTATTCAATCAACACGCTGACCTTGTTCGGCATGGTGCTCGCCATCGGTCTGCTGGTCGACGACGCGATCGTGGTGGTCGAGAACGTCGAGCGTTTGATCGTCGAGGAGCATCTGTCGCCCAAGGAAGCGGCGCGAAAGTCGATGGACGAGATCACCGGCGCGCTGATCGGCATCGCGCTGGTGCTGTCGGCGGTGTTCCTGCCGATGGCATTCTTCAGCGGCTCGACTGGTGTCATCTACCGCCAGTTCTCGATCACGATCGTGTCGGCAATGGTTCTGTCGGTCGCGACCGCGCTGATCCTGACTCCAGCGTTGTGCGCGACGATTCTCAAACCGCATGATCCGAACAAGGCCGAGGGCAAGGGCCCGCTCGCGCGCTTCTTCCGCTGGTTCAACGATCGCTTCGATCGCGGGCGCGATCGCTACGAAAAGGGCACACGGGCCACCGCGCGGCGCTGGGGCCGGTCGCTGGTCGTCTATGCGCTGATCGTCGGCGGCATGATGCTGCTGTTCGCTCGGCTGCCGTCGGGCTTCCTGCCCGAGGAGGATCAGGGCGTGATGATCGCGCTGGTGCAGGGCCCGCCGGGCGCCACCACCGAGCGCACGCAAAAGGGCCTCGACCTCGTGCGCGATCATTTTCTCAGCAAGGAAAGTGGCGCGATCCGCGGCGTGTACACGATCAACGGGTTCAGCTTCGCAGGAACCGGCCAGAACAGCGGTATTGCCTTTATCCCGATGAAGGAATGGAAGGATCGTCCGGGTGCGGAGAACCGCGCGCAGGCCGTCGTGGGTCGCGCGATGGCCGTGCTCGGTCGCTACGCCGACGGCATGATCTTCGCGGTCATCCCGCCGGCGGTGCAGGAACTCGGCAATGCGTCGGGCTTCGACCTCCAGTTGGTCGACGAAGGCGGGATCGGCCACGAGAAACTGCTCGCCGCGCGCAACCAGCTGCTCGGCATGGCGTCGCAGAACAAGTCGCTGGTCGGCGTGCGCCCGAATGCGCTCGACGACGCGCCGCAGCTCAAGATCAACGTCGACCAGGACAAGGCGCGCGCGCTCGGCCTCGATCTGTCGTCGGTCAACAGCACGATCGCGACCGCCTGGGGTGGCTCCTACGTCAACGACTTCATCGATCGCGGGCGCGTGAAGCGCGTCTACGTTCAGGTCGACGCGCCCTACCGCTTGCGGCCGGAAGACGTGGCAAGCCTGTACGTCCGCGGCACCGACAATGCGATGGCGCCGTTCACCGCTTTCTCGACCACCTCGTGGCAGCAGGGTGCGACGCAGCTCACGCGCTACAACGGGCAACCGTCGATGGAGATTCTGGGTCAGCCGGCGCCTGGCGTCTCGTCGGGCACCGCGCTCCAGGTGATGAACGACCTCCATGCCAAGCTGCCGCCGGGCACGCGGCTGGAACCGACCGGGCTCAGCTACGAGGAACAGCTATCCGGTGGTCAGGCGCCCGCGCTCTATGGCCTGTCGCTGCTAATCGTGTTCCTGTGCCTCGCGGCTCTGTATGAAAGCTGGTCGGTGCCGATCTCGGTCATGTTGGTCGTGCCGCTGGGCGTGATCGGCGCGCTGCTGGCGGCGTGGCTGACCGGGCTCAACAACGACATCTACCTGCAGGTGGGCTTGATCACCACGATTGGCGTGTCGGCGAAGAACGCGATCCTGATCGTGGAATTTGCAGAGGAGAAGATGCGCGACGGATTGTCGGCGTTCGATGCCGCAATCGAGGCGGCGAAAATCCGGCTGCGCCCGATCCTCATGACCAGCTTGGCGTTCATCTTCGGTGTGCTGCCGCTCGCCATCTCGACCGGCGCGGGCGCCGGTGGGCAGAATGCGATCGGCCGTGCGGTCGTCGGCGGCATGCTTACCGCGACCGTGTTCGCGATCTTCTTCGTGCCAATGTTCTTCGTCGTCGTCCTGCGCCTGTTTGGGCAGGGCGGCCACGCGGAGCCGGCCGCACCCGACGCGCCGGACGGCAGCGACGGCAATGATCGCCTCCGCAACCATGACACGAACCAGGGCCGCCCCGCGGTCGAGGGAGCCTGACCTGTGACCCGCTCCGTTATCCTCGCCGCGCTGGCGCTGTCGACCGCGCTCGCCGGGTGCAACCTCGCGCCCAAGTATGAACGCCCGACTGGCGCGGTGCCCGCTGCACTGCCGCAGGGCGGCATTTACCCCCGCGCGGCGAGCGACGTGGCCGACGTGTCTGCGATCGGCTGGCGCGACTTCTTCCTCGACCGGCGTCTCAGGCAGGTGATCGAGACCGGGCTCGCCAACAACCGCGACCTGCGGATCGCGGCGGGCAACGTGCTCCAGGCGCGCGCACAATATCGCATCCAGCGTTCCGACTTGGTGCCAACGACGACGCTGTCGGGCTCGGCAACCTATACCAACAACATCTTCGGCGCGACCGGGGCTAGCGCCGGTACGGGCGCAGGCGGTGCGACGGGCGGCGGCGCGGGAACCGGCACGGGTGGCAGCACCGGCTCGGGCGTGGGCGGTGGGATCGGTGGCAGCGGCACCGGGGCAGGGGTCGGCGGTGCGGGCGTCGGCTCGTCGTCGTCCAACATCGAATTCTATTCGGTCAACGCCGGCTTTTCCTCGTTCGAGCTTGACCTGTTCGGTCGCGTCCGCAACCTAAGCCGCGCCGCGCTGGAGCAGTATTTCGCGACCGAAGAAGCGCAGCGCTCGGCGCGGATCAGCCTGATCGCGGAGATCGCGACCGCGTGGCTGACGCTCGCCTCCGACCAGGAGCAGTTGCAGCTATCGCGCCGCACGCTTCAGACCTTCGGCGAAACGCTGCGGCTGACGCAGGCGCAGTTCCGCATCGGCGTCGCTTCCGAGCTCGAGGCGCGCCAGGCCGAGACCAACTACCAGTCGGCACGCAACGACATCGCGACGCTCACCACGCGAGTCGCGCAGGACCAGAATGCGCTCAACCTGCTGGTCGGGACGACCGTGCCCGCGGAGCAACTACCCGCCGGACTGGGTCAGGCGTCATACACGCGCGACTCGCTGCCGGGCGATGTTTCGTCCGAGGTGCTGCTGCGGCGGCCCGACGTGCTCCAGGCCGAGCACCAGCTGATCGCGCAGAACGCCAATATCGGCGCGGCGCGCGCGGCGTTCTTCCCGCGCATCTCGCTCACCGCTACAATCGGCACGATCTCGACCGCGCTATCGGGTCTCTTCGGTGGCGGTAGCTTCACCTACACGGGCGCGCCATCGGTCGGCCTGCCTTTGTTCGACGGGGGCGCGATCAAGGGCAACCTCGACTACGCGCGCGCGTCGCAGCAGGTTGCGGTCTCGACCTACGAGCGAGCGATTCAAACGGCGTTCCGCGAAGTAGCCGATGCGCTCGCGCAGCGCGGCACGATCGGCGAGCAGGTGGCGGCCCAATCGGCGCGCGCCAATGCCGCGCAGGTCGCGGCACGTTTGTCGGAGGCGCGCTACCGGGCTGGAGTCGATTCGTTCCTCGTTTCGCTCGACGCGCAGCGAACCGCTTATGCAGCGCAGCAGCAGCTCGTTACCACACGTCTTAACAGCGCCAGCAACCTGGTTGAGCTCTACCGCTCGCTGGGCGGTGGCATCAACTGACCGGCAAGCGGCTCGTGAGATGCCCCTATGAGGTGCTCACGAGCCCGGTGACGCGGGTTTGAGACGAATCTGCAACTTTTCTGCAAAAACCGTTTGACGGTATCGTGGTGGTCCCCTAGATGG
>NZ_CAKZHV010000071.1 GCF_936927845.1 uncultured Sphingomonas sp.
ACACCTCCACTCTGGCACATCGATGCCGTCGGGGGGCGTCCACCCCATCAGATCAACGCGAAATATGGCAACGTCCCGGGCCTCAAGGGATACAGCCATGTGTCCGATCAATATGCGCCGTTCGCAACCCAGGTGATCCCGGCAACGGTCAGCGAGGCTCCCTATATCCTGGACGGGCTGCTCATGAATGACGCGGGCCGCCGCGTTCGCCAGCATTTTGCCGACACGGGCGGCTTCACCGATCATGTGTTCGCCGCCTGCGCCTTGCTCGGCTACAGGTTCGCCCCCCGTATCCGCGATCTCCCTCAGAAAAGACTCTATGCCTTCACGCCCAACGCGACGCCGGCCAATGTGCGAGCGCTGGTCGGAGGTAAGATCAATGAACCGCACATCGAGCGCAACTGGCCCGACATCCTGCGCATCATGGCGACGATCGCAGCGGGGATCGTCGCCCCCAGCCAGATTCTTCGCAAGCTCGCCTCTTACCCGCGCCAGAATGAGCTGGCCCTCGCATTGCGAGAGGTGGGCCGCATCGAGCGAACCCTGTTCATGATCGACTGGATTCTTGATGCCGGCCTCCAGCGCCAGGCTCAGATCGGCCTCAACAAGGGTGAGGCCCACCACGCCCTAAAGCGCGCCATCAGCTTCCACCGCCGAGGTGAAATCCGGGATCGATCCGGCGAAGGCCAGCACTATCGCATCGCCGGAATGAACCTGCTCGCCGCCATCATCATATTCTGGAACACCATGAAGCTCGGCGAGGTCGTCAATACCCGGGCCGCCAGCGGTACCCATATCGCGCCTGATCTACTCGCCCACGTCTCGCCGTTGGGATGGGAACACATCAATCCAACCGGGGAATATCGCTGGCCCAAATCCTTAGCGTAGGATTCCGCCCCCTCCCGCAAACGCCCCCTACGATTGAGAAGCGCGGCGGAATCTCTTAGATTGATCGCTGGAGGCTTTGTTCGCGGAGACGCGCACATTGCCTTCTTTTCGTTTTAGGAAGCGCTGCCCTAAGCGACAGAAGCCAGAGCTTTGACAATGCGGCATTCCGCGATGGAGCCGACCATGTATCTTGATCCTATCGGTGCAGACACGCGATGATGGCGGTCACGACGGCGGTGGTTTCCGCGACGTCGCGCACCCTCACTGTGTCGAGGCCGATTTCAGCAGCGGGATAGTCATTCCCACCGGGGAATATCGCATCCCCAATGAACAGCATCCCGTCGAGCGGGACACCGCTCTCGGCACTCAGGCGCTTCAGGCCATAGCCCTTGTCGATCCCTGCTCTGGTCACGTCGATCGATGTCGTGCCACCGAGATTGATCGAGAGCTCCGGCAGCTTCGCGCGCAACGTGGCCTGCAACGTGGTCCTCTTCTTTCGGTCAGGATCCCACGCTTCCTTTTCCTTCAGCGGCGCTGCCTGCCCCAGGCCCGAAAAGGTGATCTGGCTGCCCCGGTCCTCGATCCGTTCGCCCCAGATACGTTCGTCGGCGAGACCGGCATCGGTCAGCGCCTGATCGAAGGCCATGCGGATCTTCGCCTTCTCCGCGTCGTCGAACAGTTCGGCATAGACCGCGCGCCAAGCGCCATTGATGAACCGATAGAGTTTCGTGCCTGTGGTCGGCATCAACCAGAGACGGTCGAGCGCGACGCCGGCAGGAAGGCGCGAGGCGATCTGCTTTTCGAACTGCGGCCAGTCCCCGCCCGAGATCACCGCCACATCCGTGATGGCGAGCAATCGGGCGAGGATTGCGGCCATATCCTCCGATAACGGCCGCTTGCTCTCGGCAAGCGTGCCGTCGAGGTCGAAGGCGATCAGCCACTTCATGCCGCCTTCCCTGCCGGATCGCGGTAGGCGAGCAGCCTGAGCGCATTGATGACGACGAGCAGCGTCGATCCCTCATGAACCGCCACCGCTGGCCCAATGCCGAGGCCGAGGATGGTAGCAGGCACCAGGAAGGCGACGACACCCAGGCTGACGAAGACGTTCTGCCGGATGATTCCACGGGTATGGCGGCTAAGACCGACTGCGAATGGCAGGTGCGCCAGATCGTCGGCCATCAGCGCCACGTCGGCTGTCTCCAGCGCAACGTCCGACCCCGCCGCGCCCATCGCGATGCCGACCGTGGCGCTTGCCATCGCCGGCGCATCGTTCACGCCGTCGCCCACCATCGCGACCTTGTCTTCGCCGGCGAGCTTCTTGATCGCGGCAACCTTGTCTTCGGGCATGAGGTCGCCCCACGCTTCGTCGATCCCGACTTCGTCGGCGATCGCTTCGGCGACTTTCTGGTGATCGCCGGAGATCATTATCATCCGCGACACGCCCATCTCGTGCAGCCGACGCAACGCGGTCTTGGCAGCTTCGCGAGGCGTGTCCATCAGGCCGATCGCGCCCAGGTCGCGGTCCCCCTTGCGGACCACCATTGTCGTGCGGCCGTTCTCGCGCAGCTTCGCGATTGCGTCCTGCGCGCCCTGCCCCAGCGCCGGAATGCCCTCACTTCCGAACATCTCGGCCTTGCCGATCCACACCGTCTCGCCATCCACGCTCGCGGTGACGCCCCGACCGGTCAGGCTCTTGAGGTCGCCGGCAGTCGGCACGGCACGATCGTTCAGACGTTCGCGGCCGTCCTTGACGATCGCTTGGGCCAGGGGATGGTCGCTCAACGCTTCGACGGCGACAGCCAGCGCCAGCAACTCGCCTTCATCGGCGCCATCGACGGGCACGACATCAGTGATGCGCGGACGACCTTCGGTCAGCGTGCCCG